>NZ_JAVDWV010000001.1:0-327919 GCF_031457465.1 Sphingobium xenophagum
CGCCGCATCGCCACCCGCTACGACAAGACCGTCCTCTCGTTCGAGAGCTTCCTCAACCTCGCCGCCGCACGCCTATGGCTAAAATCCTTTGTCAAAATGGCCTAGAGGAAGGGGCAGTCGTCAAGGAATACTTGACAACTGCCGCCGACGGCAAGGCCTATCGGACATTGCATTACAGCCTGTCTATGATCCTCGCGATCGGCTTCCGCGTTCGCTCGGCGCGCGGCTTGCAGTTCCGGCGTTGGGCGGCAACTAGCCTATCGGAGTATCTGGTAAAGGGTTTCGTCATGGACTATGCCCGTCTCAAGGAGCCGGGAACCGACTATTTTGAGGAACTGCTTGCCCGCATTCGCGACATCCGGTCTTCGGAGCGGATGTTCTACCAGAAGATATTGGATATCTACGGCACCAGCGTGGACTACGACGGACATGCCGAAACAACCCAGCTTTAATTGCGCCTTTGGTGTGTTGACCGGTGTGTCGGGAGACATCGGACATTGAGCTCTTGCGCGGCCTACGCCTTGCCAATGGGGCCGAGATACAGGCTGAAGCCCCATAAGGCAGCACACCAGCCGCATGCTACCCACAGGGCGGACAGGTCGAGCTGCGCGAACAGGGCCGCGCCGATGACCGCGCCCAGCACCAGGCTGAGCCACAGCAGCAGATGGGGCAGCCAGCCAAAGCGTGGGCCGCCGGTCAGGGCGAGCGCGAAGGATTGGCCGAGCTTGACCAGCGCGCCAGTCATGTAGGTGACGCCGATGCTGACCTCTCCGTCGCGCTGGAACACATTGTTCACGGCCCCCATCGCGGCGGCCATCAGGAAAGTGATGGCGTCGCCCCGGCGGCCGACGGCCAGGGCGGCGAGGATCAACATGCCCAGCACTGTGGCCAGCACCGCCTGTTTGCGCCAGCGGCCCGCCAGTTTGCCGATCAGCGCCCCGCCAAACACGCCGCCGACAAAGGCACCGATCAGGCCGATGGCCATGCCGGCGACCGCAGTGCCCCCGGCGATGCCCACCGCCATGCGGGTGGAATTGCCGCTCATGAAGGAGACGAACAGACCGCCCAGCTTGAGCAGACCCAACGCATCGACCATCCCCGCAAGCGCGGCCAGTCCAAAGGCCAGCGCATAGCGCGGCAGAGTATGACCAGCCATCCGTCAGGCCGTCCGCTGCCGTGTCATGCTGCCGTCGGATCGGTGGTCGGCTCGTCCGGGGGTGGCGATGCCATATCGGTTGCGCCGCGCACAAGACCTTCCAGGCTGGAGCCGTCCAGACCCAATTCCTTCATCAACCCGTCAATCACGGGTGCCTGGGCGCGGTAGCGCAGCGCGGCGGACACGGCGGCGTTGGCGAGGTTGCCATCCTGCCCCTGACCTGCGGACACGCTGCCGCCTTCGCCGCCCTGTCCCGTGATCCCGTCGACCTGGACGATCTTGATGGAATCGATCGCTTCCATCGGCTTGGCGGCCTCACGGACCAGTTCGGGCAGGATCTTGAGCAGGGCCATCTTGGTCTGAAGCGACACCTGGCCGGAGGAGAGGAGGTTGGCCGCTTCGTTGACAGCCTGCTGCCCCGCCGCTTCGACCTCGAAGCGCACGCGGTCGGCCTCGGCGCGCAGTTTCACCGCCTCGGCCTCACCCTGTGCTGCGAAGCGCACGGCGGCGGCGCGGTCGGATGCGGCCTGCTTCTCGGCTTCGGCCTCGACCTTCACCTGGATGGCGGCGCGCTCGGCTTCGCGGGCGGCGTCGATCAGTTCGATCCGCTTGGTACGCTCGGCGATCTCGGTCTGGCGCGATGTCTGCACCTGCTCCTCGGCTGCGACCGCCTTGGCGCGGGCAGCGTCGGCCTCCGCCTTGGCCTGGCTTTCCTCGCGGCTCTTGTTCTGGACCGCGATCTGCTGTTCCTGTCGGGCCAGTTCGAGCGCCTGTTCCTGCGCGATGCGCGCTTCCTTGACGGTGCGGTCAGCCTCGATCTGCTGGCTGTCGACCAGCTTCTTGGCTTCGATCTTGGCCTGTTCGGCTTCCTGCTGACGCAGCGATTGTTCGCGGGCGATTTCGGCCCCCTGCGCGGCGCGGCGCATCTCGACCTCGCGCTCCTGTTCCAGCCGGGCGAATTCGGTGTCGCGCGCGATCAGCATCGATTGGCGCTCGGCTTCCAGATTCTTGGTCTCGATCTGAACGCGGGTATCCTGTTCGATGTCGTTGCGCGCTTTCTTGCGCAATTCGATCTGTTCGGTCAGCTTGGTCAGGCCTTCGGCATCGAAGGCGTTGTTGGCGTTGAAATGTTCGATCGACGTCTGGTCGAGGCCGGTCAGCGAGACGCTTTCCAGTTCTAGCCCGTTCATGGCGAGATCGACCGAGGAGACCTGCTGCACCTTTTGCACGAAATCGCTGCGCTGTTCGTGCAACTGGTTCATCGTCATGCCCGCCGCGACGGAGCGCAACGCATCGACGAACTTGCCCTCGACCAGTTCCTTGAGCGCTTCTGGATGCATGGTGCGCATGCCCAGCGTCTGCGCGGCGATGGCGATCGACTGGGCGTCGGGCCGCACCCGGACATAGAATTCCGCCTTCACGTCGATGCGCAGGCGATCAAGCGTGATGAGCGCGTCGCTATTCTTGCGCTCCACCGCCAGCCGCACGGTGTTCATGTTGACCGGCATGGTCTCATGAAAGATCGGCAGCACCAACGCGCCGCCGTTCATCACTACCTTTTCACCGCCGAAGCCGGTGCGCACGAAGCCGATTTCCTTCGACGCCCGCTTGTAGAGCCGGGCGATCACGACGCCCAATATGATCAGCAGCAGCAGGCCGCTGCCTGCGATCAGCACATAGGGCATGATCGAAAATCCGTCCTGCACGGCGGGCAAATTCATGGCATTCTCCTAAAGGCGGGGCAGGTAATGATCGCCATGGCTGATGGCGCGAAAAAGCGGGCCGTCGCGGCGGACGAGCAGGATCGTTTCGCCCTCCGTCAGCGATTGGCCGTCATTGTCGGGTTCGACCATGACATAATGGGCCTGGCCGTGATGATCCTCCACCCGCGCCCGCGCGGGCGATCCGGTGCTGGCGCGGCCGGTGACGATCTTTGCGGGGCTGCCCACCAGCATGTCGAGCGAGACCGCTGTCGTATGGTCGCGCGGTAGCAGGGGGGCGAGCAGTCGCGCGGCAAGGCCGGTGGCGGGCAGGGCGGCGAGCAAGGCACCGGGCACCGCGATCCAAGGCGTCAGCAGCGTGCCGACAAAGTCCAGCGCGACGCGCTGGCCGGTCAGCCCGATCATGCCGACCATCGCGAGGAAGATCGCGATCAAGGCGAGCAGGGGCAGGCGGCCAAAGCCTAGCCAGCCCAGCAGATCAGCATCGCTGTCCAGGTCGAGATCGACATCGCCCGCGAGGCCAAGCGCCTGCACGCCGCCGATCAGCAGCATCAACAGGATGGCTGACAGGAAGACGATATTTTCCGGCGCTAAAAGAAAGGCCACCACCCGCCAACCCCCTGATTCGGCGGAATGCTAGACTAGCGATGGGTGAGAGGACAGGATAAAGCGAAGGTGTGTGGCCCTATCGCACGGCCACGTCGCGGCTGAGATAGACCTCCGCGACGCGGCCGTTCTGCATGGCGCAGGTGAAGCGGCGGGTGGTGCCGGTGGTGGCGCTGTAGCTGGCGCGGGTTTCGATTTCGCCGTCGATATTATAGCCGCCCTGGGTGGGGTGGGGCTCGTCCATGGCGCGGATCTCGGCATAGCCGCCCAAGCGGGTCTGCGCTTCGTCGCGGGCGGCGAGGGCGCAGGCGTCTGCCATAGCATCGGGGTTGCCGACGACGTCGGAGAAATCCTCCTCGCCGGGTGCTGCGCCTTGGCGGTCCAATCCATAGTCGGTGCCGGTGGCCGGGGGCGGGGCATCATCGTCGGCATAGGGCGCGTTGCCACGGGCGGCCTGCTTGTCCTTGGACAGGGA
Organism: Sphingobium xenophagum; assembly: GCF_031457465.1. Taxonomy (GTDB): domain Bacteria; phylum Pseudomonadota; class Alphaproteobacteria; order Sphingomonadales; family Sphingomonadaceae; genus Sphingobium; species Sphingobium xenophagum_A. The sequence goes on from NZ_JAVDWV010000001.1 coordinate 3,959, forward strand.
CGAGGCGACGATCGCGACTGCGCCGATCAGCGCGGCGACGCCCACCGCATCGCCAAAGCCGAAGCCATTGCCCCGGTCGCGATTGTGATGGCCCCAACCGCGATCGTAGCGGGGGCGGGCCTCGGCGGCGCTGACGCTGCCCAGCATCAGGCCAAGGGTCACCAGCGATCCCGTCATCCAGCGCGTCTTGCCCATCATCCCGATCCTCTTATCCTCCAGCGATGAACCGACTTGTATCCGCGCCCGGCTGTCGCGCGGCTGAACGGATCAGGTCAGCGGCGCGCTCGCCCAATGGCGCAGCCGGGCATAGAGCCCTGCGATGACGCCCGCGAAGATCAGGATGGCGAGCGGCACGGCCCAATGGCTTTCGCCGACCAGCGCGAGCGGCGTGTCGCTGTCGGTCGCGGCGACGATGCCAGCGAAGGCGACGCCGAACAGGCTTTCGCCGACGATGAAGCCGGTGGCCATCAATACGCCCATGCGCTCGGCAAATTCAGGGTTGGACTGGCGCAGCGCCCAGCGGTTGTAGAGATGGCCGATCAGCGCGCCGACCGGGATCAGCAGCGTCAGCGCCATCGGCAGATAAATGCCCATGCCGACTGCCAGCGGGGGCAGGCGCAGCTTGCCCGCCTTGCCCAGCAGTTCGTCGGCCAACACCACGACCGCGCCGATGCCAGCGCCGATGCCGATCAGGCCCCAGTCGAGATCGCCGCCCAATACGCCCTTCGCCAGCGCGGAGATGAGCGCTGCCTGGGGGGCGGGCAGGGCGTTCGCTCCGGCACCGGGTGCCCCTGCAAAGCCGAAGGCGCTGTTGAGCAGGTCCAGCACTGGCGGGATGACGAGTGAGCCGAAGAGGACGCCCAGGATCAGCGCGAGCTGCTGCTTCCACGGCGTCGCGCCGACCAACTGGCCGGTCTTGAGATCCTGAAGATTGTCGTTGGAAATGGTGGCGATGCCGAACACGATCGCGGTGGTGAAGAGGGCGTAGGCGACGAGCGCTTGGGCACGATCCGGGTCGCCGCCCGATCCGTAGATGGCGGCGAGCATCAGCGATGCACCCAGCACGGCGAGGATGCCAACGCCTGAAATCGGGCTGTTCGACGCGCCGATAAGCCCGGCCATATAGCCGCAAACCGACGCGATCACGATGCCCGCGACCAGCACATAAGCCAAGGTCAGCGCAATGACGGGGGCTGGATTGGCGGCGATCGGACCACCCTGCGCGAAGATCCAGAGCAGGACGCCGATGGGCAGCATGGACGCAATGATGGTGCCAAAAACGATGCTGATGGGCAGGTCGCGCTCGGTCAGTTGCAGCAGGCCGGCATTGCCCGCCTTGCGCGTCGCATTGGCGACCAGCGCGGAGCGGATGCCGCCGATGATGGGGCCGAGAATCTTGAGCAGGGTCCAGATCGCCGCGACGCCGATCGTGCCCGCGCCGATGAAGCGCGCCTTGGTGCGGAAGGTGTCGCCTACGATGGTGGCGAGATCAGCGCCAGCAGGCACGGGCGCGGTCAGGAAAGGGACGATGCCGAACCAACTGATCACCAGCCCCACGAACATGGCAACGCCGACCGACAGGCCAACGAGATGCCCGACGCCGATCAGCGCCATCGAAAAGCTGGTCGACATCGACGTCGCGCCGGTGCCGAAGCGGAAGAAGGTCGCGGCTTCCTCGGCGATCAGCCGCGTCTTGGCGATGATGGTGAAGGATGCGGCCGCGACGGCGCTCAGCAGAATGGCGGAGAGGCCACGCTTATTCTCTTCCGCGCCCGCGCGCGATCCGGCACCGACTTTCAGCACTTCAGCGGCGGCGACGCCTTCGGGATAGGGGAGGTCGGAGCCGGTCACGAGCGCACGGCGCAGCGGCACGGAATACATGACGCCCAAGATGCCGCCCAAGGCGATGGTGCAGGCCGACAGCCAATAGGGGAAACCCTGCCACCAGCCGATCATCACCAGGCCCGGCAGCACGAAGATGATCGCCGAGAGCGTCCCCGCCGCCGAGGCGATGGTCTGGACGATGTTGTTTTCGAGGATCGTGCCGGTCGCGAACAGGCGCAGGATCGCCATCGAGATGACCGCCGCGGGGATGGACGTCGCGAAGGTGAGGCCGATCTTGAGGCCGAGATAGACGTTCGCCGCGGTGAATATGAGGGTGATGAGCGCGCCCAGAATGACGCCGCGCAGCGTCAGTTCGGCCATACCGCTGGCCTGTGGCTTGTCCGTTGTCACCCTATATCCCCTTGGCTTCGTGCTTGTTGCTTGGGCTTGGTAATAATGTTGCTTGACCGTGGATCAATCGGAAAGTGCAATTGGGGCCGTCAGGAGGCCTTTTCCGCCGCAGCGGTGGCGGGTGCGACACGATCAAGCCAATTGTCCACCAGCCGCGTCCAGCGCTGATAGCCTTCGGGCTTCATATGCAAGCCATCGGCGCGAAAGAGCGAGGCGTCGGGCAGGCCGTCGCGCGCCAGCAGCAGGCTGCCGACGTCGAGATAGGTGAACCGCACGGTCGGTGCCCGCGCGGCCACGGCCTGATTGATCGCCGCCATTTTCGGCCACATCGTCCAGCGGATCGGGCTGGGCTTGAGCGAGAGGAAGGCGATGGGCGCGCGGGGATAGTCACTGCGCAGCCGCTTGAGCAGGGTCAGGATGTCGGCGGCGACCTTGTCGGGGCTGGCGCCGGCCGCCAGATCATTTTCGCCGACATAGACGATGATCGTGCGGGGTGCGGTCGGCGGGAGCAGGCGGCGATAATAGCGCAGCACGTCGGGCGTGCTGGCCCCGCCAAAGCCGCGATTGACGGTCGGGATGTCGGTGAAGCTGCCCGCTATGTCCCACAGGCGGATGCTGGAACTGCCCAGGAAGAGCGTCGCGCCCTCCACCGGCGGGCTGGCGGCATTGGCTTTGGCGAACGCCTCGATCTCGCGCGCGAAGGGGAAGGCGGGATCGGCATTGAGCGGCCGATCCTGCGCCTGCGCGCTTTGCGTCTGCCCGCCTCCCGCCTGTCCCTGCGCGATGCCCGGCAGCGCAAGCGCCAGCAGCAGCGCGGCAACGCCCTTAATGGCGGTGGAGCGGGCGCAGGCGATATTTACCGTCCGCATAGGCACCGAACATGCCAGTGATGGCGGGGTGGTCGACCGGCTCGTCGCTGTCGTCGGTGACCAGATTCTGCTGGCTGACATAGGCGACATAGCTGGATTCGCCATTTTCGGCGAGCAGGTGATAGAAAGGCTGCTGCTTGTCGGGCCGGGCATGTTCGGGGATGGCCTCATACCATTCCTCGCTATTGGCGAAAACCGGGTCGATATCGAACACGACGCCGCGAAAGCCGAACATGCGGTGCCGGACCACGTCGCCGATGCTGAAGCGGGAATGGACGATCGGCGGGGCCGTAACGCCAGCGCCGAAAATCTGAATCGTGTTTCTCATGTCCCCAATTTAGGGTGGTTCAACGCCGACACAAGAAAAAACCCGGAAACCCCGCTTGGCAAGCGCGATTTCATTCGCTAATGGCCGCCGCTCGACCAGGAACGCAGCGGCCATCGGCCCGGCGGACCTTCTGCGGAGAGGTGGCAGAGTGGTCGAATGCACCGCACTCGAAATGCGGCGTGCCCGAGAGGGTACCCAGGGTTCGAATCCCTGCCTCTCCGCCATTCTTTCCCTAAGATTATGCGATAAAACACTGTCTTCCTGATGCTGAGGTGTCGAGCGTTCAACCGCTACACAACGGTGCTACAGAATGAGATTGATGACAGAGTTGCGCCAGCATAGCCGGGGGCGAGGTCCGCGTAAGACGGGTCGCGGCAAAGTGGTGGCCTAACCTTACCACTCGACGCCGATCTTGCCGAAATGCGCCGATGATTGCTGGAAACGGAAGGCCTCTGGCAGTGCGGCTAGCGGGAAGCGTCTGTCGATCACGGGGCGGATGCCGGTTGCGTCGATGGCGCGTATGAATGCCTGTTGCTGACGACGCGATCCCACGATCAGGCCTTGCAATCGCGCCTGTTTGGCCATCAGGGCCGCCGTCGGCACATCCCCGGCAACGCCGGTCACGGTGCCGATCAGCGCAATATGGCCGCCGACCCGGACCGCCGCGATGGAATTGGCGAGCGTGCCAGCGCCGCCCAGTTCGAGTATATGATCGACGCCGCGACCGCCGGTCCAATTGGCGATGGCGCGGCCCCAATCCTTCACCTCTCGATAATTGACCACATGGTCGGCGCCAAGTGTGCGCGCTCGCTCCAGTTTTTCGCCAGAGGAGGAGGTGACAATAGCGGTCGCGCCCATCGCCCTGGCGATTTGCAAGCCCCAGATGGAGACGCCGCCCGTTCCGAGCAGCAGCACGATATCGCCTGCCTTGAGGCCGCCGTCGCCGACCAGCGCCCGCCAAGCGGTCAGCCCGGCAGTGGTGATGGTCGCTGCCTCGACTGCGTCATATCCGCGTGGTGCATGGGTAAAGGCCGTTGCAGGCGCGACGGCAAATTCGGTGGCATATCCATCCATGCCATCGCCCGGCGTACGTGCGAAGGTGCCGATCGTCGGTGCGCCATCCTGCCAGTCCGGGAAGAAACAGGAGACGACCTGATCGCCAACCGAAAATTCGATCACATTGTCGCCTACCGCCTCCACGATCCCGCCGGCATCGGCCAGTGCGATGCGTCCCGCTTCCGACGGAAGCCGACCCGTCACCACGCCGAGATCGTGAAAATTGAGCGAACTGCCACGTAACGCGACCCGGATTTCGCCCCGTCCTGGCAGCCCTGGATCGCTTCGTTCGGTGAATGCCAGACTGTCCAGGGTTGCGGGGGAACCAATGGTCATCGCTTTCATGTGCTGCTCCTTCGGGCCGGCGGCACACAACCGCCACTCAACCTGCCTTCGGCAATATAGGATAATCGGTATATCCTTCTGCGCCACCGCCATAATAGCTTTCCGTATGCGCGTCGTTCATTGGCGCATTCTGGACCAGCCGGTCGATGATGCGGCTCTGCAATGCCGCAGCAATCAGGCGGCGATTGCCACCGCCAAAGCGGGATGGGGATAGACCAGGGTTTTCCATTATCAGCTTGGCCCAGCACCGATCGCTGGCGATCTACAGATTATACTGGCCGACTATGAGGAAGAGCCGCTCCCGATCCATGTCAGGCATCCAGAGGGCCGCCATGCTCCCGCCAAGGTGCGTGCATTTGTCGATCTGGCGGTCGCACGGCTGCGGGAGAACCGACTGCTGAACTAGGAGGCGATTGGGATGGCCAACCTGCCCGCGCCCTCGTCAAAGCGATCGTGCCTGCATACAGGAGCCAACAGGTTTCCCGACCAAGCGCGCAAGCAACGTCGCTCGACGAGCATGTGCGGGGCGGTCATCCCGGTGCCGGGCAATCGCCAATGCGCTTGCCGGTCAGATCGTGGGTCGTGCGCAAAACCGGCTGCCCTCCCTGCATCTTGGTCATGGTGGTGCCGAGTGTCATCGTATCGGCGGTATAATTACCCTCCGCCATGATGTCCGACGTGCCCCGGCCCGCCTTGCAGGCCAGCGTGACAATCAGTCGGCCATTGCGTGCCAACTTGTCCTTATAGGTGCAGTCCGTGCCTTCCGCGCCCGCGAGCGCGGCGGTGTCCGGCACCCCGTCCGGCGCAATGGCAAGACAGATTTTGTCGTCGCGTACCTGGCGAAGCGCTTCCTGATATTCCTCCGGGGTGACGCTGGGGGTGTTATAGCCCGTGGTTTTGCGGGTGAGAATCCATTCTCCCGGCTGCATGACGATCGGCGCGTCTTCAACCGCCGGTGCCGGTGTCGGTTCACTGCTACAGCCGCCAAGGCCAAGCATGATCACAAGCGGCAGCGCCGCCAGAAGGCTCCTGTCCATATCCTCTCCCCCGTTCCTGTGCATCGGAATCGGGGCAAGGCTCTACCCGTCCCGCCCAAAGCGCAAGCGGAAATACGTGTTCATCAGTCCGCGGCGCAATCCGTACCGATCCACTTACCCTCTGACCGGGCCTTCATGGCCATGGCCGTGCCGTCGGGACCACCCGCCATCTGCATATCCATGTCCATCGCATAGCTGTTGGCGGCATAGGTGCCCGCCATCGTTGCATTCATCGTGCCGCCATCGGCCTTGCACGACACCTGCCCCTTCACCGTGCCACCCTTGGCGATGAAATCCTTGAACGCGCAGTCCTTGCTGTCCTGTCCGGCAAACATCTCCGCACTGGGATTGGCCGCTTCTTCGGGGGTTACGCAATATTTGAGCGATGTCTGGCTCATCATGCTTTTCATCTGATCTTCCATACCGGCGGGCGCGCCGGGCATTTTGGACAGGTCGATATCCTGGATGGTAAAGCGGCCCTCCCATTGGCCAGGCTTCAACTGGACCTGATCAATGGCGGCCTTCACCTCTTCGCGACTCATCGCATCGGTGGCCGCGATATTGCCGGTCGTCTCGCCCGGCTTGTCCCCGCAGCCAGCGAGCATCAGCAACGCCGTGGCGGCAATCCCAAAAGCCTTCGTCATCGCATGTCCCCTGTTGGCGCGCGGTGGCAGCCTGTTGTTTCGAAAGCATATCAGGCCGAAGCGACAATTCAAATTCTTAGGCGGTATCGACGTCTCATAATACTGTTCTTGATTTGTTCCTAATAATTCGCTACGGCGGTGGTCGCATATCGGGGCTATGCGGGTGAAACAAACAAGCCAACAGCAGGGATTAACGGCGTTCAACCTATACGTGCGTAGCGAAGCAAACTGCCGCATCAGGCCTATCTGGATGCAGGGCAGGTCGCCAGAACCAAGTTTCTGGCGCTGGCCCATTATATGGACACGCATGGCGGGAAATTGCCCGCCGACCCGTCCAATCCGCCTTCGCTGGACAGCCAGATACTCGATACCAACTGGCGCAAGGAGACGAAGAATGGCTATGATTTCCATATCGATGTCATCGCGCGCAATCGCCGGACCTATGGCGGACTATCGCTGGCCGCTTCCCCTGTGCGATCACGCCATAGTCAGGCACAGGCGGGTAAGCCTGACCGTCTTGCCAACGACGATGGCGGCCATTTTATCGCTGCTCGTTTCAACGGCCCCCGCGACAGCTTCAACCATTTCGCCCAGAATTCCAACTTCAACCGCGGCAGCTATCGCGTCATGGAAGATTCCTGGGCCAGGGAATTACGTGCCGGGCATAAGGTGTTCGTGGATATCGAACCCCTCTATGAAGGAACTTCGCAACGGCCCTACCAGCTCAATGTCATCTGGGAGATCAATGGCAAAAAATTCAGAAGGAAGTTCCCGAACGAAGCGAAAGGCGCCGAAAATGGCAAAAGATAAGTTCGACATTCTGGGGCCGCTTTACAACGAGATCGGCGTGGAGTTGGTCAATATCGTCGGCGGCGATCCCGATGGCATTTTCCTCTACGTTGAAGTCGGCGATCGATGGATCAGCCCCAATATCTTCAAGGATGAAGGGCATCAAATTCGAAATCTCGACGACACCGAGGCTCTTTCCGACCTTCTTTGGAAAGCCTGGTATGCCGAATCGGATGAAGGCGGCATCAAGCGCTGGTCGATCTTGGAATATGAGATCAAGGATGGAAAGTTCGAGATCAACTACCGTTATCCCGACGAGGTGGATGTCGAAGTGATCGATGACGAACGCCGCCAAACCGCCCTTCGCGCCCGCTTTGGTGACAAGCCGGTGGTCTATCCGCCCATGCCCAACGCCGCATTCGAGTTGAAGCCCTGACGTCAATTGCGTCCTGCCGCAAAGCCCCCATATTGCCCCCCATGGCCATTCAGATCCGCACAACCCTCGACGAACCCGATACCGGCACCAGTTTCGTGCCGCACCGCCCGGCGCGGCCGGAGAAGAGCGAGGGGGGACGGCGCTTCACGCTGGTTAGCGATTATGAACCGGCGGGCGATCAGCGTACCGCCATCCCCGAACTGGTAGAGGGCGCGCTGGCGGGCGAGAAGGATCAGGTGCTGCTTGGCGTTACGGGGTCCGGCAAAACGTTCACCATGGCCAAGATGATCGAGGCATTGCAGCGCCCGGCCCTGATCCTTGCGCCCAACAAGATTCTCGCGGCCCAGCTCTATGGCGAGTTCAAGAGCTTCTTCCCCGACAATGCGGTCGAATATTTCGTCAGCTATTATGATTATTACCAGCCCGAAGCCTATGTCGCGCGATCGGACACTTATATCGAGAAGGAAAGCTCGGTAAATGAAAGCATCGACCGGATGCGCCATTCGGCGACGCGCTCGCTGCTGGAGCGGGACGATGTCATCATCGTCGCATCGGTCAGTTGCATTTACGGCATCGGCTCGGTTGAAACCTATTCGGCCATGACCTTCTCGATGAAGAAGGGCGGGATCGAGGACCAGCGCGAGATCATCCGCAAGCTGGTCGCGCTCCAATATAAGCGCAACGATGCCGGTTTTTCGCGCGGCAATTTCCGGGTGAAGGGCGACAATCTGGAGATTTTCCCGTCGCATTATGAGGATACCGCCTGGCGCATATCCTTTTTCGGCGACGAGATTGAGGAGATTGTCGAGTTCGATCCGCTGTCGGGGCGCAAGGTTGCCAGCCTCGACTATGTGAAGGTCTTTCCCAACAGCCACCATGTCACCCCCGGCCCAACGCTGAAACAGGCGATGGAGGCGATCCGCTTCGAACTGGCAGAGCGGCTCAAGGAATTGGAGGCGGAGGGCAAGTTGCTGGAGGCCCAGCGGCTGGAACAGCGGACCAATTTCGATCTGGAAATGATCGCGGCGACCGGAAGCTGCGCGGGCATTGAAAATTATTCGCGCTTCCTGACCGGCCGTCTGCCCGGTGAACCGCCGCCGACCCTGTTCGAATATCTGCCCGAAAACGCCCTTTTGTTCGTCGATGAAAGCCACCAGACCGTGCCGCAGATCGGCGCGATGGCGCGGGGCGATCATCGCCGCAAGATCACGCTCGCTGAATATGGATTCCGCCTGCCCAGTTGCATCGACAACCGGCCGTTGCGCTTCAACGAATGGGACGCGATGCGGCCGCAAACGGTCAGCGTTTCCGCCACGCCCGGCAATTGGGAAATGGAGCAAACCGGCGGCGTGTTCAGCGAGCAGGTCATCCGGCCCACCGGCCTCATCGACCCGCCGGTCGAGATCAAGCCGGTCGAGGATCAGGTCGACGACCTCATCAACGAATGCCGCAAGGTCGCGGCGCAGGGATACCGCACGCTCGTCACCACCCTGACCAAGCGGATGGCCGAGGATCTGACCGAGTTCATGCACGAGGCGGGCCTCAAGGTTCGCTACATGCACAGCGATGTCGAGACGCTGGAGCGGATCGAGCTGATCCGTGACCTTCGGCTGGGCGTCTATGACGTGCTGATCGGCATCAACCTGCTGCGTGAGGGGCTGGATATCCCCGAATGCGGTCTGGTCGCTATTCTCGATGCGGACAAAGAGGGCTTTTTGCGCTCCGAAACCTCGCTCATCCAGACGATCGGCCGCGCGGCGCGCAACGTCGACGGGCGGGTGATCCTCTATGCCGATCGCATCACCGGCAGCATGGAACGGGCGCTGGGCGAAACATCGCGGCGGCGCGAAAAGCAGGAGGCCTATAACCGCGAACATGGCATCACGCCGACGACGATCAAGCGCAATATCGGCGACATCATCGCCCATGTCGCGTCGAAGGATCAGGTCACGATCGACACGGGACTCGACGACCGTCCCCACCTCGTCGGCCATAATCTGCGCGCCTATATCGAGGATCTGGAAAAGAAGATGCGCGCTGCCGCTGCCGACCTGGAATTCGAGGAAGCCGGGCGCATCCGCGACGAAATCCGCAAGCTGGAAGCCGAGGAACTGGGCCTGCCGCACGAGCAGCAGGTGGCCGCCCCCAGAGGCCGCGCGACAGAGGGCAAGCCCGGCACACGCAAATTACGTTATGGGAAGACGCAGAGGAAGTTCGGCCGCTAGGCTGGCTGGAGAACCAGCCGCTAGGCGGAATTGGCTGTCGCTACCGCCCCATTGTTCCTATCAGGCCTTATGCGCTTTCTTCCCCTGATTGTCGTCGTCCTGACAAACCTCGTGCTCGCCTGGCTCTATTTTCAAGGCGTTGACGTGCCGCTTTGGCTGCTCGGTCCGTCCGGCGCGCTACTGGCGCTGGGTGTCTGGGACATTGCGCAACGTGGCCACACGCTGCGACGGACCTATCCGATCAGTGCGCATTTCCGGTGGTTTTTCGAATGGCTGCGTCCCTATATGCGGGCCTATCTTTTGGACAGCGACATTGAAGGTCGCCCGTTCAGTCACCGCCAGCGCGCATTGATCTATCGCCGCGCCAAGGGTGAGGAGGGCGTCAACGCCTTCGGCACGCAACTCGATGTGGAAAAGCCGGGGCATGAATGGATCAACCATTCGGTGATCCCGCGCGCATGCGTGAAAGGCGGTTTTCGTGTGTCGATCGGCGGACCGGAATGTCGCAAACCCTATGATGCGTCGATCCTGAATATCTCCGCGCTCAGCTTCGGATCGCTCAGTGGCCGTGCCATCGAAGCGCTCAATCTGGGCGCAAAGGCCGGCGGCTTTTTCCATGATACCGGGGAAGGCGGCATTTCGGCACATCATCTGAAACATGGCGGCGACCTGGTCTGGGAAATCGGCACCGGCTATTTCGGCTGTCGCACAGAGGATGGGGACTTTGACGCGGACGCCTTTGCGCGACACGCCGCGCGCGATCAGGTCAAGATGATCGAGATCAAATTGAGCCAGGGGGCCAAACCCGGCCAAGGCGGCCTTCTCCCCGGCTCGAAGGTCAATCAGGCGATCGCGGCGGCGCGCGGCGTTCCCGTGGGGCAGTCCGTCTATTCCCCGCCAAGCCATAGCGCCTTCTCCACACCGCGAGAACTTCTCACATGGATCGCCGATCTGCGCCGCCTGTCCGGCGGAAAGCCGGTAGGGTTCAAACTATGTATTGGGCACCGCTGGGAATTTCTCGCCATCGTGAAGGCCATGCTCGATACGGGGATCGCGCCTGACTTCATCGTCATTGATGGCTCTGAGGGCGGCACCGGCGCGGCACCTGTCGAATTGTCCGATCATGTCGGCACGCCGCTGCGCGAGGCACTGATATTCGTCGTGAACGCGCTCGTCGGGGCCAATCTGCGGGACCATATTCGGATCGGTGTCGCCGGTAAAATCTTCGACGGCCACAGCATGGCTGCAACCCTCGCTCTGGGGGCGGACTGGTGCAATGCCGCGCGGGCCTTCATGTTCGCACTGGGCTGCGTGCAAACGCGCAAATGTCATACCGATGCCTGCCCGACCGGCGTTGCTACCCAAAATCGCTGGCGCGAGGCGGGGTTGGTCGTCGATCAAAAGGGGCCGCGCGTGACCGCCTTTCACCGCGAAACGGTCGACGCCCTGGCTGACTATGTCGCGGCGGCCGGTCTGGCCCACCCCTCCGAACTCCGTCCCGAACATCTGCGGATTCGCCAGGGAACGCATTCCGTGCGCAGCGCCGACAAAATCTACTGCTATATTGAACCGGGTGCGCTGATGTCGGGTCATGCGCCTGAAGACTATGCGCGCTGGTGGGACATGGCTGATCCGGACAGTTTCGTGGCCCGCGGCTCGCTCAACAGCCCCGACCGATAGCCTGCGCGGCTCCGACCGGATAAAGGCTATTCGCCATCGGATATGAGGCTTGCGACCATCACGGTCGTGGCCCGGTCGATTGACCAGAGACGACCCGTTTCCACCGGGTCCCAGTCGATCGCCTGTCCCGGAGTCGCGATCCCGATCGTGCGGCGCAGTTCCAGCCGCGATCCGGCTTGGGGCAGTGCCAGTTCGTACATTTCCGGCCGATCATGGCCGGTCGCATAGAGCCGTCCATCATTGCTCCAACTGAGGCCAGAGCAACTGAACGGGGCAAATCGGGCCAGAACCTCGTCAGGAAAAGTCCACGCCGCCTCCTGCCGAAAGGCATCGTCCAGCCGGGCCAGCAGCGTGTAGCGATAGTCGCGGTTCGGTTCGCCCCCTTTGCCCGCATAATTGGCATAGACGGCCCACCATTTCCCGTCATGCCGGTCCAGCGCGGTCAGCGAACCGGGGCCAAAGCCCAGGCTGATCGAGCGTATATGACGCATCGTGCGCGTGTCGAAAATCTCGACGGCGCTGGTCTGGGGCACCTGCGGATAGTTGGAAGCCGCGCAGACCAGATCATGCCCCGCCACGGTGCAACTGTTCATGTGGGGGAACAGGCGTCGGTCGCCCTGCCATTGGGCGACCCGTTTGCCGGTGGCGATCCGATATTTGCCGATCCGATCATTGTCGATCGCGTACAGATAGGTGCCGTCCGATGCGACGCCCTGATGCGCTTCCGGGGCCGCGAGGCGCATCACCACTGGGGCGGGCGGCGGCGATGGGCTTTCGGTCATCGGCTGCGCCCTTGCGGATACCAGGCCAAAAAACAGGCTTGCGATGATCAACAGGACAAATGGCATGACGGCTTCCGATAGTGAGGACCGCTAAATCTAGGCCAACAATAGGACTCTTGCGTGGCAAAAAGATCTACGATCGCTTTTCACCTCTTTGGGTAGAGGATGGCGGGGCCAGAAAGAGCGTGTGGCTGCCAGAAGGGAGAGGGACGGGGCGATAGCCGTTCGATCGCGCCCAAGCGATCAGCAACCCATCCAGCCCGCGGCGAAATGCCGCCTTGGGCCGACCTTCGCTTCCTGTCAGTATGGCGGCAGGGGGCGCTTCGTCCAGATCGGCTGCCAGGGTTTGCGATGTGCTCGCATGGAAGGCGCGCGCCTGTTCGGGCGATAGAATATGCCGTGTTCGCATGAGAAACGGCCCGGTAACGAAACGGCGATCGAGTGGCAGCGGCACATCGACGACCCGTTCCGGCGAGAGGGTGACAATGGCCCCTGACAGCTTGGCCGACGCCGCAATGCGGTCCATCGCGTGGGCATCGCGCATGACCATATGCACCGGGCTGTGGCCCGCCAGCATATTGCGGCCTGCTTCTATCGCGCTTTGGGTGATGCCCGCGACAAGGCCCACCGCGATCAGGGCACGACCTGCACGCCGCTGCCAGAAGGGCGCGTCGGTCAACAGTGCGAAGCGCAGCAGGAGCGGGGGGAGCAAAGGCCCCAGATATTGGACATAAATGGGTCGCGGCAGCCAGGCAGCAATCAGGCCGGCCATGATCATCATATCCAAAAGCCGTTCGACCGGGGTGCGTCGCCGCGTCGCGACCAGAGCAACGGCAACCAGCGCGATCAAGCCGCAGCCCTGCGCCAGATAGCGGGCAAGCCGAACCAGGCTCAGCGGCGCCTCCAGCATGGATGTCTGCCCGGTCCACGTCCGCCACTCGAACGGAGCCTTCAAGCTATATTCTATAATCCCGAACCAGGCCGCTTCGGGGGCCAGCATCGCCAGACCTATGGTCGGCAAACCACCCAAAATGCCGCCCAGCGCCAGCAGGGCCACCTTCTCCATGCCCAGCATCCGCCAGTGCAGCAGCGCGAACAGACCGGCCGCAGCGGCAGGCAGGCCATAGCTGATCTTCGTCGAAGCGGCCGCCCCCAGCAACAGGCCTGCCACCAACGCCGTCCACCGCGTACGGTCTTTCTGGATCAGGGCCATCATTGCGGCCATGCCCGCCGTCATCAACACCAGTGGCAGCGCATCATTGCGGGCCACGCTGCCGGCAAACAGCAGCATATGGCTGGACAATAAGGCGCCAGCCGCGATCGCGGCAGCACGGGGTGACGCGCCCGCCCGCCGCGCCGTCAGCCATATGCAGGCCGTCGCCGCGACAACAAGCAGCGCATTGACCGCGCGCAGCGCCGGGAACAACCAACCCTCCACGATCCACGCCAGCGGCGCGAGCAGCAGCGGTTGCAGCGGCGTCTGGAGATAGGCGAAGTCGCGATAGGGCAGGCCGATGCGCATCATCGCGACCGCGCCGACATATTGTCCTTCGTCATGATCAATCGGGTGGAACGCCGCCACGGCCAGCATCATGACCGCACATAGCAGCAGAAGGAGGATGATCCGCGCTGGAATAGGAAAGGACTTACCAGCCAAGTCGTGCGCTTGCCATCACAGCCCGCGCCTGATCGCTGGCGCGCAGGGAACCGGACAGATCATCGCGCGCGAACGCCCCGCTCATCAGGCGATCCGGGTCGCTCATATGCAGGGACATGGTCAGCGGTCGCCCGCCAATCTCGGCCAGCGCATAATCGACGCCCGCCTCGATCCGCATGGCCCGCTGGTCGTGGACGGGCAATGCTGGCGCGCTGTTGCGTACAAGGGCAAGCGCCGCGCGCCAGGGACCACTCTGCCAGGTCGTCCCCACCGACAGGCTATGTTCGTGCGCCATGGCACCGCCCGACACGCGCACGCGCGCGCCGCTGTAGCGCACCGACCATTGCCATTGCGGGGTTGCCTGATGGTGCACCGCCAGGATCGCGCCTTCGATCCGCGCAGACCCGCTATTGACGGGCAAGATGCCGCGCCCGGTGAAGCGCAACTGATCGTCAAGCCTGCCGCCGTGCACCGCCAGGGACAGGTTGAGGGCGGGGGCGGGCGTCCAGTCGGCCTGCATCTGCACGCGGCTTTGCGTTTCCGGTTTCAACGTCCGACGCAACTGCAGATATGTGTCATGATCCAGTCCCATCGGCCCACTTATGCCCGTTTCGCTGTACGCCCGCAGCTTCTCTGCATAATCGAGGCTCAGGCGCAACGCCTGTCCTGTTTGCAGGACGAGATTTGCGTGCGGCAGAAACCAGTCCCGCGTGCGCAAACGATCGCGGCCCGGACCGACAGTGACATTGGCGTTACGGTTGCTTATCTTGATGCCGTGCCAGCCCATGGTGGCGGTGACCTGATCGCCGATCAGCCAACGGTCCTCCATCACATAGCGGGTCATCCGGCTACGAGACAGCATGTGCGGGTCGAGCGGCATCGCAGCGCCGGTGCGAAGAAAGCGCTGTGTCGACTTGTGGAACCGGATCTGGATGTCCTGGTCGCGATCATCGGCATTGACCGGGTTCGCCGCTTCCATGCGTGGTGGGGACACGCGATAGGCTTGCGGCGCGTAGGCAAGCAGGGACAGGCTGGACGGCCGTTTCAGTGAGAAGCGAATGCCTGTTTCCAGGGCAAGGTCTTGCGCCTGCGCAACCGGACAGGTGCCGACCAGGCTCAGGAACGACAGCATCGCCCGCTTCATGACGAAGCGCCCGTGCGGTCGGTTTGCACCAGGTCGACCTCATGGCTCCGGCTATAATTGACGACATAGCCAAAATGATCGGACAGGGGCTTGCCATCGGGTTCGGATCCGAACGGCACTTGCCCCGCCACCACCTTGAGCGAGCGCTGTCCGCTCCCCCTTGCGAAGAGCCAATCCTTTGCCCGCGCTCTGGTGAGGGCCAGATCGCGTCGCATCGCCTCATCGTGCCAGGCGGAATGGGTCAGAGCCTGTTTCGCGCCATCACGGTCAGGATGGACGAAAGCCATGCCTGCCCGCGCGAAACGGGTGAAGAAGGCATTGGCCCGATACGCATCCTGCCCGATGTTCATGTCACCGCCCAGGATCAGCGGCTGATCGGCGGACACATTTTTGGCGACGAACCGAGTCATCAGGTCGACCTGCCGCGCAAAGGCGCGATAGGAGCGATCGACCGAAACGCCTGCGGCCTTGCGGGCATTGAGATGGGTGTTGACGATGCTGACCGGCCGGTCAAACCCCGGCACGTTCAGATGCGCGATCAGCACGCCCTTATTGGCCAGACAATCAAAGCCTGCGCAGGCAAAATCGGGGAAGGCCAGCCGATCGACCCGCGCTATGGGATAGTCGGACAGGATTTGCAGGCCGCTGCCCAATTGCTTGCCGACCGCTTCGCCGCGATCCCATCGCGCCTGCGCCATGTGCGACTGGTCCGCGCCATCTGCTGCTGCTGCGTCGGAACGCTGCGCTGCGTCCGGCCCGTTCGCGACATGGCGATAGCCTGCACGGGCGGCAATCTGCATGGCTTCGGGCGTGAAGGCTTCCTGCAACAGGATGATATGCGGTTGTCGGCCCGACTCACGCAAGGATGCGAGCCGATCAGCGATCACGCTTAGCGCTTCGCTGCGATCCGATGCGATCGGCCAGGGCAGACCTTTGACATTATAGGTCATGACCGACAATTGGTTGTCGGCAGAAACGGCTTCGGCCCCATCCCATTGCGGGACGACGCGATCGCCGTTCCGGGTCGATCCGGCGGCGGCAAGCGCGACAAGCCCGGCAAACACCAGAGCGCGAATTGGTCGGTACATGATGACGGCCCCCCGTTTGGTCGGGGGATAGCGGGACTATGAGTCGTCCTAATGTCGCTCAGGCGGCAGTGCGGTTAAACTTTCGCGGCAGGCGCGTCACGCAAATGACGCCGAACTGTCACGCTGCCATGGCGCGACCATGTATTGCGTAGAGCGCGAACAAGTCTGAAAAATGCGCGTCCATCGTTCGCGTACCCGCTGCCGCCGCCCGCGCGACGGACAGGTGCTTGGCTGGCCCATCAGCGACAAAATGATTGAGTTGCTCGACCAGGCTCGCGCCTTGCGCGGCGGCATAATGATAGCCGGCACCGGGCACCAGATGGTCTGCCGCAGCACCGCTGTCGGGCAGGAACATGGGAATGCCGCTGGCGCGCGCCTCAGCGGCGATCATGCAGAATGTTTCGGACTCGCTGCCATGAACCAGCGCGTCCGCGCTGGCGAGCAGCGTCGCAAAGGTCGCCCGATCCGTGATCGGAGCGATCAGGCGGACATGGGGATTGCCCGCCGCTGCGCGCTGCACGCTGGCGCGCGCGCGTCCGTCACCGGCGATCACCAGCCCGATGGGGCGGGCAAAGCCGCTCGCGGTGGCCGCGTCGATGATCATCGGCCAGCGCTTCTCCGGCGCATGACGGCCCGCGCCGAGCAACAGCACCGCGTCCTCCGGCAGGCCGCAAGACGCCAGCATGCGGCGGCGCAGGTCGGGATCGCGAAGCGCAGGACTGAATATGCCCGGCTGCACCCCCATATGGTTGGTCACGACATGATGCAGTCCACCTGCCACCAGCCGCGCGGCCAGATCGTCGCTCGCACAGACGATATGATCGAACCGGGCATCCATCCGCCGCAAATGCCGCCAGAACCAGTCGAAACCCCGGTCGATCACCGGACGCGGGGCCAGCGCGCGAAACCAGCGATAAGCGTAATTGCCCAGCGGGTCGGCATGCATGATGAGGCTGCGCGGGGCCGAACCCCGCCAATTCGCGACCATCGTGGCGCTGGCCCAGGGCGTGGATGCCTCGACCAGATCCGGGCGCAGGGCGTCGAGCCGGGCATGCAAGGCCGCCTCGTCATGGAAATAATGATAGCGGCCATCGAGCGGAAAGCGGCGCGCGCGGACAAATTCGATCCGGGCATGGTCATTGATGACCTCGATCCCCGCCTCCGCCGCCGGGGCCAGGATGATGACCTCATGCCCTTCTTTCGGCCCCGCCAGCATCTTGTGCCGGACATAGGTTTTCACCCCGCCGCCCCGGTCGGAATAAAAGGCGCAGACATCGACAATGCGCATAGTTTACGGCCTTGCTGTCAAAGGGCCAAAGGACATCAGGCCCCGGCGATAGTTCATGATGATGCGTTCGCGCGTCAGCCCGGACCCGGCCACGATAGATGCCGCCAAGGCCTTGGGTTTCCCCAGGCCCAGCTTGGGATTGCTGCCAAAACCGACGCCATCGACCGAGAGGCCGAACTTACGATTGCCGTCCCGGTCGTGCAGCACACTGACGGCATAGCGGCCGGGGCCGGGCACCCGGACGCACAGCGTGGCGGGATCGCTGGCAGGAACCGGCACCTCGACCCGGCGAAAGACCTTGCCCTGCGCGATCAATATATTGTCATCCTGCAGGAAGTCGGCATCGTTCGCGGGATAGACTTCAAGCTTCAGATTGCCCTTGCGATCCTTGAGCCCGACAATGTCGATCAGGAGCGCAGGGCCGCTTTCATTGGCACGGCACCGCGCTTCCGCCTTGCCCAGCTCAGGGGTGGACGGAATAAAGCCGGTCGATAGCAGCAGGGCGGAAGACAGCAGAGGTAAGGCGATCATGGGGCCATCCTCCGCCGGATGACGCCGCTGGCACCCAGCAACAGGCCGACCAGTAAATGGTTGGCAAGCAGGAGGCTGGCGAGTAGTCCCAAAATCTCGGCAATTTCCCCCTCGCGCCCTACGAGGAAGGTGGCCACCCCGGCAAACAGCACATCCTTGTTCGGCACCAGCGGCAGGCGCGACAGGACGAGGCGGACCGTCGAGAGCATGACCCACCAACTGATCGCGACGTCTGGGAGCATCAAATGCCACAGCAGCGCATAGAATAGCAGATTGGCGACGATCCGCAGGAAATGCACCCCGGCCACCATGCGACGCTCCGCTGGCGGCAGGCCGAAGATGCGGCGACCCAGCAGCATCGGCACGACCGAGGTCAGCACCAATATGCCAAGCGAAACGCCCAGCGTGCGCCCGTCGATCGCGAGCGGCAGGGACGACAGCAGCGGAAAGGTCAGGGCCAGCATCACGAGTGTCACGACATTGCCCATGACACCGGACAGGATCGCCGAATCCTTCACCGCGCCGAAAGGGGAGCCTTCCATTCGCACATGCCGACGCGCCCAGGTGTAGAAATAAACGTCTCCGACATAACCCAGCAGCAGTTCGTTGCTGAGCCGCTTGCGGAACAGCGCAGCCAGCCCTCCCGCCGGGATCGACCAGAGCCGGTGGAATATCAACCAGTCGAACAGCGGCGTCAGACTATAGGTCAGGAGGAACAGACCCCAAAATAGCGGGGTGCGGGGGACAAGTCCCAGTAACGCAGGAATATCGACGCTGCCGCGTTGCAGGAACACGGCGGCCAGCAGCGCCAGCGAAATCACCGGCCCGAACCAGGCGACCCAGTTGCGACCCGATTTGACCAGCGGCGCTGGAACATACAGGTCGCGTGCGGCCGCACCGTCGATCAGGGACGATGTATCCATCAGGCGCGTTGACGCAAGATCGGCGGTGCTCATACGGGCCTCATACTTGTCGCTGAACGAAGGGCGGAAGGCGCGCGCGCACTCTGGCTGCGCGCCTGTCGCTGGGCGATGACCTGATCGAACAGCGCGGTGTAGGCGGGGACCGCAGCTTCCAGCGTATAATGGCTCGCCTTGCGCGCCGCGCGCGCGCGATCTTGTTGCCCCGGCTCCGCCGTCCGGATGGCCAGAGCGAAGCCGCTTTCGTCGCCGCATTCCGTCAATCGGCCCAATGCGCCATGCTCTAGAAGGTCGGGCATGCTGACGCTGCAACGGGTCGCAATGACCCACAATCCAGCCGCCAGCGCTTCGATGACCGCGCCGGGCAGGCCCTCATAGGCTGACGACAGGAGGAGAATATCATGGTCGCGCAGACGTGCGCAGACCTCCGGACAGTGGCCGGGCATATCGACCCGGTCGCCAATATCCAACGATGCGGCAAGTGCGGTCAGTGCCTCCCGTTCGCTACCCTCGCCGAAAATGGTCAACCGATCATCCTTGCCCGCCCCGATAGCGAAGGCGCGCAGCATCGCCGGATAATTTTTCTGCCGCTCCAGCCGGCCAATCGCAACGAAGTGGCGACCCGCACGACGGGGGCGGTGCCGCTCTTGGTCCGGCCCGATATCGGCATCGTCGAGAACCGGATTGGGTACGATATGGATGCGGTCTGGCCCGACGCGCATAAGCGCCATGACTTCCTCTCCCATAGGAACCGACAATATGGCGAAATGGTCGATCATCCGGCCCTGTATCCATAGCCAGAACCGATAGAGCGGACGAAGAGCGCGCGGCAGGTCGGGGCGCTGCAAGTCGTTGCTGACCTTCGCGACAATCGGCGGACAGGACTGGCCCAGCAGAAGTTTCAGGATGACAGCAACGATCGTATAAGCGTTTCCTGGACAAAAAAGTATGGCAGGTGGCGCACGACCTATCTCGCGCCACAAGGCATAGACCAGACGCATGGTTGGCCAGCGTCTGCCGATGACAGGCCAGGACCGTGCCACATGGCATGTCACCGCCGATGGATTGCCTATTGCTCCTGCGGCCTCTGCGACGAGGACGGTCAGATCGCGTCCGGCTCGATACAAACCATCGCTCAGCCGCAACGCTATGCGCTCGACCCCACCAGGCCCGAAGCCTTTCAGAAACAGCAAAACGCGCATGTCCTGACCGTCCGAAGCCTTCGGGCTGACCGATACATGTGCGCGAGCCATAATCGCTGCCAATGGCCGCCCAATGTAACATGTTGATGCCAATCGCATGACTGGTTCGTGACGGCCGGATTTTTAATCGCGCTTTTTTTTGAAAGGTGGCGACAAGCGCGAAGCGCGGGTGAAGATCGCCAAACTACGCTGCCTTCGCCAATATCCATGGTTCGCAGACCTTCAACCTGTTATGGTATCAGCGTCGGCCCTGTTGCGTACAAATGCTCGCCGATTTCTGCGGTATCTACGGATGGCGTTCCCGCATGTTTTCCTTCTACCCGACCTTCAGACGCGCGATCGGTGCGATGCTTCCTTGAAGCAAGCAGATCATCGGTCGATCCTGCACTCGGAACACTGCTTTCGTTCAACGCGATATCGCTTGAACAGGGTTTGGCCACAGCTCGCAATTGGAACCATTTTGATGACATATGACAGCCGTAAGCCAGGCTATGATCCGCTCGATGGTATTGCAGACTCCATCGACCAGGCGGCCGGTGCGATGATCGCGCAGGCGACGCATGGCCTTTCTCCGGCGACCATGTTCCTGGCGAGCGCCGACTGGGCGCTGCACCTTGCCTCCTCGCCTGGCAAGCAGATGCAGTTGGCCGCGAAAATGGGTCGAAAATATCTCCGCCTGTTCGATTATATGGGACGTAGCGCTGGCAACCCGGACGCGGCTCCTGCCATTGAGCCGCTGCCTCAGGACCGGCGCTTTTCCGATCCTGCCTGGCAAAAGCCGCCCTTCAATTTCCTCACCCAGGCCTTTCTGCTCAACCAGCAATGGTGGCATGCCGCGACCACCGGCATTGGAGGCGTCTCCAAGGCGCACGAAGCGCAGACCGCCTTTGCGGCGCGACAGATTCTGGACATGTTCGCTCCCACCAATTTCCTCGCCACCAATCCGGTGCTGCAGCGCAAGATCGTGGAAACGGGCGGCAAATGCCTTATGGATGGCATGAATCACATGGCGCAGGACATGCAGCGCCAGGCGCGGGGCGAGCCGCCGGTGGGTGCCGAGGCGTTCCGGGTCGGCGAGACGGTGGCCACGACCCCAGGCAAGGTCGTGTGGCGCAACCATTTGATCGAACTGATCCAATATGCGCCGACCACCGAGCAGGTCCGTCCCGAACCGATCCTGATCATGCCCGCCTGGATC
Source organism: Sphingobium xenophagum (assembly GCF_031457465.1). GTDB lineage: Bacteria > Pseudomonadota > Alphaproteobacteria > Sphingomonadales > Sphingomonadaceae > Sphingobium > Sphingobium xenophagum_A. Next base: position 25,413 of record NZ_JAVDWV010000001.1, read on the forward strand.
ATGAAATATTATATTCTCGACCTGTCGCCGGAAAATTCGCTGGTCCGTTGGCTGACGGGCCAGGGCTATACCGTGTTCATGATCTCCTGGCACAATCCCAACAGCGAAGACCGCAATCTCGACCTCGACGCCTATCGTCGCCTGGGCGCGATGGCCGCGCTGGATGCCGTCGGTGCCATCACCGGCAGCGCGAAAATTCATGGCGTTGGCTATTGTCTGGGCGGCACGCTGCTCGCCATAGCCGCCGCCGCCATGGCGCGCGACGGGGATGAGCGGCTGGCCAGCATCACGCTGCTGGCGGCGCAGACGGAATTCAGCGAACCGGGCGAACTCGGCCTCTTCATCGACGAATCGCAACTGGCCATGCTCAAGAATCTGATGTCGACGCGCGGCTATCTCGACAGCGCGCAAATGGGCGGCGCATTCCAGATATTGCGGTCCAACGATCTCGTCTGGTCGCAGATACTCCAGACCTATCTGATGGGCGAACGCCCGCGGATGAACGACCTCATGGCCTGGAATGCCGATGGCACGCGCATGCCCCACGCCATGCACAGCGAATATCTGACCCGTCTGTTCCTCAATGACGAACTGGCCGAAGGCAAGTTCGCGGTCGATGGCCGCACGATCGCCCTGTCCGCGATCCGCGCGCCTTTGTTCGTGGTCGGTACCGAGCGGGATCATGTGGCGCCCTGGCGATCGGTGCATAAAATCCATTTGCTGACCGGCGCCGAAACCACGTTCGTCCTGACCAGCGGCGGGCATAATGCCGGTATCGTGTCCGAACCGGGCCATGCCAAACGACGCTATCATGTCCTGACGCGAGAGGCCGATGGCGCTGCCCTTGCACCGGATGAATGGTTTGCGATCGCGCCCCACAAGGAAGGCTCATGGTGGCCCGAATGGGGGCACTGGCTGGACGCGCGTTCGGGCGAGCCCCAGCCGCCTCCGTCGATGGGCGCGCCTGACAAGGGCTATCCGACGCTCGGCGATGCGCCAGGCCTCTATGTTCTGGAGAAATAATCCATGACCGATGTCGAGATGATCGAAAACCGGACCTTCGCCGAAATCAAGGTCGGCGATACCGCCAGCGTCACCCGCACGCTGTCGCTCAAGGATATTCAGTTGTTCGCGCTCGTGTCGGGCGATGTGAACCCGGCCCATCTCGATAGCGAATTTGCCGAGACGGACTTTTTCCGCCGTATCATCGCCCATGGCATGTGGGGGGCGGGCCTGTTGTCGGCCGTGCTGGGCACCGAGCTGCCGGGGCCAGGCACCATCTATCTGGGCCAGTCGCTGCGGTTCCTGCGCCCGGTGGGCGTCGGCGATCATATCACTGCCTCCGTCACCGTCACCGCCACGCAGCCGGACCGCAGCATCGTCCTGCTCGACTGTCGCTGCGTGAACCAGAATGGCGAAACGGTCATCACCGGCGAGGCGGAGGTGAAGGCCCCGACCGACAAGATCCGCCGTCCGCGCATCGCCCTGCCCGACATCCGGCTGTCCGATCATGATGGCTATAACCGCCTGATCGAGGCGGCGTCGGGCCATCCCGTGACGACGGCGGTGGCGCATCCCTGCTCGGCGGCCGCGCTTGCCGCAGCGGTCGAAGCGGCAGAGGCCGGGCTGATCGTGCCGATCCTGGTCGGTCCAGAGGCCCGCATTCGTCAGGCCGCCGAGGAGGCGGGGAAGGACATCAGCGCCCTTCGCATCGTGCCGAGCGTCCACAGCCATGACTCCGCCGCGAAGGCGGTCGAACTGGTCCGTTCCGGCGAAGCCCGGCTGCTGATGAAGGGATCGCTGCACACCGATGAACTCATAGGCGCGATCGTGTCCCGCGCGACCGGGCTGCGCACCGAACGGCGGATCAGCCATGCCTATGTCATGGATGTTCCGGGTCACCCCAATCCCCTGATCATCACCGACGCAGCGATCAACATTGCGCCGACGCTGGAGGACAAGGCCGACATCATCCGCAACGCGATCGACTTGGCCCATGTGCTGGGCCAGCCCGAACCCAAGGTGGCGATCCTGTCGGCGGTCGAGACGGTGACCCCCTCCATGCCATCGACGCTAGACGCGGCGGCCCTGTGCAAGATGGCCGACCGGGGCCAGATCACCGGCGGGCTGCTCGATGGCCCGCTGGCCTTCGACAATGCCGTCAGCGAAGCGGCCGCGCGGGAAAAGGGCATCGTCTCGCCCGTCGCGGGCCGTGCGGACATATTGGTCGTGCCCAATATCGAGGCGGGTAATATGCTGGCCAAGCAACTGACCTTCCTGGGCGGTGCGGATGCCGCAGGCGTCGTGCTGGGTGCGCGGGTGCCGATCATCCTGACAAGCCGCGCCGACAGCCTGCGGACGCGGCTGGCGTCCTGCGCCGTGGCGGTCCTCCTGGCGGTCGCGGCGACCAAGGCCGCGCCGGGGTTACCGGAGGGCGCGCCTGCATGAAAGCGGTCGTCAGCATCAATTCCGGCTCGTCGAGCATAAAGTTCGCGCTGTTCACGCTGGAGGACGGGCGCTCTCCCACGCTATCGGCGGGCGGCAAGATCGAGCGGATCGGCATCGCCCCGCGCATCGCCATCCGCACCGCAGACGGGGGCGTGATCCACGATCATGACTGGGTGGACGGCGCGGCGCTCAGCCATGCTGAACTGCTCGACTATCTGATCGCCTGGGCGACCACGCATCTCGAAGGACGCGAGGTGATCGGCATCGGTCACCGGGTCGTTCATGGCGGCATGGAGTTTGCGGCGCCCCGGCTGGTGGACCGGGCGTTGCTCGACAAGCTTGATGCCCTGTGCGCGCTCGCTCCGCTGCACCAGCCACACAATTTGGCGGCGATCCGCGCCATTGCCATCCTCCGGCCCGATATCCCGCAAGTCGCCTGTTTCGATACCGCTTTCCACCATGACAAGCCGGAGATCGCATCGCGCCTCGCTTTGCCGCGCGCGCTGCATGATCAGGGCATCAGGCGCTATGGTTTCCACGGCCTGTCCTACGAATATATCGTCCATCGCCTGACGCACATCGATCCGCCCTTGGCCAGGGGCAGGGTCATAGCCGCGCATCTCGGCAATGGCGCCAGCCTCTGCGCGATCCGCGACGGGCGCAGTATCGACACGACCATGGGCTTCACCGCGCTCGACGGGCTGATGATGGGGACGCGCTGCGGGGCGATCGACCCCGGCGTCGTGCTGCACCTCCAGACGCACATGGGGATGAGCGCGCAGGCGGTGGAGGATATGCTCTACCGCCAGTCCGGCCTGCTCGGCGTCTCCGGCGTGTCGAGCGACATGCGCACCCTGTCGGACAGCACCGACCCGCACGCCGAAGAGGCGATCAGCCTGTTCGCGTGGCGCGCCGCCAAGGAAGCCGGGGCGCTGGCCGCATCGCTGGGCGGGCTGGACGGCATCGTCTTCACCGCCGGTATCGGCGAACATCATGCCGACATCCGCAGCCGGATTTGCCGACAGCTTGCATGGCTGGGCATCGAACTGGACGAAAGCGCCAACAGCGCGAATCAGCCCGTCATCAGCACGCCGGGCAGCCAAGTAACGGTGCGGGTCATCCCCACCGACGAAGAGCGTATGATCGCCCTGCACATAATGAACCTTTTGCTTGGAGACGCCGCATGAACCCCCTTGTCGACCTTCGCGGGAAACGCGGCCTGATCATCGGGATCGCCAACGAACAGAGCATCGCGGCGGGTTGCGCGGCGGCGTTCGCACAATGTGGCGCGCGGCTGGCCGCCACCTATCTCAATGAAAAGGCGCAGGACTGGGTTCTGCCGGTCACCGAACGTGATGGCATGGAATGGACCGCGCCGTGCGACGTCCGCGTGCCGGGCGATCTGGAGCGATTATTCGATCAGGTTCGCGAACGCTGGGGCGGGCTGGACTTCCTCCTGCACTCCATCGCCTTCGCGCCAAAGGACGACCTGCACGGACGGGTCACCGATTGCAGCGCGGAGGGCTTTGCCCTCGCCATGGACGTATCCTGCCACAGCTTTCTGCGCATGGCGAAGCTGGCCGAACCGCTGATGACCGAAGGGGGCTGCCTGCTCTGCGTGACCTTCTATGGCTCCGAAAGAGTCGTTGACCATTATAATCTGATGGGTCCAGTCAAGGCCGCACTTGAAAGCGCCACCCGCTATCTTGCGGCCGAACTGGCCCCCAACGGCATCCGCGCGCATGCCATCTCGCCCGGACCGATCGCCACCCGCGCGGCCAGTGGCATTGATCGGTTCGATGCCCTGCTCGAACGGGCCGCAGCACTGGCGCCGAAGGGCGAACTTGTGGAAGTGAGCGATGTCGGCAACCTGGCCGCCTTCCTCGTCAGCGACGCGGCAAAGCGCATTACCGGAACGGTGATCCCGGTCGATAACGGACAGCATCTGCACGCCTGATATATAGGCCTGACCTGGGGACCTGCCCGTCAGGCCCGCAATTCCTTGAACCAGCCCAGGCGGCGCATCAGCAGCTTTTCGCCTTCGAGCAGCAGAAACAGGCCGATACCGACCAGGACGATCAGGCCGCCATCGCACCGACGCGGCGGGCATCTATCACGAGCGTGACGAGGTCGACAGGCTTTCGACCGGCGATCCGCGCGAACTGCATTTCTACTTTAACGGCCTGCGCGTGGGCGACCTCTCCAACAACGGCACCAGCGATGTCGATTATGTGGCCTCCATCAATCAGCACATCTCGCTGGGCGGCACCGGGCCGTTCCGCAATGGCGCAACCACCAGCATCGCGCACGCCGACTTCGACCAGAGCTATGATCCGATCAACGGCCTGAACTACCAAAGCACCTCTACCCGCTACACGGTGCAGGCAGGCGACACCCTTGAGGCGATCGCCCAGACCGTCTGGGGCGATGCCAGCTTCTGGTACATGATCGCCGATGCCAATGGCCTCATCGGCGCGGAAACCCTGGTCGCGGGCATGAGCCTCGTCATCCCCAACAAGGTCCATAACAGCCACAACAACGCCAATACCTACAAGGTCTACGACCCCAACGAAGCCATCGGCGACACCATGCCAACCGCCGCCAAACCGCCCAAGAAGGCTAAGTGCGGCACGTTCGGGCAGGTGCTGATGGTCGCGATTGCGGTGGCGGTCACGGTGGTCACTGCGGGGGCAGCGGCAGGTGCGACGATCGCGCAGGGATTGAGTGCGTTGGCTAGTGGCAGCCTGGGTTTGGGTGGCGTGGCCATTGGTGCCGGAGCAGCCGCGCTAGGCAGCGTAGTGAGCCAGGGCTTTGGCATGGCGACCGGGATCCAGCGCACGTTCAGTTGGAAGGGCGTAGCGCTCTCAGCTCTCGCGGGCGGGGTTGGCGGAGGCCTTGGTGGCACATTTGGCACCGGGCCTATTGGTGCCGCAGCGCGCGGCGCGCTGGGAAATGTCCTTAGTCAAGGCATTGGCATGGCCACGGGCCTGCAAAGCAGGTTCAACTGGGCAGGCGTCGCCACCGCAGGCATCGGCGCGGGCGTGGGCAACGCACTGGGCTGGAGCGGCTCCTGGGGCCGCGCCGCCTCCGGCATGGCAGGCGGCCTCGCTGCCGCCGCAGGCGAATCCCTCATCACCGGCAACAGCTTCGGCGATACTTTGATAAGCTCGCTGCCGAGCATTATAGGCAATACGGTTGGGAATTTGGCAGCGGAGAAGATTGCCAGCATTGGCTCATCGAAGGCCGGTGCCAGCAGTAGCGCGAGCGGGGACGATATTATCGTGAATCCCGATGTGATGGCGCGGATGCGAGCGGATGTATTTCTTACGGCCTCAGGAGGTGATGTGCGGGCTGCCCGTCAGATGCTCCTTCAATCCTACGGACCATCAGAGGCGGAAGCCATCGCACAGGCCCAGCCCGTTGCGGGGGCTGAGAAGATTGTTGGCGCAGTCTATGATGGCAGCACGGATTTCACAGGTCAGTCTTACACCGGCTATCCTGCCAATATCTCCGACCACTGGAATCAGGATTTTAGCAGCTTCGGTAATAATTACGCGAACAGCAATGGCGGTATAGAATGGCGAGCGAACGTCGATGTGATGCAACGCGTCGGCACTGATCTGGCCCAGTTCGATCGGCAAGCTATCCAAGGTGTGACACTCGGACCACGGATTGCTGGCGAGATAGTATTAGGCAATGCAATTTTAGGCGGAGTTGCAAAAGGCTATTCTTGGGGAAGTAGCGCCTATGCCGCTAGAGGCATCAGAACAGCCGAAGGCCTTAGGTTTAACGGTCTGACCGGTTCTGGACCGCTAGGAACCGAAGTTGCGGCCACCTTCCGCGCAGGAGCTTACACCCAATCGGTTACCTCAGAAACCACTACTCTCTACCGAGTGTTTGGAGGAAAAGCTGGCCAGTTAGGTTCTTACTGGACGCGAACGCCTCCGGCAGGCGCGCTACAATCCCGCATGGACCTTGCCCTTGATGCGGCTTGGGGTAACACCGCCAAGAATGTTGTTGCGATCGAAGTTCCCGCTGGGACCAAGATTTACGACGGTTATGCGGCCGCGCAAGGCGGGTTGCTCGGTGGAGGAAGCCAAGTTTATATACCCAAGGTAAATCCAAAATGGATAATCCCGAAGTGAGGGCACAATGAGCTTTTCAGGCGCGATAGAATCGTGGTTCGATAAAGAATGGGGTGGTGGATTAATTTTACCCGATGGCTGGTTTGGTAGACCTCACGATAGCCAGCACAGCCTAACCTCTTTAGCTGAGAATGGTGACAGTCTGACTATGATTTTAGATGGTGACATCACTCTTCAATTTAAGAAATTGAAAATGGTTTCACCAAGTCCTGAAGAACTTTTATTCCGTTCTTTTGATAGCTTGCGCTTTGAATGGCAGGCTCCAGACGGCGGTCCACAAGAGGCTAAAGAATATACCTCTGGCGAAGTCAGAATCGTGTCAGCGCCTGGATAATACCAAAGGCAAGATAAAAGCATTGGCTCCCCCTGTGGGGTAAGCCGTTGTCTGCACATTGGAATTTAGCCCTTCAACCGGCACCGCCTGCGAGACAGGCGGTGCCGTTGCCGTATCAAGCCATTGAAGTTGCAGGGTGTAGATGAGGTGCCGTTTGCTCTCCAGGCTAGGATGGGCGGTAGGGGGAGATAAAAGGGCCGCCCCCCGGATCACATCCGGGGCGCAGGGGTAGACCTTCTCGCTCACCGCCATCGTCGCCCCTGTCCTACATCGGCCATCCCTGCTATCCTCGCCTTCGGCTCCTTCCCATCGTCCGCCCCCTTGCCCAACAGCGCGCCCGCGCCGTCCCCCTCCGCGTCCCCGCGCCTCCGCGTGAAACAAAATGTCCCGTTCCCACATCAAAATGTCGCAATCAGCGGGAAATATGCGAAGTTAAGCGCCAGTCATGCGGACGGCGCTGACGCGCCGACGCTGTTGCAGGGCAGCCCGCTCCGCGGCCTGCGTGGACAGACCTCGAACGCACGACCACCCACACAAGCCATGTCGCTTGTGCAAAGTGCCGCCACGATCCCACAACCGCGCAAATCCGGGCCCTGCAACGGTGTGAACTTCGCACACTTCACAGCCTGCGTTCCGCAGAGGGCAAAGCCCCGGCGTCGGGCAGGGTGCCGCCGCCGGGACGGGTCACGGATTGCAGCGCGGAGGGCTTTGCGCTCGCCATGGATATATCCTGCCACAGCTTTTTAGCTGGCCGATCCGCTGATCACCGAAGGGGCTGCCTCTCAGGCCCGCAATTCCTTGAACCAGCCCAGGCGGCGCATCAGCAGCTTTTCGCCTTCGAGCAGCAGAAACAGGCCGATACCGATCAGGATGATCAGGCCGCCATCGCGCAGGGTGAGCGGCCGACTGTCGAACAGGCGGTTCAGGACAGGGAGATAGGTGAAGGCGAGTTGCGCGGTCACGACCGCGACAATGGCGATCAGGACGGACCGCGTTCCCAGAACGCCCCGCCATGTCAGCGAGCCCATGTGCAGGAACCGGACGTTGAACAGATAGAATATTTCCGCGACGACCAGCATGTTGACGGCCATGGTGCGGGCAACCTCGATGCTGCGGCCTTCGCCCAGTGTAAAGAAGAAGACGCCGAGCGTAGCACTTGCAAAGAGGATCGACACGACGATCACCCGCCACAGCAGAAAAGGCGACAAAAGTGGCGCATCGGCGGCGCGGGGTGGCCGTTGCATGACACCGGGTTCGGCCGGCTCGAAAGCCAGGACGAGGCCCAGGCTGACAGCGGTGACGAGATTGATCCACAGGATATGGGTCGCTGTCATCGGCAGGGCAAAGCCGACCAGAATCGCAAGAATGACGGCCACGGATTCGCCGCCATTGGTCGGCAACGTCCAGGAAATGACTTTGCGGATATTGTCATAGACCGTCCGCCCTTCATGGACGGCCGCTACGATGGACGCGAAATTATCGTCCAGAAGCACCATCTCCGACGCTTCACGCGCGGCCTCCGTGCCCTTGAGGCCCATGGCAGTTCCCACATCGGCCTGTTTGAGCGAGGGCGCGTCATTCACCCCATCGCCTGTCATTGCGACGATGGCCCCGTTCGCCTGAAGCGCCCGGACAATGCGCAGCTTATGCTCCGGGCTGGTCCGGGCGAAGACGGCGATATGCGGGACCATGTCCTGCAACTGGGCGTCGGTCAGGGGGTCGAGATCAGCGCCGGTCGTGGCTTTGGGATCGTCGGCCAGGTCGATCTGCCGGGCGATGGCCAGCGCGGTCGCCACATGATCGCCAGTGATCATCTTCACGTCGATACCGGCCGAACGGCACTCCGCGATCGCGCGCACCGCCTCATCGCGCGGCGGATCAATAAAGCCCATCAGGCCGAGAAATTCGACACCCGTTTTCAGGTCGGAGAAGGTAAGCCGTTCGCTGCCATGTGCCAGCTTCTTGGTAGCAAAACCCAGCACGCGCTCGCCCGCCGCTGCGGCAGTGGCGATCTGATCATCCCAGTTCGCACTGGAGGCCATGTCCGGCACCATCGCCAACAAGGCTTCGGGCGCGCCCTTGATGAAGGCGATGGCTTCGCCTTCTGGGCTGCGATGCAGGGTCGCCATGAAGCGATAGGCGGCATCGAACGGGATTTCATCCAATCGCGCCCATTCGCCACGGGCATGGTCGGGACTGAAACCCGCTTTCATCGCCAGCGCAGCCAGCGCGCCCTCCATGGGATCGCCTTCGACATGCCAGTCGCCGGTCGCTTCGCGCAATTGCGCATCGTTGCACAGGAGGCCGCAACGGATGATGGCGCTTGCGGCCGCGATCGCGGCCGCATCATCGTCGTGATTCTCGGCGGTCAGCGCGCCGTGGGGGGCATAGCCCGATCCTGCCACCAACAGTTGGTGGCGCTCAATGAAGATATGCCGGACGGTCATCTCGTTGCGGGTCAAGGTGCCGGTCTTGTCGGTGCAGATGACGGAGGTCGCACCCAGCGTTTCGACGGCCGGCAGCTTGCGGATCACCGCCTTGCGCCCCGCCATCCGCTGGACCCCGATCGCCAGCGTGATCGTGATGACCGCAGGCAATCCTTCGGGTATCACGCCCACCGCGACGGCGACGACGGCGATCAGGGCATCGTCCCAGGCGAACCCCCGCACCAGCACGGCAAAGACGAACAGCAGGACGGCGGCACCCAGCATGGCCCAGGTAAAGCGGCTTGCGAAGTGGTTGATCTGTCGCAGCAATGGCGTCGTGAGCGTTTCGACGCCGCCCAGCAATCCACTGATATGGCCGATCTGGGTCTGCGCGCCTGTGGCGACGACCACCGCCGTCGCCTGGCCCGTCGTCACCATCGTACCCGAAAAGGCCATGTTGTGACGATCGCCCAGCGCCGCCTCGACGGCAACCGGAGGCTCATGCTTTTCGGACGTGACCGACTCGCCGGTCAACAGGGCTTCGTCGATCTTCAGCCCGCGCGCGCGAAGGATACGCATATCGGCGGGCACACGGTCGCCCGCCTCAAGGATGACGATGTCACCCGGAACCAGGTCCGGGACATCGATCGTCTGGCGCGCGCCATCCCGCAATACCGTGGCGTGCGGGGCAATCAGATCGCGGATCGCGCCCAGCGCCCGTTCAGCCTTCCCCTCTTGAACGAAGCCGACGATCGCATTGGCGATCACCACCGCTGCGATGACCGCCGCATCGACGACATGGCCGAGTAGAAGCGCCGCACCCGCCGCCGCGAGCAGGAAATAGATGAGCGCGCTGTTGAACTGCGCCAGAAACCGCAGAACAGGATGCACCGTAGCGGGAGGCGGCAGGCTGTTGGGGCCGAATTCGGCTAACCGTCGCTGCGCTTCGTCCAGTTGCAGACCCGATCGACGGCCCTGCAACAGGGAAAGGGTCTCATCTTCTGACAGGGCATGCCAAGCAGGCTGTGGATCGGTCAGCGCAGTTACTCCCAATGCATGGTTCCGAATAAATGATCGCTTTTCGGATCTGCATGCGGAATCTTACCTACATCCGCAGTTTCCTTAGCCCTTAGCATAGGCGCATGAGGATGTCCGGCATCCATTGGTCCTGACGCTGCGTCTGTGCGATCATTGTGTCCTTGCAGGATGGTTTTCATCGCGCAGTGACAGGCCGGCGGTTTCGGGCATGAAGCGTAAGGCGATCAGCCCCACAATGCAGGCCAGCATCATATAATAGGCGGGCATCAACTCATTGCCCGTCACGCCGATCAGGCCGCTGCCGATGGCAGGAGCCGTACCGCCGAAGATCGACGTTGCTACATTATAGGCAATGGCAAAGCCCGCAAAACGGACGGACGTCGGGAACAAGGCGGGGAAGGTCGCCGAGATCGTCGCGAGTTGAGGCACATAGAGCAAGCCCAGCAGGGCAAAACCGAACACGGCCCCGACAAAACCCGTCGCCATCAGCAGATAGGCCGGCACCACCAGCAGGAACAGGCCGATGAGCGAGAAGCGCCACAGCGGCTTGCGCCCGACCCGGTCGGACAGCGCCCCGGCGAAGGGCAGCAGGACCATCATGAACATCATGCCGATGATCGGCACGATCAACGCTTCATTGGCGGACAGGCCCAGCCGACGCTGCAAATAGGTCGGCATGTAACTCAAGAGCGTATAGTTGACGATGTTGAGTGCAGTGACTAGCCCGCCCATCACCAATAGGGTGCGCCAATAGCCCGTTACCAGCGAACCGAGCGTCGGCGATACCGTCTTCACGCCCTGCGCAGCCAGTGCGGCTTCGAGAAAGACCGGCGTATCCTCCATCTTCGATCGAAGATACATGCCGACCAGACCCATGGGGCCAGCCACCAGGAAGGGTATGCGCCAACCCCAGTCATACATGGTGGCGTCGCCCAGCATCAGCGAGAAGCCAAGCATCAGCAGCGCGCCCAGCGAGAAGCCCGCCAATGTCCCGAATTCGAGGAAGCTGCCGCAAAAGCCGCGCTTATCGTCGGGCGCATATTCGGCCATGAAGGTCGCCGCGCCGCCATATTCGCCGCCGGTGGAAAAGCCCTGCACCATCCGCAACAGGATCAGCAGCGTCGGTGCCCAAAAGCCGATGGTCGCATAATCGGGGATCAGGCCGACGCACACCGTCGCACCCGACATCATCAATATGGTGAGCGCCAGTACGGACTTGCGCCCCATCCGGTCGCCCAGCGGCCCCCAGAACAGGCCACCGAGCGGACGGACCAGGAAGGAAATGGCAAAGGTCGCCAGCGCGAACAGCACCGCCTCCTCCGTGTTGCCGGGAAACAGCGCGGCGGAGATATAGCCTACTCCATAGGCATAGATGCCATAGTCGAACCATTCGGTCGCATTGCCCATGGCAGACGCACCGATCGCCCGGCGCAAGGTGGTCCGATCGACGGCAGGCTGGAGCGGGGCAGTAGGATGGGGCGCGGGCATGAATCTATCCTGAAAGGGTGAGCAGCGATCGGTCGGCTGGTTCGCTCTCATTGGGCGCGATCTGTTCCGGGGCATGGGGATCGAGCATCGCGGCTACCGGCGTGGTGCGGGGCAGGATCTGATAGCTTTGCTGGTCGTCGCCCGGCACTGGCAGGGACGATGCCTGCCGCCAGAGGCCGAAGACCAATGTGCCGCCCGCAACGGCGGCGATGAAGAGGAACAGCCCACTCACGCCGAACAGCGTCATCGCCGTCGCCGCGCCAGTCGGTCCCAATGCAGCGCCGATCGAATAGAGCAGCACCAGCGCCCCGCTGGCCGCGACGCGGGCGGCTGGGTCCAGCCGGTCATTGGTGTGGGCGACGCAAAGCGGATAGAGCGCGAAGCTGAGGCCACCGAACAGACCGCCGAGCGTCAGCAACGGCAGGCCCATGCCGTCGACCATGGTCAGCGCAAGGCAGACGGCCATCGTCGCGCCGAAGCTGATGACGATGACCCGGCGGCGATCGAAGCGATCCGACAGTCGCCCCAGTGGCCATTGCAGCGCAACCCCGCCCAAAATGACGATGCTCATGAAACTGGCGGTCTGGGACAGGTCCAGTCCCAGCCGACGGACATGGACGGCGGCGAGACCATAGAAAGCGCCCAGCATCAGTCCCGTGGTCATCGCGCCGATGAAACCCAGCGGGGACGAAGCGTATAATTGCCGCATCGTACAAGGGGCATTCTGCCCCGGCAGCGGCGCGGCAATGCGGGTGAGGACGACGGGGATAACGGCCAGCGAAATGAGGATGGAGGCGATCAGGAAGGGGATGGACGGGGTGCGCCCGAAATTGAGCAGAAATTGCCCCAGCGCCTGTCCCGAATAAAGGGCGATCATATAGCCCGCCAAAATGCTGCCCCGCGTGTCCGGTTCCGCCCGCTCGTTCAGCCAGCTTTCCAGGCATATGAACACACCCGCGACGCACAGCCCGTCGATGAACCGCAGCGAGGCCCAGAACAGCACATTCTGGAACAGCGCATAGGCCAAAGTGCTGGCCGACAGCAGCGACACGAAGGCGGCAAAGGCGCGTATATGTCCCACTCGCTGTACGACAGGCGCGGCGCGCAGCGCGCCGACGGTCAGCCCGGCGAAATAGGCGGTCGCCACCGCGCCGATCATCAGCGTGCCACTGCCTCCCCGCTCCAGCCGCAGGCTGATCAGGGTGGACAGGAAGCCGCTGCCCGCCATCAGCATGAAGATGGCGGCCAACAGGCTGCGAACCGGAAGTATCGATGACAACATGGAGAGAAAGGCGGCTCAGGCCGCCCGACGCCCTTCGCCACGATCGGCCACATCCTCGATCAGCCGCTGGTGCAGGACACGCACGGCCGTATCGAAATTCGCGCAATCAATGATGAACTGAATGTCCACGTTGCGGATCTGATGCTGCATCGCGATCATATCAATATTCGCTTTAGCCAATGCATCCAGCGCATCGGGCACCAGTCCCGGCCGCGATATGTCGCTGCCGATCACCGACACCATGGCCACAGGCTGCGCGGAGATGGCGGCATCGGGATAGAGCGATTGCAGGTCGGCCATGATCCGCTTCACCGTCGCCGTGTCGATCGACAGATAATGAGTGATAGTATTGGCGTTGGAGGATTTGCTGACGATCCACGCGCCATGGCGGGTAAGCACCTCCAGTATCGCGGCGTCATAGCCCTTTTCACCGACCATATCCTGCTCGAAAAACTGGAGCGCCTGCATCGACCGGACACCGGTAATGATCTCGACGCGCGGCGTATCGGACACATAATCGCCGCAGATCAGCGTTCCCTCATCTTCCCGATCGAATGTGTTGCGGACGCGCAAGGGAATGCTCGTCTGGCGCAGGCCACGGCCCGCGCGAGGGTGGATCGCTTCCATGCCCAGATTGGCGAGCTGGTCGGCCACGTCATAATTGGTGCGGCCGATCTTGCGCGCGGCGGCTTCCCCGACCAGGCGGGGGTCGGCGCTCGACAGGTGAAATTCCTTGTGGATGATCGCTTCGCGCGCATGGGTCAGCACGGCGATCCGCGAGAAGGTCATTTCCGAATAGCCCCGCGCATAGCGCCGCACCATGCCTTCGCGGCATCCGGCATAGCCCGTGACGATCGGCATCATATGGCGCAGGTCGATGGGTGCCAGCGCCTCCACGATCCGCTCGTCCAGGCTGCGCAAATCATCCTGGTCCCACAGCGTCAGATCGACGAACACCGCATTGATCCCGCGATCGCGCAGCAACAGCGCAGTGCTGTGCGCGCTATGCGCTTCGCCAAGGCCCGCCAGCAATTCGCGCACCGTTAACAACTGTTCCTTGACGCAGAAGCGGCCATGGCTGCGCAACCGGCCGAGATCCGCAAGACAATCCTGCACCGCCGCGATCCGCAGATCGACAAAGGCGTTCGCCTCATCCAGGCTGGCGGTGCGCGCGAACATTTCGCCATTGCGATCGTGCATCGCCCCGCGCACCTTGGCCATCGCCTCAAGCCAGCCGTCCGCCCCATCATCGGCGATGAAGCGGCCATAGACGCCCGGCACACCGGATTTCTTATGCTCCAGCAGCAGATCGGTCATGCCCGCATAGGCGGATACGACGAAGATGCGGTTGTAAAGATCGTCACCGCTGCGGCCTGCGATCAGGACATTGTCGAACAGGCTGGCCGTGGCCGCCATCGACGTGCCGCCGATTTTTTCGACGCTATGCAGGCCACTCATGCCATCACCTCCGCAACCAGATCGCCATGACAGACCCTGATCGCTTCCGCCTCGCGTGCCGCGATAAAGGACGGGCGCGGCGTCGCGGGGCCAAAGGGCGCGGCCAGCTGATTGGCCATGGCATTATAAACCATGAAAGCGTTGGCGCGGGGAAAGGGCGTGATGTTGCCGTTCGATCCGTGCATCAGATTGCAATCGAACAGGATGACCGTTCCCGGCTTGCCCGTCGGTGCCACGATACCATGTTTGTGCGCAAGGTCGGCCAGGCTGTCCTCATCGGGGACGCCATATTCCTGCTTCTTGAGCGACATCTTATAATGGTCGTCGGGCGTTTCACCCACGCAGGTCAGATAGCTGCGGTGCGATCCGGGGATCAGCATCAACGGGCCGTTATGGGGCGTGTTGTCCGCCAGCAGGACCGACATGGACAGGGCGCGCATGCGCGGCATCCCGTCTTCCACATGCCAGGTCTCGAAATCCGAATGCCAGTAGAATTCCTTGCCCTGGAACCCCGGCTTATAGTTGAGGCGGGACTGGTGAAGATAGACTTCGTCATTCAACAGGAAGCGAGCAACGTCGGCGAGCCGGGCGTCGGCCGCCAGCCGTTGCATGACGCGGTTCTGGCTGTGAATTTCAAAGATCGACCGGATTTCGCCGCCGCCCGGTTCGGTGATCACGGTGTCGCCATCCAGCGCGTCGGGATCGGCCAGCAGGGAACCAGCCTCCTGTTGCAGGAAGGCGACTTCCTGCGCGGAGAAGATATCCTCCAGCACCAGATAGCCGTCGCGCTCGAACTGCGCGGCCTGCGCTTTCGAGAGCGGTGCCGCCTCGCTCCAGTCACTATGGACGACCGGATCGAGACGGGGCAGGAATTGCGGTTCCGCCATTTGGCGGGATGGGTAGATGTCTGTCATGGGACTCCCCCTTTCTTTATGATTTCAAGACGTCAGTTCGGCCGTGCGGACCATGTCGGCCTCGGCGGGATAAGCGCCATTTTCGTCATGCACTTCGCGACCGGTGACCGGCGGGTTGAAGACGCAGACGGTCAGGATATCGGTTTCGGGGCGCACGATATGGCGGTCATGATCGTTGAGCGCATACATGGTGCCTGCGGCCAACTGGTGGGTTTCCCCCGTGCCCAGATCCTCGATCGTGCCCTTGCCCTTGAGCACCAACACGGCTTCGAGATGATTTTGATAATGCATCTTCAGCTCCTTGCCGGCGTACATGGTGGTGACATGGTATGAGAAACCCATGCCATCATCCTTGAGCAGCAGGCGGGCGCTTTCCCAGCCATCGGATTTGACGTTATGGTCGGACTTGCGAATGTCGGTCAGTTTACGGACGATCATGCGATATCTCCTTATTCCGCCGCCACGCCAAAGGAGGCGGCAAGCGTCTCGCGCACGCTGGTTTCCAGTATGTCGAGACCGGCCGAAAGGACGGCGTCGTCGATGATGAGCGGGGCGAGCACCTTGACGATTTCGTCACGGGGGCCGCTCGTTTCGATGATGAGGCCGCGCGCGAAGCAGGCGGCGGTAATGACGGACGCAATCTCGCCCGACCCGACGTCGATGCCGCGCATCATGCCGCGCCCGCGCGTCGTCAGCCCATGTTCGCGGGCCATCTTGTCGAGGCGGCTTTCCAGCAGCGCGCCGCGACGGCGCACATCGGCGGCGAAGCTGTCATTGCTCCAGAAATGGCGCAGGGCGGCCGTCGCCGTGACGAAGGCATGATTGTTGCCGCGGAAGGTGCCATTATGTTCGCCCGGCGACCATTGGTCGAGTTCAGCGCGGAACAGCGTGAGCGCGAAGGGCAAGCCCATGCCCGACAGTGACTTGGCCAGCGTGACGATGTCGGGCGTGAAACCCATATCCTCGAAGCTGAAAAAGCCACCGGTGCGGCCGCAACCGGCCTGAATATCATCGACGATCAACAGGGCACCATGCCGCTTGGCGATTGCGGCAATCTTGCGCAGCCAGGCCGGCGACGCGGCGTTGAGGCCGCCTTCGCCCTGTACGGTTTCCACCAGGATGGCGGCGGGCGCATCCAGGCCGCTGGACGGGTCCGACAGCCGCTGTTCCAAAAGGTCGGCGGTATCGACGTCGGGGCCGTGATAGCCGTCATAGGGTTCGTGGCTGACATGGCTGAGCGGCACGCCTGCACCACCGCGCTTGGCGGCATTGCCGGTGCAGGCGAGCGCGCCCAACGTCATGCCGTGGAAGCCGTTGGTGAAGGCGATCACCATTTCGCGGCCGGTAATCTTGCGCGCCAGTTTGATCGCCGCTTCCACCGCATTGGTGCCGGTCGGGCCAGTGAACATCGCGCGATAATTCAGCTTGCGCGGCTGAAGGATCACCTCCTCGAAACTTTCCAGAAAGGCCGCCTTGGCATCGGTATGCAGGTCCAGGCCATGGGTGATGCCGTCGGCCATGATATAGTCGAGCAACGCCTGCTTGAGGATCGGATGGTTATGCCCGTAATTCAGCGTCGAGCAGCCCGATAGAAAATCGAGATAACGTCCCCCCTGATTATCATGCATCCACACATTTTCGGCGCGATGAAACTGGCGCGGCATCGACCGGGCATAGCTGCGCACGATCGATTCCCGGCGCTCATAAATGCCGGTATCGGGAATGGTCTGGGTCGGTTTGGGGGTGATCGTCATAGGGGAAAGTCTCCGAATATTTAGATGCTTGTCTTGGAAGGGAGGGCGAAGGGACCGATCGTCGCTTGCCACTCGGTCTCATGCGCGCCGGCGAAATGAGCGTCGCGCTCGAACAGCGGGGCTTTGGTCAACTCAGCGCCCAGACGCCGGGCGATCCCCTCGAAAAGCGCCCAGGAGGCTGCATTGTCGGGGGTTACCGTGGTGATGAGGTACGTGACGCCGGTAGCCGATGGGCGGTCCAGCAAGGCGGCGATCATGCGCTGCGCCAGCTTTTCGCCGCGAGCCTCCGCAGCAACGGCGACCTGCCATATGAAGAAGCGACCGGGGTCGGCGGGCAGGCGATAGCCCGATACCCAGCCGACGATCTGGCCGTCGCGTTCGGCGACGATGCAGCTATCGGCGAAATGCGTGCATTGCAGCAGGTTGCAATAGGCCGAATTGCCATCGAGTGGCGGGCAGGCGGCGATCAGCGCGGTGATGGCAGGGCCGTCCTGCGCTACCGGCGTGCGGAAATTCATAACTCGTCCAATTTCATTCTCACAGGACGCAAAATTCCGTGGCGACAAGCATGTCGCATCGGTTTCACGATCAAATATTATTAGCCTCCCAAAGTATTTAACTATCTGGGCGAATCCCTTCGCCTCTGTTGCTGCGGCGCAATATATACATATGAAAGCGAAATTTTCAACCCTTTGGCCGCAACGCCTTCTCTATCCGCCGTTTCAGCCTTGCATTATCCTTCATTATATAAAGGAAAATGACATTGGCATGGCACCGCGCAAACGGATAGCTATCGGCCATGGAATCCGACCTTTCGAACCCCACTCTCCAGGCGCTTCGCCGCATTCTCCGCGCGACCGAGATCGGCAGCCGCAAGCTGGCCTCGACAACGGGATTGACCCCATCCCAAATGCTGGTGTTACGCGAAATTGGGGGCCGGCATCAGGCGACACCCAGCATGATCGCGGCGGCGTTGAAATTCAGCCAGGCAACGATCACCAACGTCGTCGATCGGCTGGTTCTCTCCGGTCTCGTCACGCGCGAACGCAGCGAACGCGACAAGCGGCAGATCATGCTCAATGCCACGGCGGCCGGGCTGGAAGCTCTGGCCTGCGCGCCCGATCTTTTGCAATCGCAATTTACGGAGCGGTTTTCTTCGCTACCCGCGTGGGAACAGGCGATGATCCTCGCCTCGCTGGAGAAATTGAGCGTGATCCTGGGCGCGCAAGACATGGATGCCGCGCCGTTGCTCGACAGCGGTGCCATTGACCGCACAAATCCGGCTGCAACCTAGCGGGGCAAGTCAGCCTCTTGCTATTCAACGCCTAAGACGGTGTGAGCTTCGGGACGGAAAGCGAGGGGGCCTAGCCCTTCTTAGGATCGTCCACCATGTCAGACGCCAGTTCCAGGCCAGCGCGGCCATGCGCGGCGGTATGGGCCGGAGCCTTGGGATGAGGCACATCTATCGGTTCCTCGACCTCCAGCATGCCTTCCCATTTGGTGATGACCGAGGTGGCGATGGCATTGCCCAGCACGTTCGTCGCAGTGCGGCCCATGTCCATGAAATGATCGACAGCCAGGATGAAGGCGACCCCTTCGACTGGCAGGTCGAACTGGCCCAGCGTCGCGGCGACCACCACCAGCGACGCCCGCGGTACGGCGGCGATGCCTTTGCTGGTCACCATCAGCACCAGCAATATGGTGATCTGCGTCGCGATCGGTAGGTCGATACCATAGGCCTGCGCGATGAAGATCGTCGCAAAGGTCGCATACATCATCGACCCGTCGAGGTTGAAGCTGTAGCCCAGCGGCAGGACGAAGCTGTATATACGGCGCGGGACGCCAAATCTGTCGAGCTGCTCCAGCATCTTGGGATAGGCCGCTTCAGACGAGGCGGTGGAAAAAGCGATCAGGATCGGTTCGCGGACATAGCGGATCAGCGTGAACATCCGCTTGCCCAGGAACACCGAACCCGCCGCGAACAGCAGCAGCCACAAGGCACCCAGGGCGATGTAGAATTCGCCGATCAGTTCCCCGAATGTGATCAATACGCCCAAACCTTGGGTCGTAATCACCGAAGCCAGCGCGCCGAATACGGCGAAGGGAGCCACACGCATCACATAGCCGGTCACCTGCAACATCAGTTCGACCAGGGATTCGACCACCGTGACGATGGGTTTGCCCCTTTCGCCAATGGCGGTCAGGGCAACGCCCACGAACAGGGAAAAGACAACGATCTGGAGAATCGAATTTTCCGCCATCGCGCCGACCATGGAGGTCGGGAAAACATGCAGAATGAAGTCACGGAAGTTCAGCGATTCGGTATTGACGCCGGATTCGGCTCCATTGCGGACCAGATTGAGCCCTTCTCCGGGCGCGAAGAAATTGACGAAAATCAGGCCCAAGGTCAGCGAGATCAGGCTGGCTATGATGAACCAGGCGAGCGCCCGCCCGCCGATCCGTCCCAGGGCCGCACTGTCGCCCATATGGGCAATGCCTGCGACCAGGGTCGAAAAGACCAGCGGCGCTATGATCATCTTGATGAGGTGAAGGAAGATGTCGGCAAGCAGATGGAAATAGCCCGCCACCTGTTTGGCGAGCGCTTCGTCGCCGCCCACCCACAGGTTCGCGGCGAACCCTACGATCACCCCCAGGACCATGCCAGTGAGGATGAAGGCCGTCAGTCTGTTGCGCATCTAATCCCTCATGAGCCGCGCGGGCACAGCTCGCAATATTATTACAACTGTCAGGCGACACCTAACAGGCACATCGGCCACCCGCAATCGGCGTGCGTCCTCACATGGGAGATAGACGAACCAGGCACAGCTTTCCGCGCCTTGCTTCGTCCCAAACGGTGCAATTGGTGGATGTCAGGGGTAGAGCAAACCTTCGCTCCAGCCCGTATCGTCCCGTGTGAACAGACGGCGTTCGTGCAGGCGATGTTCGCGATCCTGCCAGAATTCGATGCGGTCGGGCACTAGTCGAAAGCCCGACCAATGCGGCGGACGCGGCACCGGGCGGCCTTCGAACCGGGCATTGGCTTCTTCGAAACGAGCCATGAATATTTCGCGCGAGGGCAGGGGGCGGGATTGGTCGGATGCCCAGGCACCCAATTGGCTATCGCGGCTGCGCGTGGCGAAATAGGCGTCGGCCGTGGCATCATTGACCGGGCCGACAGCCCCTTCGATCCGTATCTGTCGCCGCATGGATTTCCAGTGGAAAAGCAGGGCTGCATGGGGGTTGACGGTCAACTCTTCCGCTTTGCGTCCCTCGAAATTCGTGTAGAAGATAAAGCCATCCGGTCCATGACCTTTCAGCAAAACCATGCGGACGGACGGATGACCGCGCGCATCGGCAGTTGCCAAGGCCATGGCGTTGCTGTCGTTGATTTCGGTTTCGCGCGCCTGACTATACCAGTCGTCGAACAAGGCAAAGGGTTCCATCATGCCGCCTTGTCTAGGGGCACCGGGGGATAGTGTCGATACGGGCAATTGCGCAACTTGAACGAACGCCACCCTTTCGCCACATAGAGGCGCACTATCCTTCACCAGAACAAGAGGCACCAGAGCATTGATGGCTGATCCCTATTCCATCCTTGGCGTTGCGCGCGGCGCGACCGAGGCAGAGATCAAGTCGGCCTATCGCAAGCTGGCCAAGGAACTGCATCCCGACAAGAATAAGGATAATCCCAAGGCTTCGGAGAAATTCTCGGCAGCGACCAACGCCTATGATCTGTTGTCTGACAAGGACAAGCGCGCCCGGTTTGATCGCGGCGAGATTGACGGTGATGGTAATCCGACCGCGCCGTTCGGCTTTGGCGGGGCAGGTGGCGGAGGTGGCTTCCGTGGTCAGCCCGGCGGCGGATTTGATCAGGGTGGTGCGGATTTCAGTGATATTTTCGAAGGGCTGTTCGGCGGTGCCGGTCGCCGCGCGGGAGGCGGCGGCTTCGGTCGTCAGGCCCCTCCTGCCAAGGGTGCGAACGTTGCCTATCGGCTGGCGGTGCAATTCACCGATGCCGCCACCCTCGCCCCCCAGCGGATAACGCTTCAGGATGGTAAGACGATTGATCTCAAGCTTCCGGCTGGCGTTGAAACGGGTACGCAGATGCGTCTGTCTGGCAAGGGGCAACCCGGCCCCGGCGGGGCTGGCGATGCGATCGTCACGATTGAAGTGAAGCCCCATGCCTACTTCACGCGCGATGGCGACAATGTGTTGCTCGACCTGCCCATCACGCTCGATGAGGCGGTAAAGGGCGGCAAGGTTAAGGTGCCGACCGTCGATGGTGCCGTGATGCTGGGTGTGCCGGCAGGTGCTACGTCGGGCAAGACGCTTCGGCTGCGTGGCAAGGGGTTTACGGGCAGGGACGGTACTCGTGGCGATCAGCTTGTGACGCTCCAGATCGACGTGCCTGCCGATGACCCTGCCCTCCTCGCCTTGGTCGAAGGCTGGCGGGACAATCGGGCCGTGCGCGCCCATCTCGGCGTCTGAGGCGTTGGAGGGCGGATGCCGACCAATTCGCCTTATACACCTGAATCGCGCCGCTACACCGCATCTCGTACCCGCGCGCATTTTCACAGACAGCTCAAGCGGATGCGGCCAGGATCGCAGCCATTTGAGGTGATGAAGCGCGTCGCTGTTGGCACCTACAGCGATGGTTTCATCCATGCGGGCAATCTCGCCTATCTCTCGTTAATGACGCTGTTCCCCTTCTTCATCGTGGCGGCGGCGGTGTTCAGCATCTTTGGCCGAACGCAGGATGGCTTGGCTGCGGTCAATGCTTTCCTCACAACGGTTCCGCCCGGCGTCGCGGATGTTGTGCGCCAACCGATCAGCGATGTTCTCAATGCCCGTTCCGGGCCGCTGCTGTGGCTGGGTGGCCTCGTCGGCCTGTGGACCGTGGGCAGTCTCATTGAAACCATCCGCGACATATTACGCCGCGCCTATGGCACAAAAAGCACCAGATCCTTCTGGCATTACCGGCTGAGCGCGGTTGGCATCACCTTGGCCAGTGTGGTGGCGGTGATGTTCGCCTTCTCGCTGCAGGTTGTGATTACCGGCATAGATCAGTTTCTCAATCATCTCCTCCCTTGGGCCGATGATGCCATCGCCTTGGTCGCGTCGGCAAAACTCGTGCCAATGGGCATCGTTTGTGTTGCCCTCTGGTCTCTGTTCGTGTCGCTGACGCCGACCATGTACAAGGATCGTCGATTTCCCAAATGGCCCGGCGCGATCGCAACATCGCTATGGTGGTATGGCACAACGCTGCTTTTACCGCCGACATTGTCACTGCTGGGTGGCTATGACCGGACCTATGGCAGCTTGGCAGGCGTGATGATCACGCTCATTTTTTTCTTCCTAGTCGGGCTTGGCGTGGTAATTGGCGCGGAACTGAACGCGGCGCTGGCGGAGTTTCCCGAAGAGGAATTGACCGGATCGCCTGAAGACCAAGGGAATGGAACGACGATATGAACGGCTTGATGGCGGGTAAACGCGGCCTCATCATGGGCTTGGCGAACGACAAGTCGTTGGCGTGGGGTATCGCCAAATCCTTGCATGAACAGGGCGCTGAACTGGCTTTCTCCTATCAGGGCGAGGCGCTGGCCAAGCGGGTCCGCCCCTTGGCAAGCCAAGTTGGTTCTGACTTCCTGATTGATTGCGATGTCACCGACATGGACAAGCTCGACGCCGCCTTTGCGGAGATTGAGGCGCGCTGGGGCACGCTCGATTTCGTCGTGCACGCTATCGGCTTTTCGGACAAGAATGAACTGCGCGGCCTCTATGTCGATACCAGCCTCGACAATTTCCTGATGACCATGAACGTATCCGCTTACAGTTTCGTGGCAGTCACACGCCGTGCCCGCGCGCTCATGCCGAACGGCGGCAGCATCCTGACGCTCAGCTATTATGGTGCGGAAAAAGTCATTCCTCATTACAATGTGATGGGCGTGGCGAAGGCGGCGCTGGAAACCAGCGTCAAATATCTGGCGATGGACCTTGGACCAGAAAATATTCGCGTCAATGCCATCTCGGCCGGTCCGATCAAGACATTGGCGGCGAGCGGCATTGGCGACTTCCGTTATATTCTCAAGTGGAACGAGCTAAACGCTCCGCTGCGCCGCAACGTGACCATCGAAGATGTGGGCGGCGCGGGCCTGTATCTGTTGTCGGACCTGGCCAGCGGCGTGACCGGCGAAATCCACCATGTCGATGCGGGCTATAATGTCATTGGCATGAAAGCCGAAGACGCCCCGGACATCGCGCTCGATAAATGAGCGTCAACAGCTTTGGTCGCATGTTCCGCTTCACCACCTGGGGCGAGAGCCATGGTCCGGCGATTGGCGCGGTCGTGGACGGCTGCCCGCCGGGCTTGCCGCTCAGCGAAGCGGACATTCAGCCCTGGCTCGACCTGCGCAAGCCTGGCACGTCCAAATTCACCACCCAGCGTCGCGAGGCGGATGAGGTGCGTATTTTGTCGGGCGTGTTCGACGGGCGGACGACGGGTACGCCGATCAGCCTGATGATCGAGAATACCGACCAGCGCTCCAAGGATTATTCGGACGTTGCCAAGGCCTATCGCCCTGGCCATGCCGACTATGCCTATGACGCCAAATATGGCTTTCGCGACTATCGCGGCGGTGGGCGTTCTTCCGCCCGCGAAACGGCGTCGCGCGTGGCGGCAGGCGCGGTCGCGCGCGCGGTCATCCCTGATGTCGACATCTTCGCCTATGTCAGCGCGATCGGCGGCGATGCGATTGACTATGCTAATTTCGACGCGGCGCAGATCGGGCAGAATCCTTTCTTCTGCCCTGATGCGGAGGCCGCCACACGCTGGGAAAAGCTGGTGGACGATGCTCGACGCGAAGGCTCCTCGCTCGGCGCGATCGTGGAATGTGTCGCCAGCGGCGTTCCGGCCGGTTGGGGCGCGCCGCTCTATGCCAAGCTCGACAGCGAACTGGCCGCCGCGATGATGAGCATCAACGCGGTCAAGGGCGTCGAGATTGGCGACGGGTTCGCGGCTGCCAGCCTGCGCGGTGAACAAAATGCCGACCCGATGCGTCCCGGCCCCGATGGGCCGACCTTCCTCGCCAATCATGCCGGTGGCATTGCGGGTGGCATCGCCACGGGCCAGCCGATCAAGCTGCGCGTCGCCTTCAAGCCTACCAGCTCGATCCTGATCCCGGTCGAAACCGTGACGCGCGAGGGCGCGGCGTCCGACATCATCACCAAGGGCCGCCATGACCCCTGTGTCGGCATCCGCGGTGTGCCCGTGGTCGAAGCGATGATGGCGCTGGTGCTGGCCGACCAGAAATTGCTTCACCGCGCCCAATGCGGGGAGTGACGCGCCGAACCGACCGTAAAAAAGCGAGACGACTCACTTTTATTACGATAGGATGACGTCATAGCCCGCTCGACGGGCAAGCGGCAGAGCGTAAGCCTGGGGAGCGTCACCACGCATTGCGCGGATTGACGGTCAAAACGTCCCCTGACCGCCGCGACACGGGCCAGCCATGCAACCATGGCTGGCCCATTTCGTTTCAGCCCGGCAAGATCAGCGGCCAGCGCTAGTCTTGTTGGGGACAGGGGCATTATGCATTTCATCACCGCGCTGCTGGGCGTGTATCGGGCCGAAATCGGGCTGGTGGTTCTGGCCGCCATGTTCGTCGCCTTCGTGCGCGAACGCTATTCGCCCACGGTCATCGCCGTTGTCGGTGCCTGTACCTTCGCGCTGCTCGGCATGCTGGATGAGAAGGCGCTTTTTTCGGTCTTTTCCAACAGTGCGCCCCTGACCGTCGGAGCGATGTTCATCCTTTCTGGCGCGCTGATCCGCACGGGTGTCATCAGTCGTGTGGCCGATATCATCATGACGCGGGCCGAACGGCGTCCCCGGCTCGCCCTTGCCGAAGTGGCGATCGGCACGATCATCCTCTCGGCCTTCCTCAACAATACGCCGGTGGTCGTGCTGCTGATCCCGATCATGTTCAAGCTGGCGCAGGCAACGGGCTATCCGGTCAAGAAATTGTTGATCCCGATGAACACGGTTGCGGTGCTGGGCGGTTGCCTGACCTTGGTCGGCACATCGACCAATCTGATTGTGGCGGGCATTGCCGCGGATCAGGGCATGGCCCCCTTTGGCATTTTTGATATCACCCTCTATGGTTTGGCGGGAACGATTGCTGGTGTCATCGCCCTGATTTGCCTGTCTTTCCTGCTGCCCAGCGACGCGCCGAGCATCGCTGGAGAAAATGGCGGCAATGTGCAGGATTATTTGACCGAATTGGTGGTGCCCCAGGACAGCGACCTCATCGGTCGCGCCGTCGGCTCGCTCAGCATGTTCGGCCGGACCGTCAAGCTGTTGGGCATCAAGCGGGGTGGCGACATCCGTCGCCGCGACCTGGTGGAAGAAGAACTACATGCTGGCGATCGGCTGATCGTCCGGGCCGATGGTGCAGCGATCATGACGCTGCGCGAATCGGACCAGTTTGAACTCGGCATCGCCGCCGACTCGCGTACATCTGGCCAGGAAGGCCGCGTTGTCGAAGCCATGGTGTCGCCCAGCCACCCGTCCATCGGCGAGCGGCTGATGGATATTCCCTTTCTCCATGCGCTGCGGGTACGGATTATTGGCATTCACCGCGCTCGGCACTTGCCTGGACCAGACCTGCCCGAAACGCGCGTGCGCGGCGCGGATCGCCTGTTGATCGCTGGCAGCGACGATGCCATGCGATCGCTGCGCGATAATCCCCACCTGATCGGCGTCGATGTCAGTCGGGTCCGCGCTTTCCGGCGTAAAAAGGCGTGGATCGCCATGGTGGCAATGGCGGGTGTCGTCATCCTGTCCGCCCTCAATGTCGTGGGCATTGGCCTTGCCGCAGTCATTGCGGTTGGCCTCATCCTCATCACACGCTGCATTGATCCCGAAGAAGCCTGGGGCGCGGTGGATGGCGATGTGCTGGTGCTCATCTTCGCCATGCTCGCGGTCGGGCTGGCGCTCGAACAGGCGGGCAGCGTCGCGCTGATGGTCGGCTGGATCACGCCGCTGCTGCAGAGCGCGCCGGCCTGGTCGCTGGTTTTCCTCATCTATTTCTTCGCGCTGATCCTGTCCGAACTGCTCAGCAATAATGCGGTGGCGGCGTTGTTGACGCCCATCACCATCGCGATCGCGCAGCAGTTGGGCGTCGATCCCCGCCCCCTCATCATCGCGCTGATGATCGGCGCATCAGCCTGTTTCGCGACACCCATCGGCTATCAAACCAATGCGCTGGTCTATGCGGCCGGCGACTATCGCTTTGCCGATTTCGTTCGGATCGGCGTGCCGATCAACATCGTCGTGGGCATCGCCGTGTGCAGCGCGCTGGTACTGTTGGGCTAAGCGCCAATCCCATACGGTTGGCCCTGTTCGCGGGCCTGCCAATCCGCCAGAGCGGTCGCGAATGACGAGGAATATACCATGACCAGCCTGCCCTTCACCCAGGTCGATGCTTTTGCCGATGCGCCATTCACCGGCAATCCGGCGGCGGTGATGCCGCTCGATGCCTGGCTCGACGACGCCACGCTGCAGTCTATTGCGGCAGAGAATAATCTGTCGGAGACGGCCTTCACGCTGGCGACACCGGACGACCCGGAGGCGGATCATGCGCTGCGCTGGTTCACGCCCTCCGTCGAAGTGAAATTGTGTGGCCATGCCACGCTCGCTAGCGGCCATGTGCTGATGGGGCAGGGGGATGTGGTGCGTTTTCGCACGCGCCATGCGGGCATATTGAGCGTATCGCGCGCGGGCGATGGCTATGCACTGTCGCTTCCGGCTTGGGATATGACACCCCGTGCGCTGCCGGAACTGGCGGCGGGGCTGGGGGGGGCGCCGGTCGAGTCGCATTGGCGGGACGGGGGCTATAGTCTGTTCCTCTTCTCCGATGCCGCTGCCGTGCGCGCGCTCGCGCCGGACTTCGCGGCCTTGAAGGCGCACGGCGACGTCATGCTGATCGCCACCGCGCCGGGTGAGGTTAGCGATATCGTCAGTCGCGTCTTCGTACCGGGCGGCGGCGTGGACGAAGACCCCGTCACGGGGTCCGCCCATTGCCTGCTCACCCCCTTCTGGGCCAAGCGCCTTGGCAAGACGACGCTCAGCGCGTTTCAGGCATCGGCGCGGGGCGGTCGGCTTGGCTGTACCTTGGATGGCGACCGGGTGATCCTGACCGGCCAGTGCCGCACGGTGATCGAGGGCCGCTTCCACCTCTAGCCCGGAAACAGCCCGATCACGCGTGCCAGCGCTGCCTTCACCGCGACCCGTTGTTCCTTTTGCGGTGACATGCCGATCCGCACCACGGTCAGGCGCTGGCTGGGTGACACCAATATATATTGGCCATTATGCCCCACACAGCCGAACAGGCTGGCGGGGGCGAGGCCCGGCATCAGCGCGCTTTCGCTGCCTTCGCGGTTGAGCCAGAGATGCGCGCCATAGGCCGGGTTGCGTTTCGATGGCGTGCGCATGAAATCGACCCATTTTTCCGGCAGTATCTGGTGCCCGCTGGGGCCGCGCCCCTGCCGCCGCAGCAATTCGCCAAAGCGGCCATAGTCGCGCGTGGTCATGTGCATCATGCTGCCGCCGATCATCGTGCCGGCCGCATCATATTCGGGCGTCAGGCTGGGCAGCTTGCCCGGTGCCTTCAATCGGCCGTCGATGAACATCGCCATCGCCCGCCGCCGCACGTCGGGATCGCTGCTGTTGGTCAGCATCCGCGTCATCAGGTCGGACAGGATGATGCTGCTGCCGGTCGAATAAGCGAAATGCGCGCCCGGAGCCTGACCCAGCGGCTTGGCCTCGGCATAGGCGCGCATGTCCTGGGCGCCGTCGGTGAACAGCATCCGCACCGTGTCGCCGCTCTGGATCGGTTCGCCATCCTCGACATGATCGAGGCCGCTCGTCATCTGCAGCAATTGGCGCAGCGTGATCTTGCCGCGCGGGTCGCCCGGCTGGCTCCACGCCGCCACCGGCACCGGCGCGTCGATCGCCAGCCGTCCGTCCGCCACCATCAGGCCCACCAATACCGCCGTCACGCTCTTGGCGATCGACCAGGACAGGAGTTTCGTGTCCGGCCCGAAACCGGGTGCATAGCGTTCCGCGACGATTTCGCCGTCGCGCATCACCAGCAGCGCGCGGGTGTCGCCCATCGCCGCATCCTCGAACAAGGGGTCGATCGCGGCGCGCAGCGCCGCCTCGCCCACCGCAGCGTCGCTCGCCACGCGGTAGAGCGGTTGCGGGTCGGCCGCGCGCACGCTCCACAGCCCGCCCGCGCCGACAAGGGCCACCAGGGCGGCGCCAAGGCCAAGCCGCTTTACGCTGTTCCATTCGATCTTCATAAGCCGCGCCCTTAGCCATCCCCAACCGAGTCGGGAATATGCCGGGCCGCCGGACGATCATTTATCTTACCCTTGTGCTTATCCTGTCGCTGCTGGCCGTGCTTGGCTGGCATTGGAGCGGTGTGCGCGGTCAGGCGGAATTGGGCACCGCTTATGGCGCGCGCCTCGCCTGTTCGTGCCGCTATGTCGAAGGGCGCGCGATGGGCAGTTGCGAGGATGATAAGGAACCGGGCATGGCGCTCGTCACCCTGACCGACCGGCCCGAAGACAAGGCCGTGGAAGCCCGCGTGCCCTTGATCGCCGCGCGCACCGCCCGTTATCGGCCCGGCTGGGGCTGCCTGCTCGATCCCGTCCGTTAAGCGGCGGCAAGGCTGGCCCCCCGCGCTTTCCCCCGCTAAGGCCGCGTCATGCGGCCCGACATTCCCACGCTCCTCCACGATATTTTTGGCTTCACCCGCTTTCGCGGCGTGCAGGAACAGGTGGTCGCACGCGTCATGGCGGGTCAGCCGACCCTGGCCATCATGCCGACCGGCGCGGGTAAGTCGCTCTGCTACCAATTGCCCTCGGTCGCGCTCGATGGCTGCTGCGTCGTCGTCTCGCCACTGATCGCGCTGATGCATGATCAGTTGCGCGCCGCCACCGCCGTCGGCATTCGCGCCGCCAGCCTGACCAGCGTCGATGCCGACTGGCGCGAGACGCAGGACCGGTTGCGCAATGGCGATCTCGACCTGCTCTATGTGGCGCCTGAACGCGCCAGCCAAGAGGGGTTTCGTCATCTGCTGCGATCGGCCAGGGTCGCGCTGTTCGCGATCGACGAAGCCCATTGCGTGTCCGAATGGGGCCATGATTTCCGCCCCGACTATCGCCTGCTGCGCCCGCTGCTCGACGAATTTCCCGATGTCCCCCGGCTGGCGCTGACCGCCACGGCCGACGCGCATACGCGCAAGGACATATTGGTCCAGCTCGGCATACCCGACGACGGCCTCATCATATCGGGCTTCGACCGGCCCAATATCCGCTATGCGGTCCATCCGCGTGATGGCCTCACGCGGCAACTGGCCGATCTGGTCGCTGCCAATCCCGGCCCCGGCATCGTCTATGCCCAGACCCGCGCCGCGACCGAGAAGCTCGCTGAAACGCTGGGGCGGGGTGGCCGCGCCGTGCGCGCCTATCATGCCGGGCTCGACCCCAAGGTCCGCGCCGCCAATCAGTCCGCCTTCATCGCCAGCGAGGATATGGTGATGGTCGCCACCGTCGCGTTCGGCATGGGGATCGACAAGCCCGACGTGCGCTTCGTTGCGCATGCGGGCCTGCCCAAGTCGATCGAGGGCTATTATCAGGAATCGGGTCGCGCGGGCCGCGACGGCGAACCGGCGGTCGCGCATCTTTTCTGGGGGGCGGAGGATTTCGCCCGCGCCCGCCAGCGGATCATGGAATTGGAGCAGAGCCGCCAGCAGGGCGAGCGCACGCGGATCGCGGCGCTTGGCGCGCTGGTCGAAACCGCGACCTGCCGCCGCGCCATATTGCTGCGCCATTTCGGCGAAGATCCGCCTGCCATGTGCGGCAATTGCGACAATTGCCTCTCGCCGCCCGCCAGCATCGACGCGACCGAGACGGCGCGCAAATATCTGTCCGCCGTCTATCGCACCGGCCAGAGTTTCGGGTCCGGCCATATCGAGGCGGTGCTGACCGGCGCGCCCAATGACAAGGTGCGCGAGCGCGGCCATGACAAGATTTCGGTGCATGGCATCGTGTCGGGGGACGAGATCGTGCTGCTGCGTCCCGTGTCGCGCGCGCTGCTGGTGCGCGATGCGCTGGAGACCACCGAGCATGGCGGGCTGATGCTTGGCCCCAATGCGCGGCCCATCCTGCGCGGGGAGGAAGAAGTCCGCATCCTGATGCCCCCCAAGCGCGAGCGACGGTCCCGCAATGCCCGCAACGGGGCCGATGCGAACCCGGTCGGCGATCCGCTGTTCGACGCGCTGCGCGCCTGCCGCCGCGAACTGGCGCAGGAGGCGGGCGTGCCGCCCTATGTCATCTTCCATGATTCGACGCTGCGTGAAATGGCCGAGCAGCGGCCGTCCTCGATCCGCGATCTGGGCACGATCAGCGGCGTGGGGCAGAAGAAGCTGGATGCTTGGGGCGACGCCTTTCTGGCGGCGATTCGGCCGTTTCTATAGCGCCAAGGGTCACAGGTCCGCGTCGCATCCAAGTTCATGATGTCGTGGGCGCATTTTTCGGCCGATTGCGACGGAAAAGTATCGGTAAAGTGCGTCCAAAGTAGCTTGGACGCGACACTGGCGCGACAGTGGGGCGCCTGTGACGCGACAGGCACGCGACGGTTGATCCGGGATGCAGGGCAGGGCGGGGCGTGAGCGCGTTCCATCCGACAGTGTAGATCATCGGAAATCCTACATTGGAAGGGCTTTGCGCAACGACGGGAGCAAGAGGCCGCTCTTGAATCCTGATCCTGACCGGCGCATGGCCTGTGCCAAAGGAGAAGCCCCATGTTCCGCAAATTGACCGACCGCATCCTTGTTTCGCCGCAGATCACGCTGGATCAGGTGGCCGACGCCAAGGCGCAGGGCGTGACGATCATCGTCAACAACCGCCCCGATGACGAGGAACCGGGACAGGTCAACGGCGCGGCGATCGAAGCCGCGGCCAAGGCGGCGGGCATCGCCTATGTCGCGGTACCGGTGGCGCATGGCGGTTTTTCGCCGTGGCAGTTGGACGGCATGGCAAGCGCGCTGGAACAGACCGAGGCAGGCGGCAAGATGCTCGCTTATTGCCGGTCGGGCACGCGCAGCACCTTGCTCTGGGCACTGACCCGCGCGCGCGCGGGTGACGATGGCGACGTGCTGGCCGCGCAGGCGGCGGCGGCCGGCTATGACATCGCGCCGGTGCGGCAGATCATGGACGCGGTGAAGGGGCAGTGACGATCGGTTGCTGACATATTTTGGCTTAACGCTATTACGACCGACCGTATAAGGTCCGAGCTTAATACCGCTTCTTTGAGGATGCTGAAATGCTGACGGAAATAGATCTGGATGCGGCAACGGCAAGAGGTATAATAAGCGAGGATCAAGCAATAAGGCTTCGCAATTTTGAAGCGGAGCGTGCGCAACAATCGCTTGCGATGGCTGAGAAATTTCACATTTTTGGTGGACTCGCCGACATTATGGCAGCCGCTGGTCTTGCCATGATACTTTTCGCAAGCAGCGAATTTCTTAGCATTAGGAAGCTGTCGATCCTTTTTATAATTTTTCCGCCAGTACTGCTCTTGCTTTATAATCGGATAAGCCCGAAGCATCGACCTTGTCTTGCATTCGTTTATTCTGGCGCAGCGATTTTATTTACTTGCGCTACGGTACCAATAGCAGTGACGGATTTTTATGGTACGGAACCAAATGCGGTCCTTGGTATCGTGACGGGTTTAATTCCTGCATCATTGTGCGCGCTAATTTTTTGGAAATCATGCCGGTTTCCACCTATTCCAGCTTATATAGCTACACTTTTCGTCATGAGTGTAATGGGCCTATTTCAGGATTTTTCAGACACCTATATTGCCGATAATATCGCTATGCTTATAGCAGCCGTAGTAGTTCTTGTTCTGGCGATGTGGTTTGATTTGACTGATGTTCGTCGCGAAACGGAGCGTTCGCAAACGGCTTTCTGGCTTCATTGTGTTGCAGGTTTCTTCTTAACCAAGGCAGCTTTCGGATTAATTACTGGTGATATATTCTATGAAGATTCGACAGCGAGATTAAATGTTGAGCATATAATTCCGTTTGTTATGATAATATCAATCAGCTTGATGATTTCTCTAACATTGGATCGTCGTTCACTGATATTTGGGTCGCTCGTTCCGTCACTCGAGATCCTGACCAATATTGGACATCAAAGCTATGCTTTATTTGTAGTTGGCTTTTTTCTATTGTTATTTTCTGTATTTTGGAATCGGTGGAGGCGATTGCTGCTTCGGCTGATGCCGGTTGCTTTTGTCGCACAATTGCCGCGGACGCAGGTCGTTAATTCGGGTCAACGCCCAACAAGACGGCATGCGGAACTGCTATGGATTAAAAACCGTGGGCTTTAGATTTCAAATACAGCTCATTTTTTTCCAAATATTTTAAATGGCTGAGACCTACCCGCACTCGACCGTTACATGCGCCATGCGGGGGAGCGCGTGTAGTCGCGCGCGGACGGCTGCGCCGTTCGCGCCGGGGGCGAGGCTGAGGATGACGGCGTGGGCGTGGGGGCCGATGCGCCAGACGTGAAGGTCGCGGATGGTGGCGCCTTCGGCTTCCGCCAGTGCGCGGACCTTGGCCGTCAGCGCGGGTTCGGCGGTGTCGAGCAGGATGGCGGCGGTGTCCTTCATCAGGCCCCAGGCCCAGCGCGCGATGACGATCGACCCCAATATGCCGACCGCCGGGTCGAGCCACCACCAGCCGAGATAGCGCCCGGCGAGCAGCGCCGCGATCGCCAGCACCGATGTCAGCGCGTCGGTCAGCACATGGACATAGGCGGCGCGCAGGTTGTTGTCGGCGTGGCCATGCTGATGGTCGTCGCCATGTCCGTGATCATGATCATGGCTATGGTCATGCCCCAGCAAAAACGCGCTGATGATGTTGATGATGAGGCCGACGATCGCCACCAGCGTCGCTTCACCGAAGGCGCCCTGCACCGGCTCCAGGAAGCGCATCCCCGATTCGATCGCGATGAACAGCGCCATGACGCCCAGCAGCAGCGCCGACGCGAAGCCCGACAGGTCGCCGACCTTGCCGGTGCCGAAGGTAAAGCGCGGATTGCGCGCATGCCGCCGCGCATAGCCATAGGCCGCCGCCGCCACGGCGAGCGCGCCGGCATGGGTCGCCATGTGAAAACCATCGGCGAGCAGCGCCATCGAACCGGTCATCCAGCCCGCGACGATCTCCACCACCATGGTCGCGGCGGTCAGCCATACAACCCACAGCGTCCGCCGGGCATTTTTATCATGCCCGTCCGACAGGTAGATATGGTCGAAATAATGGCTTTCCTGGCTACCCATGCTGGCAGGCGATGGTGCGTGGCCGTGATGGGCGTGGCCGTGCCCGGTGCCGTGAGAGTGATCGTTGTGCATCGTCATTTCCCGTATCGGCGGATCAGCGCCAGCATCTCTTCGGCGGCCGCCGCGCGCGCTTCGTCGGACAGGCCGGGGCAGGCGACATGCTCGCGCATATGCTGCTCGATCAGTTCCTCCATCAGGCTGCCGACCGCGCCGCGCACCGAGGCGACCAGTTGCAATGTTTCCGAACAGCCTGCGTCGCCCGTCAATTGCCGTTCGACGGCAGCGACCTGCCCCGCGATCCGGCGCACCCGCGCCAGCAATTTGTCTCGATCCGCCACGATATGCATAGGGTAGCCCCCTATACTATAGGCGCGGTCGCGACAAGGCCCATCACCTGCCCCAAAAACCATAGCTTGCTCCCACTTCGGCCATGGCTTTGCCACGCCCCCTCGCCTAACAGGGGGACATGACGAACCGGTTGGACTGCGATCTGGCGATCCTTGGCGGCGGCCTGTCCGGCAGCCTAATCGCGCTTGCCTTCGCGGCAAAGCGGCCCGATGTCCGTATCCGTTTGATTGAAAGCGGCAAAGCGATCGGCGGCAACCATATCTGGTCCTTTTTCGATGGCGACGTGACCGCGCAGGATCGCTGGCTCATTGATCCGCTCGTCACCCATCGCTGGGCACAGGGGCATGAGGTCCGCTTTCCAGGGCATCAACGCCGCCTGGACACGCCCTATAACAGCATCGCCTCGCCCCGGCTCGACGCCCACGTCCGCGCGACGCTGGGCGATGTGACGATGACGGGCACGAGCGTCGCCGCCGTCACGCCGACCAGCGTCCGCCTGACCGACGAGCGGGAGATCGACGCAGGTGCGGTGATCGATGCGCGCGGGGCGGCGGACCTGTCGCCGCTGCGCTGTGGCTGGCAGAAGTTCGTCGGCCATGCGCTGCTGCTGGATGCGCCGCACGGCATCGACCGGCCGGTGATCATGGATGCGACGGTCGATCAGATGGACGGCTATCGCTTCGTCTATCTGCTGCCCTGGGACGATCATACGGTCTTCATCGAGGATACTTATTATAGCGACACGCCCGACCTGGACGTGCGCGCTATCGACGCGCGCATTGCTGCCTATGCCAGTGACAAGGGCTGGACCGGCAGGGTGATCCACCGCGAACAGGGCGTGTTGCCCGTGGTCCATGGTGGCGATTTCGATCTTTATTGGCCCAAGGATGATCCCGTCGCGCGTGCGGGCGTGCGGGCTGGGCTGTTCCAGCCGATGACCGGCTATTCGCTGCCCGACGCGGTACGTTTTGCGACCTGGCTCGTCGATCAGCCTCTCGATCAACTGGCGACTGTCACGCGCGCCCATGCGGCGGCGCATTGGCGCAGCGGCGGCTATTACCGGCTGCTCGGCAAGATGCTGTTCGGTGCGGCAGTCCCCGACCAGCGCTGGCGTATCTTCGCGCGCTTCTATGGCCTGCGCGCCCCCCTCATCCAGCGTTTCTACGCCGGACGTTCCACCATCACCGATCGCGTCCGCATCTTGTGCGGACGTCCCCCCGTGCCCATAAGGGATGCCATGCGAACATTGCTGAATCCGCCCGCCTGATGACCAGGAAAGCGATAATCATCGGCGCGGGCTTTGGCGGCCTGGCGCTGGCCATCCGCCTGCAATCCGCAGGTATCGACACCACGCTGGTCGAGGCGCGCGATCGCCCCGGCGGCCGGGCCTATATGTGGCAGAAGGACGGCTTCACCTTCGACGCCGGGCCGACGGTCATCACCGACCCCGATTGCCTGAACGAGCTGTGGCGCCTGTCGGGGCATGACATGGCGCAGGACGTCACGTTGATGCCGGTCAGCCCCTTCTATCGGCTCAACTGGCGCGACGGCACCAATTTCGATTACAGCAATGACGAAGTGTCGCTGCGTGCCGAGATCGCCAAGCTCGATCCCGGCGATGTCGCGGGCTATGAGCGCTTTCTCGATTATGCCGCGGGCGTGTTCGAAGAGGGCTATCGCAAGCTCGGATCGGTCGCCTTCCTCGACTTCGCCTCGATGATCAAGGCGGCCCCGGCGCTGGCCCGCTATCAGGCGTGGCGGTCGGTCTATTCGGTCGTGTCTTCCTATGTGAAGAATGAGAAGCTGCGCGAGGCGCTGTCCTTCCACACTTTGCTGGTCGGCGGCAATCCGATGAAGACCAGCGCCATCTATGCGCTGATCCACAAGCTGGAAAAGGATGGCGGCGTGTGGTTCGCCAAGGGCGGCACCAACAAGCTGGTCGAGGGCATGGCGACTCATTTCGAGCGGCTGGGCGGCACGTTGCGGCTGGGTGACAAGGTCACGCGCATCGAAACCTATGGCGACAAGGTCACGGCGGTCCACACCGCGTCGGGCTGGCGCGGGGAGGCCGATGCGGTCGCCAGCAATGCCGACCTGATGCACAGCTATCGCGATCTGCTGGGCCATCATCCCCGTGGGCAGAAGCAGGGCGGGAAGCTCGCCAACAAGCGCTGGTCGCCCAGCCTGTTCGTGCTGCATTTCGGTATCAAGGGCAGTTGGCCCGGCATCCCGCATCATATGATCCTGTTCGGGCCGCGCTATGAAGGGCTGCTGACCGATATTTACGATCATGGCGTGTTGCCGGAGGATTTTTCGCTCTATCTGCACCACCCGACCGTCACTGATCCGTCGATGGCGCCCGAAGGCCATTCGACCTTCTACGCGCTCGCCCCGGTGCCGCATATGGGCAAGTTGCCGATCGACTGGGACCAGTTTGCGCCAGCCTATGCCGAGCGCATCTTGGACGAGATCCAGCATCGGTTGATCCCGGACATCCGCTCGCGCATCGTCACGCAATTCCATTATGCGCCAACCGATTTCGGCCGCGACCTCAACGCGCATCTGGGCAGCGCCTTCAGCCTGGAGCCGTTGCTGACGCAGAGCGCCTGGT
Organism: Sphingobium xenophagum; assembly: GCF_031457465.1. Taxonomy (GTDB): domain Bacteria; phylum Pseudomonadota; class Alphaproteobacteria; order Sphingomonadales; family Sphingomonadaceae; genus Sphingobium; species Sphingobium xenophagum_A. The sequence goes on from NZ_JAVDWV010000001.1 coordinate 62,067, forward strand.
TCCGCGCGCATAATCGCGACGATGTCATTCCCAATCTCTATCTGGTAGGGGCCGGCACCCATCCCGGCGCGGGCATCCCCGGCGTGGTGGGCAGCGCCAAGGCAACCGCCGCGCTTATGCTGGAAGATCTGGGTTAGAGACGATGAAGAAACTGGCGGTCTATTGCGGTTCGGCGACGCCGGCCGACCTGACCTATATCGACGCGGCGCGCATGGTGGGCCGCACGCTAGCGGAGCGGGGCATCGGCGTCGTCTATGGCGGCGGGCGGCTGGGCCTGATGGGCGCGGTCGCCGATGCGGCGCTGGCGGCGGGCGGCGAGGTGATCGGCGTGATCCCCGAAGCCCTGGTCGGCGCGGAAGTCGCCCATCGCGGCTGTACGGAATTGCACGTCGTCCAGACGATGCATCAGCGCAAGCAGCTCTTCACCGACCTGTCGGACGGCTTCATCACGCTGCCCGGTGGTGTCGGCACGATGGACGAGTTGTGGGAGGCGATCAGCTGGGCGCAGCTTGGCTATCATCAAAAGCCGGTCGGGTTGCTGAATGTCGCGGGCTTCTATGACCAGTTGATCGGCTTCAACCGGCAGATGGTGGCGGCGGGCTTCATCCGGCCGCAACATGCCGGGATATTGATCCATGCCGAGGGGATTGACGAACTGCTGGATGCGTTGGCCGCCTATCAGCGGCACGAGACCATTTTCGCGATGAAGGCGGATCGGCTCTGATCCTGTAGCGCAGGCATAGGGATAGGGGATGACTTGGGCAGGCGGGCAGGGCATGGCGATTCCATGACCGACCTGCCCATATTCGACCGCCCCGCGCTCGTCGCCCATGCCAGACAGAGCATTGCGCGCGGTTCCAAATCCTTCGCCATGGCATCGACCCTGTTCGATCCGCAGACCCGCGAGCGCGCTTGGCTGCTCTATGCCTGGTGCCGCAAATGTGACGATATCGCCGATGGGCAGGACCATGGCGGGACATTGCAGGGCGTCGTGGACGGGCAGGCGCGGCTGTCGACCATCAGGGTGATGACCGATCAGGCGCTGCGCGGCGAACCGACCGGCGATCCGGCCTTTGACGGCTTTGGCGTGGTGATGCGCGAATGCGCCATTCCCGCCCGCTATGCCCATGATCTGATCGAGGGGTTTGCGCTCGACGCGCGCGAATGGCGGCCGCGCAGCCAGGACGATATGCTGCGCTATTGCTATCATGTCGCGGGCGCGGTCGGCTGCATGATGGCGGTGTTGATGGGGGTTGACCCCGATGACCAGGCGACGCTCGACCGGGCCTGCGACCTGGGGCTAGCGTTCCAGCTCGCCAATATCGCCCGCGACATCAGCGAGGATGAGGCCGCCGACCGCTGCTACCTGCCGCAGGAGTGGCTGGCCGAAATGGACATGCCGCCGGGCGAACATATGAAACCCTGGGTCCGGCCGCGCCTTGCCATATTGGCGCGGCGGATGGCGGACATGGCGGCGGCCTATGAGGAGAGCGCGCGCCATGGCACCGGCGCGCTGCCGCCACGGGCGGCCTGGGCGGTGCTGGCGGCGGCGGGCATTTATGGCGACATCGCCCGCGAAGTCGCGCGTCGGGGCGAGCAAGCCTGGGACGCGCGGGTGATCACGACCAAGGCGGCGAAATTGGGCTGGGTCGCGCGGGCGGGGATGCAGGTCATCGGTCGCGCCAGGCGCTGGCCTGCTGACACGCCCCGGCCCGCGCATTTATGGACGCGCCCGGCCGTTTGATCGCCATGCGCATCGCTGTTCCCCAGCGGAGGTCGGGGTCGAGTCCCACGGTCTGAACTGGGCCCCGGCCTTCGCCGGGGAACGGCTCCTATTGCCGCTAGCCATGCCCTTCACCGCGAATACAAAAAAAGGGCCGATGCTTTCGCACCGGCCCCAGGGCTGTTCGCAGGAGGAACAAGGTGGGGCGGGCGGGCCATGTCCCGGTCGGGCGGCCCGCCCTGCCAAACTTACATATTGTAGGCGCGCTCGCCGTGCTCGCCGAGGTCGAGACCCTGCTGCTCGACTTCTTCGCTGACCCGCAGGCCAGTGACGGCCTTGGCAATGAAGATGGCGATGGCAGTGCCGACCGTGGCCCACACAATGGAGACCAGCACAGCGATGATCTGCGTCATCACCTGGGCACCCATGGCGGTCGAACCGTCGCCGGGGCCACCCAGGAAGGGCTGGTAGACGATGCCGGTGCCGATGGCGCCGACGATGCCGCCTACGCCGTGGATGCCGAAGGCGTCCAGGCTGTCGTCATAGCCGAGCTTCGGCTTGATGACCGACACAAAGTAGAAGCAGATGATCGAAGCGAGGGCACCCAGCACGATGGCACCGAAGGGGCCGGAATTGCCCGCAGCCGGGGTGACGGCGACCAGACCGGCGATCACGCCAGAGCAGAAGCCGAGAGCCGACGCCTTGTGGCCATTCGCCTTTTCAGCGAGCATCCAGAACAGCGCACCCGACGCGGTCGCGACGAAGGTGTTGATCATGGCGAGCGCCGCCGTGCCGTCAGCTTCCAGTTCGGACCCGGCGTTGAAGCCGAACCAGCCAACCCAGAGCATGCCGGTGCCGATCATGGTCATCGTCATGCTGTGCGGTGCCATCGGCTCCTTGGGGTATCCGATACGCTTGCCCAGGATGAGGCAGGCGACCAGCGCGGACACGCCAGCGTTGATGTGAACCACGGTACCGCCGGCAAAGTCCAGTGCGCCCATTTCGAACAGCAGACCGCCGCCCGCCCAAACCATGTGCGCGATTGGGAAGTAGACGATCGTCAGCCAGATGGCGGTGAACAGCATCACTGCCGAAAATTTCATGCGCTCGACCACAGAACCCAGAACCAGCGCAGCGGTGATGGCGGCAAAGGTCATCTGGAAGCTGACGAACACATATTCCGAAATCACCTCGTCGGAGAAGGTGGCCGCCGTGCTGTCGGTCGTGACCCCAGCCAGGAACCATTTGCCCCATGAAATGAAGGCATTGCCTTCAGGGCCAAAGGCCAGGCCATAGCCGTACATGACCCAGATGAGCATGGCGAGGCAGGCGGCCGCGCCGATCTGCGTCATCGTCGCTAGCATATTTTTCGACCGGGTCAGGCCGCCGTAGAACAGCGCTAGGCCCGGCAGGATCATCAACAGAACCAGGACGGTCGACGTCATCATCCAGGCATTATTGCCCGGATTGGGCACGGCGGCGGCGGGTGCCGCTTCGGGGGCTTCCTGCGCCCAGGCGGGCAGGGCGGCGAAGAGCGACAGCCCCGCTGCCCCCGCCATCCCGCAAAGTTTCTTGGAAAAGGTCATCATTCCCCCCTTCTTACAGCGCGGTTTCGCCGGTCTCGCCGGTGCGGATGCGCACGGCCTGACCGACATCGAGGACGAAAATTTTGCCATCGCCGATGGCACCCGAATTGGCCGCCGCCTGCGTCGCTTCCACGACGCGCGGTGCCAGGTCGTCGTCGCAAACGACCTCGACCTTGATCTTGGGAACCATGTTGGTGGAATATTCCGCGCCGCGATAAATTTCGGTCTGCCCCTTTTGGCGACCAAAGCCCTTCACTTCGCTGACCGTCATGCCTGCGATGCCGAGCGAGGATAGTGCCTCGCGAACATCGTCGAGCTTGAACGGCTTAATGATAGCCATGACAAGTTTCATGTCGCCCCCTGTTACTGGTGTGCGGGGACATACTCAGCAAGAGGCGTGCCAAATTGCTAATGGTGCGTTAATACGGGCTTAGCCTGCGGCGCGACGAAAAGCAGCGCCGAAAAAATGAGCAGCGGCGCGCGCCTGCTCAAAAAAAAGGCAGCATCAGCCTACCATTGGCTGCCTTCCGCGATAGCTGCCTCTTCATCGGGCAGCGTCGTGCGGCCTAGGGCGGCGTTGCGGTGCGGGAAACGGCCGAAACGGGCGATGATCGCGTGGTGATCACGCGCAAAGCCGAGCCAATGATCATTGGCCGCCCCTTCGAACAGGGTCAGTGCCATCTCCTGATCCTCCAGCGCCTCGCTATGCATGAAGGGCATGTAGAAGAAGAGCCGCCCGGTGCCGCCGATCTGAATGTCATAGCCATGGGCGATCGCCCCGCGCGCAACGTCGCTGGCCAGCGGATCGCTAGCAAAGGCCTTCGCGGTATCGCGGAACATGTTGCGGGGCAGTTGATCGAACAACAGGATCGCGGCCAAGGCCTCATCGGCGCGGTCGAGGAAGGCTTCGGGCGGCAATGCCTGTTTTTCCTGCCACAGATCGCCGAAACGATCGATGCAGCGCTGGTCCAATGCGGGGTCTTTCTCCCACCATCCGGCCTCGCCGACCTCGTTGAACCAGAAGTCGAGCAGGGCTGCGGCCCAGTCGGCGGTCACGGCATCATGGCTGTCGGTGAGCATGTTCATACCGACCTATACAGACGAGCGGCCGATCCGGTTCCACCATAGGCCGTTTCTGGCGATCAGGTCGCCGTGCCGCCCACCGTCAGCCCCTGCATCAGCAGCGTCGGCTGGCCGACGCCTGCGGGCACGCTCTGCCCGCCCTTGCCACACATGCCAATGCCTTCGTCCAGCGCCCAGTCGTTGCCGATGCCGACCACCTTGGTCAGTGCCGTCGGGCCATCGCCGATCAACGTCGCGCCCTTGATCGGGTCGCCCAGCTTGCCATTCTCGACCTTATAAGCCTCGGTGCAGGAGAAGACGAACTTGCCCGACACGATATCGACCTGGCCGCCGCCGAAGCTCTTGGCGAAGATGCCGGTCTTCATGCGCGACAGCAGTTCTTCGGGGTCGTCATTGCCGCCCTTGATGAAGGTGTTGGTCATGCGCGGCATGGGGCCATGAGCGTAACTTTCGCGGCGGCCATTGCCCGTGGGTTCGACCCCCATCAGCCGGGCGTTGAGCCGGTCCTGCATATAGCCGCGCAAGATGCCATCCTCGATCAGGATATTTTCGCGCGTCGGGGTGCCTTCGTCGTCGATCGACAGCGACCCGCGGCGGTCGGCGATCGCGCCATCATCGACCACGGTGACGCCGAGCGCAGCGACGCGCTCGCCGATGCGGCCGGAAAAGGCGCTGGTGCCCTTGCGGTTGAAATCGCCCTCCAGGCCGTGGCCGATGGCTTCATGCACCAGCACGCCGGGCCAGCCGGGACCAAGCAGCACGGTCATCTCGCCCGCTGGCGCGGCGACCGATCGCATGTTGACGCGCGCCTGCGCCAGCGCCTCGTCGATCGCGCGGTTCCACACGGCCGGGTCCATGACCTGATCGTAGAGATAGCGTCCGCCAATGCCGAAGCTGCCGGTTTCGCGGCGGCCATTTTCTTCCAGGATGACCGAGACGTTGAGGCGCACGAGCGGGCGGATGTCGGTGGCGGTAAAGCCGTCGGCGCGGACGATTTCGACCACGGACCAGCTGCCCGCCAGATTGACCGATACCTGCGCGACGCGCGGATCGCGGGCGCGGGCGGCGGCGTCGATCGCGGCGCACAGCGTCACCTTCTCGGCGAAGGGGACGATCTCCAGCGGATTGGCGTCGGTATAGAGATGGCGGTTGGTGCGCTGCGGCGGCGGGGCAGGCGGCGTGGCGGCGGGATCGAGCAGGGTCAGCGTCTGCGCGGCTTTGCGGATTGCCGCTTCGCTGATGTCGTTGGCATGGGCAAAGCCGGTCATTTCCCCCGACACGCCGCGCAAGCCGAAACCCGCATCGGTCGAATAATCGGCGGTTTTCAGCCGCCCGTCATCGAAGCCGAAACTCTCGCTCGCGCGATATTGCAGATAGAGTTCGCCATCGTCGCAGCTTTTGAGCGCGTCGGCGGTCAGGCGGCGAGCGCCGTCGGGGTCGAGCAGGCCCGGACGATAGAGGAGGCCACGGGCGTCGGTAAAGTGCGCGGAAATATCGGTCATGCCGTCCGATATAGGGACGGCATCCCCCAAGCCCAACGGAAAAGTTAGAGGCTGGCCCCGGATGCGATGTCGGGCTTGTCGCCAATGTCCGCCGTGTCGGCCACGCTGCCGATCAGCACGAAGCGCCGGTCGCAATAGCCGCAATCGACATAGCCATGTTCGTCAATCTCCAGAAAGACGCGCGGATGGCCGAGCGCGGCGGGAATGTCGCCCGACCCGTCACAGGAAACGCGGGTTTTGGAGACTCGGAGGATTTCTGGCGGCTGGATCATGACTGCGCGAATTAGCAGCGCCGACGCTGCGCCGCAATATGCCGCTACATCAAAGGTAGGGGTGGTGATTTGCATGGGGTCGAGGCGTCGCCCTTCCGGGCCTTCGCGGCCGGTTGCCAGTCGGTGCAATCCTTGGCCGCGATCACCGCGAGCGGCGACAGCATCAGCAGGGCAGGCGCGAGGGTGCTGCCGAGGAAGATGGGGTTGGGCATGAGGACAAGATGCTGCATCCAGGCTTGCTGCACGATGAACGTTACGCAGGCGGTTGGATTGGTGGTGGCCTCGCAGCATAGCTGCCCGGGAGTTTTGTCGGAAACTGTCCCCCGGACGGTTTCTGTTCGGCAAAACTGGTGGGCGATGACGGGCTCGAACCGCCGACATTCTCGGTGTAAACGAGACGCTCTACCAACTGAGCTAATCGCCCCCTTTGCGGAGAACCGCCTATCTAGGCGAAAAAGCGGTGCCGTCAAGCCGGGCCGTCGCAACAGTCGCGTCAACTCGCCAGCAGGCGGCGGCTGGCCCCGAACCAGCGGATCATCGCGTCGGCGGCATCCTGCGCCAGGGCGATGAAGATGCGGCGGCCATCCTGCGGGTCGGCCTGTCGCTCCACCAGGCCTTTGGCGGTCAGGGTGCGAATCCAGCGTAGCGCTGTGGTCGGCGGCACGGCGGCGGCGATGCACAGGCTGGAGACGGAGACGCGCTCCTGCTCCAGCCGGGCGGCGAGCAGGTCGAGCAGCATGTCCCAGGCGGGATCGGCGAACAGGTCGCCGGGCAGGAAGTCGGCACGGATACGGCGCGCGCGCAGCAGGTCGCGTACCTGCGTCGCGCTGAGCGTCGGCGTCTGGGCATAGGCTTGGGGCGCGGCGGCCCCGATCGGCGCGAGCGCGGGCATGCCGATATAGTCGCTTGGCTGGTCGGCGATGCGCGGGCCGGGGTCGAAGGAGGGGGCGGCAAAATGCGACCGCTGCGTCAGCGCATCGAGCGTGCGGGCGAGGCGGCTGACCTCCGCGCTTAACTGTTCGAGCCGACTGCTGTCGCCATCCCGGTCATGGACCTGACCGGGAGCGGGGCGTTCTTCGCCTGCGGTCACCAAGGCCGCAGCCAGGTCGCTATGGTCGGGGTCGCACAATAATTGGGTGTGCGATCCTTGGGCGGCCGCAAAGGCGAGGTCGATCGTCTCCCATCCCGCGACCAGGATGACGGCCATGCCCTGCCGGATCGCCTGTGCCTCCACTTGCGCCAAGAGGGATTCCAGCGCGGGGGTCGATGCGGGGCAGAAGAGCAGCAGCACGTCGCATTGCAACTGGCCATCCAGCCGGGCCGAGGCATCGGCGAGCGGCGCGACGCCCAGCAGTCGCAGCCCGGCGGCATCGGCCACCGGCGTCAGGTCCGCCGTATCGATTCGGTCGGCGATGACGAGTAGGCCCGCCCGATGATCGCGCCGCAAATGATCCGCCCTGCCCATGCTGTAGGAAAAATCTTCCATTATTGCCCCGCCCCGTTCTAGCTTCGTTCCTGGGAATAAAGCAAGAACGGATCAAAGCAGCCGCATCTATCGCCATAGTGACGATAATCTGGTGCAATGGGGTGGGATGCCGGCTCTGTACGGGTGTTTTTCCACCATCTTCGCGCCGATCTGGCGGGAGGAGAGGGGGAGTCGCCCGATCCCTCCATTATGGAGTCATTTGTCAGATGGCGGTGGCACGCGCGAAGGCGATGTAGAGCGCCCGCAGCCGCATGGCGACCGGGCCGGGGGTGCCGTCGCCAATCGTCTGTCCGTCGATCCGCACCACTGACTGGCACAGCGTCGAGGCGCTGGCGATGAAGGCTTCCCGCGCGGCGAGCGCTTCCGCCACCGTGAAAGCCCGATGCACCACCGTGATGCCGCTTTCCTCCGCCAAGGCGGTCAGCGCCGCGCCGGTGCAGCCCGCGAGCACCGCCTGGCTATAGGGGCGGGTGACGATGCCCTCTTCGGTGACGATGAAGGCAGTCGAGGATGCGCCTTCGGTCACGAAGCCGTCTTCGACCATCCACGCCTCCTGCGCGCCCGCGTCGCGCGCGGCCTGTTTGGCCATGACCTGGGCCAGCAGCCCGACGCTCTTGATGTCGCGCCGCGCCCAGCGCAGGTCGGTCATGGTGGCGACGCTGATGCCGGTGCGAGCGGCGGGCACGTCCAGCACCGGCTTGTCCGCGACGAACAGGAAGAGTGTCGGTTCGATATCGGGCGCGGCGAGGAAATCGCGACCTGCCTCCGCCCCGCGCGTCAGTTGGAGATAGACCAGCCCCTCGGTCACGCCGTTGCGCGCGACCAGTTCCCGCTGCACCGCCTCAATCTGCGCCAGCGACACGGGCAGGCGAATGCCAAGCGCGCTTGCCGAGCGTTCCAATCGCGCGAGATGGCTGGCGCTGTCGACCAGCCGCCCGTCGATCACCGCCGCGACCTCATAGACGCCATCGGCGAACAGGAAACCGCGATCGAGCGGCGAAATGCGCGCTTCGTCCAGTGGCAGGAAGGTGCCGTTCAGATAGGCGATCGACATAAGACCCGTCCTTCGCTCTGATCCGTTTCTAGCTGCCGAAGCTGACGCCGATCCATAAAGTGCGCGGCGTGCCCAGATCCATTGATCCGCCCGCATTGCGCGTCACGACCGTCTCGTCCAGCAGATTTTCGCCCCGCGCCACCAGCGTCACGTCGCCCGCCAGCGGCAGCCGGGCGATGGCATCGACCGTGATCGCACGCGGCAGGACGTCGCTTTGCAGATCATCCTCATATTGTTTCGCGACATAGCGCAGCGTGGTCGACAGCGTTGGTCCCTGCGACGGGCTGTAGGCGATGGTGGCGCTGGCGGCATGGCGCGGGCTTTGCGCTGGGGTGAGGCCGTCAAACGCTTCGCCCGGCGCATGCACGCGGCTGCGGCTATAGGCGTAGGAGGCCGACAGGCGCAGGGCACCCAGCGTCGCGTCCGCCGTCAGTTCCACGCCCTTGGCGACGATCCGGTCGATATTGCGGCGCTGGCGCGTGGTGGCGGTCAGCGTCACATTGGCGACCGCATCGTCCAGCCGGTTGATGAAGCCGGTCGCCGACAGGCTGATGCCCGGCAGCGGGGTCAGATCAATGCCGATTTCCGCGCCTTTCAGCTTTTCCGGCGTCAGCGCATCATTGGCCTGCGTCGTGATCGGAAAGACCACGAAGGGGCGATAGAGTTCGTTGAGCGTCGGCAGGCGGAAGCCGCTATAGGCCGCGCCGCGCAGCGCGATCGCGTCGTTCGCCCGGTAGAGCGCGCCCGCCCGGCCCGACACTTCCCAGTCCGACCGGTCGGCATAGTCGCTCGACGTGCCGACGCCGCTGGTCGCGCTGACCTGTCGATAGAAACCGTCGCTGATCGACCAGCGATCGGCGCGGAGCCCGCCGGTCAGCACCAGCCGCCCGTCCGGCCCGCCTGGCGTCCAGTCATCCTCCACGAAAACGCCGCGCGTCCATTGCTGGCCCCCGGCATGGCGGCGGAAAGTCGCGGGATTGTTGGCGCTATTCGCATTATAGGCGTCCTCGAACATGTCGCCGCTGGCAAAGCGGCTGTCCACGCCCACGCGCAGCACATGTGCTTCCCCCACCGGCGGGCGCAGCTCGATCTTGCCGCCGATCCCGGTCGAGGGCGTGTTGCGCTGGTCCAGCGTCCGGCGGAAGGTAGAGGAGGAAATGACGATGTTCGAGAAATTGCGCACCTGCACATAGGCGAGCGCATCGACCTGCCACCGGCCGCGATCAATATAGCGAATGCTGGCGTCCTGCCCCTGACTGCTATTGTCCGCCCCGGCGAAGCGCAGCGTGCGCTTATCCTCGAACAGGGTCGCGCGAAATTGCACCTCCGACGTGGCGGAGATCGGCGCGACCGCGCGCAAATTGGTCGACCAGCCATCATAGGCAGCGGGCACGGTCGCGGCGACGCGCTGGTCGCTGGGCGTGGTCTGGAACCCGTCGCCCCGGTCCCACCGTCCCGACAGCGAAACATAGCCATTGCCAAGGTCGGGCGTGATACTGGCCGACACTTCGGTCGAATCGCGGCTGCCATAGAAGGCGCTGGCGGCAAAGCCCGGCAACTGGTCGCGCGTCGCGCTCGCCAGTTCGATCGTCCCCGCCACCGCGCCCGCGCCAAACGCGCCGATCCCGCCGCCGCGCGTCACCCGCACCACTGACAGCCGGTCGGGCACCAAGGCGCTGAAGGGGATATAGCCGAAAAACGGGTCCGCCATCGGCACCCCGTCAAGCAGCACCAGCGTCCGGCTCGACGCATTGCCGCCCAGCGCGCGCAGCGTCGCTCCCTGCGCGGACGGATTGGCCGATCGGCTGTCGGACCGGCGGAATTGCTGGAAGCCCGCGACATCGCCCAGCACGCTTTCGATCCGGCCCGACGCGCTGTCCTGCAGGCGCTGGCGGTCGATCACCACCGATCCATAAGCGGGCGTGCCGGGCGGCAGGTCCAGCCCCGCCCCGGTCACGACGATGGTGGCCGGGTCACCCGCCGCCGGTTGCGCCAGCGCGATCGTCGGCAGGAAGAACAGGATGGCGGGGAGGGGAAGAGATTTCATGCCCCCGCTCTTCCCATTTCGGGCGCCTTTTGCAAATGGAAAGGCCGCGCCTCACTCCAGTCGGCGGATCGCCCGTTCGTCGCAATGGGGCGTGACCCGCTCGACGGGACTGACGCCCGGCACCTGCAGCGATTGCCCGATGCGCAGCGGCGCGAACCGCTTGCGCGCAATCCCCTGGCACCGCAGCGCCAGTTCCAGCATGCGCGGCGGCGTATCCCATTGTTCGTAGGACAGGCGGAACGTCCCCCAATGGATGGGAATGGCGGTCGATGCGCCCAGCCGCTTGAACATCTCCACCGCCTGGATCGGCCCGACATGCGCGTCCGACTGCATCTGCCCCTTCCAGAAGCGGAACGCGCCGATGGGGATCAGCGCCAGCCGGATCGGCCCGATCCGCGCCGCCTCGATCGGCCACCCCATGTCGCCCGCGCCGGTGTCGCCCGCAAAGAAGATATTGCCCGCCCGCGTCGCGATGACGAAGCTCGACCACAGCGCGCGGTTGCGGTCGCTGCCCCAGCGGCTACTCCAATGATGGTTGCGGGTCACATGGACGCGATAATCGGGACAATGTTCGTAATTGCCGCACTGGATCACCGCGCCCGGCGCCAGCCCGTTGAGCGCCGCGCCGCTGACCGACTGGCCCCAATCGAGCGCGGTCGCGGGAATGCCATGCGCGCGGAGCAGCGCGTCATTGCCCAGGCTGGTGACGATCTTGGGCTTGTCCCGTTCCCATAGGCGCTTGAGCGTCGGCAGGTCGAGATGGTCGTAATGATTATGGCTGATGACGATCAGGTCGATCTTGGGCAGATCATCGAAGCGGATGCCCGGTTCCGCCACCCGCTTGGGGCCAAAGGGGGGCAGGGGGCTGGCATGGTCCGACCAGATCGGATCGGTCAATATGTTCAGCCCCGCCGCTTGCACCAGCACGCTCGCATGCCCGACCCAGGTCGCCACCATGCCGCGCGGCGCGGCAAAGGGCGCAGGTCTGGCGGGCTTGACCGCGATCCCGACCGGCCATTGCGGGCGATCGTCATCGCCCAGCAGCCAGCGCAGGATGAACCCCTGCCGACTGGTGCCGGGCGGCGCAGGCACGTCGATCGCGCCATCGGGATTGAAGAAATGCGTGCCATCATAATGGCGGCTGACCGGCCCGTCATAATAGATGCGGTCGAGGAAAGGCGGTACGATGGTGATCGCCAGGCACAGCGCCACCACCGCGAACAACAGCGCGACCCCCAAGCCTCTGACGATGCGGATAAGCCGACCCATGCGGAGCGCCATAGCGGACGGGGGCGGGGGAGCAAGAGGGGTGTGGGGGTGAGCGCTCTGTAAGACTTACGCTTCTTACTTAATTCCCCCCTCCCCAGCGGGGAGGGTTGATTGGAGTCACGTGCCTCCAATCAAGGGAGGGGGAGCGAGGCAAAGCCGAGCGTCTGCGCAAGCGGCGACACACCCCCATCTCACCAATCCCAAGCCGTCACCCTGAACTTGTTTCAGGGTCCATCTATCGCCACGAGCCACCGCTTTTTGGGGCATGATGGATGCTGAGCCGTAGGCCAGCGCAGCTAAACAAGTTCAGCATGACGAAGAGAAAAGGGGTGCGCTCCGTATGCAATTGCCCTGCCCTCAAAGGGGGAGGGGTCGAAAGAGCGCAACCGAGGCGCACCGCAAATAGCGCCGCACCCACGTCGTCACGACCTGCCCCTCTTGCCCCGCGCCGCCGTCATCGGATCAGGCTTCGTCGGCGGGGTCCAGCCGGGCGGCGGGGTCATGCGTTGCTGGCTGGTGCCAAGGCCCATCGCGCCGGGGCGGGATCGCTCCACCCCGGACAGATCGGCCGCCTTCGCCTCCGCCGCGCTGGCGCCCCCGCGCATCAGGCTGATCGCGTCGCGGCACCGCTTCGCTTCCTCGAAATCGAGCGCCTCGGCAGCCGCCGCCATCTTGCGCGACAGGGTTTCGATCGTGTCGTCCATGGCGGGTGAACGCGCGATCGGGGCGTTAGGCTGCATCGGAGCGCGCGTCGGCCGGTCGGCGTGGCGTCAACGACGCCCTATAGTTGTTCGCCATTATAGGAAGTTACATCGAGATGTCTGTGATTGAGAAGCGGGCCTTCTGAGGCGCATGCAATGTAGATTGAAACCGATCACGCGATATCAATTGCAGATATGACGTTGCAGGGCGACAGGGTGTCCCATACATGGCTTACATGACAGAAGCTAAAGAAGACGTTCTCTATCCACGCGCGCCTATCGTTGAGGCAGTGATGGAGTTGCGGTTCGAGGATGTTGCAGTTTCGAGACTGCGGAACGCCGCCGATGCGATCCAGGCACAATATGAGAACCGAGAAACCGACAAACTTTTTGAAGGCAATCTAAATTTTGAGGCACGTTCGTCTTCTTTCAAGGAAATTTCGGATCGGTTCCGCTTTTCATCATGGGATCAAACTGATCTGCTGATATTAACAAGCCAAGCAGCGATTTGGTCGAGGTTAGCACCCTATGAGGGGTGGGCACAATTTTGTGGCCGAATTGCCGAACAGTTGCCCAAAATTTACAAAAATTTGGGTCGGCCTAAGCTAACTCGATTGGGCTTACGCTACATCAACAGGATCGATGTACCGCTCGGAGCAGATAATGTGGGCTACCATGAAAATTATCTGACCTTCCGCATTGTAGCTGACGACATTCTTGATCCAACGGATGGATTTCAATGGGCGCTGACAAAAAAATTTCCCGCTCAAGATTTGGCGGTGAATGTACAGTCAGCAAACGTTGTTTCGGAACTCCCTCGTCATAGCGCTGTATCATTCGATATCGATGTTTTTACTTTGGTTGACGTTCCGAATCAAGTTGACGATATACTGGAAAAATTGGGGGATATGCGGCGTCTCAAAAACGAGATTTTTGAGACGGGCATTACGGATGAGGCGAGGAAGCTCTTCAATGCAGCCGATGATTGATTTTGCTCGCCAGTTCGACCCAAGCTCCCGCTTTTCGAAAGAAAATCGGCTTTCCTCTTTTCTTAAAACGAGTTCTGCGGTCATGGACCCTGCTTGGAAACCTGTGGTTTCCGGTAGTTCTGCCGGTCCGGCGATGCGCGTAGGCCCCGTGACGGCCGAGAAGGAACCCGTCGCAGCAAAGCTTTTTTCAGCAACTGCGTCGGCTAAAATATGGACTTCCAAAGTTGCAATGCACCTCGATCGTGCTGTTCGTGACCGCATCTTCCGCCAGCTCGACATTTTGCATGATGCAGACGAATGGATAGACGACGGATATCCTGTTCTTCTGGAGTCATACAAAACGTTCATTAGAGCGTTGGTTCATCATCATATTCATACGCGGCCATCGCTTTCTCTGATGCCCTCGGGCCACATCCTTGCGATGTGGAAGGATGGCCAGGACAAGCTATCAGTCGAGTTTATGCCATACGACAAGACCCGGTGGATGGTCCAAGTGAAGCTGGATGATGTGGAGCGGGCGGCTGGTTTAAGTTCGCTGGAGCGACTGCGCGAAGTGCTGCAGCCTTATGGCGCAGATCGGTGGTTCAATGGCAGCTAGAAAGGCGCTGCCTGACGAAGACCATGTGATGCGCTTTGCTCCGCAATCAAGGCAGATAATTGGTCCCGATGGTGAGAGAGGCGGTCCGTCGCCAGCAGCTTTCGAATTGAGAGAGGCTGATAAGGGTGGGCTCTCCGTTACGTGGGTGGAATATTTCGGAGGCTTCGACCGGGCATCTCGTTCGGCGGCCGCAGCGGCTCACCGTGAAACTCTCCGGGAGAAGAGGTTACCTGCCAGCGCCATATTCGCCTGGGCTAAGGTCGCTGAAATCAAAGCGGCGGGTAAGGTCTACCGCAAGGCGATCCGCGTCGTTCATGATCCGGTGCCTGGTAATGTCGGCCATGCTGAGATTCGGCACTTTACAGATGATGATCTCGATCTTTTAGAATATATGGCGTCAGACGTTTTCACAAATTATGATCGAGTCAACGCGATGGATATCCCGCCCCGCCCATGATTAAGGCGAGGTGTTCTCCAGCCCCATTTACTCTGCAGCAGCAAGGAAGAGCTTATATGCTGTCTGCTGCAATTGGCACTGGGGCCATTTTCACGGATTTTCTCGACCATTTGACAAATCCGGGCACGCACTCCTGTCCTACATCCCCCAATCCATGCCATATTCACACCGCTCTTTCTCGCCGTCCTTCCCCCTCGTCCCCGCACGCCTCCACATGCGCACGCCCACTTCGCAAAAATTCTCCTATTGCGAAATCGACGCCACCCGTCCGTTCGCCCGCAATTGCGTGGCCTGCGATGGTGTGAACTTCACAGATTTGGCAAGGGCGCGTGGGCCGCTTTGCCGGGCTGCGCTTAGCCCTGGTCCTGATAGGCCATTTGCAAAATGCCCCAGTGCCGCCCCTTCACATGGATCGACGCGATCACCTGTTTGAGCAGGAGCACTTCGCCGCTGGCGGTCAGGCGGCGATAGGCTTTGATGCAAAAGGGCTGGGTGGTCCGCGCCTGTTCGCGCGTGTCGGCAAAGTCGAAGATCAGCCCCTGCCGCGCATGTTCCGCGTTCCAGGCGTCGTCGCCCGGCCGCTGCGGCTGCGCCCGTTCGGGCATGGCGACCGCGCCATAGGCATTGCGGTCGGTGAAGGTCATGCCGAACAGCCCGGTAAAGCCGCGCGCCCGTTCCTGCTGCGCGCGGGCGACGGGCAGGATCACCGCCTGCACCGGATGCGTATATTGCGGCGGGTTGGTGCCGGGGATCGGCGCATAATCGTCGCTGAAGATCGCTGCTTCGCTTGCCTCACCGCGCTCGATCGCCCGCTTGATGGCGTCCGCGACCTTTTGCGCCGACTCCAGGCTGAAGCGGATATAGGGCGAGTCTGGAATATCGACCCCGCTTTCGGCCAGATATTGCAGCAGCATGTTGGTGTCGCTGCTGGCGGTCGACACGCGGCCCGACAGCCGTTGCAGCCCGTCGGCATTGGCGCTCGACGTGCTGGCCAGCGTCGCGATGCCGGTGCGGATTTCGCCCGCGGACCCGACCATCGACGCGATCCGCCGCGCCACCGTCTCGCTGTTGCTCGACAGGTCGAGCATCAGCGCGGCGAGCCGTTCGACCAGCGTTTCGATGTTGCGCGTGTCCGACTGGGCGGTACGCGCTGTCTGCGCGCCCTGGGTGATGCTGGCGAGCATGCCGCCCGCCTCGCCGGTCAGCGCGGCGATCGACTGTTCGATGGTCTGGGTGGCGGCGGCGGTTTCCTGCGCCAGTTTCTTGACCTCGGCCGCGACCACGGCAAAGCCGCGCCCCGCATCGCCCGCCCGCGCCGCCTCGATCGTGGCGTTGAGCGCCAAGAGGTTGGTCTGGCTGGCAATGCCGCTGATCATGCTGGTGACATGGGCGACGGTGCGCAGCGCCTCACCAAAGCCGTCGAGCCGCGCATGGATATGGCTGACCTGGTCGATCAGGTCGACGAAATTGCTGTTGGCGGCGGAGAGCTGGCGGCCCGAATCATCGATGATGGCGCGCGCCGCGATCGCCTGTTCCCGCGCATCCTGCCCGGCCAGCGCCACGCTGTCGCCATCCCGCGACAATTGCCCGGCCGCGCCGCTGATCGCCTCGATCATCTGCGCCTGCTGCGTGACCCGGTCGGCCAGTTCGCTGATGTCGGCCTGCAAATCGAGCGTGCGGATGCCCAGGTCGCCCGACAATTTGGCGACCTTCATGACCGCTCTGGCGACGGTTCCGATGTCTGCGATATTCCCCATTTCCATGGGGGTATCGCAGCATGGTGAAGGAAGCGTTAGCGCGCGCTCACACGCCTTCCAGCAACTTCTCGCGCTTGATCTTTTCTTGCCAGACCAGCGGGGCGAGGTGGTGGACATTCTGCCCTTCGCTGTCGACCGCGACGGTCACCGGCATGTCCGCCACATCGAATTCGTAGATCGCCTCCATGCCGAGATCCTCGAAGCCCACGACCTTCGCCCCCTTGATGGCGCGCGCGACCAGATAGGCCGCGCCGCCGACCGCCATCAGATAGGCGCTCTTATGCTTGGCGATGGCTTTGGTCGCGGCGACCCCGCGCTCGGCCTTGCCGACGCAGCCGAGCAGGCCTTGCTCCAGCATCATGTCCATGAAGCTGTCCATGCGGGTGGCGGTGGTGGGACCGGCCGGGCCGACCACTTCGTCGCCGACCGGATCGACCGGGCCGACATAATAGATGACGCGGCCCTTGAAATCGACCGGCAACTGTTCACCCCGGCTCAGCATATCCTTGATCCGCTTGTGCGCGGCATCGCGGCCGGTCAGCATCTTGCCGTTCAGCAGCAGCCGGTCGCCATGCTTCCAGCTTTGCACTACTTCCGGGGTCAAGGTGTTGAGATCGACCCGGATAGCCTCCTTGCTGGGCGTCCAGTTGACGTCGGGCCATTCGGACAGCTTGGGCGCTTCCAGATAGGCGGGGCCAGAGCCATCGAGCGTGAAATGCGCGTGGCGCGTCGCGGCGCAATTGGGGATCATCGCCACGGGCTTGCCCGCCGCATGGCAGGGATAGTCGTAAATCTTGACGTCGAGGATGGTGGAGAGGCCACCCAGCCCCTGCGCGCCGATGCCCAGCGCATTGACCTTGTCGAAAATTTCGACCCGCATCTTCTCGATCTCGGTCTGTGGCCCGCGCGCCTTGAGTTCGCCCATGTCGATGGGCTCCATCAGGCTTTCCTTGGCCAGCGCCACCGCCTTTTCCGCCGTGCCGCCGATGCCGATGCCCAACATGCCGGGCGGGCACCAGCCGGCACCCATTTGCGGGATCATGTCCAGCACCCAATCGACGATCGAATCGCTGGGGTTCATCATCTTGAACTTGGTCTTGTTCTCCGACCCGCCACCCTTGGCCGCGACGTCGATGACGACCTTATTGCCCGGCACCATCTCGACCGACAGGACGCAGGGCGTATTGTCCTTGGTATTCTGGCGGCTGAACGCCGGGTCGCGCAGGATCGAGGCGCGCAGGCGGTTTTCGGGGTTCAGATAAGCGCGCCGCACGCCCTCATCGATCACATCCTGCATCGAGCGGCTGTTATCGTCCAGCCGGCATTCCATGCCCCATTTGACGAAGACATTGACGATGCCGGTGTCCTGGCAGATCGGGCGATGCCCCTCCGCGCACATGCGGCTGTTGGTCAGGATCTGGGCGATGGCGTCCTTGGCCGCCGGGCTTTGCTCGGCCTCATAGGCTTTGCCGAGCGCGCGGATATAATCCATCGGGTGATAATAGCTGATGAACTGGAGCGCGTCGGCCACGCTCTCGATCAGATCGGCGGTTTTGATGAGCGTCATCTTACCCTAGTCCCCATATCTGCGGCCCGGCCCTGCACGGCGGGTTCCTGCTTGGGCTGCCGCTACACGTTGTGGAGGCGACGAGTCTAGCAGCTAAACGAAGCTTGTGGGCGGCTACCGGACCTGCCATCAGCTTCGCAAAATCAAATCCAGTCGATGGCGGAGAATTTTTAAGGTGGCTAAAAAGCTCTTGGTTGTATCCAATTGCAACACGGGCGGGCTTGGAAACTCGCTCTCGATGTTGATGCCTGATGCAGAGGTGCATCAATGCGATATATGGAGCTATCGCGCGGCCAGCGCGGAGTGGAACGAACGAGCGCGCGATTTCGACCATTTGATTGTTCTACCAGAATTGGCCGGGCAGGGCCTTGATGAGGGGCGCGATGGCCTTGGCCTAATCTGGACGCCTAGCTTCCTGTTCCGGTCATTTCATCCCGATCTTTGCTATATGCATCACGGGGCTATCGGCGCGGTCCAAGGGCCAATGAAAGACTATCATTCGTCAATCGTGGTGGCAGCCTATATGCTGGGTTTGCCTGCGTCTGACGTAGCCGCGCTTTTTCGGGACGATGTTTTCGCGGCCTGCGGTTTTTACGACATTTTTGTTGATGACCGTCGCCGTATGCTTGAGAATTTTTCCGATCATGGCTTTGATATGTCTACGCATTTCCTCCGCTGGATGCGAGGACGGCCCTTCATGTATTCGATCAATCATCCTGCGATTGAGCCGCTTTTTTGCCTAGCATGGGAAATTGTGCGAAAATTGGGCAAAACGCCGGTACTTCCCCCGCAAGGCTATTTCCCGATAGATCGTCTTGCGGACAGCCTTATCTATCCCATTTTCCCAGAAATCGCAGAGAGGCTGGGCTATATGGGAGGAACGACCTGGTTTAAGCCGTTCCAGTCCAACACGCTCCTATCGCTCGACCAATTTATCCATCAATCCTATGAATGTTATCAACAGGTGGACATGAGTCAGGTCGATTGTGGTCACCCCGAATTTGCCCATATTCAAGCTGTTGTGAGGAGCCTAGCATGAGCGGGAATCCCTATCATGGTCTGCAGGATCATCAATTTTGGCGCCGTGCCATTTCTCGTACTGAAAGCCATGCGGTTGATCCCGTAACGCGGGTTAAGTTTCAGATCAGTCAAGCCGATCGGGTGGCGACAGCAGGCAGCTGTTTTGCACAGCATATTTCTCGTCGTTTAAGCGGCATCGGGTTTAATTATTTCGTACCGGAAGATGGCGCTTCGTTGTCCGAGGTGGAACGACGGGCCGATGGCTATGGTATGTTCTCGGCGCGTTACGGCAATATCTACACGGTGCGTCAACTGCTTCAGTTGTTCCAGGAAGCCTATGGCGACCGTGTGAAATCAGAGGCTGCATGGCAGCGGTCCGATGGACGGTTCGTCGATCCCTTTCGTCCCGTCATTACACCTGCGGGGTATGAATCTGCAGAAGAAGTAGCCAAAGCACGCAAGACTCATCTCGCTTCGGTTCGGCGTGTATTCAATCAAGCACGTGTATTTGTGTTCACGCTGGGGCTGACTGAAAGCTGGATCGCGCGTGACAGCGGCGACGTGTTTCCTCTGGCTCCAGGCGTGTCAGGAGGCGTTTTTGACGAGGCGCGTTATGCGTTCGTCAACATGCGCGCAATGGATGTGGTGGCAGACCTCACCCAATTTTTGGGACTGTTGAAGTTGCAGAATTGTGATGTGAAGGTGATTCTGACCGTTTCACCTGTGCCATTGATCGCGACTTATGATGATCGCCATGTTCTGGTATCAAATACATATAGTAAGTCGGCGTTGCGCGTCGCAGCCGAAGAAGTCTCTGCCCTCTACGACTGGGTCGATTATTTTCCGTCTTTTGAAATAATTACAGGAAATTTCAATGGTGGTCGCTATTTTGAAGACGATCTCCGCGAAGTGAACGCGGCGGGTGTCAGCCACGCCATGCGCTGCTTTCTCGATCACTATGTTGAAAACGGAACCAGTTCGACGCCTTCAGTCCCTCCTGTAAACAGCGATCCGGTGGCAGCCGAAGCGATGCTCCGGCGCATGGAGGCTGTTATATGTGATGAAGAAATCATCGAATCATCGATGGGAAGAAGCTGATCGCCAAGGCAAGCGGCAGCGTCTATCTCATGTTGGATTGACGTTGCTGTCGCGGCGGCCACGCATTTGCGTGGCAACCCCCAATATATTTTTTTGAAGCCATGCTCCCCCTTGCCTTTTACGGGGGGCAGGGAAGTCCGTGCGTCGCTGCGTTGCGACAGGCAAAAGCGGCGATGAAATGAATCGGGCGAGCGACGAACCGAGTCTCTAAACGGTCATTTACCCTCTTGCGCGAAAAAGGGGCTATGGCACTATCCCTTGTATCGGGTTAACGGGGGTCACCCAACAGATTGTGATTGCGTCGCGGAACCTGGTTTCGCTTGAAGGGCATTTTGTCCGTGCGATCGCGGTCTTGTGGGCCTCGTTCCGGTCCCGGCACGAAACGGTTTGCGGCTGATGCGCGACTGGATGGCGCGGGGCTTGACCGAATCGAACGGAACAGGAACATTCGGGGGCTGAGATGGATTTTCGAGATAGCGGACAAGGTGGTACTGGCGACGTGGCGACTGTGATGGATGAAGTGTTGGACGCGGTGGCGGCAACGAACAAAGCGGCTCCGGCCAAGGCGCAGCCCAAAGAGGCGGCTCCCCTGACCTCCTCGACCGTGGTAGAGCGTCGCTTCAACATCGTGACTGATGCGTCGCGCGATGCGTTGCTGACCGAATTCGGCAAGGACACGCTGAACGACCGCTATCTGCTGCCCGGCGAATCCTATCAGGATCTGTTCGCCCGCGTCGCGTCGGCCTATTCGGACAATCAGGATCACGCTCAGCGTGTCTATGACTATATCTCCAAACTCTGGTTCATGCCTGCGACCCCGGTCCTGTCCAACGGCGGCACCGGCCGCGGCCTGCCGATCAGCTGCTATCTGAACTCGGTGGACGACAGCCTGGAAGGCATCGTCAACACCTGGAACGAAAATGTCTGGCTTGCCTCGCGCGGCGGCGGCATCGGCACCTATTGGGGTAGCGTGCGCGGTATCGGTGAGCCGGTCGGCCTCAATGGCAAGACCAGCGGCATCATCCCCTTCGTCCGCGTGATGGACAGCCTGACGCTGGCGATCAGCCAGGGCAGCCTGCGTCGCGGTTCGGCCGCCTGCTATCTCGACGTGTCGCACCCGGAGATCGAGGAGTTTCTCGAAATCCGCAAGCCCAGCGGCGACTTCAACCGCAAGGCGCTGAACCTGCATCACGGCGTCCTTTTGACCGACGAATTCATGGAAGCCGTGCGCGACGGCCGCGAATTCCATCTGCGCAGCCCCAAGGACCAGTCGATCCGCTCCACCATCGACGCGCGCGCGCTGTTCCAGAAGCTGGTCGAAACCCGGCTGGCGACCGGCGAGCCCTATATCGTGTTCAACGACACGGTGAACCGCATGATGCCCAAACATCATCGTGACCTGGGCCTGAAAGTCTCGACGTCGAACCTCTGTTCGGAAATCACCCTGCCGACCGGGCGCGATCACCTTGGCAATGACCGCACGGCGGTTTGCTGCCTGTCGTCCATGAACCTGGAAACCTGGGACGAGTGGAAGGACGAAAAGCTCTTCGCCGAAGATATCATGCGTTTCCTCGACAATGTGCTGCAGGATTATATCGACCGCGCCCCGCCCGAAATGGCGCGGGCCAAGTACAGCGCCAGCCGCGAACGCTCGGTGGGTCTTGGCGTCATGGGCTTCCACAGCTTCCTCCAGGCACGCGGCATCCCGTTCGAGGGCGCGATGGCCAAGTCGTGGAACCTGCGCATGTTCAAGCATATCAAGGGCCAGGTCGACGAAGCCTCGATGCAGCTCGCCATCGAGCGTGGCCCTTGCCCGGACGCCGCCGACCAGGGCGTGATGGAGCGTTTCAGCTGCAAGATGGCGATCGCGCCGACCGCGTCGATCAGCATCATTTGCGGCGGCACCAGCGCGTGCATCGAGCCGATCCCGGCCAATATCTACACGCACAAGACGCTGTCGGGTAGCTTCTCGATCAAGAACCCCTATCTCGAAAAGCTGCTGATCGATAAGGCGAAGGACAGCAACAATGTCTGGAACTCGATCCTCGAACATGGCGGCAGCGTCCAGCATCTCGACTTCCTGAGCCAGGAAGAAAAGGACACGTTCAAGACCAGCTTCGAAATCGACCAGCGCTGGCTCCTCGAACTCGCGGCCGACCGCACCCCCTATATCGACCAAGCACAATCGCTGAACCTGTTCATCCCGGCCGATGTGGAAAAATGGGATCTGCTCATGCTCCACTTCCGCGCGTGGGAACTGGGCATCAAGTCGCTTTATTATCTGCGGTCGAAGAGCGTGCAGCGCGCCGGTTTTGCGGGCGGCGTGGAAGCCGACAACACGATCGACGCGCCCAAGTTCGAGATCGAAAGCACGGACTATGACGAGTGTCTGGCCTGTCAGTGATTTTGTGAGCCTCTCTCCCAAAGAGGAGAGAAAGGCCAATATAGATTTCCCGGAGTTACCCCATGTCTCTTCTTCAAGCCTCCAAGCAATATAAGCCGTTCGAATATCCCTGGGCCTACGACTTCTGGAAGCGCCAGCAACAATTGCACTGGCTGCCGGAGGAAGTGCCCTTGGGCGAGGATTGCCGCGACTGGGCGCAGAAGCTGTCCGATCATGAGCGCAACCTGCTGACGCAGATCTTCCGCTTCTTCACCCAGGCCGACGTGGAAGTGCAGGATTGCTACCACGAAAAATATGGCCGTGTGTTCAAGCCCACGGAAGTCAAGATGATGCTGACCGCGTTCAGCAACATGGAAACCGTGCATATCGCGGCTTACTCGCATCTGCTCGACACGATCGGCATGCCCGAAAGCGAATATAGCGCCTTCCTCCAATATAAGGAGATGAAGGACAAGCATGACTATCTGCAGCAGTTCGGCGTCGATACCGACGAGGATATTGCTCGTACCCTGGCGATGTTCGGCGGCTTTACCGAAGGCCTGCAGCTCTTCGCGTCCTTCGCGATGCTGATGAACTTCCCGCGCTTCAACAAGATGAAGGGCATGGGCCAGATCGTCACCTGGTCGATCCGCGACGAGACGCTGCATTGCGAGGGCATCATCAAGCTGTTCCACGCCTTCTGCGCCGAGCGCGGCTGCCTGACCCCCGCGGTCCGGGAGGATATTATGGACATGTGCCAGAAGACGGTGCGGATCGAGGATGCATTCATCGACCTGGTCTTCGAAATGGGGCCGGTCCCCGGCATGACGGCGAAGGACATCAAGAAATATGTCCGTTACATCGCCGACTGGCGGCTCGGCCAGCTTGGCTTCAAGCCCATCTACATGATCGAGGAGCATCCGCTCCCCTGGCTGAGCCCGCTGCTCAACGGCGTGGAACATGCCAATTTCTTCGAAACCCGCGCCACCGAATATTCAAAGGGCGCGACGCGCGGCCAGTGGAACGAAGTATGGGACGCCTTCGACCGCCGCAAAACCCGCGCGGTGCCGGCCAATGCGGACGAGGTCGACCCGGACATGTTCAAGGCTGCGGGGATCGCGGCGGAGTAGGATTTAACAGATGCACCGCTGGATTGTTGCTGTTTTAATCTTAGCCGTGTGGATGGGTTGGGCATTATTAATAGTTATTGCGCCAGAAAATATAAGCATATTCCATGATGAGTCAGATAAAAATTATAGTTCTTTAGGTGCATTCGGAGATTCATTTGGTGTTATAGCTTCACTGATGACAACAGTTGGCGCTGTCGGCATCTATATGACGTTTGTTGCTGATAGAGATGCTAGAAAAATTCAGCAATTTGAGCAGAATTTTTTCACTTTAGTTGGTAATTTTGAATCGATAACTAGAACAATAAATGTCCCTCTTCAGAAGAAAGACAAAGAAAGAAAATTTTCTCAAAAATATCATAAACTTAATAGATCTGCCCAATTCAAAACAGTAAAAAATTTTGATGGCCGCTCTGCATTATCCGTCATTTTATATTTGATTAGAAATGAAATCCAGCCGGATGGATATAAAGATATTAAAATTGTAGCAAAAGCTTACGCAAAGTGCTTTGATAAGTATGTGCATCATTTAGGGCATTATTTTAGAACATTGTACCAAATATATAAACTCATAGATGAAAAATGCCCTGAAAATAAAGAATATTATGCAAGAATAATTAGAGCTCAATTGAGTAACAACGAACTTTGCTTGTTAGCGTATAATTGTATCGTTGGAGAAGGGCGTTTAAAATTCAGAAATTACGCTGAAGAATATGCAGTATTTCACAATATTCACCAAGAAGGATTGGATGACTATGAAAAAGAGGAAATTGCATTCTTCATTCGAAAAATAAAACAATCTGCGTTCAGGTTTGATAAAATTATACCGATAACCTATGATGATTAAATGAGCGTAGCGATCTGATTTATTTTTATATTATTTTTCTAGTTGCAGGTTATCGCTGGTCGACGTAATTATAGTCGCATTTATCGTTGTCAATGTCGCCGCTGTCGCATAACCGATGATGACCAAGCCCAGCGTAGAAATGCCATAGCCATCTACCAATTCATAAACGAGCTAATGAGGCGATCTTTAATATCGCCTAATTATTCGTTTGTACTATTTGGTCGACTTCCGTCTGTCCGGCGCATGAACGCTCCGTTTTGTTCCGTTCATGCAACATCCTGTACGCCCTGGGGTTCTGACAGCAGAGACACGACCCCAGGGAAGGACCCCGCCCATGACATTCACCTTCAAACAGGCCATTGCCGCCTTGTCGCTCGGCGCGATGACGCTGACTGGCCTGGCCGCGACGCCCGCCTTTGCGCAGCCGGGCCGCGATAATCGCGAACGGCGTGAGGATCGCCGTGATGACCGGCAGGAGCGCCGCGCCGATCGCAAGGATGACCGCCGCGACAATCGTCAGGATCGCCGGGCCGACCGCCGCGATGATCGCCAGGACCGGCGAGTGGATCGTCGGGATGATCGCCGCGACTGGCGTCAGGATCGCCGGAACGACCAGCGCGTGACCTATCGCCGCCCTGGCCGTCCGGTCTACAGTTATGACTGGAACCGCCCAGACCCGCGCTATGGTCGCAGCTATCGGCCCGATCGCTATTATCGCGGCGGCTACCAGCCGATCCGCGTCGATCGCCGCACCCGCATCTATCGCGGCTATGACGACCGCTATTATTGCCGCCGCTCGGACGGCACCACTGGCCTGATCGTCGGCGCGGCGCTGGGCGGATTGCTCGGCGGCCAGATCGACCGTGGCCAGTCGAACATCGCGGGTATCCTGATCGGCGGCGGCGCAGGCGCGCTGCTGGGCCGTGAAATCGATCGGGGCGGCGTGAACTGCCGCTAACAGAAGAATAGGGGCGCTGCGTTCAACACCACGGACGCCGCGCCCCGTCCCATTCTCGCGCCAGCCCTTCGGCCACCAGCATTTCGCCGATCGAGCTGCCGCCGCGCGTCACGACCCGCAAGGACCGCCCATAGCGATCCACATCGCGATCCACGCTTTCCAGCGTGAAGGGACCGGCATTGAGCAAGACTTGCAGCCGCTGCGTGGCCTGCGCGCCCAATGCGCCCTCGGCGGCGCAGCGCGGCCCATGGGTTTCGGGCGTGTCGATGTCGGCGATCCGATATTTCGCGCCGCCGAACCAGAATGTGTCGCCATCCACGACGCAATCAGTCCCGCCGCCGCTGTGGCAAAAGCCGAACTGCGCCGATAGCATATCGCTGCTTTGACTTTGCCCAGTTACTGGGATCGTCGGCAGCGTTCCCCGCTCGATCCACTGCGGTCCATACCAGCCTAGCAGCAGCCCCAAGCATAGGATATAAATGAAAGATGGCCCGCTGATGGCCCCGCCGCGCTGCTTGCCGCGCCCATATGCTTGTCTTGCCATCGGGCGAGCGTAGGCGGCCAACAGCAAATGACAGGTTAAAGCGCGACCATCTTCTCGCCGATCCGGCGCGATTTGACCGGGATCAAGGACAGAGCGCAAGCCAACGTCATGCTGGAAGGGTTATCCGAAACGGAGCCATCTCCCATGAACGCAGCCGCGCCGCCCAGCCCCTATGCCCGTATAGGCGGCGAATCCGCCGTTCGCGCCATCGTCACCCGCTTTTACGATTTGCTGGAGGAGGACAAAGCCTATGCGGACCTGCGCACCGTTCACGCGGCGGACCTTGGCCCGGTCCGGCACGGCCTGACCCGCTTCCTGACTGGCTGGCTCGGTGGCCCGCGCGACTGGTTCGAGCGCGGGCCGTGCATCATGTCGTTGCATCGCGCCTTTCCGATCACGCCCGCGCTGGCCGATCAATGGGCGATGGCGATGACCTGCGCTATTGCAGCGCAGGAGGATATCGATCCCGCCATTGCCGATTCGATGACGCAGGCCCTTGGCCATATGGCGCGGGGTATGATAAATTTCGGGCTGGACGACAGCGCCGCCGCCTAACGACTTACTCGTCGTCTTCGGTCGTCCCAAAGGCGTCATCTTCATCATCCATTTGCGGCTCTCCCGCAAAGGCATCCATGTCGATCCGGCCCGACCGGTTCATCTCGTTCATCCGCTCGACAAGGTCTGGCACATCGTCGGGGATGATCTGCGCCGGATTGGCGTGGCCGCCGCGCTCGCTATCCTCCGACAGATCGGTCGCGCGCGCTTGCGCATCGGCGGCGACATCCTGCGCCTGCGTGCCCGCATCGGCCTGTTCGCTATTGTCTTCTGTGTCGGGGGTAGGGCGATCCATGGCCGGTCTCCTTATAGGGATTGATCGCTCTTCAACGGTCGGCATCGCGGCGCGTTCCCCCGAAATCACTGGACAGCGCCGGACCGAAAGGCCAAAGGCCCAAGTGATCCTTTTCGCACTGCAACAGGAATCCTCATGCCTCGCCAGCTCATTTCGTCCGGCTCGCCCTTCGAGGCGCAGGTCGGCTATTCGCGCGCCGTCGTCCAGGGCGACTGGTGCTTCGTTGCCGGAACCACCGGGTCGGACCCCGAAACCAAGATGATGCCCGACAGCGTGGTCGATCAGGCCGCCAATGCGCTCAAGGTCATCGGCAAGGCGCTGGACGATGCGGGCTTCTCGTTCGCCGACGTCGTGCGCGTCACTTATTACATAACCGACCCGGCTTATTGGGACGATCTGGGCCAGGCGACCGCGCCGGTGTTCGGCATCATTCGTCCCGCCGCCAGTTGCGTTGTCACCGGCCTTATCAAGCCGGAGATGAAGATCGAAATCGAAGTCACCGCCTTCAAAGGATAAGTCGCCATGATCACCATGTACGGCATCAAAAATTGCGACACGATCAAGAAGGCCCGTAACTGGCTGGACAATGAGCGCGTCCCCTACAGCTTCCACGACTATAAGGTTTCGGGCGTGGATAAGGCCAAGCTGGAGGAGTGGGTCATGGAACATGGCTGGGAAACCATCTTCAACCGTTCCGGCACCAGCTTCCGCGCGCTCGATGCAGGCGACAAGGCGCATATCGATGCGGACAAGGCGATCCTGCTGATGATCACCAACCCCTCGCTGATCAAGCGGCCGATCCTCGACACCGGCAAGGGCACGATCATCGGGTTCAAGGCCACGACCTACGAAAACACGCTGCAAGGCGTTTCGGCTTGAGGGGCGGGGATGTGGTGCGGATCGGCTTGTTGCTGCTGATGAGCCTCATCCCCCTTTCCGCCGCGCGGGCCGATCCGCTGATCATCGCCCATCGCGGTGCCAGCGGGGAACGGCCCGAACATACGCTCGCCAGCTATGAGCGGGCGATAGACCAGGGTGCGGACTATATCGAGCCGGATCTGGTGCTGACCAAGGACGGCGTCCTCGTCGCCCGGCATGAAAACGAGATTGGCGGCACCACCGATGTCGCCGAACATCCTGAATTTGCCGATCGCAAGACGACCAAGACGATCGACGGCATCGAAATGTCGGGCTGGTTCACCGAGGATTTCACCCTCGCCGAGTTGCGCACTTTACGCGCCCGCGAGCGGTTGCCGGACCTGCGCACGGCCAACAAGCGGTTCGACGGCCTCTATCCGATCCCGACCTTCGAAGAGATAGTGCAACTGGTGCGCGCGAAGGAGGCCGAGAGCAGCCGCCGCATCGGCCTGTATCCCGAAACCAAGCATCCAAGCTATTTCGCCGGGCTGGGCCTGCCGCACCAGGCGCCGTTGCTCGATCTACTGAGCCGCTATGGCTATCAGACCGAAGCTGATCCGGTTTTCATCCAGTCGTTCGAGGTCGGTAATCTCAAAGTGATCCGCGCTACCTCGCGCCTGCGTCTCATTCAGTTGGTGGATGCCGAGGGCGGCCCTGCCGACCTGCCCGGCACCAGCTATACCGATATGCTCACCGTTCAGGGGCTGACCGATGTCGCGGCCTATGCCGATGGGATCGGGCCATCGGCGGCGCTGGTTATCGCGCCCGAAGGGGCGACGGCGCTGGTTGGTCGCGCGCATGATGCGGGCTTGCAGGTTCATGTGTGGACGATGCGGATGGAAAACAGCTTCCTGCCGCCGCAATATCAGCGGCTCGACGATCCGCAGGGGCTGGGCGATTTCACGAGCTATGTCCGTGCCATTGCCGCCACCGGGGTGGACGGCCTGTTCAGCGACTTTCCGGGTCAGGCGCGGGCGGCGCTGACGCCCGCGCGTTGAGCGGGTTGTAAAATCGGCCGAGGGGGCGAATAACGACGCTATGTTGTCCCAGAAGACCCGTTACGCCATCCGTGCGCTGCAACATCTTGCTGATCGCTACCGTCAGGGTCCGGTGCCGCTTGGCGAGATTTCCACACGCCAGAACATCCCGGCGAAATTCCTGACCGTCATCCTCTCCGAATTGTCGCGCGAAGGGCTGGTCGCGACCCAGCGCGGGCGGGATGGGGGCTATTGGTTGGCGCTGGCGCCCGTCGACATCAGCTATGGCGACATTGTGCGGATGACGCGCGGGTCGCTGGCGTTGACCCCTTGCGCGAGCCGTTTCGCGCATGAAAGCTGCACCAACTGCCTGCCCGAATCGGAATGCCGCCTGCACCGCGTAATGCTGCGCGTTCGCGATGAAACCGCTAAGGTGCTCGACAGTATCAGCCTGGCCGAGCCATTCGCCGCGCTGGACGAGGCGGTCTAGCCTTGCGCCCGCTGCGTCGCTTCGCCACATCGGGGGCATGACGACACCTCCGCTCAAAGCCATGCTGATCCCGGTCACCCCGCTTCAGCAGAATTGCACCCTCTTCTGGTGTACCCAAACCATGCGCGGTGCCTTCGTCGATCCGGGCGGCGACCTGCCGGTGTTAAAACGGGCGGCGGCGGAGCAGGGGGTCACGATCGAAAAACTGCTCGTTACCCATGGCCATATCGACCATTGCGGCCAAGCGGGGGTTCTGGCCCGCGACCTTGGCGTGCCCATCGAAGGACCGCATGAGGAGGACCGCTTTTGGATCGAGCGCTTGGCCGAAGACGGCAAACGCTGGGGCATGCCGGGCGAGAGCTTTGAGCCTGATCGCTGGCTGCAGGATGGGGACCAGGTAACGGTCGGCAACCTGACCTTCGACGTCATCCATTGCCCCGGCCATACGCCGGGCCATGTCGTGTTCCACCATGCGCCGAGCAAACTCGCGATCGTCGGCGACGTGCTGTTCCAGGGGTCGATCGGTCGCACCGATTTCCCGCGTGGCAATCACCAGGAGCTGATCGATGCGATTACCGGCAAGCTCTGGCCATTGGGGGGCGACACGGCCTTCGTCCCCGGCCACGGCGCGATGAGCAATTTCGCCCATGAGCGCCGCACCAACCCCTTTGTCGCCGATTCGGTACTGGCGGGCTAATCCTCCCCGGAACGGGGAGGTGGCTGGCCATAGGCCAGACGGAGGGGGCAGGCGTCCTTGCGCTACACCTGTGCCGCCAGTGCGGGCGGCACAGGCAGTTCGCGCGTGGCGGTGTAGGCGATCGTCAACGCCGTGATCGCGAGGCTCACCATCACCAGCCAAGTGATCAGAGCGCCGACGGCCCGCCAGATGGTTGGCTTGTCCGCATCCATGCCAAAGCCATGCGCTACGCGCGCCAGCACATAGACCAGCGCCGCGATGGACAGCCACAAGGAGCCACCCACGGCCAACTCTACGAGCGCGAACAGGGTCAGCACGATCGGCGTATATTCGATGAAGTTGGCCTGGGCGCGCATCCGCCGCGCCAGCAGCCCGCTGCCGCCATCGCCATGCAGCACCTTGTCCTTGGCGCGCAGCCGGACGCAGCGAATCGCTAGCCACAGGTTAAGCAGCGCGCAGGCTGCGGCAAAGGTCAGCGTGATCGGCAAAGCCATGAAAATTCCCCCGTTGCGGTAGGGCTTCAGTCTAAGGCGCGGGGCGCGATCGGCAAGGAAGGACTTGCACCCCGAACAAAAACCGCTATAGGCGCAGGGCTTCGCGATCACCCGGGCCGCATGGGTCTGCGGCGCCTTGTGGCGTCCGCGTCTCCATCGGAAACCGGCCAGTCGCACAACCAGATAATTTACGGAACAAGGTGCCGACATGGCTGTCCCCAAAAGGAAAACGTCCCCCTCCAAGCGCGGTATGCGCCGTAGCCACGATTCGCTGCGGGTCGAAGCATTTCAGGAATGCTCCAACTGTGGCGAACTCAAGCGCCCGCACAATCTGTGCGGTGCCTGTGGCCACTATAACGGTCGCGAAATCGTCGCCGTCGGGGCGTAAGCCAGTCTCGATCTCCGCAAAGGGGTGATCAGCGTGTCCAGGCAACCGCGAATCGCAATTGACGCGATGGGCGGGGATGAGGGCGTGTCTGTGATGATGGCGGGCGTTGCGCTTGCCCGTCACCGGCACGACGGACTCCTTTTCACCCTGTTCGGTGACGAAGCGCGGATCAAATCCGCGCTCGACAAGCACCCCAATTTGCGGGCTGCGTCGGATGTCGTCCACGCTCCTTCGGTGGTCGATGGGGCAGACAAGCCCGGCGTTGCCATCCGCAAGAAGGACAGCTCGATGAGCATGGCCATTGCGGCCGTGAAATCGGGTCAGGCCGGGGCGGCGGTATCGGCGGGCAATACCGGCGCGTTGATGGCGATGGCGAAAGTGGCGCTGCGGACCATGCCCGGCGTCGATCGCCCTGCGTTGGCCGCGATGTTGCCGACGCTGGGCGACAATGACGTCATCATGCTCGACCTGGGCGCCAATACCGAATGCGACGCGCGCAACCTCGTCCAGTTCGCGGTGATGGGCGCGGCCTATTCGCGCATCGCCTTTGACCTTGAGCGGCCGCGCGTGCGCCTGCTCAATATTGGGACCGAGGATCTCAAGGGCACGGACGAGATTCGCGACGCCGCCGCCATATTGCGCGCCGCCGACACCCTGCCGCTTCAGTTCGACGGCTTTACCGAGGGCGACAAGATCAGCCGCGGCGATACCGATGTGATCGTGTGCGACGGCTTTTCGGGCAATGTCGCGCTCAAGACCGCGGAGGGCACTGCCCGCTTCGTTACCGACGTGCTGCGCAAGGCGTTCACCAGTTCGATCCGCTCGAAGATCGGCTTCCTGATCTCCAAGCCTGCCATGCATCTGCTCAAACATCATCTTGACCCCAATAACCATAATGGCGCGGTCTTTCTGGGCCTCAACGGCGTTGTCGTGAAAAGCCATGGTAGCGCCGATGCCAAGGGCGTGGCCAACGCGGTCCATGTCGCCGCGCGGCTGCTGGAAGAAGACATCACCCGTCGCATCGCCGCCGATATGGCGGGCATTGCGGACCTGTCGGCCGCCGCCGCCAAGCTGGAGCTGCCCGTCAAGTGATCCGTCGGTCAATATTGCTGGGCACCGGCTCGGCCCTGCCTGTTCGCGCGGTCAGCAATGCCGAACTGGCGCAGACTGTCGATACCAGCGACGAATGGATCGTCGAGCGTACCGGCATCCGTAACCGCCATATTGCGGGTGACGGCGAGACGACCTCTACGCTGGCGACCGATGCCGCCCGCGCCGCGCTCGACGCGGCGGGTGTCGCGCCGCAGGATATCGACCTGATCATCTTGGCGACGGCGACCCCGGACCAGACTTTTCCAGCCAGCGCGACCACGGTACAGGCCGCGCTTGGCATCGACGATTGCGTTGCGTTCGACGTTGCCGCCGTCTGCTCTGGCTTTCTCTACGCCATGACCGTGGCGGACAGCATGATCCGATCGGGTGCCGCGAACCGGGCACTGGTGATCGGCGCGGAAACCTTCAGCCGCATCCTCGACTGGGAGGATCGCGCTACCTGCGTGCTGTTCGGCGATGGCGCGGGTGCGGTGGTGCTGGGCGCGGAGGAAAGCGCGGATGGCGCGCGCGGTATCCTGGCGTCGAAACTGCACGCTGATGGCCGCCACAACCAGCTTCTTTATGTCGACGGCGGCCCGTCAACGACGCAGACCGTGGGCAAGCTGCGGATGCGTGGGCAGGAGGTGTTCCGCCATGCTGTCGTCAACCTCGCCTCGGTCCTCAACGAAGTCATGGCGATGGCGGGCCTGACCAATGCCGACATCGACTGGCTGGTCCCGCACCAGGCCAATGCCCGCATTCTTGATGCTACGGCGCGCAAATTGAAGCTGTCGCCCGACCGGGTGGTGGTGACCGTTGACCGCCACGCCAATACCTCCGCTGCGTCGGTTCCGCTGGCGCTCGACCTCGCCGTGCGCGACGGGCGGATCAAGCCGGGCGAACTCATCGTGCTGGAAGCGATGGGCGGCGGCTTCACTTGGGGCGCCTGCGTCATTCGCCTGTGACGTAACGGCAGGCAATGCTTGCACATTTGGCATAAATCGGTCAATTTGGCGTTCTGTCATCGGGGAGCGACGGGTTATGAGCGGCACGGGTACATTGACGCGCGCGGATCTGGCGGAAAGCCTCAACCGCCATGTCGGCTTGTCGCGGGCGGAAGCCGCTGCGCTGGTCGAATCGATCCTCGACCATATGTCGGTCGCGCTGGAGCGCGGCGAGAATGTGAAAATCTCCAGCTTTGGCACCTTCGTCCTGCGCGACAAGACGCAGCGCATGGGCCGCAACCCCAAGACCGGGGTCGAGGTGCCGATCCAGCCGCGCCGGGTACTGACGTTCCGCGCCAGCCAGACGATGCGCGACCGGGTCGCCTGATCCCCGTCTTAGCCCACTGGCTTTTTCTTCTTTCTCCGACATTTACCATGGTTGACGCGCGCCCGGCTGTGGGTGCAACATCGCTGTCATGAAAAAGACGGAGGGGGCATTTCTGACCATCGGCGAACTGGCCGGTGAACTGGGTTTGGCCCAGCATATTTTGCGCTATTGGGAGACGCGGTTTCCGCAGTTGCGACCGCTCCAACGCTCCGGCAATCGGCGCTATTATCGCCCCGCCGACGTCGATCTGGCCCGCCGCATCCATCATCTGCTGAATGTGGAGGGCTTCACCGTCAAGGGTGCGCAAAAGGCACTGGAAGAGGGCAATGGCGCTGCTCCTATGGTTTCGCCGCAGCAGGCCGAAGATGACCTGCTGATGCGCCTCGAAACCATCCGTGCCACGCTGGCCCGCGCGATCGCTCTATAGCGTCCGCGCATAGATGAGGTCGCGGAACGGCACGTCCCCGACCATGAAGGTCAATGCGCCGATCTCGCCAAAGCCATGCCGCGCATAAAAGCGTCGCGCGCGGTCATTTTGCGGATAGACGGCGAGCAGCAACCGGCGCGCCCCGCGCCGCTGCGCTTCTTCGACCACCAGCGCCATGATCGCATCGCCATGACCGCCACCCTGCCAGCCATGCAGCAGGTAGATGCGCTTCAATTCCACGTCACGCGCCGGGTCAGTCGCGATCGGCAGGTCGGGCGGGGTGATCATCGCATAGCCCACCGCTGCGCCCAGCGGGGTTTCACCGATCAGCACGGTCTGCGCCGGATCGGCGAGCGCCGCTGCATAATAGGCCTCGCCATGCGCGGTGCGGATATGGGTGGTGAGCGCTTTGCCGGGATGATCATGGGCAAAGCTGGTAAGGAAAGTCGCGCCGCCCAAGATGGAGAGGGCAGGGGCGTCGTCCACCGCCGCCCTGCGCCACGTGATCGGCGTCACCGCGAACTTGGCCCCAATGCGGGGTCGAGGTCGCGCGGTCGGGTGAAGCTGGCTAGTGTCGCGACACCTTCTTTTGCTTGCGACCAGCGGTCGATGGCGAGATCAAGCACAGCGATGCTGGCGGTCGGGAACTTCGCCTCCACATTCTCGCGCAAGTCATTGTTGCCATCATCCGGGACGAGGTCGAGGATCAACTCCTCCAGCCCCGGATTATGCCCAGCCATCAACACGCTTTCGGCCTTGTCGGGCAAATCGCGCACGACGTCGAACAGGATCGGGGAGGAGGCGAGGTAGATGCGCCGGTCCCAATGCGCGTCGAGTATCTGGCCATAGCCTGTGAAGAAGACGTCCAGCGTCTCGACCACCCGCACGGCAGGCGAGGCGACCAGCATGTCGAACTGCATGGCGCGGCGCGCGGCGAACTGGCCCATCAATATGGCAGCCTTTTCGCCCCGGCGGTTCAGTGGCCGGTCGAAATCGCGAGCCACCGGATCGTCCCAGTCCGACTTGGCGTGGCGCAACAGGGTCAGCCGTTTCATTCTGTCTCCTGGGGGGGCATGCCGGATTCGGCCCCCTGATGCCCCAAAGCGGCCGTTTCGCCAAGCGTTTGCGCGCGCGCGCTGGCGTTGACCGCCAGGATCGCTTCGTCCAGCGTCAGGCGACGGATCGGCGTTCCCGGCGGGAAGGCGCTCAATAGCCGGCTGGGCATGGCGGCCGACAGGATCACGAAACTGCCCCTGTCCTCGGCGCGGCGGATGAGCCGCCCGAATGCCTGCGCCAGCCGCGCGCGGATCAGCCGGTCGTCATAGGCATTGCCGCCACCCGCCAGTCGCCGCGCCGCGTGCAGGACCGTGGGCTTGGACCATGGCACCCCCTCCATCACCACCAGCCGCAGCGAATGGCCCGGCACGTCCACACCGTCGCGCAATGCGTCAGTCCCCAACAGCGAGGCGCGCGGATCGTCGCGGAAAATATCGACCAGGGTGCCGGTGTCGATCGGGTCGACGTGCTGGGCGTAAAGCGGAAGGCCCGCGCGCGCCAGCCGGTCGGCAATGCGCGCATGGACGCCGCGCAGCCGACGGATCGCGGTGAACAGCCCCAGCGTGCCGCCGCCCGCCGCCTCGATCAAGCGGCCATAGGCACCGGACAAGGCGGCGATGTCGCCCCGTTTGATGTCGGTGACGATCAACACTTCGGCGCGCCCTGGATAGTCG
The DNA here is from genome assembly GCF_031457465.1 of Sphingobium xenophagum. Classification (GTDB taxonomy): domain Bacteria; phylum Pseudomonadota; class Alphaproteobacteria; order Sphingomonadales; family Sphingomonadaceae; genus Sphingobium; species Sphingobium xenophagum_A. Next base: position 97,530 of record NZ_JAVDWV010000001.1, read on the forward strand.
AAGGGGCTGGCCGCCTCGAACCGCTCGGCACCATGGGGCAGGTGGACCGCGCCGCTGCGCCCTTCCGCATTGCTCCATTCGCCGCCGCCCTTTAGCGTCGCGCTGGTGACGATCACCCCCTGCGCTGGTTTCAGCACGGCTTCGGCCAGCGGGCGGCTGGGGTCGAGCCAGTGGCGATGGATGCCGATGTCGAACTCGCGCCCCTCGATCCGGTCGACCGCCAGCCAGTCGACATAGTCAGGGTCCGCCGGGCCGCCGATGCGCGTCAATAGCGCCAGCCAGGCCGCGATCAGGTCGCGCCGCCAGCCGAGCGACGCCACCGCGCCCTCGATCCGCGCCCGCGCCGCGCTGTCCAGCCAGTCCGGCGCATCCTCTATCACCGCTTCCAGCCGTCGCCCCAGCCGCACCAATGGCTTGATGAGCGCGTCGAGCGCCAGCGCCGCTTCCTGTGCCGCCTCGACCAATGCGCCGTCCGGTTCGGCCAGTTCGGTTTCCATGCCATAGCCCGCATCGGCCTCGCCCGTATCGGCGGCGCGGGCGTAGACGGTGGCGCGCACCGCGGTCAGCAAGGCTTCCAGCGCTCCGAACGGTTCGCCCGCGACAACGCGCTTGAGCCATTCATCGGCGGGTAGTGCCTGCGCGGCATCGAGCGCCGCGCGGATCGCCTGCCCGCCCTCCTCATCATAGCTGGCAAGATCGGACAGGCGCGCCGCTAGCCCGCGTCGCCGCCCGCGTGATCCGCCCTCCGGCCCCATGATCCAGCGGCGCAGCTCGATCGCTTCCTGCCCCGACAGCGCGACCGAAAAGGTCGAATCGGCGGCATCGAACAGATGATGGCCTTCGTCGAAGATGATGCGCTGTGGTCGCTGGCCGGTTTCCCGCCCGCGCGCGGCGTTGATCATGACCAGCGCATGATTGGCGATGACGATGTCGGCGTCCGCGCTCGCCCGCGACGACCGCTCGATGAAGCATTTGCGATAATGGGGGCAGCCGGCATAGATGCACTCGCCCCGCCGGTCGGTCAGCGCGGTCGATCCATTGCGCCGGAACAGGGTGGGCAACCAGCCAGGCAAGTCACCGCCGACCATGTCGCCATCCTTGCTGAACGCCGCCCAGCGCGCGACCAGTTGCGCCAATATCGCCGCGCGGCCGGTAAAGCCGCCCTGTAGCGCATCCTCCAGATTGAGCAGGCAGAGATAATTTTCCCGTCCCTTGCGCACCACCACCCGCTTGGCCGCAATGGCGGGGTCGGGAAAGAGCCGCAGCGATTCGCGATCGAGCTGGCGCTGCAGCGCCTTGGTATAGGTCGACACCCACACCGTACCTTGCGCCTGTCCGGCCCAGAGTGAGGCGGGGGCGAGATAGCCAAGCGTCTTGCCGATGCCGGTGCCTGCTTCGGCGAGCAGCATATTGGGCTGGTCGCGATGGCGGCGCGGCAGGAAGGCGGCACTGGCGGCGGCGGCATAGGCGCGCTGGCCAGGACGCGGCTCGGCTCCTTCGCCGGTCAGCGCGTCGAGCCGGGCCAGCACCTGTCCTTCATCCAGTGCGATCGTGCGCGGGGCGGGGCGGGGCTGCGCTTCCTCCCATTCGGGCAATTTGGAAAAGAGCCAGCGTTCGGCTTCCTTGGGCTTGGCGATGCGCGGCGCGACCAGTGGTGCCCAGGTCCAGCGCAACCGGTGCAGCGATTGCGCCGCGGTCCAGCCGCCTTCGCGCTCGGTCCAGTCGGTCGATCCCAGCCGGTCGAGCATTACTTGCGCTGCTTGTTGCAGCAGGCCGGGAATGTTGCCTTCGCTGGCCGGAACCGCTAAATTGAGCACCGCCGCCAGCCCCTTGGGCGTGGGCACCAGAAAGCGGGCGGGATGGAGAAAAGCCCATAATTCCAGCAGGTCGAGGCCGTTCAATTCGGGATAGCCGAGCCGCTGGCCGGTCAGGGGCGCGTTGAGCAGCAGCACCGGCGTTTCGGCCGCGCGCGCGATCGCCCGTCCCTTGGCCAGCCCTTGCGTGCGGCCGCCATCGCGCAACCAGATGCCGCCATGGCTGGCGTGAAGGGCGGGAAGGTCGGCGGGGTCGATCACCTGCCCGGCTTAGGCGAACAGGAACAAAAGGAAAACCTGTTTTGGTCGGCTTTCAGCCGGTGCGGCGGCCAAATCCGCCACCGCTCATCGCCATGGGTTGCATTCGGGGTTGGAAGGTGACGGGCGCGCGGCGTGCGGCCTTGGCAATGGCCAGTTTCTCGAACAGCGGCCCTTCGGTCAATTCATAGAGAAAGCGAATGCCCATACGATCCTCTTCAGACCAGCGCACGGTCCCAAAGACACTATAGCCATCCAGGTCGATCTGGCATTGCGACTTGGGCGGCAGCGTACAGCCTGTGACTTGGGCGCCACCTTCGCTCAGGTCGACAATCACACCTTGCAGGCTATCCAGCACCGTCGTCACGACGATGGGAATCTCGACAGAGATGCGCTCCCGGCTGCGCTGAATCTGCATTTCGCCTCCAATCACGCAGAACAGTATCGCTATTCAAGGTTAATGAAAGCCAAAGACGACCTAAAGCTAACAGTCCTTGTCAGCAAAAGCCGTTCCCTTTCGTGGGGCGGGACGGTAGAGGCTCGGATATGACCGTATCCGACACGCTCCGTACCGCCGCGCAGGCGGCCAAGGCCTGGCCCTATGAAGAGGCGCGCAAGCTGCTGAAACGCTATCCGCCCCACGGACCCGACGGCGGCGTTCCGGCCAAGGGGCATATTCTGTTCGAAACCGGCTATGGTCCATCGGGTCTGCCGCATATCGGCACGTTCAACGAGGTGCTGCGCACGACCATGGTGCGCAACGCCTGGCATGCGCTGTCGGATGTACCGACCCGGCTGATTGCGTTCAGTGACGACATGGACGGCTTGCGCAAGGTGCCCGACAATGTCCCCAACCAGGCGATGCTGACGGAACATCTGGGCAAGCCGCTGACGCAGGTGCCTGATCCATTCGAGAAATTCGAAAGTTTCGCGCATCACAATAATGCGATGCTGCGCGAATTTCTGGACCGTTTCGGATTCGATTATGAGTTTGTGTCCGCCACCGACCGCTATCAGGCGGGCGCGTTTGACGACGCGCTCAAAAATGTCCTGCACCATTATCAGGACATCATGGACATCATGCTGCCGACCCTACGCAAGGAACGGCAGGCGACTTATTCGCCTGTTTTGCCGATCAGCCCCAAAAGCGGTATCGTCCTGCAAGTGCCGGTAGAGGTCATTGACGCCGATGCAGGCCTTATCCGTTTCGAGGATGAGGGCGAGATGATCGAACAGTCCATTCTGTCGGGCGCGGCCAAGCTGCAATGGAAGGTCGATTGGGCCATGCGCTGGGTTGCGCTGGGCGTCGATTATGAGATGGCGGGCAAGGATCTGATCGACTCGGTCACGCAATCCTCCAAAATCTGCCGCGCGCTGGGTGCCCGTCCGCCCGAAGGGTTTAACTATGAGATGTTTCTCGATGAAAAGGGCGAGAAAATCTCCAAGTCGAAGGGCAATGGTCTCAGCCTTGAACAATGGCTGACCTATGGTCCGCAGGAAAGTCTGGCCTTTTACGCCTATCGTGAGCCCAAGAAGGCGAAGCAATTGCACATGGGCGTTATCCCCAGAGCCGTTGATGAATATTGGCAGTTCCGCAGCAATTATGCGAATCAACCAATTGAACAACGGTTGGGCAATCCGGTTCACCATGTCCATGATGGCAAGCTGCCGGACGGCAAGCTGCCGGTAACCTTTGGCCTGTTGCTCAATCTGGTCGGTGTGATGGGGGATGCCAGCCGCGATCAGGTCTGGGCTTATCTTAAAAATTACGTGGCCGACGCCAATGCGGAAACCTACCCCGAACTCGATGCGCTGATCGGGCACGCTCTCGCCTATCATCGCGATTTCGTGGCTCCGACGCTGCATCGCCGGGCACCTGATGCCAATGAGGCCGCGGCACTGCGCCGGCTGGATGCCGAACTTGCCGCCCTGCCCGAAAGTGCGTCGGCGGAGGATATTCAAAATATCGTCTATGCCATTGGGAAGGATGAGACCTTTGGCTTTGCTGAACTGCGCGATTGGTTCAGGGCGCTCTATCAGACATTGCTTGGCGCGGATCAGGGGCCGCGTATGGGCAGCTTTATCGCACTCTATGGCATCGCCAATAGCCGAGCGTTAATTGCCGAAGCGCTTGCAGCCTGACAGTGCTGGCAGGCGGGAACATTTGCCTGAATTGGTCGTTTGCCGGTCAGTCCACCCCCCTTTCGGACTGATGGAACGCTTTGCGGACCATCGGCCGCGCCTACCCGGCAACGGGTGGCGCGGCCAAGGGGATGCTGACGAGAAAGACCCCCGACGGCTGGCGTCGAGGGTCTTCTTCATTCCGTCAGCGTCTTACCAGAAGAAGCCGCGATGCACCTGGATCACGCGACCAGTGCGCACGTTCACGAGCAGCACATCGTTATAGTGCCGTACCCAACGCTGGTTCATGCCCGGACGGGGCAGGCGATAACGATAGGGATCGCTGATATAATAGCGAGAACTGTAATAAGTGGGGCGAAGCTGCGCGCCCACATTCCATTGATTGTAGCGGAACGGTGCTTGCCAATTGCCCGCGCGATAGACGTTGCGGTTGTTGCGGCGGTAGTCGCGCCAATCCTCGCGCACTTCGCGCCGGGCTTCGCGCACGTCGCGTCGTTCGGCCCGTACATCACGCGGACTGCCATAGCGTTGCGCCTGGCGCAGGTCACGCTGTTCTTGACGCAAGTCGCGCTGGCTTTGGCGGACTTCGCGGGCGGACTGCGCCGATGCAACGCTCGGCGCAACCGTTGCAGCCAATAGGCCAAGAATGATCAGTTTACGCATATCTCGTCTCCAATTTGTCTGGCGACTCAACCGAAAGGAAAAGGTCCGGTTCCGCTGCCAACACACAGAGATATGCCGCTGCGCGGCTGAACGATGCGAGAATAGGCCTGTCAGTTTTCAGTCATTTATGTCGCAAATTGTAATGCCCGATCACCGTTGCCAGCGATGCTCGCGAAACCATTTCGTGACCACATATTTGGTGCCCAACTCGACTGGGCGTGCGGCATGGAGGCTCATCACATTGGGCGCTCCCGATCGGTCCATATTATCCCAGGCCAGCAACATGCCTTCGACCGGCGGGACCATGAATTCGCAATGGGGAAAATGCGTTTCGCCCCCCCTGTCGACATTCGACAGATAGATCATCGTGGTCCAACTGCGCTGGCCGCCGCACGTGCGCATGCGCTGCCAATAATCGGCGTTGACCGGGAAATAGTCACAATGGACTTTATACTCCTGTCCGGCCGTATAACGCTGGCCTTGCAGGGTTTCGCCATGGTGGGCCGGCAGACCCGTCAATGCGCAAATCCGATCGCTCACTGCGCGCACCAGATCGTCAAACGGATCAAGGTTGCAGCTATGGCTGGTGCGATAATCCGCGTTTGCGCTGCCTGAAAATAATGTCGATGGCTTTGCGCCAGCATCTATCATGGCGCGAAGGGCGGCACATTCCTCGCGGCTCAAGAACGCCTGTCGTCCGAAAATGTCGATCTTGTCGCTGTCGATCCGGCTTACCATCGGGTTGCGCTCCAATCTAGCGCGCACATCAGCGCCGATTTGCGCGCGCGCAGGGGAAGCAATGCCGCCATCATCCAATATGTCCGTCATACCTGCCTCCTGCCACAGACTGAAGGCGCATGAAAAGACCCCGGCGCGTCACCGCACCGGGGTCAGTCGTTCCTGAAGGCCACTCCAGGAAGTCTGCTTACGTCACCAGAAAAAACCGTTGATCACATCCACGACATATCCGTCGCGAATATCCACCAGCAAGGCGTCATCATAGTAGCGTATCCAGCGCAACGTGCCATAAGCGGGGGGCAGGCGATAAGCGTAGGGATCGTTCAGCCAAAAATTATTGGCATAGAGCAGGCTGGACAAGGTGATCCCCACCGAAAAGCGCCGATAGCCATAATCCCATCCGCGCGGCGCATAGTAGCGGCCCATACGGAACTGGTTGGCGTTGCGGCTGCGATAACTGTTCCAGTCATAGCGCCTATCCTGTCGCCAGCCATTGTCCCAGCGCCGCTGGTCGTTCCAGCGTGTGCGATCGTCGTAACGGCGGCCATTATTCCAGTTGTTATTGCCAACGCCGCCGACCCAGCCGCGATTATTGTTCCAACGCTGATCGTTGCGCGGATCGCCCCGCCCGTCCTGGCGGTCATCGCGACGCTGGTCACGCCGATCATTCCGCCAGTCCTGTTGTCCGTCGCGGCGGTCATTCCGCGCATCCCGCGGCGCATAGCGCCTATCCTGCCAGCCACCACGCTGATCCGGCGTAGATATGACCCGGTCATTGGGATTCCGATCAGGCGCGGCGCGCATCCGGGGATCGGGGCGCGGTTGATCGCGCCGTTGTTGGTCCCTCTGCGCCGGATCGGGGCGGATGATGTCGCGGCTTGGCTGTTGAACCCGCGGTCCGGCGTCGGGCCGTGCCGGGCGCATCGCGTTGCCGCGCATCTCGCCACCATTGCGATCAGGCCGCTGCATCCGCTCGCTGCGGTTGCCGCGCTCGCGCGGTTCGCTTTGTGCATAGGCGGGCGCGATGCCGCTCAACACTGTCGCACTCATCAACCCCGCCAGCATCATCTTCCTGAACATCGTTCCGACTTTCGTTCTACGGGTGCAGAGTGCGCCCTGATCTTCCCTGATTAGGATTTTCGCCGTGTCACAAGTCTGAACCTGTTCGTCAGCCATTTGAAAGGATCGGTCCAACGCGAACATGTACGATTGTTCATCTTGCAGTCGCGCTGTTCATCTTGGTTCCTCACCCATATAAACGGACCATTGCCTCAAAAGCTGATCCAGATCAGTGCATGGGATTGCAACTGCCTCTAGGACCGCTGCGTGAAGAACCCCTCCCATGTCGGCCGAATCCGTCTGGCCTTGCGTGACGCAACGACGGAAAACCATCGGCAGGTCGATATGCTATTTGCTGGTTATGCACTGGATGCGCCGGAAAGTTACCATGTTTTTCTGATGGCGCATGCCCGCGCTCTGGGTGCGCTGGAGCCGGTTGCGCGGCCCGCCATGCCGCGTTTGCCGCTTCTGGCCGATGACCTTGCCGCTTTGGGACATGCCATGCCTTCGCCGCTGCCGCTGAAGCCGCATGCTGGCGAAGGCTATCGCTGGGGATTGCTATATGCCCTTGAGGGGTCGCGTTTAGGCGGCGCTATGTTGGCGCGAAAAGTCGCGTCGGGTCTGCCGACCGCTTATCTTTCCGCCACGCATGAGAAGGGCGAATGGATTGATTTCCAGCATAGACTCGACAGCGCAGCGGCACAGGGGGATGAGATGTGGCTGGACGATGCCGTGCTAGGAGCGAAGGCAGCCTTTGCCCTTTTTGCGCAGGCGGGTGCCGCCGAAACGGCGATGATATATGGCTGATGTGGATAATCCTACTGGCTTTGCCGTTGATCTGACCAATTGTGACCGCGAGCCCATCCATGTGTTGGGCACGATCCAGCCGTTCGGCTTTCTCATTGCCCTGACCGCCGATTGGCTGGTGTCGCGTGTCTCGGCCAACAGTGCTGCCTTTATCGGCCACGAACCCGACGCTTTATTGGGTCAGCCGATCAGTGCGGTGTTTTCAGCCGACGCGATCCATGCGCTGCGCAATCGTATCACGTTGTTGCGAGGGCCTGACTCGGTCGAACGTATTTTCTCTCTGTCCCTGATCGACGGCGGCCCGTTGTTTGATGTCGCGGTGCATTTTTCCGGCCAACTGGTGGTGATCGAAGGCGAGCCTGCCGCGCATGACGAGATGGAAGCCAGCAGCATCGTGCGCTCGATGGTTTCGCGGCTGGCGCAGGTCGATGGCATGGCTGCCTTCCTGCGCGATGGCGCCCGGCAGGTGCGGGCATTGACCGGATTCGACCGGGTCATGGTCTATCGCTTTGCCGCCGGCGGCGATGGCGAGGTTGTTGCCGAGGCGCTCCGTTCGGGCGTGGAGAGTTTCTATGGCCTCCATTATCCCGCGTCGGACATTCCGGTGCAGGCGCGAGCTTTGTATTTGCGGAATATTTTCAGGGTCATCGCGGACGTAAAGGCGACACCCGTCCCGGTTGTGCCTGCGCTGGATCCCAATGGGGCAGCGTTAGACATGTCCCTATGCCTGACACGCGCGGTTTCGCCCATTCATATCGAATATCTCTGCAATATGGGCGTGGGAGCCTCACTCTCCATCTCCATCATCGTGGATGGCAAATTATGGGGCCTGTTCGCTTGTCACCATTATTCCCCGCGCCTGCCCACTTTCGCCCAGCGCAGCGCGGCCGAATTATTTGGCCAGATATTTTCGATGATGCTCGAAAGCCGCGAGCGTGCCGAGACAGCCACTTATGAAGGCAAGGCGCGGCAGGTTGCTGATCGATTGATGGCGGCGGTCGCACAGGATCACGATCTGTTGTCCAATGCGCGTTGGCTGGGCGATATCATCTTTGATACCATCCCCGCCGATGGCGTGGGCGTGTTCATTGACGGGCAGATGACCTTTTCCGGCCTGACGCCGGACCCTGCGGATTTTTCGGCCATCATTGCGATGATGAACCGGGTTGCCGCCAGTCAGGTGTACACCACCGACAATTTGTCGTCGCTGCTACCGGACGCGGCTGCCTATGCCGATCGTGCCGCTGGATTGCTTGCCATTCCACTCTCGCGTCGCCCGCGCGATTATGTCGTACTGTTTCGCGCCGAACAATTGCGGGCGGTGCGCTGGGCCGGGCAGCAGGACAAGCATATCGAATATGGCCCTAATGGCCCGCGTTTGACCCCGCGCAAGAGCTTTGAAAGCTGGTCGCAACTGGTCAAGGGTGTAGCGTTGCCCTTCGCCCCCGCTGAACTGCGTGTAGCCGAAGCGCTCCGAACCGCCTTGCTGGAAGTGGTGCTGCGTCTTTCCGATTTTGCTGATCAGGAACGGCAGCGCGCGAACGAGAAACAGGAATTGCTGATCGCGGAACTCAACCATCGCGTTCGCAACATTCTTTCCCTCATCCGCGGCTTGCTGTCGCAGACGCGCGATAGCGCCGGGTCTGTTGACGAGTTTATCGGCACACTCGAAAGCCGCATCCATGCGCTGGCACGGGCGCATGATCAGATTACCGCCGATCGCTGGAGTCCTGCGCGCCTCTACGATCTTATAGAGGTGGAGGCGGGCGCGTATCTCGGCGAACGACGCGATCGGGTACAGACTTCCGGTCCCAATGTGTTGCTCACCCCTGGCTGCTTCACAGTTATGGCGCTGGTGATCCACGAAATGCTGACCAACGCCGCCAAATATGGTGCGCTGTCGGACAATGGCACGGTCAAGATAAATTGGCGGGTGGACGCGGACGGTAGCCTGCTGCTCGACTGGACGGAGAGCGGCGGACCGGCGGTATCAGCACCGACGCGCCGGGGTTTTGGTTCGACGGTCATCGAACGGTCCATCCCTTATGATCTAGAGGGGGATGCTGAAATTCATTATCGGCTGGCCGGGATCGAAGCGCATTTTTGTATTCCATCGCGCCATATCGTCTCGGTACTGCCTGAAGCCACGCCGCGCGATCGGACAAAGCCTGTAACGCCCGCAACGCTCAGTCTGCTGCGCGATCGCAATGTTCTGCTTGTCGAGGACAATATGATCATTGCCATGGATGGCGAGGATGCGTTGCGCGAGTTAGGAGCAGAGGTACTGACCGTGGCCAGTGTGGGGCGCGCCCATGAAGCAATCATGGTTCAGGCGATTGATCTGGCCGTGCTGGACTTCAATCTGGGTCATGAAACCAGCTTGCCGGTAGCCGACCTGCTGACGCAGAAAGGCATCCCCTTTCTTTTCGCCACGGGCTATGGGGATGGGCTGGAACTGCCCGAACGCTTCGCGGATATCGTGCTGGTCAAGAAACCCTATTCAAGTACCACGCTCGCGGAAGCGTTGGGGCCGATCATCGCCCCGTCTGCCTGAAGCGTGTAATCGCTGCCCCGAAGCGCTTCAGGACTTGCCCAAGGCCGGTACGCTTTTCGCAGCATTGTCAGGGGTGATGCCGGGCGGCGGCGCGGCGGCAACCCGTTCTTCCCCGCGCATGATCCGTCCCGCCCTTTTGATCGCGCCGCGCAGGCGGGGATAGATGCCACAGCGGCAGATATTGGTGATTGCGGCATCAATCTCTTCGTCGCTGGGGTCATCGCTTTGGCGGAGCAGAACCGATGAGGCGATGATGATGCCGGGAATGCAATAGCCGCATTGCGACACATTGTCGGCGGCAAAAGCCTGTTGCAGCGGATGGCCGCGATCGGGCGACAAGGCCTCGATCGTCGTAACGAACCGCCCCTCGGTCTTGCCGATCGTTACCTGGCAGGATCGCACTGCCTCTCCATCGATATCCACCGTACAGGCACCGCAATCGCCCGTGCCGCAACCATATTTTGTGCCGGTCAGGTTCGACGCATCGCGCAGTGCCCATAGCAGCGGCGTGTCCGGGTCCATGCGATATTGTACTGGCCGATCATTGACGGTGAAGCGGGTCATGTCCCGCTATCCTCCTCCGCCTTATGATAAAGCACTTCGTTGCGGATGTGGATGGTGCGGGCAGCCAGGCGGATTTCCTGAATGAACGTGCCAAAGGCAGCCGCTTGCAACAACATTGCCAAAATGAACAATATGGCGATCGCGGTGCCGAGATGTGCATTGACCAGCTCTGACGCAAACAACAGGATCACGACCAAGCAGATGGCGCAACCCGATGCCACGCTCAGAAAGATCGCGCCATTCACGACACTCATCCGCCGATCGAGAACACGTATTTCGCCTACCAGCCGATCATGTTCTTCGCCACGTGATATCATCACCGACTTTTCAACGACGCGCGCCCTGTCGATGACACGGGCGAGGCGCGCGGCGCAGACATTAAGGAATGCGCCGATCCCGGCCAATAAAAACACGGGCGCGACCGCCAATTGGATCGTCTGGGCGACCTGAGACACCTGGGGCAGGGAAATAAAGTCGCTCATGACGTTCGCATCCGCCCGCTGATCAGGCCGCGCCCTTGGCCGGGGTGTTGATGCCCATCGACTGGAGATATTTCTTCACGTTGCGCGCCGCCTGCCGCAACCGCTGTTCATTTTCTACCATGGCAATGCGGACATAGCCTTCGCCATCTTCGCCATAACCCACGCCCGGCGCGACCGCGACCTTGGCATGAGTGAGCAATTGCTTGGAAAATTCTAAACTTCCCATTTCTTTGAGCGCAGGCGGCAATGGCGCCCAGGCGAACATGGATGCGGGCGGGGCGGGGATGTCCCAGCCGGCGCGGCCGAAACTCTCCACAAGCACGTCCCGGCGCTTATGATATAGTTCGCGGTTCTTTTGGACGATATCCTGCGGACCGTTAAGTGCCGCGCATGCTGCTGCCTGGATCGGTGTGAAGGCGCCATAATCCAGATAGCTTTTTACACGGGTCATTGCGGCGATAAGTTGCTTGTTGCCAACCGCAAAACCGATCCGCCAACCGGCCATCGAATAGGTTTTGCTGAGCGAGGTGAACTCGATCGCTATCTCTTTCGCGCCCGGCACCTGCAGGATGGAGGGGGTGGGCTTGCCGTCATAATAGAGTTCGGAATAGGCAAGGTCGGACAAGACCCAGACCTTGTTTTCCTTCGCCCAGGCAACGAGTCGCTCGTAAAAGGCCAGGTCCACCGTCTCGGCGGTCGGGTTCGACGGATAATTGACCACCAGGATCGAGGGACGCGGCACGGTGAAGGCCATGGCCCGATCAAGCGATCGAAAATAATTTTCGTCCGGTGTCGTCGGCACCGATCGGATCGTGGCACCGGCAAGAATGAAGCCGAACATATGGATCGGATAACTTGGGTTGGGGGCCAGCACGACATCGCCCGGCGCGGTGATCGCGGTGGCAAGGCTTGCCAGCCCTTCCTTCGACCCCATGGTCACGACGACCTCGGTTTCGGGGTCGACATCCACGCCAAAGCGGCGGCCGTAATAATTGGCCTGCGCCTTGCGCAGGCCGGGAATGCCCTTCGACTGGGAATAGCCATGGGCGTCGGGCTTGCGTACTACTTCGATCAGCTTGTCGATGACATGGGGCGGGGGTGGCAGGTCGGGATTGCCCATGCCCAGGTCGATAATGTCCTCGCCCGCCGCGCGCGCCGCCGCCCGCATCGCATTGACTTCGGCGATGACATAGGGTGGCAGGCGCTTCATGCGGTAAAATTCTTCGGACATTATAGGGGCTTTCCTGAAAGCTCTCGGTAGGGAATAGTATAGTGAACGCCGTTGTCGCGTCACAAACTGGCTATAACCGGCCAACCTGCGACGCGCCAGAGAAAGCGGCGCGACGATATGATACCAGGCACAGGAGAGTGGCTATGGAAAAGAGTGATGTCGCAGAGCCGCACCTGCCCACTTTGGAACAGATGCAGCAATGGACCCATGCGATCGGTCGCGCTCAGCAATTGATGTTGGAGCAGGCGGCAGGCGCATCAGGCCTGACTTTGCCTTTCGATCCGCATGCCGTGGCGCGCATACAGTCGAGTTTCGCCGACGAAGGGCTGGCAATGTGGCAGCGTTTCCTCGATTCGGGGGGGATGTTGCGCGATGCACCCCTGCCTGTCCCGGCCGATAGCCCGGCCGCGCGCAAGGACCGCCGCTTCGCCGATCCAGCCTGGACGCAAAATCCCTTTTACGACATCATCCGCCAAAGTTACCTGCTGGTGTCCGACTATATGACTGGGCTGGCCGATGCGGTGGATGGGGTGGACCCCAAGCAGAAGGCCAAGCTGCGCTTCGCGACAAGCGGTATGCTGGATGCGCTGTCGCCGTCCAACTTTCCGTTGACCAACCCGGCCGTGGTGCAAAAGACGATCGAGAGCGGCGGCGAGAATCTGGTCAAGGGCCTCCAGCATATGCTGGCCGATCTGGAAAAGGGGCAATTGACGCACACTGACGGCACGCAGTTCGAACTAGGCCGTAATATCGCCGCGACGCCGGGCAAGATCATTCATGAAACGCCGCTCTATCAATTGATCCATTACGCCCCGTCCACGGACATGGTGCTGGAAACCCCGCTCATCATCTTCCCGCCGTGGATCAATCGCTTCTATATTCTCGACCTGTCCCCACAAAAAAGTTTTGTCAAATGGGCGGTGGATCAAGGGATCAGCGTCTTTCTGGTGTCGTGGAAATCCGCCGATGCGTCGATGAAGGACCTCATCTGGGACGATTATATCCTGCGTGGACAGGTCGATGCGATCGACACGGTGCGCGACCTGCTCAAGGTCAAGAGCGTCCACACCATCGGCTATTGCGTGGCAGGCACGACGCTGGCAGCGACACTGGCGCTGCTGGCCGCGCGCGGCGAAGCGGACAAGGTGGCGAGCGCGACCTTCTTCACTGCCCAGGTCGATTTCAGCAAGGCAGGCGATCTCACCCTGTTCGTGGACGATGAACAGATGAAGCTGGTGGACAAATTGTCGACCGGCGGCTTCCTCGACGGGCGCTACATGGCGCTGACCTTCAACCTGTTGCGCGGGCGCGACCTGATCTGGAACTATGTCGTCAACAATTATCTGTTGGGGCAGGATTATCCGCCGTTCGACCTGCTCTACTGGAATGGCGACACGACCAACCTGCCGGCGCGCTGGCATCGCGACTATCTGACCCAGCTTTATCGCGACAATCTGCTGGTGAAACCCGGCACGATCAGTATCGACGGCACGCCGATCGATCTCAAGACGGTGCAGACGCCCGCTTATGTTCAGGCAGGCAAGGAGGATCATATCGCGCCGCTGGAAAGCGTCTGGAAGCTGACCGAAAATCTGTCCGGCCCAATCCGTTTCGTGCTGGCGGGATCGGGGCATATCGCGGGCGTCATCAATCCGCCCGCTGCCAATAAATATCAATATTGGGTCTGCGACGAGGCCCAGCCGACGCTTGACGCCTTCGTCGCGCAGGCCAAGGAAACCAAGGGAAGCTGGTGGCCGGACTGGCGCGGCTGGCTCGAAACGATCGATTCGCGCACCGTCGCGGTCAAGGGCGCGCGCCAGCCCGGCAAGGGGCGCCTCAAGGCGATCGAGGACGCTCCAGGGCGCTATGTGAAGGGCGAATAAGCGCACTCTCCGCCATGCTGCGGTGAGCCGTTCGGGACGTGCGACAGGGCGCTGATGGCATTTTGTTGCACTGCACAATAATTCTTGCAATCCTCCCTTTGTAGGCTTATTGTGCAGTGCAACAAACGGAGGATGGTCATGGCTGTTACCCCAAAGACCGGACGCGCTGCCCAGCCCGGTAAAAGCGAATCGGCAACATTATCGGCAAGCGAAGCGCTGAAGGCGGCTGAGGCGGCGATCGAGCCAGCACCGGCCGTTCGGAAACCTGCCCCGCGCAAGACGGCATCGAGCGTTCCGGCGATGGACGCCAACCCATCGGCTAAATCGGTCCCCGCAATGGACGCCAACCCGTCCGCGAAGTCGGTGCCTGCGATGGATGCCAATCCATCCGCGAAGTCGGTGAAGGCAACAGACGCCAGTCCCGCAGCGATCGTCGCTGCAACGACAGCCGTCGATGCCATGCCCGAACCCGATACGGAAGCGGCCGCTGATGTGGCCCCCGAAGCTGAGACACCAAAGAGCCTCGACGAAAAGGCCAAGACGACCGCAACCCTGCCGCTGCCGGCAACAGAAGGAACGAAGATCATGAACGACGTGATGGAAACCGGAAAGAAGTTCGCCGAGGACACCAAGGCCAAGTTCGAAACCGCTTATGCTGACATGAACGAAAAGGCGAAGGCCAGCGTCGAAAAGTCGACCAAGGCGATCGAAGAAATGAGCGACATCGCCAAGGGCAATGTCGAAGCCATGGTCGAATCGAGCAAGATCGCCGCCAAGGCGATGGAGACGATGAGCCAGGAAGCCGTCGATTACAGCCGCAAGAACTTCGAGAAGGCCACCGCCGCCCTCAAGAGCTTCGCGACAGTCAAGACGCCGACCGAATTCTTCCAGCTCCAGAGCCAGATGCTGTCCAGCAGCTTCGACGAGTTCACCAAGGAAGCCGCGAAGAATAGCGAAGCCATGATGAAGCTGGCCGGTGAAGTGGCGCAGCCGCTGACGGCCCGCGTAACGGTCGTCACGGACAAGGTGAAGTCGCTGGCCGCGTAAGCGACCGCGCTTTTACACACAGCTTTGAAAGGGCGCTCTTCCTCAGGGACGGGTGCCCTTTTCGCATTTTCGGCGCAATTTACGTCGCGCCCGCCTCCTGTCCCTTCGGCCCCTTGCCATGGGCGAGCAAATCGCCATATTCTCGTCCATCATGAACAGCTTCAATCCAGCCTATACGGAACCTGCGACGATGGCGGGCCATGACGAAGATAATCAAGGCGAGGGGCCTGGTGGTCCTAGCGTCGGCATCGCGACCCGCACCCGTACGCGCACTAAAAAGCCCTCGCTTTACAAGGTGTTGATGCTGAACGACGATTATACGCCGATGGAATTCGTCGTGCATGTGCTTCAGCATTTTTTTCGCATGGACATGGAACAGGCAACACGGGTCATGCTGCATGTTCACCAGCGGGGGGTCGGCGTCTGCGGTATTTTCAGCTATGAAGTCGCCGAAACGAAGGTCAATCAGGTGATGGATTTTGCCCGGCAGAACCAGCATCCTTTGCAATGCACGCTGGAAAAGGCGTGAGCAGCCTGCTCCAATGGCGCACGACCAACTTTAATGAGTAATTGATAAAACCGATTAGTCATTAAAGTTTATACTGTTTTGTCGTGCGCACTTCCGGGGTTACCCTCTTCCTCATCCAAGAAGAGGAGGATCGTAATGGCCGACAAACCGATCATGACGACGAGTGCGGGCGCACCGATCGCAGATAATCAAAACAGCCAGTCCGCTGGGCCACGTGGCCCTTTGTTGCTGCAAGACTATCAACTTATTGAGAAGTTGGCCCACCAGAATCGGGAGCGTGTACCTGAACGGGTTGTCCACGCCAAAGGGTGGGGTGCGCATGGCACATTGACCATTACCGGGGATATTTCCAAATATACCAAGGCCCAGGTTTTGCAGCCCGGCGCGCAGACGCCCATGATTCTGCGCTGCTCCACTGTGGCGGGCGAGGCGGGAGCCGCTGACGCTGAACGCGATGTGCGCGGGTTTGCGCTGAAATTCTACACGCCCGAAGGCAATTGGGATCTGGTGGGGAATAACACGCCTGTTTTCTTCGTGCGGGACCCGCTGAAATTTCCCGACTTCATCCACACGCAAAAGCGCCATCCCCGCACCAATCTGCGCTCGCCGACCGCGATGTGGGATTTCTGGTCGCTGTCACCCGAATCGCTGCATCAGGTCACGATCCTGATGTCCGATCGTGGATTGCCGACCGACATACGGCACATCAACGGCTATGGCAGCCACACCTTTGCGTTGATCAACGATGCGGGCGAGCGCTTCTGGGTGAAATTTCACTTCAAGACAATGCAGGGCCATCGCCATTGGACTAACGAGGAAGCGGCGCAGGTCGTGGGGCGCACCCGCGAATCGACTCAGGAGGATCTGTTCGAGGCGATTGAGACCGGTAATTTTCCCAAATGGAAGATGCAGGCCCAGATCATGCCGGAAGCGGACGCTGATAAGACGCCCTATAACCCTTTCGACCTGACGAAGGTGTGGCCGCATGCCGATTACCCCCCGATCGACATTGGCGTGATGGAGTTGAACCGCAATCCTGACAATTATTTCGCGGAGATTGAGCAGGCAGCGTTCAGTCCATCGAATATCGTGCCTGGTATCGGCTTTTCACCCGACAAGATGCTTCAGGCGCGCATCTTTGCCTATGCCGATGCCCATCGCCACCGCATCGGCACGCATTATGAAGCGTTGCCCATCAACGCGCCGAAATGCCCTGTGAATCACTATCACAAGGATGGGGCGATGCGTTTCTTCGCCAATAATCCCAATCCGGCTGCTTATTATGAACCGAACAGCTTTGGCGGGCCGGTAGAGGACCATCGCTTCGATGAACCACCGCTCAAAATTTCAGGTGACGCGGATCGGTGGAATCACCGTGAGGGTAATGATGATTTCGTCCAGCCCAGGGCGTTGTTCAATCTGTTTGATGAAGGGCAGAAGGCACGGCTGTTCGCCAATATCGCTGCAGCCATGGGCGACATCCCTGACTTTATCGAGGAGCGCCAATGTAAATTGTTCGATCAGGTTCATCCCGATTATGGGGCAGGAGTCCGAGCAGCGCGCATGGCGATTAAGGGCCGTAACCCCTCCATTTCTGCGCCAACGGATAAGACAATGGCCGACGCATCGGCCTGACAGGGCCAAAGTTCTGATAAAAGCCTGCTCTCTCCGCCGCCTGATGGAAGGGAGCAGGCTCCATCATGCTTTTCCAGCAGGACAAGCGTGAGCAAATTTTAACATTATGGCCCTATCGCAGGTTGGAACATGCAACGTTCCACCTCTCATCTTTCTTTTGCCTTATATTCTCTGGTCTGGACCGGCGGCATTTATTTTGTCGCGGCAACTTGCGCGTTGTTGCTGTCACGTTTTGAAGGCGGTCTTGCCTTCATCTGGTGTGCCAACGCCTTTTTGATGGCAAAATTGCTGACCACCCGTGCGCGACGGTGGCCTACGATCCTCCTGGCTTGTGGCATGGCCAGTGCGCTTTCCACCAGCCTGTTCGGCATGGGGCCGGTCGCGGCTATCCCAATGGCGGTCATCAATATCGCTGAAGCGCTGATCGTGGCGCTGATCTGCCGCCATTATCTGACGAACCGGCCCGTAATCGGCGCTACCCGGTCACTGCTGGTCTTTATCATGGCCATATGCGCTGTCGCGGATGTGGTGACTGCTGTTCCGGCTGCAATGGTGGCTTCCTTACTGACGCCAGTGTCGTTCGGTGCGTCCTGGGTGCAATGGTATACCGGGCACGCGCTGGGCGGACTGATCTGTGCCCCGATATTGGTGATGCTGATGCAGGGCGAGTTCCGCCGCTGGCGACGTGAAAAATCCAGAGCGGAAAAGATCGAGGCGATCATTCTTCTGGCCTTATTCACGGCGATAATCGGGTATATCTTTTACGGGGCGCAGCACCCATTGCTGTTCGCGCCGCTTTTGCCGCTGGTTCTGATTGCTTTTCGCGTCGGCCATATGGGGGCTGCGGCCTCGATCATCATTCTCGCGCTTATTGGCGGTATCGCGACTTTTTCAGACATGGGCCCACTTTCGCTGGTGTTCGCCGACATGGGCGAGCGGGTGCAAGCATTCCAATTTTATCTGGCAAATTGTTTTCTGTTGTCGATGCCGGTTGCGGCCGAATTGAACGGACGGCGGCGGCTCTTTCAACTGTTGCGCGAAAGCGAGGCTCGCTATCGGGCCATTGCGGAACATAGCGGCGATGTGGTTCTGAATATCAACGTTACGGGCGTGATCGAATATGCTTCGCCTTCTGCGATCGAACAGGTTGGGTGCGCGCCGGAATTGCTGGTCGGGCAAGCAGCGGCCAATCTGGTCGATCCGCAGGACCGGCCTCAGGTCATAGCCGCGCATCGTCGCGCCCTGATGCGGCCGGGATCGATCCACACCGTCGAATTTCGGCCAATCATATCGATCGCGGCAATGGAATGGTGTGAAATGGTGATGCGCGCCGCGGTGGACGAGCGGGGCCAGGCAAATGGTGTCATCAGCACGATTCGGGATATGTCCCGTCACAAAGCACGACAACGCGCATTGCAACAGGTCGCGGCACGCGATTCATTGACCGGCGCGGACAGCCGCCGTGCGTTTCTCGAAAAGCTGGAAGCCGAGATATTGCGCACGCGGCATGGCGTTCGGTCCAGCCTATTGCTGATCGACATTGATCATTTCAAGGCCGTCAATGATCATCATGGGCACGGAGTCGGCGATGAAGTTCTGACCGCATTTGTAGAACGGCTGAGGCCAGGGCTTTCTCTTCAGGAAAGCATCGGGAGGCTGGGTGGCGAGGAATTTGCCATATTGTTGCCCGACTGCGACATTGATCGTGCAAGCCTGCTATGCGAAAATCTGCGTGCGCGCCTAAGTGATCCTATTCCCGTGTCGGGCGGCAAGTACATCAACATAACGTTCAGCGCCGGGCTTGTGGAACTGGACAATACATCGACCCGGTCGGCGATGCTCGAGGCCGCGGACAAGGCGTTATATCGCGCCAAGCATAGTGGCCGCAACTGCCTGCGCCTCGCCGCCTAACGCAGTAACCCGACAGGCTACAAAAAATGCGAATGTAATGTTGTAACCTATGATGGCTTGGCCTATGTGGTGTCCATGAACTCCAACTTGCGCCAAGCCCTACTCAATGGTCGCGTCGATCGCATCGCGATGGCCTTATCGGGTCTGTGCGTTGCGCATTGCTTCGTGACTGCCGTGGTGCTGGGCCTATTGGCCAGCGCGGGGGGCATTTTCGAAAGCCCGCTGTTTCACGAGGTCGGCCTGATGCTGGCGATCCTGCTGGGCGCGATCGCGCTCGGCCATGGCGCGATGGTTCACCGTTTCATGATGCCTGCTGCGATCGGATCGCTTGGCTTGGGCGTTATGGCAGGTGCGATGACGATGGACCATGGTTGGCAGGAAAGCCTTTATACGTTGATTGGCGTTGCCATTCTGGCTCTGGGTCATGATCTCAATCATCGCGCCGGGCGCTAAGGCCCGGCGATATTCTCCATGCTGCGGTTCAAAGCGGCGTTTGGCTATGACGATGTTCTCCCTTTACCCAACGCACCGTACCGGTGCTGGCGCGCATAACGACGCTCTCGGTTGTCAGCTTGCCGCCGGGCAGGCGTTTGACCCCGTCAAGCAGTGATCCGTCGGTGACGCCCGTAGCGGCAAAGATGCAATCACCCTTCGCCAATTCCTTGAGGTCATAAATCTTGTCGAGGTCGGTGATACCCCATTTACGCGCGCGCTGCTTCTCATCCTCGTTGCGGAACAACAGCCGTCCTTTGAACTGACCACCGACACAGCGCAGCGCCGCGCAGGCCAGGACACCTTCGGGGGCCCCGCCTGACCCCATATACAGGTCGATCGTTGTTTCCGGGTCGGTGGTGGCGATCACGCCCGCCACGTCGCCATCGGGGATCAGCATGATGCCGCACCCGATAGCGCGCAACTCCGCGATCAGCCGCTCGTGGCGCGGTCGATCAAGGACGCACACAATGATGTCGCTCGGCTCGACGCCCTTGGCGGCGGCCACGGCCTCGACATTCTCCTTGGCCGACCGGTTGAGGTCGATCACGCCGTCGGGATAGCCGGGGCCGACCGCAAGCTTGTCCATATAGACGTCGGGCGCATTGAGTAGTCCGCCTTCTTCGGAAATGGCGAGGACAGCCAGCGCGTTCGGCCCGGCCTTTGCCGTGATGGTGGTCCCTTCCAGCGGTTCGAGCGCGATGTCGATTCGCGGGCCGGTGCCGATCGCATTGCCGACCTTCTCGCCGATATAGAGCATCGGCGCTTCGTCACGCTCGCCCTCACCGATGACGACGGTGCCGTCCATATAGAGGTCATTGAAAGCCAGGCGCATGGCTTCGACGGCGGCTGCGTCGGCGGCCTTCTCGTCCCCGCGGCCGATCAGCTTTGACGCGGCGATCGCGGCCGCTTCGGTGACCCGGACCATTTCCAGTACCAAGACCCGATCTAAGGGCGAATTTGCCTGTACCATCGTCATTCCTCTACCTGTTCTTATGGCGCAGGCGATAGGCGTTTGCCCCAAATTTGTCGAGCAACATGGGCCATGATGCCGCCATGATTACCTGCTCTTCTGTCATCATGGTTCGCTTGTCTCTCTCCGTGACATTGCTGGTCGCCTGCCATCCAGAAATGGCTCTGGCGCGCGACGCGGAATCCCTCATGGCGACATATCGAACCAAGACGCAGGTGATCCGGCGATGCGATCGAAGCGGCGACGCAATCGTCGTCTGCGGCGAGAGCCAGGCTGAACGCAATGCGCGCGAGCGACTGCCGCTCCCACGGGAAGAAGCGGAGATCGGCGCGCAGGTCCGTGGCGAAACGCCGCGCGCGTCGGCAGCACCCGTGAAGCAGGGCAGTTGCGGAATATCGGGCGGCCAGGGTTCGGGCTGCGTTCGGGGCCTGTCGGCCTTTAAGGCCGCTGGCGTGATCGCAAAGAGCATCACCGCCATTGTCGACCCCGATGCGGATCTCGCCCCGCCACCGCCGCTGCCCGCGCACTTCAAGGGCAGCGGGCAGCATTGAGCGCGGCGATCAGTCGAGAATGTGCATCACCATCGGCGTGCCGAGCAGGCTGTCCGACCCGGCGAGCCGTTCGAGCGTGTCGCGGATGCAGCGTTCCTCGCCCGCATGGGTGACGATGGCCACCAGCACGCCGTCTTCCTGATGCGCGCCGCGCTGGATCATGCTTTCGATCGAAACACCTGCATCGCGCGTCGCGGCGGCGATCTCCGCCAGCACACCGGGACGATCCTGTACCATGAAGCGCAGATAGGTGCGGCCGATGCGCGCGCCGGCGTCGGCCGTATTCTGTGGCGTCAACGCAGCGACGGGCATGGCGAAGGCATCGCCATATTCGTCGCGCGCCACGTCGATCAGGTCGGCGACCACCGCCGACGCGGTCGGACCATCGCCCGCGCCACGCCCTTGGAAGAAGAGGCGGCCGACGAAATTCCCCTCGGCCACGACCGCGTTCAGCGAGCCGTCCACATGGGCGAGCGGATGATCGAGCGGCACCAGCATGGGATGCACCCGCTGGAACAGCCCGTCCGCGCCGTTCTGCGCCATGCCGACTAGGCGGATGCGGAAGCCCAGCGCGGCGGCTTCGGCAATGTCGGCGGCGATGACATCGCGGATGCCGGTGGTGGCGACCGCGTCGAAATCCAGCTCCGTACCGAACGCCAGGCTGGCGAGGATGGTCAACTTGTGCGCCGCATCCACGCCATCAATGTCGAAGCTCGGATCGGCTTCGGCATAGCCTAGCTCCTGCGCTTCCTTCAGCACCTCGTCGAAGCCCCGGCCCTCCTTCTCCATCGTGGTTAGGATGTAATTGCAGGTGCCATTGAGGATGCCGTAGACACGGCTGATCTCATTGGCAGCGGCCCCTTCGCGCATCCCCTTGATGACCGGTATGCCGCCCGCGACCGCCGCTTCATATTTCAGCGCAATGCCGCCCTTTTCGGCAAGGCGGGCAAGGTCCAGTCCATGATGCGCCAGCATCGCCTTATTCGCCGTGACGAACGGCTTGCCAGCGATCAGGCACTGGCGCGCCAAGGTAAGGGCGGGGCCGTCCGATCCGCCGATCAGTTCCACCACCACGTCGACATCGTCGCGAGTAGCAAAGCTGTTCATATCGTCCACCCATTCATAAGGTGACAGGTCGACCCCGCGATCCTTGTTCCGATCGCGTGCGGATATGGCGACGATCTGAATCGGGCAGCCCGCGCGCCGGGCAATCAGGTCGCCATTGGTGTTGAGCAGCCGAATGACCCCGCCGCCCACCGTACCGAGACCGACGAGCGCGACGCGCAACGGGGCATGGCGGTGCAAATTGGTCATGGCGGCGTCACTTTCTTGGCGAAGATGATGAAAGCCGGGCTGATAGCCGCCCGCGCCCACGGGTCCAAGTAAAAGCTGCCCTCTGGCTCAGGATGTCGTGCGGGTCCGCCCGCATGGCCCCAATGCATTGATGATCAAACGATAGTCCGCGCGCGCGGCCTCGGCGTCGGCGACGGCCAAGGTACGGACTGCGCGAGCGGGCAGGACAGGGGGCAGACTACACGCCAGTCGATACCATAAGAGCGTACCGGGCTCAGGCGCCCGCGCGGCTTCGTCGACGATTTCGCCCAATGCCACGGCCCAGCGCGGCGGCTGGCCGGGGCGCCGCAGCACCGACAGTGATACCGGGTCGCCATTTTCGGTTCGCAGGAAAATCTGCGTTTCTCCTTCGCCCGCTATCGTTCCTGCGACATGGAAGGCATCACCCAGGCCCAATATGCGCGGCGGCGCATCTGGCGCCACTAACGCGGAAAGGGCGGACTTTACCCTGTCGATCTCAACAGGCGTTGCGGGCACCTGGGCATCAGGCGCTATGAGCTGGATTTCGCCAGGCCGCGTGCCAGGGCGAGCGAAGATCAGAAACGACGCCTTTTTAAGCTTGGGTATCTTGCCGCGCGCGTCGAGCGGGGCGTCGTAGAGATAGGTTACAAGGGGGCTGATTCCCGCCTCGCCGCGAATCAGGCTCGTTACATCCGCCTCGACAAAGAGCCGTTTATGCCCCGGTGGGACGCCTTGCGCCTGATCCGGCTTCAAAGTGATGATGTTGCGGATTCGCACATGGGCCACCATCGGGGCCTGGTCAGCAAGGTCGATGAGATCAGCATAAGAGAGCTGTGCTGGTTGCGCTATCATTGGTCGCAGCTGCGCCAAAGCCGGAGAAATGGCGCTATTTGCGGCTAAAATGAGGCATGGCGCGAGCAGGTGGCGGATCAGCATAGCGGGTTTCATAATCAGCTTCGTCCTGTGTTATTGGCCAGTGGCAAGGATGTCACAGGCAAGTCATTCCTATATGAAGTGGTAACCGCAAATGAACATAACGATAAAGCGTTTGCGTGCCGCGATGCACCGCGATAGGAGTTTGCGCGGTAGCAAATAGAAGGACAGGGGCCAAAGCTGACCGGGAGGACCCGGACGGTTAGGGTCGTTTTTGGCTGATTTGTAGAACCCATTGGTAAGATGAGTTAAGGAGTGTCGTTGCTGAATGGCCTATGCTGACCACTCGGAAGGATCGAGTCGCACGATATCGATCATCATCGTCGCCCTGATTCACGCTGTTCTTGGCTATGCCCTCGTCTCCGGTCTTGGCATGAAATATGTCAAACAAGCGGCAGAACAGCTGAACGTGATCGACGTTAAGGAGGAACCGCCACCACCGGACGAAGAGCCGCCACCACCGCCGCCAGATCGACCGATCGAGCCGCCGCCGGTTGTCGCGCCGCCACCGATCGTGCAGACTCCGACCCCTGCGCCGCCGATTCAGACGGTTCGGACGCCCCCGCCGGTGTTCAATCCCGTTCCGGTTGCAGCGCCTCCGCCGCCGCCGCCTGCTCCGCCTCCGCCGCCTCAGGCTGCAACGCGGGCTTCGCCACGCAGCAATCCTGGCAGCTGGTTGGGTGATGCCGACTATCCGAGCCGCGCGCAGCGCGAAGAGCGTTCGGGCACGGCTGGGTTTCGCTTGGACATTGGTGCCGACGGTCGCGTGACCAACTGCACCATCACTTCGTCGACCGGTCATTCCGATCTCGATGAGGCGACCTGCCGCCTGCTGCCGCGTCGCGCACGCTTCAAGCCGGCCAAGGGTTCCGATGGTAACGATATGCCCGACACGTATAACGGTCGTATCACTTGGCGTTTGCCGGAATAATTCAGAACGGGAAAGCGGGCGCGCCGCGCCGCTTTCTCCTCGCTTGATCTCATTGAGAGGGAAGTCTTGATCATGTTGAACTCCATCATCGCGGCTGCTGCCGCACCCGCTGCGGAAGCCGCGAACCCTTATGGCCTTATGGAAGCCCTCGATCAGGGCGGCGTCATCGCCTGGGCAACCTTCATCATTCTCGTCAGCATGTCGGTCGGCACATTCTATGTGCTGTTCACCAAGCTGATCGAGCAGCAGAAGGTCATCAACCAGTATAAGAAGGTCCGCGCGACCTTCTGGCGTTCGAACAGCCTCAAGGAAGGTTCGGCGAAGCTGGAGAAGAACTCGGCTTACAAGCAGATCGTCGATGACGGCATCGCCGCTCAGGAACAGCATGCCAAGCTGACCGATCCCGTCGAAGCCCATGACTGGCTGCACGGTTCGCTCGCGCGCTCGGAAAATGCCATCAACTGGAAGCTGGGCGGCGGTCTCGCTTTCCTCGCGACCGTTGGTTCGACCTCGCCGTTCGTCGGTCTGTTCGGTACGGTTGTCGGCATCTATCGCGCGCTCATCAAGATCGGTGCATCGGGTCAGGCGTCGATCGACGCGGTTGCCGGTCCCGTTGGTGAAGCGCTGATCATGACCGCTCTGGGTCTGGTCGTCGCGGTTCCCGCCGTGCTTGCCTACAACTTCCTGCAGCGCCGTAACAAGGCGATCGCCGAGAACCTGTCTTCCTTCTCGACCGATCTGCTGGGTTACATGGTTTCGAACGGTGCCGTTAAGCCGGTCGTTGGTACGCCTGCTCCCGCCCAGGTTGGCAAGCCGGTTCCTGCGGCTGCCACCAAGGCCTGATCAAGGATGGGAGCCGGAGCGCGCATGTGGCGCGCCTCCGGTTCCCAAGACCGCCGCTGATCGCTCGCGGTCTAAAATGACAGACATGTTAGGATACTGATCAATGGCAATGAGCGTTGGTGGCTCCGGCGAAGAAAAGCCGATCACAGATATCAACACGACGCCGCTCGTCGACGTCATGCTGGTGCTTCTCATCATCTTCCTGATCGCCGTCCCTGTCGTTCTGCAGACGGTCGAACTGGAGCTTCCCAAGGTCGCGTTCGAACCGACCACGACCAAGCCTGAGAACGTCTCTCTGTCCATCATGGCGGACGACGCTGGCAATTGTGAAGTCTATTGGAACATGACGAAGGTCAATTCCACAGATCTGCTCAATCGTGCCGTCGCAAAGCTTGAAGCGGACATCAAGCGGGTCGGTGGGATCGAGAATATGACACCGGAGGATCTGCCCGAAGTGCATATCCGCGGCGACATCAATACCCCTTATCGTTGCATCGGTGGTACGATCTACACGATGCAGCGCGCCGGTTTCCCCAAGGTGGGCTTCATTTCCGAGCCTGAACCGGGTCAGGGCACCGTTCGTCTGTAAACCGTCGCCCACAACCGTCGGTAGTAAGTGATTTCTAGGAGTATCGCCCCATGGCAATGAGCGCCGGTAACGACGATGGCGAGCCGATGATGGAAATGAACACGACGCCGTTGATCGACGTCATGCTCGTGCTCCTCATCATGTTCATCATCACCATCCCGATCCAAACCCATGCGGTGAAGATCGATCTGCCGCAGTCCTCGACAAACGATGCCCCCATGGTTGACCCGGTGAAGAACAAGGTTGCGATCGACGCGGCCGGGATCATCACATGGAACGGGTCGCCGATCGACCTGCTGACTCTGCGCCAATATCTGCAGCAGTCTCTGCGCCTGCCCGTCGAGCCGGAACTCCAGTTCCAGCCCAACGCGCAGACCCGTTATGTGACCGTTGATGAAGTGTTGGCCGAGATCAAGCGGGCTGGCGTGACCAAGCTGGGCTTTGTCGGCAATGAACAATATGGCAATTTCTAAAAATTGATCCTCATTCCACACCGCATCAGGACTTCCCTGGAGAGCGGAACGGAATGAGGGCCATGTTCAGAAATAGCTGGACTATCCAGGGGTCGCCATTGGCGGCCCCTTTTTTCTTGCTCAGGGATCACGTCCGGCACTAACCTTGCGGCAAGGGCGATGCTTTTAACCTTTTCGTCACCTCGATCCCCGACAATGGCCTAGGATGGAATGACATATAAGCCATGGGCGCCGACCGACCAAATCAAGCAAGCCACAAGGCCCGTGCCGCTGAACGTCGCCATGTGCGCATCAGCGTCAAAGTCCGGCGTCCCGGCGAAACCTGGGTCAAAAGTGTCATCGCCGATCTGTCGGTGACTGGCTTTCGGTTGCAAAGCTTCATGAAGCTTTTGCCGGGCGGCGAATTATGGATCATGCTGCCCGGCTTCGAAGGGCGTCGTGCGCGTGTTCTCTGGACGCGAGGCCATGAAGCGGGTTGCGCCTTTGAACAGCCGTTGCACCCGGCGATCCTCGATCATGTCGTGAAATTGCATGAGGTCGGCATTCGCGCCTGACGCGATAGCCTCATCTGCGCCGTCAGGAGATTGTGACATCCTGAAATTGCAGACTGGCGAGGCGGGCATAAAGGCCACCCTGCGCCACCAGCGCCCCATGATCGCCTTGTTCGACGATCCGCCCTTCATCCATGACGATGATCCGGTCGGCGGCGCGCACGGTTGCCAGGCGATGGGCAATGACGATCGTGGTCCGTCCCAGGATCAACCGTCCCAGTGCATCCTGCACCAGTCGTTCGGACTCCGCATCGAGCGCGGAGGTCGCTTCATCCAGCAGCAGGATAGGGGCATCGCGCAGCAAGGCCCGCGCAATCGAAAGCCGTTGACGCTGGCCACCCGACAGACGCGCACCGTCCTCGCCCATGAACGTGTCCAATCCCTCCGGCAGGGCACGCAGAAAGCTTTCCGCATTGGCGGCACGGGCTGCTCCCCAAATCTCGTCATCGCTGGCGTCCCAGCGGCCATAGCGCAGATTGTCGCGCGCTGAGGCGGCGAAGATGATGCTGTCCTGCGGCACCATTGCCATCATGGCGCGCGCTGCGGCTGGATCGGCGTCGGGCAAGGCCACGCCATTTAACCGCACTGAACCCCGGTCTGGATCATAGAAGCGCTGCGCCAATTGGATCAACGTCGTCTTGCCCGCACCCGACGGCCCCACGACCGCCACTGTCTCGCCTGGTGCGATGTCGAGCGTCACCCCATTCAGCGCTGCCTGATCGGGACGGGTGGGATAATGGAAATAGACATTGTCGAATGTCAGGCGTGCGCCATTAGCTGTGACCGGGATCGGCGTTGGGACCACAGGGGGCAATATGTCGGGCGTAGCGCTCATCAATTCATGCAGACGGCTCGCTGCGCCCGCGCCGCGCAACAGGTCACCCCAGCTTTCGGACAGCGAACCGAACGCTCCTGCGACCAATCCGCCGGTCAAGACGAATGCGGCGATGCTGCCGCCCGATAGTCGGCCAGCCGCAACATCGAGCGCACCCTGCCACATGACAGCGGTGATTGATCCGAACACCAAAGCGATCACTACCGCCGTCATGATCGCGCGCAGGGCGATCCGGCGGCGGGCGGTCGCGAAACCGGCTTCAACCGTTGCGTTGAACCGCATTGCCTCCCGCGCTTCCTGACCGAAGGCTTGGACGATCTTCATCGCGCCCAGCACCTCACTGGTGACGCTGCCGACATCGGCAAGCCGATCCTGGCTGGCACGTGACAGGCCGCGCACCTTGCGACCCAGGCTGATCAGCACCAGCAGGATGATGGGGATACCGAGCAGAAGTAGCGCGGCTAGTTTAGGAGCCAGCGCGAACAAATAGATCAGTCCGCCCGTACCCGTCACGAGGTTGCGCAGTGCGACCGATACGGTCGATCCCACCACCTGTTCGACGATGGCGGTGTCGGCAGTCATGCGTGACGCAATTTCAGAGGGGCGATTTTCTTCGAAGAAGCGCGGGGCCTGCCGCAGCAGATTGGCCTGGGTCGCGCTGCGGATATCCGCGACGACCCGCTCGCCCAGCCAGGAGACGAAATAGAAACGCAGCGCGCTTGCTATTGCGAGGATGATGACGATCAGCAGCAGATATTCGAACCACCGGCTGATATCGCCCCCGCCCATGAACCCCTTGTCGATCACCAGCCGGAAGCCGCTTGGGATGCCGAGTGTCGCCGCGGACGAGACGATCAGCGCAGCCAACGCTCCGGTAATCCGCCCCGGATAATGATGCGCAAAGCTCCACAGCATCGCCAAGCTGCCAAGGGCGGGGCGCGCGTCGGCGCGGGCGGTGGTGTTTGGGGCATCCTCCATGTGCGGCGCTTAGCAGGCCGCTCCTAAAGCCTCAATGGGGCGTCCTGCCCAGAGGCGGGCGCGATGGTGCCGGCGAGGTGGAGGATGCGGCGCGTGTCGCCTTGGCCCGTCAACGCATAGGCCATGGTGCCTACTTCCCAATAGGCCACAACCTCACTTGCGCGTCGGGCGACCAGCGGCGTTGCCTCGGCAGGTGTTTCGGCGCGGTCGGCGAACAGGGACAGCGTTTCCTTTCGCGGCGTCACGATGGTCATGGCGATCGCGGGACTATCATTTGTAGGGAAGACTTGCACGTCGGTCACGCGCCAGTCGTCGGGCAATTCAGGCAAGACGATGCCGGTCACCCGCTCAATCTCCTGCGGATCGAAGGCTGCACTCTCGATCTGCGACGCCATATCCTGCCGCAACAATCCCGCTCGACGCGAGGCGGCGGCTTCGTCCAGAAAGCTGCTTGCCTGCGCGCTTTGGGGAAATTCGCCCAGTTCCCCGCGCGTGATCCAGCCGGTCGCGAGCAAAGCCACAATCGCGGCCGCGCGGCGCATATGCCGCCACGTCCGCCCTTCCTCATTGTCATTGGCTACCGGCGTGGTCGGGTCTCGGCGACGGCCAACCAGCGTACCCTTGGTGCCATCGCGCATCAGACGAAAGTCGATATGCGGCCATCGCGCGCGCCACCGCTGTGCAACGATCCGCTCACCGGGGCGGGCGGCATCGTCCAGCAACACAACGCCATCGGGCGAAAGGCGCGCGAACAGACTGTCGGCGGCCCCGCGCACCAGGGGATGGACGCTCCAGGGCGGGCCGTCGATGATGATCATGTCGATCCGCTCCGGCACGCGCTCCAGCGCATACCAGCGACCGGGCCAATCCGCGCTCTCATGCGTCAGCGGTGCATGAGAGATGTCGGCATCAATGGTGTGATCGGCCAGCCATTGGCGCGTCGCATCCACGAAACCGCCATGCTGATCGAAACTATGGAGCCGCCCGCCGCCATGCAATTGCAGAGCGCGCGCCGCGATCAGGGAGGATGCGCCCGCGCCCAACTCCACCACATGGGCCGGACGCACCCGCGCAATTTCCCGCACGATATGGCGCAGGAAACCGACGTCGGCTTTCCAGCTTCCCAGATGGGGCAACGCATTATGCGGCAGACCCAATTCGTCCAGTAGTGCCCGCTTGTCCGCCGGCCGTCCGCCCGACAGGCTGGCGAGCAGCCATGGCCAGCCGATCGCGCCGAAGCCGATACGCCATGCCATGTCGGACAGGCGGCGCGACCGGCTGGCTGTCGCGATGGTGGCTTCATTCAGGGAGAGGAAGCCGGTCAGGTCGCGGGATGTCACGGGAAAATATGCTCCTATCAGGATGGCGGGACTATGCCGGACTTTATGTTTCGCTCATATGACGGTCTGGTGCGCGGTAAACCCCATGACGCAGGAAAGCACGATGATCCGTATGATGTCCGCGACCGTCGAACGCTGGCCTGTGGCGGGAGCCTTTGTGATAAGCCGAGGGGCCAAAACGCATGTCGATGTGGTTGTATGTACGGTGGAGGATGGCACCCATGTCGGCCGGGGCGAAGGCACGCCCATTTATTATGAAGGTGAGAGCGCGCAAAGCTGCGTCGCGGCCCTGCAAGCCCATGCTGGGCCACTCGACCGCGCCGCCCTGTTGACCAACATGCCGCGCGGTGCCGCGCGCAATGCACTTGATTGTGCCTTATGGGATCTTGAAGCGAAGCGGGCAGGCGCGCCGGTCTGGCAATTGGCCGGTCTGGCACAACCCATGCCGCTACCGACAGCCTTTACCATCAGCCTGGGGGATCCCGACCGCATGGAAGCGGATGCGCGAATGGCGGCAGCGCGAGGCTTCGTCCTGCTCAAATGCAAGCTGACGGGGGAGGGTGATCGCGATCGGATCGCGGCCGTCCGGCGGGGGGCACCCGCCGTGCGGTTGATCGTTGATGCCAATGAAAGCTGGCACGACCGCGATATCGCGCAGGAAACGGCGGATCTGGCATCGCTGGGGGTGGAGATGGTCGAGCAGCCCGTTATCCATGGTCAGGAAGCGCGGCTTGCCGGGGTTCGCACATCGCTGCCGCTCTGCGCCGATGAAAGCTGTCACACGCGTGCTGACCTCGAACGATTGGGGGATTTCGACGCAGTCAATATCAAGCTCGACAAGGCGGGCGGGCTGACCGAGGCATTGGCGCTGGCCCATGAAGCGCGCGAACGCGGTTTCCGGCTGATGGTGGGGTGTATGCTTGGCACGTCGCTGGGCATTGCACCGGCTGCGCTGGTCGCGGAGGGGGCGGACTGGATCGACCTGGACGGTGCGCTGTTGCTGGCCAAGGATCGCTCTGATGGACTGGTCATGCAGGACGGCCTGCTTCACCCCGCAACCCTCTGGGGCACGGGCCAATAGGCCGCGGCTCAATAGCCCAGTGTCAGCCCGACCGCATAATATTTCGGTCCGGCATTGGCCTTCGCCCGAACCTTGGGCAGGATCGGCAGCGCCAGTGTGGCGTAGGGGCGTACATTCTCACCGCTGAACCGCGCGCCTGCACCGATTGTCGCGGAAAGGGGGATGCTGTAGCTCGCTTCCACCCGCCCGTAGAGTTTGGTTTCGCCATCGCGCAGATAGACGCCCGCGCCAGGGGTCAGGCTGAAGCCCGCAAAGCCCATGGCATAGCCCGCGCCCAGTTCCGTACCCCAATGGCTGTCCGCGCGCGCGTAATTGCCCTCAATCCCCAAGCCTTCGGCATGGGCCACGCCGGGCAGCAAAAATGCAAGGACAGGCAGGATGGCAAAGCGAGAAAGGATCATGACTTCGCCGCTATGGCGCGCGCCCGCAGCGGGCAAGCCGTGCGGGATGAGCCGAGTCGAGATTGCGACAAGCCGCGCTGTTCGACTCAGCTATCCACCTGGCGCACGGGTTGCACATCGGGATAAGGCATTACCATCCGTCCGTCCGGCGCAGCGGTAAAGCTAGTCTGGGTCGGATAAGCGAACTCGATGCCACGTTCATTGAACTGGCGCAGGATCGCAAGGCCGACCTTGTGACGGATCACGTAGATGGAATCCCAGTCGGGCAGATAAACGTCGAACTCGACCTCGAAATCCAGGCTTGACGCACCAAAGCTGATGAAACCGGACCGAACGAAATTCGCGCCCAGATCAGTGACGATCGCCTTCAATATTTCGGGAATCTGCTCCGCCACGTCCGGGGGCGTCTGGTAGATGACGCCGATCGCGAATTTGATCCGGCGATGATCGAGCGTGAAATAGCTGGTGATCTCCTTCTGCAGCAGGTTGGCGTTGGAGATCACTTTCTTTTCACCAGTGATGGCGCGCAGGCGGGTGGATTTCAGACCGATTTTTTCGACCGTGGCGGTCGTCATGTCATAGTTGATCGTCTCGCCCCGGCGGAACGGCTTGTCGAAGATGATCGACAGCGCGGCGAACAGATCGGAAAAGATGCCCTGTGCCGCCAGGCCGATGGCGATGCCGCCGATACCAAGGCCTGCGACCAAACCGGTGACATTGACCCCCAGATTGTCCAATACGACGATCGTCGCCACGGCGAACAGGACGAAGCTGACCAGGATACGGATAAGCCCCATCGCATTGGCCAGCGTTTCACCACCCCCATCCTGCGCGAGGGTCTTGCGTTCGATCAGCCCAAGAATAATCTCCCTCGCCCACAGGGCCGCCTGCCATACGGCGGCGATGGTGAAGAGAAAGGCGACGGTTCTGTATAACGCCGCAGGTGCATCGGCATAGCCAACCACCAGCCGCGCAGACACCATCATCATGAAAAAATGAGTCGTGCGGGCGGCGGCGCGCCCCAGGACATTGGTGTAGCCTAATGGGTCGCCGCGCGTTCCCTTGTGTCGCTTGCCAATGCCTCGCAGCGCGGTGAGCGTCAGGTAGATTAGAACACCCGCACCTATCGCGATCAATATCTGAACATAATGCATTGCCAGCCAATCGCTGGTGGATCGCCACATTTCACCCAAATCGGGAGGGCGCACCGTGATGACGGGGTCAGCGGAGGGTTTTGTATCGGCCATGCTATCCTGTAATCTGGTGGTTGACGTCAGGCTGCCGCTGCCCGCGGGACGCAATCCGCCAATGTGTCGAGAAACGCGATTAGTCCGCGCTCTTCACGGGACAGATAGCGTGTTCGGCGCGGCAAGCGAAGCCCCTCGCGCCATTCATCCTGTCCGTCCTTGCATAGGGCGATAAGTGCGGGATGAATATAGGATTTGCGGCTGATCGCGGGTGTATTGCCCAAGGCCAGGGCCACCGGCTCTATCATCTCCTTCAGCGAGACATGCCCGGCAGCAAGGGTTTCGAACGCGATCGTAGACGCCCCCCAGGTGCGGAAATGCTTGGCGGTGAACGGCCCTCCCATGGCATCGACGATATAGGTGTTGACGTCGCTCGACGTGATCGGCCGGGCTTCGCCATCCTCATCCAGATATTGGAACAGATGCTGGCCCGGCAGATCCTGTACCTGCCGCACGAAGCGCAGCAGGCGGCTGTCGGTGACCGTCAGTTGCTGTTCCTTGCCCGATTTGGCGCGATAGCGCAGCGTCAAAGACCGGCCGTTGAGATCGAGGTGACGGCGACGCAGCGTCGTCGCGCCGAAGCTCTTGTTGGTTGTGGCATACTGTTCGTTGCCGACGCGCAACTTGGCAAGGTCGAGCAAGCGGATGACTGCCGCGATGGTGCGATCCTTGCGCAGCCCGCGCTTGGACAGGTCCGCCTCCAGCCTGGCGCGCAATTTGGGCAGGGCGCGCCCGAAATTGGGACATCCGGCATATTTCTCCGCCTCGCGCGCGGCGCGAAAGTCGGCATGATAGCGATATTGTTTGCGCCCTTTGTCGTCATAGCCGGTCGCCTGGATGTGACCATAGGGCGACGGACAGAACCAGCAGTCACGATAGGCGGGCGGCAGGGCGATGGCGTTCAGCCGGTCGATCTCGTCCCGGTTGGTGATCCGCGCGCCATCGGCATCGCGATAGGCCCAACCCCGTTTCAACGCGCGGCGCGTGATGCCGGGCACGCTGTCATTGGCATGGATTACGGAGGTTTGGGGCATAGCGTCCTTCTCGTCTCCCCAAACCCGCCTTTCGTCGCTTCGTTCCGCAACCATGGGGCCTCCCGGTCCGTTGAGCGGCCATTCCCCCCATGTAGGAGACACCGATGTCCGCCATCGAAAACAGCCATATTCTCATCATCGCCACCGATGGGTTCGAACAATCCGAACTGTTCGATCCGCGCGACATGCTGATGAAAGCCGGGGCGAAGGTGACGCTGGCCTCGCCCGACAGCGACCCGATCCAGGGCATGAAGCATGATGAGAAGGGCGATACTATCACGCCGGATATCACGCTCGATGCCGTTTCCATGGACGATTATAACGGGCTGATCCTGCCCGGCGGCGTCGCCAATCCCGATACGCTGCGCGTGAATGACAAGGCGATCGCTCTGATCCGGGCTTTTGCTGACGCGGGCAAGCCCGTCGCCGCCATCTGCCACGGTCCCTGGCTGCTGATCGAGGCAGGCGTGGTGAACGGCCGCACCGTGACGTCCTGGCCTTCGGTGCGTACCGACCTGACCAACGCCGGTGGAACGGTTGTCGATCGGGCCGTCGCGATCGACGGCAATATCATCACCAGCCGTAACCCCGACGACATCCCTGCCTTTGTCGAAGCCTTTACGAAGGCCGTGACCGAAGGCGCCAGCGTAGCGGCCTGATCGGCGCACCGCCGCCCCGATGCCATGGCACCGGGCGGCGGCGCAGCACCGACAGATGCGCCAGTATCAGCGTTGCGCACAATGCCCCTGCGGCCAGCATGAAGGCGCGGACATCCGGTGCATAAAAAGCAATCAGCGCGGTGCTGCCCAATCCTGCCATGGCCCAGCCCAACGCATGGCCATCGCCGTCCGGCCCGCGCAACCAGAATACGCACCCACCCACGCCGATCACATAGGCACTGATATAGCGCAAGATGGTCGCATCCGCTGCCCATAGCGGCAGCATCAGCAAGAGCAGCAGCATTATCCCCCCGCGCGTCAGCCGCCCCATTGCGGGAGCGAGCAACGGATAGAGCAACAGTTCACACACCAGCATCGCCATAACGATCGCCAGTGCTTCCAAAGGTCGACCTGCGATCAAAGCTACGATCGCTGTCGCGCCCCATCGAAGCAAACGGCCTGGTGCCATGCGGAT
This sequence comes from Sphingobium xenophagum, assembly GCF_031457465.1. Classification (GTDB taxonomy): domain Bacteria; phylum Pseudomonadota; class Alphaproteobacteria; order Sphingomonadales; family Sphingomonadaceae; genus Sphingobium; species Sphingobium xenophagum_A. The sequence goes on from NZ_JAVDWV010000001.1 coordinate 132,547, forward strand.
ATGGCTTATCCAGCGGCCCAACCCATCGCGCCGTTCCCAGCGTCGATCGGAGAGCCGCAACTGAAAGCCGTCCATCATGAACAGCGCGCCAATGCCTGCCGAAAAAAGCGCCAGTGCCATCATCGGCGACGCCAGCAGCAACCCCAGCAACAATCCATGCGCCATACCCAGCGCCCGCAATTCTCCGTTCATGCAGGAATACCCTGCCGCGCGACGAGCGCGGCGGCGAGATCCTGCCGTGCCGCCGCCTTGCGTTTGCGGGTCAGATAGGTGTCGAGGCCGATCTGCAGCGCCAGCATCATGAAGATGAACGGCTGATAGGCGATGCCCACGAACAGCGATCCGATCATATAGATGATATGCCCCTGTTGCAGCGCGAGCGCGAAGGGTGAAATCCACGCTTCCTGCGGCCCGTCGCGCTTGCGGTAGAAGCGGCGGATCGATTCGGTGCGGATGAAGCAGATGAGGTGGATGAGCGCCCAGACCGCAAAGCCGAAATAGCCCTGTTCGCCCAGCAGCTCGAAATAGGCGCTATGATAGGCGCGGCCCTTGTCGGTGACGATCCGGGTTTCCAGGCGACTGCCGCCGCTGTCGGTCACGACGCTGCGGGCGACATAGGTAAAACTGTTCTGCAGATAATTGTCGAACCCGCCGCCGCCCGGATGATCCTTCACATAATCGAGCGTCCACATCCATACCGCGACGCGGGTGGAGGCGCTTTCGTCGCCCTGATGGTTTTCGATCGTTTGCATCCGCTGTGTGAAGCTGGCGGGCAGGAAGGGGATGGACACCAGGGCTGCGAACAGCATCAGCGGCCCGTAGACGAAGCGCCGCGGCGAGCGGACCAGCATCAGCCCGGCCAGAACGACGATGCAGATCAGTCCAGTGCGGGCCTCCGTGCCGATCGGCATCAACAGGCAGGCGAGGCACAGGCAATAGCAAAAACCCTTCACCTTCCAGTCGGGCGGAAAGATGGTGCCATGTTTGGACAGCCACAGGATCAGCGGGATCAGCGAGATGGCGACGCAACTGATGATGGAGCCTTCATATAGCCCGCTATTATTATCGACCATCAGGTTGAGCACGCCATAGCCGCCGCCCGACAGCGCGGTTTTCATGCCGCCATTGATGATGATCGTACTCGCGCACAGGATCATGAAGACGGTCATCGCCTCGATTCGCAAGCGCGTGCGCAACACCAGCGGCAGGAACACGCCGGCGATGATGGCTTTCCACACCCAATTCCATTTGGTCAGCGCCTCGACCGGGAAATCGGCGGTCATGGTGGTGTAGCCGCACCAGGCGAGCAGCACGAGCATCAGCCCCTGTCGCACCGAGAATCGGCAATCCTTCTTGTCGTCCAGCACCAGCCAGGCACCCACCATCGCGCCGAAGGCGATGAAGGAGATGGGAATGGAATTGAGCAGGAAATAGGACAGGCGCTGGGGCGAAACGATGTCGATATAGGCATAGACCGCGACCAGCAGGAACGGCCGCCTGAACCCCATCAGGAAGAACAGGCCCAGAAAGGCGAGGAAGAACAGGTCACGCATCGCCCGTCTCGCCGTCCGGCTCTGGATCGCGATCAAGATCGTCGCGCGATAGCAGGCGCCAGGCTGTCAGCAGGATCACGCCATGGCTGACCAGCAAGGATAAAGTGTCGATCATTATGCGTTGTCATTCCCGGTAGCCGCCTCATCTTCCTAGCGAGACAGAGTTGACGGGGCGTTAAACCTTTTTCGGCAGACAGGGCTGGCTATGACTCGCATCCTTCATGTGCTGGACCACAGCCTCCCGCTCCACAGCGGCTACACCTTTCGGACCCGTGCGATCCTGCGCGCGCAGATGGCGAAGGGCTGGGCGGTGCGTGGCATCACTGGCCATCGCCATGTCGCGCCAAAACCGCTGGACGAAACGGCATCTCTGGAGGAGGAGGTCGATGGCCTCCATTTCCACCGCACGCCGGGAGAGCCTGCGACCGGCAATCCGCTGATTCGCGAATGGCGCGACATATCGGCCCATGCCGACGCGATCGAATCGCTGGTGCGCGATTGGCGGCCCGACATCATCCACGCCCATTCGCCGGTGCTCAACGCCATCGCGGCGCAGCGCGTCGCCAAGCGGCATGGCATCCCGATGATCTACGAAATCCGTGCTTTCTGGGAGGATGCTGCGGTCGGCAACGGCACGGGGACGCAGGGCAGCCCGCGCTATTGGCTCACCCGCCAGCTTGAAACCCATGCCGTGCGCGCCGCCGACGCGGTCGCGGTGATCTGCGAAGGGCTGCGTGGCGACCTGATCGCGCGCGGCATCGATCGGGACAAGATCATCGTGTCGCCCAATGGCGTCGACATGGAACAGTTTGGCGATCCCGTCCCGCGCGACCCTGCGCTGACGGCCAAGCTGGGACTGGAGGGGGCCGATGTCGTCGGCTTCATCGGCAGCTTCTATGATTATGAAGGGCTGGACGACCTGATCGCCGCCATGCCGCGACTCGTGCGCGCCCGGCCCAAGGCGAAGTTGCTGATGGTGGGCGGCGGCCCGCGCGAACAGGCGTTGCGCGAACAGGCGATGGCGTCGCCCTTTGCCGATCATATCGTCTTCGTCGGCCGTGTGCCGCACGACCAGGTCGAACATTATTATGCGCAGGTCGATATCCTCGCCTACCCACGCAAGGCGATGCGGCTGACCGATTTGGTGACCCCGCTCAAGCCGTTGGAAGCCATGGCGCAGGGGCGGCTCGTCGCTGCGTCGAGCGTCGGCGGCCATCGCGAACTGATCGAGGATGGCGTCACCGGCACGCTCTTTGCGCCCGACGATCCGGCGAGCATCGCTGCCGCGCTTGCCGGGCTGTTCGCCGATCGCGCGCCGTGGGACGAACGCCGCGCCGTCGCACGCGCCTTTGTCGAGCGCGAGCGCAACTGGTCGGCCAATATCCTGCGCTACGAACCGGTCTACCAGCACTTGCTGGCCCAAGCCGACGGCGCGCGGGCGGCGGCCTGACGGCATATGGCACCACGAGGATCAAGACCGGACCGGGCCATGGTGATGGCATCGCTGGGCGGCCTCGTCGCTGCGCTGGCGGTGTTGTTGACCCCGGTGGGGCTGATCGAAATGCTGGTGGCGTCCAGTGGGCTGAGCGAAGCGCTGCCCGCCGCCGCGCCGCCGCTGGGCCTTAAAGCCCGAATACTGATCGCTCTTTTCGCCGCTATAATGGTGATGGGGATCATATTGACGATGCGGCGCGACGCAATTGTGGCGACGGAACCAATTGAAAAGAAGCAGCGCGTCGAACGCGCCAAGGGAGCACGAAAAATGGGTTTCGCATTTTCCAAATGGGCCGCGCTGGCGCGGGGCCGTTCCATCGAATCAGTCGAAGGCGCGCCGCCGACGCTGCGCCGGGCCGACGCCCATCCCGATGCGCCGGCGCGCGCGCCGATCTTTGCCAGCCGCGACCTGAACGGCGTCGATATTTTCGCGCGCCCCGAATCAGGACGGCGCGGGCTGGTGGCGCAGGCCTTGGTAGACGCGCCCGCCATCCGGTCCACGCCGGATTTCCCTATGCCAGCCGCGCCCCTGCCGGTTGCCGAGGCAGACTTGCCTCAGCCCGCTTTCCTGCGCCCGGCCGCGCCCCTGATCGAGCCGGAGGCAGCGGACGCAGAAGAGTCCGCACCGTTTATCGAAGCCAAGGCACCCCCTGCTCCCCTGCCAACCCCAGCGCCGCGCCCCTCGACCCAGGGACTCACGATCGGCCAGTTGACCGAGCGGCTGGAACGTGGCCTGTCCCAGCGTCGCCGAACGGCTTCTGAAGATGGCATCCGGGTGCTGGCCGACATGCCACCCGCCATGCCGGTGCCGGTGCGCGATACGCCCGACACCGACACCGACGCCGCGTTGCGCGCTGCGCTGGGCACGCTGCGCAGCATGACCGGCCGCGCGCGCTAAACCCTACCACTCCTCGATCGTCAGCGCCGACAGCTCTACCCATAGGCCGTCGGCGCTGTCGCCCTCTGCATCGACGCAGATGTCGGCGACGAAATGGCGCGGCAGCACCCATTGCGCTTCGCTGAGGCCATCGAGCAGGCGCGCCTTTGCCGCCAATGCCTCCGCTCCGCTCATTGCCAGCCGCACGACATGGCGTCGCCCCTCGAACAAAGCGCTGGCCCAGGGGCGGCTCGCTGCCCGTTCGACGCGGGCATTGTCGCCCGCCCGCGCGATCAACTGCGCCAGCAGGCGGGGCAGGGGGTCGGCCGTGCCTTTTCCTATTGGTTGATTTCGGATCAGGTTGGCCGCGCGCACATGCGGATCGATGCTTGTCATTGGCCGCTGCTCCTGCGATATGTGTTCATGAAATGTTCTACACGTCTCTTTATCCGTTCGCCCGGCTCGCGCCCGCCGCGCAGGTCGAAGACCAGCCGTGGATCGCGCACGCTGGCCCGGCCGAACGTGGTTGGTGGCATCTCGTGGCGGCGAAGGAATGTCTCGATCATGCGCAACAGCATTGGCCTCAATCTCCCCTGTCATGGCGACTCACCCCGCGCGAGCCGTTAGGTATATTCCTATCTCAAAGCCAATTTCCTACTTGTCTAGGAAAAATCTTATCAGTAATGGACGGATCATGGATGAATCGCAGGACGCTCGCACCGCGCTGGAACGGCTGATCGCCGACCGGGGGGAGAATTATGCCGATCTGTCCCGGCTGATCGGCCGCAACTCCGCCTATATCCAGCAGTTCATCAAGCGCGGAACGCCGCGCAAATTGGATGAGGATGACCGCCGCGTGCTGGCCCGCTATTTCGGCGTGCCCGAACAGATGCTGGGCGGGACAGCGGCGGCACCCCTGCCGGCAACGTCCGGCCGGATGCGCAGCGTGCCGGCCGTGGTCGCCGTGCCCCGGCTGGCGCTGGGCGCGTCGGCGGGCGGCGGTACGCTGGACGAGGATGAACGCGCGGCGGGCGTGATGGCGTTCGACGCGCATTGGCTGCGGCACTTGGGCGTTCGGCCGCAGCGCGTGTCCATCATCCGCGTCGATGGCGAATCGATGGCGCCGACGCTCAGCGATGGCGATGACATCATGGTCGATCATGACGATGACGCGCTGCGGCTGCGCGATGGCGTCTATGTGCTACGGCTGGATGGCGTGCTGATGGTCAAGCGGATCGCCATGGGACCGCTGCGGGGCCGGTTCAGCGTGGTCAGCGACAATGTCCATTATCCTGACTGGGCCGATATCGACCCGGCCTTGGTCGATATCGTCGGCCGCGTCGTGTGGACTGGGCGGCGTCTGGTGTAGGTGGTGAGACCACCCTATCTGTGCGCCAAAGGAGTATCGGTGTGAACGACAATGGCGCGGTGATCCGCAAGGGCTTGGAGTGGCGCGGCGCGCGGCTGGCGCTGGCGACGGTGGTATCGACCTGGGGATCGGCCCCGCGCCCGCGCGGCAGCCATATGATCGTCCATGAAGACGGCCGTTTCGAGGGCAGTATTTCGGGCGGCTGCGTCGAAACCGATGTCTTGCAGCGCGCCGCCGAAGTCATCGCCGGACGCGCGGCCCATGTCGAAACCTATGGCGTGGCTGATGGCGATGCATGGGAGGTCGGCCTGCCCTGCGGCGGCGAGATCGCGGTGCTGGTCCAGCCGGTGGGGGAGGGCGGTTTCCCTTCCGACCTGTTCGATCGGATCGACGCAGCCAGCGCGCGGGGCCGCGCCGTCACTCTGGCGACTGACCTTGCGACCGGAGCGACGCAGGAAGGGAGCGGGGAGGGGCTGTTCCTCAACCGCTACGACCCGCCCCGCCGCCTGCTGATCGTCGGCGCGGTGCAGATCGCCCAGTCGCTCGTGCCGCTGGCGCAGGCGATCGGCGTGACCCCGGTCCTGATCGACCCGCGCGGCCGCTTCCTCACCGCCGAACGCTTCCCCGGCGTCGAACTGGACGACCGCTGGCCCGACGAGGCCATCGCCGCGCGCTTCCCCGGCGAATCGACCGCCGTCGTCACGCTCAGCCACGACATCAAGATCGACGACCCCGCGCTGGCCGCAGCGTTGCGCGCACCGACCGGCTACATCGCGGCGCTAGGCTCCCGCAAAAGCCACGCGGCAAGGCTGGAGCGATTGGCGGCCATGGGCTTTGGCGCGGACGATCTGGCGCGGATTGACGGTCCGGCGGGGTTGGACATCGGCGCGATCGGCGCCGCGGAAATCGCGCTGTCGATCACGGCGGGCATGGTGGCGGGGTTCAACCGGAGGCGGTGAGGTGGTGGTGGAGACAGGGCAGGCAGATTGAAGAACGAAACCACCCTCAAATGCCGTCACCCCGGACTTGATCCGGGGTCCATGAGCCTCACCCCCTCAATGACGCCGGACCCAAGAGCCAATAGATGCCGGGTCAAGCCCGGCATGACGGCAAGTGGTGGGAAACTGCTGTATTAAGGTAGCCCTTCCCGGCGTCGAAAATCGAGCAGCATTAAAAACTCGGTTGGCTACGAATCGCGAAGCTGTGATTCGATTAGCGATAGTTCCGCGTCTGTCGTGAGAGTTCTGCCTGAGCGCTTCATTTGGCTGTGCGTCATGTTGTTAGTTTGGCAGCGGCAGTCCATTCCAAGGGGCGGTTGCCAGCGCATCCAAAAGGAATGATCCCAAGGCAGAATGACTTTGCTTAAAGGGAGATGGCTAGGATCGGTATGCGCATCACCTACCACGATGCCGTACTTAAATGGAAACGCTGCGCGGGCTTGCTGGTCCCGCTGAACGCGCGCTGCCGCCCGCGCGAGCTTAAGCGAGACCCTGAAGAAGCGCTCGGCCAGCAAGCGTTCAACATCGGCTCCAAAGCCGATATTGATGTGAGTGACCAAATCAAAGAAGTTAGCCTCTGAGCCTCCTCGAAGCATTGTTGTAAGCATCGCAGCGTACAATTCTCCAGCGAGAGCTTCTGCGAAGGGTGCCTCCCAATTCAAAGCCGCCATAACTTGCGGCGTCCAAGCAGCGATCAGTAGTCCATCGCGATCCGCGATCCAGTCAATCAGGTCGTTTGCAGCTACCGCCATAACCGAACTCATAGTCTTAAATTAGGCTGACGACATCGCGTTTTGCTTGGCGACAGATGGGCGCTTCCAGGCCCCCCCTAACAACAGCGCCCGCCATTCTTCCCCCCATAGCGCGCTTCCTGCCGGTCACGGAAAAACGCCGTGCGGTCCATCACTGGCTGCCCCGGATGATGCGCCTCGCAATGCCGCAGATAGGCGTCATAGTCGGGCATCCCCACCATCAGCCGCGCGGTCTGGCGCAGCGTGTGAAGCAGCCCGCTCATGCCGTCGGGACCAGTTGCGCGGGGATTTCCTGCGCGGTCGGCTCCGTGCTGCGGCGCGCGGCGAGGCAGGTGCGGATCGTGAAGACCAGCAGCGATAACACAACCGCCAGGAACAGCGCGACCAGCGCCGCGTCGATCCGGTCGTTGAAGATGATGCGTTCCATCTCCGCCATCGACTTGGCCGGGGCCAACACCTCGCCCTTGTCCGCCGCGGCGCTGAACTTCGCCGCATGGGCCAGGAAGCCGAGTTTGGGATCGGGCGAGAAGAGCTTGAGCCACCCCGCCGATAGGGTGCAGACCAGCAGCCAAGCGGTCGGGATCATCGTCACCCAGGCGAAGCGGTCGCGCTTCATGCGGAACAGCACCGCCGTTGCCAGCATCAGCGCAATTGCGGCGAGCATCTGGTTCGAGATGCCAAAGACCGGCCACAGCGTATTCACCCCGCCTAGCGGATCGGTGACGCCTTGATAGAGGAAGAAGCCCCAGGCCGCGACCGTCAGCGCAGTCGCGACGATGCCCGGCGCATGGCTCTTGCTCTCCTTGAAGGACGGCACCGCCAGCGCGATCAGATCCTGCAGCATGAAGCGCCCGGCGCGCGTGCCGGCATCGACGGCGGTCAGGATGAACAGCGCCTCGAAAAGAATCGCGAAATGATACCAGAAGGCCTTCATCGCCGGGCCGCCGACGACATGGCTGAAAATCTCCGCCATCGCCACCGCCAGCGTCGGCGCGCCGCCGGTGCGCGAAATGATGCTATGTTCGCCGACATCCTTCGCCGTCTGGGTGATGAGGTCGGCCGAGATGGGGAAGCCCATGGCGGTGACGGCGGCCGACGCACTCGCGGCATCGGTGCCGATGATCGCGCCGGGGCTGTTCATCGTGAAATAGATGCCGGGGTCCAAAATCGACGCGCCGACCAGCGCCATGATCGCCACGAACGCCTCCATCAGCATCGCGCCATAGCCGATCACCGGGGCATGGGCTTCGCTGGCGATCAGCTTGGGCGTGGTGCCACTGGAAATCAGCGCATGAAAGCCCGACACTGCGCCACAGGCGATGGTGATGAACAGGAAGGGGAAGAGGCCGCCCGCCCACACTGGCCCGCCGCCATCGACAAACTGGGTCAGCGCGGGCATTTTGAGCGGCGGGGCCATGATGACGATGCCGATCGCCAGCGCCGCGATCGCCCCGATCTTCAGGAAGGTGGAGAGATAGTCGCGCGGCGCGAGCAACAGCCACACCGGCAGCACCGACGCCACCGCGCCATAGCCGATCAATATCCAGCACAGTTGCACCGGCGTAAAGGTGAAGATCGGCCCCCAGACCGGCGAGGCGGCAATCGCCTGGCCATAGACGATCGCGGCGAGCAGACCGACCAAACCCAGCAGCGAGACTTCGCCGATCCGACCCGGCCGGATCCATCGCGTATAGACGCCCATGAACATCGCCAGCGGTACGGTCGCCGCCACCGTGAACATGCCCCACGGACTTTCGGCCAGCGCCTTGACGACGATCAGCGCCAGCACCGCGAGGATGATGACCATGATCATGAATGCGCCGATCAGCGCGATCGTCCCGGCCCATTGGCCCATCTCCATGCGGATGAGTTCGCCCAGCGACTTGCCGTCGCGGCGCATGGAGATGAACAGGACCATGAAATCCTGCACCGCGCCCGCCAGCACGACGCCCACGATGATCCAGAGCGTGCCGGGCAGATAGCCCATTTGCGCCGCCAGCACTGGCCCGACCAGCGGCCCCGCGCCCGCAATCGCCGCGAAATGATGGCCGAACAAGACCGTCCGGTCGGTCGCGACATAGTCCAGCCCGTCGGCGCGGCGCACAGCAGGCGTCGGCCGCGACGGGTCGAGCCGCATCACATGGCGCGCGATGAACAGCGCATAATAGCGATAGGCGACCAGAAAGCTGCTGACGGCCGCAACGACGATCCACAGCGCATTGACCGCCTCGCCCCGCGATATGGCCACGACGCTGAGCGCCACCGCGCCGACAATCGCCAATGCTATCCAGGGAAGATGCCGGGTCATCGCTCTCTCTTGTGATCGTCGGTCAGAGGTGGGCACAGTAAGCCGCTCTCGTCAAAAGACAATCACACGATGGTCCGATCAGCGCCGTCGCGCGAACGGCCAGTCGATCACACCACTCGCCCATAGCGCCCACCAGATGATCAGCGGTTGCAGCGCCAGTCGCGGCCCATGATACCACCAGCTCAAATGCACGCCGTTCAGCGGAATGTCGCCCAGCGCATGATGGATGTTGGCGGGCCATACGCACAAGGCATAAAGCGCCAGACCGATGCCAGCCGCCCGGCGCAGCGGCGGCAGCATCAACCCCACCGCGCCTGCAATCTCCGCAATCCCGGTCAGCCAAACAACGCTGGCGGGGAAGGGCACCCAATCGGGCGTGATCGCGATGAACCCGCCCGGCGACCGCAAATGCGCGACGCCTGTGATCAGATAGGCCAGCGCGAGCAGTCCACTGGCAATCCTGCGCCTGTCATTGTCTCCAGCTATCGTCATGCCGGGCCGATCACCCCGGCGAAAAACAATCTGTCATCAATCTGATGTTCCAATTGTCGGAAAATCATGCTCCATACAGCCCGTCTGCGTGGAGCTGACGGGGGGAGATTTAGTAAAATGGCAGCCATCGTTCCAAGTCCTAATCAGTCGTCTGACATCTACCCCAGTCCAGACAATATGGGCATTTCCGGGCAAGGCGGTCGCCTGACCAGTTTCTGCGTCTGGGCCGACGGGAATTTCGCACCGATCGAGTTTTTGCTGCCGCAGATCCGTGTCCAATCGCAAATTCGGCCTTTCACTTTCGAGCGCCGGTTCGCCGATAGCGGCCAAACGCCCCCCACTCAGCAAGAACTGGATGCCCTTCGTCCTTGGGCCTACCAGATTGAATTCGGCAGCGCATCCACGCGGGGTAATCGCGATAATGACGAATGGATTTACCACCGCTATCGCGCTAGCACGTTGGTTGGGCTAGCTGCGGAAATTGCCGGAGACCGGCGGTCTAGCATGTCCGTACTCGATGTGGCCTGTCATTGTGGCGTATTCGCGCTGGAGTTTTCCGAGCTCGGCTTTGGTGACGTGCGCGGCGTAGACCTTCGTCTTGAGAACATCGCGCAGGCAAAGTATCTGGCTCAGCGTTTCGGGGTCGATAATGTGCGTTTTTCGGTCGATAATGCGCGTGACCTAAAGGCCATGGAAAAAGCGGACATTATCTTTTGCGGTGGATTGATCTACCACATCACTTTTCCAATCGAGATATTGCGCGACATCTATGATCGGACGGAGGAATTTGCAATCATCGATACCGTTGCGCAGCGGCATCCTTTTTCGGGTTTTGAAATTGTCGCATCCCGCGATGTGTCATCCTCGCTGGAAGGCGAAGCATCGGTAGAATTTTCGCCCACATATCGCGGGATGATCGACACGATTCATGCAGCGGGCTTCACCGAAGTCTACGAGATTGTCGGCAGTTGTGCTGCCGAGTCGCCCCACTACCGCGCCTATACGACCCGATCATTTTTGGCTGTGAAGAAGAGGGATGGCGTATTTAAGGCTTTTCGCGAACGTGCGATGGCGCAGAGCTAATACACAGGACGCGGCTGTTCCGCCGCGTCCTTAATAAATCCCGCCCTGATCCTGCAGGAAGTCGGCGTCGGAACGGTGGCGGCGTTGGCCTGACGCGGCTTTGGCGGCGGCGACCTTGGCCTGGGCTTCGGCTTCCTCCTTGCGGATGGTGCGGCGCGGTTCCGATTCGGGCTTGAACGCTTCCCAGATGACGGCGGCCTTAGGCTCGCTGGTCGGCCAGGCACCATAGACGCGCTTGCCCGACCGCCGGTCGATCGGCACCATGCGGATGCCCGCCGGTGCGACGAACGGCGTCTTGGGCATGGTTTCCAGGATCGGGGCCATCGCCGCCTTCCAGATCGGTGCGGCGATGCGGCCGCCCTGCGCCCAACCGCCAAGGCTGCGCGGCTGGTCATAACCGATATAGACGCCTGCGACGAGATCGGGCGATCCGCCCACGAACCATACGTTGGTCGGGCCGTTGGTGGTGCCGGTCTTGCCGAACAGCGGGCGCTTCAAGTCCGCCAATACCGTCGCGGTGCCGCGCTGGACCACGCCTTCGGTGATATGGACGACCTGATAGGCGGTCATCGGGTTCATCACCTGTTTGCCCTCCATGCCAAAGCGGGGCATCGGCTTGCCGTCCCAATTGGCCATGTTGCATCCGTCGCACGGCCGCCAGCGTTCGGGCCAGATCACCTTGCCGCGCCGGTCCTGCACATAATCCATCACCTTCGACGGGAATTGCCGCCCATGATTGGCCAGGGTGGCATAGGCATTGACCATCTTCTCTACCGTGGTGTCACCGGCGCCCAGCGCGAAGGAGAGATAGGGTTGATAATCGCCGATCCCCATGCCCTTGATGGTCCGAACGACCTTTTCCATGCCGGTCTGGCTGGCGGCGCGCACGGTCATCAGGTTGCGCGATTGCTCCACGCCCCAACGCATCGTCTGCGGCCCGGCGCTGCCGCCGGAAAAGTTGCGGAAGCATTTCTGTCCCAGCCCCGCGCCCTGATAAACGCATAAAGGGCCATCGACGATGATCGAGGCGGGCGTCATCCCGCTGTCGAGCGCGGCGGCATAGACGAACGGCTTGATCGTCGATCCCGGCTGGCGCATCGCCTGCGTCGCCCGGTTGTAGGAAGAAAGGCGCGCGTCGAAGCCGCCCTGCATGGCGCGGATGCGGCCCGAATGCACCTCTTCCACGACCATGCCGCCCGATACTTCGGGGATGTTGCGCAAGGCCCAGTTGGCTCCGTTACGCGCGACCACGATGATGTCGCCCGGCTGCATCGCGGAAAAGGCGGGGCCGCCGCTCTTGCGATAGGCCATTTGCGCTTGGGCGGCGGGCAAGGTGCCGGTGCTGCCGTCGGCAAAGCCGATCTGCGCTTCCGATGATGTGCGGCTGATGATGACGGCGACGCGCCATTCGGCATAATCGACGTCGATATAGCTCGCTGCCAGTTCACGTTCCCAGCCGCGTTCGATATTGATCTTGGCGACCGGGCCGGACCAGCCGCGCCCGGCGTCAAAACGCAGCAGACCATTGCGCAGGGCGTTGGCGGTGCTCTCCTGCGCTACCGGATCATAGGGGCTGCGGACCCACAGGCCCCCCGCATAGACGCTGTTGGGGCCATCCTCCGCTTTTTCGCCGAACAGGCTGATCAGGCGGCGGCGAACTTCCTCCATATAATAGCCGCCCGCGCGCGCATCGAAGCTAGAACTGTGCATGGCGACGGTGCCGAGCGGCAGCGCCGCCGCGGCGTCGCGCTGCGCTGTCGTGATCCAGCCACTTCGGACCATTTCACCCAGCGCCCAGTTGCGCCGGTCGAGCGCGCGCGCCATGCCGCTTTCGCTTTCCGGGCGATAATTGGCGGGGCCTTTGGGCAGGATCGACAGATAGGCCATTTCATGGAGCGCCAGGTCGGCGACATCCTTGTTGAAATAGGCGCGCGAGGCCGCCTGCACGCCATAGGCGTTCCGGCCGAGGAAGATCTGGTTGAGGTAGAGTTCGAGTATCTGCTGCTTGCTCAGCACATTTTCCATGCGGTAGGCGAGGATCATCTCCTTCACCTTGCGTGTGGGCGAATATTCATCGCCGATCAGCAGATTCTTGGCGACCTGCTGGGTAATGGTCGAGCCGCCGCGCGCGCGCTGGCCAGAGCCGAACTTGCGGGCATAATCCAGCACCGCGCCCGCAAAGCCTGGAATGTCGACGCCATGATGCTCGAAAAAGGTCTTATCCTCGGCCGCCAGATAGGCGCGGATCAACAGCGGCGGGTAATCGCTATACTGCAATTGCACGCGGCGTTCGCGTGCATAGCTGTGAACCGGCTCGCCATTAATGTCGCGCACGATGGTCGGCAACGGCGGCTCATATTCTAGCAGCGTCGCGGCGTCTGGCAGGCCGCGCGCAAAGATCAGCCAGAATAGTAGGCAGGCGGTGAGGAAGGCGCCGAGCAGGATCGCGCCCCAACGAACGAAGCGGCGCTGCCACAGGCTGCGCAGCGCCCCCATTGCGCCACCTGCGTCGCGCCGCAGACGATAGGCAAAGGATGATGGGGCGGTATCGGGACGGGCCTCTTCCATGGGAATGAGGCTCTAGGGTCAAATTGCGGGCAAGGCTAGAGCCGTGATTGTCATTGGACGGATCGACGCGGTCGGATCAACCGCCCGACGGTCCGCCGCGCATCGCCAGCTTCCGTGCGAAATGCACTTCGATCGCACGGGCCACGCCGCGTGCAATCTTGGTCTGGCCCTCGCGGGAAGACAGAAATGCGGCGTCCTGCGCATTGCTGATATAGCCCGTTTCGAACAGGACCGATGGCGTGTCGGGGGCTTTGAGCACCATCAGCGAGGCAAAGCGATGATAGCTGCTGCGGAACGGCACATAGGGCGCGGCTTCGCGCTGGAGCAGGCGGGCGAAGCTGGCCGAGATATTGAGCGATTCGCGCTGGGTCAGGTCGATCAGGATCGAGGAGACGTCGCCTGACTGGCCGCCCAGATTGACGCCATTGATGATGTCGGCCTTGTTCTCGCGCGCTGCGAGCCGTGCGGCTTCGCGGTCGGACGCTGTTTCCGACAAGGTATACACCGTCGCGCCCTGCGCTTCCGTGTTCTCGGCCGCGTCGGCGTGAATGGAAATGAACAGGTCCGCGCCCAGCTTGCGCGCAATGCCATAGCGTTCCTGCAAGATCAGATATTTGTCATCGTCGCGGGTCAGCGCCACGCGCACCCGGCCTGATTTCACGAGCTGGTCGCGGATCGCTTGCGCGATCGCCAGCGTGACATCCTTCTCGCGCTTGCCCATTTCGCTGTTGACCGCGCCTGGATCATGACCGCCATGGCCTGCATCAATCACCACCAGCGGCCGCGCGCCGTCCTGGGCTCCTTCGACAGGGGGCAGGGCGACGCCGCGCGCTGCCGTCGGGATCGGCACAGTGATGGAGTGAAGGCGCTTTTGCGGGCGCGCCGCCATATTGGCTGGCGCATCGAAACGCATCCGGCCTTTGCCCATCTCGCTACGAAAGCGGCTGTCGGTCACGCCCTGAAGCGCGAAGCTAAGCGACTTGCCGTCAGCGGCGATTGCCGGCTGACCCAGTGTCGCAGGCGTTGCAAGATCAAGCACGACCCGCGCGGTGTCGTTGCTTAGCTGGCCTTGCCGTACAGCGGTCACCGTGGCGCTCGCGGGCGCGAAATGGCCACGACCCACCTGCGCGCCATTAATGTCCAGGGCGATCCGGCGCGGCGTGTCGAGCAGGAAGGCTGACGCGCCATTCACGCGATCGTCGAAGCGGACGACGACCCGATCATCTTGCACGAAAACGCCGGAAATCCCTCCGGCGCTGCCAGGGACGGACAGGGCGATCGTACTTGCCAGGGCCATGCTCAAAAACATGCGCGATGTGTGCAACGCAGCCCGGTGAGCCGTCCAGCCAATTTTCATGCTGCTTATATCCGTCCAGCGTCCCCACGCTAAAGGCCGGGTTAAGCATCGCCGCCTTGCATCCGGTAAAATGAGAGAGTTAACGGCATTTTTAGCATGAAGAGGCAGAAGGGTGTCGCGGATTGCCTTCGCGACATAATATTTCCTACAGCCGTTGCTCCCTACCGCTTTGGCTGCTACCCATTCACATTCCTGCAATGTCCGCCTTTTCTATGCGGCGCGGCGCAGGCCCAAGAAGACGGCTGGTTGGCGCGATCCGCGCCGCCGCGCCGATGTTATGAACAGGTTGACGCTGCATGAGGCATGAATTTCCATCCACGCTGACCCCGGTAACGGGCGTCGCGGCGTGGTTGGTTCGGCCCGGCGCCATGTCCGGCCCTGCCGACGCAGCAGACGCGCAGTTTTTCCATCTAACCCGGACGATGCCGACATCCGCGCCCTTACCGGCGCGCAGGCGGCCGTCCCTTCACTATCGCATGGTGGCCCGGCCCAGCGCCGTCGACCGCCATCGCCGGAGAATCATAAATGACAATGCGTATGCTGATCGACGCGCGCCACCGGGAAGAAACCCGTGTCGCGGTCGTCAAAGGTAATCGGATCGAAGAATTCGACTTCGAATCCTCCGAGCACAAGCAGCTCAAGGGCAATATCTATCTGGCCAAGGTGACGCGGGTCGAACCCTCGCTCCAGGCGGCCTTTGTCGATTATGGCGGCAACCGCCACGGCTTCCTCGCTTTCAGCGAAATCCACCCCGACTATTACCAGATCCCGCGCGAAGATCGCGAAGCCCTGCTGCGCGAAGAGCGCGAGCATGCCGAAGAAGAGGCCGCGTTGCGCGCCGACTTCGACGATGAGGACGAGGATGGCGAGGGCGTCGAGATCGTCGAAGCGACGCATCATCACGACGATGATGAAGATAGCGCACCCGAGGGCGAAGCGGCCGAGGGCGAGGCGTCCGAAGGCGGTCGCCCGAACCGGGGTCGTCGCGGCAAGCCCGGCGATGACGCTGCCGAGGAACTGCGCCGCAAGCGCATGGCGCTGCGCCGCCGCTACAAGATTCAAGACGTCATCAAGCGCCGCCAGGTGCTGCTGGTCCAGGTCGTCAAGGAAGAACGCGGCAATAAGGGCGCGGCGCTGACCACCTATTTGTCGCTGGCCGGCCGCTATTGCGTGCTGATGCCGAACACCAGCCATGGCGGCGGTATTTCGCGCAAGATCAGCAACGCGGCTGACCGCAAGCGGTTGAAGACGATCATCGCCGAAATGGCGCTCCCTTCCTCAATGGGCTGCATCGTCCGCACCGCTGGGCTTCAGCGCACCAAGCCGGAAATCAAGCGCGACTTCGATTATCTCGCCCGCCTGTGGGACGAGATTCGCGAAAAGACGCTGCAGGCCGCCGCGCCCGAACTGATCCATAATGACAGCGACCTCATCAAGCGCGCGATCCGCGATATCTACAATAAGGATATCGAAGAGGTCATCGTCGAGGGCGAGGAAGGCTATCGCGCCGCCAAGGACTTCATGCGCCTGCTGATGCCGAGCCATGTGCGTCGGGTGAAGCAATATGCCGACCCCGTTTCGCTGTTCCAGCGCGCGAGCGTCGAAGATCAGCTGGCCGCCATGTATAACCCGGTCGTACAGCTGAAATCGGGTGGCTATCTGGTCATCAATCCGACCGAAGCCTTGGTGTCGATCGACATCAACTCCGGCCGTTCGACCCGCGAACATGGCATCGAACAGACCGCCGTTGCCACCAACCTGGAAGCCGCGCGCGAGATCGCGCGCCAGTTGCGCCTGCGCGACATGGCGGGCCTCGTCGTCATCGACTTTATCGACATGGAGAATAACTCCAACATCCGTAAGGTCGAGAAGGCGATGAAGGAAGCGCTGCGTGACGATCGCGCCCGCATCCAGGTCGGCCGCATTTCGGGCTTCGGCCTCATGGAAATGAGCCGCCAGCGTCTGCGCACCGGCGTATTGGAAGCCTCGACTCGCCAATGCCCACATTGCGAAGGCACCGGCCTTGTCCGCACCGCTTCGTCGGCGGGCCTGTCGGCGCTGCGCATGTTGGAAGAAGAAGCGGCCCGTGGTCGCGGCAACTGCATCACCCTGCGCGCCAGCCAGGAAGCGGCCTTCTATGTCCTCAACAACAAGCGTCGCGAACTGGACGAGATCGAACAGCGCTATGGCGTGCGGATTGAAATTCTGCCCGATGGCGAAGTTGAGGGCGCGCGCATGTCGGTCGAGGCCAGCGGCCCGCGCCCTGAGCGCGTCGTAAGCTACGCGCCGCTTCCTGAAGACGACGAAGATTTCGACGTCATCGAGGAAGAGGAAGAAGCCGAAGTGGAGGAAGAAGAGGCTGAAGAGCCCGAAACGCCTGCCGAAGCCGCCGACCGCGCTGAACGGGGCGAGGATCGCGAAGGCGGTCGCCGTCGTCGTCGCCGCCGTCGCCGTCGTGGCGGACCGCGTGAGGACGGCCAGGCCGAAGGCGCCACCGAGGAAGAGGGCGCTGTCGAAGGCGATAGCGATGCCGACGCCGACGCAGAGGGTGAAGCCGAAGCCGAACCCGTCGAAGCCAATGGCGGCACCGAAGAGGAAGGCGGCGCACGTCGTCGCGGTCGTCGCGGTCGCCGTGGCGGTCGTCGCCGTCGCGAAGGTGGTGATGAGGCGGTGAACGCGGAAGCCACCGAATCGGCCGACGCCGAGCCGGTCGTGGAAGACGCGCCGGTCGAGCAAGCGCCCGTCGAGGAGGCTCCGGCAGAGGAAGCCCCCAAGACTCGCCGCCGTCCCCGTGCTCGCAAGCCCAAGGCTGAAGCCGAAGCGGTCGTAGAGACCGTCGAAGCCCCGGCCGAAGCGGTTGTCGCCGAGGAAGTGCCCGTCGAAGCCCCGGTCAAGCCCAAGCGCACCCGTCGTACCAAGGCGCAGATCGAAGCGGAAGCGGCTGCGGCCGCCGAAGCGCCGACTGCCGAGGAAGCGCCGGCCAAGCCCAAGCGTACCCGCCGCAAGAAGGCGGACGCCGTGGCTCAGGATGCCGCGCCCGACGCCGCGATCGCGGCACCCGCCCCGGTCGAGCCGACCCCAGCCGAATCGGTGCAGACGGCTGAACCTGTCGCTGCTGAAGGCGATGTGGCCAACGCTCAAGCGGAAGACGGGCAGAATGAAGACGGTACGCCCCGTCGCGGCTGGTGGCAGCGCACCTTCGGCCAATAAGCCGGACTGGACGCCACAGCCATGAACAAGCGCCGCTGCCCTGCCGGTCCCGACCGGAGCGCAGCGGCGCTTTTCGTTGCGCCTCGCTTCACGCGCGGTTCAGGGCGATCATGGCACCGCGCGGCGGTGATGGTCTGCTCTCCTACATTCCACGGACACTGCTGATGCGGGGCCGGTTGAAACTCGTCGCGCTGGCCGCTCTGGCCCTGGCCAGCGTTGCGCGCCCCGCGCTGGCGCAGAGCATATTGCGCGATGCCGAAACCGAAGCTTTCATGGCGGATATGTCCGCCCCCTTGGTCAAGGCGGCGGGCATGCAGCCGCGCAACGTCCAGATCATGGTCATCAATAACCCGGAAATAAACGCTTTCGTCGCGGGCGGCCAATATGTCTGGGTGCATAGTGGCCTGCTCGCACAGGCGGACAATGTGAACCAGGTGCAGGGCGTTGTGGCGCACGAACTGGGGCATATCGAAGGGGGGCATATTGTTCGCTTTGGCGAAGGCATAAAAGAGGCAACAGGTGTGACTCTGCTCAGCCTGGTGCTGGGCGCGGCTGCCATTGCGGCGGGTGGGGCCGAAGCGGGCCTGGGAATCATGGGGCTTGGCCAGCAGGCTGCGATGAGCCGGTTTCTGGCTTTCTCGCGCGGCCAGGAAAGCTCAGCCGATCTGGCTGGCGCGCGCTATCTAAGCGCAGCGGGTATCAGCGGCAAAGGCAGCCTGGAATTTTTCAAGAAGCTGCAAAATCAGGAATATCGCCTCGCGATCCCGCAGGACAATAGCTATGGCCGCACCCATCCGCTGTCGGGCGAGCGGATCAGTGTGCTCCGCGAAGTCTATACCGTCGATCCGGCTTGGGAAAAGTCGATCGACCCGCAACTCGAAGCCCGATTCGAGCGGATCAAGGCCAAGCTGATTGGCTTTGTGTCCGAGCCCACCCAGACCTTGCAGAAATATCCTGAAAGTGACCAGTCGATCCCGGCCCACTATGCGCGTGCCTATGCCTGGCACAAGAGCGCCTATCCGCAGCGCGCCCTGTACGAAGCGGATGCCCTGCTGGCCGCCGCGCCGAATGACCCCTATTTTCTGGAACTCAAGGGCCAGATATTGCTCGAAAGTGGCCGCCCCAAGGATGCGGTCGCGCCCTTGCGCGAAGCGGTACGGATCACCAATCAGCCGCTCATCTCTGTCCTCCTTGCCCACGCGCTGATTGCGACCGAGGATGAGGCCAATTTCGCTGAGGCTGAACAAGTGCTGCGCCTCGCTGTCCAGCGCGACCGGGAAAATCCCTTTGCCTGGTATCAGCTTGGCGTCGTCTATGAACGGCGGGGGGACACGCCCCGCGCCGCGCTCGCGACGGCCGAACGCTACGCCATGATGGGGCAGCATCCCATGGCGCTGCGCAGCGCCGACGCCGCGATGCAGGGGTTGCAGCAGGGCACGGTTGACTATCTGCGGGCGCAGGATATCGCCATGACCTCGCGCGCGGCGATCGAGCAGCAGCGGAAGAAAAGATAAAGATGACAGACCAGCCCCGGCCCGGCGTTCGCGCGGCCCTTTCCAACAGGACGATTCAGATGACCCTTGGCGCTTTCGCCTTTATCGCCGCTGCCGCTGGCACTGCGCTCGCCGTGCAGGCACCCACCAGCGTCGCCGCCACCGATAAGGCCGCGATCGAGAAAATCGTCCACGACTATATTCTCGATCACCCGGAGATCATCCCGCAGGCGATCGAGAAATTGCAGGCCAACCGGATGTCGACCACCATCACCGACAACCGCGCCGCGCTTGAAAAGCCCTATGCCGGGGCTTGGGAAGGGGCGGCCAATGCCGACGTCACTGTGGTCGAATTTTTCGACTATGCCTGCGGCTATTGCCGCGCCTCGCTCCCCGACCTTGCCAAGCTGGTCGCTGGCGATGCCAAGGTGAAGGTCGTCTACCGCGAGCTCCCCATCCTGTCGGAAGAAAGCAGCGACGCGGCGAAGGTGTCGCTGCTCGCCGCCGAACGCGGCCAATATATGGCCTATCACAAAGCCATGTATGGCGCGGGCCGGGTGACGCGCGACAGCATCATCGCTGCGGCGGGCAAGGCGGGGATCAGCAAGGCCGATGCCGAAGCCGCCATCGCATCGAGCAAATATGACGCCGAAATCCAGTCCAACATCGCGCTCGCCCAGAAATTGCAGGCGAGTGGCACGCCGACCTTCGTGATCGGCGGCCAGGTGTTGAACGGCGCGGTGGGCTATGATGCGCTCCAGAGCGGGGTCGCAGCCGCGCGCGGGAAATAATCATGTCTCCGTTTGGTTCGAGCCTGTCGAGAACTCTGCTGCCAGGCTTCTCGACAGGCTCGAACCGAACGGCAGCCGGCGCCACGCTCCACCATTGACTTCCACCCCTCCTTTGCCTATCGGACGCACCCTGACTTGCGGCCGCTGCTTTGGCGGCCCTTTTTTGTCACGCCCGATTCTCTAGTTGTTTTTTGAGGAATGAACGATGAAGCGCACTTTTCAGCCGAGCAATCTGGTTCGGAAGCGCCGTCACGGTTATCGCGCCCGCATGGCGACCCCTGGCGGCCGCAACATCATCCGCGCCCGTCGTGCGCGCGGTCGCAAGAGCCTGAGCGCCTGATCGAAGGGCCGCCTTCGGCCGCGCCTGCCATCATGGGCAAGCGGGCCGATTTTCTGGCGGCCAATCGCGGCAAGCGCGCACCCATGCCGGGCTTCGTCCTGCTGGTGCGCGACCGTGCCGATGGCGATCCGGCGATGCGCTTTGGCATCACGGTCACGAAAAAAGTGGGCGGCGCCGTCATCCGTAACCGGATGAAGCGCCGCTTTCGCGTTCTCGCGCGCGAATTGCTGCCGCTCCATGGCTTTGCCGGTGCAGACCATGTGCTGATCGGCCGCGATGGCGGGATCGAGCGCGATTTCACCCTGCTGCGCACCGAATTGCAAAAGGCGCTGGGCAAGATTGCGCGCGCGCCGCAAGCAGGTGACAGCCCGCCGCGCCATGGCGCGCGGGCGGGGCATGGCCGGGGCAAGGGCGGGGGCAAGGACAAAGTCCCATGATCGGCCGCCTGCTCATCCTGATCGCGCGCGCCTGGCAGCTTGGCCCTTCGCGCATCCTGCCGCCCTCCTGCCGCTTCGCGCCCTCCTGCTCGGAATATGCGATTCTCGCGATCCGCAAATATGGCGCGATCAAGGGTAGCTGGTTGGCGGGCAAGCGGCTAATGCGATGCCACCCATGGGGCGGGTCGGGCTATGACCCGGTTCCCTGATAAAGACACAAGAGACGGCGGAGCCGAATAGCGTGGACGACAAGAAGAATATCATTCTCGCGGTTTTGCTGACCGCAGCGATCCTGTTCGGCTGGCCCTATGTATCGGGTTATTTCTTTCCGGCGGCCAATCCGCCCGTCACGCGGATCGAAGGGGGCAAGACCACGCCGGTCGCCAATCCTGCCGCCGATCCGACTGCTGACAGCCCCGCCGCGATTCGCGATCGAGCCGTTGTGCTGAAGGAAGGCCCGCGCGTCCCCATCCGCACGCCCAAGCTCGTCGGTTCGATCAACCTGAAAGGCGCGCGCATTGATGACATAGTGCTGCCGACCTATAAGGAGACGATCGCCAAGGACTCTGCCAACGTCCGCCTCTACAGCCCTGCCGGGACGCAGGACGCCTATTTCGCTGGTTTCGGCTGGCAAGGGGAGGGGCTAAAGACCCCGAACAGGGATACGGTCTGGGCCGCACAGGGTAGCGAACTCACGCCCACTAGTCCCGTCACGCTGACGTGGAATAATGGCGCGGGCCAGATCTTCGAAATCCGCCTGTCGGTCGATGAAAATTACATGATCACCGCCGCGCAGAAAGTGTCGAATACCGGCGTCGGCACGGTCGGGGTGAAGCCCTATGGCTATATCAGCCGCACCGGCATTCCCGCCGATCCCGACACCTGGACGATCCATATTGGGCCAATGGGCGTGTTCAACAATGCGGCCAATTACGACGTCAACTATAGCGATCTCGATAAAGGGCCTTCGACCCGCGAGTTCCAGTCGAAGGGTGGTTGGATCGGCTTCACCGACAAATATTGGCTCTCTGCGCTCGTGCCGGGCAAGGATGCCGACTTTGCGGGCCAGTTCCGTAAAGGGGCGGGCACGCAATATCAGGCCGACGTCGCGCTTGGCTCTACCATGCTCGCGCCCGGCAAGGCGGTCACCCAGACCCAGCGCCTGTTCGTGGGTGCCAAGGAAGTTAAGACGCTCCAAGCCTATGAGCGCGACGGCGTAAAGCTGTTTGACCGTGCGATCGACTGGGGTTGGTTCTACTGGTTCGAACAGCCGATCTTCGCGCTGCTCCATTGGCTGTTCGAAACGCTCGGCAATTTCGGCGTCGCCATCATCTGTCTGACCTTCGTGGTCCGCGCGCTGATGTTCCCCGTCGCCCAGCGTCAGTTCGCCAGCATGGCCGCGATGCGCGCGGTGCAGCCCAAGATGAAATTGCTGCAGGAAAAATATAAGGACGACAAGCCCAAGCTCCAGCAGGAGATGATGGCGCTCTACAAGACGGAGAAGGTCAACCCGCTCGCTGGCTGCCTGCCCATCTTCATCCAGATCCCGATCTTCTTCGCGCTCTACAAGGTGCTGATGCTGACGATCGAAATGCGCCACCAGCCCTTCATACTATGGATCAAGGATCTGTCCGCACCCGATCCGCTGCATATCCTCAACCTGTTCGGCCTGCTGCCCTTCACGCCGCCGTCCTTCCTGGCGATCGGTGTGCTGGCGGTGCTGCTCGGCATTTCGATGTGGTTGCAGTTCAAGCTCAACCCGGCCCAGATGGACCCGATGCAGCAGCAGATCTTCGCGATCATGCCCTGGATGATGATGTTCATCATGGCCCCCTTCGCGGCAGGCCTGCTGGTCTACTGGATCACCAACAACTGCCTGTCGATGGCGCAACAATGGTGGCTCTACAAACGCCATCCTGCGCTCAGCGTGGCGGTTGCGAAGTAGGTAGGGTATAAACGCCGTTCGGGCTGAGCTTGTCGAAGCCTTGTCCTTTCTTGAAGGGAAGAACGGCCCCCTTCGACTGCCCGCCTGCGGCAGGCGCTCAGGGCAGGCTTGACAGGCTCAGGGCGAACGGAATTTGATTATGACCGAACAAGATAACACCGACATCATCGAGGAAGCGCGAAAGGTCTTTTCCGGCCCGATCGCTTTCCTCAAATCCGCGCCCGCCCTGGAATTCCTGCCGGACATGGCGGTGAACGAAGTCGCCTTTGCGGGCCGCTCCAATGTCGGCAAATCCTCGCTGCTCAACGCGCTGACCAACCGCAACACATTGGCGCGCACGTCGAACACGCCCGGTCGCACGCAGGAACTCAACTTCTTCGACGTCGGCGAACCGCTGCGCTTCCGCCTCGTCGATATGCCGGGCTATGGCTATGCGAAAGCCCCCAAGGACGTCGTGCGCAAATGGAAGTTCCTGGTGAACGACTATCTGCGCGGTCGCGCCGCGCTCAAGCGTACCCTGGTGCTGATCGACAGCCGCCATGGCATCAAGGAGGTCGATACCGACATGCTCGACATGCTTGATGGTGCAGCGGTCAGCTACCGCATCATCCTGACCAAGGCGGACAAGATCAAAGCCAGCGAACTGGAACAGGTGTTCGTCGCCACTGCCGCCGCGATCCGCAAGCGCCCCGCCGCCCATCCCGACATTATCGCGACGTCGGCGGAAAAAGGCATGGGCATCCCCGAACTGCGCGCCGCCGTGCTGGAAAGCGTGACCCAGGGCTAAGCGCTTGACGAACCGGCCCGGCATCGGGAAGGAAGCGCGCTTCGACAAGCCCGCCGCGACGCGCTAAGGAGCGTGCAGCGTCGGCCGGGCCGCCGTCACTTGGAGATGAGACTATGCGCGCCGAAGCGCAGCAATATATAGATCGTATCGACGCCGCGCTGGACCTGTTGCGCCGCTTCCTCGACTGGGACCGCGCACTGCGGCGCCTTGACGAGTTGAACGCCCGCGTCGAAGATCCGACGCTGTGGGACAATGCGAAGCTGGCGCAGGAAGTCATGCGCGAACGCACCCGGCTGGACAGCGCGATCGGCGCGACCCGCGCGATCGCCTCTGAAAAGGCGGACAATGCCGAACTCATCGAAATGGCTGAGGCCGAAGGTGATGAGGATATGGTCAACGAAGCCATCGCCTCCTTGAAGGCGCTGGCCGACCGCGCCGATGTGGACAAGATCAAGGCGCTGCTGGCGGGCGAAGCCGATGCCAGCGACACCTATCTCGAAATTCACGCGGGCGCTGGCGGCACCGAAAGCCAGGACTGGGCCGAAATCCTGTCGCGCATGTATCGCCGCTGGGCCGAACGGCGCGGCTATAAGGTCGAACTGGTCGATTATCAGGCCGGCGATCAGGCGGGCATCAAGTCAGCGACTTTCCTGATCAAGGGCGAAAATGCCTATGGCTATGCCAAGACCGAAAGCGGCGTCCACCGCCTGGTTCGCATCAGCCCCTATGACAGCGCAGCGCGCCGCCACACCAGTTTCTCGTCGGTCTGGGTCTATCCGGTGATCGACGATGATATTGATATCGAGGTCAAGGAAAGCGACCTCAAGATCGACACCTATCGCGCATCGGGCGCGGGCGGGCAGCACGTCAACACGACCGATTCGGCCGTCCGCATCACCCACGTTCCATCCGGCATCATCGTCGCGTCGCAAAATGACCGCTCGCAGCACAAGAACCGCGCCACCGCGATGAACATGCTCAAAGCGCGCCTGTACGAAGCCGAACTGGCCAAGCGCGAAGCCGTCACGGCTGGCGAATATGCGGCCAAGACCGAGATTGGCTGGGGCCATCAGATCCGCTCCTATGTGCTGCAACCCTATCAGTTGGTGAAGGATTTGCGCACCGGGGTTACCTCGACCGCGCCCGACGATGTTCTGGACGGCGCATTGGACCCATTCATGGCCGCCGCGCTGTCGCAGAAGGTGACGGGCGAAAAGGTCGATGTGGAGGATGTCGACTAATGATGCGCCTGGCGCTGGTGGGCATTTCCGTCCTGCTGGCCGCCTGCGACATGTTGTCGCCGGGCGACGGGGCCAGGCGCGCCGCAGCCGCCCAGCCTTTCCCCCAGGCTGATCGCCCGGTCGCGCCCATCGTCTCGACCCGCTGGTCCAGCGAGGAAGCGCGCGACCGCGTGCATGAGGCCGATGATATCATGGACCGGGCGGGCATCCGCCCCGGCATGACCGTAGCCGACATTGGCGCAGGCGAAGGCTATTATACCGTGCGCCTCGCCGCGCGCGTGGGGGCGGAGGGCCGTGTGCTGGCCGAAGACATCATGCCCGAAGTGATCGAAGCGCTCTCGCGCCGCATCACCCGCGAAAAATGGGACAATGTCAGCGTCAAACTGGGCGCGCCCGAAGATCCCCGCCTGCCGGAAAACAGCTTCGACCGGATCATGATGGTGCATATGTATCATGAGATCGCCGAACCCTATGCCTTCCTGTGGCATCTCTCCCCAGCGCTCAAGAAAGATGGCGAGCTAATCGTCGTCGATGCTGATCGACCAACCGACCAGCATGGCACGCCGCCCAGGCTGCTCGCCTGCGAACTGGCCGCCATGGGCTTCCGCATGGAAGAGTTGATCCCCAAGCCGACCGCCGGCGGCTATTTCGCGCGTTTCCGCCGCATCGCTGCGCGCCCCGACCCTGCCACCATCATTCCCTGCGCGCTCAATGACCGGTAAAGAGGGTTAATGCCGTCCTGACTTTTCTTGTTGGGAACGCATCGTCCTCGCCCATGTTATGCTTCCCAACGGGAGGCACAGGATTGCAGGAACATCATTCGCTTGGCGCGGCCCGTCGCGCGACGCGGCTCAAATTGTTCGAGCCGGTCCTGTTGCGCGTGCAGGGTTTGCCGGTGCGCGCGCATCTGCTCGACCTGTCGATGACAGGCGCGCTGGCGCATAGCGACAGTCCACCACAGGTCGGCGACCATGTCGTGATCGAAGCGAGCGCGCTGAGCGTGGCGGGCCGCGTCATGTGGGTCCGGGCCAAACGCTTCGGCGTCCATTTCGACCTGCCGCTTCCCCAACCGACCGTCGATCGCGTAGTACGCGGCGACTAGCCCTTGCGCCGCCAGCGTCGAAACAGCGATACCCCCAATACCCCACCACCGACCAGCGCTGCGATGGCGCCACCTGCGGACGCCAGCGCCCAGGCACCTGCCGCCAGCAGTCCGGTCAGAAAATCGACAATGATCAGGGTAAGGTGGATCATGGGGGAAGGACAGGGGCCTTACGCCCCCAATTCCTTCGCCTCCTGATATTTCAGTTCCAGAAACCGGTTCTGCGTCGCCAGCTTGTTCAGGTCGCCGCTCGCCAACTGCTCGCTCATCCGCGCGATTTCCGCGTCGATGACGCCCAGCCCGTCGATCAATTGCTGTTCGGGCACCCGGCCGTTCCGTTCCTCGCGCCGCATCGGCTGGGGGATCGACTGGTAGCCGGTCACCAGTTCGGGCAGATGGTCGGCCAGCAAGCGGCGCACATCCTGCGCGGCCGGGTCGTGCGGGTCGAGCCGCTCCAGTTGCGGGGTCAGCGTCTCCAGCTTGACGCCGATACTGTCGATCAGCGTGATCGCGGGCGCGGGCAGTGCCTTGCGCTGATTTTCCAGCCAGATTTCAGTCTGCAGCGGCAGGGCGGTGAGCGGCGTCTGCGCCAACGCCTCGGACTTAACCTTCGTCTCCGTCGGCAACAGCGCGATCAGCAATAGCGCGGCGATCATCACGCCCAGCGCAATCATCACGCCTGTTATGCCCAGCGGCAGTACGAACCCCGCCACCGCACTGCCCAGCACCACCGCCAGCACAGCCCAGAAGGCATATTTGACCTTCCGCATCAGCCCGGCATTGCGCCGCTGCCGTGCCCGCGCGCTCAGGCTCTGCCCGCGCTCGCTATGACGGCGCAGTACGGCCTCAGCATCGGCCAGGACGCGATCGGACCGGTTCATAGCTGCGACCTCCGTTCGTTTCGAGCGAAGTCGAGAAACGCAGGCGTTGCACGAGCCGCTTCTCGACACGCTCGAAGCGAACGGAGAGGGGGGCGGATCATCCTCACCCCTCGATCGCGCTCAACAGCGAATTGTCCACGCGCGCATCGCGCGACGCTTCGGCTTGGCCCTGCGCGCGGGCGATATAGCCCTTGGACTTTTCCACCTCGTTCGACAGCGTGCCCACCGTCGTCTTCATGCTCTCCAGCGCCTTCATCTTGAAAGCGTCGATATTGTCCATCGTGTCGTAGATATTCTGGAACGCGCGCTGCAGCGTTTCGATCGGGATCGTGCTGGACGCGGCCTGTTCGTGGATTTGCGCAGTCTGGCTTTTCAGCAATTCGCCGGTGCGATCGATCATGTTCGCGGTCGTGGTGTTGAGCGCGCTGATCTGTTCCAGCACCAGCCGCTGCCCGGCCAACGCCTGCGCTACTGTCACCGCCGTCCGCAGCGCCGCGACCGTGGTCGTGCTGGCGCGGTCCACGCCCTTGACCAGTTCGATATTATTCTTCTTCACCAGATCGAGCGCCAGATAGCCCTGCACCGTCACCGCCATCTGAGTCAGCAGATCCTGCGTCCGCTGGCGAATGTAGAAGAGGGCGCTCTCGCGGATCGCCTTGGCCTTGGCCGGATCGCTCGAATCCAGCTCCAGCGCCTTGGCCTCCAGCCGCGCATCCATCGTCTTGCTGATATGAATCATCTGTTCCAGCCGACCCATGGTCTGCCACATATTCTGCCGCTCCACGTCGATCGCGGCATTATCCTTGATCAGCGTATCCTTGCCGCTGGCGAGCGACCCCAGGATCGCATTGATATGCCCCTGCGCGCTTTTATAGCCGTCGAAATAGTCGCGCATCTTGTTGCCGAACGGAATGATGCCGAACAGCTTCTTGGGCGCGAGCAGATTGCCGCGCTTGCCGGGGTCGAGATCCTCGACCGTGCGGCGCAGTTCGGCGAGGTCCGCACCGACCTTGGTATCGCTGTCCATCGCCCGCACCGGGCGATCGAGGAAGCGGTTGGAGTGGCCTGCGGCCTCGGCAATTTCCTTGCGCCCCATATTGGTCAACTGGTCGACCCGCACCCCGAATTCCGGGCTGTTCGCATCCTGCGCCACCAGATCGTCGATGAAGGCATCGACCTTCTCGTCCAGCTTGGACTTTTTTGCCTCGTCGATCGGCACCAGCCCGGCGGCTTTGTCGGGTGCGACGACCGGCACCGGGTCAGGCGCGGTCAGGTTCAACATATCGGCAGTCGCGGTCTGGGTCGCGGTGGGCGCAGTCGTAGCCATGCTATCTCCTTGGGTGTCATATTGATATAGAACACCTGCGCTTCAAGGCGCAATCGTCGCAATGATGATAGGGGCCGCGCCCTGCGATGGGAAGCACGAAGGCACTTGGCCTTTGGCTTGGCTGCCGCCCCGCTCTTGCCGCAACGCGTCATTTCCTGTAGGGGCGCGGCCGAAGCCTCTGCGTGACCTTGTGTCGGCTTGGGCCAACACATATCCCGAAGGCAAGACATGTCCCTGCGTAATATCGCCATCATCGCGCACGTCGATCACGGCAAAACAACCCTCGTCGACCAGCTTTTCCGCCAGTCCGGCACCTTCCGCGACAATCAGCGCGTCGAAGAGCGCGCGATGGACAGCAACGATCTCGAAAAAGAGCGCGGCATCACCATTCTCGCCAAGCCGACCTCGGTCGAGTGGGAAGGCACCCGCATCAACATCGTGGATACGCCGGGCCACGCCGATTTCGGCGGCGAAGTCGAACGCATCCTCTCGATGGTCGATGGCGTCGTTCTGCTGGTCGATTCGTCCGAAGGCGCGATGCCGCAGACGAAGTTCGTGACCGGCAAGGCACTGGCGCTGGGTTTGAAGCCCATCGTCGTCGTCAACAAGGTCGACCGTCCCGACGAGCGTATCCAGGAAGTGCTGGACGAAGTGTTCGATCTGTTCGTGTCGCTCGAAGCGACCGATGAGCAGCTCGATTTCCCCGTCCTCTATGCGTCGGGTCGCAACGGCTATGCCAATGAAGACCCCACGCTGCGGGCGGGCACGTTGAAGCCGCTGTTCCAGAAGATCGTCGATCATGTGCCCGCGCCCGCCGTGGAAGTCGATGGCGTGCCCTTCACCTTCTTGGTGACGCTGCTCGATCGCGACAATTTCCTTGGCCGTATCCTCACCGGCCGCGTGACCAGCGGTTCGGTCAAGGTGAACCAGGCGATCCACGCGCTCGACATGGACGGCACGGTCATCGAAACCGGTCGTGCGTCGAAGATCATGGCGTTCCATGGCCTCGATCGCGTTCCTGTTGACGAAGCCAAGGCAGGCGACATCATTTCGCTGGCGGGCCTCTCCGTCGCGACCGTCGCCAACACCATCTGCGACATCTCGGTCACCGAACCGATCCAGGCCCAGCCGATCGATCCGCCAACGCTCTCGATGCGTTTTGCCGTGAACGATTCGCCGATGGCTGGCCGCGAAGGCACCAAGGTCACCAGCCGCATGATCCGCGATCGCCTCGCCCGCGAAGCCGAATCGAACGTCGCCGTGAAGGTCACGGAGAGCGCCGACAAGGACAGTTTCGAAGTCGCCGGCCGCGGCGAATTGCAGCTTGGCGTGCTCATCGAAACGATGCGCCGCGAAGGCTTTGAACTCTCGATTAGCCGCCCGCGCGTGCTGTTCGGCGAGGACGAGAATGGCAACAAGACCGAGCCTTACGAAACCGTCATGATTGACGTCGATGATGAATTTTCCGGCACGGTCGTCGAGAAGATGAACCTGCGCAAGGCCGAGATGACCGACATGCGTCCCTCGGGCGGGGGCAAGACCCGCATCACCTTCTCCGCCCCCTCGCGCGGCCTGATCGGCTATCATGGCGAATTCCTGTCCGACACGCGCGGCACCGGCATCATGAACCGCCTGTTCGAGAAGTACGGCCCCCACAAGGGCACGATCGAAGGCCGCAAGAATGGCGTTCTCATCTCCAACGGTTCGGGCGAAGCCAATGCCTATGCGCTGGGTCCGCTCGAAGAACGCGGCATCCTGATGGTGGGCGTGGGTGAAGCGCTCTATGAAGGCATGATTATCGGCCAGAACGCCAAGCCCGACGATCTCGAAGTCAACCCGATGAAGTCCAAGGCGCTGACCAACTTCCGTGCGAGCGGCAAGGACGACGCCGTCCGCCTGACCCCGCCCTGGAAGCTGACGCTGGAACAGGCGATCGCCTATATCGACGATGATGAACTGGTCGAAGTCACGCCCAAGACCATCCGCCTGCGCAAGCGCTGGCTCGACCCGAACGAGCGCAAGCGCATGAGCCGCTCGAAGGCAGCCTGACGATAATTCCTCCCCGTGCCGGGGAGGGGGACCATCGGCACAGCCGATGGTGGAGGGGGCGGGCGGCAACGCACCGCCCCCGATCTTTTTACAGGAGCCCCAAATGGCCGACCTCTATCTCAAGGCCCTCACCGCCGAACGCCGTGCGCTCTGGGCCGAATGCCGTCTCAAGGGGCTGGCCAAGGACACCCCCCAACGCCTGCGCATCGTCGAAATCGACGCCCTGCTGGCCGCGCACAAGGCCAATCAGGACGCCAAGGGCGCCTGAGGCACCCTGGTCATCAGATGGCCAGTCCGACTGTCACTGACCCGGTAAAGCCGTTGGTGATGTCGCCGGTCATGGCGGGCGTCATCGCTGCGATCTGCGCTGCCGTGTTGTCGCCAAACACGTTGTCATTGGCTGTCGTCGTGCTGGAGAAATTGCTTCTGCTGCTGGTGTAGCCGCTTGTGGCGTAGACGGCGGTACAGGCCGCTGTCGGCATCGCCAACTGGGACGTCAGCACGCGATTGGCGTAGGTCGTCGCACGCGCTAGGCTGGGATAGACCTCGAAATGGATATGCGGGTATCGTCCAGCATAACATCCTGGAAAGATGCTGATAAAAGTCACTTGTCCGTTGGCATCGGTCACGCCGACACCGCGTAGATAATTCTCGCCAGGGATATCGTATAGCGAATATTGGCCATCGCGCGTACAGTGCCATAGATAGACTGCATAACCAGCCAACGGCGCACAGCCGCTGTTCACATTCACGACCGTGATCGTCAATTGCATGTAAATCCCGGCAGCCGTGCCGGACGCCGTGCCGAAACTGGAACGGATGTCGGCGCGAACGATACCGTTGTCGTCCAGAGCGTTGACCACGCTGCCATTGACGCTATTGGACCCATCAGCCGGATATGGTCCATTGGTTTCGGTCGGATCGGTGACGCAGCTTTCGCTGGACGTGCTGGTCGTTCCGGTTGTCGATGTCGTCGTGGTGTTTGTGGTGGTTGTCGTCGAACTGGTCGTTTCCACCGAGCCGCTGGCGTCGCTGCTCCCGCAGGCACTGACCATCGCTGCACCGCCCGCCGACAAAAGGAGCCGTAAAGTGCGCCGCCGACCGATTGCCTGGCGCGACAGAACGCTCATATGGCTCAGGTCATGGATCAGGCCATGATCATGGGCATCTGCTATAGTCGTCACACGTTTGCTCCTCATGCAAGCTTGGTCGGAAAAGCAAACGTCGCGTCATGATGATTCCCGTCATGACTGAGGCTTACCGTTCGCATAAGCCGGACGCGGCAGGCTCGCCAATGTCAGGCTGCTCGCCACCATCAGCGCGATGGTCAGCCACAGGAACGGGCCATAGCCGCCGGTCGCGTCATAAAGCGCCGAAGCCCCCAGCGGCCCGGTCGCGGTACCGACTGACAAGGCCATCAGCAACCCGCCATATAGTCCCCCAAAGGTCTTGAGGCCGAAATGCTGGGTGGTCAGATACACGATCACATCGACCTCCGCGCCCAATGTCAGCCCGACCATAGCGGCCGCCGCAGCCTGCGCCCCCCAGCTATCCCCGCCCATCAGCAACAGCAGGCAGCCGATGGCCGGCAGCAGGAACACGACCGCCCCCACCATCGACCCGCGAAACCGATCGAGCAGCAGCCCTGTCGCCAGCCGTCCGATGACCGAGAAGATACCGACCAGCGCCGCGATCCCCGCAGCCTCCATCCGCTCTGCGCCGCGATCGGTCAGGATGGGCACGAAATGCACGACGAGCGCGATGATGGTGAAGGTGAAGAGCAGGCTTGCCAGCAGCAACCGATGATAGATGGAAGAGCGCACCCCTTCGCCCAGCGTCGCGCCCTCAAGCGCCGGCCGTTCCGCCAACGCGACTTTCGCCCGCCGGTCGTGCGCGCCACGAAAGAAAAGGAAGATCATCGGAAAGGCGATCGCAACCCAGATCGCCGCCTGGATCGGCGCGGCTGCCTGCCAGCCATGGCGTGCGATGAGCCAACTGCCCAGCAATGGAAACAGCGCGGCGGCCAGTGATGCGCCACACAGCGTCACCGCAAACGCCAGCCCCCGCGACGCGGCAAAGCGGGTCGCCACCGCACTGGTCCACACCGTCGCCTGCACCGGCAATGTCGCCAAGGCCAGCAGGCTCCACAGCATCAGCCATTGGGTCTTGTCCCCGGTCGCCGTCCCCAACATGGCAAAGGCGCCACAGGTAAGGACCACACCGACCAGCCCGAACAGGCGCGGTCCCAGCCGGTCGACCATCAGCCCGATCGGCACCGAAAACAGCGCCTGCACCAATGTCGCCAGCGTCAGGCCGATGGTGGTCTGCGTCCGCGACCAGCCGACGGATTGGCTGATCGGCTCGATATAGGGGCCAAGCCCATAGATATGGATGACGCTTGTCGCATAGCCAAGGCCCGCCGCGATGGGCAGGATCGGCGCACGCCGCCATTCCGCCCCGGCCGTCATTGCCGCGCCTGTCTCCGCCATAGTCCTGCCTCTCCCGCTTCGCATCCATCTTTGTGGCGCATGATGCCAAGCAATTGGATAAAAAACTATAGCATCTCATTTATTATGATCCACGCGCATGGCAAAGCGGCTGGCCATGCCGCTGCCCCGCTCATATAGTCGCGCCTGATTGTCCTCCCGCCGCGAAAGCGCTTCATGCATCTTCTTATCGGCCTAGCCGGCATCCTGCTCATTCTTGCCGTCGCCCTCGCCCTCTCGTCCGACCGTCGCGCCATCAAGCCGCGCGTCGTCGGCGCGGCCTTTCTGTTGCAGGCGGGGATCGCCCTGCTGGTCCTCTATGTGCCTGCCGGTCGCGCCATCATCGGCGGCATGTCGAAGGGCGTGTCGAACCTGCTGGGCTATGCGCAGGCGGGCACCGACTTCATCTTCGGCCCGCTCGCCAGCCCTGAGATTGGCGGCGCTAGCTTCGCCATCGCCGCGCTGCCCGTCATCATCTTCTTCGCCAGCCTGGTGTCGATCCTCTATTATTTGGGCGTCATGCAGTTCATCGTCCGCTGGGTCGGCGGCGCGATCGAAGCCGTGACGGGCGTGTCGAAGGTCGAAAGCCTCTGCGCCGCCGCCAACATCTTCGTCGGGCAGAGCGAAAGCCCGCTGGTGATCCGCCCCTATCTGGCCACGCTCACCCCGTCGCAACTCTTCACGGTCATGACCAGCGGCATGGCTGGGGTCGCCGGCACGATCCTGGCGGCTTATGCCTCCATGGGCATCCGTATCGACTATCTGCTTGCCGCCAGCTTCATGGCCGCGCCCGGCGGGCTGCTGATGGCAAAGATCATGATGCCTGACCCGCGCTTGGGCGTGCAGGGCGAATTGCCGCTTGGCGACACGCCCGATGTCCCGCTGCCCGAAACGCGGATCAGCGGCGTCGGCCCGGCCGCGCTGCTCCCTGAAGGCACGCCGGGTGAACCCATGCCGGTCGCCAGCCATGACGAGGAAAAGCCCGCCAATCTCATCATGGCCGCCGCGCAGGGCGCGCAGACCGGGGTGAAGCTCGCCGTTGCGGTCGGCGCGATGGTGCTGGCCTTCGTCGCGCTGGTGGCGCTTGCCAACGGCATATTGGGCGGCATTGGTGCCTGGTTCGGCTATCCCGACCTCAGCTTCCAGATGCTGCTTGGCTATGTCTTCTCGCCGATCATGTATCTGCTCAACATCCCTTGGGAAGAGGCGCAGGTTGCGGGTGGCCTGTTCGGGACGAAGGTCGTGCTCAACGAATTCGTCGCCTATATCAATTTGGGCCAGGTGCAGGGTGCGCTGTCGCCCGCGACCATCGCCATCGTCACCTTCGCGCTATGTGGTTTCGCCAATTTCAGCTCGATCGCGATCCAGATGGCGGTGACCGGCAACCTCGCGCCCAATCAGCGGCCGATGATCGCGCGGCTGGGGCTGAAGGCCCTGGTGGCGGGGAGCCTCGCCAACCTCATGAGCGCCGCGCTCGCCGGACTGATGCTCAGCCTGCGCTAAGGGGCAGTCCTTTTGCTATCGTAACGGAAATGCTACCATCGTACCGCCAAATCGGTTATGGTTAACTGATGGGGGCAAAGACACTTTCCGCAGCCGCACTAGCGGCCCTGCTGGCATCGTCGCATAGTCTGGCGCAGGCGCCAAAGCCGGGCGCGCTTGAAACTTACAAGGACTGGACCATCGGCTGCGACAATCGCAACCGATGCGAAGCGGTCGCGCTGATGCCCGATGGCGCTGACTGGCCGGAGATACCGTTGATGATCGGCGTCGCCCGTGACGCGGGAGCCGATGCTGCCGCTGAAGTCTGGATCAGTCGTGAGGGCAGGGGTGCCGTCGATGTCAGCTTTCTGGTGGAAGGCCGCAAGATCGCGACCGCTCGCGCCCGTGACGGAGAGGCCAAGGTTCGTGGACCGCAAGCCTCCGCCCTCGCCATAGCAATGGCGCGCGGCACCACGATGGAAGTGCGTAGTGGTAACAAAATATGGGGTCGGCCGTCGCTCGCAGGCTCCGGTGCCGCTTTGCGCTATATGGATGCCCGACAAGGCAGGGCGGGCACGATGACCGCGCTGGTCGCAACTGGTCCGATGGGGTCTATGGCCGTCAAGCCCGCCCCGGCCGCTCCGGTCATCCGCCGCGCGATCATACCAAATGGCCCGGCCCCGGCGCCTTTGTGGCGGGAGGAACTGGTCAAGCTCATCGCTTTTACGGGGTGCGCTGGTGAGATGCGCAGTGACCAGACCCCGGAACTGCATCGGCTGAGCAAGACGGAAACCTTGGTTCTCGTCCCTTGCGGTTCGGGTGCTTATAATGTCACCTCGGTTCCCGTGATTGCGACGGGCGTGCCTGGTCGCCGCACATTCCGCTTCGCGCCTTTTGACGCCGCGCCCGGCTGGCTCAGCGACGACAAGCATCCTACTTTGGTCAATGTCGGCTGGGCCCCCGAAAAATCCCGTCTCGACAGTTTTGCCAAGGGACGGGGAATTGGCGACTGCGGCGGCAGCGAGGCCTATGTCTGGGACGGCGCCCGCTTCCGCCTGGTCGAAGCGACCAGCATGGGGGAGTGTCGCGGCGTTTGGCACTGGATACCCACCTGGAATGCCGAAGTAACCGACTGATTTTGCAACCCTTCGGGGGATCGCTGCTTCTTTCCTGCGTTACACCGGGCCGTTAATGCGCCGCGCCCCAACTCGGCCCCGTGCCGATCTCTACGCCCAGCGGCACGCTCAGTTTCACGATCGGTTCAGCGGCGCTCTCCATCACGCTGCGAATGACGGCGCTGGCTGCCTCGACATCCCCCTCCGGCACCTCGAACACCAGTTCGTCATGGACCTGCAGCAGCATCTCCACGCCCGCTAACCCAGCATCTTCCAGCGCCGGTTCCATGCGCGCCATCGCCCGCTTGATAATGTCGGCGCTGGTGCCCTGGATCGGCGCGTTGATCGCGGCGCGTTCGGCGCCTTGCCGTTCATGCTGGACCGATGCCTTGATACGCGGGAACCATGTCTTCCGCCCGAACAGCGTTTCAGTATAGCCGCAGGCGCGGGCCCTTTCGATCGTTTCGTTGATGTAGATGCTGATGCCGGGGAAGCGTTCATAATATTTGGCGATCATATCCTGTGCCTCGTCCGCGCTGATCTCCAGCCGCCCGGCCAGCCCCCAGCGCGAAATGCCATAGAGGATCGCGAAGTTGATCGTCTTGGCTCGCCCGCGCGTGTCGCGGTTGACCTCGCCAAACAGTTCCTTGGCGGTCGCAGCGTGAATATCCTCGCCCGCGGCAAAGGCATCGCGCAATGCTGGCACATCGGCCATATGCGCGGCCAACCGTAATTCGATCTGGCTGTAATCCGCCGCCAATATGACATTGCCGGGTTCGGCGACGAAGGCATGGCGGATCTGCCGCCCGACTTCGGTGCGGATTGGGATATTCTGCAGGTTCGGATCGGTCGATGACAGTCGCCCGGTCTGTGCCCCGGTCAGCGAATAGCTGGTGTGAACGCGGCCGGTATCCTGGTTGATCTGCGCCTGCAACGCATCGGTATAGGTGGATTTGAGCTTCGACAATTGCCGCCATTCCAATATCTTGGCAGCGATCGGCGCGCCCTGCGCCTGCAACTGCTCCAATATGGTGACGTCGGTCGAATAGGCCCCGGACTTGCCCTTCTTGCCGCCCTTATAGCCCATCTTGTCGAACAGGATCGCGCCCAGTTGCTGGGTCGATCCGATCGCGAAGGGCTGCCCAGCCAATTCGTGAATCTCCGTTTCCAGCGCCGCGATGCCCGCGGTAAATTCCCCCGACAGCCGCGCCAGATGCTCGCGATCCACCTTGATGCCGCGATGCTCCATCCGCGCGATCACCGATACCAGTGGCCGGTCAACCAATTCATAGACGCGGTTCGCGCCCTCGTTCGCTAAGCGCGTCTTGAACAGCCGCCACAGCCGCAGCGTCACGTCCGCATCCTCGGCGGCATAGGCGGTCGCCTTGTCCAGCGGCACTTCGCCGAACGTGATCTGGTTCTTGCCGGTGCCGACCACTTCCTTGAAGCTGATGCACTCATGGCCAAGATGCGTCCGCGCGGCTTCATCCATGCCATGGCCCGACAGGCTTTGTCCGGCGTCGAGGTCGAAGCTCATGACGATCGTGTCGTCATAGGGCGTGATCTCAATGTCGTGGCGGCGCAGTACGGTCATGTCATATTTGAGGTTCTGGCCGACTTTCAGGACCGCATCATCCTCCAGAAGCGGCTTGAGCTTCGCCAGCACCAGGGCTTTGTCGAGCTGCACCGGCTTTTCCGCGAACATGTCGCGCCCGCCATGGCCGATCGGAATATAGCAGGCCTGGTTGGGGCCGGTGGCCAAGCTGATGCCGACCAACTGGCACGACACGCAATCGAGCATGTCGGTTTCGGTATCCACCGCGACGACCCCCTCGGCCCGCGCCTGCGCGATCCAGCGGTCGAGCGCGTCCTCGCTCACCACGGTTTCGTAGAGGCTGCGGTCGATGGGCGGGGCTTGTGGCGCAACCGGGGTCGCGATCGGTTCGGGCACGCCGGATGCAGCCGCCGCCACTGCAACAGCGGCCGCAGGCGCACCCAGACGATTGAGCAGCGTCTTGAACCCATGATGTGTCAGGAAATCCTGCAACGGCTCCTTGGGAATGCCCTTCAGCGCGAGGTCTTCGAGCGGTTCGGGCAGGTCCATGCTGTCGTGCAGCGCCACCAACCGCCGCGACAGGCGCGCCATGTCGGCATGGGCGATCAGATTTTCCTGCATCTTGGATTTCTTCATCGTGGGCGCGGCGCTCAGTGCCGCCTCCAGCCCGCCATGTTCGATGATCAGCTTGGCTGCCGTCTTGGGGCCGATGCCCGGCACGCCTGGCACATTGTCCACACTGTCGCCCATCAGCGCGAGGACGTCGCCCAACTGCTCAGGCTGCACCCCGAACTTGCCGACGACATAGTCGGCCCCGCGCCGCTCATTCTTCATCGTGTCGTACATGTCGACGCCGGGCTGGATCAACTGCATCAGATCCTTGTCGGAACTGACGATGGTGACATGCCATCCCGCCGCAAGCGCCGCCTTGGTATAGCTCGCGATCAGATCGTCCGCCTCATAGCCTGCCTCCTCGATACAGGGCAGCGAGAAGGCGCGGGTCGCGTCGCGAATCATGGGGAATTGCGGGACCAGGTCTTCGGGCGCGGGCGGACGGTTCGCCTTATACTGGTCATACATGTCGTTGCGGAAGGTGTGCGACCCCTTGTCCAGGATCACCGCCATATGGGTCGGCCCTTCCGCCTTGCCCAGTTCCTCGGCCAGTTTCCACAACATCGTCGTATAGCCATAGACCGCGCCGACCGGCTGGCCATGCTGGTTGGTGAGCGGCGGCAACTGATGATAGGCACGGAAGATATAGCCGCTGCCATCGACGAGATAGAGGTGATTCTGGGTCATGCGGCAGGAGATAGCCGGTAACGCTGCCCCGCTCCAGTCGCGCGGTGACCGCTCTATTCGGAAGCGAACCATTACCCGGCGGCCTTTCTTACCCCTCTTCCTTGAGGGAGAGGGCTGCGCAGACTTGGCAGCGTGCTGCCTGGTCGTAGCTGGGTGAGGGTGTCGAACCACCGGAGAGTCGCGCTGCCTCAGCGTTGACGTCCCTCATCAACCTGCGCCTAAACGCCTTCGGTACCAAGGCTGCATATCCTTCTCCCCAGCGGGGAGAAGGGGTAGGAAGAGGATGCTTCCCAAAGGTCGTCACCCCGGACTTGATCCGGGGTCCATGAGCCTCCCCCTCTCAGTAACGCCAAACGGTTGAGCCAATGGATGCCGGGTCAAGCCCGGCATGACGGCAAGGGTGGGTCGTGGACAGGCGGCTTAGCGCTCAGCAGCTATGTATGATACTGACGCGATATGGTAAGCAATACCGGCAACTTTATGGGCGAGAGTTAGCGCATGCCGATAGGATATTTTTTGACTGGTGCTTACTTCTTTTTACCGATCTATTTCGGCCTTGTGAGCGACATCGCCAGAGATCGTGTTTGGAAAGTCGGAGCAGTTTGGACGCTGGCCCCATTGGTTATGAGCCTCGCCTTTCTGCTGTATCTTCTCGGTGATTGCGGTAGCTCATGTGTCCAGAACGGGTTTGTCTATTTTTTAATAACAATGCTTGGTGGGCTACCAATATTGTACGGAGTAGGTATTTTGATCCGAGCCACCTACATGGCGACGAGGTCGCCGAAGTAATATCTGCATACGGGGGTTTGTGGCTCCATCGTGGTTTCTCCTTCTGGTCGTTTGCTGAAGGTCCACTCCCAGCGACACCGCGGATCGCGTTGACTATCGGCATTGCCCTACCGGCAAGCGCACTATAGCCAACCTGTCACGCGACAGTACAGACAGACCATCCCTTGCCGATCGATCATAATCAGCGTTGATGGTTCGCCGCGACCGCCTTGGCCACCGCCTGCATCAACGCCCAGCGTTCAGGGATGGTCACCGTGGTCGATCCGATCAGCACGGCCACGGCATAGCTGGTGCCATCGGGCGCGGTCATGATGCCGATGTCGTTAAACCCGGTCGAGCGCGGGGCGAGATCCTGGCCCGTGCCGGTCTTGTGTAGATAGGACCAGCCCGGCGGCACGCCGCCCTTGATCCGCTGCGGTCCGGTTTTTGCTTCCGCCATGACGGACAGCAACAGACGGGAGGATTCAGCCGAAAGCATATCGCCCTGCTTCAATTTCGCCAGTGCCGCGACGATGGCGGTAGGGGCGGCACCGTCTGGTGGATTGGCGAGATAATTGTCGAGCGCCTTGACCCGCGCTGCCATCGGCAGTTGGGCGCGCGCCGTGTAGAAATTGCGCCCGACCGAATAATCCTGCCGCCAGTCAAGGCCCGCCGTCGCCGATTGCAGTAATCGCTCGCCGGGGCCGAAGCGAACATCCTTGATCATCCGCCGCGCCAGATAGCTGCGTACCGCTTCCGGCCCGCCGACGGCGCGCAACAGGGCGTCGTTGGCGGTATTGTCGCTCTGCGTCATGGCCCGGCGCATCAGGTCGGAATAGCTGGTGGTCCAGCCGCCCGCCTTCACCATCGCAGCCGATGGTTGATGGAACAGGGTCAGGTCGTTTTTCGTGATCGTGGTCGTGTCTGTCAGACGCAATTTGCCCCGGTCGACGGCGTCGAGGAATGTCAGCGCTACCCACAGTTTTGATACGCTCTGCTGCGGGAACAGGGCGTTGCCGTTCCAGGCGACGGTCCAGTCGGCATCGACCCGGCGGACGGCAATGCCGACCTTGCCGTTAAAGCTCTGTCCCAGATTGCGAATGACGCTGACCAAGGCGGGTGACGGGGCGTCATTCTGATTGACGGCGCGATAGGGCAGGGGCTGCTGGGGGGCCTGGCGGATGGGCCAGCTATTGGTCGCCGGGCGCGATGTCTGAGGCGCGCTCGCCGCCGCTTGCGCCGGACGCGGATCGGGTGCGCTTACACAGGCCGACAGGGCCATAACCAAAAGGACCAGACGCGCGACCCCGCCCCGGTTGTCATTCGATGTCATATATTCCCCGCACTCTGAACCAACATAGGGGCGGCCGCTGCTATTGCGAGCAAGAGCGATGCGGTGAATGATTCCACAAATGGGATGTAAGGAGTCTGAACGGCGCAACCCTTTGATCATTGGTATCATTGCTCAGTTGTGGTTCAGCGACGGGAGGGCAATAGCGGGCGGATGACACAGAGACTTATGAACAGGCGTGCCTGGCTGCTGGGCGCGATGGCGACCGGCGGGCTGATCCAGGCGGGCGTCGCGTCGGCCGCACCCTTTGCCTCGCGCCGGATCGCCGTGACGGTGCGTGGCACGGGGCGCGATGTGCTGCTCATCCCCGGCCTCGCCAGCGGCCCCGGCATCTGGAACGGCGTGCTGGCGGCGGTTCCCGGCTATCGCTTTCACCTGGCCCATGTGCGCGGCTTTGCCGGGCTGGCAGCGGAGGCCAATGCAGGTAGCGATGCTCTCCTCCAGCCGATCGCCGACGAAATTGCGCGCTATGCCAGCGCCACGGGATTGAAGCGTCCCGCGATCGTCGGCCATTCGATGGGCGGCACGCTGGCCATGCTGCTGGGCCTCAAGGGGCTGGCGAGCCGGGTCATGGTGGTCGACATGCTGCCCGCTGGTGCCGCCATGGTCGGTGGCACGGCGAGCGGTCTTGGCTATTTGGCCGACCAGATTGGTGGCTATCTGACCGGCACGGCGGCGGGGCGGCGCTATCTGGGGCAGATGGTGGCGCAGACGTCGGGGGCCAAGGGCAGCGATCCCGATGTCATTGCCCAGGCGCTGCGCGATCTGGCCAACACCGATCTTGGCCCGCAATTGCCGCGCCTGACCGTTCCGCTGGAGGTCGTCTATGCAATCGGATCGGATCGCGAACAGGCCGCCGCCATCGCCAGCCGCTTCCGCGCCGCCTATGCGCCCAAGAAGGATGCGCTGCTTCGCGCCATCGGTCCCAGCGGCCATATGCTGATGGCGGATCAACCCGCGCGCTTCCACTCTGCTCTGGGCGATTTTTTGAAGCGCATTTGACGAGCGTCAAAGCCGGTGATCGGGCCGGGCCGTATAGCGAAGATCCCGGACAGGCTTTCAGCATGTTCCCCCTCCCCCTCAAGGCGCGGCGTCCCCCGACGACCGCGCCATTTTTTTACGGGGCCAACACCGTGTCGATCGCCGCCTCCAGCATGTCGGGATAATCGAGCGTATAATGGAGGCCGCGGCTTTCCTTGCGATGGAGGGCCGATCGCACCACCAGCCGCGCGACTTCCAGCAGGTTGCGCAATTCGATCAGGTCGGGCGTGACACGGAAATTGCCGTAATAATCGTCCACTTCCCGCGCCAGCAGGTCGATGCGATGCTGCGCCCGCTCCAGCCGTTTGGTGGTGCGGACGATGCCGACATAATCCCACATGAAGCGGCGGATTTCCTTCCAGTTATGCTGGACGATGACTTCCTCGTCGCCATTGGTGACGCGGCTTTCGTCCCATGGGCGGATCGGCGGCGGGGCGGGCAGATCGTCCCAGTTTGCGCGGATATGCTTGGCCGCCGCTTCGCCGAACACGAAACATTCGAGCAGCGAGTTGGACGCGAGGCGGTTGGCCCCGTGCAGGCCGCTTTCGCTGACTTCGCCCGCCGCATAGAGGCCGGGCAGGTCGGTGCGGCCATCTAGGTCGATCACCACCCCGCCGCAGGTATAATGTTGCGCGGGCACCACCGGGATCGGCTCCTTGGTGATGTCGATGTCGAGGTCCAGCAACCGCGCATAGATGGTCGGGAAGTGATGCTTCACGAACTCCGGCTCTTTGT
The DNA here is from genome assembly GCF_031457465.1 of Sphingobium xenophagum. Classification (GTDB taxonomy): domain Bacteria; phylum Pseudomonadota; class Alphaproteobacteria; order Sphingomonadales; family Sphingomonadaceae; genus Sphingobium; species Sphingobium xenophagum_A. The sequence continues at coordinate 174,833 of NZ_JAVDWV010000001.1, forward strand.
GGCTGATGTCGAGATGGACATAGTCGAGGCCGAGGCGCTTGATCTCATGGTCGATGGCGCGGGCCACGATGTCGCGCGGAGCCAGTTCCTCGCGCGGGTCGAAGCGCGGCATGAAGCGCTCGCCGCCGCCAGGCACGCCGGGGGGGAGCTTCAAATGCCCGCCTTCGCCGCGCACCGCTTCGGTGATCAGGAAATTCTTGACCTCCAGATTATAGAGGCAGGTGGGGTGAAACTGGTTCATCTCCATGTTCGACACGCGGCATCCCGCGCGCCAGGCCATGGCGATGCCATCTCCGGTCGCGCCGCGCGGCGCAGTGGAGAAGAGATAAGTGCGCCCCGCGCCGCCGGTGCATAGGATCGTCGCACGACCGAGCAGCGCATCGACCCGCCCCGTCCGCCTGTTGAACGCATAGACGCCCCAGACATGGCCAGCCCCCGAATAGCGTTCGCCATGGCGGGAGGTGATGAGGTCGATCGCGACCATATCCTCCATCAACGTGATGTTGGGGTTGGCCCGTGCGGCCTTGAGCAGGGCAACCTGGACCGCATGGCCGGTCGCGTCATCGACATGGATGATGCGACGGTGGCTATGCCCGCCCTCGCGCGTCAAGTGCCAGCGTTCGCCAAATTCCTCGCCGCCGTTGAACGGCACGCCCAATGCCGCCAGCCGGTCGATGGCGGCGGGCGCTTCGGACACCACGAACTCGACCGTGGCGCGATCGTTGAGGCCCGCGCCCGCAACCATCGTGTCATGGACATGCGCCTCGAAACTGTCACCCGCATCGAGTACCGCTGCAATACCGCCCTGGGCCCAGTTGGTCGACCCGCCATCCAGCGCGCCCTTGGCCAGCACCAGCACCTTGCGGTCCTGCGCCAGGTTAATGGCGGCCGTAAGGCCCGCAGCGCCCGAACCGATGATGACGACGTCGTAGCTGGTGATGGGCATTTTTACTTCTGCTCCCCTCCCGCTTGCGGGAGGGGCCGGGGGTGGGCCTGCGCAAGGGTGGTTTGGATGTGCGTTACGACGCCTTCGAGATTTCCCATCACATCGGCATTGGAAAAGCGCAAGATTTGATAGCCTTGGGAATGGCAATAATCGTCCCGCCGCGTGTCATACTCAACCGTGTGATTATGACTTTCGCCGTCGAGTTCGATAATGAGCTTGACTTCACGGCATAGGAAGTCGGCAAAATAAGGGCCGACCGGCATCTGGCGGCTGAATTTATAGCCAAGTTTTCGATTGCGTAGCTGTTGCCACAATAAGCGTTCGGGTGTCGGGGCGGCGTTGCGGAGGCTTTTTGCGCGGTTTGTTTCACGTCGTTTGAAAGGTTGCGCTGGCCCACCCCCTAGCCCCCTCCCGCTTGCGGGAGGGGGAACAAGAGGGGTCTCATCCATCACGCCGCCGCCGTCAAATTCAGGAACACATCTTCCAGGTCCGGGTCGCGGGTCACCACATCGACGATCGCCAGCCCGCTCGCCTGCACGGCGCTCAGCACTTGCCCCGCATTGGCGCGGTCCTTGAGGTAGGTGATGGTCAGCGTGCGCTCGCCTGTCAGTTCGATCTTTTCGAAGCAGGGGGCATCCGGCACCAGGGTCACGTCGCGGTCGACCGTGACCTGAACCACCTTTTCCTGGGCCATCGCCAGCAGCTCGCGGGTGGGCTTGTCGGTGATGACCTTGCCATGGTTGATGATGCCGATGCGGTCGCATAGCTGCTCGGCTTCTTCGAGATAATGGGTCGTCAGCACGATCGTCACGCCCAGGGCGTTCAGTTCGCGGACATATTCCCAAAGCTGCTGGCGCAGTTGCACGTCCACGCCTGCGGTCGGCTCGTCCAGCACCAGGATCGGCGGGCTATGCACCATCGCCTTGGCCACCAGCAGGCGGCGTTTCATGCCGCCCGACAGGGTGCGGGCATAGGCGTTGGCCTTGTCCTCCAGATGGACGGCGCGCAGCAATTCCATCGACCGGCGTTTGTCCTTGGGCACGCCATAGAAGCCCGCCTGATTTTCCAGCGTCTCGAACGGGGTGAAGAAGGGGTCGAACACGATTTCCTGCGGTACGATGCCGATGCTGTTCTTCGCATTGCGCGGATTGACGTCGATGTCGAAGCCCCAGATGCTGACCGACCCTTCGGTCTTGTTCACCATGCCCGCCAATATATTGATGGTGGTCGACTTGCCCGCGCCATTGGGGCCGAGCAGCCCGTAAATCTGGCCGCGCGGGATCGACAGGTTGATCCCGTCGAGCGCGCGCTTGCCGCCCTTATAGACTTTGGTGAGGTTGCGTATGGCGATGGCGGGGGGCAGGCTGTCGGTCATGGCTAATCTCTATGGGGATCGGCGGCGGGGAAGGAAAGAGGGCTGATCATGCTGCCGCAAGCATAGGAGGACGCGACAGGGCGAAGTTCACACCGTCGTCGAGGGTCGTCGGGTCGATTCGCAGAAATTGGGACGGGGAAGCGGCAGGAAAGTAATAGGGACGTACTGACGACGCGACACCGGCGCGACAGGAACGCGACAGGCATCAGCGCGCCTTGTGCGGGGTGTGGTGAACGGCGCAGGCGGCGAAGGGATCGGCCATGCGGTCGGCGTGCAGGGCCAGGGCCTTGTCCCATGTGCGATCGAAAACGGTCCCGGCCAACCGTGCGCGGAGCCGATGCGCGCTTGACCGCGACATGCCCGCCGCCCGCGCGGCGCGGGAGACATTGCCGGTTTCAAGCAGCGCCGCGAGAAAGAGGCGCTGCCGGGTCGGGGTCCAATGGGCGCGATCGGGCTGGACGGTCGCGGGCGAGGGGGTGGGGATAGGGTGCTTCATCGGACAGGATAAAGCAGAGGAAATCCTACATTGAAAGGGGGGTGTGGTTCGCGACGTGCTGGGTCGCAACGGGGCGGGCTTCTACGTATTTGCTCGCGCCCGATTTCGGGTATCCTGCAGCCAAGTTTAACACCCTCCCTGCGGACCATCCGCCCTTTTTCACAATGGGCTAAGGGGCGAGGCGATTTCAAAAATATCCGCCGCTTATTATTAATTCATGATAGGGGTGGCGCAAGTCGACAAGCGTTTCCCGAAGGAGCGCCGCTCCCCGGATCAGCTTTCATACCCGCAAGCTTGCCGGTCAGGCTGAATGGGAATGACATGACGACGGACCACCATACCGATGTGGCGCAGAATCTGGGCCTCGCACTTCTTGCCTGTTCCCACGCGCCTGCCCTTTTGCTGGATGGCGAAATGGGCGTCATCGGCGCTAGCGAGTCATTCTATCTCGCCTTTCCTTTGAAGCCTCAGGATGTTGCCGGACGCTGTCTTTTTGAGTTGGGGGCCGGCGAATGGGACGTGCCACAGCTTCGATCGCTTATGAGTGCCACACTCGGCGGTTACGCAAGGATCGAGGCCTATGAGATGGATTTCGGACCGGGCACGCCGCGCCGCCTCGTGTTGAATGCCCAGAAGCTCGATTACGGCAATGCCGATCAGCCCCTCCTTCTGCTGACCATCACCGATGTCACGGAAGCACGGATCAGTGAGAAGCTCAAAGACGACCTGCTGCGCGAAAAAGCCATATTGCTTCAGGAAATTCAGCATCGCGTCGCCAACAGCCTCCAGATCATCGCGAGTGTCCTGATGCAAAGTGCGCGGCAGGTGCAATCGGAGGAAACACGCGGCCATCTGACCGACGCCCACAACCGTGTCATGTCGATTGCGACCGTTCAGCAACAGCTTACGGCCTCGCGGATCGGGGATGTAGAATTGCGTAGCTACTTTACCCAACTTTGCCAAAGTCTTGGTGCCTCGATGATCCACGATCATAAAAGGCTGTCGCTCGATGTCACCGTCGATGAAAGCCGGGTGGGTGCGGATATTTCTGTGAGTCTTGGCCTGATCGTCACTGAACTTGTCATCAATGCCCTGAAGCACGCTTTCCCCGGAGACCGGCAAGGGAAAATCGAAGTCGATTATCATTCCGACGATTCGGACTGGAATCTGTCGGTCAGCGATGACGGCATCGGCACAACCGCCACAATGGAAAACGCGAAATCGGGACTTGGAACAAGTATTGTCGAAGCTCTCGCCGATCAGTTGGGAGCCAAAATCGACATCCAGGACAAGGACCCCGGACTCATCATTTCCGTCATTCACAATAAGAAAAGCACTGAAGGATCGCCACCTGTAAAAGCGGCCTGAAGCCTGTCTCCAACGGCAGCTTAATAATTGACGCCGCCCACAACCGGACAGCCGCTTTCCACCCACATCACCCCGCGCAATTGACGCGGCGCAGCATCGGCGGCACTCAGGGGGCGAAGAGGCTTTGGATTGATGCGAATCGTCATCATTGACGACAGTGGCCTGCGCGCGACGGTTCTGGAGGAGGGGCTGCGCGAGGCGGGCTATGACGATATTCATATCGTGCCACCGCGCGGCGCTTTCGTCGCGCGGCTCGAACGCATGGCGCCTGATGTCGTGCTGATGGACCTGGGCAGCCCCAGCCGCGATACGCTCGAAGAAATGCTCATCGTCAGCCGGGCGCTGGCCAAGCCGATCGCGATGTTCGTGGACCAGTCCGACGATGCGATGATCGGCGCGGCGATCGATGCCGGCGTGTCGGCCTATGTCGTCGACGGATTGCGTAAGGAGCGGGTCAAGCCGGTGCTGGAACTGGCGGTGCGGCGTTTTAACGCCTTTGCCAAGATGCAGAGCGAATTGGACGAGGCGCGCACGGCGCTGTCGGATCGTAAGATCATCGACCGTGCCAAGTCGATCCTGATGAACCAGCGGTCGCTCAGCGAGCAGGATGCCTATGCGCTGTTGCGGTCGGCGGCGATGAACCAGGGCAAGAAGATCGTGGAGGTGGCGCAGGCGTTGATCACCGCCAGCGAATTGTTGGGAGGGGGAGTATGACGACGAGCCTGCGGATCGCCTTCCTGCCGCTGACCGATGCGGCCGTGCTGGTCGCGGCGCGCGAGCGGGGCTTTGCAGAGGCCGAGGGCATTGCACTCGACCTGGTGCGGACGACAAGCTGGGCGACGCTGCGCGACCGGTTGGTCTATGGCCAGGTGCAGGCGGCGCATATGCTCGCTCCGCTGGCGGTTGCGGTGACGCTGGGGCTGAGCCAGCAGCCTGCCGCATTGGCTGCGCCCTATAAGCTCAACGTCAACGGCAATATGCTGGTGATGGCGTGCGATTTCGCCGCTGCGCTGGAGCCCGATGTGGCGGCGCGGCTGGCCGATCCGCTGGGGACGGCGCATGATTTTGCCGCCGCGATCGGACTGTGGCGGCGCAAGCCGGTGATTGGCGTCGTGCATCGTTTTTCCAGCCATGCGATCATGCTGCGTTACTGGCTGGCGAGCGCGGGGGTGGACCCGGATCGCGACGTGGTGCTGCGCGTGCTGCCGCCGTCGCTGACGGTCGAGGCGATGCGGGCGGGCGAGATTGATGGCTTCATCGCGGGCGAACCGTGGGGCAGTGCGGCGGTCGAGGCAGGCCTGGCCGAATCCGTGGCGATCGGCGAGCGGATATGGCGGCGGGGTGTCGAGAAGGTGCTGGCGTTTCGCGAGGCCTGGGCGGAGGAAAATCCCGACACGGTCGATCGCCTGCTGCGCGCGCTGGTGCGGGCGGCGGCGTGGTGCGATGATCCGGCCAATCATGCCGATCTGGCCGAGTTGCTGGCGGCCCCCGCCTATGTCGATCAGCCCGCCGATCTGATCGCGCGCGCGCTGTCGGGGCAGATGGTCGCGCGAGCCGGCGAAGCGCCGATCGCCAGCCCCGATTTCATGCTGTTCGCGCGCGAGGCGACGCCCTTTCCGTGGCGCAGCCAGGCGTTGTGGATCTATTCGCAACTGGTGCGCTGGGGGATGGTCGAGCATGATCCCGCGACGGCGGCGAAGGCGGGGGCGGTGTTTCGGCCCGACATCTTCCGCCGCGCGCTGGCCGACAGCGACGTGCCGATGCCGGGCGCGAGCATGAAGCTGGAAGGCGCGGTGGGCATGCCGTTGGCGGTCGGATCGCGCCGGGGCGAGCTGACGCTGGGGCCGGATCGATTCTTCGACGGTCGGGTGTTCGACCCCGAACGGATCGACGAATTTCTGGCGGGCTTTACGCTGCTACGTTGAAAGCAGGCGCAAAATTGTGCCTTGCAACATGAAGCGAATCGGGAGATAGTATAGGCGTCGCGCGATGAAGCGCGCCTATATCTGGATGCGCTCTCCCAAGGACGGGACCGCCATCCCCTTCCACATCGCAGCAAAGCCGCTGACTGGACTACGCCCTTCGTGCGTGCGTCCGGCCTGCGGCTTTTTTCGTGTCCATTTCCGTTTATTGGGGGACGTATCATGGCTACTGCTTATTGGGATCGCGACAAGGAGGGTGAACAGCCCGCCGCCGCGATCAGCTTCTGGAAGGCCGGCCACACGCCGACGCTCATTGCCGCCTTTCTCTATTTCGACCTCGCCTTCATGGTGTGGGTGTTGTTGGGGCCGCTGGCACCGATGATCGCGCAGACATTGGCGCTGACCCCGGCTGAAAAAGGGCTGATGGTCGCCACGCCGACATTGATGGGCGCGCTGCTGCGCGTCGTGAACGGCCTGCTGGTCGACCGGATCGGGCCGAAAATGTCGGGCGCGATCAGCCAGGTGATCGTGATCGTCGGGCTGTTCGTGGCCTGGATGATGGGGATCAGCAGCTTTGAAGGCACGCTGGCGCTGGGCGTCGTGCTGGGCTTTGCGGGGGCGAGCTTCGCGATCGCGCTGCCGCTGGCAAGCCGCTGGTATCCGCCTGAACATCAGGGCAAGGCGATGGGCCTGGCTGGCATGGGCAATTCGGGCACCGTGCTGGCGGCGTTGTTCGCGCCGGGGCTGGCCAAATTATTCGGCTGGAACGCGGTACTGGGCCTCGCCTGCATCCCGCTGACCATCGTGTTCATCGTCTATATGGTCATGGCCAAGGATGCGCCCAACGCGCCGCCGCCCAAGAAGATGATCGACTATTTCCAGCCACTGAAACAGGCCGATGCCTGGCTGCTGATGGCCTTCTATGCCGTGACCTTCGGCGGTTTCGTTGGCCTCGCCGCCAGCCTGCCGATCTACTTCACCGACCAGTTCGGCCTGACGCCGGTGATGGCGGGCTATTGCACCGCAGGCTGCGTGTTCGCCGGGTCGCTGGTTCGGCCGATCGGCGGGGCGCTGGCGGACAAGATCGGCGGCGTGAAGGCGTTGATGATCGTCTACATCGTTGCTGCCATTGCGCTGGCAGGGGTCGCCTTTGCCACGACGCTGGTGACGGCGCTTGGCCTCTTCGTCCTCGCCATGCTGGCGCTGGGCACGGGCAATGGGTCAGTGTTCCAGCTGGTGCCGCAGCGGTTCCAGGCGGAAATCGGGGTGATGACCGGCCTTGTCGGCATGGCGGGCGGCATTGGCGGCTTCTACCTCGCCAGTTCGCTCGGCTTTGCCAAGCAGTTGACCGGCAGCTTTTCGGCCGGGTTCCTGATCTTCGCTGGCCTTGCCATCGTCGCCTTCATCGGCGTGGCACTAGTCAAGGCGCGGTGGCGGGCGACCTGGACCAGCGGCGCCCGCATCTGACTTTGGAGGGGCGGGGGCGGACCTTCACAGCAAGGCCGCCCCTAATAATTCCTCCCCTACAGGGGGAGGATTTTAGCGAAGTCCGAGGGGGACAGATTTCCATGAAATATATATTCGCAACGGCGGCCTCTCTGGCCGTCGCAGGGACCGCTTGTGCCCAGGAATTGACGCTTAAACCCATCGCCGAAGCGCGGTTGCGCTATGAGCAGGCCGATCAGGCGGGGCTGGCAACCGAGGCATCCGATGCGCTGACCATCCGGGCGCGGGCCGGGCTGTCGGCTAGCAGCGGTGCCTTTTCCGCGACGCTGGTAGGGCAGGGGACGCTGGCCGCCATCGACGATTATCATGACGGGCTGAACGGGGCCGCGACCCGGCCGATCATCGCTGATCCCGAAAATATCGCGCTCTATATCGCCCAGCTTCAATATAAGACCAAGGCGGTGACGCTGACCGGCGGGCGGCAAAGAATCGTGCTGGATGATGAGCGGTTCGTCGGCAATGTCGCCTTTCGCGATAATGGCCAGACATTCGATGCGGTGCGCGCCGAACTGACCCCGGCCAAGGGGTTGAAGCTCGATCTGTCCTATGTGTGGAGCGTGCGGACGATCTGGGGCTTTCAGGGGCGCGGTGCGCGGCAGCAGGCGGTGGGCGGCGACACGATCCTCGCCAACCTGTCCTATGCCACGCCGGTCGGGGCGCTGACGGGCTTTGCCTATCTGGTCGATCAGGATGAGGCGGCGATGCAGGGCTATCGGCTGTCGAGCCAGACCTATGGCGTGCGGCTGGCGGGGGCGCGGCCTTTGTCCAAGGCGGCGAAGCTCAGTTACCAGCTCAGCTATGCGCGCCAGTCGGATTATCATCGTAATCCCAATGCTTATAGCGCGGATTATTGGCTGGCGGACCTGACGCTGGACGTGAAGGGCTGGAAGCTCAATGCAGGTTATGAGGTGCTGGGCGCGAGCAGCGGTACGCCGTTTACGAGTTTCCAGACGCCGCTTGGCACCAATTTCAAGTTTCAGGGCTGGGCCGACAAATTTCTGACCACGCCGGCCAATGGCATTCGCGATCTCTATGTCGGCGGCGGCTATGGCTGGAAGCCGTTGGGACCACTGACCGGCGTGTCGGTGCAGGCGGTGTGGCATCGGTTCGACAGTGACCGGCTGAACCAGCATTATGGCGATGAGATCAACCTGATCGCATCGGCGAAGGTCAGGAAGACGGCGCTGTCGGTCCGCTATGCCCGGTACGATGCCAAGACGATGGCAACCGACACGCAGAAATTATGGGTTCAGGCCGATTGGACCTATTGATAGGGTCATGAACAGGAATCGCTTGAGGCATCGGGCGATTCTGTTTATGGTGCAGTGCAAGAGGACAAAGCTGTCCTTCCAACCATAGCCAAGGCGATCCAGGGACGGATCGACAAGGCGCATATGATGGCAAAGCCGCCATCCTGACTTCCGGTTCTCACCGGGGGTCAGGATGGCGGCTTTTTTGTTTTCTGGAGTCACGAATATGGAATTTCAGATCGGAACGGAGCCGATGGCGGGCAGCGAGGCGGCGATCTTCGTCCCTGCCGACGAGGGGCGCGAGCATCTGGTCGTGATCGGCAATGGCATGGCCGGGTGCCGCGCGGTCGAGGAACTGCTGGCGCGCGATGCGGGGCGCTATCGCGTCACCATCTTTGGCGCGGAACCGCATGTGAACTATAACCGCATCATGCTGTCGCCGGTGCTGGCGGGGGAAAAGACGTTCGAAGAGATCATCATCAATGACCGCGCCTGGTATGACGATAACCGCATCGACCTGATCGTCGCCGATCCGGTTGTGGCGATCGACCGGACAGCCAAGACCGTCACCAGCCAGTCGGGCCGCACCGTCGCCTATGACAAGCTGTTGATCGCGACCGGCTCCGACCCGTTCATCATCCCGGTGCCGGGCAAGGATCTGCCGGGCGTCATCAGCTTTCGCGACATGAAGGATGTCGATGCGATGCTGGATGCGGCCAATCGGGGTGGGGACGCCGTGGTGATCGGCGGCGGGCTGCTAGGGCTGGAGGCGGCGCATGGCCTGACGCTGCGCGGCATGAAGGTGACGGTGCTGCACATCATGCCGACGCTGATGGAACGGCAACTGGATGAAGCGGCGGGCTGGCTGCTCAAGAGCGCGCTTGAAGGGCGCGGCCAGACGATATTGACCGGGGCCGACACGGCGGAAATCTGCGGCGACGGCAAGGTCGAGGGCGTGCGGTTGAAGGACGGCACGCTGATCCCCGCCAGCCTGGTGGTGATGGCGGTGGGCATCCGCCCCTGCGTTGCGCTGGCGCGGGCGGCGGGGCTGGAGATCGGGCGCGGGATCAAGGTGGACGATCATATGGTCACCAGCGATCCCGATGTGCTGGCGGTTGGCGAATGCGTCGAGCATGACGGCAATGTCTATGGCCTGGTCGCGCCACTGTGGGACATGTGCCGCAGTTTGGCCGATGGCCTGACGGATCGGCATACAGGCTATAAGGGTTCGGTGACATCGACCAAGCTGAAGGTCGCTGGGTTGGACGTCTTCTCCGCCGGGGACTTTTCGGGCGGCGAGGGATGCGAGGACATCGTCCTGCGCGATGCGTCGCGGGGCGTGTATAAGCGGGTCGTGGTGAAGGAGGATCGCGTCATCGGCGCGGTGCTTTATGGCGATACCGCCGATGGCGGCTGGTATTTCGATTTGCTCAAGCGCGGCGAAAATGTCGCCGACATTCGCGACTTGCTGATCTTCGGCCAAGCCTTCGCCTCTGGAGGGGGCGCGCTGGACCCTAAGGCGGCCGTTGCAGCGCTCTCGGACGATGCCGAGATTTGCGGCTGCAACGGCGTCAGCAAGGGGCAGGTCGTCGCCTGCATCAACGCAGGCGCATGCAGCCTGGACGCGGTGCGGGCCGGGTGCAAGGCATCGGCCAGTTGCGGTTCCTGCACCGGGCTGGTCGAAAATATCCTGGCGGTGGTGCTGGGCGATGAGGTCCAGTCCGGCCCCAAGACGATGTGCAAATGCACCAGCTTCGGCCATGACGATGTCCGGCGCGAAATCGTGGCGCAGGGCATGACGTCGATCCCCGAAGTGATGCAGAAGCTGCATTGGTCGACGCCCGACGGCTGCTCCTCCTGCCGCCCGGCGCTCAACTATTATCTGCTCTGCGCGCTGCCCGGTGCCTATGTCGATGACCAGCAGAGCCGCTTCGTCAATGAACGGATGCACGCCAATATCCAGAAGGATGGCACCTATTCGGTGGTGCCGCGCATGTGGGGCGGCCTGACCAACCCACGCGAATTGCGCGCGATCGCCGACGTGGTTGAAAAGTTCAACGCGCCGATGGTCAAGGTCACCGGCGGCCAGCGGCTCGATATTTTCGGGATCAAGAAGGAGGATCTGCCCGCGGTCTGGGCAGACCTGAATGCAGCGGGGATGGTGTCGGGCCATGCCTATGGCAAGTCGCTGCGCACGGTGAAGACCTGTGTCGGGTCCGAATGGTGCCGCTTCGGCACGCAGGATTCGACCGGCCTTGGCGTCAAGACGGAGCGGATGACCTGGGGATCGTGGATGCCGCACAAGTTCAAGATCGCGGTGTCGGGGTGCCCGCGCAATTGCGCCGAAGCCACGATCAAGGATTTCGGCATCGTCTGCGTCGACAGCGGCTATGAGCTGCATGTCGGCGGCAATGGCGGTATCCATGTTCGCGTCACCGACCTGCTGTGCAAGGTATCGACCGAGCAGGAGGCGCTCGATTATTGCGCCGCCTTTACCCAGCTTTACCGCGAAGAGGCCCGCTATCTGGAGCGGACCGCGCCGTGGATCGAGCGGGTCGGGGTCGATTATGTGAAGGCGCGGATCGTCGAGGATGATGCAGGCCGCGAAGCGCTGCGCGCGCGCTTCCTGTTTTCGCAGCAGTTCATGCAGGACGACCCCTGGGCGGAGCGCGCCGCGGGCCAGCATGCCGAACTGCATCAGCATATCGCGCAAGTGCGCCCGTTGGAGACCGTATGATGACCGGAGACTGGCTCGATATCGGTTCGGTGGATCAGATCACGCCGGGCAACGCTCGCACCCTGCCAGTGCTGGGTGGCGAGGAGATCGCGATCTTCCGCACCACCAGCGGCGATTTCCATGCGCTCGTCAATCGCTGCCCGCACAAGCAGGGGCCGCTGAGCCAAGGGATCGTCCATGGCGGGGTCGTGACCTGCCCGCTGCACAATTGGAACATCTCGCTCAAGACCGGCGAGGCGCTGGGCGAGGATAAGGGATGCGTGCCGGTGATCCCGCTCAAGGTCGATGCCGGGCGCATCTTCCTGCTGCGTGAGGCGGTCATTGGGAAGCGCGCGGCGTGAGTATCCTCCCCGGCACGGGGAGGGTCGAATGGAGACACGTGCCACCATTCGACGCTCGCAAAGCGAGTGGTGGAGGGGGGCGGCCGCTAGGTGCGACCTCTCCTTCCGCTGCGCCTGACGCTCGCCCCCTCCACCAGCCTGCGGCTGGTCCCCCTCCCCGTACCGGGGAGGATTTATGACCATCCCTATCCGCACGACCTGCGCCTATTGCGGCGTCGGTTGCGGTATCTCCGCGACGCCGATGGGTGGCCGGGCCGTAACGATCGCGGGGGATGCGGCGCATCCGGCCAATAGCGGAAAGCTTTGCTCCAAGGGCACGCATCTGGGCGAGACGGTCGGGTTGGAAGGGCGGCTGCTCCATCCGATGATCGGCGACAAGCGGGCAAGCTGGGACAAGGCGCTGGACCTTGTGGCGAAGCGCTTTCGCGAGACGATCGCCAAGCACGGGCCGGACAGCGTCGCCTTCTACGTCTCAGGTCAGTTGCTGACCGAAGATTATTATGTCGCCAACAAGCTGATGAAGGGCTTTATCGGGTCGGCCAATATCGACACCAACAGCCGCCTGTGCATGTCGAGCGCGGTGGCGGGGCACAACCGCGCGTTCGGCGAGGATGTCGTTCCGGCCAGCTATGACGATCTGGACGAAGCGGATTTGATCGTTCTGGTCGGGTCCAATACGGCCTGGTGCCATCCGATCGTCTATCAGCGGATACAGGCGGCGCGGGCCGCGCGCGGCACCAAGCTGGTGGTGGTCGATCCGCGTCGGACCGAAAGCTGCGAAGGGGCGGATCTGCATCTTGCATTGAAGCCCGGCAGCGACGTGGCGCTGATGAACGGGTTGCTGGCCTGGATGGATCAGGCCGGGTTGCTGGATGGGGACTTTCTGCGCGATAGCGTTGCTGCCCCCGATGGCTTCTGGGAAGCGATCCGCGCGGGCCATGATTTGTGGACCACGGCGAAGGCGTGCGACCTGCCGCCCACCGAATTGCAGCAATTTTACGAGATGTTCGCCGCCAACCCGCGCACGGTCACGCTGTTCAGCCAGGGGATCAACCAGTCGATCCGTGGCACGGATCAGGTCAATGCGATCATCAACGTCCACCTCGCGACCGGGCGGATCGGCAAGCCGGGCGCTGCGCCTTTTTCGATCACCGGACAGCCCAATGCCATGGGCGGGCGTGAGGTCGGCGGGCTGGCGACGACGCTGGCGGCGCATATGGATTTCGCGCCCGACAACGTCGCGCGGGTCGGGCGTTTCTGGGCCGCGCCGAACGTGGCGACCAAGCCGGGGCTGAAGGCCGTCGACCTGTTCCGCGCGATCGACGAAGGGCGGATCAAGGCGCTGTGGGTGATGGCCACCAATCCCGCCGTCTCGATGCCCGATGCGGGGCGCGTGCGCGAAGCGCTGGAGGCCTGCCCGTTCGTGGTCGTGTCGGACGTGATGGCGACCACCGATACCGCCGTCCACGCCCATGTCCGCCTGCCTGCCGCCGCCTGGGGCGAGAAGGACGGGACCGTCACCAACTCCGACCGTACGATCAGCCGCCAGCGCGCGCTGTTGCCGCTGCCGGGAGAAGCGAAACCCGACTGGTGGATCGTCACGCAGGTCGCGCGGCGGATGGGGTGGCGCAATGCTTTTGCCTATGATCGGCCCGCCGACATCTGGCGCGAACATGCGCGGCTGACCGCATATCAGAATGACGGCGTGCGGTTGCTCAACCTGCGCGCGCAGGCGACGATCGGTAATGAGGTCTATGCGGCGATGGAACCGTTCCGCTGGGGCGGCGCGCCCTTTGCCTACGGGCGATTTCCAACGAATGATGGCAAGGCGCGGTTGGTGCCGGTGACGCAGATGGCGTTGCAAGGACCGCTGCGCGACTGGCCGATGACGCTCAACACCGGCCGTTATCGCGACCAGTGGCATACGATGACGCGCACCGGCCTGTCGCCCAAATTGGCGCGTCATCGCGAGGAGCCTTTGGTCGAGATCCACCCGCAAGACGCCGTTGCGCTGGGCATTGCGGATGGCGATCTGGCGCGGGTGTCGACGGCGCAGGGGGAGAGCCTGTTCCGCGCGCGGATCAGCGACGGGCAACGCCCCGGCGAGGTGTTTACGCCGATCCACTGGACCGACCAGCAATCGAGCGGCGGGCGTACCGGCTTGTTGCCCCGCCCGCTGGTCGATCCCCATTCGGGGCAGCCGGGGTTCAAGTCCACTCCCGTCCGGGTCGAGAGGATCGCGACCGAATGGAAAGGCTTTCTCATTCTGCGCGGGGCCGAGCCGGTGCGGGTGCCATGCCTGTGGGCGACGCGGGTTACGGTGCCGGGTGGCGCGCTCTATGAAGTGGCGGGCAATGGCGATCCGGCGCGGCTGGAAGCCTGCCTGCCCAAAGGTGAAAGGGTCGAGGCGATCGACACGACGCGCGGCACGCGGCGCGTCGCGATCATCCGCGAGGGTAAACTCGCGGGCGTCCTGATCGTGACACGCAGCGGCCAGTTGCCGACGCGCGACTGGCTGATCGGGCAACTCGCGGTCGAGGGCGTGGGCGCGTCCGTGCTGGCCGCGCGCGGGCCTGGCAGCCAGCCCGACAAGGGCGCGGTGGTGTGCGTCTGTTTCGACATTGGCCTTAACCAGATCGTTGCGGCGATTCGCGACCAGCGGCTGGTCGACGTGCCTGCGATCGGCGCGGCGATCGGCGCGGGGACCAACTGTGGATCGTGCCGTCCCGCGCTCGCCAATATTCTCGTCCAGACTTCGCAGGAGACGTTGCATGCAGCCGAATGACCTGATCGCGCCGGGCGACGTCTGGCTGGTGGGGGCGGGGCCAGGCGACCCGGATTTGCTGACGCGCAAGGCGGAAAAGTTGATCGGCGCGGCGGATGTCGTCTTTTACGATGCGCTGGTGGGGCCGGAGGTACTGGATTTGATCCCCGCTGGTGTCGAACGGGTGAGCGTCGGCAAGCGATCCGGGCGGCATAGCAAGCAACAAGAGAGCATCAATGACCTGCTGCTGGCGGCGGCGCGGGCGGGCAAGCGTGTCGTGCGGCTGAAGGGCGGCGATCCGTCGATTTTCGGCCGGTCGGCGGAGGAGATGGCGCATTTGGGCGAAGGCGGCGTGCGGGTGCGGATCTGCCCCGGCATCACGACGGCCAGCGCGGCGGCGGCGAGCGGCCATGCCTCGCTCACCCTGCGCGGCAAGGCGCGCGCGCTGACGCTGGTGACGGCGCATTTGAAGGCTGGCGAGCCGTTGAAACTCGACTGGGCCGCGCTGGCGCAACCGGGCGGGACGATCGGCATCTATATGGGCCGCGCGGCAGCGGGCGAGATTGCGCGGTCGTTGATCGCGGCGGGGCGTGATCCGGAAACGCCGGTGATGGTCGCGGTGAATGTCTCGCTGCCGAGCGAAAGGCTGATCCGGGGGAAGCTGTCGGCGCTGGCCTTTCTGGTGGCGACGATTAGTGATGAAGACCCGACCTTGCTGCTGATTGGTGAGGTGGTAGCGGGGACGCCTTTGGTTGTGGATATGGCGGTGGGTGAGGCGCTGAAGGTTTGACGATTACTTTTCAACCGTTCGGGCTGAGCCTGTCGAAGCCCTTCTCTCTGTTAAGACAGTAGAGCCCTTCGACAAGCTCAGGGCGAACGGTGTTAGGAGGAAAGGTTGGCCAGATCCGCCGACCGGTTGATGTTGGGCAGCACCAGCCCCGGCATCTCCACCACGCGCGCGCCGATGCGGTCGAGCCAGCCATGGATGGAGCGGTTATTCGCCTCCGCCAGATGCGCGTCGAGGTCGGGCGCGAGGGTGGCGGGCCACCAGCCGAGCAGTTGCTGGTCCTTGAGGATCGCCGCACCCTCGCCGATCAAGGCGACAGGCAGGTCCGCGGGATAAAGCGGCATGTCGCAGCCGGTTGTCAGCACGCCATCAAAACCATGGGCAAGCGCATGATGGAGCGCCGCGTTAAGCCCGCCCAACGGCCCCATGTCCGGCGCGGGCCGATCGGGCAGGCCGCCCGCGCGTCCGCAGATCACCACCTGTGCGACATGGGGGGCAAGGCCCGCCATCGCATGGTCGATCAGGGTGCGGCCATCGGGCATCAGGGCCAGCGCCTTGTCGCTGCCGAAGCGGCTGGAACGCCCCCCGGCCAGCACCGCGCCCAATATCCGTCCCGTCGCCATAGCGCTTCCTTGATAGCTTCGCTCTATAACGCCTATAGCAAAGCGATGCAGACCCGCCTTGTCGAATATTTTCTGGCGCTGGAGCGCGAAGGCCATTTCGCGCGGGCGGCGGCGCTATGCCATGTGTCGCAACCCACGCTGTCGGCGGGGATTGCCACGCTGGAGGCGCAACTGGGCAAGCGGTTGATCCGGCGCGACCGCAAATATGGCGGATTGACGCCGGAAGGCGAAGCGATCCTGCCCTGGGCGCGCCAATTGGTGGCGGCCGCCGAAGCGCTGGGGCAGGCGGCGGAGACGGCGCGCGGGCCGTTGAAGGGCGAACTGCGGCTGGGGGCGATACCCGCCGCCATGCCCGCCATCGGTTGCCTCGCGACAGCGATGCTGGCGCGCTATCCGGGGCTGAATATCTCGGTGCGGGCGCTGACCTCGCGCCAGATCGAGCGCGAACTGGCGGCGTTCGAGCTGGACGCGGGGCTGACCTATCTCGATTTCGAGCCACCCGCCCATGCGTTGTCGGTGCCGCTCTATGCCGAGCGCGCAATGCTGGTGAGCGCGGTGGATGGCGTGCCGATCCCGACCGTTATCGACTGGGCGGACCTCGCCAGCCTGCCGCTCTGCCTGCTGCATCAGGGGATGCAGAACCGGCGGATATTGGACGCGCGACTGGCCGAGCGCGGACTGGCGCTACGGCCGCTGGTGACGGCGGACAGCTATGTCGCGCTGCTGGGGCTGGTGCAGCAGGGGCGGCTCTGTTCGATCATTCCCGACAGCCATGCCGCGCTGCTCGATGGCCTGCGCTGGGCGCGCACCGCGCCGCTGCCGGATATGGGGGAGGGTAGCCGGGTCGGCGTGATCGTGTCGGACAGCGCGCCGATGGGGCCATTGGCGCAGGCGGTGCTGGCCGTCGCGCGGGAGTTGCGATTGCCGCCGGGCTTTACGACGATTTAGGGCAGAAATAATCCTCCCCTGTAAGGCAGGGCTATCGCATATGGTGCCCAACCTATCCAAAGCCGTCACCCTGAACTTGTTTAGCTGCGCTGGCCTGCGGCTCAGGGTCCATCTATCATCACGAGCCGCCGTTTTTGGGGCACGATGGATGCTGAAACAAGTTCAGCATGACGAAGAACATGGGGTGCGTTTCATAGGCGATAGCCCTGCCTGCCGGTGGAAGATGATGTGGGCACGTCCGATGCTTGATAGGCGATCTCTATCAAGCATCGCCTGCTTCGATTTGACCGACGCGCCGGGCCGCCGCACTATGATGCAAAATTGCGGCCAAAAATTCAGGGTGTCGGGATGGACGAGTTTATTGAAGGCTGGACGGCGCAGCATGGCGCAACGCGCGACCAGCTTTTGCCGCTGCTCCATGCCGTGCAGGAAGAGGCCGGGCATATTGCTGATGCGATCGTGCCGGTCATCGCCAAGGCGCTGAACCTGTCGCGCGCCGATGTGCATGGCGTCGTGACTTTCTATCATGATTTCCGCCGCACGCCGCAGGGTCGCCATGTCGTGAAACTGTGCCGGGCGGAAAGCTGCCAGGCGCGCGGCGGCGCGGCGATCGAGGTGGCGGCGGCGCAGCGGCTGGGCGTGGCGATGGGGCAGACGCGCGGCGATGGCGCGGTCAGCCTGGAGCCGGTCTATTGCCTGGGCCTGTGCGCGATCGGGCCGAATGCTTTGGTCGACGGCCGCCCGGTGGCGCGGATCGACGGTGCGGCGCTGGAGCGGATCGCGGCGGAGGTGGCGGCATGAAAGTCTATGTAAGCCGGGACATGGCCTCGGTCGCGCTGGGCGCGGATGACGTCGCCCACGCCTTTGCGGAGGCCGGTTGCGAGGTGATCCGCACTGGATCGCGCGGGCTGTTCAGCATCGAGCCGCTGGTCGAGGTCGAGACGGCGGACGGCCGCATCGCCTATGGTCCGGTCGGACCGGGCGATGTGGCGGCGGTGCTGGATGGCAGCCATGCCAATCGGTTGGGACCAATCGAGCAGCTATCTTTCTTTGCCGGGCAGCAGCGCTTCACCTTCGCCCGCTGCGGCGTGATCGACCCCGTCTGCCTGGACGATTATGCCGCGCAGGGTGGATGGAAAGGCCTGGACGCGGCGCGCGCGCAGTCCTCTCAGGCGGTGGTCGATGCGGTCAAGGCGTCGGGCCTGCGCGGGCGCGGCGGCGCGGGTTTCCCGACCGGGATCAAGTGGCAGACGGTGCTGGATGCGCCTACTGGCGACAAGTTCATCGTCTGTAACGCGGACGAAGGCGACAGCGGCACCTTCGCTGACCGGATGCTGATGGAGGGCGATCCCTATTGCCTGATCGAAGGCATGGCGATCGCCGCCCATGCCGTCGGCGCGCACCATGGCTATATCTATATCCGCTCCGAATATCCCTTCGCCATCTGCACGATGCGGCTGGCGATCGAGCGGTCGGCGCAGCGGATCGCGCCCTTCACGCTGGAAGTACGCGAAGGGGCAGGGGCCTATGTCTGCGGCGAGGAAACCGCCTTGCTCGATTCGATCGAGGGCAGGCGCGGACAGGTGCGCGCCAAGCCGCCTTTGCCTGCGCTCAAAGGGCTGTTCGGCCAGCCGACCGTCATCAACAATGTGCTGTCGCTCGCTGCCGTGCCGTTCATTTTGGCGGAAGGGGCGGAGGCCTATGCGGCGGTCGGCTTCGGGCGGTCGCGCGGGACAATGCCGGTGCAACTGGCGGGCAACGTCCGCCACGGCGGGCTCTACGAGATCGGTTTCGGCATCACGCTGGGCGAATTGGTGAACGATATCGGCGGCGGCACCGCCAGCGGCCGCCCGGTCCGCGCGGTGCAGGTGGGCGGGCCGTTGGGTGCTTATTTCCCGCCCAGCATGTTTCATCTGCCGTTCGATTATGAGGCCTTCGCGGCCGCAGGTGGCCTCATCGGCCATGCCGGGATCACGGTGTTCGACGATAGCGTCGACATGGCGCATATGGCGCGCTTTGCGATGGAATTTTGCGCGGTGGAAAGCTGCGGCAAATGCACGCCTTGCCGGATCGGATCGACGCGCGGGGTGGAGCTTGTCGATCGGATTATCGGGATGCGCGATACGTCTCACACCGTTCGCCCTGAGCTTGTCGAAGGGCTTTCCTTCTTGAAGGATCAGGGGAAGGCTTCGACAGGCTCAGCCCGAACGGGGGAGGGGTATTTGGATAAAGCCCTTTACTCGCGCGCGCCCAGCCGGATCGATGTGTCTGTCGACGCGCAATCCGACCTGTTGCGCGATCTGTGCGACACGATGAAATATGGCTCGCTCTGCGCGCTGGGGGGCTTCACCCCCTATCCGGTGCTGAGCGCGCTCGATTATTTTCCAGAGGATTTCGGCCTGGCCAAGTCCGTTCAGGAGGCTGCGGAATGACCTACACCCGCGAAACTGACCATGGCACCCCGGCGGCAGTCGCCACGGGCAAAAGCGTCTCGCTGACCATCGACGGGCAGGCCGTGACCCTGCCCGAAGGTACCAGCATCATGCGCGCCGCGTCGCTGCTGGGCGGGTCGATCCCCAAGCTGTGCGCGACTGACAATGTCGAAAGTTTCGGCTCCTGCCGCCTCTGCCTGGTCGAGGTGGAGGGCCGCAACGGCTATCCCGCCTCCTGCACGACGCCGGTCGCTGAGGGCATGGTGGTCCGCACCCAGACCGAGCGCCTGAAAAAGCTGCGGCGCGGGGTGATGGAACTCTATATCTCCGACCATCCGCTTGATTGCCTGACCTGCGGCGCGAACGGCGATTGCGAATTGCAGGATCAGGCGGGGGCGGTCGGCCTGCGCGAGGTGCGCTACGGCTATGACGGCGCAACCAATATGGGGCAGGCGAAGGACCAGTCGAACCCCTATTTCGACTTCGATCCCAGCAAATGCATCGTCTGCTCCCGGTGCGTCCGTGCCTGCGACGAAGTGCAGGGGACGTTCGCGCTGACGATCGAGGGGATGGGGTTCGACTCCAAGGTCGCCGCGTCTCAGGGCGAGGATTTCCTCGGCTCCGAATGCGTCTCCTGCGGCGCCTGCGTTCAGGCCTGCCCGACCGCCTCGCTGATCGAGAAGAAGGTGGTGGAAGTCGGCACGCCCGATCGCGCCATCGTCACTACCTGCGCCTATTGCGGCGTCGGCTGTACCTTCCGCGCGGAAATGCGGGGCGAAGAACTGGTGCGGATGGTGCCGTGGAAGGACGGCAAGGCCAATCGCGGCCATAGCTGCGTCAAGGGGCGTTTCGCCTGGGGCTATGCCCAGCATCAGGACCGCATCCTCAATCCCATGATCCGCGCCAGCGTCGATCAGCCATGGCGCGAAGTATCCTGGGACGAGGCGATCGCTCATACCGCCAGCGAGTTTCGCCGCATCCAGGCGAAATATGGCACCCGCTCGATCGGCGGCATCACGTCGAGCCGCTGCACCAATGAAGAAACCTTTCTGGTTCAAAAACTGATCCGCCAAGGGTTCGGCAATAATAATGTCGATACCTGCGCCCGCGTCTGCCACTCGCCGACCGGCTATGGCCTCAGCAAGACCTTCGGAACGTCAGCCGGCACGCAGGATTTCGACAGCGTGATGCAAGCCGATGTGATTCTGGTGATCGGGGCCAATCCGACCGACGGGCACCCCGTATTCGCCAGCCGCATGAAACGGCGCCTACGCCAAGGCGCAAAGCTGATCGTCATGGACCCGCGCCGCACCGATCTGGTCAAATCCCCCCATGTCGAGGCGGATCATCATCTGCCGCTGCGTCCCGGCACCAATGTCGCGATGCTGACCGCGATGGCGCATGTGATCGTCACGGAGAAACTGTACGACGAAGCGTTCATCCGCGAACGGTGCGATTGGGACGAATTTGCCGACTGGGCCGAGTTCGTCTCGCAACCCGCCCGCTCCCCCGAAGCCATCGAGCGGCTGACCGGCGTAAAAGCCGATGAAGTGCGCGCCGCCGCCCGGCTCTATGCCACTGGCGGCAACGGTGCCATTTACTACGGCCTTGGCGTTACCGAACATAGCCAGGGCAGCTCGACCGTCATGGCGATCGCCAACCTCGCCATGGCGACCGGCAATGTCGGGCGCGAAGGCGTGGGCGTGAACCCGCTGCGGGGGCAGAATAATGTGCAGGGTGCATGCGACATGGGCAGCTTCCCGCATGAATTTTCCGGCTATCGCCATGTGTCGGACAACGCCACCCGCGCGCTGTTCGAGCGCGAATGGGGCGTGTCGCTCGACGCCGAACCCGGCCTGCGCATCCCCAACATGCTCGACGCCGCGACCGATGGGACATTCAAGGGCCTGTTCGTGCAGGGCGAGGATATCCTCCAGTCCGACCCCAACACCCATCATGTCGCGGCGGGCCTCGCGGCGATGGAATGCGTGGTGGTGCAGGATCTGTTCCTCAACGAAACCGCCAATTACGCGCATATCTTCCTGCCCGGATCGACCTTTCTGGAGAAGGATGGCACCTTCACCAACGCCGAACGGCGCATCCAGCGGGTGCGCAAGGTGATGGCCCCCTTGAACGGCCATGCCGATTGGGAGATCGTGCAACTGGTCGCCAACGCCATGGGCCTCAATTGGACCTATGATCACCCTTCGCAGATCATGGACGAGATTGCGGCGCTCACCCCGACCTTTGCCGGCGTCCATTATGACCGGCTGGAAGCGGAGGGGTCGCTGCAATGGCCCGCCAATGACGCAGCGCCCGACGGCACGCCGACCATGCATGCCGACGGCTTCGTGCGCGGCAAGGGCAAGTTCGTCGTCACCGATTATGTGCCGACCGACGAGAAGACCGGCCCGCGCTTCCCGCTGCTGCTCACCACCGGGCGCATATTGTCGCATTATAATGTCGGCGCGCAGACGCGGCGGACGGCCAATACCGCCTGGCACCCGGAGGACCGGCTGGAAATCCATCCGTCCGACGCGGACAATCGCGGGCTCAAGGATGGCGATTGGGTGACATTGCGCAGCCGGGCGGGCGAAACGACATTGCGCGCGCAAGTGACCGAGCGGGTTGCGCCGGGCGTGGTCTACACGACCTTCCACCATCCAGAGACGCAGGCGAACGTCATCACCACCGACTATAGCGACTGGGCCACCAACTGCCCGGAATATAAGGTGACGGCGGTGCAGGTGATGCCGTCCAACGGACCCAGCGACTGGCAGCAGGATTATGCCAGCCAGGCGCAGAGGAGCCGTCGCATCGCGCCGCTGGAAGCGGCGGAATAGGACCGGGCCGATGAGCGACGAACCCCAGATCATGTCCACCGCCGATCGGCTGGTCTATATGGCGCATCAGATCGCCCGCAATCTGGCGACGATGGGCGAGGCCAAGGCGACCGAAACCCTGGCCGAGCATTTGGCGAGCTTCTGGGACCCCCGGATGAAGGAACGGATCATCGCCATGGCAGGCGAGCAGCCCGACCGCTTCTCGCCCGTCGTCGCAGCGGCGGTTGCGCGGCTCGCAGGCGGCAGGCCAGTGCCGCAGGATCAGGCGACACCGTTCAACGCGGTGGATGAGGCGGGGCATTGCGACGCGGGTTGACCATCGCTACCCCGCAATGATGGATAGGTCAGCAGACAGCGCGACGATGCGGTTCGAGCGGCTGACGCCCGATGGCGCAACGCAGCCGATCGACCGCGCGCTGGCACAGGAAGTCCCGGTCGCAATTGAGTTTAGCGGCATCGGCTATGCGGTGCTGATGGCGACGCCCGCCGACATTGATGACCTCCTGTTGGGCTTTGCGTTGGCCGAACGGTTGATCGAACCGGGCGACGGGGCGTTCGCTGTCGATGTTCATGCAACGGCGCAGGGGCTTGTGGCGCGCGCCACCTTGCCGCCCCAACGGGTCGAGCGCTTGCTGGACCGGGTGCGGCATCGCGCTTCGGATTCCTCCTGCGGCCTGTGCGGCATCGAAAATCTGGAACAGGCGATCCGGCCGCTGCCGCGCGTCACGGCGCAGGGAAGGGCCGACCGCGCGGCGATCTTCCGCGCGCTGGCGGCGCTGGGCGATCATCAGCCATTAAATGCCGTGACCGGCGCGGTCCATGCCGCCGCCTGGGTCGGCGCGGATGGCGCGATCCGGCTGGTGCGCGAGGATGTCGGGCGGCACAATGCGTTCGACAAGCTGATCGGCGCGATGGCGCGCATGGGGGCGGACTGGGATGGCGGCTTCGCGCTGCTGTCCTCGCGCTGTTCCTATGAACTGGTGGAAAAAGCGGTGCTGGCCAACTGCCCCCTGCTCGTCACCATTTCCGCCCCGACGCAACTGGCCGCCGAACGCGCGGCGGAGGCGGGGTTGCCACTGGTTGTTTTGGCGCGGGGTGATGCGGTGCTGGCGCGACACCCCAAAAATCCTCCCCTGTAAGGGGAGGTGGCTGGCCGTAGGCCAGACGGAGGGGTGTCGCCCCACCGATAGGGCGATACCCCTCCACCGCCTTCGGCGGTCCCCCTCCCCTTACAGGGGAGGATTGCCGATTACCGAAACACCCACTGCCGGTTGAGGACAAACACCAAAGCCGGCGTCACGAACACCATCGCCGGGATCGGCGACCAGGCGGGCCAGCCCATATGGGTGACGCACAGCCACACCCACAGCGCATTAAGCGCATAGCTGACCAAGGACACGGCGACGAATTTCGCCCCGCGCGTCGCATGGCCGTCATTCGCCCCCTGGCCGCGAAAGGTGAAGGCGCTGTGCGCGACATAGCCGATGACGACCGCCGCGCCATAGCCGATCAGATTGGCGATCTGGACATGCAGGTCCGCATAGGTGGCAAGCGACCAGTAGATCGCGGCCTGGCAGGCAGTGACGAACAGGCCGGTCAGGCCATAGCGGACGACCTGCCAGAACAGCGCCCGGTGCTGCGGCGACAGGCGTTGCGCGAATTTCATGGCTGGTCCCCGTTGCGCTTTGATGCGCAGCCTCTAATCCACGGGCATGACCTTGCATAGCGGCGAAACCCTGCGCGCCCGCGCCTGCCACATCGCGGCCTTCCTGTCCGCCTATGGCGCACGCCATTGGAAATGGCTGACCTTCCTGATCTGGATCGCCATTGCCGTGACGATGGTGGCGACGCGCTGGTCCGCCATCCACTGGCTGGTGCTGGGCGATACCGACGACAATATCCGCTATGTGCAGGTCAAGGACTGGCTGGCGGGGCAGGGCTGGTACGACCTGCGCCAATATCGGCTCGACCCGCCGGGCGGAGCGAATATCCACTGGTCGCGGCTGGTGGATTTGCCGCTCGCCGGACTGATGCTGTTCTTCCGCGCCTTCGTCGATCAGGGCATGGCGGACCGGCTGGCCTGCGGGATCGCGCCCTTGCTGCCGCTGTTATTGCTGATGCTGAGCCTGGGCTTCATCGGTCGGCGGCTGGCGGGGCCGAATGGCTGGTTGCTCGCCGTGCTGGCGCCCCTGGCGGCGCAGATGGGCTTTGGCATGTATGCGCCGATGCGGATCGACCATCATGGCTGGCAATTGGCGCTGGCGCTGACGATGCTGGCCGGGGTGATCGACACCAACCGGCTGCGCGGCGGCATCATGGCCGGGGTCAGCAGTGCGCTGTCGATCACGATCGGCATGGAGATGATCGTCTATCTGGCGGCAGGCGGCGGGCTGATCGCGCTGCGCTGGGTATTTCGCGAAGGTGCCGAGCGACGGATGCTGCCCTATGCGCTCAGCCTCGGCGGCGCGACCTCGCTCTGCTATCTGATCTTCGCCAGCACCGCCAATCGGGAGCAGGTATGCGATGCGCTCTCGCCGATCTGGGTCGCGGTGTTCGGCGTGGCGTCGGCGGGCATGGTGCTGCTGGCGCTTGCCCCCTTGCGCGGCTGGATGGCGCGGCTGGGCGCAGGCGTGATCGTGGGCGGCGCGGTCGCGTTATTCTTCTGGCTCAACTGGCCGCAATGCCTCAGCCCCTATCAGATTTCGCCCGAACTGGAGCGGCTGTGGCTCGCCAATATCCGCGAGGCCAAGCCAATCACCGCGCAGGCCCAGTCAATGGTGGTGCCGCTGCTGGCGATCCCGCTCGCCGGGCTGGTCGGGCTGCTCTGGGCCTTGTGGGATGCGCGGCGCGACGCTGAGCGGCTCTGGGCCTGGGCGACCGTCGGACTGATGATGGTCTTTGCGATCGCCTTGCTCTTCTGGCAACTCCGCGCAGGGCCAGCCGCGCAATTGCTGGCGATCCCGCCTGCCGCCTGGGCCGCGCATCGTCTGGTCGCTGCCATCCTGACCGGATCGCGCCGGGCGAAGATTGCGGGCGGGGCAGGGGCGGCGCTGCTCGTAGCGATCGCCTGCGCCTATCCGCTCTATCCGCAGGCCGTGAAACTCTATCAACAGGCGACCGGCAAGACGCCGCGCCCTTGGCGCCCGTCCGCCGTCGCGCGCACGGATGCGATCAAGAAAGCGAATGGCCGCTGCCGGACTCAGCCCGCGCTCGCGGTGCTGGACCAGTTGCCGCCCGCGACCATCTTCACCATGGTCGATCTCGGTCCGCGCCTGATCGCGACGACCCATCATAGCGCGCTCGCCGGACCCTATCACCGCAATGGCGCGACGATCCTCGACATCCACCATGCCTTCGACGGCCCGGCGCGCGATTTCCGCGCTATCGCGGCGAAACATCATGCGACCTATCTGCTGGTTTGCCCCTGGTTTCCCGAAGGCACCATCTATCAGTCGCGCAGTCCCGCTGGCTTCTATGCCGACCTGATGCGCGACAAACTGCCCGACTGGCTGGTGCCGGTCACGCTTAACACCGGCATGACCTTGCCCTATCAACTCTACCGCATCGACTATTCAGCGTCGGGCAGCGAAAAAATCCCGCAACAGCGCTGAGGCTTCGGCCTCGGCCAAGCCGCCATAGACATCGGGGCGGTGCAGGCATTGCGGCTGGGCAAACAGCCGCGGTCCTTGTTCGATCGCGCCGCCCTTGGGATCACCCACCGCATAATAGAGCCGGGCGATTCGCGCGTGAGAGATTGCCCCCGCGCACATCGGGCAGGGTTCGAGCGTGACCCACAGGTCGCAGCCGGTCAGGCGAAAATCGCTCAGATGGGCCGCCGCCGCCCGCATCGCGACGATTTCGGCATGGGCGGTCGGATCGCGATCGCGGCGATTGCGATTCTCGCCCTCGCCGATGATCGTCCCATCCCTGGTCACGACCGCGCCGATCGGCACTTCGCCCGCCGCCTCGGCCAAGCGGGCAAGATCAAGCGCGCGGCGCATGGGGGCGGGCAAGGGAAAGGGCGGAGCCATGGCTCCGCCCGTTACAGGATCAGGCAGGGGAGGGGAAGAATCAGGGCTTCTTGACATCCACCGTGGGCACATCGACCGTTTCCTTGCGGCTGCCGACTTCCACCTTGGCGACATTGGCCTCATATTTGGGCAGCGTGCCTTCCTTGACCGCGATCTGCGGCAATTGCCCGTCGCGCGTCTTTTGCAGGTCGATG
Source organism: Sphingobium xenophagum (assembly GCF_031457465.1). Taxonomy (GTDB): domain Bacteria; phylum Pseudomonadota; class Alphaproteobacteria; order Sphingomonadales; family Sphingomonadaceae; genus Sphingobium; species Sphingobium xenophagum_A. The sequence continues at coordinate 201,396 of NZ_JAVDWV010000001.1, forward strand.
AAGCCCGTGGCGATACCGCCAGCCAGGACCAGCAGGATAATGACAAGTAGACCACCAATGAATCGCATTTCGACCTCCCTTAGGATAACAACGGCTCAACGCAGGCCTCACCCAAAGGGTTGCATTGAACGCGCGCGGGTTGACGGGAGCCACGAATCCCATTATCGGCGCGACTTTCCGAACGAACCCGAATTACAAGGTTGATTGACTATGTCGCGCATTTGCGAGCTGACCGGCAAGGGTCGCCAGGTGGGTCACAATGTTTCCCACGCCAATAACAAGACCAAGCGGGTGTTCCTGCCCAATCTGCAGAATGTTTCGCTGATCTCCGAAACGCTGGAATCCAGCTTCAAGCTGCGCGTGTCGACCCATGGTCTGCGTTCGGTCGAACATAATGGCGGCCTCGACAACTGGCTGGTCAAGACCAGCGACGACAAGCTGTCGCTCAAGGCCCGTCGCCTAAAGCGCGACATCGTCAAGAAGCAGGCCGCCTCCGCCGCCTGATTTCTCGCGATTCGTTTCGGCATAAGAAGCGGCCCCGCAACGGGCCGCTTTTTTGCGTGCCCGGTGCATGATGGCGCGATCTTTGTCGTGTAGCCTCGGCAGGCATCCGTCGCATGGCTACAGGGCGTTCGTCTCAGTCCTTGCCTGCGACCTTGATCGGCTTGCCGAGCATGGCCTGGACATATAGGCGCTGGACGAACACGAAGATGACGACCGTCAGCGGTGCGGCGAGCAGGACGCCGAGAAAGCCGAAGAGCAATCCGGCGGCAAAGACCGCGAACAGCAGCACGGCGGGCTGCACATTGACCGCATGTTTCTGGATCATCGGTTGCAGGAAATTGCCCTGTAACTGCTGGATCACCAGGAATAATATGATGGTCCATAGCGCCGTCATCGGCGATACGGTGAAGGCCAGCAGCACGGCGGGTACGCCAGCGATGACCGGCCCGATCATCGGAATGATATCGAGCAGGCCAGCGATGACGCCAAGGCCACCGGCCGCGGGCACACCAAGCAGGGCAAGCCCCATCCAGGTCAGTACGGCAATGACCAGCGACGATACCGCCTGGCCGAGCATCCATCCGCGCAGACCACCGGACGCATCGTCCAGCGCCATCGCCACCATGTCTTCCGCCCGCTTGGGGATGAGCAACAGCAGCCCCCGGCGATAGGTGGCGGGATCGCCCGCCAGAAAAATGGCCCCCACCAGAACGAGGACGAAGTCCGCCAGGCTGCTGCCCGCCGCAAGGGCATAGCCGCCTGCCTGGGACACGAGCTGGGACATGTCCTCGCCGCTGCCCTCGATCAACTGCCGCGCCCGGTCGCCAAGACCATAGCTGTCCAGCAGATTTTCCACGCCTTGCAAGGCGCGGGGGACGGTTTCGCGGATCGTGTCGAATTCGCGGGCCAGTTGCGATCCGAACAGCGTGAAGGCGCCGATGAACAGGGCGATGATGCCGACAACGGACAGGGTGAGCGCGAAAGAGCGGTTCATGCCGGTGATCCGGCACAGCCAACTGGCAATCGTGTCGAACACCGCGCCGATCACGATTGCGGCGAAGACCAGCATCAGGAAGCGGGTGAGTTCGACCATGATCCATGCGAGGCCGACGATTCCCACCACGATCAACGTCGCGGTGGCGATACGGCCGGGGCTGTAGGACGATGAAGCGGCAGCCGGTATCGGCTGTGATTGCGCCGTGGCGGCGTCGTCATGATCAAGGGTCATGCACGCCTTCTATCGTGCATGATCCATCGTGCAACCTGTTGCTGGCGCGAATGCGCCACGGGCTATTCGACGGTCGGCCCGGCCAGCGCGTCGCGCATGATATAATAGAGGCTATGCTGCTCGATCGTGCCCTTGACCAGATGCGCCATCGGCCCTGACGCACGGGCGAGGACATCGTCGCCGCCATGGGTTTCCGACCCCAGCGGCACCAGCGCCTGCTGGCGATAGTCGAGCGCAGTGGTGTCGGTCTGGAGCGGGTCGGCGCGCGGCGTGTCGATCGTCGCGCCCGGACCGTTAGCATAGCCCAATGTCGTATAGCCCTTGCCATCCTTGGCCTTGAGCGCCTGGCCGCCATTGGTCACCGCGCCCAGGATCGGGTTGCCCCGGCCGGGATAGCCGCTGATCGCGAAGGTGTGGCTATGGTCGGCCGTGACCAGCACGAGCGTATCGGTGCGGTCGGTCATGTCCATTGCGACCTTCACCGCTTCGTCCAGTGCGATCGTGTCTTCCAGCGCGCGGCGGGCGTTCCCGGCATGATGGGCATGGTCGATCCGGCCCGCTTCCACCAGCAGCACATAGCCCTTGTCCCGACTTCCCAGCATGGTGATCGCCGAACGGGTCATGTCCGCCAGCGACGGTTCGCCGCCCGCATCCTTGGCGCGGTCGGCCTCATATTGCATATGGTCCGGCTCGAACAGGCCGAGCAGGCGGGGCGTGCGGGTCAGGTCGACCTTGGCGAAATCTGCACTGTTCCACACATAGGCCCCGCGCGGATTGCGCCGCTGCCAGGCTTTGGTCAGATCCTTGCGGTCAGTGCGCTTGCCCATGAGGGTGGCATATTCAGGGTCGCGCGCGGTGTTCGGCAGGAAATTGGCGCGGCCTCCGCCCAGGATCAGGTCGAGCCGACTGCCGACATCGCCCTCGACCATCTGGCGCGCGATGTCGATGCAACCCTGCGCGCGGGCGTCGGCCGTCAGGTCGCCATCGGCTTCCCAGTCGCGCTGGGCGGTGTGGGCATAGGTGGCGGCGGGCGTCGCATGGGTGATGCGCGCGGTCGAGATCACCCCGGTCGCCATGCCCTGACCTTGCGCAAAGCCGAACAGCGAGGGCAGGCGATGCGCCTTGCTGGCCGCGCAATCATTTTCCGGCACTTCCGGGCCGACGCCGATCACGCCGTTGCGGGTCTTGACCCCGGTCAGGATCGCCGTGGCGGTCGGCGCGGAATCGGACACCTGCCCGTCATGCGAATAGGTTTTGACCAGCGCCGTGCTGGACAGCCGATCCATGGTCGGCACGAAGGATTCGCCGTCTACGCCCTGGCGCTGCCCCTGATGGATGCGCGCCGCCGTCAGCGTACTGACGCCCATGCCATCGCCGATGAACAGGATGATATTGCGCGCCTTGCCGACGACCGGCGCGTCCGCCTTGATCCGTTCCAGTTCGGCCATCGCCTGCGCCCGATAGGCGTCGGTGGTGGTGGCATGTTGCGCCAGCGCCGGGCTGGCCGCGATCAGCAAGGCAAGAACGGACGAACGGGCAAGACGGCGGGCAGCGACCATGAAGAGACTCCTTTGCCGCACCCCCTTCCATCCAATCATGACAGAGGTGCTACATTATTCCTATATTTCGATATGTCTCGAAATGTCGTTGACGAGCCTTTGGCAGCGCCATATTTCGACAACTATCGAAGCAAGGACTCGCCATGGATCAGAACAAGGCCGTCGCGGCGCTGGCCGCGCTGGCACAGGATACGCGCCTTTCGGTCTTCCGCCTGCTGGTGAAGGCCGGACCCGACGGCATGATCGCAGGCGCGCTGGCGGAAGCGATGGACGTGCCGCCCTCGACCATGTCGCATCATCTGGCAAAGCTGGAACAGGCAGGCCTCGCCACCTCTTGGCGCACCAGCCGCCTGATCCATTATGCCGCTGACTATGCCGGAATGCAGGGCTTGCTCGGCTTTCTGATGGCCGATTGCTGCCAGGGCGACCCGACGCTGTGCGCCGGCCTTCTCTCCTCCATCCAATGCAACATTGTTTCTCAGGGAGCCTCAGCATGACCGACAAAGTCTATAATGTCCTGTTCCTGTGTACCGGCAATTCGGCCCGCTCGATCCTGGGCGAAGCGCTCATGAACAAACTCGGCGCGGGCCGCTTTCGCGCTTGGAGCGCGGGTAGCCAGCCCAAGGGCGACGTTCATCCCATGGCGCTGTCCGTGCTGTCGGGGCTGGGCTTCGAGACGGCAGGCATGCGCTCGAAAAGCTGGGACGAGTTCGCCGCGCCCGGTGCGCCGCAGTTCGATTTCATTTTCACCGTCTGCGACAATGCGGCGGGCGAGGCCTGCCCGGTGTGGATCGGCCACCCCATGACCGCCCATTGGGGGATCGAAGACCCGGCCGCCGTCGAAGGGGAGGGGCAACGTGACGCCTTCCTCACCGCGCTTCGCTATCTGCGCAACCGCATCACGCTGTTCCTCGAACTGCCGCTCTATGCCCTGGATGCCATGGCGACGCAGCGCAAGCTCAAGGAAATCGGCCAGAGCGAGGGCGCCAGCGCCCAAGCTGGAGCGAACGCATGACGCCCGACATCATCATCTATCACAACCCCGAATGCGGGACGTCGCGCAACACGCTGGCGCTGATCCGCAATGCGGGCATCGAACCGCATGTGATCGAATATCTGAAGACGCCGCCGTCGCGCGCGCTGCTCGAAAGCCTGATCGCCCGCGCCGGGATGACGCCGCGCGCCCTGCTGCGCGAAAAGGGCACGCCCTTTGCCGACTTGGGGCTGGACGATGACAGCCTGTCCGACGCTGCACTGATCGACGCGATGATGGCGCATCCTATCCTCATCAACCGCCCACTTGTGGTGTCGCCACTGGGCGTCAAACTCTGCCGCCCGTCCGAAGCGGTGCTGGATATTCTCCCGGCGGCGCAGCAGGGCGCTTTCGCCAAGGAAGATGGCGAGCAGGTGGTCGACGCCACGGGCCAGCGCAGCCCCAAGCCGGTCGGGAGCGAATAAACATGGCCACCGCATCCGCCTCGCCGCTCGGCCTGTTCGAACGCTGGCTCTCGCTCTGGGTCGCGCTGGCGATCGCGGTTGGGATCGTAGCGGGCAATGTCGCGCCTGGTGCCTTTGCGATGTTGGCCGGGCTGGAAATCGCCTCGGTCAACCTGATCGTCGCGGTGCTGATCTGGGCGATGATCTATCCGATGATGGTCGGCGTCGATTTCGGCAGCATCCGCGACATCGGCCGCAAGCCGCGCGGCTTGATCATCACCATCGTCGTCAACTGGCTGATCAAACCCTTCACCATGGCGGCGCTTGCCGTCCTGTTCTTCAACTATCTCTATAGCGGCCTGATCCCGCAGGGGGATGCCGACCAATATATTGCCGGGCTGATCCTGCTGGGCGCAGCGCCCTGCACCGCGATGGTGTTCGTCTGGTCGCAGATGACGCGCGGTGACCCGGCCTATACGCTGGTGCAGGTGTCGGTGAACGACCTGGTGATGATCGTCGCCTTCGCGCCGATCGTCGCGCTGCTGCTCGGCGTCACCGACATTGTGGTGCCGTGGGAAACGCTGCTGCTCTCGGTCGGCCTCTATGTCGTGATCCCGCTCGCGGCGGGGGCCTTCACCCGGCATCGGGTGATCGCCGCGCATGGCGGCAACGTGGCGGCGGTCGATGCTTTCACCGCCCGGCTCAAGCCCTGGTCGATCATCGGCCTGTTGGCGACGGTGGTGCTGCTGTTCGCCTTTCAGGCCGAAACCATCGTCGGCCAGCCACTGCTAATCGCGCTGATCGCGGTGCCGATCATCCTCCAATCCTATGGCATTTTCGCGCTCGCCTATGCCTGGGCCTTCGCCTGGAAGGTGCCGCACCGGATCGCGGCCCCCTGCGCGCTGATCGGCACGTCCAACTTCTTCGAACTGGCGGTCGCGGTCGCGATTGGGCTGTTCGGCCTGTCGAGCGGCGCGGCGCTGGCGACCGTCGTCGGCGTGCTGGTCGAAGTGCCGGTGATGCTCTCGCTGGTCGCCTTTGCCAACCGCACCCGGTCGCGCTTTGCGGAGGAGGCTGCATGAGCGACACTATGCCGTTCGCCTATCTCCGCCCGCTGGCCGATCCCGACCATCTGCCCGCGCTGCACCCGGACTATGCCCATCGTCGGCCCGCGCAGGGCTTAGGCGATCTCGATCCGCCGCCGCGCATTCTCTTGCTATACGGATCGCTGCGCGAGCGCTCCTATTCGCGGCTGGTGGTCGAGGAATCCGCGCGCCTGCTCCAGTTTTTCGGCTGCGAAACGCGCATTTTCGACCCGCGCGACCTGCCGCTGCCCGATCAGGTCGCGGGCGACGATCATCCCGCCGTCCATGAACTGCGCGCCCATTCGCTCTGGTCGGAAGGGCAGATCTGGTGCAGCCCCGAACGCCATGGCCAGATCACCGGCATCATGAAGGCGCAGGTCGATCATCTGCCGCTGGCCTATAAGGGACTGCGCCCGACACAGGGGCGCACCCTGGCGGTGATGCAGGTGTCGGCCGGATCGCAATCCTTCAACAGCATCAACACGCTGCGCGTCCTTGGCCGATGGATGCGGATGTTCACCATCCCCAACCAGTCCTCGGTCGCCAAAGCCTATGAGGAGTTTGACGAGGCCGGGCGGATGAAGCCATCCCCCTATTATGACCGCATCGTCGATGTGGTGGAGGAACTGGTCCGCTTCACCGCCCTGCTGCGGCCCCATGCCGACCAGTTGGTGGACCGCTATTCGGAGCGCAAGGACCGCAACGAGCCTGTCGCCACCCATGTCGAAAAGGCCGGGCTGGCAACATCGGTCTGATATGGGGACCGGCGTCTCACTCTTGCGCCGGCCCTGCATCTTGGATAAGGGAACCGCATCCATTGGACCCGGCCTTGCCGGGTGGCTCGGCCCGGCGCCTATCCCTGGGATAACCATTAGCGAATTTGGGCTTCGCTTTTGCGAGTTTCGTGCTTTTCCCGCGCACGCACGCGATGCCCCGCTAGCCAATCTAGGTTTTTTTGAATGCTATCCATCGCCTCGCTGCAACGCGAATGGCTCGCCAATCCGCGCGCCGACATCCTGGCCGGGATCGTCGTCGCCCTGGCGCTGATTCCCGAAGCCATCGGCTTTTCGATCATCGCCGGGGTCGATCCGCGCGTCGGCCTCTATGCCTCTTTCTCCATCGCCTTCATCATCGCCTTCGTCGGCGGCCGCCCCGGCATGATCTCCGCCGCCACCGCCGCCGTCGCGGTGCTGGTGGTGCCGTTGGTTCGCGACCATGGCATCGACTTCCTATTTGCCGCCACGATCCTGATGGGCATCATTCAGGTCGTCGCAGGCTTCCTGCGGCTCGACATGCTGATGCAATATGTGTCGCGGTCGGTGATCACCGGCTTCGTCAATGCGCTCGCGATCCTCATCTTTATCGCCCAATTGCCACAGCTTATGGGCGTGACCTGGGTCACCTATGCGATGGTCGCGTGTGGTCTCGCCATCATCTATCTTTTCCCCCGCATCACCAGGGCCGTGCCTTCTCCGTTGGTCGCGATCGTCATCCTGACGATCCTGTCCATCTATGGCGCGCTCAACGTCAACACGGTGGGCGATATGGGCGAACTGCCCTCGACCCTCCCGGCCTTCCTCATCCCCAACGTCCCGCTGACGCTGGAAACGCTCCAGATCATCCTGCCCTATTCGCTGACCATGGCGGCCGTCGGCCTGCTGGAATCGATGATGACGGCGCAGATCGTCGATGATCTGACCGACACCGGGTCGGACAAGCGCCGGGAAATGAAGGGGCAGGGCATCGCCAATTTCGCCACCGGCTTCCTCGGCGGCATGGGCGGTTGCGCGATGATCGGCCAATCGGTCATCAACGTGAAGTCGGGCGGCTCGACCCGCCTGTCCACCTTGGTCGCGGGCACCTTCCTGCTGTTCCTGATCGTCGTGCTTGGCCCGCTGGTGGCCCAGATCCCGATGCCCGCATTGGTCGCGGTGATGATCATGGTGTCGATCGGCACATTCAGTTGGCGCTCGATCAAGGATATGCGGACCAATCCATGGCAATCCTCAGTCGTGATGGTCGCCACCGTCGTCATCGTCGTGTGGACGCATGACTTGGCGCAGGGCGTGCTGGCGGGTGTCATCCTGTCGGGGCTGTTCTTCGCCAGCAAGGTCAAGCGCCTCTTCACGGTCACGTCGGCGCTGTCGGCCGATGGCAAGGCGCGCACCTATCGCGTTGCGGGCCAGGTGTTCTTCGCCTCGTCGGACAGCTTCACCGCCGCCTTCGACTATAAGGAAGTGATCGACCATGTCGTGATCGACGTCAGCGACGCGCATTTCTGGGATATCTCCGCGATCGGCACGCTCGACAAGGCGATCCTGAAATTCCGTCGCGAAGGCACTGTGGTCGAGGTAATCGGCCTCAATGACGCCAGCGCCGCGATGGTCGAACGCTATGCCCTACACGACAAGCCGGGTGCGGACGCGCAACTCGGCGCGCATTGAGGAAAGACGCCATGACCAAGATACTCGCCTGTATCGACGCCTCGGCCTATGCGGCCAGCGTCTGCGACCTCGCCGCCTGGGCCTCCAAACGCCTCGACCTGCCGGTCGAACTGCTCCATGTCGTCCAGCGCCGCGATGCCGTGGCCCAGCGCCATGACCTGAGCGGCACGATCGGCCTGGGGGCCAAGAGCGAATTGCTGGAGGAATTGACCCGGCTGGAGGAGGCCGATTCCCGGCTCCAGATCGAACGCGGCCGGATATTGCTCGCCTCCATGGTGGACCGGCTGCGCGCCAACGGGGTCACCGCCATCGCCCCGTTGCACCGCCATGGCGGCATTGTCGAAACGATCATCGAGCGGGAAGAGGATGCCCGCGTCGTCGTCATCGGCAAGCGCGGCGCGAGCCATGAATTCGCCACCGACCATATCGGTTCGAAGATCGAGCGCGTCGTGCGCGCCAGCGCCAAGCCGGTGCTGATCGCCTCGCGCGCGGTCGAGGCGCCCCAATCCGTCGTCCTCGCCTATGACGGCAGCAAGCCCGCCGACCGGGCGCTGGAGCGGGTCGCCAACTCGCCTTTGTTCGCAGGGCTGCCGGTTCAGGTCGTGACGGTCGGCCCTGATGACGACAAGCATCACGCCATGCTCGACAAAGCGCGCATCGCTTTATCGGCCAGCCCATCCGTCACCGCGACGATCCTGCCCGGCAAACCGGAGGATGCCATCGCCGAGTTGATGAATGAAACGCCGCAAGCACTGCTGGTCATGGGCGCCTACGGCCACTCGCCGCTCCGCACCCTGATCGTCGGCAGCACCACCACCACGCTGATCCGCACCGTCCACGCACCAGTACTGCTGGTGCGATAAACTGCCCTTCGGCCTGATCTCACCCTCAAGGGATCAGGCCGCCTTCCCCTTCAGCGCCTTCTGCCGCCGCCGCTGCACCGACGATCCGATCCCCATCGCCTCGCGATATTTGGCGACGGTGCGGCGGGCTATGTCCATGCCGCGCGCGCGTAGCATCTCGACCAGCGTGTCGTCGGACAGGATCGCCTGCGGCTCTTCGGCCATGATCAGCGTCTTGATATGGCTCTTGACCGCTTCGGCCGAGACGGAGCCATCACCTTCCGCGTTCGACACGCCGCTGGTGAAGAAATATTTGAGTTCATATTGGCCGCGCGGGCAGGACAGATATTTGTTCGACGTTACCCGGCTGACCGTCGATTCATGCATTTTGATCGTGTCGGCGACGGTGCGCAGCGTCAGCGGCTTCAAATGCGCGACGCCCTTGCGGAAGAAATCCTCCTGACAGCGGACGATCTCGCTCGCGACCTTGATGATCGTCTTCTGCCGCTGGTCGAGCGCCTTGACGAGCCAATTGGCGCTGGCCAGGCAATCGGCGAGCCAGGCCTTGGCATTCTTGTCCTGCTTGCCGGTCGCCAGTTCGACATAATAGCTGCGGTTCACCAGCACACGGGGCAGGGTGGCGCTGTTGACCTCGATGCTCCATCCCTCGGCGGTCGGGCGCACGAACAGGTCGGGCGTGACCGGCGCGGCGCGGTCGCTGGAAAATTTAAGGCCAGGCTTGGGATCATAGCCGCGCAATTCGCGGATCATGTCCGCCATATCCTCCTCATCCACCCCGCAGATGCGGCGCAACTGCGGCAGCGCGCCCTTGGCCAGCAGGTCGAGATTGGCGAGCAGGCGGGCGATGCAGGGGTCGTAGCGGTCGGCTTCCTTGGCCTGCAGCGCCAGGCATTCGGCCAGCGACCGCGCGCCGATGCCGGTGGGGTCGAATGTGTGGATGACGCCGAGCACCCGTTCGACCTCGACCAGCGGCAGGCCCATCGTATGGGCCGTCTGCAACAGGTCCGCCTCCAGATAGCCGGCCTCGCTGATCTGGCCGATCAGTTGTGCGGCGACGATTAGGTCCACACCCGACAGCGCGGCGCGGGCCTGATCCATCAGATGTTCCTGCAGGCTGGCGCCCGGCGCGGCGAAACTGTCGAAATCCGGCGCTTCGTCGCCATAGCCGCCCGTCATCGCGTCCATGCCGCCGCCACCAGCGCCGAGCGCGCTCGCCATCCGGTCGCCGGGGCCATCGTCGATGAACGTATCCGCGCTATGATCGACGTCGAGCGGGCTGTCCGCGCCGCCTAGCCCCTGCGCGATCAGATCGTCACTCGCCCCGGTTTCGGCGGCCAGCGTCGGCCGCTCAAGCTCGCGGTCGATGCCGTCAGCGGGCGGCGGACCGTCATCGCCGCCCCCCGATTCGAGCAGCGGATTTTTCTCCAGCTCGCCCGCGACAAACGCCTCGATCTCCAGATTGGACAGCGCCAGCAGCTTGATCGCCTGCTGCAACTGCGGCGTCATGACGAGCGACTGGCTCTGCCGAATGTCGAGGCGTGGACCCAGCGCCATCAGGCAGCGCGCCTTGTGCTGGCGCACCGGCTCGCGCGCCCACCCGGACGCCCAGCCAGCATAGACTGTGGGAGGCCGGGTGGGGGTGCGGGCCGGTGCCGTAAAGAGAAAGTGCGCCCCCGCTTCATCTTACATCACAACGAGAAATTCTCGCCCAGATAGAGGCGGCGGACGTCGGCATTGGCGACCAACTCGGTCGGGCTGCCGGTAAACAGCACTTGCCCGTCATAAATGATGCAGGCGCGATCGACGATTTCCAGCGTCTCGCGGACATTATGGTCGGTGATCAGCACGCCGATGCCGCGCGTCTTCAACTGCTTCACCAGGTCGCGAATGTCGGCAATCGATAGCGGATCAATGCCCGCAAAGGGTTCGTCCAGCAGCACGATCGAGGGATTGGCAGCCAGCGCGCGGGCAATCTCGCACCGGCGGCGCTCGCCCCCCGACAGCGCCATCGCGGCCGAATCACGCAACCGGGTCAGTCCGAACTCGTCGAGCAACTGTTCCAGCCGCGCGGCGCGCGACGCCTTGTCCGGCTCCGCCATTTCCAGCACCGCGCTGATATTCTGAGCCACGGTCAGACCGCGAAAGATCGAGGTTTCCTGCGGCAGATAGCCAAGGCCCAGGATCGCGCGGCGATACATGGGCAGGCTGGTAATATCCTGCCCGTCCAGCAGCACGCGGCCGCGATCGGGGCGGACAAGGCCCATGACCGAATAGAAGCAGGTCGTCTTGCCCGCGCCATTGGGGCCGAGCAGGCCGACGACCTCGCCCTTGCCGACGGTCAGCGACACGTCCGACAACACGACGCGATTGTCGTAGCTTTTGGCGATCGAGATGACCGACAGCCCATCGCCCAGCTCGTGCGGGACGGGGGGGCGAGGGGCGGCGGGCCGTTCCTGGGTGGTGACGTCGTGCATAAGTCCATCCTTGCGGCCGGACGGCGAACCGCCCGCGCCAGTTGGCATCCTTTGTGCATGGGATCGCCGCCGGGGCAAGGGGAAAATGGCGCAATGGGGTGCGGCGTCAGTCCTCGAACAGCTTGAATTCGGCAAGACGGGTCGCCTTGCCGCGCGGCTGCGTCAGCAGGACGCGGACCCTGCTGGTGCGCAGCGCAGGCCATCGGACATCGGTGACGCCATTGGCGACGGGGCTGTCCTTTGGCGTCGCGATATCCTGCCAGCGCTCGGCGACCCAGGCTTGCAGGCGATAGCTCTGCGGCACGGCAAAGCGCGCGCCGTCAGCGAAGAAGGCCAGCTCGGCACGGCTCAGGTCGGTGGGCTGGCCAAAGTCGATTGCATACCATTGTTCCGTCGCGGCCGAGGCTGGCGATGGCACCGACGACCATCCATTGGGCAGTTCGGGGAAGAACCATGTCCGCCCGTCGATCGCGTCATGCACATTTTCGGGGTCGGTGTTGCTGGACGCCGATCCCTTGGGAAACTGGCTGCGGACGAGCTGCACGGCCCGGTTGATCGGCCGCGCGATCGGTGCGGTCGGCACGCGCGCCACCGGCACTTCCAGGCGACCCAGCGTCGCGCGGCGCGCAACCTCGCGGCCATCCACTTCGATCGACAGACCCTTGCCGCGCTTATAATGGCTGCCGTCGGCGTCCCATGTCACCGCGATCTTATGACCATGATAAGGCACGTCCTGCACGCGGAACCAGGCGAGCGATTGCGGATCGGCTGCGTCGGGCAGCAGCGGATTGACCTCCAGCACATCGTCAGCGCGAGGGCGGATGCCGACCAGCCCGGTCAGGATCAGGTCGTTGAAGCCCGAATGGAAATAATGATGACTGCGGTCCAGGCCGACGATCGGCTTGCCGGTTTCGGGATGATAATTCTCCTCCAGATCCAGGCGCTCATCTTTCCCGCTACCCTGATAATGGAGCGCGGCATATTGGCGCAGCAGGCGCATATAGTCGCTGCGGGTGATCGGGCCGCTATGGGTGCGATGGTCGAGGAGGTTGGCCATGGCGTGCAGCACCTGAGTCGTCTGATAGGGCCAGATCGGGCCGTTCCACTGGCATTCGGGGTCTGTGCCCAGATAGCGATATTGCCGCATATAATATTCGTAGCTGGCCTCGACCGTGCGCATGCCTGCCTTGCCCGCGAGCGACGCAGGGTCGAGCAGATGCGCCCAGGCAGCGGCATATTTGGCATCATCGGGGACGACATCGAACATCCAGGGCAAATAGCCGACCAGTTCGCGATTACGGATCGGCTCCCAATAGCTGACATGCTCATTTTTGCGCGATTGGTGACGGTCGATGAAATGGGTGAGCTTGTCGCTCCAAAGATCAGCCAGAATGCGTTTTTGCAGGGCGTCGGCACGGGCGCTATAATCGGCGGCCATTGCTTTGTCGCCGGTCAGCGTGGCCATCTTGGCCAGCGCGCGGGCGTTGGCAACCATATAGGCGTTGACCGAGGGGCGAAAGGCGTCGCCGCCACGAAAACCGTCTTTGCCACCCGATGCGTCGATCGACGACACGGTATATTCAGTGGCGTCTAACAGCGGCTCAACGAAGTAAAGCCCCTTGTCGAAATCGAACTGTACGTCCCACAGGCGATAGATATGGTTCATGACGGGCAAATGCCTGACCGCCCCGTCGCGATTGCCATCGACCAGATAGCGGCCCCAGACCGAGTCCGCCATATGGTCGGTAAAGTGGCGGTCATTGCCGCCGCTTTCATACATGAAATTGATATAATCGTCGGTAAAGCGCCGGTCGTTCAGCCAACGCCCTTCGCCGATGTGAAAGCCGCTCGCGTCGTTCAGGCTGGCATAGGGGTGGCGCTGCCAATCAACATCGTCGAAAAATTCGGTGGTGATATAGCCATCCTTGCCCAGATCGCGCTGATGCCCGCGATAGATTTGCCAGCGATAATAATAGACGGCGTCGAGCCTGGGGTCGGCGGATTCGAAATAGGGGATGCGGTCGCGATACCAAGCCGCATCATTGCCAAAGCGCTGGGTAGCAATGGCGGCCCTGTCCATTACGGGTGACGGCGACGCCGCACCCATGCCCAGCATTGCGGCCCCAGCCAGCAGCAGCATCCTCATCGCACGCATCGCATCCTCCCTGAAGTCGGAACAAAAATGGCGGCCGTTCCGGGGTGGAGAGAAACCCGGAACGACCGCCATATCATGGAGCGCAGCGAGGAGATGCTGCGCTCCACGGGCACTCAGTCAAATTTGAAGCGGACACCCAGCGCGAAGGTCCGGTCGATCAGCAGCGTGCTCGAATTAAACTGCTGCGGATTGCCGACATCGCCGAACTTGTAATAATTCTGCTGCTTCGCCTTGGTGATGTTCACCGCGTCGAAGGTGATGCCGATATCTTCGTTCAGGTTCAGCGTCAGCTGGAAGTCCAGGCTCTTTTCTGGCGCACGCCACATGCCGATCGGGTTGGCAAAGGCCCGCGCTTCATTGTTGTTCAGGAAGCCCTTGCGCCAGATGTAGGACAAACGCGCGCCGATCGGGCCTTTGTCATAGGCCAGCGTGGCGTTGTAGGACAGCTTCGACACGCCGAAGAAGGCGGACTTGGCCGTGCCGGTGATTTCACCTTCATTGTTGACGACCGGGATCGTCTGTTCGGAATCCAGGATCGTCGCGCTGCCGGTGAAGCCCAGGCCGTCAAGCACGGAGGGCAGGTAGGAGGGGAAGTAGGTCAGCCCCAATTCCAGACCCTTGAGCGTACCATTGGAGGCGTTCGCCGGACGGGTGATGTTGAAAAATTCGGTATAGGTTTCGTTGCGCGGCAGATAGTTGTTCGGAATGAACTCCCGCACGGTCAACGGCACGACCAGACCTTCGATCTTGCGGCGGAAGGCGGTCGCATAGATGGCGCTGTTGCGGTCGAAATACCATTCGATCGCCAGATCCATATTCTCCGACTTGGTCGCCCGCAAATTGGGGTTACCCGAAGACCCGGTGCCGAAACCGATGCGCGACAGATCGCCGCCCAGCGCCAGATTGGGGTTCAGGTCGCCGAAGGCCGGACGACGCAGCGTTTGGCCATAGTTGAACCGGATACGCAGATTGTCGGTGATGGCATAGCGCGCGGTAAAGGACGGCAGGAAATCGTCGGAACCGGTCGACACGCCGGTCCGGGCGAAATTCGCGCCCCGGTCGAAATATTCATAGTCGGTATCGATCGCGACATAACGTACGCCGCCCTGCAATTGCAGCGGACGCCCGAAAATCTCGACCTCGGCATCGGCCACGATATAGGCGGCGAGGTTGCTTTCCTCGATGCCGAACACGCGGCCAAAGCTCAGCTGGTCCGACAGCAACAGACCGGGTGCGACGGCACGATACAGGTTGCGGACGGCATCCCTGTCCATGCTGCGCGGATCGGCCAGCACCCAGCTGGTCGGAATGTTCGCGCGACCGTCGAAGAAGCCTTCGTTGGTGAAGGGGGTGCCTTCGCCAAAAGCATCGAGCGTGACGCCAAGCCCGCCTGCACCCTGATCGCGGACAAAGCTGCTGGCCTTGCGGCGGTCATAGCGCCAGCCCGCCTTGATGCGGCGCAGGAAGCCTTCGTTCCAACCATATTCGCCGTCCAACATCATCGTCAGCGCGCTACCGGTATTCTTGGTCCCGCTGTCGAAAAGGTTGCCGACGGTCCACTTGCTCGCATCGGTCAGGACGTCCTGATTGCCAAAGCTATAGGCGGGCAGGCCGCCCCCGGCGTTGAAATCGACATCGATGTCGAGCGGGCCGCGATCGGTACGGATGGCAAAGAAGCTCGTCTCGTTCTTGCTATCTTGATAGGCGATGTCGGCCGAAATCTTGCCGCGCTCACCCACATCCCACTTGGCGTTGAAGGCGTAGACATAGCTGTCGGTGCGGCTGGTCGCCCGGTCGCCGCTGTTGAAGCCCGCGACCGCGCCGGCCCGACGCGACTTGATGATGTTGGTGCCTTCGAACAGTTCGAAGCTGTTGGCCACGTCAGTAGGCAGGTTGCCCCACCAATCGACGAAGCTGAAGTTCAGGCTGTTGAACGTCTCGCCCTTGAACCCCGTATAGAACACTTCGGCGGTGTAGACCGAGCTGTCGTTCGGCGCCCATTGCAGCGCGGCGTTGATCGCCGTCCGATCGCGCTTGCCGTAGAGATCGGATGCGATGACGGCGTCACGGGCGAGATAATAGGGGGTTTCGACGCCATTGATGTTGAGCGTCGATCCGGGCGCAGTAGGCAGGCCCGCATCGAGACCAGGCGTCCAGTTTTCATTGGTGGCACCAGGGAAGATACGCTGCAGCGGCGTCAGGCCTGAACCCGCGGGCGGCGTTTCCGTGGCGAACGGCACCATGGCACCGGCCTGCAAATTCTGGTTGCGGAATTCGGCGCGGGTGTAGCTGCCGTTCACCAGGAAGCCGATGTCGCCGATGCCGGTTTCCCAGCGGTCGCTGACCAGCAGCGCGACATTGGGGTTCACCTTATCGGCGAGTTCCGAATAGACGCCACGCGCCAGGCCCGAAATCGTAAAGCCGTCAAAGTCGAGCGGGCGACGGGTCTGCACGTCGATCTGGCCCGCCAGGCCGGTTTCCAGCTGGTCGGCCGAACGGGTCTTGTAGACATCGACCTGCTTGACGAGGTTCGCTGAAATATCCTGCAACGCAAAGGACGTGCCGGCCGCGGTGAAGATGTTGCGGCCATTGAGCGTGGTCAGCGGATCGGTCAGGCCGCGAATGGTGATGGTCGCCGCTTCGCCGCCAGCGCGGTCGGTGACCTGGATACCGGTGACGCGCTGCAATGCTTCGACGACATTATTGTCGGGCAATTTGCCGACATCTTCCGACACGATCGAATCGACGATCTGAGTCGATTCCCGGCGGACGTTGAGCGCGCCGACGATCGAGGCGCGGACGCCGGTGACGACGATGTCCGCGACATCGTCTTCGGGCGCTGCCTGCGGCGTTGCGGGAGGGGTTTGAGCCTGGGCAGCGCCCGCCAGCATCAGCGCGAAGAGCGATGCGGAACCCATTACGATCGGCTTGAGGGCCATGTCAGATATCCTCCCTGGAGCTGGCCCTTGGCCATGCGTGAATTACTCGGACTAATTATTGCTCCGACAAATGAATCGCAAGCGGAAAATGCGGGCGTCACGACACGAATGGTCGGCGCTAGTTACATTATTGCCACAGGCCTACAGTGAAAGGGGAACGGCCGCATATCGGAAGGGGGCCAGACAAGCCTAGGGGCCAGTTTCCTGCTGGAAACCGGCCCCTGTCGCCGTCTATTTGTCAGACATATTATGGAATGTCAGTCGGCACGCCAGTATGCCGTAGCGTCCCGGCTCGGCACCAGCCGCAGCTGATCGCCCACGGTGCCGATCGCCTTGCCCGGCGCGGAGATGGCAACGAAGCGTAGCGCGTCGCGCCCCTTCTCCTCGAAGCGGACGAACTGGCTGCGCAGCGCGAAGTCCGCGCTCTTGCTGTCCTTTTCCAGGCTGATCGACCCATCCTTGGCCGCGACCAGATAATGATCGGGCATCAATATGGGGGACAGCATGATGCTCTTGGCCCCGGCACGGCCGGGCGACTGGCGGAACTGCGTCTGGGGCAGGGCCGGGTTGCCCGCGACCAGGCGGGTGCCGTCATGCGCCATCAGCCGCTTGGGGTCGGCCGCCGCGATGAACCGTTCGGGCAGCGGGCCATTGCCCACCGGCACCCCGAAATCGGGCGTGCCATCGGCGGTATAATAGAGCCGCTGCACACGGGTATGGCGGTCGGGATTCAGCAGCGGGTCGCCCTGGATCGTCTCATAGTCGCGCCCGTGATAGACGAGGATGTCCCGGCCCTTCTCGTCCACGGTGAAGCTGTTATGGCCCGTCCCATAGACGCTGGTGGCGGTATTGGTGACGAACACCGGCTGCGGCGATTTGACCCAGCTCTTGGCGTCCAGCAGGTCGGCATTCTCGTCCGCCGTCAACAGCCCCAGGCAATAGCGCGCATCGGTCGCGCTCGCCGAATAGGTCATGAACAGGCGACCGTTGCGCTGCAGGATAGCGGGCGCTTCGGCGACCTTGTAGCCGCGTATTTCCCAATCCAGCGTCGGCACAGCGATCCGCGTCGCCTTGCCCAGCTTGAGCGCCGATTCCAGCTTGGCGATGTACAGGTTGCTGTTCGTTTCGATGCCCGGCTCGCGCTGCGCCCACACCATATAGCGCGTGCCCTTATGCGTGAAGATGGTCGAATCGAGGTTGAAACTGTCCCAGGGCGTCTGCAATTCGCCCAGCACGCTCCACTTGCCCGTCATCGGATCGGGGCCGTCGCACACCACCGCATAGGAGCGGATGCGGAACACATCCTCGCCGCCGCCGCTCGGACCAGCGGCGAAATAGACGACCCACTTGCCATCGACCATATGCAGTTCGGGTGCCCACAGGAACCCCGACATCGGGCCACTTTTTTCATGCCGCCACAGCACCACTTCGGTCGCGGTGGCGAGGCCCGCGATCGTCTTCGACCGGCGCAGCACCAGCCGGTCATATTCGGGGACCGACCCGGTCATATAATAATAGCCATCATCATGGCGGAAGATCTGCGCGTCGGCGCGCTGCTTGATCAGCGGGTTGACCGGCACGGGGCCGGCCGCGGTCGGCGCGACGGGTATCGCGCCCAGCTTGCCGCAGGCAGCCGGCAATATCGCGGCACCGGCCAGGAAGAGACGGCGATTGATGTCGTTCATAGGGTCGTTTCCTCAATAATCTGCGACGGGCCAGCCGTCCGCGCCCCAGCGCACCGGCGCGATGCGCAGGGTGGGGGCACCGTCGGCTTGCTTGTCATAGGCGTGGTAGACGATATAATCTTTGCCGTCCTTGTCATGTAGCCACCCGGCATGGCCGGGGCCACGGAAACGCTGCTGCTCCTGCAAATCCGCGCGCAGGAAGATGGTGCCGCCACCCTCCATCATCGCACTGCCATCCTTGCCGAGATAAGGGCCGGTAATGTCCTAGGACCGGCCGATCACGGTATAATAGGTGCTGTTCACGCCCTTGCAGCAATAGTCATAGGACGCCATCAGCCAATAATAGCCGCCATGATCGACGATAAAGGGCGCTTCGACCGGGGCAGGGCCGCCAGCCGGGGCCGCGCGGCGCGCGATGGAGATGGGCTTGGCCTTCGCATCCTTGGGCTTGCCGCTCTTGGGGTCCAGCTCGAACAATTTGAGGCCGGTCCAGAAGCTGCCGAGCGAAAGCCAGTGGCGGCCTTCGCGGTCGATGATGAAATTGGGGTCGATGGCATTATAGTCATCGTCCTTGGTGGACATCACGACCATGCCTTCGTCGCGCCATTTGAAGTCCGGCGACTTGGGGTCGAGCGTCGGACTGGTGGCCAGGCCGATCGCCGAGCGGTTCGATCCGAAGGTCGAGACGGAGTAATAGAGCCGATAGCGGCCATCCACGAAACTGATGTCGGGCGCCCACATGCCATCGCTGCCGGGGATCGCCTGCTTCGCCCAATCGGGCAGCGCGGTGAACACCGGCGGCCCTGCCGTCCAGCGCACAAGGTCGGGCGAGGTGCGCGTTTCGATCAGCCGCTGACCATGGCCGGTGCCAAACACATGATAGACGTCCCCCTGCCGGATGATCACCGGATCATGGGTAGGCGCGAGGTCGCCGGTCAGGCGGCTGTTGAGTGTCGGCACGCTTGGTTGGGTAGCGGTGGGCTGCGCGGTGGCCACCGTGGAAACGCCAAGCAGGGCAAGGCAGGTCAGCGGGATCAACTTCAACAATATCTGTCCTTTTCCAAGATAGGGTCTGGCGCGAAATCCCAACCCCTTGGTCCGTTCGCCCTGAGCCTGTCGAAGGGCCTTACTTCTATGAAGAAAGTGCAGGGCTTCGACAGGCTCAGCCTGAACGGCTCAGAAAGTCAGGTGTGTGGCTTCCGCTTTATTGCAGGTCGAGCACCACCACCGACATCGGCGGCAAGGTGACGGTCAGCGTGCCGCCATTCACCTGCGCGCCGGTGAAGGCGGCGGGCTTGACGGTTTCGGGTGCGTCGAACGTGTTGTGCGCGTTCATCGCGCCAGCGGTCAGGACGCGGCCCGATACCGTTCCGGCGGTCAGGCCATCGAGCTTGACGGTCACCGTGTTGGGCTGGGTCGGGTCGAGGTTGGACAGGCCGACATGGACCTTGCCATCCTTGCCCCGCACGGCCGAACCGCTGACCGCGGGCATCACGAACTGGTCCTTATTATACCAGGGCGCGTCGATGCTGATCGGCAGGACCGTGGCATCCTGCCATGGCTTGTACATTTCGAACACATGATAGGTGGGGGTCAGCACCATCTTCTTGCCGTCGGTCAGGATCATCGCCTGCAGGACGTTCACCATTTGGGCGATGGCGCTCATCTTCACCCGGTCGGCATGTTTGGCGAAGATGTCGAGATGGATGGACGCGACCAGCGCATCGCGCAGCGTATTCTGCTGACGCAGGAAGCCGGGATGGGTGCCCGGATCTTGCGCATACCAGGTGCCCCATTCGTCCACCGCCAGGAAGACGCGCTTCTTGGGATCATATTTGTCCATGATGGCGGTGTGCTTGGTGATCAGCTCGTCCATATGGACGGCCTTGGCCAGCGTGTCGGCCCACAAAGTCTCGTCGAAATTCACCGGGTCCGCCTTGGGCGGCCAGCCACCCTGGGGCAGGGTGTAATAATGGAGCGAAACGGCGTCGAGCTGATCGCCCGCCTCCCGCATCATCACCTCGGTCCAGTTATAATCATCGACATTGGCACCCGCCGCGATCTTGAGGATCTTGGTGCCGGCAGGCGCCTTGATGAAGGTGGCATAGCGGCGCGTCACGTCGGCGGCATATTCGGCGCGCATATTGCCGCCACAGCCCCACAGCTCGTTGCCGATGCCGAAATAGGGAACCGCCCAGGGTTCCTTATGCCCGTTCTTGGCGCGCTCGTCGGCCAAGGTGCCGGCGGGCGAGGTCATATATTCGACCCATTCGCCCATTTCCTGCGGGCTGCCATTGCCGACATTGCCCGCGACATAGGCCTCCGCGCCGATCTGGCGGATCAGTTCGAAAAATTCATGGGTGCCGACCGTATTGGGTTCGGTCACGCCGCCCCAATGGGTGTTGATCTTGACCGGGCGCTTGGCCTTCCCGCCAATGCCTTCCCGCCAATGATATTCATCGGCAAAGCAACCGCCCGGCCAGCGCACGACGGGCACCGACAGGTTCTTGAGCGCCGAGATCACATCGTTGCGGAAGCCGTTGGTGTTGGGGATCGACTTGTCGTTGCCGACCCACAGCCCGCCATAAATGCCATTGCCCAGATGTTCGGCGAACTGGGTGAAGATGCGCTTGTCATAGACCGGGCCGGGCTGCGCCGCATTGATCGTCGCGGTGGTCGGCTTGTCGTTGATGTCGGCCAGCGCACTGGTCGTCAGGGCACTGGCGCAAAGCAGCAGTGCGGCGGTGGTACGGCGCAGGGTTTTTATCATGTCGTCCTCTCCCATGTGGAAATCAGTCGTGAAAAGCGTCGGTCGGTTCGCGGCGGCCGCGCAGGAAGGCGTCGGCGACCAGGCGCAACGGGCTGGTATCGACATCGCTGCGCCCACCCCGGATCAGTGTGGCGAACCGGCTGTAGAGCCCTGGATATTCGACATCCTCGCCATGTTCGGTGCCGCTGGGCAGCGTCAGCACCGCGCCGCCATGCGCCAGTTTCAGCGTACCCGCATCGGTGTCGATGATGATGTCCCAGCTTTGCGGCCCGGTCTGCCGCCAGTCGAGATCCATGTGGATCGGCGCCCCACCGGTATCGCGGAAATGCAGGTCTGCCGCGATCGGCGCAGCGCGATTTTCCGGCAGCACCAATGTCGCCTCTTTCAGGAAGAAGGGGCGCGGCAGGATATGGGTGACGATCGAAAGCGCATTGATCCCCGGATCGAACACGCCAAGCCCGCCCGGCTGCCAGATCCACGCCTGACCCGGATGCCACACGCGCACATCCTCGCGCCAGACGATCGACACTTTCTCGATCCGGCGTTCGGCCAGCCAGGCGCGGGCAGGGGCGACCCCGGCGGCAAAGCGGCTGTGCCAGGCGGCGAACAGGGTCGCATCGACCTTGTCGGCCTGGGCTTTCAGCGCCTCGACCTCGGCCAGCGTCGCGCCGGGCGGCTTTTCCAGAAAGACGTGGATGCCTTTGGCCAAGGCTTGCGCCGCCAGATCATAACGGACCTGCGGCGGCGTGCAGAGCGCCACCGCGTCGACCGCCGGACCCTCGGCCAGCAGCGCGTCGAGGCTGGCCAGATGCGGCACCCCCGTCAGCCCGGCATCATGCGGACTGACGGTCGCGGCCAGGCTGAACGCGCTATTGCCGCGGATTGCCGGGACATGCTGGTCGCGCGCGATCTTGCCGATGCCGATGATCGCGATACGGATCGGGTCCATCGCTTCAGAGCGCCTTGACGGCCACTTCCTGCGGCGCGGCGCGCGTCAGCACATTGCGCACCGGCAGGGTGAAGGGTGCGGCGAGAATTTCGAACACATCGCCTTCTTGGGCTGCGATGCCGTCGCTGAACGATAGGGTCGCGGTGCCAAAGAAATGGACATGGACGTCGCCCGCGCGACGGAACAGGTCGTATTTGAAATGATGATGTTCCAGGTTCGCGAAGCTGTGCGACATATTGCCTTCGCCCGACAGGAACGGCTTTTCCCAGATTGTCGCGCCATCGCGCAGGATACGGCTCGAACCCTCGATATGTTCCGGCGGCTCGCCGACCAGCAGTTCGGGGCCAAGCGCGGCCTGGCGCAGCTTGGAGTGGGCCAGCCACAGATAATTGTGTCGCTCGGTCACATGGTCGGAAAACTCGTTGGCGAGCGCGAGACCCAGCCGATACGGCGTGCCATCCTCGCCAATGATGTAGATGCCTGCCAGTTCCGGCTCCTCGCCGCCATCCTTGGCAAAGGCAGGCATGGTCAGCGGATCGGTCGGGCCGACCAACTGCGACCCGTCGCCCTTGTAGAACCATTCAGGCTGCTGGCCCGTCTCGCCGGGGGCAGGCTTGCCGCCTTCCAGGCCTTCCAGGAACATGCGCATCGAATCGGTCTGCTTTTCGACCGCAGCCGCCTCGCGGTGCATCTTGTCGCGACCCTCGGCGGAACCAAGATGGGTCAGGCCGGTGCCGGTCAGCAGGATATGCGCGTCATCGTCATGGTCGATCGGCGCGAGCAGGCGACCCGCTTCGAACTCGGCGGCAATGTCCACCGCGTTGCCCTTGGGCGCGGCGGCCACGGCGGCGGTCAGGCTGATGCCCTGCGCGATGGCATGGAGCGCCAGGGCGCGGATCGAGGTGAAGCCGACCACGAAGGCCGCGCTGTCGCCTTGCGCGGCGATAACGCCCCGTTCGCCGCTTTGGGCACGGTGCTGCAACAGGCGCAATGTCATGAAAATCTCTCCTCCCGCGCGCCACTGACGGCGCTGAACGCTTGCCGAAGACACGCCATTGCCCACCTCGACCAAAGCCGGGGGGGCAGTGAATCTCCGAATTACTCCGACATATTACAGGAAGATGGTAATGGCAATGCTTGTATTCTAGACGGAGTTGTGCCTGATAGTTGGCGGGCGAGAGGAGCAGGAATGGCGAAGGAAGATCCGTCTTTGCGCGGGGATGAGGCGGAGACGGGCGCATCGGCGAAGATCGCGCGTGGCCCCGGCAGGCGGCTGCACGGCGCGATCGCGCATAAGCTCGGCACGGCCATCTTGTCCGGCCAATATGCCCCCGGCGATGTTCTGTCCGGCGAAGTCGCCTTTGCCGAAGAACTGGAAGTCTCGCGCAGCGCCTATCGCGAAGCGATCCAGGTGCTGACCGCCAAGGGGCTGGTGGAAAGCCGCCCCAAGGCCGGCACGCGGGTCTTGCCGCGCACCCGCTGGAACCTGCTTGATCCCGAAGTCCTCGCCTGGGCCTTTGCCGGGGAACCGGATATTCAGTTCGTGCGCGACCTGTTCGAACTGCGCGCCATCGTCGAACCGGCGGCGGCCCGGCTCGCGGCACAGCGGCGCGACAAGGAAGATCTGCGGCTGATGAAGGAAGCGCTCGCCGCGATGCGCCGCCACACGCTGGCCACCGAACTGGGCCGCGCGGCCGACCGCGATTTCCACAATGCCATCCTGAACGCGACCCGCAACGACGCGCTGCAAGTGCTGTCCGCCAGCATCGGCGCGGCGGTCAACTGGACCACCCAATATAAGCAACGCGCCCGCGCCCTGCCGCGTAACCCCATCCCCGACCATGTCCGCGTCTATGACGCGATCGCCGCCGGCGACCCGGCGGCTGCGTCGGAAGCAATGGGTGCGCTGGTCGACCTGGCACTAGAAGACACAGCCAGCGCGATGGAACGCTAAAAATCCTCCCCCGGCGGGGGAGGGGGACCGTTCGCGAAGCGAATGGTGGAGGGGTGTCACCCTATCGAGAGCGTAACACCCCTCCGTCAGCACTTCGTGCTGCCACCTCCCCTGCCAGGGGAGGATTTCATACAAATAAAAAAGGCCGGAGCGGACATACCGCTCCGGCCTTTTCACCGTCCCATGTGCGACCCTTGGGCTTTATTCCGCCGCGACCTGTTGATCGGGCAGGGCGTTCGTCACCTTCGACCCCCACAGCGCGTAGAACAGGATATATAGCTCGCATGCGGCGGTCAGCAGGAACGACCATTGCAGGCCATATTCGTCCGCAAGCCAGCCCTGCACCACCACCAGCGCGCCACCGGCGATCGCCATGATCAGCAGGCCCGAACCCTCTTCGGTCAACGGCCCCAGGCCCTTGATGCCCAGCGTGAAGATGGTCGGGAACATGATCGAGTGGAACAGGCCAACGAGAATCAGCGCCCACATTGCGATAGGCCCCGTAGTGAACACGGTGACCAACATGACGATGAACGCGCCGATCGAGAAGGCCGCCAGCACATGGCCCGCATCGAACTTCTGCATGATCGCCGCGCCAGCGAAGCGGCCGACCATCATACCCGCCCACAGGAAGGTCAGATAGCGCCCGGCCTGTTCATGGGTCAGGTTGGCGATGTCGGGCTGGCTGACGAAATTGATGAACAGGTTGGCGACGCCGATTTCCGCGATCAGATAGATGAAGATCGCGGGAATGCCCCACACCAGATTGCGGTGGTTCCAGAGCGAATGTTTCTTGCGCTCTTCCTTGCTGTGACGCGACGTCGCATTGCCCATGGCGGGCAGGGGGAAGCGGGCGATGATCACCGCCAGCACCACCAATATGACGGCGACGATGATATAGGGCAGGATCACCGACTGCGCATCGGCCAGCCGTTCGGCCTGCGTCAGCACCGTGCCCGTCTCGGACGTGCCACCCTTGGACCGGCCCAGGATCAGATAGGCCCCGAACAGCGGCGCGAGCATCGTGCCCGCCGAGTTCATCGCCTGCACCAGATTGAGGCGCGAGGATGCGGTTTCGGGCTTGCCGACGACCGCGACATAGGGGTTGGCCGCGACCTGCAGCAGCGTGATGCCGCTCGCGATCACGAACAGCATCAGCAACGTGACGCCATAGGAGGGGATCGACGCCGCCAGCGTCATGCCGAGCGCGCCCGCCGCCATGATGAGCAGCCCCACCACCAGCGATTTCTGATAACCGACCCGCTCGATCAGCTTGGCCGACGGGATCGACGCGACGAAATAGGCGATGAACCACACCGATTCGATCAGCGTCGTCTGTGTGTAGCTTAGGTCAAACACGCTGCGCAGATGCGGCAGCAGCGTGTTGTTGATGACGGTGATAAAGCCCCACATGAAGAAGAGGCTGGCGAGCAGGCCCAGCGCCGGGCCATAGCGCGTTGCGGGATTATGCGTCGCGGTGACGCCCGCGCCTGATGTTACGGGTCCTGCCATCCATCCTTCTCCACTGCATTTCCGGGGACGGGCCACCCGGATAGGGGTTGCGCCCGCTTATTTTGTCGGAGTATATTCCCCGAAACCGCGCGTCAATGGGCGGTCGGTATCGGGAGGAAGTCCATGCAAAAGGTCATCATCAAAACAACGCTGTCATACGCATTGGCCATGGCGCTGACAAGCACGGCGGCACTCGCCGCCGACGCCAGCCGCGCGCCCGCAGGCACGCTGGCGGACGGTACGGCGGTGGAAACGATCACGCTGACCAACGGCGCGGGCGTATCGGCCAAGATCCTGACCTATGGCGCGACGCTTCAGTCGCTGTCGGGGCCGGACAAGGATGGCAAGATCGCCGACGTGCTGCTCGGCTATGATGACCTCAAAGGCTATGTCGATCATCCCAATTATTTCGGCGTGACCGTGGGCCGCTATGCCAATCGCATCGCGGGCGGCACCTTCAAGCTGGGCGACACCAGCTATCAGCTTCCGCTCAACGACAAGACCAATTCGCTGCATGGCGGCGACAAGGGCTTCGACAAGCTGCCCTGGAAGGTCGTGTCGGTAAAGAGCGGCCCGACCGCCACCGTGGTTCTCTCGCTCGTCAGCGCCGATGGCGATTCGGGCTATCCCGGCAAGCTCGACACGACCGTCACCTACACGCTCGACGAAGCGGGTAATCTGGGCATCGTCTTCGCCGCCAAGACCGACAAGCCGACCATCGTCAATATGACCAACCACGCGATCTTCAACCTTGCGGGTGAAGGATCGCCCGATGGCGCGCTGGGTCACATGCTGACGATTCCGGCCAAGGCCTATACGCCGGTGGATGAAAAGCTGATTCCGACCGGCGAATTGAAGCCGGTGGACGGAGGCGTGTTCGATTTCCGCGCGCCCCGCCGCGTCGCCGATGGCATTCGCGACGGGCGCGACCAGCAGATCGTCTATGGCCGCGGCTATGACCATAATTGGGCGCTGGACAAGGGCGCGACCAAGGCACCCGAACTGGCGGCGCGGCTGGAAGATCCCGTGTCGGGCCGGGTGCTCGAAGTGCTGACCACGGAACCCGGCGTGCAATTCTATGCCGGCAATTTCCTCGACGGCACGCTGGTCGGCAAGGGCGGCCATCTCTACCGCATGGGCGACGGCATCGCGTTGGAGCCGCAGAAATTCCCCGACGCGCCCAACAAGCCCGCCTTCCTGTCGGCGCGGGTCGATCCCGACAAGCCCTATCGCCATGCGATGGTTTATCGGCTGTCGGTCAAGCGCTGATGACGGCCTGGCGTCTGATCGAACGCGACGTTGCCGATACGCTGGGCGAAGGCACGCTCTGGTCGGCGCGCGATAATGCGGTCTATTGGGTCGACATATTGGCCCCGGCGCTCAACCGGCTGTCCCTTGCGGACGGCACGGTCGAGCGCTGGGCCATGCCCGAACCGCTCGGCTGGGTGGTGGAACGCGAAGGGGGCGGCTTTGTCGGCGGCTTCCAGAGCGGCTTTGCAGATATTAGCCTCGATCCACTGACGATCACGCCCTTCGGCGACCCCGAACCACATTTCCCCGGCAACCGCATGAACGATGGCAAGGCAGATGCGCAGGGGCATATCTGGTGCGGCACCATGGACATGGCCGAGGACCATGATCGCGGTTCGCTCTACCGGCTTGCGCCCGACCGGAGCTGGCGCGTGATCGACGCCGACTATCGCGTGCCAAACGGCCCGGCCTTTTCGCCCTGTGGCCGCTGGCTCTATCATAGCGATACCGCCAAGCGGCAAATGTACCGCTTTGCGCGAACGGACGAAGGCGCGACCGATCGCCAGCCCTTTATCCGCTTTGCCGAGGAAGATGGCTATCCCGACGGGATGACCGTGGATGCGGACGGCCATATCTGGGTTGCCCATTGGGGCGGCGGGCGGGTCAGCCGCTTCACTCCCGACGGCGTGCTGGACCGCGCGATCGCGCTGCCCGCGCGGCAGGTGACCAACATCTGTTTTGGCGGGGCCAACCTCGATCGCATGTTCGTCAGTTCGGCAACGGTCGGGCTGGACGATGCCACGCCGCACGACGGCGGCTTCTTCGAAGTCGATTGCGGCGTGCGCGGCCTGCCGACCCACCAATATGCAGGCTGACGCCTAAAGGGGGCGCGCAAAGGGGCTTGCGGCCCGGCGCGGAATCTGTTTTATGGCGCGAGACAGCGTTGTCATACCTCTCCAAAGTGAGGCAGCGCTGCAATCCCGGACGGCCCGCTACGGCGAACTGCACGCGCCATGGGTCGTCCGGGACGATTTTTCCCTTATCGCTGTGTCAATTCCGCCAGCCCTCGGCGGACCATCGGCATGGTCAGCATCGTGCTGCCGATCGCCATCAACAGCAGCGCTGTAAAGCTGGTCCCGGTGATGATCTGCCGATCGAGCAGGATATTCGCGAAGATGATCATGATCAGCGCCTTGGTCTGTAGCAGCCAGCCGATCACCCCGGCCTCGCCCTTGGGCCAGCCCAGGAGTCGTCCGGCCAGCGCCACCCCGGCCAGCTTGCCGACCACGGCAGCGGCCAACAGCAGCAATGCGCCGCCGATCACCTCGAACCCGCCCATATCCCATTGGGTGCGCAGCCCTGTGCTCAGGAAAAAGACCGGCATCACCGTCAACAGCATATGATCGCGCAGCATATCCATCTGCGCCTCGTCGAACCATTGCTTGTCCAAAATCGCGCCCGCCAGGAAGGCGCCGACCATGAAATGCAGCCCGGCCCAATCGGCCGCGAAGCCCAATAGCGCGAGCGAGAGCATCCCCAGATACAGCCGGTCGCGCCCGCCGATTCGCCGCATCACCGCGCGCAGCCCCCAGGCGACGAACGGGAACAGCAGCAGGAATCCCGCCTGCCGCTCGACCCGCTCCCAATCGAGCAGGATCAGCGCCAGCACCCCCCAGATGGCGATATCGTCCAGGCTGGCATAGCGTAGCACCCTTTGCCCCAGCGGCTGACGCAGGATGGCGAGCCGATCCATCAATAGGACCAATATGGGCAAAGCGGTGACGGCACAGGCCATGCCCATGCCCAGCAACGCCTGCCAATGCTGCCCCTTCGCGCCGATCCAGCCGGGCTGCGTCAGAATCAGCGCGGCGGCCAGCGCCCCCAGCACGAGCGGCGTCACAAGCGCTAGTCCCGCCGTCGTCCACGTCTCGCGCCGCGCGACCCAGGCCTGGTGCAGGTCCAGTTCGATGCCCGCCAGCCAGACGAAGATCATCACCGCCCACCAGGCGATGCCGTTCAGCGCGGCGATGACGCCGGGCGGAAACAGGAAATCATGCACTTGCGGCAGTGCGGCCCCCAGCACGCCGGGGCCAAGCAGCACGCCTGCAACGATCTGAACCACCACCAGCGGCATCCAATTGTCGGTGCGCAGCAATCGCCACACCAGCCAGGGCAGCCCCATGACAAGCGCCAGCGCGAGCAGAAAAGTCTCTGTGATCGTCATGCCCCGCTCCCCCTAATCTGGGGGCATGATTAGCGGCGCGGCGCGGCCTGCGCCAGCGACTTGCCCCAAAATCCCCGGCCCTTCGCAGCCGCGAAAAACATCCTATATGGGGGCGAGCTTTTTTTAGGAGATATTATGGATACCGATCCCCGCGCCGTCACCCGTCCCGTCGACCCCCTGTTCCTCGACCGCTGGTCGCCCCGCGCCTTCGATGGATCGGCCCTGCCGCAGGCGGATCTCGATACCCTGCTCGACGCAGCCCGCTGGGCACCGTCAGCCTTCAACTATCAGCCCTGGCGCTTCCTCTACGCCCATCGCGACAGCGCCGACTGGGCGCGGTTCCTTGGTCTGCTGCTGCCCTTCAACCAAAGCTGGGTGCAACATGCCTCGGTCCTGACCTTCATCCTGTCCGACAGCCTCTCGTCGGCCCCCGGCTCGCAGGAAACCAAGCCCTCGCACAGCCACAGTTTCGACGCCGGCGCGGCCTGGGCGCTGCTGGCGCTGCAGGCAACGCGGATGGGCTATCATACCCACGCCATGTCCGGTGTCGATTTCGACGCCGCCCGCCGCGAACTCGCGGTGCCGGACCGTTTCCGCATCGAAGCCGCCGTCGCCATCGGGCGCATGGGCGACAAGGCGACATTGCCTGAAGCGCTACAGGCGCGCGAAGCCCCAAGCGGCCGCAATCCCATCGACAGCTTCGCCTTTGCAGGCAATTTCGTCGCGTAAAACGCCACTTGAATCACCTGCGCCCAGCACCCGGACCGATCGGCCCCGCCGAAACCGCGTATTTTCGGCAATATGTCACCGGAAATGCGCCGAAATTCGCCCTTAGGCGATGGACCGGCGCATGCGAACGGGCTAGGGCGGGTGCCATCACACTTGAAGAGGACGTCCTATGAATAACAGTGACCTGATCGACACCGTCGCCACCGCCCACGACCTTTCGAAGGCGGACGCCAAGAAGATCATCGACGGCGTGATCACCGCGATCGTCGATGCGGCGGCCAAGGGCGAAGAAATCTCGCTCAACGGTTTCGGCAAGTTCAAGGTCAAGGAAAGCGCCGCGCGCGAGGGCCGCAACCCCGCCACTGGCGAGACGATCCAGATCGCCGCGTCCAAGAAGCTGGGCTTCACCGCTGCCAAGGCGGTCAAGGACAAGCTGAACGGCTGATCCACTATGCAATTTGACGACCAGTTGCGTCGCTATTTCGGCCGCACGGACATTGACGCCGTGCCCGCCGAAGCGATCGCAGCGGGCGTCGAGCGCATGCGCGTCGATCTTGGTCTGGAAAAGGACCGGGGTCGACGTTTTGCGTTGTGGTGCCTGCTCTTCCTGATGGGCGACGCCCCCGACCTCGATATTGCCTTCAAGGACGCGGCCGATCGCGACGCCGCCCGCAATTTCATGGATCTCGCGCAAGGCGATCCGCCGCTCGACTAGGCCCTTTCGGGTCATTCCAGCCTTCAACGATCCACATCCCCATTTCCGCCATCGGGCGATCATCCACTGTGCGCGTGCCTTTTTCCGGCACAAGCCGCTTGCGCACGCCTGAAAAACGGCATCCGGCGGGCCGTGGCTGCCATAGCCTGTGTGGGAGGGGCCGATCAGGGCCAGGGGAGATGATTGATGAAACTGCCACGCATCCTTGCCGTCACCGTCGCCGGATCGGCGCTTTTGGCCATGGCCACGCCCTTGAGCGCGCACGCCATCTGGTTCGCCCAGCGCGCGACGCAGATCGCGCTTGTCTATGGCGTCGGCGCGGACGATCTCGACGCGGTCAAGCGCCTGCCGCTCATCAAGACCGTCACCGGCTATGGTGCCGACTGGGCACCCGTCACCACCAGCCTGCGCGCCGCCGGGCCGATCCCCGTCGTGGATAGCGAAGAGCCGATCGCGGCGGTCGCGGCGATCATGGACTATGGCCTGTGGAGCAAGACCCCCGACGGCAAATGGCATAATAAGGGCCGCGACGAAGTGCCCACGGCCACGCTTGCCGAACATAATTGGAAATATGCCGTCCATCTGGCCAAGATGCCGACAGGCCCCGTGCCCCTGTTCGAAGGGCATAAGCTCCAGATCGTCCCCGTCGATCCCGCCATCCCGCAGAAGATGGGCGAGCCGATGAAGGTGCGCGCTTATTATGAGGGCAAGCCGCTGGCGGGCGCGACCATCATGTCCGACTATGTCAACGATCCCGACGAAGTCGCGGTCAAGACCGGCGCGGACGGCACCGCCACCATCACCGTGCGCAATCAGGGGCTGAATGTGCTGATGGGCATCTATGTCGGGCCAGCCGATGACAAGGCGAAGGTCGACCATGTCGAATATCGCTCCTCGCTGTCCTTCGTGCTGCCGCATCTGCCCGAATAAGGCAGCGCCGCCATCCCATCGCCGCCCATAAGGAGACACCCATGCCCTTCGACCTGATGAAGCTCGGCCCAGCCGCCATCGCTATTGCCGCAGCCCTCGCCCTGACCCCCACCGCCGCCTTCGCCCATGGCAGCATGAAGCCGCAACATGGCGGCCTCGTTCAGATGTCGGGCGAAACCATGGTGGAACTGGTCGCCGGTCCCAAGGGCGTCGATATCTTCATCAGCGAAGAGGATGAACCGCTGCCCGCATCGGCCTATACCGCCACGCTGACGCAGACCGCATCGGGCCAGAAGACGCAAGCCGCGCTCAAGCCCGCCGGTGGCAACAAACTGTCAGCCCCCGGCTTCATCGCTGCCAAGGGCACGAAGATCGTCGTCGCCCTGACCGATCCGAGTGGCGCGAAAATCTTCACCACTTTCCAGACCCGATAATCCGCGCCCGTGCCGGGGCATCCCGCCCCGGCGCAGGCCTTCCAATTTAGAAGCGATAGCCGACCGTCGCGCCATAGGTGCGCGGCGGCAGGTAGGTCACACCGATGATGCGCCCGGTCGAGATGGCAAAGGTGCTGCTCTCGCGCAGCGTATCGTTGATATTCTTGACCCAGAGCGATGCCGTCACCGTATCGGTTTTGTCCACCCAGCGCAGCGACGCATCGAACATCGTGTAAGCCCGCGTGCCTTCGACCAGCCGCTTGAACTCGGTGAAATAGATGTTGCTGCGGCCGGTCATGTCGCCGCTGATGGTGAAGGTGCCAGCCTCCTGCATGATCGGCAGGTCGACTTCGATCCCGGCGCTATAGGACCAGGTCGGCGAGTTGCGCGTCGGGTTGCCCGCCAACTGGATGTTGCACGGCGCATTGGCATTGAGCGCGTCGGCCCCGCATGGCGCACCAAAGGCGGTCGGATCGGGGTTGGTGACGGGGTTGTAAGCGGGTTGCCCCGCTTGCGCCACGTTCACCGGATCGAGCGGATCGACCGTGATGAAGTCATCATATTTGCTGTCGGTGTAGGATACCGACCCGCGCAAACGCACGCCATCGACCGGCCGCGCCAGCAGGTCGGCTTCGACGCCGGTCGCCGATGTCTTGGCCGCATTTTCGAAGATGGTGGTAAAGCCCGCCGGGCCACCGCCGATCGTCTTGTTGATCTGCAGATCGTCCAGCTTGTAATGATAGGCGGCCAGATTGACCTGCAGGCGACGGTCGAGCAATTCCGTCTTCAGGCCCAGTTCGTGGTTCTTCATCTTTTCCGGCCGCACGATCGTCGTGCTGCCCGCCGCATTCTCACCCGACCCGGCCTTGAAGCCTTCGGAATAGGTATAATAGAGCAGCAGATCGCTGTTGGGCTGCCATTGCAAGCCGATTTCCGGGGTGAAATCCTTGAACGTGCGTTCGCGATAGGTGCCTTCGATGGTCGTCTTGCGCACCTGCGCGACGGCGGGGTTGCCGTTGGCGGTCAGGATGATCGACGGATTGGCACTGTCCACCTTTTCATGGCTGTAACGCCCGCCCAGTTTCAGCGACACGCCATTGAGGCCGAAGGCAGCGCCCAGGTCAAAATTCAACTGCCCGAACGCCGCATAGGCGCGGGTGCCAAGGCTGGACTTCAGGCAGACCCGGTTGGGCGATGTGCCCGCCGGGAAATTGCACATCGCCAGCGCTTCGGCCAGAGTCACCGATCCGACCGGGGCGGCGACATTGTCGACGAAGGTCGGCCGCGTCGCCAGCACGGTGATGTTGGATGCCAGGTCGTTGGTCGAACTCAACCCCACCTGATCGCGCGGCCGCTGCCGCTCATGGAAATAATAAAGGCCAACGACCCCCTTCACGATGTCGCTGTCATATTTGAACTGCAACTCGTTGCTGAACTGATGCGCGTCGATCGTGCGTGTCTGGATCGACGTGGAGTTGGGCAGGGTGGCGACCAGCGCCGACCCGTCCAGATCCTGGATCAACTGCGTCTTGAAATCGCGATAATTGGTGATGTTGCCGATGCTGAACGCATCGCTCAGCTCGATGTTGAGCGTGCCGGTGACCGAATAGCTTTTGGTGTCGACCGAGGGCGGCTCGTCGCTGGCGAGGTCGCGCGGGCGCGTGGCAAAGCCGCCGGTGCCGGTCGGTGCGAGCCGCGCGACGCCGGGGAAGGCGGGGCCGCGATAATGGACCGCGCCGCTATTGTCGTTCTGGCGGAAATATTCGCCCGAAATGAGATAGTCGATCTTCTCCGACGCGATCAGGTGAATCTGGCCGCGCACCATGTAGCGATTAAGGTCATCGACATCGCTGCCGCCCTTGAACGGGTTGCCGCCATAGCCGTCGCGCGCCTCGACCTTGCCGGCCAGGCGAAAGCGGATCGCATCAATGATCGGCCCGCCGATCGCCGCTTCGCCGATCATCGCATTATAATTGCCATAGCCCAGTCGACCATAGCCGCTGAACTCGGCGGTCGGCTTGGCGGTGATCAGGTTGATCGACCCGCCGACCGCGTTGCGGCCATAGAGGCTGCCCTGCGGCCCGCGCAGCACTTCGACCCGCTCCAGATCGAACAGCGACGTCAACTGCGCTTCGGCGCGCGCGACATAGGCGCCATCGACATGCAGCGCGACGCCGGTGCTGGACCCGGTGGTGGAAGTATTGGCACCCACGCCGCGAATGAACACCTTGGCCTGGTTGAAATCATTGCCGAACGTGACTGAAGGGACGAGCTGCTGGATATCCTGCAGATTGTTGATCCCGGCATTGGTCAGCGCGTCGCCGCTGACGGCGGAGACCGCGACACTGACATCCTGCAACGACTGGCTGCGCTTCTGCGCGGTGACGATGATGTCCATGCCGTCGGTCTGCGCCTGCGCGATCGGAGCAAGGCCGATGCTCGAAACAGAAGCGAATAAGGCGCACATCGCGCGTGATTTACTGGATGCTATCATGGCGTCCCTCCCTGAAACCGGACATCGTGTTAATTGTGTCCCGCTGAAACAATTAGCATGAGCGCTACCCCCACGCAATTTGCATCCAGCGCCTGTCCCAAGGTGCATATGAATTTCAGGTGATGTGCTAAAAATGCATCATTTCATCCGACGCGGAGGTGGCGTCGAATCAGCGCAAACGCCGGACGTATGTGAGCCTTTGGCCGACCATGGCTTGGCAGGGAGGGGCAATGCGATGAGATGGAAGAGCGAGTGTGCTACCCCGCCTGCGTCAGCATCAGCGAAAACAACCCGTCCGCATCGGTCCATTCGCGCACCGGCTCCCAACCACCCGACCGCAGCAACAGTCGCCCATCGCGAACGCCATATTTATGGCTGCTTTCGGTGTGGATCGTCTCGCCCTGCGCCATGCGGAAGCTCTCTCCCGCGACATGGAAATGCAGCGGCCGCACGGCCTCCACATGCATTTCGACCCGCTCCTTGTCGTCGTTCCAGATGGCGCGATGGGCAAAGCCGTCGATCGGCAGGTCACCGTCCAGCTCGCGGTTGATCCGGGTGAGAAGGTTCAGGTTGAACGCCGCCGTCACTCCCGTCGCATCGTCATAGGCGGCGATCAGCCGGTCGCGATCCTTGATCCGGTCCATGCCGATCAACAGCATGGCCCCATCGCCCAACAGGCGGCGCATCGCTCGCAGCAGGTCCACCGCCGCGTCCGGCTCCATATTGCCGATCGTCGATCCGGGGAAGAAACCCAGCCGGGGCATGGCCCTGATCGCATCGGGCAGCGTCAGTGGCTGGTTGAAATCCCCTTCGACCGGGATCACCGGCAGGTCGGGAAAGGCTTGCGCCAATGTCGCGCTGCTGGCCCGAAGGAAATCGCCGCTAATGTCGATCGGCACATAGGCTCCCGGCGCGATCGCGCGCAACAAATGCGGCGTCTTGCGCGAACTGCCCGCGCCAAACTCCACCACCGCGCGGCCTTCGCCTACCGCCTGCGCAAAGTCCGTGCCGTGCTTCTCCAGCAGCGCCGTCTCGGTGCGCGTGGGATAATATTCGGGCAGGTCGGTAATCGCCTCGAACAATTCCGACCCGCGCCGGTCGTAGAACCAGATGGGCGGCGTCGCCTTGGGGCTGCGCGACAGGCCTTCGATGATGTCGCGGCGAAAGGCCGGGTCGACCGTTTGGGGGACGGTCGGCGCGTCGTCTGTCAGCAGCATGGTCGTTACAGATCCTTCGCCAGTCGCAGCCCGGTGAACTGCCAGCGTTGATGGGGATAAAAGAAGTTGCGGTAGCTGGCCCGCACATGCCCGCGCGGCGTGGCGCAACTGCCGCCTTTCAGCACGAACTGGCCCGACATGAACTTGCCATTATATTCACCGACCGCGCCGGGCGCGGCGCGAAAACCGGGATGGGGGCGATAGGCGCTGCCGGTCCATTCCCACACATCGCCGAACATCTGCGTCAGCGAAGTGGTGGCATCGGCCGGGTGGGGACGGGGGCAGGCGGCCCCATCCAGCAGATTGCCCGACGTCGGCGCGATATTCTGCGCCGCACTCTCCCATTCCGCCTCGGTCGGCAGCCGCGCGCCTGCCCAACTGGCATAGGCATCGGCTTCATACAGGCTGATATGCGTCACCGGCGCGGCCGGATTGACCGGCTGCCGTCCATCGAGACCAAAGCGGGTCCAGCCCTGTTCACCCTGCGCCCAATAGGCTGGCGCATCGACGCTTTCCGCCTGCACCCAGGCCCAGCCATCGGCCAGCCAGTGCGCGGCGGTGCGATAGCCGCCATCCTCGATGAAGGCGATCCATTCGCCATTGGTGATCGGCCGGTGTCCCAGCGCATGGGGATGCAGCAACGCCTTGTGCCGTGGCCCCTCGCAATCGAAGGCGAACCCGCCCCGGCCCTCGTCGCCAATCTCGACCAACCCCTCGCGCCCCTCGATCCAGTGCAGTGCATCCGGCAGGTCCATGGACGCGGCAGCCGGGCCGGCGAACAGCGCGGGCTCCATCGGATTGAGCGAAAATAGATGGAGCAGGTCGGTCAGCATCAATTCCTGATGCTGCTGCTCATGATGCAGCCCCAGCGTTACCAGCGTCCTCGCCTCGCGCGACAGCATGGGGATGGCCGCCAGCACGGCTGCATCGACATGCGCGCGATAGTCGCGGACCTCGTCCAGCGACGGTCGCGTCAGCATTCCCCGCATCGGCCGCGCATGGCGCGCCCCTTCCGCTTCATAATAGCTGTTGAACAGAAAGGCGTAGCGCGGATCGAACGGCTGATAGTCCGGTACATGATCGCGCAGCACAAAGGTTTCGAAGAACCATGTCCCATGCGCCAGATGCCATTTGGCCGGGGAAGCGTCGGGCATCGACTGGACCGTCGCGTCGGCGTCGGACAGGGGAGAGGACAGCGCCTGTGTCAACGCCCGCACCTCGCGATAGCGCGACGTCAGCGCGTCCCTGTCCAACTCGGTCCAGCTTCTGGCCATGCCTGCCCCTTACGCTATGCTCGCATGATGATGGAGCAAAAAGCGCATGACTGCCCTTTAGGGTTCCCCTCCTTTTTCAGCAGCAGGCCGGCTGGGCGGCGCGGCAGACGCGGTCGCGGCCCTGTTGCTTGGCATCGTAGAGCGCCTGGTCCGCGCTCGCGATCGTCTCGTCGATCGGCGCCCCCTGCCAGCGCGCGACACCGGCGGAAAAGCTGATCGCGCGGCCATTGACCTGGCCGATCGGATCGTCGCGCATCTGGGTGGCGATCCGCGACAGCGACCAGCAGGCCTCATCCTCGATACAGTCGGGGAAGAAGACCATGAACTCCTCGCCACCCCAGCGCGCGACATGATCGACCCGGCGCAACTGCGCCGCCAGCCGTTGCGCAAAGGCCGCCAGCACCCGGTCGCCCTCATCATGGCCCATCCGGTCGTTGACCTGCTTGAAATGGTCGATGTCGATGATCGCCACGCATCCCTTGCGCCGCGCCTGCGGCAGCATGTCGATCTGCATCAGGAAACCGCGCCTGTTGGCGATGCCGGTCAGCGGGTCTTCATGCGCGGCGACGTTCAGATCCTGCATCTGCGTGCGGGTGACGTGCGCAGCGCGATGCACCCCGGCATAGAGCGTCTGGATGACATCGCCGACTTCGGGCAGGGGCGTGGGGTCGCTATCCTGCCCCTGCAATGTCTGCGCCAGCGCATGAATGGGATTGAGCAACGCGCCGATCCCGTACAGCGCAATGCCGGTGCCGATCACCGTCGCCAGCGTCAGCAGCACGAACTCGGCCAGCGCCAGCCGCCCGGTCGCCAACCCCCAGGCCATATAGCCCAGCAGCGGCAAATGGGTGGCGACGAAGCAGAGGGTGAACAGCCGGAGCCTGAGCGATCGGGGGAAAATGAAGGAGGTCGCAAGGTAGAAATGCATATCAGCCCAGTCATGATTGTAGACCGGGCGGAAAATCGTCGGCGCGCCTAAACGCATCCTGAAGAAACAGGGTTAATGCGCGCTCCTGCGACCAGCCGTGCCAGGCATGAGTCGAGCGACCCGACCGCTCAGCGCGACGCGCCCGGCACCCATTTGACGTCGCGCGCGCCATTGTCGTTCAGGCGACGTGCCATGACGAACAGCAGGTCGGACAGGCGATTGAGATAGATCAGCGCCTGCACGTTCAGCGTCACGTCGACCGCCGCCGCCGTCGCGCTGCGCTCGGCCCGCCGTGTGATCGCGCGCGCCAGATGCACCGCCGCCGCTGCCGCCGATCCGCCCGGCAGCACGAAACTGTCGAGCGGTGCCAACTCCGCATTCATCGCGTCGATCTGCTGCTCCAGCCGCTCGACCTGGCTTTCGATGATGCGCAACGCCCAGGGCGGGTCGCCCGCATCGCTGATCGGCGTCGCCAGGTCGGCCCCCAGGTCGAACAGGTCATTCTGGATCATCGTCAGCCAAGCCGCTTCGGGCGCATCGCCGATCGCCAGCACCGCCAGCCCGATCGCGCTATTGGCCTCATCGACATCGCCCACCGCCTGCATGCGCGGGGCATATTTGGGCAGGCGCGTGCCGTCGGCAAGGCCGGTGATCCCCGCATCGCCCGTGCGGGTGTAGATCTTGTTCAGCTTGACCATGAAACCTTACCCGTTGCCCTTCATCAGCAGCAGGATCGCGACGATCACGATCGCGATGGCTTGAAACAGCACGCGGTTCATCATCGCCTTATTCTGCTTCAACCGCGACGGACCGGGGCCGCTGCCTTCGGGCGCGTTCAATTCCTCCTTCGTGGTCTGAAGGAAGCTGATGATGCCACGGATAAGCGCGAACAGCGTCGCGGCCATGGCAAGGATGAGGGCGATGACGAGGACAATGTTCATGGAAGCAATCTAGGCGCTTGCCAGCCTGATTCCAACCGGAAAGCGTCTGCCTCTTAGGGCAGCCGCCAGGTCGGCGGGATCGACGCCCTGCGCGCGCAGATCGGCGAGCGCGATCGACCCGTCGCGCTTGGCCAGCCGCCTGCCATCCGGCCCGACCAGCAACGGGTGGTGGCAATAGGTCGGGAAGGGCAGGCCGAGCAACGCCTGCAACAGCCGATGAATATCCGTCGCCCCTTTCAAATCATCCCCCCGCAACACATGGCTCACCCCCATCGCCGCATCGTCCAGCGTGCAGGACAGATGATAGCTCGCCGGCGCATCCTTGCGCGCCAGCACGACGTCGCCATGCGCCAGCGGATCGGCCTCACATAGCCCCTCCCCTTGAGGTTCAAACGAGGCACGTGACTCGTTTGAAGGGTTGGGGTGGGGGCCATCCTCTTGGCCAGGCGTCTGGGGCCGCCGCACCCCGTCTCCCCTTCGCATGAACGGAAGAGACAAAAAATCCACCGCCCGCCACCGCACCGCCCCAACCCGCGCCACCGCCGCCGCCATATCGATCCGCCAGGCATGCGCGTCCCCCGCCGCGATCCGTCGCGCCCGCGCGCCCTCGCCCAACCCCCGACACGTCCCAGGATAGACCGGCCCCTCCGGCCCATGCGGTGCCGTCAGGCTCGCCTGAATGTCACTGCGCGTGCAGAAACAGGGATAGAGCAGCCCCATCTCCCGCAACCGATCCAATGCCGCTTCATACGCCTCCAGCCGCTGCGACTGGAAAACGACCTCGCCATCCCACGCCACACCCAGCCAGGTCAGATCCTCGATGACCCCCGCCACATGCTCGGCCCGGCTGCGCGTCCCGTCAATATCCTCGATCCGCAGGCGAAACGCGCCCCCCGCCGCGCGCGCCATGTCCATGGCCAGCAACGCCGACCAGCCATGGCCGACATGCAGCCGCCCGGTCGGGCTGGGGGCAAAGCGGGTCACCATATGCGGTAGGGCGTTCGTATCGGTCATACAGGCTCTTGACGGACGATATTGGTTGATGCTGTCATGCGGATGTCATGTTGCTGGTTAATCAGCGGCGTCGGCAAGGGGGTAGAAGGTTTCTATGTACCATCCCGACCTTATACGGCACCCGGAAAACTGCCCGGCGCTCGTACTCAATGCGGATTATACCCCGCTCAGCTATTATCCGCTGAGCCTGTGGCCGTGGCAGACGGCGATCAAGGCGGTATTTCTCGACCGCGTGGACATCATCGCCAGCTATGAGCGGCAGGTGCATAGTCCCAGTCTGGACATGAAAATCCCCTCGGTCATCGCGCTCAAACAATATGTGCGCCCGTCCGAACATCCCGCCTTCACCCGCTTCAATCTGTTCCTGCGCGACAAGTTCGCCTGCCAATATTGCGGCGTCAGCACCGACCTGACCTTCGACCATGTCGTGCCGCGCCGCGCGGGCGGCCGCACGACCTGGGAAAATGTCGCCACCGCCTGTTCGCCCTGCAACCTCAAAAAGGGTGGGCGCACCCCCAAGCAAGCGGGCATGCGGCTTCACGTCGAACCGATCCGCCCGACGACTTGGCAGTTGCAGGAACATGGCCGCGCCTTCCCGCCCGGCTATCTCCACGACAGCTGGCGCGACTGGCTCTATTGGGATGTCGAGCTGCTGGCCTGAGGCGTCAGCCGACCGGCAACCAGTCCAGGTCCATGTCCTTCTGCCTATTGGTATAATGGCCAATCTCTTCCAGGCGGGCGATATCGCGCAGCGTGATGCGGCCGTTCGACCGGCTGATCAGCCCTTCTTCCTCCATCTGCCGGATCATGCGGTTCACATGCACCGATGTCAGGCCGATGGAATCGCCAATTTCTTCCTGCGTCAACCTCAGGTCGAAACTGTCGGTAATCGCATCGTCCGTGACGCGGATGCGGTCGAACATGTCGAGCAGGAAGGAGGCAACCCGCGCCTTGGCCGATGTCCGCCCCAGCGACGCGAGCCGGTCAGTCATCGCCACCCGCTCGGCATTGGACAACAGGAACAGCAACGCGGCCACCCGCGGCGATTCATCGAGCAGTCGGCGCAGCGCATGCTTGTCGAACGGACAAATAATCGCATCGGTCAATGCGATCAGCGATTCGGGCGCGCGGCTATAGATGGTGCTGGCCGACCCGATGAAGTCACCGGGAAAATAGACGCGCAATATCTGGCGGCTGCCGTCGGGCATGATGACGAAACTCATCATCCGGCCTTCGCGCAGCACGAACAGTTCGGTCACCGTATCATTGACACGCTGAACCATCGCCCCGCGCTTTACCTTGCGGGGGTTTTCCTCCAACCGTGCCAGTGCCGTCTTTTCCGCGTCCGACAGGGGCACCTGTTTGGCCAGCCTTGCGGCGAAACAACTCGTTGCCACCAATAACACCTTTTTCCAATTCTCGTTACGATGGCAGAACGCCCGAAGCGCCTTTTGGCTGCATTTACGCCCTTCGCACTAAACTCGATCAAGCTGGCGACGATTGTTGCGGCTATATTGCAAACGTGCCGCGCACAGGCGACGAATGCTATGGCGTCCGCCTTGCGCGGCGCGCATTTGCCGCTATTAACCCTGTCCGATGGACCGCATTGATATTCGCGGCGGCAACGCACTGAACGGCCGCCTTCCCATTTCCGGCGCGAAAAATGCGGCTTTGACGCTGCTGCCCTGCGCCTTGTTGACCGACGAGCCGGTAACGCTGCGCAATCTGCCGCGCCTGGCCGATGTCGACAGCTTCGGCCACTTGCTGAACCAGCTGGGTGTCTCGACCATGATCGAGGGGGCAAGGCCGGAGGATTTCGGCCGCGTCCTCACCATGCGCGCGGGTCGCGTTACCTCGACCGAAGCGCCCTATGACATCGTGCGCAAGATGCGCGCGTCGATCCTGGTGCTTGGCCCCTTGCTCGCTCGTGCGGGCGAAGCGCGGGTGTCGCTGCCGGGCGGCTGCGCCATCGGCAACCGACCGATCGACCTGCATCTGAAAGCGCTCGAAGCCTTTGGCGCGGTGCTTGAAATCACCGCTGGCTATGTCCGCGCGAGCGTGCCCGATGGCGGCCTGCCCGGCGGCCACTTCACCTTCCCGGTGGTGTCGGTCGGTGCGACCGAAAATGCGCTGATGGCCGCATCCTTGGCCAAGGGCACCTGCATCCTCGACAATGCCGCGCGCGAGCCGGAAATCGTCGATCTGTGCAACCTGCTGATCGCCATGGGCGCCGATATCGAAGGCGTCGGCACCGACCGGCTGGTGATCCATGGCCGCGAACGGCTGCATGGCGCGACCTACAGCGTGATGCCCGACCGGATCGAAGCGGGCAGCTATGCGTGCGCGGTCGCCATCGCTGGCGGATCGCTCGACCTTGCCGGGGCCAATGAAAACGACATGCACGCCATCATCGTCGCGCTGCGCGAGGCGGGGGTGCAGGTCGATCCCTATAAGGGCGGCATCCGCGTCGCCTCGGACGGCAAGCTGCGCCCGCTCACCCTGTCGACCGCGCCTTTCCCGGCCTTCCCGACCGACATGCAGGCGCAGTTCATGGCGATGCTGACCATGGCCGATGGCGCATCGGTGCTGACCGAAACCATCTTCGAAAACCGCTATATGCACGTACCCGAACTGGCGCGCATGGGCGCGGACATTGCCGTCAATGGCCGCACGGCGGTCGTGCGCGGCGTGCCCCGCCTCGTCGGTGCGCCGGTAATGGCGACCGACCTGCGCGCCTCGATGAGCCTCATTCTCGCGGGCCTCGCTGCCGAAGGCGAGACCCAGG
Organism: Sphingobium xenophagum; assembly: GCF_031457465.1. GTDB lineage: Bacteria > Pseudomonadota > Alphaproteobacteria > Sphingomonadales > Sphingomonadaceae > Sphingobium > Sphingobium xenophagum_A. The sequence continues at coordinate 243,890 of NZ_JAVDWV010000001.1, forward strand.
TCAACCGCGTCTACCATCTCGATCGCGGTTATGAACGGCTGGAGGAGAAACTGTCTGCCGTCGGAGCCGATATTGAACGTGTCAGCGATGGCTGAGGGCCGCGGCCTGGAGACGGATCGGGCGGCGCTGCTGGCGCTCTACGATCTTGACGCCGGTGGCTTTCGCAATCTGGACGAGATCACGGATTTCGCCGCGACGCTGTGCGACGCCCCGATCGCGCTGGTCAGCATCGTCGAGGATCTGCGCCAGCGCTTCCTCGCCCGCACCGGGCTGGATGCGGAGGAAACCCCGCGCGATGTCTCCTTCTGCGCGCACGCCATGCTGCGGTCGGAGATTTTCGTCGTCCCCGACGCGACCCAGAACCATCGCTTCGCCGACAATTTGCTGGTCACTGGCCCGCCGCATATCCGCTTCTACGCGGGCGCGCCGCTGGTCGGGGCCGACGGCGTGCCGCTGGGCGCGCTATGCGTCATCGACACCAAGCCGCGCGCCGACCTGACGCTGATGCAGCGGCAGGGCATGGTCCTGCTCGCGCGGCAGGTGATGGTCGAACTGGAAGGGCGTCGCCGTGACCGCAACATCATCACTTTCCAGAATGAAAGCGCGGCCGCGCTCGCCACCAGCGACCGCATGTTCCACACGCTGGCCGACACCATGCCGCAAATGGTCTGGTCGACGCTGCCCGATGGCTTTCACGATTATTATAATGCGCGCTGGTATGAATATACCGGAACGCCCGCTGGCTCGACCGATGGCGACGGGTGGAGCGGCGTCTTCCACCCAGACGATCAGGAGCGCGCCTGGGGTCGCTGGCGCACCAGCCTCGTCACCGGCGAACCCTATGAGATCGAATATCGCCTGCGCCATCATAGCGGCGAATATCGCTGGACGCTGGGCCGTGCCCTGCCGATCCGCAATGCCGACGGCGAGATCACCCGCTGGATCGGCACCTGCACCGATATCCACGAACAGAAATTGATGATGGAAGAGCGCGAGATGATCGCGCACGAACTGTCTCACCGGATCAAGAATATCTTTTCGGTCATCGCTGGCCTCATTGGCCTGTCCGCGCGCCAGCATCCGCAGATCAGCGACGTTGCCGAAGATTTGCGCGACCGCATTCTCGCGCTTGGCCGCGCCCATGATTTTGTGCGCCCTCACAGCGCTGAGTCTGCGCCGCAGCCGGGGCAGGGGGTGGGCAGCCTGTCGGGCATTCTCAAGCAGATTTTCGCGCCCTATCGCGGCCCGGATGGATCACGCATCCTGCTGTCGGGCGACGATGCCGCGATTGACGACCGCTCGGCGACCCCGCTGGCGCTGCTGTTCCATGAACTAGCGACCAATGCCGCCAAATATGGCGCGCTCTCCGTGCCGGACGGGCGCGTCCATCTGACCGTCAGTGCGGAGGCGCAGGACGTTCGCATCGACTGGCGCGAAGAAGGCGGCCCGACCGTAACCCCCTCCAACCTGGACGGGTTCGGCAGCCGCCTGATGACGCTCAGCGTCGAACGTCAGCTAGGTGGTCGGCTGGAACGCGAATGGCGCGCGGAAGGGCTGGCGATCAGCCTCTGGATTCCGCGCCGGGCAATGAGCCGGGCGGCAGGAAAGGAATAAAGCCCGCAATATCCGCGCTGCTCAGTTCCGGGCTGTCCTCCGCGGCCAGGCGCAGGGCGGCTACGATGCTGTGCGCGCGAAACGGCTTGGTGATCACGCCCAACGCAGCAACCGAAGCCGGGCCGATTTGCGCCGGATTGGCGGTCACGTAAATCACGCGAACCCCATGCTGCGCGGCCAGTTCGACGCCGATCGACGGCCCGGTCGGCCCGTCGCGCAGGTTCAGATCGACGAGCGCGATATCGCACGAATTGGCGCAGGCGAGCGCTGCGTCCCGGTCAGCCGCGATCGCGCCGACATGAAAGCCGGCATCCTCGACAATCTGCTCGATTTCCAGTGCGACGAATATCTCGTCCTCTACGATCAAAACCTTCTTGCTCATTCCTGTTTCCATATAACCTGGATCAATGGAATGTCCCGCGTGCGGATTCAGTTCCCCCTCTGGCGGATAAAGCTTTGAAAACTACACTATCGGGCAGGCGTCAGGCTGGCTCGCTGGTCCACAATGTCTCGAACGCCGTGCCCTTCATCAACAGCACCGACGCGGGATAGCCGCCCTCACTCGCCTGCCGCGCGGTCGCCGTCGCGCTCTCGACCGCCGCCGCCTGGCTTCCGAACGGGCCGTAATAAGTGTTGTTCAGATTGATCTTCCACGCGCCATCATGGTGCAGGACGATGTAGCGGGCATGGGGGAGTTTGAGGGGCAGGGACATGTTACAAAACCTCAATATTATAATGGTGCCAGGCCATGATCGCCGCCGCGCCACGATGCGGTCGCCAAGCGTCGGCCAAGGCGCGGGTCGCTTTCTCGCTCGGCCGTTCGGGCAACCCCAATATCCGCCCCGTCTCGATCTGCACCGCCAGGTCGCCCGCCGGCCAGATATCGGGCCGGCCTTCGGCGAACAACAGATAGATTTCCGCCGACCAGCGCCCGATCCCCTTGATCCGCACCAGTTGCGCGATCGCTTCCTCGTCATCGGCGGGCAGGGCGTGGAGGTCGAGCGCGCCCGTCACCACCATTTCGGCCAGGCTGCGGGCATAGCCCTGCTTCTGCCGCGACAGCCCGCACGCGCGCAACGCATCAAAGTCCCGCGCCAGCAGCACGTCCGGCGCACAGCCTTCGCCCAGTTCCGCCTCCAGCTTGCGCCACACAGCGCCTGCCGACGCCACGCTCACCTGCTGCCCGACGATCGTGCGTAGCAATGTCTCATAGCCCGGCTCGCGCATCCGTGGTTCAGGATAGCCCGCCCGCGCCAGCGCAGCGGCGAAGCCCGGCTCGATGGCCGCGATCGCGTCCAGGCTGTCGCGCAACTGCTGCGCCGTCGTCACCATGATCTTTCCCTCAGCAGCGCTTGATTTTCCGGCGTCCCTCCGTCAGAGCGGCGGAGATAATTTCCTAGGGGACTGGATAGATGCCGAAACTGATCGTGGTCAACCGTGCGGGCGAAGAACAGGCTGTCGAAGGCGACAATGGCCTGTCGGTGATGGAAGTCATCCGCGACAACGGCTTTGACGAATTGCTCGCCCTGTGCGGCGGCTGCTGCTCCTGCGCCACCTGCCATGTCTATGTCGATCCCGACTTCGCCGACGTGCTGCCCGCGATGACCGAAGATGAAAACGACCTGCTCGACAGCTCGGACCACCGCAACGATACCAGCCGCCTGTCCTGCCAGGTCGTGCTGAGCGACGCGCTTGACGGCCTGCGCGTCACCATCGCCCCCGAAGACTGACCGCAAAATCCTCCCCGCAAGGGGAGACGGAGGGGTGTCACCCTACCAAGTGGGCGACACCCTTTCCCTTCCGCTACCGACTCGCCGCCGCATACAACGCAATCGCCGCCGCATTGGAGACGTTCAAACTCTCCATCCTGGGGCTGATCGGCAGCTTCGCCAATATGTCGCAATGCGCCATGCTGTTGTGGCGCAAGCCTTCGCCCTCGGCCCCCAGCACCAGCGCCACGCGCGATTCGCCGATCGCCTCGCCCAGCACCGTGTCCGCATCGCCATCCAGGCCGATGCGCCAGTAACCCGCCTCTGCAATCTCATCGAGCGCGCGCGCGAGGTTCACCACCCGCACCCACGGCATGATTTCCAGCGCGCCCGATGCTGCGCGCGCCAGCACGCCCGATTCGGGCGGCGCATGCCGGTCCTGCGTGACGATGCACAGCGCGTCGAACGCCGCCGCCGACCGCAGGATCGCGCCGACATTATGCGGGTCCGTCACCTGGTCCAGCACCAGGATCGGGCGCTTGTCGTCCCGGCCCTGTTCCAGCACCTCGTCCAGCCAGACATCGTCCAGCGGTTCGACTTCGGCGACGATGCCCTGATGCGGCGCATCCGACGGGACCATCCGGCCCATGTCGGCGACGTCGGCATAGACGATCGGCAGCACCGGGGGCAGGTCGAGCGGGGCGAGCGCTTCGCGCGTGCCCCATATCTTGCGCACGATGCGATTGGGGTTGGCGAGAGCCGCGATAACGGCGTGACGCCCATAGAAGCGCGGGAAGGCGCCCTTGGGCTTGGCGGAGCGATGACCTCTTTTCATGATTGCGCTCATTTCACATCCACCCATTGACAGGCAAGCCTCGTTTCGCCATTGAGCCGCCTCCGGCGCGATGAAAGGCAGTTTTCTGTCATCGCACAGGGTACTGGACAGGTGGCCGAGTGGTTAAAGGCAGCAGACTGTAAATCTGCCGGGCTACGCCCTACGTTGGTTCGAACCCAACCCTGTCCACCACCCTTGCGCGTTGCGCCCCGGCGTGCGGCCTCTTCCGGGTTTCCGGCTGGCGCGCCCTCCCACCGAGCCCGCTGAGAGACGAAAGGGAAGCGCCCATGGCGTGGCTTATCCTCGGCATCGCCGTGTTCACCGAAATCTGCTGGGCCTTGAGCCTCAAATGGGCCGCAGGGGTCGCCACCTGGCAGGCGTCGATCATCCCGATCGCGCTCAGCTTCCTCAACATGGGCCTCCTCGCCCTCGCCATGCGCGGCATCCCTGCCGGCACCGCCTATGCCGTCTGGACCGGCCTTGGTGCCGTAGGCGTCATCATCGGCGGCATCCTCTTCTTCGGCGACCGCGTGAACGGCGTGCAGATGGGCTTCATGGCGCTGATCGTGGTGGGCGTCGTGGGGACGAAGTTTTTCGCGAGCGCGTGAGGGGGGGCGGGATGGGGCCAATTTCCGCCATTCTGGCACTATTGCGCGGCTCTCATGACCGAACATCTCTCCGATCGTCTATCACCGATCCCGCCCCGCGATCGCTCGACATAGTTTAGGCGTTGTTTACCTGGACATGACAAAAAAGAGCGTCATGAAGATGCTTGCTGCCGGTAAAATGTCTGTCTCTACAAGGGCAGCTGTCACGCTTTCGCTCGTGATCGGATTATTGTTTTTAGTTTCGGGCATGGCTGCATATTTCGATATAAAGCGCCAAGCCTTGGACGAGGCGCTGATCCGGCTCGATGGCCAGAACAGGCAAGTGGCGGAACTTCAGGAGGGGCGGTTCACACGGCTCAGCGCAGCGCATGAACATGCCAAACAGCTATTGTTGGCAGAACTTGCTGAAGGTCCAAGCCCCGATGACGCGCGTAACCTCGACACACTTTTTCCGCGTGATCGTCGCGGGGGACGGCGAAGTTCGGACCTGCTATTCGACGGTGGCCGGACACCATTCGGTTATGTGCGTGGTGTGGGCGCCTATATTGGGACGGAACCGGATGCGAACCAGCGAGCGCTCATTCTCCGTGCCACACGGGTGGCGCACGCAGTTGGAGAAGGCATTCGCCCTGACCTAAAAAGTCTCTACTTCTTCACTCCGGACAATACGCTCATCATGTTCGCACCGGATCGTGAGGACAAGCTCGGCTTCTACCGGAAGAAAGCTCCCGGCAACCTTGATTTCCAACAGGAAACATTCGCAAAGATCAGCACGGCTGCGTTGAATCCATCGCGGCGGACACGATGTACGCCTCTCGTGCATATCCTATACGATACATCCGGTCGAACTTGGACGACGGGCTGCATGACCCCTGTCGATTGGAACGGGCGACACATTGGTACCTGGGGCACGAGCCTTCTGCTCAATGATTTGCTGTCGGCCGATGAGTTGAATGGGCTTCGTGCAACGGATACCGTACTCGTATCGGCCGAAGGAATGCTCATCCGGCATCCACGCTACACGCTTCAGAGCGAAGCGGGGTCGGAACAATTGTTGGACCTTAAACAGACGCGCGATCCGCAGCTTCAAGCCCTGTGGCAGTTCATTCGCAGTAATGCCGGCAAGACGTTTTTGGGCCATGCGCCAAGGTTGGCCGCGCATGTATCGATGCGCACTATCAAAACGCCCGGTTGGTATGTGCTCACCATCCAAAATGAGGACGTGATACAAGCAGGCGCACTGCGTGCCGTTGCGCGCGTAGCCATAACGGCGTTTCTTTGCCTTTTGCTCCAGGGCATCGCTATCAGCCTGCTGATTCGACGCTATGTCGGAAGGCCGCTTGCGCGTCTGACCGAACGAACAAGAATATTGACCCGACGCTTCCAGTCCGACGTCGATTTTCCCGCAAGCGCGAGGCCAGAGCTCGACGAAGTGGAACAACTTGGCCACGACTTCGATGACATGGCGGAAAAACTCACGCGCGCCCATCTCAACTTGGAGCAGCAGGTCGCACAACGGACGGACGAGTTGCATCGCGCCAACCTTGAACTCAGCCGATTGACCGACTGCGATACTCTCACCGGCGCCCCGAACCGCCGACGGATATTATATGATGTGGAAGAAAAGTTGGCGCTGCGGAACCCGCGTCGACTGTACATGCTCGTAATCGATATTGATCACTTCAAGCGCGTGAACGACACCTATGGCCATCTCGTTGGTGATCGAATCTTGACCGAGATAGCCCAGGACGCGCGATCGCTTTTGCGAGATAAGGATTTGTTTGGCCGGATCGGCGGCGAGGAGTTCATGGCGCTGATCGAGACCAGCGGTCCAGAAGAAGCAATCATCGTGGCTGAAAGACTTCGGTCTGGCATCGGCAAGACGAAACGAATATTCGCAGATGGGGCCGCTGGACAAATGACTGTCAGCATCGGTATCGCTAATGCGCACGGCAGATCGTCGTTCGCGCAATTATATGCAGCCGCCGATGCAGCGCTGTACAAGGCAAAACACCGGGGGCGTGATCAGTGCGTAATTGAAGAAGCAGACACTGTGAATTGAGCGTCGATCGGTTAAACCATCTCGGCCAGTGGTCGGCTGCGGTTGGCATCGTGGCATGGCAGCCAACCTAAGACCGTTGCTCCAAACCGCACATTCGCCGGTCGGCTTATTCCCCTGTCCTACATCCCCCACCTTATGCCACACTCCCCCCGCGCTCTTTCTCCCCGTCAACTTCCCTCTCCCTGCGGCTCCCTCTCCGCACACCCACCCACTTCGCAAAAATTCTCCTATTGCGAAATCCGCGCCACCCGTCTGTCCCCACGCTTTTGCGTCGGCCACGACACTGTATACTTCGCAACCAGCCGCGCCCTTGCAAAACGCCGCTTCGTGGCCTTTGCTGCACCGCACACCCATGCTAGGGGCGCGCCATGCTTAATCTGAATGCCATCACCGTGCGCCTGGGCGGCCGCATCATCCTTGACCGTGCCGCCGCCGCGCTGCCGCCCCGGTCGCGCGTTGGCCTCATCGGCCGCAATGGCGCGGGCAAGTCCACGCTGATGAAGGTGATGATCGGCCAGCTCGACCCGGACGAGGGCAGTTGCGACATGCCGCGCGACACCCGCCTTGGCTATATCGCGCAGGAAGCCCCGTCGGGCACCGCGACCCCGTTCGAAACCGTGCTGGAGGCGGACAAGGAACGCGCCGCGCTGATGGAAGAGGCGGAGCATACGCAAGATCCCGACCGCCTCGGCCATATCTATGAGCGGCTGACGACGATCGACGCCTATACTGCGCCCGCCCGCGCCGCCCGCATCCTGGTGGGCCTTGGCTTTGACGAGGAAATGCAGGGCCGCCCGCTCGACAGCTATTCGGGTGGCTGGAAGATGCGCGTGGCGCTTGCCTCCCTGCTCTTCTCCAACCCCGACCTGCTGCTGCTTGACGAACCGTCGAACCATCTCGATCTCGAAGCGACGCTCTGGCTCGAAAATTTCCTCAAAGCCTATCGCGGCACCGTCGTCGTCATCAGCCATGAACGCGACCTGCTCAACAATGTGGTTGATTATATCCTCCATCTCGAAGGCGGAAAGGTCACCCTCTATCCCGGCGGCTATGACGCCTTCGAACGGCAGCGCGCCGAGCGGCTGGCCCAGCTCGAATCGGCCCGCACCAAGCAGCAGGCCGAGCGAGAGAAATTGCAGGAATATGTCGCCCGCAACTCCGCCCGTGCCTCGACCGCGAAACAGGCCCAGTCCCGTGCCAAGGCGCTGGCCCGGATGCAGCCGATCGCCGCCGCCATCGAAGATCCGACGCTGCATTTCGGTTTCCCCAGCCCCGCCGAACTGCGCCCGCCGCTCATCACCATGGACATGGCCTCGGTCGGCTATGGCGACACGCCGATCTTGAAGCGCATCAACATGCGCATCGACCCGGATGACCGGATCGCGCTGCTCGGTCGCAACGGCAACGGCAAGACGACGCTGGCCCGCCTCATCGCCGCGCAGCTCGCGCCGATGGAAGGCGAAATGGCCAGCAGCCCCAAGATGAATGTCGGCTATTTCACCCAATATCAGGTGGAGGAACTGGACGTCACCGACACGCCGCTCGAACATATGACCCGCGTCATGAAGGGCGCGACCCCCGGCGCCGTGCGGGCGCAACTCGGCCGCTTCGGCTTCTCCGGCGAGCGCGCGGTGCAGAAGGTCGGCTCCATGTCGGGCGGCGAACGCGCCCGCCTGGCGCTCGCCCTCATCACCCGCGATGCCCCGCACATGCTGATCCTCGACGAACCGACCAACCATCTCGACGTCGACAGCCGCGAAGCGCTCGTCCAGGCGCTCAACGATTATTCGGGCGCCGTGGTGATCGTGTCCCATGATCGCCACATGATCGAACTGGTCGCCGACCGGCTGGTGCTGGTCGATAATGGCACCGCCCAGCCGTTCGATGGCAGCCTTGACGATTATACCGACATCATCCTGCGCAAGGCCGACGGCAACAGCAGCAGCGGCGACGCGCCCAAGGTCGATCGCAAGGCCGACAAGAAAGCCGCCGCCGAATGGCGCGAAAAGCAGAAGCTGCTCAAGAACGCGGTCAACAAGGCCGAACGCGAAATGACCGCACTCGCCGCCGAACGCACCCGCATCGACGCCGCGCTTGCCAACCCCGCCAAGGCGACGGCCAAGACCAGCGACCTGATGGTCCAGCGCGCCGCGATCGAAAAGAAACTCGCCGCCGCCGAAGAAGTGTGGATGGAAGCGGGCGCAGCGCTGGAAGCGGGGTGACCCGTTAGAAACAGCGCTCCAGCAGCATCAGTGCCGGGTCACCCTCGACCGCACGGGCGGTAAAGCCCATTTCCCGCTCCAGCGTGATCGCGGCATGATTGTCGCGGCTCTCGATCGACTGGAGCTTCTTGATGCCCCAATGCCGCGCTTCCTGCGCCATATGGTCGAGGAGGGTCCAGCCGATCCCCTTGCCCTTGAGTTCGGGCAGGATCGAGATGGCGACCTCGCCAATGTCACCCGCCTTGTCCGCCGCCAGCGTCGCCGCCGCGATGATCGTCGCGCCGCCCGGCTCGAAGGCCAGCACCGTTTCATGCCGGTGATGCTCGAATGCGGTAATGTCATGCAGTTGCGCCGGGCTGACATGGCGCACCGCGCTCAGAAAGCGGAAACGCCGGTCCTCGTCGGACACTTCGTCGAAGAAGGCGGCCAGCGCCACCTCATCGTCATGGGTGGCCGGGCGCACCGTGAAGGGAAAGCCGTACCGGGTTTCAAGCGCGATCATCAGATAATATCCTTTTGCATTCAGGCCGCCGCCAATGCCTTCACCAGGAAGGGCAGGGCAGCGCCATCGGGTTCGATCAGGGTGATCATATTGCCCGCCCGGATCGCTTGCGCATCCAGCCGGAACAGCCGTTCGTCATCCTCCTTGCCCGGCGCATAGGCCAGCGCCCAGCCCTCGGCCGTGCGCAACAGGCTGCCGTGCCGGTCGGGTTCGTTGGGCCAGAAACGCCGCACCGTCGCCAGTTCGGGGTGGGCGCGATAGGCCGGTTCGTCGATCACGCCATCCTCTCCCAGCGGCAACCGCAGCACATAGCTGCGCGCCACCGACCCTTTGGGAAAAGCAGGGGAACTGGCCAGCTCCAGGCGTATCGTGGTCCACGTCATGCTGGAGTGAATCGGATTTAGGCGCAGAAAATTCTATAAGGACTATCCCTGATGGTGCGCGCGCCGGGGGACGCCTAGCCATCAAGGGGCGATAAACCCTGCCGGGAGACGTGCGATGAAATCGATCCTGCTGCATATTCATGATGATGTCGGCGCGGACAGCCGCCTGCAGGCCGCCTGCGACCTCGCCCGCGCCTGTAATGCCCATGTCCATTGCGTCCAGGTGACCCCGCTGCCCGATCTGGTCGCGGCCGATGTCTATGGCGGCGCGGGCTATGCCCCCTCGATCGCGGCCGAACTGCATGAGATTGACGAAGCCTATCGCACCAAGATGGAGGCGCGGTTGGGGCAGGAGGATATCGCTTGGGACTGGCGTCAGATCGACGGCGACAGCGTCGCGGGCCTGCTCTCCGCCGCGCGGCTGAGCGACGCGATCGTCGCGACCCTGCCCGAAGGCGGGCGAGTTCACCTGTCCGATCCCTTGCCGATCGTCGCCGACCTGGCGCTGGGCGGGCGGACGCCAGTGCTGGCCGTGCCGCAGGCGTGCAAGGGTTTTGCCGTCACTGGCACCGCGCTGATCGCCTGGGACGGGTCGCCCGAATCCTGCGCCGCCCTGCGCGCTGCCGTTCCGCTGTTGCAACGGGCGCAGGCGGTGGAGATCGTGTCCGTCGAGGAAGCCGACAAGGCCGAATTCCCCTCGACCGCCGCGCCCGAATATCTCGCCCGCCACGGCATCAAGGCGCAACTGCATAGCTGGCCGCGCAAGGGCCGGGCGGTCGACGTGGCGCTGCAAGAGGCGATCGGCACGCTGGCGGCAGACTGGGTGGTCATGGGCGCATTCGGCCACAGCCGCTGGCGCGAACTGGTGTTCGGCGGCGTGACCCGCGCCATGCTGCGCGATACGCGCGTGCCCCTCTTGCTGGCGCACTAAAAGGGGGCCATGGTCGGCGCATGGCTGTAGCGGATGATGAAAGCGATGCGCTGACCGACGCGCACAGTCTGGAACAGGCTTTGCTGGGGTCGATCCTGGCGACCATTCCCGATGCGCTGATCGTCATCGACATGCGCGGGCGCATCGTGTCGTTCAGTGCGGCGGCGCAGCGCATGTTCCAATATGCCGAAACCGACGTTCTGGGCGAAAATATCTCGATGCTGATGCCGTCCCCGGATCGGGAGCGGCATGACGGCTATATCGGCAATTATATCGACACTGGCGAAAAGCGGATCATCGGCATCGGCCGTCTGACTGCCGCGCGGCGGCGCGACGGGTCGACCTTTCCCATCGAATTGTCGGTCGGCGAAGTGAATGACCAGGGCCAGCGCCTCTTCACCGGCTTCATCCGCGACCTGACCGAACGACAACAGGCCGAACGGCGCGTCGCTGATTTGCAAGCCGAACTCGCCCATGCCGGGCGCGTTACGGCGATGGGCACGCTCGCCTCCGCATTGGCGCATGAACTCAATCAGCCCCTGACCGCCATTGCCAATTATATGGAGGCCGGCCGCGACCTGCTCGCCGCCCCCGGCGACCTCGACCGCGCCATGCTGGGCGAAGCGATGGACGAAAGCGCGCGCCAGGCGCTGCGCGCGGGCGAGATCATCCGATCGCTGCGCGAATTTATCAAGCGCGGCGAAACCCTGCGCCAACCCGAACCGCTGCGCGGCCTGCTGGCCGAGGGCGCAGCGCTGGCCTTCATCGGCACCGACAGCCGGGGCATCGACATGGACGTGCAGGTCGATCGGCAGGTCGACCGGGTGCTGGCCAATCGCGTGCAGTTACAGCAGGTCATCATCAACCTCGTCCGCAATGCGGTGGACGCGATGCACGACAGCCCGGCCCGCATCCTGCGCCTCAGCGCCGCGCCCGCCGACGATGGCAAGGTGGAGGTGGTCGTCGCCGACAGCGGTCCCGGCCTTGATCCCGCCATGTCGCGCACGCTCTTCACCCCCTTCACCACCACCAAGGCCAATGGTATGGGGGTTGGCCTGTCGATCAGCCAGACGATCGTCGAAGGCCATGGCGGGCGCATCTGGGCCACGCCCTCGCAATGGGGCGGCACCGCCTTTCATTTCACTTTGGACCGGGCGGACGACGAGTCATGAGCGAACCCTACCCCCTCTATGTCGTGGATGATGACGAAGCGATCCGCCGCTCGCTCTCCTTCCTGCTCAAGACCAGCGGCTTTGGCGTGCAGGTCTTCGAAGGCGGGCTGCCCTTCCTGAAGGCCGCCGCCACGCTGGCCCCCGGCTGCGTCCTGCTCGATGTGCGGATGCCCGACATGGACGGGCTGGAGGTGCAGCGCGAATTGCGCGCGCGCGGCGTCATGCTGCCGGTCATCATCATGACCGGCCATGGCGACATCGACATGGCTGTCGCGGCGATGAAGGCGGGGGCAAGCGATTTCATCGAAAAGCCGTTCGAAAAGGCGACCCTGCTCGCCTGCATCGAATCGGCCCGCAAACAATCCATCGCCACACGCGGCCTGGGCGCACGGGCGCAGGAAGCACAGGCCCGGCTCAACATCCTGACCGACCGCGAACGCGAAGTGCTGGACGGACTGGTCGAAGGCCTGCCCAACAAGACCATCGCCTATGACCTGGGCATCAGCCCCCGCACCGTCGAAATCCACCGCGCGAACCTGATGCAGAAACTGGAAGTGCGAAGCCTAGCCGAAGCCCTCCGCATCGCCTTCCACGCTGTCGAGGGCGCACCGGCGGCATAAGCTGATCGACGGCGTCTGCCCTAAAATCCTCCCCTGGAAGGGGAGGGGGACCGGCGAAGCCGGTGGAGGGGTGTTCCGCTATCGAGACGGTGACACCCCTCCGTCAGGGCTACGCCCTGCCACCTCCCCTACAAGGGGAGGATGACTAAAAACGACCATTTGTACGCGCGCCGCAGGTCTATTATCATCCGTCAATGGACGCTGCAGGCTTTTTGATTTTGCTAGGCGGGGCTTGGGCTATTACCGCGCCTTTCGTGATAAGTTTCGCCATTATGAGAAGGCGTTGGCTGTTGGGTGGGATCTACGCCGTTCCAGCGATTTGGTTCATCGTCGGATACACCCAGGCTTCGTAACGATGTGGGATGTCAGCGTCCATTTTCAACCAATTCCGCTGGCATGACGGGTGAAGTCACCCAATGTTGGCAGTATCCCGTTCCGTAGCGACCAAAAGCAGGGCCTGTCCCCCCTCCCGCAGGCGGGAGGGGGTTAGGGGGTGGGCTTGCGCGACGGTGCGTTGGCCCACGCCGCTGCGATCAAGGGTCTGCTACGCAACCCCAACTCTCGGCGCCCCGCCCGCCCTAAAAACGCAAACCCCCTAAAATGCTTCCGCAATATCCATCAGCCCCAGCAACTTCTTCGACGCAACCTGCCGCCAGCTCGCGCGCAGCCGTTCCGCGATATGCTCCCAGTCCGTATCGCCCAGATCCAGGCGAATGCCGACCCAGTCGGTGCCGAAATAGGCGGGGCGGTAATAGCGTGCCGGATCGGCTTCGATCAGGCTGGCCTGTTCCTCCGGCGCGGTGGTTTTGACCAGCAGCGCGATAATGCCGTCACCATGATGGTCGCGCGTGAAATAGGCGAACTTCTTGCCTTTGACGATGCCGAAGCAGGGCATGCCATGCGAGAGGATCTCGTCCGCCTGCGGCAAGGCCAGCGCGCTTTCGCGGACCTTGTTCAACAGCCAGTCGGGGTGGCGCTCGCGGCTCACAAAGGCGGCGAGGGTGCGGCTGTAAAGCTGATGCTCCGCAATCAGCGTACGGGCGGCCAGCGTATCGGCATCGTCATCGGGCAGGATCGCGACCGGCGTCTGGCCGAGCACCGGCCCGTCATCCAGCGCGGCCGTCACGATATGCACCGAACAGCCCGTATGGCTGTCGCCCGCATCAATCGCGCGTTGATGCGTGTCCAGCCCCTTATATTTGGGTAGCAGGCTGGGGTGGATGTTGAGCATCCGCTCTTCCCATCCCGCGACGAACTCGGGTGACAAGAGCCGCATATAGCCCGCCAGCGCGACATAGTGCGCGCCCGCCGCGCGCAATTGCGCATTGATGATCTGGTCGAAATCGGCCCGCTTCAAGCCCTTGTGACTCTGGCCAAAGGTCGCGATTCCTTCGGCGGCGGCGAGTTTCAGCCCCGGTGCATCCGGATCATTGGCGGCGACCAGCACGATCTCATAGGGGCAATCATCGGCTTTGGCGGCATAAAGCAGCGCCGCCATATTGGACCCGCGCCCGGAAATCAGGACGCCGACTTTGGCTTTAGCCATCATTCTAACTCCGTTCGCCCTGAGCCTGTCGAAGGGCCTTACTTTTCTTAAAAGAAAGAACAGGGCTTCGACGGGCTCAGCCCGAACGGAGCAAATTTGCCTTATCTTACCCCAGATGCGTCGCCGACCAGTCGGCCTTCGCGCTCCATGTCTCGGTCGAACCGCGCACGGTGCAGCCCTTGTCGCCCGCATGCACCACGCCGATGCGGTGGACGCTTTCGCCCGCCGCGGCCAGCGACGTGGTGACGCCCGCGACATGGGCTTCGTCCACGGCCAGCACCATGCCGATGCCGCAGTTGAAGGTACGCGCCATCTCCGCCGGCTCAATATGCCCCTGCGCCTGGAGGAAGGCCATCAGCCGCGGCTGTTCCCAGGTGTCGGCATCGACCATCGCATGACAGCCGTCGGGCAGCACGCGGGGGATGTTTTCGAGCAAGCCGCCGCCGGTGATATGCGCCAGCGCATTGACCATGCCCGCGCGCACCAGCGGCAGCAGGCTCTTCACATAAATGCGCGTCGGCGCCATCAGCGCGTCGATCAGCAGCACTTCATTGTCGAAGATCGCCGGACGATCGAGCTTCCAGCCCTTGTCGGCGGCGAGGCGACGGACCAGCGAGAAGCCGTTGGAATGAACCCCGGAGGAAGCGATGCCCAGCAGCACGTCGCCCGCCTTCACCCGGTTGCCGGTCAGCACCTTGGTCCGTTCGACCGCGCCGACGCAAAAGCCCGCGAGGTCATAGTCGCCCGGCGCATACATGCCCGGCATTTCGGCGGTTTCGCCGCCGATCAGCGCGCAGCCCGCAATCCGGCAGCCCTCGGCGATCCCAGCGATCACGCGCTCGGCTACGCCGCTCTCCAGCTTGCCGGTGGCGTAATAATCCAGGAAGAAAAGCGGCTCGGCCCCCTGCACGATCAGGTCGTTGGCGCACATGGCGACCAGGTCGATGCCCACGCCATCATGGCGGTCATGGTCGATCGCCAGCTTCAGCTTCGTGCCCACGCCATCATTGGCCGCGACCAGCAGCGGATCGGTAAAGCCCGCCGCCTTGAGGTCGAAAAAGCCGCCAAAGCCGCCAAGGTCGGCGTCCGCGCCGGGGCGGCGGGTGGCCTTGGCCAGGGGGGCGATGGCGCGCACCAGCGCATTGCCGGCGGCGATGTCGACGCCAGCCTTGGCGTAACTGTAGGATTCGGTATCGGTCATGGCAGACGCCCCTAGAGCAATCGATGCGAAAACGGAACCTTCCATCATTGACCCCCTGTAACGGGCCGAACGGCAGGAGGGGTGAAGGTTGGCGCTTGGCATATAGGGCAAATCCCGCCAAAAGGGCGCGCGTGAGCCTTGCCCAGACCTTCTCCCGCCTGTCCCTATCACCCGGCGCAGCCCTGCGCGCGCTGTCGCGCCCGGTGCAGATCCTGTTCGCCATCGCGCTCGGCATTGCGGCGGCGTCGCTGTTCGCGCAGATGGAGGGGGAGCGCGGCGTCCCGCCGATTGCCAGCGGCGGCGATTTCGAGGTGCCGGGGGTCAAGGTCGATGTCGTCGCCAAGGATGCCGACAGCGCCCGCTATGCCGGCTGGCGCATGGCCCAGCGGCAGGCTTGGCGGATGCTGTGGAGCCGCACCCATAGCGGCGCCGGGGCGCCGTCCCTGTCCGATTCGCAGATCGAGGCGATGGTATCGGGCATCGAGATTGATTATGAACAGGTCGGGCCGACCCGCTATGTCGCGACACTGACCATATTGTTCGACCGCGCGCGCACCGGACAGTTGCTGGGCGTTTCAGGCAATGTCATGCGCTCGCCGCCTCTGCTGGTCATTCCTGTGCTGTGGGATGGCGGATCGGCCGTCTCCTATGAACGCACCAATGAATGGCAAAAGGCCTGGGCGCGCTATCGCACCGGCGACAGCGCGATCGACTATGTCCGCGTCGCCGGGTCGATCGCCGACCCGATTCTGCTCAATGCCGGCCAGACCGGACGGCGCGGGCGGCTGTGGTGGCGCGTCCTGCTCGACCAATATGGCGCGGCCGATGTGGTAATCCCGATCGCGCGGCTCGATCGCGCCTATCCCGGTGGCCCGGTAACCGGCACCTTCACCGCCCGCTATGGCCCCGACAACAGCCTGATCGGCAGCGTCACCCTACGCGCCTCGAACGACAGCGGCTTGCCCAAGATGCTGGACGAAGGCGCGCGGCGGATCGACGAACTCTATATCCGCGCGCTCAATGATGGCCGCCTGCGGCCCGACCCCTCGCTCATCATCGAGGAGCCGGTCGATCCGGCGACGCTGGAACTGGAGACTGTCAGCGAAACGATCGTCGAGACGAGCGAATTACCCCCGGTCGCGCCCAGCGGCGCGAGCTTCACGATCCAGTTCGACACGCCCGATGTCGGATCAGTGACACAGGGCGAGGCATCGGTGCGCGCGGTGCCGGGCGTCCGGTCGGCTACGACCAGCAGTCTCGCGTTGGGCGGTACCTCGGTCATGCAGGTCCGGTTCGAAGGCACGATGGACATGCTGCGCACCGGGCTTCAGGCGCGCGGCTACACCGTCGCTGCCTCCGGCACGACCTTGCGGATCGTCCGGCGTCAGGCACCGGCCGGGTCGGGCGGACCTGCTCCCGCTCCGCAATGAGCCAGATCAGCCTGCCCTTTGACTGGCATGGCGATGCGCGCGACGGGGACTTCCTGGTCAGCGAGGCCAATGCCCAGGCCGTCACCCATCTGGAGCGCTGGCGCGACTGGCCGCTGTCGGTCAGCGTCCTGACCGGCCCGCCGCGATCCGGGCGCTCGACGCTCGCCCGCCATTTCGCGCGGATGAGCGGCGGCACGATCATCGACGATGCGCAGGGGCAGGACGAACATCGCCTGTTCCACGCTTGGAACGCCGCGCAGACCGACCGGCGACCGCTGCTGCTGGTGGGGCTGGCCCCGCCTTCCACCTGGACCGTCGCCTTGCCCGACCTGCGCTCCCGCCTCGCGGCGGCGCCCCATGTCGCCATTGCCGAACCCGACGAGCCGCTCGCCCGCGCCCTGATCGCCCGCGCCTTCGACCGCGCCGGGGCGGGCTATGCGGCGGACCTGCCCGACTGGCTATTGCGCCGGATTGAGCGTAGCTATGGCGCGATCGACGCCGTCACCCGCCTGCTCGACGCGGCGGCGCTGTCATCTGGTCGTAAGATTTCCACCGCACTGGCGAAAGAGGCTCTGCAAGCTGCCGGATTTCTGCCTATAGTGCCGCCCGATCCTTCCACCGCCAACCGCGAGTAATCCGTGGCCGAAGCCGATCTTACACCCAGCCTGTCGCTGCATGGCGACCGCTATTTCAACCGCGAACTCTCCTGGCTCGCCTTCAACCAGCGGGTGCTGGAGGAAGCGATGAACCGCGCCCATCCCTTGCTGGAACGGCTGCGCTTCCTGTCCATCTCCGGCGCGAACCTGGACGAATTTTTCTCCGTCCGCGTTGCAGGGCTGAAGGGGCAGCAGTTGCAGGATGTTGACCTGCGCTCGGTCGACGGGCTGACCGCCGGGCAGCAGCTCGCCGCGATCGCCGCTGAAACGACGCGGCTGATGATGGCGCAGCAAAAGGTCTGGGGCATATTGCATGGCGAACTGGCGCAGGTCGGGATCGAGGTGGTCGGCCCGACCAGCCCGATGGACGCGCTGAGCGAAGCCTGGCTGCGCGATCATTTCCTCACCCAAATCTTCCCAATCCTGACGCCTCAGGCGCTTGATCCGGCGCATCCCTTTCCCTTCATCCCCAATCAGGGCCTGTCGATCGTGTTCGACCTGCTGCGCCTGTCGGACAAGCAACCGATCCGCGAATTGGTGATGATCCCCGCCACGCTCGCCCGCTTCGTGCGCGTGCCCGGCCCGACCGCTCGCTATATCGCGCTGGAGGCGGTGGTGCGGCGCTTTTCGGGCGATCTCTTCCCCGGCTATCAGGTGCGCAACAGCGGCGTGTTCCGCATCATCCGCGACAGCGACATTGAAATCGAGGAAGAGGCTGAAGATCTGGTCCGCCACTTCCGCAGCGCGATCAAGCGCCGCCGCCGCGGCCGCGTCATTCGCATGGAGATAGAAGAGCGTATTCCTGAGCCGGTCGAGGAAATGCTCCAGGACATGATCCAGGGGCATGAGGCGATGATTGCCGAGGTCGAGGGGTTTGTCGGCATCGGCGACCTGTCCGGCATCGTTGACGAGGACCGACCCGACCTCAAATTCGAACCCTATGCGCCACGCTTTCCCGAACGCATCCGCGAATATGGCGGCGATTGCTTCGCCGCGATCCGCGCCAAGGACATTGTCGTCCACCATCCCTATGAGGCGTTCGACGTCGTCGTTTCTTTCCTGAAACAGGCGGCGGTCGACCCCGATGTGGTGGCGATCAAGCAGACCCTCTACCGCGCGGGCAAGCAATCGGCGATCATCCGCGCGCTGATCGACGCGGCGGAGGCGGGCAAGTCCGTGACCGCCGTGGTCGAACTCAAGGCCCGCTTCGACGAGGAACAGAATATCCTGTGGGCCGACGCGCTCGAACGCGCCGGGGTGCAGGTCGTCTATGGCTTCATCGACTGGAAGACCCACGCCAAGATTTCGATGGTGATCCGGCGCGAGGGCGAGCAGTTTCGCAGCTACTGCCATTTCGGCACGGGCAATTATCACCCGATCACCGCGCGCATCTATACCGATCTCAGCTTTTTCACGGCTGATCCGGCCTATAGCCGCGATGCCGCCGCGCTGTTCAATTACATCACCGGCTATGTCGAACCCAAGCGGCTGGAAAAGCTGGTCATGTCGCCGCGCGACCTGCGCGATCGCCTCTGCGCGCTGGTCGATGACGAGATTGAGCATAGCCGCGCCGGACGGCCCGGCACCATCTGGGCCAAGATGAACTCGCTGGTCGATCCCGTGTTGATCGAAAAACTCTACGCCGCCAGCAATGCGGGCGTGCAGATCGACCTGATCGTGCGCGGCATATGCTGCCTGCGGCCCGGCGTTCCCGGCATGTCCGACAATATCCGGGTGAAATCGGTCGTCGGCCGCTTCCTGGAACATAGCCGTATCGCGGTGTTCGGCAACGGCAATGCGCTGCCCAATAATGGCGCGAAAGTCTATATCAGCTCGGCCGACTGGATGCCGCGCAACTTCGACCGGCGCGTCGAATTTATGGCACCGATCGAAAATCCCACCGTCCATGACCAGATTCTCGACCAGGTGATGGTCGCCAACCTCATCGACACCGAACAAAGCTGGGAACTGGATAGCGAAGGCCATTATACCCGCGTCGATGCGGGCGAAAAGCCGTTCAACCTGCACCGCTATTTCATGACCAACCCGTCGCTTTCGGGCCGTGGCGCCGCGCTCGACAACGAAGCGGTGCCGACCTTGCGCCTGCGCGGGCGGGTTTGACGCGCATGAACTCGATGCTCAGCCGGGTCCGTGCCGCTGCCCAGACCATGGCGACCTCGCCCCAGCCCGCGAACGCGCGTACGGCGATCATCGACATCGGTTCCAACAGCGTGCGCCTCGTCGTCTATGACGGGCCACGGCGGCTACCCTTCATCCTGTTCAATGAAAAGGTGATGGCGGGGCTGGGCGCGTCGCTCGCTCGGACCGGGCGGATCGAGGAAGAGCCGATGGAGCGCGGCCTGCGCGCGATCGGCCGTTTCGCCCATCTCTGCCAGGATATGAAGGTCGCCCATATTCGCTGCGTCGCCACGGCGGCGGTGCGCGACGCGACCAATGGCGATGAATTTATCGCCCGTGCCGCCGCCATGGGCCTCACCGTCGAAATATTGACGGGCGCGCAGGAGGCGATCGGTGCGGCCATGGGCGTGTTGTCGGGCATTCCTGGCGCGGACGGCATCGTCGGCGATCTGGGCGGCGGCAGCCTCGAACTGGCGCGGATTCGCAATGGCGCGGTCGAACAGACGATATCGCTGCCCCTGGGTGTGCTGCGCTTGCCGGAAATCCGCGCGAAGGGGCCGGGCGCACTCGAACGGCGCGTCAAGACGATGATGGAGAAGGCGGGCTGGCAGCCGGAACCGGACCTGCCCTTCTATCTGGTCGGCGGATCGTGGCGGGCGCTGGCGCGCTTCGACATGCAATTGACCAATTTCCCGCTGCCGGTCGTCCATCAATATGAAATGACCGCCGCCCGCGCCGAACAATTGACCCGCATTGTGTCGCATGTCGGCCGCGCCCGGCTCAAGAGCATCCCGGCGATGAGCGGGTCGCGTATTCCGACCCTGCCCAACGCCGCTGCCTTGCTGTCGGTCGTGGTACGGCAATTGCGGTCGAGCCGCCTGATCGTGTCGGCCTATGGCCTGCGCGAAGGGCTGCTCTACGAAGATCTGCCCGCCGACATCCGGCAGGATGATCCCCTGCTGGTCGCGGCCGAGGCGGAAGGGGAGGCGCAGTCGCGCTTCCGCGGCCATGGCGACCGCATCGAACGCTGGATCGCGCCCATCTTCCCGCAGGACGGCCCCGATCTGCGGCGCATCCGCCGTGCAGCCTGCCTGCTGGCCGATGTCGGCTGGCGCGCCAATCCCGACTTCCGCGCCGAGCGGGGGGTGGAAATCGCGTTGCACAGCAATTGGGTCGGCATCACCGCTGCGGAACGCGCGATGCTGGCGCAGGCGCTGCACAGCAATTTCGGCGGTGGCCTGTCCACGCCGATCGGTGTCGATCAACTGGCGTCATCAGAAGCCTTGCGCCATGCCGCGCTCTGGGGCCTCGCAATCCGGCTTGCCCAACGTCTGTCGGGCGGTGTCGAAGGGCCGCTCACCCTGTCGCGGCTGGGGCGGGCGGGCGACCTGCTCACCCTGTCGCTGCAACAGGAGGACGCGGAACTGTTTGGCGAGGCGGTGGAGCGGCGCTTGCGTAACCTGGCGCAGGCGATGGGCCTCAAATATCAACTGACCACCTGATCCGCGCCATCTTCCCCCACCTCGCAAATATGGCTAAGTGCCGACGATGACCACCTCTTCCGCGCCGATCAGCCGCTCGCTCTTTTCCTTCGCGATCTTTTATGGTGGCATGGTCTGCATCGCGGGCGTGCTGGGCAATAAGCAGGTGACGCTGGGTCCGATTTCCGCGCTTGGACCTATGGTCGGGCTGGGGCCGCTGGCGGTGGAGGCGGGCATTTTCGCCTTTCTGCTGCTGGTGACGATTTCCAGCGCGGTGGCCGAACTCCATGGCCGCGCCGTCGCCAACCGGCTGGTGCAGATCGGCTTCCTCCCGCTCATCGCGTCGATCCTGCTAACCATCATCGTTCTGTCCGTCCCCGCGGCCAGCGACATGGACCCGGCTAGTGCGGAGGCCTTTGCTAGGATGATGGGCGGCACGCCGCGCATCTGGCTCGGCGGCATCATCGCCTATGGCATTTCGCAGACGCTCAACGTCACGCTGTTTGCGGCATTAAAGGGACAGGCAGGCAGCCGGATGCTCTGGCTGCGCGCGGCGGTCGCCAGTATTTTGTCGCAGATCGTCGATACCCTGCTGTTCGTGTCGATCGCCTTTTACGGCAAATACCCAATCGGCGAACTGCTGATGGGGCAGATTCTGGCCAAGGTCGTGCTGTCCGCGCTGCTCGTCCCGCCGGTCATCTATCTGCTGGTCGGCCTTGGACGGCGGCTCGATCGCGCCTGAGGGGTTGAACTTCGATTAGTTAGCTAACTAATCAAAATCGAAAAACACGCGACCCTTGTCCGGGTCGCTGTACGGTCCCGGCCTTGCGATAGCCCCGCTTAGGGCTTATGCGCCCGCGCATGAACAGCAATCACGCCCCCGATCCCGCGCTCCTCGCCAAGGCCGAAACCCTGGTCGAAGCGCTGCCCTATATGCAGCGCTATGCGGGCAAGACCTTCGTCGTCAAATATGGCGGCCACGCCATGGGCGACCCCGAAGCGGCGCGCGACTTCGCCGAGGATGTGGTGCTGATGAAGGCGGTCGGCATCAATGTCGTCGTCGTCCATGGCGGCGGGCCACAGATCGGCGCGATGCTCAAGAAATTGGGCGTCGAATCGGAGTTCGTCGGCGGCCTGCGCGTCACCGACGCCGAAACCGCCAAGATCGCCGAGATGGTGCTGGCCGGCTCCATCAACAAGGAAATCGTCGGCTGGATCGCCGGGGCTGGCGGCCGTGCCGTCGGCATTTCGGGCAAGGACGGTAACCTCATCCTCTGCGAAAAAGTGTTGGGCAAGCGCGAGGCCGACCCCAATTCGGGGATTGAGCGCAATGTCGATCTGGGCTTCGTCGGCGACCCGGTAAAGGTCGACCGCCGCATCCTCGACACGCTGACGCAGGACGGCATCATCCCCGTGGTCGCCCCCGTCGGCATCGGCGCGGATGGCCATACCTACAACGTCAATGCCGACACGATGGCGGGCGCGATCGCTGCCGAACTCGGCGCATCGCGCTTCTTCCTGCTGACCGATGTCGCGGGCGTGCTGGACAAGGACAAGAACCTCCTGACCGACCTCGACCCGCAGGCGATCGAGGTGTTGCAACAGGATGGCACGATCAGCGGCGGCATGATTCCCAAGCTCGAAACCTGTGTCCGCGCGGTCGAGGGCGGGGTGGACGCCGCAGTCATCCTCGACGGCCGCGTGCCCCATGCGATGCTGCTCGAAATCTTCACCCGGCGCGGCGCAGGCACGCTGATCCGCAATTGATAGAGGAGCGTTTGTCCATGTCGCTGACGCAACTTCTCGTGCCTTCCTTCCGGCAGATGCTCGGCACGCTGTCCGCCTGGCTGGACAAGGCGCAGGCGCAACTGCCAGCCGACGATGCGCAGGTGCTGCTGTCCGCGCGCCTGGCACCGGATATGTTTCCCCTATCGACCCAGATCCGCTTCGCTTGCGTCCAGGCGCATGAAGCCATCGCCCGTCTGCGGGGAGAGGCCTTTTCCGCTGCGCGCGATCAGCTTTTGGAGGAAGGGCGCAATGCCGGGGAGCAGCCGGGTTCGCTGGCAGATGCCAGGGACCGGATTACGCAGACCGTGGCGCTACTGGAGGCTCTGCCCCCCGATGCACTGGATGGTGCCGACAGGATGGTTGCCCACGCCTTGCCCAACGGCATGATCTTTGACCTGACCGCCGAGCAATATGCGCGGGACTGGGTCTTGCCCCAATTTTATTTTCACCTGATGACCGCCTATGCGATCCTGCGGGCGCAGAAGGTGGACCTTGGCAAGGCGGATTATGTGCCGCACATGTTTGCCTATCTTCGGCCGGGGACGATGCCCCAGGGTTGACCCTGGGCCGTATATTGCTCGAATAAGCGTCGCGCAGCGCTTGTGGCAGGATGGCCGCGAGACTAGATATGCGGCGACGCAGCATGGAAGGCCAACAGCGTGCTAGAACTTCTGAACGCCCTTAACGGCATCGTCTATATCGTGCTGGAAGCGGTGTGGTGGATCATCATCGTCCAGGCGGTGCTGAGCTGGCTGATCGCCTTCAACGTCATCAACACCTCCAACGAATATGTGCGCAACGGCCTCTACGCGCTCGATCGCATGACCGAGCCGCTTTACCGTCCGGTGCGCAAGATACTGCCGGATTTGGGGATGCTCGACCTGTCGCCGATGGTCGTGTTGCTCGCGGTGATCATCCTGCAGGGGCCAGTGCGCGAAAATCTGTTCGCGGCGCTGATGCGCGCGGCGATCTGACCGCGGTCTGGTCGCTGGCGGGCGACGATCTGTTGCTTGCCGTCCGGCTGACGCCGGGCGCGGCGAAGGATGCAATCGGCGGCGGCTGGACGGACGAGAAGGGCGCGGGCTGGCTCTGCGCCCGCGTGCGCGCCGTGCCCGAAAAGGGCCGCGCCAATAGCGCGCTGATCGCGCTGCTGGCCAAGGCGCTCGATTGGCCCAAAAGCGCGATTTTACTGGAATCGGGCGACACCAACCGGCTAAAGCGGCTGCGAATACGGGATGGGGCGCACGCGGCTGCGCGCCTCACCGCCATCATCGACATATGGGTGCAAGCGACATGACCATCGGCAAGATCATCGACGGCAAGGCTTATGCGGCGGGGCTGCGCGACACGGTGGCCGAGGGTGTCGCCGCCTTCACCGCGCAGGCGGGGCGCAAGCCGGGGCTCGCGGTCGTACTGGTGGGCGAAGATCCGGCCAGCAGCGTCTACGTCCGGTCCAAGGGCAAGATGACCGTCGCGGTCGGCATGGAAAGCTATGAGTTCAAGCGCCCGGTTACCATCGGCCAGGACGACCTGCTCGACCTGATCGCGGAACTCAACCAGGACGACCGCATCGACGGCATCCTCGTTCAGTTGCCGCTCCCTAGCCACATCGACGAATCCAGCGTCATCGCCGCGATCGACCCGGCCAAGGATGTCGATGGCTTCCATGTCGTCAATGCGGGCCGACTGGCGACGGGGCAGGAGGCGCTGGTCCCCTGCACGCCGATGGGCTGCATCATGCTCCTGAAGGATGAGCTGGGCGACCTGTCGGGGCTGGAGGCGGTCGTGGTCGGCCGCTCCAATATCGTCGGCAAGCCGATGGCGCAGTTGCTGCTCGCCGAAAGCTGCACCGTCACCATCGCGCACAGCCGCACCCGCGACCTCGCCAGCATCGTCCACCGCGCCGACATCGTCGTTGCCGCCGTCGGCCGGGCCGAAATGGTCAAGGGCGAATGGATCAAGCCCGGCGCGACGGTGATCGACGTCGGCATCAACCGCGTGACCGATACCGAGGATGGCAAGAGCCGGATCGTCGGCGACGTCGCCACTGCCGAAGCGCTCGCCCATGTCCGCGCGATCACGCCCGTCCCCGGCGGCGTCGGCCCGATGACGATCGCGGTGCTGCTGCGCAACACGCTGGTCGCCGCCCATGCCCGCGCGGGGCTGCCCAAGCCGGAGGGCTTGTGAGGGCGCGCGCCGCTCTCCTGACGCTCAGCGCGCTGGCGCTGCTCGCGGTGCCAGTCGCCGCCCGCCCGCCGCTGCGCTTTCAGCCCGACCCCAGTTCGGTGATCGCCGCCGAAATCGCCTTCAACCGGCTGGCCAGGCAAAAGGGGCAATGGACCGCCTTTCGCGACACCGCCGCCGATGACGCGGTGATGGCCGTGCCGCAACGGGTGCTGGCGAAGGATTGGCTCAAGGGCCGCACTGACCCGCCCGCACCGATCAGCTGGTCCCCTTCGATCGTCTATGTCGGCTGCGATGGCAATCTGGCCGCCAGCACCGGCAACTGGAGCACGACCGACGGGTCGGTCGGTTATTTCACCACGATCTGGCGACGCGACAAGAAGGGGGCGTGGAAATGGATCTTCGATCATCGCGCCCCGCTCGCCAGCCCCCGCGCCGCGCCCGAATTTCTGACCGGCAAGGTCGCGACCTGCAAACGGCCACAGCGCCCCGAAGGACCGCCGCCGGGCGGAAAGCCGGGCAAGAACGACCTGCCGCCGCCGCCCGACGACAGCCTGCTCTGGAGCGCTGACGTCGCCGCCGATGGCGGTCGCACCGTCACCGTGCAAATATGGAATGGCAGCGGCTATGATGCCGTCATAGCGGACAGGGTAGGGGCCGGATCATGATCGAATTATTCCTGTCGGCCTTCGTCACCCTGTTCGTGGTAATCGACCCGCCGGGCTGCGCGCCCATTTATGCCAGCCTGACCAGCGCGGCAAGCGCGGCCGAACGGCGCGCCATGGCGATCCGCGCAGTCGGCATCGCGGCGGCCATCCTGCTGGTCTT
Organism: Sphingobium xenophagum; assembly: GCF_031457465.1. Taxonomy (GTDB): domain Bacteria; phylum Pseudomonadota; class Alphaproteobacteria; order Sphingomonadales; family Sphingomonadaceae; genus Sphingobium; species Sphingobium xenophagum_A. The sequence goes on from NZ_JAVDWV010000001.1 coordinate 269,801, forward strand.
CGCTTTGTGGGGTAAACAACTACTCGGCGTGCTGGGCATCGAACTCGATAGTTTCCGCATCGCGGGCGGCATCATGCTGTTTATGATCGCCATGGACATGGTCTTCGAAAAACGCACCCAGCGGCGCGAGGACCGGGCGCAGAAACTCACCGACGAAGAGCCGCATGTCGAGGATGTCTCGGTCTTCCCGATGGCCATGCCGATGATCGCGGGACCAGGATCGATCGCCACGGTGATGCTGCTCATGTCGCGCGCTCATGATATGACCGAACGTCTGGTCGTGCTGGGCGCGGTGCTGTTGACGCTAGCGCTGATGCTCGGCGCGCTGCTGGCGGCAGGCCCGCTAATGGCACTGCTCGGCCGCAAGATCGAAGCCGTGATCACCCGGCTGCTTGGTGTGCTGTTGGCCGCCCTCGCCGCCCAATTCGTGATCGACGGCCTGAAGGCGAGTTTCTAACGAAAATAAAGCCCCTCCCTTTTAAGGGAGGGGTTGGGGTGGGTCGCGAGCGAAGCGAGCGCTGCGCGGTCTAAAATGGCTGCGCCAGCGATTGCTGAAGGAGCAATCGCACCCACCCCTTCCCCCTCCCTGATAGGGAGGGGCTTGTATCCGCTTAGCTCCGAACGTCAGCCTCGGTCACCGGCGAGATCTTGATCTCCACCCGGCGATTGGCGGCCTTGCCTTCTTCGGTCGCGTTCGATGCGATCGGCTGGGTCTCGCCGAAACCGCGCGTACCCATGCGGGCAGACTGGACGCCACGGCTCACCAGATAGCTCGACACCGCCTGGGCGCGGCGCTCGGACAGGGTCTGGTTATAGGCATCCGCCCCGTCGCTGTCGGTATGGCCGAACACGTCGATATAGGTTTTGGGATATTGCGCCAGAACCGACGCGACATCGTTCAACGTCGGTTGGAACTGCGGCTGCACGTCTGCGCGGTCATAGGCGAAGGTGATGCCCGACGGCATGCGCAGCAACAGGTCGTCGCCATCGCGAATCACATCGACGCCGGTGCCGGCGGTGTCCTCGCGCAACTTGCGTTCCTGCGCATCCATATAAGCGCCAACGCCCGCACCCGCGACCGCGCCGATGCCCGCACCCAGGATCTTTTCGGTGCGGTCGTTGCGGCCGCCAACCAGATCGCCCAACAGATAGCCGCCCAACGCGCCGCCGATACCGCCGATTGCGGCCTTTGAGATCGTGCGCTGGCCCGTATTCGGGTCCGTGGTGCAAGCGGTGGTCGCCAGCATGGCGGCCAAACCGGCGGCCCCGATGATGCGGTGTGAAATCCTCATGACACTATTTCCCTTATCGTATCGCCCTCTGGAGCGGATGCCCCCAAATCGCTGAGCAGCCGTCTTTGTTCCACAAGCGAACTGAACTCATGATGATGGGATGGTTGTGCAAATGAAAGAATAGAGGGTATAGCCTTTCTTCGACCACCATGGCCACGATCCCCCTCCCCAATCCGACGCCCTTTCCCTGGGCCGATCTGTTCATCATCCTCGCGCTGGTGGCGCTGAACGGCGTCTTTGCGATGTCGGAGCTTGCCATCGTATCGGCACGCAAGCCCCGGTTGCAGGGGTTGGAAAAGGCGGGGCGTAAGGGCGCGACCATGGCGATGGCGCTGGCCAGCGATCCCGGCAAGTTCCTTTCCACGGTCCAGATCGGCATCACGCTCATCGGTATCGGAACAGGTGCCTATTCGGGGGCCAGCCTGGGCGGTCCGGTGGGCGAGCAGTTGCGCGCGCTGGGCCTGCCGGCTGCGGTTTCGGCAACGGTGGGCTTTGCCCTGGTGATCGGCCTGACGACCTATGCCTCGCTGATCGTCGGCGAACTGGTGCCTAAGCAATTCGCGCTGCGCGCGCCGGAGGCGATCGCGATCGTGGTCGCGACGCCGATGTTCTGGCTGTCGAAAATCACCGCGCCCATCGTCTGGATATTGGATGGATCGAGCAGTCTGATCTTCAAGCTGCTGCGCATGGACCGCGAATCGGAACATCATGTGACGGTCGACGAACTGCACCTGATCGTAGCCGAAGCGACCAGATCGGGCGTGATCGAGGAAAGCGAGCGGGCGATCATTTCGGGCGTCGTGCGGCTGGCCGACCGGCCGGTGCGCGAGGTGATGACGCAACGGATGGATGTCGACTGGATCGACATCGCTGCCGACGAGGATACGATTCGCGCGCGCCTGCTGGAAACGCCGCATACCAGGCTGCCGGTGGGGCGCGGATCGGTCGAGGATATTATCGGCATCGTCCAGGCGCGCGACATCATGAGTGCGCTGTTCCGGGGCGAACCGCTCAATGTCGGCGCACTGATGCGCAAGGCGGAGGTGGTGCCCGATCAGGTCGATGCCATGGACGCGCTGGAAGTGCTGCGTCGGTCGGATGTGCCGATGGTCATGGTCCATGACGAATATGGCCATTTTGAAGGGATTGTGACCCCGGCCGACTTGCTGTCGGCGATAGCGGGCCACTTCGCCTCGGACCGCGATGCGTTCGACGAACCCGATCTGGTCGAACGGGAGGATGGCAGCCTGTTGGTATCGGGCCAGATGCCGATCGACCAACTGGCCGAGCGGATCGGCGTCGACCTGTCGGAGGACCGCGACTATGCGACCGTCGCTGGCCATGTCCTGTGGCTAATGAAGCGTCTGCCCGAAGTCGGTGACTATATCGAGGACCAGGGCTGGCGCTTCGAGATCGTCGACATGGATGGCCGCAAGATCGACAAGCTGCTGGTCGCGGCCTACTGAGGGGGGGCTGACCTGTCAGTCCAGATGCTTGAGCCAGAACTGCATTGGATGGGCACTGTTCGCTGCTTCCCCCACATCCTTCCAGTCATAATGCGCGATCAGCCCCTCGACGGGCGCAAAGTCGCGCTTGCGCCAGAAGGGGTCGAGCGGGCTATAGTCGGCGGGACGGGCGGGGTGATCCGGGGGGCGGATCACTGCGCAAAAGGCCGCGATCGTGAAGCCCTCTGCACGCGCCTTGGCCTCACGCCGGTCGAAGAAGGCATGGCCTATGCCATGGCCGCGCCATCGGGGCAGCAACACGGATTCGCCGAAATAATAAACCTGGTCGATGGCAATGCCCTGCGCGCGGAAGGGGGCGGCGAATTCGGGGGCGTGATCGACCATCGGTGCGGCGGTGGCCGCGCCGATCAGCCGTTCGCCACCGCCGTCATCAGCAAATGCGCCGACGATGAGCGCGCCGGGGCTTTGCGCATAGGCGGTCAGATAATCCTGTTCATAGGCGCGCCCCGCCGCACCTGATCCATCATAGAGATAGGGAAAATCGCGAAATACCGTGATTCGCAGGTCGGCGAGCGAATCAAGCGCGGCCCCTAGGGCCGCGCCTGTCAGATCCTCGATACGGATCATGCCGCCTGAGGCGAATTATTCGGCTGCGTTCTCGGCCGGAGCCTCGGCTGCATTTGCGGCATTGTCGGCTGCGGCGGCGTTATCACCTTCGGCTTCCGGCTCCGCATCGGCGGCGGGCAGGGGCAGGTTGGAACCCTGCGTATTGAGCCAGGCGATCAGGTTGGCGCGATCGACGGGGTTGCCAAGGCCAGCAAAGGTCATCTTCGTGCCGGGCGCATATTCACGCGGGCTCTTCAGCCACTTATCCAGTGCCTCGAACGTCCAGTTGCCCGGAACCGACTTGAGCGCTTCGGAATAGGCAAAGCCAGCGACATGGCCATGCGCCTTGCCGACCGAATCCCAAAGATTGGGACCAATGCCGTTCGCGCCGCCTTGGTTGACGGTGTGGCAGGCGGCGCATTTGGCGAATACTTTTTCACCCGCCGCGACGTCCGCACCGGCGAGCAGGGTGTTGAGGCTAGGACCGGCAACGGCGCCTTCACCCTCGGCTTCGACGCCCTCGATCGCATAGCCCATGGTTTCGGGCCGCTCGTCATGGAAAATTTTGGAACTGACGATCGCGCCGCCCAGTGCGATAATGCCCGCGAACAGTGCCCAGCCCGCTACGGTATTAAAACGATCGCCCATTTCGCTCGATTTCCCTTGCGTATCTTTTCGGGCGGCCATGTTCCGCGCCCCCTCTTGTGCGCTGCCATAATGGCGGACACGCCAAGGTGCAAGCCGGGTTGACGTGGGAAATATGCCAGGGTGGCCGAGTACGGCCCCGCCGATGCTTGCGTGCGGCCAGGCAACGGCCTAAGCGCGCACCCACTCATGGACAACTATCCAGCCCCCGCCCGCACGATCGTTGCTGACCTGTCCGCCAAGGCCGCTGCCGATCCGGCCCGCGCCGTCGCCTATCAAGGCGCGCCGGGTGCCAATTCGCACCTCGCCGCCTTGGGTTATGCGCCCGATTGCGTGCCCTTGCCTTGTTTCGCGTTCGAGGACGCGATTGATGCAGTGCGCAATGGCCTTGCCGCGCGCGCGATCATCCCGATCGAAAACAGCCTGCATGGGCGGGTTGCGGACATGCATTTCCTGCTGCCCGAATCGGGGCTGGCAATCGTCGACGAATATTTCCTGCGCATCCGCCATTGCCTGATGGCACCCGACAATAGCCCCGTGCAAAGCGCGATCAGCCATCCCCAGGCGCTCGGCCAATGCCGCCACTATCTGCGCGAGCGCGGCATTCAGCCGGTCGCCTATGCCGATACGGCGGGCGCGGCGGCGCTGGTGGCGGAGCGCAAGACGCCCGGCGAAGGGGCGATCGCGCCCTATCTCGCCGCCGAACTCTACGGCCTGCGCCTGATCGCCGAGAATATCGAGGACAGCGACGATAATATGACGCGCTTCCTGGTTCTGGCGCGCGAACCCAAAATGCCGATCGCCAATGTCGGCCCGGTCATGACCACCTTTTTGTTCGAGGTGAAGAATGTCCCCGCCGCGCTCTATAAGGCGATGGGCGGCTTTGCGACCAATGGCGTCAATATGACCAAGCTGGAAAGCTATCAGCGCGGAGCGAGCTTCGCCGCGACCGAATTTTTCTGCGATATCGAAGGGATGCCGGGCGATCCGGCGGTCGACCGGGCGCTCGCCGAACTGGAGTTCCACACCAAATGGGTGCGGGTGCTGGGCAGCTATCGGCAGGCACGCCCCCGCACTTAAGTGCAGGCTTACGCTTTCGCAGGCGCGCAATCGCGCCTATAGGCGCTTCATGGTCGCAGCTATTCTTTTGTCCGCCCTGGCGATGAGCGCCATTGTCGGCGTGCGGTATCTGTTGGCGAGCGGGGGCTTTGCGCTCGCAACCCGGATTCGCCAGCCGGGCCTCTATCGGGGCCTCGAAAAGCAGATGGGGCGGGAGATTGCCTGGTCCCTGGCTTCCGCGCTCATCTACGGCATACCCGCGGGCGTGGTCGCCTGGGGCTGGCAGGCGCATGGCTGGACGCGCATCTACACCGATGTCGCGGCGATGCCGCTCTGGTATCTGCCGCTCTCGGTGCTGCTCTATCTCGCCGCGCATGACACCTGGTTCTACTGGACCCATCGCTGGATGCACCGACCCAAGCTGTTTCGCGTCGCCCATGCGGTGCATCATGCCAGCCGCCCGCCCACGGCCTGGGCGGCGATGAGCTTCCACCCCTGGGAAGCGCTGACCGGCGCGGTGGTGATCCCGGCGCTGGTGTTCCTCATCCCCATCCATGTCGGTGCGCTCGGTGTCGTGCTGACGATCATGACAGTGATGGGGGTCAGCAATCATATGGGGTGGGAGATGTTCCCGCGCTGGATGGTACGCGGCCCGATCGGCGGATGGCTGATCACGGCAACCCATCATCAGCGGCATCATGATCGCTATAATTGCAATTATGGCCTCTATTTCCGCTTTTGGGACCGGCTTTGCGGCACCGACCAGGGGCTAGGCGATTTCACGACGAAGGCGCGCGCATGATCGGGCGGGTGGCGATGGCTGTCATCGCATTGGCGGGATTGAGCGGGGCGGCACCGCTCAGCCAGCCCCAGTCGGTCAGCATGGCGGTGGAAGGGCTGCGGTCCGGCAAGGGGCAGCTATTAGTGTGCGTCACGCGGATGCCCGAACATTTCCCCGACTGCACCCAGGACCCCGACAAACGCCATTTCGCCGTCCCGGCGCAAGGCGGAGCAGTCGCGCTGGGTGCGATGGCACCGGGCCACTATGCCATCGCCATCATCCATGACGAAAATGGCAATGGCAAATTGGATACTTTTGCCGGAATCCCGCGCGAAGGCGTCGGCTTCTCGCGCAACCCGGTGCTGCGTTTCGGCGCGCCCAGTTTTCGGTCGGCCAGTTTCCCTGTCGCAGGTGCGCCGGTGGAGCAGGATATCAAGCTCAAATATTTCCTTTGACACGATCGGTTGGTCGCATCGGCGGGAACCTGTAACCAGCCCGAAACATTCTAGGCCCTGACGCACATCAAGACAGGGTTTTTCATGCCATTTTTCCGCTGCTCTCTGGCCGCGACGGTCGTCGCGACCCTGTCCCTTGCTGTGCCCGCGCTGGCGCAAGATGAAGAACAGCATAGCACGCTGACTATCGGGGCTGGTGCCGCCATGATCCCCAGCTATGAAGGGTCGGACGATTATCGCGTCCTGCCGATCGCGCAGGCCCGCGGTAAAGTGCATGATTACGCCTTCTGGACGCGCGGCACGTCGCTCTATGTCGATGCGATCCCCGACCCCATCGGACCAAGCGTGAATTTTGAACTGGGGCCGATCGTCAACGTCCGGCTTGACCGGACCAGCCGCAAGCAGATCAAGGATGAGGCCGTGCAATTGTTAGGCAAGCGCGACCTCGCGGTGGAGGTCGGTGCCTTTGTCGGCATCGGCAAGACCGGGGTCATCACCAGCGACTATGACAATATATCGGCGCGGGTTGCCGTGACCAAGGATGTGGCGGGCGCACATGGCGGTTATGTCGTCACGCCGACGGTTGAATATTTCACCCCGCTGTCGATGACCACCTTCGCGGGCCTCAGCCTCTCGGCCGATTATGTCGGCAAGAAATATGGCCGCTATTATTTCGACATCACGCCGCAGGAGAGCCTGGCCAGTGGCCTCGACGTCTATGACCGTGCCGGTCGCGGGTCCGGCTTCAAGCGGATGAGCGCCAACCTGACGGCGGGCAAGTCCCTGTCGGGCGATCTGCGCAAGGGTTGGGCGCTCTTCGGTCTGGCCGGCTATTCGCGGATGCTCGGCAAATATGCCGACTCGCCGATCGTGTCGGACGCCGGATCGCGCAACCAGTTCGTCGGCGCGCTTGGCATTGGCTACACCTTCTGACAGTCGGTCTTGCGGGGAAAGGGTGACGCGCCCCATATGGCGATATATGGAGGCGGCGACACACCGCATTGGCAGGAGATTGAAGCGTGGCGACCCTGGGATTGAGCGAGGCCGACAAGGCGGCGATTGAGGCGTTCCGCCAGGACGTGGTGGAGCCGTCGCGCACCCAGTTGGTGATCGTCGATTTCTGGGCCGAATGGTGCGGCCCGTGCAAGCAACTGACCCCGATCATCGAAAAGGTCTGCGCCGATTATGCGGCCAAGGGCGTCAAGCTGGTCAAGGTCAATGTCGATGAAAATGGCTTCATCGCCAGCCAGTTCCGGGTCCAGTCGATCCCGACCGTCTATGCCGTGTTCCAGGGCCAGCCCGTCGCGGACCTGACCCAGGCGCGGACCGAAGGCGCACTCAAACAATATCTTGACCAATTGCTGTCGCAACTGCCGATCGAATCGGAAGAAAAGTCGCAGGCGCAGGAAATTGCCCCGCTGATCGCCATGGGCGAGGAATTGCTGGCCGAGGGCGATGCCGAGCGCGCCTTGTCGGTGTTCACCCAGATCGCGCAAATGGTCCCCGACATGGTCGAGGTGGTCGCAGGACAAGCGCGGGCGCTGGTGATGTTGGGCCAGTTGGACGAGGCCGAAGCGCTGCTGGCGGCCTTGCCCGCCGAGATCGCCCGGCACGGCCCGGTCGATCAGGCGCGGGCGGCGATCGCGCTGGCACGCGACGTCAAGCCATTGGCGGACCTGTCGGCGGTCGAAGCGAAGGTCGCGGCCGATCCCGACGATCATGAAGCCCGGTTTGAGCTCGCGGGCGGACTGATGGCCAATGGCGACCGCGACGGGGCGGCCGACGCGCTGCTGGAAATCGTGCGGCGCGACCGGACCTGGAACGAAGGCGCGGCGCGCGCGCAACTCGTCACCATCTTCGAAGCCGTCGGGCTGGAAGATCCGTGGGTATCCGCGCAGCGTCGCAAGCTGTCGCAGATCCTCTTCGCCTGATGCCCCTCGCGCGCGTCTCTATTTTTCCCCTGTCCGGCGCCTTGCTGCTGCCGGGCATGGACCTGCCGCTGCATATTTTCGAGCCGCGCTATCGGGCGCTGATCCATGACGCGATGGCGCGCGACCGGCGCATCGGCATGATCCAGCCGCGCGAAGGCGGGCCGGTGCCCTCGCTGTTCGACATGGGATGCCTGGGCCATGTCAGCCATATCGAGGCGATGGAGGATGGGCGGTTCAACATCATCCTGACCGGCCTCGCCCGCTTCCGCTTCGTGCGCGAATTGCCGGTGGCGACGCAATTCCGCCAGATCGAAGCGGACATCGAGCAGGCGCCGCAGGAAGATGAAGTGCTGCACGCGGTCGAACGCGCCGCATTGGAGCAGGAATCGCGGCGCTTTGCCGATGCGCTGGGCTATGTGGTGGACTGGACCGCCGTGTCGCGGCTGGACGACACGTCGCTGGTCAACGGCATCGCCCAGATCGCGCCGTTCGACCCCGCCGCCAAACAGACCTTGCTGGAAGCCGATACGCTGTCCGAACGCTCCGAACGGATCATCCAACTCATGCAGATCGTCGGCCGCGCAGACCGCGACGGCGGAGCAACGATGCAGTGAGCGAGTATGCGCCGATCGACCCCTGGCTATTTGCCAAGCTGGTATGCCCGGTAACCCGCACGCCCTTACGCTGGGACGCAGCCCGCAATGCGCTCGTCTCGGAAGCCGCGGGCCTGGCCTATCCGGTTCGCGACGGCGTCCCGGTGCTGTTGGCGCGGGAAGCCAGCGCTATTTGAACGCCGCGATACATTCCACTTCCAGCGGCGCGCCGAGCGCCAGGCCGTCCGCGCCGAAGGCGCTGCGGGTGGGCAGGCGTTTGCCCGCGAAATAGGGCGTATAGGCGGCGTTGAAGCGGGGCCAGTCGGCCATGTCGTCCAGCATCACCGTGCATTTGACGACATCGCCATAGTCGAGGCCATTATCCTTGAGGATGCCGCCAATCGCATCCATCGCACCCCTGACCGCCGCGTCGAAACCCTCTTTGTGTGCGTCCATGCCTTCGGGCACCTGACCGATCTGCCCCGACATATAGAGAATGTCGCCCACCCGGATCGCGGGGGAGAAGGGCACGCTGGCGGGCATCGGCTGCGGAGCGGGGGCGGGTTGCGCGAACGCAGGCGTCGTAGCCAGCAGCAGGGCGGCGGGGATCAGGCGGACCATCAGTTTCTCCAAATATCAGGCACGGGGCAGGGCGGCGAGCAGCCGTTCGACATCTGTCGCATCGTTGAACACCGAAGGCGAGACGCGCAGATGATGATCGTGCAGCGACACACGCACCCCGGCCTTGGCCAGCGGGTCCGACAGCCGCGCCTTGGCATCGGGCAGCAGTGCGGTGAGCAGCGGCGCGGTGGTGCCGGATGGGGTGACGATCGCATAGCCCTTGGCGCTTAGGCCTTCGCGCAAGGGGGCGATCAATTGCTGGGCATGGGCCTGGATCGCGGGCATAGTCAGGCGACCGATATAGTCGAGCGAATGATCGAGCGCGGCGACGATTGCCTGCGCATAGGTGCCGGTCGCGAAATGGCCGAGCGCGCCTGTGCGGACGGCATAGCTGACCGGGGCGTCGCCCGGCGGGTCGAGCGGATAGGCATGGGTCTGCGGCGGCGACAGGCCGATGCCCGGCGGGGCGTCGGGCGCGGCAAAGCCATAATAGCCATATTCGGTACGGGGTAGCTGATCCCACACGCCGCGCCTGACGTAGAGGAAGCCAAGCCCGAAATCCCCCATCAGCCATTTATAGCAGGCGCAGGCGGCGAAATCGACGCCGCTGGCATGGAGATCGACCGGGACAGCCCCCGCCGCATGAATGATGTCAGCATAGACCAACGCGCCGACCTTGTGCGCTAGGTCGCACACGGCCTTCAGGTCATGCTGGAAGCCATTATAGGTCGATACGAGCGAGAGGCTGACGAGGCGGGTGCCGGGCGTAATGGCGCGGGCCATATCGTCCAGTTCGATGCGGCCGTCGCGCGCCTTAACCCAGGCGACATCGACGCCCTGTTTGGCCATTTCCAGATACATGGGGAAGGCGGCATAGAAATGCAGCATATCGGTGACCACGCGGCCCCTGTTGGCGGGAAAGCCGAGCGCACGCAGCACCGACTGCTCGCCCATGGTGGTGGATTGGACCCAGGTGATTTCATCCGCGTCGGCGTTCACCAGGCGCGCAAATTTGGCGATGACTCCCGCCCGATCGACGGGCTTGCGAGCGAGCGCGGCGGGATCAAGCGTGCGGCCAGCGACATAGGCGTCCATCGCGGCGCGCGCGCCCAGGCTGATCGGATGGGTCGATGCGCTGTCGAGATAGGCGACCGGGGTGGCGGCAAAGCCCGCCTTGTCGGGCAGAGCGGGCGTCGCAGCACCCGCTGTCCTGGCCGCCAACGGCAGGGCCACCGCCGCGCCCAGCGCCTCGCGACGGGTAAGGCTCATGCCAGCGCCTTGAGCAGTCCGGTCTTGAACGCCTGCATTTCAGTCGGCGTGCCGAACGAGACGCGGACCCAGTCGTCCATATATTTGCGCGGGCCGCCGATGTAGATTTTCTGCGCCGCCAGCGCAGCCGTCACATCCGCGCCGGAGCGGCCGACATGGATCATCGCGAAACTCGCCTGCGAGGGGAGGTAGCGCAGCCCTTGTGCGTCAAGCCAGCGGTAGAGATCGTCGCGCACCGCCTTGTTCTCGGCCTTGCGCGTTGGCAGCAGCATGGGATCGAGCAGGCTCGCCTCCGCCGCGATCACGGCGGGCATGGGCGTGATGTTGGTGCCATAGCGGGCCATGCCGTCGAGCAGATCCTTGCGCCCCGCGATCAGGCCGCAGCGCAAGCCCGCAAGGCCGTAAATCTTGGAAAAGGTCCGCGTCACCAGCACCTCCGCGCCACTGGCGACCAGATCGAGGCAGGTCCGGGCATCGCTGAAATCAATATAGGCTTCATCGACCAGCAGGATCGCGCCCTTGGGCTTGTTGGCGAGCAGCCAGTCGATGTCGGTGCGCGCGGTGACGAGGCCGGTCGGGTTGTTGGGATTGCACAGATAATAGACGCTCGCATTCGGCGCGGCGGCCAGCAGTTTGCGTGGGTCTGCGGCGAAATCGCCCGACAACGGCACGGCGACCGAGCGGGTGACGCTCTGGTTGCCTAGCCCCAGAAACCCTTGGTCGAAGGTCGGCTCGAAATTGGCGATGGGGCGGTCAGTCGAGGAATAGGTCAGCGCGACCGATCGGAGCGGCATGAAGGAGCCGGGATGGACCTGCACCTGTTCGGGGGAGAGGCCATTTTGCCGCGCGAACAGGCTCTCCAGCTTGCCTGCAAACGCCATGCCATAGCGGCCCGACAAGGGCGGCAATTTGGCCAGCGCACCAAGCGCCGCAGCGCCGGGGCCGACGGGATGTTCATTGCTGTTGAGGAAGATGCCGTCGGTCAGGCTGGCGACCATGGCGGCGGGATCGTCGGGCAAATCGACCTTGCGCCCGCGCTGGGCGAGGGCGGGCGTAGCCGTCGCGAGGGCGGTGGCACCCATAGCCCCGCGCATCAGCATGCGGCGGGACAGGCTGTCGGACGATCCGGTCATGCAGGCACCCTCCATAGCAAAAGGGCCGGTTCGTTCCCGAACCGACCCTCCATTGTGCGTAACTTAGAATTTGAAGTCGATACGCGCGTAATAATAGCCGCCCGCCGTGCCGTAGGGGCTATGGTTGTAAGGACTGTTATAGGCCCCTGCACCATTTTGATAAGGTGACACGCCAGGGTTCACGACAACGCCTGCGCCCGACACCATCTTGGGTACTTCAGGCACCTTATCGAACAGGTTATTGGCACCAATTGAAAAGGTCACACTATCGTTAAAGTCATAACCGACTTCTAGATCGGTAATGACTGCCGACTTGACCACGCCATTGAAGTAGAGCTGGTTGGCGTTGACGCCGTTCACCAGCGCGCCATCGGCGATCAGGAAGCCGCCTTCCGGCACGACGCCGCTGCCGACACCCGGCCGGACCAGGATGCTGGTCTTGGCATAGAGCGTTTCGCGCAGGTTGACACTCAACTTGCCTGCCTTGAGCAGGGCGCCGAAGCCAACCTTATATTTGGGAGTCGTGTCTTCGATATTGCTTTCGGAAGCGGCGTTGAACAGCGGATAACCGACCTTATTGTTGGTTATCTTCGTCTTGTTATAGTTGCCGTTGAGCGACAGGTTGAGAGAACCAAAGTCCAGGGCCACCGGATAGGCGATGGAGAAATCGACGCCGGTCGTTCGGGTATCGATGCCGTTGGTGAAACTCTGGACGCCGACCTGTTGCAAGGCGGTGTCGAGAACGATGCCAGCGGCAGAGAGCGCGTCGAAGATCGCGTCGGCACCTGGCTGGACGACACCACCCTGGACGGCGTTGCGCGATGCCGTGGCAGCGATGCGATCCTTGATCTTGATCATATAGGCATCGACCGTGATGGCGAGCTTGGGCACAGGGCGCAGAACGATGCCCGCCGAGAAGTTCTTGGACTTTTCAGGGCCAAGCGAGTCGAAGCCGAGCAAGGCGGCCGCCGGGCTGCCCGCGGGCAACTGGGCCACGGCGCTGGTCGGCCCCACGTTGATCGTCGAATATTTCTGTTCAGCCAGCGACGGAGCGCGGAAGCCGGTGCTGGCCGTGCCGCGGATGGCGATGGCGTCCGAGAAGTCGTAGCGGGTCGTGATCTTACCGATCAGCGTATCGCCGAAGTCGGTATAATCTTCATAGCGGCCGGCCAGATCGACCGTCCAGCCTTCGACCGGCTGGGCGATGAAGTTGATATAGCCAGCGCGCGAACTGCGCTTGAAGCGGCCTGCGTCGGTCGCCTTGTAGCCGGGGAAGGACTGCACGCCGGTCTTGTAGGTCGAATAGAAATCGCCCTGGACGATTTCATAGGTGTCCTTGCGATATTCCCCACCGAAGGCGAAGGTCAGCGGGGCGGCCATGCCGACTTCGAATTCCTTGCGGATGTCGGCGGTCACCGTGGTCTGGCTCAGGCGGAAGCCGCCGTCATAGGCCTTGTCGGGCGTGTTGGGCGTGCCGATGCCTGCCAGTGCTGCGGCATAGCTTTCCTGCCATACTTCGCGATGGGCGGAATTTTCGGTCCAGATGTCGTTCTTCTGATTGGCGTAGGTGGTGCTGAGGTCGTAATTCCAGCCGCCGCCAAACTCGCCTTTGGCGCCGACGGTGAAGCTATATTCATCCTCGATCACATGCTGCAGCGGGACCATGCCGTTAATGCCGGTATCGCTATAGCAGATGTTGGGATTATAGGCGGCTGGCGTAACTGCACCGCCGAGGTTTCCGGCTTCGTAACAAATCCGTTTTGGATGGCGATAGCCTTGCTTTGCCCAGCCTTCGCGGCGGGACACATCACCGAAACTGTAGACTTCGACGCCGCCGAAATCATAGCCGGCATTGTAGAAGAGCAGATTGAGTTCGGTCTTGGGCTGGCCACCGTTGATGTTGGCGAGCGCGTCGCCGGTCAGATTGGACCATTGCGCCGGCGCATTGGGTTGCAACGTGCCGTCCGGCTTCGTCACCTGGACTTGGCCATCGCCCAGCGTCGTATAATCCTGGCGACGGTGGAACAGGCTGACGTTGAGGAAGCCGTCTTCGCCCAGTTTGACGCCATAATTGCCGGAAACCGAGAACAACTCACCCTGGCTGTCAAAATATTGACCGCCGGTGACCTTGAAGGAGCCGCCCTCGGCCTGATCCTTGAGGATGAAGTTGATGACACCCGCAATCGCGTCCGTACCATAGACGGCGGCGGCGCCTTCCTGGAAGACTTCGACCTGCGAGACGGCATCTGGCGGAATGAGATCGATGCTGGGGGCGGCCGAACCGGAGAAGGCACCAAGCACCTGGAGAATAGCGTTGCCGTGACGACGCTTGCCGTTGACTAGGACCAGCGTGTGGTTCGGGCTGAGGCCGCGAAGGCGGGCGGACAGCGAGAAGCTGGAAAGATCGGTGCCCTGGGTCTGCGCCGTGAAGCTTGGGACGATCTGGGTCAGAACCTGATTGAGGTTCGGCTGTCCGACCCGCGTGATAGCGTCCTGACCCAAGACCTGGATCGGCGCTGCGCTGTCCGTCGCCTGCATGCCAACGGCGCGGGTGCCGGTTACGATGATGGTGCCGCCGTCCTCGGCCTGCGGTTCCTGCGGTGCTTCTTGCGCCAATGCGCAAGCGGACCAAGACGAAGCGAGAATCAATGAAAGTTTAAGCGCTGACAAGCGTGTCATTCATGCCCCCTGTTATTGCATTGTTGATGACAGGGGGTTTGACGATTGGTTCAGGCAAAGCCTCTATTGCGCCGCACAATTTTTAAGTAAAAATGCAATAATTATCACGGCTTATTTGGGTGGCGACTCATCAAGATAATTTTCTTTTACATATTCACGCAATTGCCAATTTTGCACTGATGATGATGCATTTTGCATGTATCTGGCATGGTGGATTTTGCCGCTTGGTTCGTTTTTGCGCTGTCTATTTTCTTGTTTTCACGATGCCATGGCGGCGTCGATCAGCGCCTTGGCCTCGGCCCCTTCCCAATCCATCGCGCCAATCACGCGCACCATTTCCTTGCCCTGCGCGTCATAGAGGACGGTGGTGGGCAACAGGCCGGTGGCATAGTCGAAGCCGAACTGGTTGTCGGGGTCCGCCCAGCCCTTCAAATGGGGCAGGTCATGCTTGGTGAAAAAGGGCTTCACCGCCTTTTCGCCCTGATTATCCTGCGAGATGGTGAGGACGGCCAGCCCCTTGGGACCGTAGGTGGCGGCGATCCGGTCGAGCGTCGGCATTTCCGCGACGCATGGCGTACACCAGGTCGCCCACAGATTGACCAGCATCGGCCGCCCGGCAAAATCCTGCAGCGTCGCCTCGCCGCCATCGGGGTTCTGGAAGGTGAAGGTCGGCGCGGCCGTTCCCGCCTTGCTGCGATCGAGCCGATAGTTGAACGCTTCGCTGTCCGTCGTTGCATTCCCGGACGTCGGAACCTCGCCGCTCATGCTCGCATTGGCTTGCCCAGCGGGCGACGATTGCCTATCGCAAGCCGCCAGACCGGCAGCCAGGAGCAGTATCATTAGCGCGCGCGAAGCAAATGAGGACAATGGGGTTTCCAAGGGAGAAGGCTCCAACAGCATGTGGGGTGGCCGGTTTGCGGCCGGCCCCGCGTCGATCATGCGCGAGATAAATGCCTCCATCCCGTTCGACAAGCGTTTGTGGCAACAAGATATCGCCGGGTCCAAGGCGCATGTCGCGATGCTGGCCCAGCAGGGCATCGTCGATGGCGAGGATGCACAGGCGATTACCGAGGGGCTGAACCGGATCGCGGCGGAATATGAAGCCGATGGCGTGCCCGTCGACCTCGACCTCGAAGATATTCATATGGTCACGGAATCGCGTTTGGCGCAGCTCATCGGGCCGACCGCCGGACGGCTGCATACCGCGCGCAGCCGCAACGATCAGGTGGCGACCGATTTCCGCCTGTGGGTGCGCGATGCGATCGACGAAGTGGCGGCGGGCCTGCTCGGCCTGCAACGTGCGCTGCTGGCGCGGGCCGAGGAACATGCCGATGCGGTGATGCCGGGCTTCACCCATCTGCAATCGGCGCAGCCGGTGACGCTCGGCCATCATCTGATGGCCTATTATGAAATGGTGCGGCGCGACCGCAGCCGCTTTGCCGATGCGCGGGCGCGCGCCGATGAATGTCCGTTGGGCGCGGCGGCGCTTGCCGGCACCGGCTTTCCCATCGATCGCCAGGCGACGGCGCAGGCGTTGGGCTTTGCCCGGCCGACCGACAATAGTCTGGACAGTGTATCCGATCGCGACTTCGCGCTCGATTATCTGATGGCGGCAACACAGGCGTCCCTGCACCTTTCGCGGCTGGCCGAAGAGTTCATCATTTGGGCAAGCCAGCCCTTCGGCTTCGTGAAGCTGCCTGACGCCTATTCGACCGGCAGTTCGATCATGCCGCAGAAGCGCAATCCCGATGCCGCCGAACTGGTGCGCGGCCATGCCGGGCGGATCATGGGCTGCATGACCGCGCTGTGCGTGACGATGAAGGGGCTGCCGCTCGCTTATTCCAAGGATATGCAGGACGACAAGCCGCCGGTGTTCGAGGCGCACGACCTGCTCGGCCTGTCGATCGCGGCGATGACGGGCATGATCGAAACGGTGACGTTCCGCACCGACCGGATGCGCGGCCTCGCTGAAAGCGGCTTCGCCACAGCGACGGACTTTGCCGACTGGCTGGTGCGCGAAGGCGGCATTCCCTTCCGCGAGGCGCATCATATCACCGGGCGCGCGGTGGCGGCGGCGGAGGCGGCAGGCGTGCCGCTCGATCAACTGCCGATTGCGACGCTCAAGGATATCGACGCGCGGATCGACGATCGCGTCTATGCGGTGCTGACGGTTGATGCGTCGGTCGCCAGCCGGACGAGCCATGGCGGCACGGCCCCGGCGCAGGTGCGGGCGCGGATCGCGCAGGCCAGGGAGGAACTGGGCTTATGAAGATGCGGGCATTGGCCGGGCTGGCGATGGCGACATTGGTGCTGGCGGGCTGCGGGGGGCGTCCCGCTCTCAAACCACTCAAGGACCAGAAACTGCCCGCCGTGCCGATAGGTGCGGCGAGGGCCCCCACCGGCAGTGAACTGATGGCACCCTCGATCCAGGCGCGACCAGAGCGTAACGTCGAACTACTGACCCAATCGCGCCAGCGCGGCGACGATCCGTTCGACCTGCCGCCTGAGAAGACGCCGCAATAAGCCTGTAAGGACCGGAAATTTGGACCATTTCGATTATGTAGACGGCACCATGCGTGTGGAGCAGGTGCCAATGGCGGAGATCGCCGATGCGGTCGGGACGCCGGTCTATGTCTATTCGACCGCGACGCTGGAGCGCCATGTCGGCGTGTTCCGCGAAGGGCTGGCCGCGCTCGACAATCCGCTGATCGCCTTTGCCGTCAAGGCCAACCCCAATGCCGCTGTCCTGGCGACGCTGGCGAAGCTGGGGCTGGGCGCGGACGTGGTGTCGGGCGGCGAACTGCTGCGCGCGGTAGCAGCGGGCATCCCGGCCGACCGCATCGTCTTTTCTGGCGTCGGCAAGACCGCAGACGAAATGCGGCTGGCGCTGGAGCACGGCATTTTCCAGTTCAACCTGGAAAGCGAACCGGAAGCCGAGATGCTGTCCAAGGTGGCCCTCTCGATGGGGATGCGCGCGCCGGTTGCCTATCGCATCAATCCCGATGTCGACGCAGGCACCCACGCCAAGATTTCGACCGGCAAGTCGGAAAACAAGTTCGGCATCCCCTATGACCGGGCGATCGAGAGCTATGCCGCCGCGGGCGATCTGCCGGGGTTGGATGTGCAGGGCGTCGCCGTCCATATCGGCAGCCAGTTGACTGACCTTGCCCCGCTGGAGGCGGCCTTCACCAAGGTTGGCGCACTCATCACAGCGCTGCGCGAGGCAGGCCATGACATCCGCACCGCCGACCTGGGCGGTGGCCTGGGCGTCCCCTACGACCCGTCGCAGCCGTTGCCGCCCAGTCCCGCCGACTATGGCGCGATGGTGTGCCGGGTGACGCAGGGATGGCCGGTTCGACTGATGTTCGAGCCCGGCCGCGTGATCGTGGGCAATGCGGGCGCTTTGCTCTCGCGCGTGGTGCGTGTGAAGCAGGGGGCCAAGGCCCCCTTCGTTATCGTCGACGCAGCGATGAACGACCTGTTGCGGCCCAGCCTCTATGACGCCTGGCATGACATTCGTGCCGTCGCGCCATCGGGCAAGCAGGCAGCCGCCAATGTCGTCGGACCCGTATGCGAGACGGGCGACACCTTCGCCATGGGTCGCGATATGGACGTGGTGGAAGCCGGCGATCTGGTCGCCTTCATGACCGCAGGCGCTTATGGCGCGACGATGGCGGGCACCTATAATAGCCGCCCGCTGACGCCAGAAGTGCTGGTATCGGGCGACCGCTGGGCCGTGGTTCGCGCCCGCCCGCCGATCGAGGCGTTGATCGAGGGCGATTCGATCCCCGACTGGCTGGCCGACTGATGCACAGCCTGCCCGTCTTTCTGCGCCTGACGGGCAGGGCGGTGATCCTGACCGGCGAAGGCGAGGCGGCGGACGCCAAGCGCCGCCTGCTGGAAAGGGCGGGCGCGCGGATCGTGGGCGAAGAAGATAGCGATGCGCGGATCGCGATCGTGTCGGATGGCGACGCCGCCACGGCTGAGCGCCTGCGCGCGCGGGGCGTGCTGGTCAATGCGACCGACAATCCCGACCTGTGCGACTTCACGCTGCCCGCCATCGTTGATCGCGATCCGGTGCTGATCGCGATCGGCACCGGGGGCGCGTCGGCGGGGCTGGCGAAGGCGTTGCGACAAAGGCTGGAGACGCTGTTGCCTGCGGGCCTTGGCGCATTGGCGAGCGGATTGTCGGCGGCGCGGGGGGCGATCCGCGCGCGCTGGCCCGATGGGGGCGATCGGCGACGGGCGATTGATGCGGGGCTGGCGGCTGGCGGGATTATCGATCCCTTAAGCGCCGGTGCGGCTGACGCCGTGCCGCGCTGGATCGAAGGGCAGGGCGATGCAGATGCAACGCGGTTGGAGCCGATCCGGCTGGCATCCAACGATCCCGATGATCTGACCTTGCGGGTTGCGCGGCTGTTGGGGGAGGCCGACCGGGTCTATCACCAGCCAACGGTCGCGGCCGTGATCCTCGACCGGGCGCGGGCCGATGCGGTGCGGATCGCGGTGGATGCGCCACCTGCGCAGCCGGGCGACGGCCTCTCGCTCTGGCTTACCCTGTACTGACGCCTAGCCCTGCTGGGCGGTGACCCGTTCGAGTTCGTCATGCAAGGCCTGGATCGAGGAGACGAGCCGGGCACGATCGATCTGCAATTCGCGCAGCGTTTCGCGGGTTTCGCCCAATTCCAAGGCACGGCGCGCGATGCGGGCGTCGAGTTCGGCATTGTGGCGGGTGAGCGCGCCCATCTGCTCGGCGCGCTGGCACAGATGGCGCAGGCGGGCATCGAATATGTCGAAATCGAACGGTTTGACGACATAGTCGTCCGCGCCCGCGTCCAGCGCCTCGACCGTTGTCTGGTTGTCGAGTCGTCCGGCGATCATGACGAAACAGGCGGAGGCCGCTAGATTGGCGGCGCGAATTTGCTTCATGGTTGCGACGGCGGGCGGTATCGTCAGCCCCATGTCGATCAGGATGATATCGACCCTATGTGTGACCAGCAGGCTGAGCGCGCTGAATCCGGTGTCCGCGAGGGCTACGTCATAATTAAGGTGCGACAGGCGGCGGGCGATGACAGCGCGCGCGGTCGGATTTTCGTCGATCAGCAGCACGCGCAGGCGGCGCGCGCGACCCTCCGTATCGGGGGCATCGAACTGCGAGGCTTCGTTCCGTTTGAAAAATGGCATCGTCTGTCCTTCCGCCCGTCATGGAAGGATAGGAACGCACCGCAAAGAAATGGTTAACGGTTCGCGCTGTTCGATTCGGGCGCATAGCCGCGCAGGAACAGGTCGACGGCCAGATCGACATCGGCCTGCATCTGCGCCGAAGACGGCTCGGTAATTCGACCGATCATCAACTGCTGATGGCTGCCAGCCATGGTCATGGCCATCAGGACGCGCGCCGCATCGGCGGGGTCGTCTCGCCGCAACTGGCCCCGATCCATTGCGCCACTTATATAGTCGGCGAGCAGGGCGCGGGTGTGGCGTGGCGCAAGCTCGAAGAATATCCGGCTGAGTTCGGGAAATCGACCACTCTCGGCATAGATCAACCTGTGCAGGGCGATCGCTTCGGTCGAGCAGACCTTGTCGAGCAGGCTGCGACAGGCGCGCAACAAAGTGGGTTCCAGCACGCCGCACGGGTCGAGGATTTGCGACAGTTGCGCGCGATAGGCGGTAGCAACCCGATCGAGAACCGCCGAAAATAATTCTTCCTTTGAAGGGAAGTGATTCCACAAAGTGCCCTTGGACCCGCCCAGCGCTGCGGCGATCCCCGACATGGTCGTCCCGGCATAGCCATGTTCCAGGAAATAGGCCTTGGCCACGGTCAATATGGCATCGCGCCGATCCAGACGGCGCGCTTCCCTTCGGCTAGTGGGGGGGGTGGTGGAAGCGCCTGTCATGAAACCGTACCATAGAGTATGATAAAAATCTTGACAAGCGGGTGTCGCGACGCCAGATGCATTTTTCATACTAGATGGTACGGTTTTTATGTCGGTGAGTCGCCTTTCCCCGCCCGTTCGTCCGCTGGTCCTGGCGACGATAATGTCGTTGCTGGCGGGGTGCGCGGCGGTCCCTGACCTTGGCACCAAGCCCGAAATTCGCGCGGCTGACACGATCGCTGCGCAGCAGAGCCTCGCCGCGCCACAGGCGGCGTGGCCCGCTACGGATTGGTGGCGCGCCTATGGCGATCCGCAACTGACCGCGCTGATCGAGGAAGGGCTGCGCAACGCGCCTGACATGGCGATCGCCGCCGCGCGATTCCGTCAGGCGCAGGCGCTGGCGCAACAGTCCGGCGCGGCTTTGCTGCCCTCTGCCAATCTCGACGCCAGCGCGGCCGCTACCAAGCAAAGCTATAATATGGGCATGCCCAAGGAGTTCGTGCCGCAGGGCTGGCTTGGCACCGGACGGCTCGCGCTGGACCTGGGGCTTGACCTCGACCTGTGGGGCAAGAATCGCGCGGCACTGGCGGCGGCAACGTCGCAGGCGCGCGCGGCCGAACTCGATGCGCAGCAGGCGCAATTGGCGCTGACCACAGGCATCGCCGACGCCTATGCCGACCTTGCCCGGCTCTATGATGAGGCGGACATTCAGCAGCGCACGCTTGCCATCCGCATGGCCAGCCAGAAGCTGGTTGCGGATCGGCGGCAAAATGGTCTGGAAACACGCGGTAGCGTGCGGCAGGCCGATGCCACGGTCGCTTCCGCGCGAGCGCAACTGGCGGGCGCGCGCATGGCGATCGAACTGCGCCAGCATCAGATCGCGGCCCTGATCGGCGCGGGGCCGGACCGCGGCGCGGCGATTACTAGACCAACGCCGGGTGCGCTCGCGCCACTTGGGCTGCCCGCCGATGTCACCACCAATCTGGTCGCACGCCGCCCCGACATTGCGGCGGCCCTCGCCCGTACCGAGGCGGCGGCCAAGCGGATCAAGGTCGCACGCGCCGACTTCTTCCCTGCCGTGCGCCTGAGCGCGCTGATCGGCTTGCAATCGCTGGGCTATAACACGGTGTTCGCCAATGGTGGCGCGATCGGATCGGCCCAGCCCTTCACCAATAATCTGTTCCAGAAGGACTCGATCTTCGGCAATGCCGGGCCAGCGGTCAGTCTGCCGATCTTTCATGGTGGCGCGCTGCAAGGCCAGTATCGCGGCGCGCGCGCGACCTATGACGAGGCGGTGGCGAGCTATGACAAGGCCGTGCTGACGGCCTATCAGGAGGTGGCGGACGCCGTCGCTAGCCGTCGCACGCTGGATGCGCGCCTGGTCGATGCCCGTGCGGCGGTGGCCGCGTCGCAGGACGCCTATGCCATTGCCAAGAAACGCTATGATGGCGGCTTGTCCACCTATCTGGATGTGCTGAACGTCGAGGATCAGCTCCTCGCCGCGCAGCGCACCGTTTCCGGGTTGGAAGCAAGCGCCTTCTCGCTCGATATTGCCCTGATCCGTGCGCTGGGGGGTGGTTTCACTCCTGGCGCTATCATGCCCAAGGACGCACCGCATGGCTGACGCCACTCCCGAATTTGCCACCACGACCGATGAAGCCCCGGCCGACCGCAGCAGTGCGCGCAAGACCTGGCTGACACGGCTGGCGCTCGCGGTCGTTGTGGCGGGGCTGCTTTGGACGGCCTGGTATGTCCTGGTCGGCCGCAACCATGTCAGCACCGACAATGCCTATGTGAATGCCGAAATGGCGCAGGTAACGCCGCTGATCTCCGCGCAGGCGATCGAGGTGCTGGTCAGCGACACGCAAGCCGTCAAGCGTGGCGACATATTGGTGAAGCTCGACCCCACCAATGCCCGCATCGCCATCGCGCAGGCGCAGGCGGACCTCGCCGAAGCGCAGCGCCGCTTCCGCCAGACGTCGGCCACCAGCGGCGCGCTGTCGGCGCAGGTCGATGCACGCGGTGCGGATATCATCCAGGCGCGGGCACAACTCGCCAGCGCGCAGGCCGATGTCGAAAAGGCGCGGGTCGATCTGCAACGACGTGAAGCGCTGGTCGGCGACGGCGCGGTATCGGGTGACGAAGTGACGAGCGCGCGCACCGCCTATGCCGCCGCCCGCGCCGCGCTTGATGTCGCGCGCGCCAGCGTGACCACGGCGCAGGCGACGCGCAGCGCCGCAAGCGGGCAACTCGCTGCCAATGATGCACTGGTGCGCGGATCGCGGGTCGATACCGACCCAGCCGTAATGGCGGCGCAGGCAAAGCTCGACGCAGCGAAGCTCGACCTGGAGCGTACCGTCATCCGCGCGCCGATCGACGGGGTCGTGACCAAGCGCCAGGTGCAGGTCGGCCAGCGCGTCGCGCAGGGCAGCCCGATCATGACGATCGTCCCGCTCGCCCAAGTCTATGTCGATGCCAATTTCAAGGAAAGGCAACTGGGCAAGGTAAAGGTCGGGATGCCCGCCAAGGTGACCGCTGACATTTACGGCAGTGACGTCGTCTATCATGGCAAGGTCGTCGGCTTTTCCGGCGGCACCGGCGCGTCGCTCTCGCTGATCCCGGCGCAGAATGCGACTGGCAACTGGATCAAGGTGGTGCAGCGCCTTCCCGTCCGTATCGCGCTCGACCCCAAGGAATTGGCCGCACACCCGCTGCGTGTTGGCCTTTCCACGGAGGTCGAGATCGACCTTTCCGGTCACTGAAGGGTCGGCAAGTGAGCGACGAGGACAGCATCTTTTCCCGGCTGACGCCGCGCCAGCGCACGCTCGCCGGACTGGTGCTGGCGCTCAGCAATTTCATGGTCGTGCTCGACCTGACCATCGCCAACGTCTCGGTGCCGCACATCGCGGGCAATCTGGGTATTACGCCCGATCAGGGGACGTGGATCATCACTTCCTATGCGGTGGCCGAAGCCATCTGCGTGCCGTTGACCGGTTGGCTGGCCCAGCGGTTCGGCGTGGTGAAGATGTTCATCTGGGCGATGATCGGCTTTGGCATCTTCTCGGTGCTGTGCGGCCTTTCCATGTCGCTCACCATGCTCGTCGCCTGCCGCATCGGTCAGGGGCTATGTGGCGGCCCGATCATGCCGATGTCGCAGACGCTGCTGCTGCGCATCTTTCCGCCCGATCAACGTGCGCGGGCGATGGGACTATGGGCTATGACCACGCTGCTCGGCCCGGCAATGGGGCCGATCATCGGCGGCTATATCAGCGACAATTGGAGCTGGCACTGGATCTTCTTCATCAACGTGCCGATCGCGATCCTGTGCGTGGTCGCGGCGATGGCGCTGCTGCGCCCGGTGGAAACCGACACGGCGCGCGTGCCGATCGACCGGATGGGCCTGTTTCTGCTGGTCTTCTGGATCGGCTGCCTGCAGATCATGCTGGATATCGGCCGCGACCATGACTGGTTCGGCGATCCGCTCATCGTCATCCTGGCGATCCTCGCCGCGATCGGCTTTGCCGCCTTCATCATCTGGGAATTGACCGAAGAGCATCCGATCGTCGATCTGCGGATATTCCGCCACATCGGCTTCACATCGGGCGTTTTCTCGCTGGCGCTGGGCTTTGGCGCCTATTTCGCGGGCATCGTCGTCATCCCGCAATGGCTGCAAACGTCGATGGGCTATACCGCCACGGACGCGGGCATATTGACCGCCATGACGGCGGTGGCGGCGCTGATGGCCGCGCCGATCGCCGCGCGCATGACGGGGCGGGTCGATCCGCGTATCATGATTTCGGGTGCGCTCTTCTGGCTGGGGCTGATGACCTTGTGGCGGGCGCATTGGACCAGCTCGATCGATTTCTGGTCGATGGCCGCGCCGCAATTCATCCAGGGCTTTGCCATGCCCTTCTTCATGATCCCGTTGACGACCCTAACGCTAGGGTCAGTGCGGCCCGACGAAACGGCATCGGCGGCGGGGTTGCAGAATTTCCTGCGGACGATGGCGCTGGCGATCGCGACCTCGCTGGTGCTGACCGGCTGGGGCAATGGGCAGCGCGTGTCGCGCAGCGAGATGGCAGGCACATTGCAACCGGCCGATACGCAGGCGCAACTGAGCGCGATGGGCATGTCCTTTGAACAGGCGCGGCAAGTCATCTCCAATCTGGTCGACCAGGAAGCATTGGCGATCGCGGTGGATCATGTCTTCTTCCTGTCCGCGCTCGTTCTGTTCCTCGCTACAGCGATCGTCTGGCTCGCGCCCAAGCCGACTGGACCCGTGGACACGTCCGCCGCGCATTAAAGCGGCAGGGCGATCCGCCGGGTGATGCCGATCGCGTCCAGAAACGCCGCGTCATGGCTGACCACCAGCAGCGCGCCGTCATAGGCATTCAACCCCTGTTCGATCGCCGCGATCGAATCGAGGTCGAGATGATTGGTCGGCTCGTCCAGCAACAACAGGGGCGGCGGCGCGGCCCCGCCCAGCACGCAGGCGAGGCCGGCGCGCAATCGCTGCCCGCCGCTCAGCGTCCCCACCTGTTGCAGCGCCAGGTCGGCGCGAAACCGGAAGCGGGCCAGCGCGGCATGGACCGCATTGCGGGTCGTGCCGGGATGCCGCCGGGCGAAATTGTCGGCGATGCTGCATGCCGGATCGAGCAGGGCAACGTCCTGATCGAGCAGCGCGCAATCAACAGGGCGGTGAACCCGGCCCGCCATCGGCCACAGATCACCCGCGATCAGGCGCAATAGCGTCGATTTGCCCGATCCGTTCGCCCCGGTGATCGCCACCCGCTCCGGCCCGCTGATCGTCAGGCTGATGTCGCGCAGGATCGGGCAGTCCGGCACATGGCCCGCCGTCACCGCGTCGAGCGTCAGGATGATGCGACCCGGCGCGACGTTGGCGGAGGGCAGGGCGATGCGGATCGGCTCCAATATCTCGATCCGCGCGCGGGCCGCGTCGATCGCCTGGCGCGCTTCGCCCTGTTGCTGCCCGGCGCGGCGCACGGCATCGCCGCCCGATTGTTCGGCCTGCTGCTTGCGCTGGCCCAGCAGGATGCGGGGCATTCCGCCCTTGGCCGCGTCGCGCTTGCCCGCGCCGTCGCGCCGCTGCTTGCGCTCGGTCAGTTGCTGGGTCTTGCGCGACAGGGCCGCCGCCTGTTTTTCGGCATGGTCGAGATCATGATGCGCGGCGGCCAGTTCGATCGCCTTGCGCGCCGTGTAGGCGGACCAGTTGCCGCCATAGCGGGCGATACCCAGCGTGGTGAGTTCGGCGATGGCGTCCATCGTCTCCAGCAGCGCACGATCATGGCTGACGACGATCGCGCCACCACGCCAGCGCGCAAGCAGCGCGATCACCGCGTCCCGTCCCTCGGCATCCAGATGGTTGGTCGGTTCGTCCAGCAGCAGGAAATCGGGCCGTGTAAAGAGCGCGGCGGCGAGCGCGGCGCGGGTGCGCTGGCCCCCCGACAGAGTGGCGAGCGGGGTTGCGGGATTGGCGCTCAGCGCCACGTCCGCCAGCGCATCGGCAATGCGTGCGGGCAATGTCCAGTCGCAGGCATCGAGTTCATCAAGCGTCGCGCTGCCCGCCTCCGCCCGCTCGATCACCGCCAATGCCGCGCGCGCGTCGAACAGGTCGGCAATGGTAGCACCCGCCGCTGGCTCAAGATTCTGGCGCAGCACGGCAATACGTCCGTCGATCGTGACATGCCCGTGCGTCGGCGTTCGCTCCCCGGCGATCAGCGCGAGCAGACTGGACTTGCCGACGCCATTGCGACCAATCAGGCCGATGCGTTCGGAGGTGAAGCGAAAATCGAGCCCGGCAAAAACGGCAGTGCCGTCGGGCGCGGACCATCCAAGGGTCGAAAGGGTAATGGCAGGCATGGACACAGACTTTCCTGAATGCAGAGCGAAAGGGCTAAGCGTTCAGGGCAATGTCCATGGCAGATTCCTTTTTATGTGAGCACACAGTTTAGGGCGTGGTGCCTCAGGTGGCAAGATATTCGGCGCAGGGCGCGAAGCTTTGGCTTACTGCCGCTGCGATGGCCTGACCTGCCGAAGGTTAGGGATATTTACGCATAGGTGGGCGCGACCGATCGCGTCATGCAGCGGGCATGAACATGCAATTTGACGTGGCGCAAAATGGCGCTCTTCCGCTGATGACGCGCCCTTGTGCGCCCCAGTCCTGCGACCAGTGCGGGGTGCGCGATCGGGCGATTTGTACCGACTTGTCGGACCCGGATCGTGATGCGCTCAGCCGGATCGGGCGACGGGTGACGCTGCATGCCGGGCAGACGGTGATGTGGGAGGGGGACGATAGTATGGTCGTCGCTAACGTCATCGACGGCACGCTGAAACTGGCGACATCGACCGGCGACGGGCGCGAGCAGATCGTCGGGGTGGTCTATGCATCCGACTTTATCGGCCGCCCGTTCGGCGCGCGCACGCCCCATAGCGTGACGGCCCTGACCGATGCGCGGCTGTGCCTGTTTCCGCGTGGCAGCTTCGATGCTTTTGCCCGCGATCATGGCGACCTCCAGCACCGGCTGCTCCAGCGCACGCTCGACGATCTCGACCGGACCCGTGCCTGGATGTTGCTGCTCGGCCGCAAGACCGCGCGGGAGAAGGTCGCGACCTTCCTGCTCGACATGGCGCGGCGGTTGCAGGCCGACCAGGCAGGGACGATCGAGCTGCCGCTCTCGCGCCAGCAGATTGCCGATATTTTGGGCACGACCATTGAAACCGTGTCGCGTCAGATGAGCGAATTGAAGCGGCAGGGGATCATCGCGCTGGTCGGGCGACGCGGCGTGCGGCTGGTCGATGGCGCGGCGCTGGAGGCCTTGGCGGAAGGGGTTTGAGTATCGCGCCTGTCGCATCGGGCCGTCTCCCCCTCCCTACGCACTATCCCGTAAAGACCCGCGCCCGGCGGTTTGACAGAGGTCAATGCATGGTGGCGGCCTGTCGAACACAGGGTCGCTGAGCCTTTTACGGGGAATATCATGGACCGATTGGTAATGAGGACGGGCGGCTGGTTCGCGCTCGCGCTGGCGGCCTTCGCGGCAATGCTTGGCGCGGTGGACAGCGGATTTGCCGTTCATATGGGGATCGTCTGCGCGGTCGGACTGCTGCTCGCGATCCTAACGATGCGCGGCGCGGATTATGCCGGGATGGCGCGGGGCATGCTGAAAATGCCTGCCGACCAGGGCAGATATGATGATGACCCGATCCGCTGGGGCGTGATCGCGACCGTTTTCTGGGGTCTGGCGGGTTTTCTCGTCGGGCTGGTCATCGCGTTTCAGCTAGCCTTTCCCGCGCTGAATCTGGGTCTGGAATATACCAGCTTCGGTCGCATGCGGCCGCTGCATACATCGGCGGTCATCT
The DNA here is from genome assembly GCF_031457465.1 of Sphingobium xenophagum. GTDB lineage: Bacteria > Pseudomonadota > Alphaproteobacteria > Sphingomonadales > Sphingomonadaceae > Sphingobium > Sphingobium xenophagum_A. The sequence continues at coordinate 297,584 of NZ_JAVDWV010000001.1, forward strand.
TCGCCTTTGGCGGCAACGCGCTGATCGCGACGAGCTTCTATGTCGTGCAGCGCACCTGCCGCGCACGGCTGGCATTCCCGTCCATGGCGCGTTTCGTCTTCTGGGGCTATCAGTTGTTCATCGTGCTGGCCGCGACCGGCTATTTGATGGGCATTACCGAGGGCAAGGAATATGCCGAGCCTGAATGGTATGTCGATCTGTGGCTGACGGTCGTGTGGGTCTGCTACCTGCTGGTGTTCGGGGGCACAATCCTCAAGCGCTCCGAACCGCATATCTATGTCGCCAACTGGTTCTATCTCGCCTTCATCATCACCATCGCCATGCTGCACATCGTCAATAATCTGTCGATGCCCGTCAGCCTGCTAGGGTCCAAGAGCTATAGCGCCTTTGCCGGTGTGCAGGATGCGCTGACCCAATGGTGGTATGGCCATAATGCGGTGGGCTTCTTCCTGACCGCCGGCTTCCTGGCCATGATGTATTATTTCGTGCCCAAGCAGGCGGAGCGGCCGGTCTACAGCTATCGCCTGTCGATCATCCACTTCTGGTCGCTGATCTTCCTCTACATCTGGGCGGGGCCGCACCACCTTCACTATACCGCGCTGCCTGACTGGGCGCAGACGCTGGGCATGGTCTTTTCGGTCATGCTGTGGATGCCGAGCTGGGGCGGGATGATCAATGGCCTGATGACGCTGAACGGCGCCTGGGACAAGATCCGCACCGACCCGATCATCCGCATGATGGTGATGGCGCTGGCCTTCTACGGCATGTCGACCTTCGAAGGGCCGCTGATGTCGATCAAGGCCGTCAACAGCCTGTCCCATTATACCGACTGGACGATCGGCCATGTCCATTCCGGCGCGCTGGGCTGGAACGGCATGATCACCTTCGCCTGCCTCTATTATATGACGCCGCGCCTGTGGGGCCGGGAACGGCTCTATTCGCTGCGGCTGGTGAACTGGCACTTCTGGCTCGCGACGCTGGGCATCGTTCTCTACGCCTCGTCAATGTGGGTGGCGGGCATCATGCAGGGCTTGATGTGGCGCGAATATGGGGCCGATGGCTATCTGGTCTACGCCTTCTCCGAAGTCGTGACCGCCATGTTCCCCATGTATCTGATCCGCGGTGCCGGTGGCCTGCTCTACCTCGCCGGGGCGATCATCATGGCCTGGAATATCGGTAAGACCATCGCGGGCAGCAAACTGCGCGCGGAGAAGCCGATGCACGATGCGCCCTTCGATCCTGTGGCCGACAAGCCGCTCCTCGCTGCCCAGCCTGTATAAGGAGACGCCGACATGGCATCCAAAATCTTCGACCATGGCAAGCTGGAGCGGAATGTATCGCTGCTCGGTATTGCCGCGCTGATCGTCGTCGCCATCGGTGGCATCGTGGAAATCGCGCCCCTTTTCTGGATCGACAATACGATCGAGAAGGTGGAGGGGATGCGGCCCTACACCCCGCTGGAGCTGGCCGGGCGCAACATCTACATCCGCGAAGGCTGCTACAACTGCCATAGCCAGATGATCCGCCCGTTCCGCGACGAAACCGAACGCTATGGCCATTACAGCCTGGCCGCCGAAAGCATGTATGACCATCCGTTCCAATGGGGGTCCAAGCGGACCGGGCCGGACCTGGCGCGGGTCGGCGGGCGTTATTCGGACGAATGGCATGTCCAGCATTTGAAAGATCCGCGCGCCGTGGTGCCGGAATCGATCATGCCGACCTATCCCTTCCTCGCCGAGCGCGAGTTGAAGGCGGGCGACATGACGGCGGACCTGACGGCGCTGAGCCGGGTCGGGGTTCCGTACAGCGATGCGGACATAGAAAAGGCCAATGACGACCTCAAGGCCCAGGCTGATCCCAATGCCGATACGGCTGACCTGATCAAACGCTATCCCAAGGCGCAGGTGCGCGATTTCGACGGCGATCCGAACAAGCTGACCGAGATGGATGCTTTAGTCGCCTACCTCCAGATGATCGGCACGCTGGTCGATGTCGATGCGGCCAAGCCGCTCGAAGGCCAGCCGCAGCCAAAGGAGGGGACGCGATGAGCTACGACGCTTTGCGGCATTTCGCCGATAGCTGGGGGCTGGTCTTCATGGCCCTGACCTATCTCATCCTCATCGGCTGGCATTTCCTGCCGCATGGCCGCCGCGCCAGCAAGCGCGCCGCCACGATGATCTTCGAGCCGGACACGGAAAAGACGGAGGCCGACCATGGCTGACGACAAGAACCCCAAGATCGACGCCGCCACCGGCACCCAGTTCAAAGGGCATGAGTGGGACGGTATTCAGGAACTGGACACGCCGCTGCCGCGCTGGTGGCTGTGGACCTTCTATGCGACCATCCTCTTCGCGATCGGTTATGTGATTGCCTATCCGGCGATCCCTATGCTTAACGACTATACGCGCGGTATGCTCGGCTGGTCGAGCCGCGGCGCGCTGGAACAGGAACTGGCCGCGCACGCCGATCAGGTGGCACCCATTCACCAGGCGATCGCTGCGACGACGATCGAGAAGCTGGCGGGCCAGCCGGAACTTATGCAGGCCGCGATCGAGGGTGGGCGCGCCGCGTTCAAGGTCCATTGCGTCCAGTGCCACGGGTCGGGGGCAGCAGGTAGCAAGGGCTATCCCAACCTCAACGACGATGACTGGCTGTGGGGTGGCGACCTCGCCACGATCGAAAAGACGCTGATCGACGGCATCCGCAATCCGGGTCATGACGCGACGCGCGTATCGATGATGCCCGCCTTTGGACGCGATCAGTTGCTCACCGCCCCGCAGGTCGATGATGTCGTCGCCTATGTCCGGGTCGCCAGCCGACAGGATAGGCCCAGCGCCGCTGCGCAGCGCGGGGCGGGCCTGTTCGCCGACAATTGCGCGGTCTGCCACGGTGCGGACGGCAAGGGCAATCGGACATTGGGCGCGCCCAACCTGACCGATGGCATCTGGCTCTATGGCGGGGACACCGAATCCATCCACCAGAGCGTGTGGAACAGCCGCCAGGGCGTGATGCCGCGCTGGGACGACAAGCTCAGCCCCGCGACCATCCGCATGCTGGCCGTCTATGTCCATAGCCTGGGCGGTGGCGAGGCGACGCTGGTGGAAGCGGCGGCCGCGGCGGATAATGGAGTAGAAGGCAATGTGGCCCAATAAAGTCCCGATCCTCCCCGTCACGGGGAGGGGGACCGACTGCCGGACGGATGGTGGAGAGGGTATGCCCTATCGAGAGGGTGACACCCCTCCGTCAGCGCTGCGCGCTGCCACCTCCCCTTACAGGGGAGGATTGGGCGCATGTTGATGCCGACCGACACGGGCGATCTCTATGAGAAGCGCAAGGGCGTCTTTCCCAAGGCGGTGGATGGCTTCTACCGCCGTCTGAAATGGGCGATCATGGTGGTGACGCTGGGCATCTATTGGGTGACGCCGTGGATTCGCTGGGATCGCGGCCCCTATGCCCCCGATCAGGCCGTGCTGGTCGATATGGCCAATCGCCGTTTCTATATGTTCGATATCGAAATCTGGCCGCATGAATTCTATTATGTCGCCGGGCTATTGGTGATGGCCGGTGTCGGGCTGTTCCTGGTGACATCGGCGGTGGGTCGCGCCTGGTGCGGCTATGCCTGCCCGCAGACGGTGTGGACCGACCTGTTCCAGCATGTCGAACGCTTCATCGATGGCGACCGCAATGCGCAGGTGCGGCTGGCCAAGGCCCGCTGGACCCCGTCCAAGCTGGCGCGGCGGCTGGCCAAATGGAGCGTGTGGCTGCTCATCGGTTTCCTTACCGGGGGCGCGTGGATCTTCTATTTCGCCGATGCGCCGACGTTGCAGCGAGAATTTTGGAGCGGCACCGCCGCGCCGGTCGCCTATGGCACCACCGCGCTGCTGACCGCGACAACCTTCGTCCTGGGCGGCTTCATGCGCGAACAGGTGTGCATCTATATGTGCCCCTGGCCGCGCATCCAGACCGCGATGCTTGACGAGAAATCGCTGGTCGTGACGTACAAGGACTGGCGCGGCGAAAAGCGCGGCAGCGTCAAGAAGGCAGCGGCGCATCCGGGCGAATTTGGCGACTGCATTGATTGCGACCAGTGCGTCGCCGTCTGCCCGACGGGCATCGACATTCGCGAAGGGCCGCAGATCGGCTGCATCACCTGCGCCTTGTGCATCGATGCCTGCGACAAGGTGATGGCGCAGGTCGGGCGGCCACGCGGCCTGATCGACTATTGTACGCAGGATGATGCCGATGCGGAGAAGCAGGGGGCTAAGCCACGCCCGGTGCTCAAGACATTGCTGCGCCCACGCACCATCGCTTATCTGCTGGTGTGGAGCAGCATCGGCGCGGCGATGCTGTTCGCGCTGGGGGCTCGCACCCGGCTGGATATCGCTGCGCAGCAGGATCGCAATCCCATCTTCGTGACATTGTCCGATGGGGCGGTGCGCAACGCCTATACCATCAAGATCCGCAACATGGAGACGCGACCCCGGCCGATGACGGTGCGCGCCGAAGGACTGCCCGGCGCACTGCTATGGACAGATGCGATGGCGCGCGAGCAGGCCCGCCCGGCGGTGAACGTCACCGTGCCGCCCGACAGCGTGGCCAAGTTGCGCCTCTATGCCGCCGTACCCGCCGCCGGACCGCAGCGGCAGGATTTCCGCTTCGTCCTCACCGCCACCGACCGCGAAGGCGGCACCGCCAGCGAACCCGCCCGTTTCGAAAGGCCCCAATGATGCGCAGCTCCACCCCCCGCCGCTTCACCGGATGGCATATGACCGGCATATTGGTGGCCTTCTTCGCCGTCGTCATCGCCGTCAACATGCTGATGGCGACGCTTGCGGTGCGGTCCTTTGGCGGGGTGGTGGTCGATAACAGCTATGTCGCCAGCCAGAAATTCAACGGCTGGCTGAAGGCCGCGCGGGCGCAGGAGGCGCAGGGCTGGCGCGAGACGATCGCGATCGATGCGCAGCGACGGGTGCAGGTCAGCCTTGCCGATGCGGCGGGCGCACCGCTCAACGGCGTGGCGCTCACCGCCACCGCCGCGCATCCACTGGGCCGTGCGCCCGACATCGCCTTGTCGTTCCGCGAGGTGGCACCTGGTCGATACAGCGCCGACCGGACACTGCCTGCCGGGCGCTGGCGGTTGTCGCTCACCGCTGCCGACCATCATTTCGTCCAAGAGATCGACTGATGGCCAGCCAAGCCCTCATCCTGCCCGCAACGGACACCGAAACGGACATAGGTACGACGCAGATCAGCCTGTTCGCGGTGCCGGGGATGCATTGCGCAGGCTGTATCGGCAAGATCGAGAATGGCCTGGCCCGCACCCCCGGCATCGCATCGGCACGGGTCAATCTATCGGCGAAGCGGGTCGCGATCGAGCATGATCCCGCGCTCAGCCCGCCCGACCTGCGCGCCGCCATCGCCGCGCTCGGCTTTGAGGCGGAGCCGCTGGCCGATCCCGGCGTCGATATGGCGGCGGCGGAAAACCGCATGTTGATCCGCGCGCTGGCGGTGGCGGGCTTTGCCGCGATGAACATCATGCTGCTGTCCGTGTCGGTCTGGTCCGGCGCGGAAGGCGGCACGCGGCAGATGTTTCACTGGCTGTCGGCGCTGATCGCGCTGCCGACGGTGGCCTATGCGGGGCGGCCCTTCTTCCGCTCGGCCTGGGCGGCGGTGCGGCAGGGACGGACCAATATGGACGTGCCGATCAGCATCGGGGTGCTGCTGACGACGGGCATGAGTGTGTATGAAACCCTGATCGGCGGCGAAGACGCCTGGTTCGATGGGGCGGTGATGCTGCTCTTCTTCCTGCTCGCCGGGCGCTGCCTCGACAGCCTGATGGGGGGCCGCGCGCGCGCTGGCGTTGCCGCGCTGCTCAAACAATCCGCGCCGGGCGCGATGTTGTTGGACGATAGCGGGCAAAGCCGTTGGGTCGCGGCGAGCGCGCTGCGGCCGGGCATGGTCATGCTGGTTGCCGCGGGCGAGCGGCTGGCCGCCGACGGGCGCGTGATGGAGGGTGACAGTGGCATCGACATCGCCTTCCTGACGGGGGAAAGCGCACCCGTGCGCGTGCGTCCGGGCGATTTGGTGCAGGCCGGGGCGCTCAATATCGACGGGCCGATCCGGGTCGTGGTGACCGCCGCCGGGCCGGACACAGTGATCGCCGACATCGCCCGGCTGATGGAGGAAGCGGCGCAGGGCAAGTCGCGCTATGTCCGCCTCGCTGACCGGGCTGCGCGCTATTATGCGCCGAGCGTGCATCTGCTGTCGGCGCTGTCCTTTGCCGGGTGGATGATCGCGGGGGCGGGCGTGCATCAATCGCTGCTGATCGCGGTTGCCGTGCTGCTCATCACCTGCCCCTGCGCGCTGGGGCTGGCCGTTCCGGCGGCGCAGATCGTGGCGTGCGGCGCGCTGATGAAGCGCGGGGTGCTGGTCAAGGATGGATCGGCGCTCGAACGGCTGGCGGAGGTGGATGAGGCGCTGTTCGACAAGACCGGCACATTGACGCTCGGTCGTCCGGTGCCGCGCGACTTGGCGGGACTGGCGGCGGAGGATCGCGCCGTCCTGCTGGCCCTGGTGCAAGGGAGCCGCCATCCGTTGAGCGTCGCGCTGCGCCAGGCTTTGGAGGGCGAAGGCGTCGTCCCGGCGACACTGACCGACCTGCGCGAGCAGGCGGGCGAAGGGATGACGGGCCGACTGGGCGATGAGGCGGTAGCGCTTGGCCGTCCGCGCAGCCTCATCACCCTGTTCGATCTGGCGGCGGAATATCGGCGCGGCGACCAGGCGGTGCTGCTGCGTTTTACCGATGCGTTGCGGCCCGACGCGGTCGAGACGCTGGCCGAGCTGCGGGCGATGGGCCTCAAAACGCTGATCGCCAGCGGCGACCGGCCCGAAGCGCTGACCGAGATTGCGCGCCAGACCGCGACCACCGCGATCGGCCATCTGCGCCCGCAGGACAAGCTGGCGCTGATTGAACGGTTGCGCGCGTCGGGGCATAAGGTGCTGATGGTGGGCGATGGGCTGAATGATGGACCCGCGCTCGCCGCAGGCCATGCCAGCATGGCACCCGCCTCGGCGAGCGACGCCAGCCAGTTGGCGGCGGATGCCGTGTTTCTGGGCGATCGGCTGGCGCCCGTGGCGATGGCAGTGCGCGCCGCGCGGCGGACGGTGCAGGTGGTGAAGCAGAATTTCGCGCTCGCGATCGGCTATAATCTCTTCGCCGTGCCGCTGGCGATCACGGGCCATGTCACCCCGCTCGTCGCCGCCGTCGCCATGTCGACCAGTTCGCTGATCGTCATCGCCAATGCGCTGCGGCTCAAGGGCGCGGCGCGATGACCGGCCTCACCGTCCTTATCCCCATTGCCTTGTCGCTCGGCCTGCTGGGCCTTGCCGCCTTTTTCTGGGCGCTGGGCAATGGCCAGTTCGACGATAGCGATGGCGCGGCGGCGCGCATTCTGATCGACGATGACGAGTGATCAGCGCCCGACGAGGATGAAGGGTGCCCAGATATAGGGCTGGGCCGCGCCGGGGCGACTGGAGCGCATCAGTTTCAGCATCGCACGTTGCAGCGCCACCGCGCGGGGCAGGCCACGCTCCGCGCCCTTCACCGTTTCCAGCGTGACGAAGGCGCTGGCATCGTCGCGCACCGGCCAGTGCGAGACGAGCAGCGAGCCTGCACCGGCATAGCGGAAGGCCTGTGCCAGCCCGGAATATGCGGGGGCCTGCGCACTGTCGCCCGCCGCCGTGTTGCAGGCGGACAGGATCACCCAGTCCGCGCCGATCCGCATCGCGGCGACTTCGGACGCGGTGAGCAGGCCGTCCTCGCCGGTCGCGCCGGGGGCGGGGGGCGAGAGGACCAAGGCGGGCTCGGTCACGCCCTCCATCTGCCCGCTTACCAGGCCGTGCGTTGCGAACAGGATGACGCCATAGGTAGACAGGTCGAGCGCGCGCAGGGCGCTTTCGCTGGCCGCTTCGCCGAGCATCAGGGTTGCGCCTTGCGCGCCATAGCGGCTGGCGACGCCGCGCACTTCGTCGGCTGATCCGGGTAGCGGCGGCAGGTGGGAGAGCGCTTCGTCATCGGCCGCGCTACCGCGAAAATACTGGTTCGCGGCCATCAGCGTGGGGGCAGGCGTGGCGTTGGCCACCGCTGGAAAGGGCATCGGCGCGCCGACGCCGAGAAAGCGGGACGCGGCGACCTGCATGGGGCGCTTGTCCGCCTCCATCGCGAAGGAGGGCTGCACTGCCAGCGCATAGCGGCGGATCAGCCAGGGCGTGTCGCGATCGACGGCGGCGACTGGCCGCTCAGGCAACAGCGCGAAGGGGAGCGAAGCGAAGGCACCAGTCGGCACGATCCGAAGCACATGCGCCTTGCCCAGCGTCGCGAGGATGGCGGGGGTGAAGATCTGGCCATAGAGCGCATGGGCGGCGGGCAGGTCCATGCCGCCCGGCGTCATCGTCGCGCGCAGCCGATCGACCAGCGCGACCATCGCGGCGCGGCTCATCGCGGCGCGCTCGACCCGCGCGCCGGTGCGGCTGATCGCCAGCAGATAGACATGGCCAAAGGCCGGCGTGACCGCCAGCAGCGCCTCATCCTTGCCAAGCCCCGCCTGCACCTGCGCCAGATCGGGCTTCACCCCGCCACGCGCTTCGGCCCAGCGGGGATAATCGCGGCTGATCGCGGCGCGCAGGCCGTTCACTTCGGCATCCAGCCGGTCGCGCGCGCTGCGGGTGGCGGTTACATCACCTGCGGTCGCCAGCGCCCGGAGCAGCGCGCGGTCGGCGGTCTGCAAGGCGCGCACCTTGTCCTGCAACGCCCGGACCCGCTCGCCCAGCGCGGGATCGGAGACCAGCCTTTCGGTGACGAGGCGGTTGGCCTGTGCGATCTTCGACCCCGCCAGGATCGCCATCGCGTCCAGCGCCAGCGCCGCATCCTGGCTGTCCGCCGCGATGGCGAGGATCGAATCGAGTGCCGCGCGCTGTTCGTCGGCCAGTTCGCCATCGTCGCGCAGATTCTGCTCGTCGCGCAGCAGGGCGGCAAGCTGGGCCGCGGCGGCAGTGCGGCTCGGATCGCCATCGGCCCAGCGCTGCATCATCGCGGCATTGGCCAGCGCGAAGGCGGGGCTGTTGTCGAGCGCGGCGGTTTCGGCGGCATAGTCGCGCGCCGCCGCCGCTGCCTTATCCTGCTGTTGCAGATCGAGCAGCACCGGGATGAGATGCGGATAGACGCGCTGGCCCATGTCGCGGTCCTGCGTCGTGGCCGCGCGCACGCGGGCCAGGGCGGTTTCCAGCTTTGTCGCGGCCTCGTCCGGCCGTCCGCTGGCTTGATCGATCAGCCCCAGGAAAGCGAGCGCGCGGGCCGCCTGCGGGCTGGCTTCGCCTTCCACCGCGCGAAACCCCTTTTCCGCTTCGATGTAGAGCGGCTCGGCATCGGCATAGCGTTCCAGTGGCAGCAGGATGGCGCCCAGATTATTGAGGCCATAGTGGAAATAGAGGCTCTTCGTCCCCACCGTCTCGCGCTTGATCGCGATCGCGCGCTGCAGATAGGCCAGGCTTTCCACCCGCCGCCCGGTGCGCGACAGGAGGATGCCCAGCATTTCCAACGCGCGGGCATAGCTGGGATGCTTGGTGTCGATATGGGCGGTCGCGACCTCCACAGCCTGGCGCGCATAGCGTTCCGCCTCGGCATTGCGGTCGGCGCGAAGCAGCATTTGCGCATAGGTATAATAGGAAGCGACCGTGTCGGGATCATGCGGCCCAAGCCCGGTGATCCGCGCGTCCATGCTGCGCTTCTGCGCCTCCACCGCATCGCTGTTGCGGCCAAGCCGCGAATAGGCCTGGGCCAGCGAGAAGGCGATGTTGGACTTGAGCATATAGTCGCTCTTGTCCAACGTCTTGGGATCGACCTGCGCGAAATGGCGGTCGGCATAGGCGCTTCCTTCCGCCAATGTCTGCGCGCCGGTCGCGACGTCGCCGTTAATCGACTGGATATAGCCCTTGATCGACAGGCCCTGCATCCAGGGGATCGGATAGGCGTCGCGAAAGGGGGCGAGCATGGCCAGGCCTTTTTCGGCCATCGCCAGAGCTTGCGGATTCTTGCCCTCGATCTGGTCCATTGATGCGAGGTTGATCGTCGCTACCGCCGCCAGCGGATGGGGCAGGCCGTTGACCTTGACCCGGCTGGCTGCCGCAACCAGTTGGTGCCAGACATCGCGCGTCGCCGGACCCATCGCCTTGTCGAAATCGTCATTCTCGAACAAGGCCGTGCCGCGTGTCTCCATCGCGCGCAGATTGGCATAGCGGGCATCGTCGCGCTGGAAACCGCGCATGGCATCCGGCGCTGCGAACACGGGCGGGGACGCCAGAGCCATCAGCATTATGATCGCGCGCGTCGAAAGCCCCATGCCCATGCCCCCACGGATTCCCCGGCGTCAGCTTAGGCGCGCGGCGCACCGCGGCGTCAAGTCACAACCGCAGCCGTTACGATCCTTGCGCCAGCATCAGGCGCCAGTCCCAGCGCAGCGGATCGCCGTCCATCACATCGACACCCTGCGCGACCAGCGCGTCGCGGATCTCGTCCGACAGGGCGAAATCCTTGTCGGCGCGGGCGGCGGCGCGGCGTTCCAGTTCTGACTCGATCGCGTCGGGGGTGATGGCGGCATGTTTGGGTTGCAGGCGCAGGTCTGTGCGGCTGAGCGTTATCAGGTTCAGCCCCAGCGCCGCGTCGAAGGCAGCGATCAAGCAGAGCTTCTCGTCCACCGGGATCTTCTTGATGGCGATCGCTTCCTCCAGCAGCGGCAGGGCGCGCGGCGTCATCAGATCGTCGGCGATCGCTGCGTCGAACTGTTCCAGCAAGGGCACCAGCTTGGGATGGAGGTTGGCGCGCAGATAATCGAGCCGTGGCGATTGCCAGGTCACGCCCTCGGCGCGCGCCTTCAACCCTTCGACGCCCATCACCAGCCGCTTGAGGCGCGTCAACGCAGCGGCCACGCCCTCGGCGCTGAACTCCAATTCGCTGCGATAATGGGCACCCAGGCACAGCAGGCGATAGGCGAGCGGATGCACGCCCGCGTCGATCAGCGAGAAGAGGGTGGTGAAGCCGCCCTTCGACTTGCTCATCTTGCCGCTGCGGTCGACCAGGAAATTATTGTGCATCCACCACCGCGCGCCGGTGAAGCCCGCCTCCACCGCGCCGACATCGCCGCCGCAGCAGGCGTGGAACGCCTGATTCTGGGCGATCTCATTGGGGTGATGGATTTCACGATGGTCGATACCGCCGGTGTGGATGTCGAACGGATGGCCAAGCCGGGCCTGCGACATGACCGAACATTCCAGATGCCAGCCGGGCGCGCCCTTGCCCCATGGGCTGTCCCATTCCATCTGCCGCTGCTCGCCCGGCGGCGATTTGCGCCAGATGGCGAAGTCGGATGCGTTGCGCTTGCCCGCGACAGGGTCGATCCGGGCGTGCGCCGCATCATCGCGGCCGCCTGCCAGCGCGCCATAATTGGGCACCGTCGAACTGTCGAAATAGAGGCCGCTGTCCAGTTCATAGCAATGGGCCGGCGCGATCTTTTGCGCAAATTCGATCATCTGTGGCACATAGTCGGTCGCGACCGTCCATTCGCTGGGCGAAAGGATGTTGAGGTCGGCGATATTCTGCTTGAACGCCTGGGTATAATGGGCGGCAATGTCCCAGATGCTCCGGGCGCTGGCGCGCGCCGCCGCCTCCATCTTGTCATCGCCCGCATCGGCGTCCGACGTCAGGTGGCCGACATCGGTGATGTTGATGATGTGGGTGACCGACAGCCCCTTCCACAACAAGGTGCGGCGCAGCGTGTCGGTGAAGACATAGGCGCGCAAGTTGCCGAGATGGGCATAATTATAGACGGTCGGGCCGCAGCTATAGATGCGGGCATGGCCGTCCTCGATCGGCGCGAACGGTTCGATCGTGCGGGTCAGGCTGTTGAACAGGCGCAGCGGCGCTGTGATATGCTGGTCGTCGGACATGCGCCATGCGATGGCGTGAAGCGGCTTGGGGGTCAACTCTCCTTCCTCCTTTGCGGCCCGGCCGGAAGGGCGAATTGTAAAATAATGTTGCGTCGACTTGCATCCCTTGCGCGACCTGTGATCGCTACCAATATGGTTGGGGCAGGCCCGCCCCTTTGATGATCTGGATCCCCCCCCCTGTCCAGTCGTGCGGTCGGGCCGCATCGAGTGTGTCCGGTGCAGGTTTGGCGGCAGTTGCCCCCTCAATGTCGCAAGCGACCGCACCGGGCCACTCGATTCATACCCCTGATCGTCAGCGTCGGTCCTTCACCTTCATGGATGGGGCGAGCTCGTTCGCGCCGATCTTGACCGCGTCGTCGGTGAAATTCGCGACGAAGGCGGAGCCGCGCGCCAGCCCCGGTACGAAGCCGGCCTTATTGCCCTCTATCACCAGTCCGCTGCTGTCATGTTCGCGGCCTTCGGGGGCGACGGTGATGAAGGCGGACCAATTGTCCTTGTCCTTGCCCTGCACCATGTCATTGCCGCGGATGAGGCCGCTCGCACCGTTGGACAGGTCGATCATATAGTTGGTGAGTTTGCCGCCGCTATCATCGAAACTATTGTCGGTGATGGTGACGCGGCCGGTACGGGTCTTGAGATAATGGCCGCCATCGCCGAGGTCGAAGCGGCTGTTGGTGACGGTGAGACTGTCGAGCCGCCCGATATAGACGCCGTGTGCGCAATCGAGGTCGCGGTCGCAACGGCCGAGGTGCCGGAAGGTCGATTTGTCGATCACGACCTGGCCGCCGTCATAGTCGCCGGTCAAAATCCCTTCCTCGCTGTTGCGGAACAGGCTGTTGCGGACCGTGAGGTTGCCGCTTTCGAGGCGTATGCCCGCGCCATTGCCGTCGGGCACGCGGATATTCTGAAAGATGATCCCGTCGACCACGCTCGCCCGGCCGCGCAGCACGAAGGTGCCCTTGCCCTCGCATGGCACGCCGTCGAAGATGACACTACCCGGCGTCGCGGCGCGGATTGTGACGTCGCCGCCTTGTTGCACCGCGCATTGCCGATAGGTGCCAGGGGCCACGACCACCGTGCCGCGCCCGTCGCCGATCGCGCCCAGCGCATCGGCCAGCGACCCGAAGGCGCGGCCCGATTCGGTGACGGTGAAGGGGGCGGGATTGCCCTGTGCCAGCGCGGTCGAGGCGATGGCGAGGGAGACGAGCAGGCTGGTGGACAAAATGCGCATGGCGCGCACGATAGGCGCGGGCGACGCGCCGACCAAGGCGAGAAGGGGGTTAATGGCGCGCTGCCCCGCTATGGGACAGATGGGCGGGCAAAGGTTGCGGGTGAAGGGGGCGGTTGCCGGTGCCCTGCCCGTCCGCGCGCCGATCAGGGTCACAGCCACGCGGCGGCGGGGAAGTTCACACCGTTGCAGCACCCTGTTTCCGGGCCAATCGGGGCGTAAAGTGCCGGTAAAGCCCTCGCGACGCGACAGTGACGCGCCTGTTGGGTCACAGCGACGCGACAGGGACGCGCCACCCACGCCTCAGCGACGCGCCGCCCTGCGGGCGGGCGACGGGGCGAAGGGATCGGCAAGGCTTTGCGCATGGAGCGCCAGCGCGCGGTCCCATGTCCGGTCGAACGGCGTGCCCGCCAACCGCTGGCGTAGCCGATGCGCGCTGGCGCGCGACATGCCCGCGGTGCGGGCGGCGTGCGTGACATTGCCGGTGGCGAGCAGCGCGGTGAGGAAAAGCCGCTGCCTGTCCGGCGTCCAGCGGGCGCGATCGGTGGAGGCGGGCGCGGGGCGCGCGGGCGGATGGGGGGTGGGGTGCTGGTCCATCTATGAGGATAGACCAGAGGATTTCCTATTTTGGAAGAGGGATTTTGGGTGGGGCGGAAGGTCGGCATGGCGGGCTTGTCCGTATAACGGCCGCCGTAAAATCTCGTCATGCCAGCGAAGGCTGGCATCTCAGGCGGATCGTGGAACAGTTGGGTTGGCTACCTGGCCCAACTCTATCGCGCCATCTTCTGAGACCCCAGCCTTCGCTGGGGTGACGACAAAGGGTGGATAGCGGAACGTCGACTTCGGAGTAGATTGCAGTTGTAAGCAGACCATCCTCATGCAACATTTAACTCATGACCTTAGACGAGGAAAGTGAGCGCGCGACAGGTATGTTGCTGGGCAAGGCAGTCAGACGGATTGTTAGGTTCCGGGAAAGGGAAGTCCTCATAGAATTTGAGGATGGCGCACGGCTTTTTGTGGATAGCGCAATGCCCTTAGAGCTATCTATTCAGGAAGCCGACTGTGAACAGTAATGATGGGTGGGTTGCGGGCAGGCTGCTTTGGGAGCGAAACCGGCGTTAATAGCCGATGTATCTTAACTGCCCAACATCAACGACTGCGCCGCCCATGTGACGAACAAAGGCGTTACGAAGCCCGTCGATGTGGCTTTGCCACTTCGTGCGATCCTCGTTCGAATCGACGCCATCAGCCTCAAATAGCCAATTCACAAACTGGTCGGCCATTACTGTTCCGCTTGCGGGCAGGAAGTCTGTAACGTGCAAAGGCCGATCATTGACGACTGCGCCACACCAACCTCGCTCAACGCAGACCTCATGCATTAACGCATCAAATGGCTCTCGGTTTTGCATCCGTATATATTAGCAGGTCGGTCGTCTCGTGTCTGCTTTCAGAAACCAAGCTATCTACTCCGACCGGCAATAAATGGTCGTTCATTGCCATTCCCCCTCTCGTCATGCCGGGCTTGACCCGGCATCCCGCTGTTCTTCGGTTGCGCCGGAGGAGAAGCGGGACCCCGGCTCAAGGCCGGGGTGACGTTGATAGTGTGGGGGGAGCGGGAGTGAAGGGGTGTTTCTGTCGGACTTGGCGGGGTGGTCAGGTCAGCGTGTCGAACAGGTCGCGCCAGTCCGGATTGCCCTGTTCGACAAGCGCGAACTTCCAGGGGCGACGCCAGCGTTTGAGGCGTTTTTCATGGTCGATACAGCTTGTGATGTCGTCGCCGCGTTCCGCCCAGACGAGGCGGTGCAGGCCATAGCGCGCGCAAAAGTCGGAGCCGGTGCCGGAGCGGTGCTGGTGGATGCGGGCGGCGAGATCGGAGGTCACGCCGACATAGAGCGTGCCGCGATAGCGGTCGGCCATGATGTAGACCCAGCCGCCTTTATGTTCGCGATCCATTTTGAGGGTTTTAGGATGAAGCGGGACCCCGGATCAAGTCCGGGGTGACGTGGAGTGGGATGGGGAGGTCGTGCCGATTTTCAGTCCACCTGGTCACCAGACTTACCCCTCTCGTCATGCCGGGCTTGACCCGGCATCCCGCTTTGCGTCGATAGAAGGCGTGATGCGATACTCCGGGTCGTAGGAATATCATCGTCCGGCAAGCTCACCCCCGCCCGCTCACTCCCACTTGGCCGTCGCCTTTTGCGTCTTGGCGTTCCAGAAGATCTGGATCTTGCTGATCGTGCAGAGGTCGAAATTGGTCCAATAGGCTTCGTCGCCATCGGTGAAGATGACCTTGAGGTCGTAGTTGCAGATGTCGTTCTTGGCGTTGAAGGTGATGGGGACCGAGGCGGTGTCTTCCAGCACTTCGTCTTCCATCACGTCGTCGCCCCAGGCCTTGGCATCGGCGGGGGAGACATAGACTTCGGCGATGTCGTAGCCGGTTTTGTTGAACAGGGTGAAGTCCTGGTCCCCGGCGATGGCGGGCGCGGCGAGAAACAGGGCGCTGACGCCCAGGATGGTGGCAATCGGTTTCATGAATAATCCCCCCCGTGCCGATGCATATCATCGGCGCGGGGTGGGTGTAGGATATTGCGCTAACCGTAACAAGCGGTTGTTTCGAGGCGCTTAATCCAGATTGGGACGCAGATAGCGTTCCGCCGTTTCCAGGTCGATGCCGCGCCGTCCCGCATATTCCTCCAACTGGTCGCGGCCGACGCGGGCGACGCCGAAATATTCCGATTGGGCGTGGCCGAAATAGAAGCCGCTGACCGCCGCGGTGGGGAGCATGGCGAAGCTCTCGGTCAGGGTGATGCCGGTCGCGTGATGGGCGTCGAGCATCTCGAACAGGATCGTCTTGAGGCTATGTTCGGGACAGGCGGGATAGCCGGGTGCGGGGCGGATGCCGCGATATTGTTCCTTGATGAGCGCTTCGTTGGTCAGTTGCTCGCCCTCCGCATAGCCCCAGAGCGCGGTGCGGACATAATGGTGGAGGCGTTCGGCAAAGGCTTCGGCGAGGCGGTCGGCCAGGGCTTTCAGGAGGATGTCGGAATAATCGTCGATCGATGCCTTGAAGCGGGCCAGATGCGGTTCGATGCCGTGGATGCCGACGGCAAAGCCGCCCATCCAGTCGCCATCATGGCTGATGAAATCGGCGAGGCACATGTTGGCGCGGCCTTCGCGCTTCTGGATCTGCTGGCGCAGCATGGGGAGGACGTAATGTTTCTCATCCTCGACATGGACGATGATGTCGTCGCCCTGACGGCGGCAGGGCCACAAGCCCGCGACGCCGCGCGCGGTCAGCCATTTTTCGGTGACGATCCGGTCGAGCATCGCCTGCGCATCGGCGAACAGGCTGGAGGCGCTTTCGCCCACCACTTCATCGGTTAGGATCGCGGGATAATTGCCCGCCAGTTCCCAGGCGCGGAAGAAAGGGGTCCAGTCGATATATTGCACGAGATCCTTCAGATCCCAGTCGGGGAAGCGATGGACGCCGGGCAGGCGCGGGCGCGGAGCCTTGAGGCTTTCGTCGATTTCGAAGGCGTTGGCGCGGGCATCCTCGATGCTGACCAGCGCGCTTTGCCCCTTGTTGGCGCGGGCGACGCGGACATGCTCATAATCATCCTTGGTCTTCTGGACGAAGGCGGTCTTTTGCGTGTCCGACACGAGCGCGGTGGCGACGCCGACGGCGCGGCTGGCGTCGAGCACATGCACGACCGGGCCAGTGAAGGCCGGGTCGATGCGCAGCGCGGTGTGGACGCGCGAGGTGGTCGCGCCGCCGATCAGCAGCGGCATGGTCATGCCCGCACGCTGCATTTCGGTGGCGACCGTCACCATCTCGTCGAGCGAGGGGGTGATGAGGCCGGACAGGCCGATCATGTCGGCGTCATTCTCGTTCGCGGCCTTGATGATGTCCTGCCAGGGGACCATCACGCCCATGTCGATCACGTCGAAGCCGTTGCATTGCAGGACGACGCCGACGATATTCTTGCCGATGTCATGGACGTCGCCCTTGACCGTGGCCATGATGATCTTGCCCTTGCCCTTGGCGCCCGGTTCCTTGGCGGCCTCGATATAGGGGAGGAGGTGGGCGACGGCTTTCTTCATGACGCGGGCGGATTTGACGACTTGCGGCAGGAACATCTTGCCCGCGCCGAACAGGTCGCCGACGACGTTCATGCCGTCCATCAGCGGGCCTTCGATCACTTCGATCGGGCGCGCGGCGACGAGGCGGGCTTCCTCGGTATCCTCCACCACATACATGTCGATGCCCTTGACGAGGGCATGTTCAAGGCGACGGGCGACGGGCCAACTGCGCCACTCCTGCGCGGCTTTTTCGGTGGCGGCGTCCTTGCCGCGATAGCTTTCGGCGAGGGTGACGAGGCGGTCGCCGGCTTCGGGATCGCGGTTGAGGAGGACATCCTCGCAGGCGGTGCGCAGCGCGGGGTCGATGGCGTCATAGACGTCGAGCTGGCCGGCGTTGACGATCGCCATGTCGAGGCCGGCGGGGATGGCGTGGTAGAGGAAGACGCTGTGCATCGCGCGGCGGACGGGTTCGTTGCCACGGAAGGAGAAGGAGAAGTTGGACAGGCCGCCGGAGATATGGACGTGCGGGCAGCGCGCCTTGATCTCGCGGCAGGCTTCGATAAAGTCCATGCCGTAATTATTATGCTCCTCGATCCCCGTCGCCACCGCGAAGATATTGGGATCGAAGATGATGTCTTCGGGCGGGAAGCCGATGCCCATCAGCAGATCATAGGCGCGCGCGCAGATTTCGACCTTGCGTGCCTTGGTATCCGCCTGGCCGGTTTCGTCAAAGGCCATGACCACGACGGCAGCGCCATAGGCCATACATTTGCGGGCGTGGAAGAGGAAGGCCTCCTCACCCTCCTTCATGCTGATCGAGTTGACGATCGGCTTGCCGGATACGCATTTGAGACCCGCTTCGATGACGTCCCATTTGGAGCTGTCGATCATCACCGGCACGCGGCTGATGTCGGGTTCCGAAGTCATCAGCTTGAGGAAGGTCGTCATCGCCTCGACCGCGTCGAGCAGCCCCTCGTCCATGTTGACGTCGACGATCTGCGCGCCATTCTCCACCTGCTCGCGCGCAATGTCGATCGCGGCGGCATAGTCGCCCGCCATGATCAGCTTCTTGAACTTGGCTGATCCGGTGACGTTCGTGCGTTCGCCGATGTTGACGAAGGTGGCGGTGGATTTGGTGGTCATTTTGTTACCTGCTCCCCTCCCGCTTGCGGGAGAGGCTGGGGGTGGGCATTTCTGGGGACTGTGCCTTCCCGGCCCACCCCCTGGCCCCCTCCCGCTTGCGGGAGGGGGGACATTTTAGGCGGCGATGTGCATGGGTTCTAGGCCGGCGAGTCGCGTGACGACTTCCAGCTTTGGCACGACGCGCGGCTTTTCGCCCGCCAGCGCCCTGGCCACCGCACCGATATGTTCAGGCGTTGTGCCGCAGCAGCCGCCGACCATGTTGACCAAGCCTTCATCCACCCATTGGCGGATCAGCTTTGCGGTGGTTTCGGGCAGTTCGTCATATTGGCCGAGTTCGTTGGGCAGGCCCGCATTGGGATAGGCCAGGATCAGCGTATCGGCATTTTTCGACAGGTCGGCCAGATAGGGGCGCAGCAGGTCCGCGCCGAACGCGCAGTTCACGCCGATGGTCAGCGGCTTGAGATGCCGCATCGAATACCAGAAGGCGTTGATGGTGTGGCCCGACAGGTTGCGGCCGGACATGTCGGTGATGGTGAAGCTGAGCATCAGCGGGACCGGGCGGCCCGCCGCTTCCTCCGCTTCGCGCGCGGCCATGCCTGCCGCCTTGGCGTTCAGCGTATCGAAGCAGGTTTCGACCAGCAGGAAATCGACACCACCCGCGATCAACGCGTCGCATTGCTCGCGATAGTCGGCTTTGAGCGTGTCATAATCGACTTCGCGATAAGCGGGGTCGTTGACGTCGGGCGAGATGGACAGCGTCTTGTTGGTCGGGCCGATCGAGCCGCATACGAAGCGGGGCTTGCCATCCGCTGCGGTCGCCGCGTCGCAGGCGTCGCGCGCCAGTGTGGCGGCGGCGATGTTGATGTCCCATACCAAATGTTCGCAGCCATAATCGGCCATCGCGATCTTGGTCGAGCTGAAGGTGTTGGTTTCGATCATGTCTGCGCCCGCCGCCAGATAGGCGGCATGGATGCCCTGCACGATGTCCGGCCGGGTCAGGCAGAGCAGATCGTTATTGCCCTTCTGATCCTTTGGCAAATCGAGGGTGCCGCGATAATCCGCTTCGGTGAGGCCATGTTTCTGGATCGACGTGCCATAGCCGCCATCGAAGATCAGGATCTTTTCGGCGGCCAGGGCGCGTAATTGGTGTTCAGCGGTCATATTCATGTCCTCTCGTACCGTTCGGTTCGAGCCTGTCGAGAACCCCCACGCAACCAGTTCTCGACAAGCTCGAACCGAACGGAGGGGGGGTGAAATATCTAGGCGTCCGCTGTCGCCTTCGCGCGCAGACCCAGCAAATGGCAGATGGCGAAGCTCAATTCCGAGCGGTTGAGCGTGTAGAAGTGAAAGTCGCGCACGCCGCCTGTATAGAGTTTCTGGCAGAGTTCCGCCGCGATCGTGGCCGATACGAGTTGGCGCGAGGCGGGGTGGTCGTCCAATCCTTCGAACAGGCGCGCCATCCAACTGGGCACCTGCGTATTGCACATGGCGGCCATCCGCTGGGTCGCGGCGAAATTGCTGACCGGCATGATGCCGGGCACGATGTTGGCGGTGATGCCCGCCGCCAATGTCTTGTCGAGGAAGCGGAAATAGGCGTCGGGCGTGAAGAAGAATTGGGTGATCGCGCGGATCGCCCCGGCATCCAGCTTGCGCTTGAGATTATCGAGGTCGCTTTGCGCGCTGGCCGCTTCGGGATGGACTTCGGGATAAGCGGACACCGAAATTTCGAACGGATGACGCTTGATGAGGCCTTCGACCAATTCGGCCGCGCCCTTATAGCCATCCGGGTGCGGTTCGAACGTGCCGCCGACTTCGGGGGGATCGCCGCGCAGCGCGACGATGTGGCGCACACCCGCGTCCCAATAGGCATCGGCGATCTCGCCGATTTCGGCTTTGCTTGCACCAACGCAGGTCAGGTGCGCGGCGGCAGCCAGCGGCGTTTCCTGCGCGATCCGCGCCACCGTGTTGTGGGTGCGTTCGCGGGTCGATCCGCCCGCGCCATAGGTTACGGACACGAATTTGGGGGCGAGCGGCGTCAGCGTCTCGATCGCGGACCAGAGCTGCGCTTCCATCTTTTCCGACTTAGGTGGGAAAAATTCGAAGCTGACCTGGCAGTCGCCCGCAAGGTCGGCGTAGAGCGGGGCAGCAGGATCGTTCAAGGTCATGCGGAAATCCGTCCTTCGATGGGCAGGATGCGGGCGCCCTTGCGCCGCCCCAGCCAGAGTTGCACCGTCAGTTCCTGGCCAGGCAAAGTCTCTACCTGCTCCAGCACCAGGCCGGCCGCCGCGAACCAGCCGTCGATCTGATCGTCGGAAAAGCCGAGGCGGGCATGCTGGTCGCGCAGGCGCAATTCCTCGCGTTCATGGGGGGCGAAGTCGGCGATGAGGACGCGGCCATCGCGTGCCGTGACGCGCGCCGCTTCGGCGATCACCTGTTCGGGCGCCTGTGCATAATGGAGAACCTGATGCAGCACGACCGTATCGACGCTGCCGGGTTTGAGGGGCAGGTCGAGAAAATCGCCCAGCAGCAGCGCATATTTGTCGCCAGCATCTTCGGGCAGCTTGGCGCGCGCGAGGCGCAGCATGTCCGGGCTGCGATCAATCGCGGTCACGGCGCGCGCGGCGGGGCCGAACAGTTCGACCATCCGGCCGGTGCCAGTGCCGATATCGAGCAGATGGCCGATCGGGGCGCTGGCGAGCAGCGCGGTCATGGCGGTTTCCACCTGCGCCTCGGCGACATGGAGCGAGCGGATCGCGTCCCATTGTTCAGCATGGTCGGCGAAATAGTTTTCGGCGGCGCGCGCCCGGTCGGCGCGCACGGCGGCGAGGCGCGCCAAATCAGCCTGTTGCCACAGTTTTTCGGCGTCTGATGGCGTCAGATGATCGAACAGGGCGATGAAGGGAGCGAGGCCTTCGCCTTTGCCGAGGCGCAGGAATACCCAATTGCCCTCCTTGCGCCGCTCGACCAGTTCGGCCTCGGCCAGGATACGGACATGGCGCGATACGCGCGGTTGGCTTTGCCCCACGACCTGCGCAATTTCACCGACCGCCAACTCCATCGCGCGCAGCAAATGGATGATCCGCAACCGGGTCGGATCGCCAAGGGCGCGGAAAATATCAAGCGAAGCAGCCATGTCAGCATCATATAAAGAAATCTTTATATGCGTCAACAATTCTCATTTTCCGGCATTTTACCGGGTAAAGCAGGGGCCTATCGCCTTGCTGTTACATGAATGGGATTGCCTTGCTTCGTCCAAGGCATTACGAATCGCCCCGCAGGCGCAATGGGGGGTGAGCTTTTCTCCGAGAGTGGTCTGCACTGTTTTTTTCTCAGAGAGGGGTTTTTGCCCATGACCAAGTCTATCGCTCTTTCGCTCGTTCTTGCCGCTTCGCTCGGCCTGGCTGCCTGCTCGGGCGCCGAAACCGAGAACACCGCCAACGCGGCTGCCAACTCGGCTGAAAATGCGTCGAACGCTGCCGACAACGCCATGAACGCGGCGATGAATGCTGCCGATGCCGCCGCCAATGCGGCTTCGAACGCCACTAACAATGTCGCCAACGCGATGTAAGACCCGCGAGGGTTTTGTTGGATTATTGGATTGGGGGTCGCACCGGCAACGGCGCGGCCCCTTTTCTATTGGGGACAGAAAGATGATCCGCGCCTTACTCATCGCTACAGCGCTGCTGCCGCTTGGTGCCTGTGGTTCAGAGCCGTCCGATGGGGTCGGCGGTGTGAGCGCCAGCGAGGCGGAAGCGCTGAACGAGGCGGCCGCTATGCTCGACGCGCAGAGGGGTGTGGCGCAGAGCGGCGATGTCGGCCTTAATCCCGCAGCCAGCACGGCCGCAGGGGCCGATCGTGGCCGGGTTGCGCCGCAGCCTGATCCCAAGTCTTGACGCAAAAAGGCCGCCCTGGACGGGACGGCCTTTTCACTTACGTCAGAGTTCAGCAGTTGCGGTCGATCGCCCGACCGGCGAGGGCGCCGACGCCTGCGCCAATGATCGCGCCGGTCGTGCCGTCTCCGCGCTGGCCATAGCGGCCCGAACCCTTGCCGACTTCATTGCCGAGCAGGCCACCGGCGATCGCGCCGATGATGGTGCCGCCCGTGCCATTGTCGCGGCAACGATAGCCGCCCCGATAGCCGTTATTGCGATAATAGCGGTCGCCGCGATACACTTGGTTGCGGTTGCCGCGAAAGCCCCGGTTGTCGCGAAAGCCACGATCCCCGCCACGATAATAATCGCCGCGATCATAGCCACGGTCATACCCGCGATAATAGCCATTTTGCGCCATCGCCGGGGTGGCGGTCACCGCGAGGGAAGCTGCGCCCATTGCCAGGGCTGCACCCAAATTCACCAGAAACTTCATTTTCATCGCGCTTCTCCTTCCTGTGTCAGCGTCAGAGGGGCGATGTCCGATTACGGGATTGCCCATCGAGTGACGTCTTTATGGCCGATTCGGGTTGAGCCATGTCTGAATGGCGCTGACAGCCAGCGTTCAGATGCCAACGGTTCGCCATTGCCCTGCTGCGCTTCGTCGCGCGAGCGGCTATGGCGGGCGCGATGACGCGAATCCTGATCGTGCTGGCGCTGGCCATCCTGCTGTTGCCCGCGCCGCACCAGAGCAAGCCGGAGGCGGTGCAGGCGGGCGCATTGCTGGTGTCGGCGCGGGCGTTGCCGCTCAGCAGCATCGACCCGACACTGCGGCGCGTGGGGGCGCTGGAATATCTGGGCGGATGGGAATTGCGCAGTGCCAATCCGGGCTTTGGCGGCATTTCCGCGCTGCGCGCGACCGGCGGGGGCGATATATTGGCGCTGAGCGATTCCGGGATTTTGATGGGCTTTCATGTGGGGCCGGGCGAAGCGTCGCGGCGGCCCTTCATCGCGCCCTTGCCGGTGCGGCCCAAGGATCGGGACCGGCCCTGGTGGACGTGGGACTCCGAAGCGCTGGCCTATGATTCGGCGACCGACCGCCATTGGGTGGGTTTCGAACTGCAACAGTCGATCTGCCGCTATGCGCCCGGTTTCGCGCGGGTGGAGGCGTGCCGCGTCTGGCCCGCCATCCTGGCCTGGCCCAAGACCGGCTCGATCGAATCGCTTGCGCGATTGCCCGATGGCCGGTTCATCGCGATCGCCGAGATGGGGATGACGCCCGACGGGCAGCATCAGGCGCTGCTGTTCGCGGACGACCCCGCCGACAGCGCGACGCCTGACCCCATTCCCCTGCGCTACATGCCGCCGCAGGGCTATCGGCCGACCGATGCCGTAGCGCTGGACGAGCGACGGCTGCTGGTCCTCAATCGTCGTCTGACGCTGCAGAATCTCTTCACCGCCACCATCGCCATTGTCGATCTGCCGCAGACGCTGGAGCCGGGCACGACGCTCAAGGCGCGGACGCTGGCACGCCTCGCGCCGCCACTGCTGGCGGACAATTTCGAGGGGATCGCGATCAGCGAGGAAGACGGGCAGATTATCCTATGGGTCGTTTCCGACGATAATCATGAATTTTTCCAGCGCACGCTGTTGCTGAAGTTCGCGCTGGCGGATCAGCCATCGGCAAAGCCGAAGGGCGCGCGCGTCCCGCGATAATCGTCGGGCAGCATGTCGCGGCCGATCGGCGGGGCGGCGCGGGCGAGGCAATGGGGACGGTGGCACAGGCGACAGGTGACGCCGATGGGGGTCGGGTCCGGCGGCGGGCTGCCCTGGGTATAGATGAGGCGATGGGCATGGTCGGCGGCGCAGCAGAGCGCGATGGCGCGATCGACCCTGGGCGCCCCCCAGCCACCGCCGCCCGCCGTGACGGTGCGCGCGATCGAGAAGAAGCGCTGGCCATCGGGTAGTTCGAGCCATTGGGTGACGAGTTGGCGTGGGGTTTCGAAGACGCGATGCACCGACCAGAGCGGGCAGGAGCCGCCATGGCGGGCAAAGGGAAAGCCAGCGCTGTCGAGCCGCTTGGAGACATTGCCCGCCGGATCGACGCGGAGAAAGAAGAAGGGAACGCGCTCCTGCCCCGGCTTTTGCAGCGTGGTGAGCCGGTGGGCGGTCTGTTCGAAACTGGTGCCGAACTGGCGGGCGAGCGCCTCGACATCATAGCGGCGCGCCTCGACCGCTTTGGCGAAGGCGGCGTAGGGCATCAGGATCGCTGCGGCCCCATAGTTGGCCAGTGCGCGGCGAGCGAGGCTGCGGCTGCTTTCGGTAGTGAATTGGCCGTCCTTGAGGATGGCATCGAACACCTTGCGCATTTCGAGATAGGCGATCTGGAGCGCGATCTGGAATTGGGCGCTGGCGGTGTCGAGCGTGTCGTCGAGCAGGATCGCGTCGCGATGCCTGTCGTAGCGGCGCAGCGAGCCTGCCATGACGTCGGAGGGCAGGCGGCGGACGCGGAGACTATGCCGGGCGCGCAGCCAGCCGGTGAGGCCGCCTTCCGTCTCGGCATCGGCGGCGAGTTTTTCGGCCATGTCGTCCAGCATCGGGAAGCTGTTGCGGCGGGCGGCGAGGAAGCGGCGCGATTCGGCGACCGGATCGGGCGCGTCGTCGGGCGCGACGCCTTGGTCGGCGAGCGCCAGATGTTCTTCGCGATAGCTGGTGTAGAGACGCAGCAGGGCTTCGGTGATGCCGGGATAATTGACCGCGACGTCGCCGGTGGCAAGCGCGGGCAGGTCAAGGTCCGCGAACATCGGGTCTTTAAGGACGGCATGGAGCCGCGCGGTCTGTTCAGTGCCGCCGTCGCCCGCCACCTCCGCCATGTCGAGCTTATAGGTGCGCGCGAGGCGCAGCAGCATGTCCGCGGTCAACGGTCGCTGGTTGCGTTCGAGCAGCGCGACATAGGAGGGGGAAATGTCGAGATCGGCGGCCATGTCAGCTTGCGTCAAGCCAAGGTCGCGGCGGAGCCGCCGCAGGCGCGGCCCCATATAGACCGGGCTGTCTTTACGCATCGGGCAA
Organism: Sphingobium xenophagum; assembly: GCF_031457465.1. Taxonomy (GTDB): domain Bacteria; phylum Pseudomonadota; class Alphaproteobacteria; order Sphingomonadales; family Sphingomonadaceae; genus Sphingobium; species Sphingobium xenophagum_A. The sequence continues at coordinate 322,973 of NZ_JAVDWV010000001.1, forward strand.
CTCCTGTGCAGGCTTTACAACTTTACAGCAGATTTTTGTAAAGATCGACAACTGAACTTCACAAGGGCTGCCGCGCCGTGCGGGCGGGGGATAGGAGCTGTGCATCAAGCCCATAGCTCACGAGGGAACGGCACATGTCCTACCAAGAAAATATCGCAAAGGCGCAGGCGCTGATCGGCAGCCATCCCGGCACATGGGATGGCATCAATGCGGAATCGGTGGCGCGGATGAAATTGCAGAACCGTTTCAACACGGGTCTCGACATCGCCCAATATACCGCTGGCATCATGCGCCGCGACATGGCCGCCTATGATGCGGACCCGGCCAACTACACCCAGTCGCTGGGCTGCTGGCACGGTTTCATCGGTCAGCAGAAGATGATCGCGATCAAGAAGCATTTCGGCACGACCAAGCGCAAATATCTCTATCTGTCGGGCTGGATGGTCGCGGCGCTGCGCAGCGACTTCGGCCCGCTGCCAGACCAGTCGATGCATGAGAAGACCAGCGTTCCGGCGCTGATCGAGGAACTTTACACTTTCCTGAAACAGGCCGATGCCCGCGAACTGGGTATGTTGTTCCGCGATCTCGACGCGGCCCGCGCGGCGGGCGACGAGGTCAAGGCGCAGAAGGCCCAACATGCGATCGACAATTTCGAAACCCATGTCGTTCCGATCATCGCCGACATCGACGCGGGCTTCGGCAATGCGGAAGCGACCTATCTGCTCGCCAAGAAGATGATCGAGGCGGGGGCCTGCGCGCTTCAGATCGAGAATCAGGTGTCGGACGAAAAGCAGTGTGGTCATCAGGACGGCAAGGTCACGGTGCCGCATGAGGACTTCCTGGCGAAGGTCCGGGCGTGCCGCTATGCGTTCCTGGAACTGGGTGTCGATGATGGCATCATCGTTACGCGGACGGACTCGCTGGGCGCTGGCCTGACCAAGCAGATCGCGGTCAGCAAGGAACCGGGCGATATTGGCGACCAATATAACAGCTTCCTCGATTGCGAGGAGATCGACCCGGCGACGGCGAAGAATGGCGATGTCATTCTGAACCGCGACGGCAAGCTGTTGCGCCCCAAGCGGTTGCCGAGCAACCTGTTCCAGTTCCGCGAAGGAACCGGGGCGGATCGCTGCGTGCTGGACTGCATCACCTCGCTCCAGAATGGTGCGGACCTGCTGTGGATCGAGACGGAAAAGCCGCATATCGAGCAGATCGCGTCGATGGTCGACCGCATCCGCGAGGTCATCCCCAACGCCAAGCTGGTCTATAATAATTCACCCAGCTTCAACTGGACGCTGAATTTCCGCCAGCAGGTCTATGATGCCTGGGTCGAAGCGGGCAAAGATGTCAGCGCCTATGACCGGGCGCGGCTGATGAGCGTCGATTATGACGATAGCGATCTGGGCCGGGAAGCGGACGACCGTATCCGCACTTTCCAGAAGGATGCCGCGGCGCGGGCGGGGATTTTCCACCATCTCATCACCTTGCCGACCTATCATACGGCGGCGCTCAGCACCGACAATCTCGCCAAGGAGTATTTCGGCGAGGCCGGGATGCTGGGCTATGTCGAGGGCGTCCAGCGCAAGGAAATCCGCCAGGGCATCGCCTGCGTGAAGCATCAGAATATGAGCGGCAGCGACATTGGCGATGATCATAAGGAGTATTTCGCGGGCGAAGCGGCGCTCAAGGCCGGTGGCGCGCATAATACGATGAATCAATTTGCGGCCTGAGACTCTTTCGCGTGATTGCCGAGCGGGCGGGGCTTTATCTCCGGCGCTCCGTTTGGGGGCGATGTTGGGAGATGGGGCCCCGCCTTCGCGGGGATGACGGCCGCTTTACGGGCCAGCTCGCGGGGAATTCGACACTCCCTTCGCGGGTTTGGGTGGAAGCACTGGACGGCCCGGCAGGAACCTGCCGGGCCGTTTTTTCCTATTTTAATTCCACCGCGCCGTTCGTCCTGAGTAGCCCCTGAGCGAAGTCGAAGGGGCGTATCGAAGGAGGCTAAAGATGCTTCGATACGGGTCTTCGACAAGCTCAGCCCCTACTCAGCACGAACGGCCTATGGGTATAGTGGTTATGCTATCCCCGCCCGCTGCCGGACAGTCTGCTTCAATATGTCGAGCGGCATGGCGCCCAGCGTCAGCACGTCATGGAAGGCCTTGATGTCGAAGGCGTTGCCCTGTTTGCGCTTCACTTCTTCGCGCAGGTCGTTCCAGACGGTGTGGCCGATCTTGTAGCTGCAGGCCTGACCCGGCCAGACGGTATAGCGGTCGATTTCGCCCTGGCTGCGGCCGCGGGCGATGCCGGTGGTGGCGATCAGATAATCGGTCGCCTTTTCGCGGCTCCACCGTTTGACGTGCATGCCGGAGTCGACGACGAGGCGGGTGGCGCGGAAAAGGAGCGACTGGAGATAGCCGACTTGGCCGAGCGGATCGCCATCATACATGCCCATTTCGTCGGCGAGCTGTTCGGAATAGAGCGCCCAGCCTTCGCTATAGCCGCTATAGCCGCCGCGCCGGCGGATCATCGGGATGGCGTCGGATTCCAGCGCGACCGACACCTGGAGATGATGGCCCGGCACGGCTTCATGATGGGTCAGCGTCGCAAGGCCGAATTTGGGCCGGTCGAACGTGTCGCGCAGGTTGATATAATAGATGGCGGGGCGCGAACCGTCGAGCGAGGCGTTTTGATAATAGCCGCCCGGTGCGCCCGCCTGGATCGTGACCGGCACGCGGCGGACCTCGACCGGGGCCTTGGGCACGGTGTTGAACGCTTCGCCGAGCCGCTTTTGCATGGCGATGATCTGAACATTGAGTTGGGCGAGCAGCGCTTCGCGGCCGGGATCGGTATTGGGGAAAAGCTGGTCTGGGCGCTTGTTGAGCGCAACGAGGCGATCGCCAACCGTCCCCTGTCTCATCCCTTCGCCCTTGAGGATCGTGTCGATCCTGGCGCTGATCTGCGCGACCTGATCGAGGCCGATCTGGTGGATTTCATCGCCAGTGAGCGCGGTGGTGGTGGCCGCTTCGGCGGCGGCAGCATAGAAGGCCTCGCCTTCGGGCAGGCGCCACACGCCCGCGTCATGGGTGGCCTTGGCGCGGAGATCCTGCACGAGGGCGCGCTGGCGGTCGAGCGCGGGGAAAATCTTGTCGGTGACGATCTTTTCGGCCTGCGTGGCGCGTTCGGGCGGCAGGCCGGCGGCGGCGAGCTTCTTCACGAAGGAAGCGACCAAGACGGTCTGTGCGGCGGGCTGATCGCGCAGCGACGCCTGCATCTTGAGCGTCGTGTCGAGAATATAGTCGGGCGCAAACACGCCCTTGGCCGCATCCTCCTTCTGCCGGGCCAGTTCGCCGTCCACGGCGGCCGGGAAGGCTTCGAGGCGGGCGAGATAGGCGTCGGCATCGGCGGCATTGGCGACGGGATGCTGCGAATCGAGGAAGTCGGGGGTTTCGCGATAGCTGCCAGTCAATTGGCTCAGCACATAGGGGGCGTAGCGGCCCGCCGTCTCGCCATAGCCAAAGCGTTCGCCGCCGATCGTGCGGTCGAGCTGATAGGTGACGACATCATAATCGAGTTTGGACGTGTCGCTGAGGGAACTGCGGTCGATGCTGGCGAGCTGCTTGGCCTGCGCCTTGCTGCGCGCGAGGTCGCGGGCGACCCCGGCGGCGGAGGTGTCGCTGAGTTTGCCGCGCAGGGCGGCGCGCTCGCCGGTGTCGAGGCCAAGGCGGGTCGCCTGTTCGGGCGAGTCGGCGAGCCGTTCGTAGAAAAAGCCATCAAGCATGGCGCGCAGCCGCGCGTCGGCGGAGCCAGCTTGGGCAAAGGCGGGGGAGGCGGTGGCGGCGGTCAGCGCAGTGGCGCCGCTGGTGGCGAGAAATTGGCGTCGGTTCACGACTATGGGCTCCACAAATCGGGGAAGGGCGGCGAGGGGCGTCGCCCGCGATGCCCCCTTGTGCCGCGATCCCAAGGGCTTGGCTAGGGGCAGTCCGGTCCAAGGCCACTGGCGCTATGCGCTGCGATGTCGATGGGATATGCGACAGCCGCCTCCAAGGGAGACAGGCCATGACCTACACACTCATCACCGCGAACCGCAATTATAGCAGTTGGTCGCTGCGCCCCTGGGTGCTGATGACCACGCTGGGCATCCCGTTCATCGACCGGATCGAGCCGTTTTTGCAGCCGACCAACTATGCCGCCTTCCGCAGCTTTTCGCCCACGGGGCAGGTGCCTGTGTTGATTGATGGCGAGCGGACGGTGTGGGATTCGCTGGGGATCATCCTGTATCTGGCCGATCGTCATGCCGAAGTCTGGCCGGGTGACGAGGGTGCGCGGGCCTGGGCGCAATGTGCGGCGGCGGAGATGCATAGCGGCTTTGCGACGCTGCGGAACGATTGCACGATGAATATCGGCGTGCGGGTGGAGCCGCATTTGCCCTCGCCCGCGCTCAATAAGGATATCGCCCGGCTGACCGAGCTGTGGGAGGAGGGGCTTGCGCGCTTCGGCGGGCCGTATCTGGCGGGGGATGCTTTTACCGCTGTTGATGCTTTTTATGCGCCGGTCGCGTTTCGGGTGCGGACCTATGGGCTGGATGTCGGCGCGGCCGGGCAGGCGTGGGTTGAGCATATGCTGGCGCTGCCCGCGATGCAGGCGTGGGAGACGGCGGCGCTGGCCGAAAGCTGGCGCGAAGATAGTCATGAGGCGGAGATCGGCGCGGCCGGGCGCATCGTGGCGGATTACCGCGCCTCATAAAATCCTCCCCTGCAAGGGGAGGGGGACCACGAAGTGGCGGAGGGGTGTCACCCTATCGAGACGGGAACACCCCTCCGTCTGGCCTTCGGCCAGCCACCTCCCCCGCCGGGGCAGGGGAATCGCATATGGGCTTGAACGATTGATCGAATGGGATTCTTGGGCAGTCTCCATGGTTGGAGGCGCCCGATGGATGAGTTTTCGGCA
>NZ_JAVDWV010000002.1:0-309328 GCF_031457465.1 Sphingobium xenophagum
GGACAAGGGATCAATCAAAGGCAAAATCAAACGAGCAGGGTGGAACGATGCATTCCTTCTCTCAATGCTTGGTCATATGCGATAGCCCTGCCCTTTAAGGGGAGGTGGCAGGGCGTAGCCCTGACGGAGGGGTGTCACGCTCTCGATAGGGTGACACCCCTCCACCGGCTGCGCCGGTCCCCCTCCCCTTACAGGGCAGGGCAATCGCATATGGAATTCGGAGTGCCTTGGCCGAAGTATTCGGGAAGTCGGATTCCACAAAAACCCTGCTTTTTGGCGCAACGCGCAAATTGCAGAATTCGCGGTTTGGGACATAAAGTTTCATATGCAATTGCCCGGCCTTACAGGGGAGGATTTTAGGGGGAATGATGGTCGGTTGGTTACGGGCCGCATCCATCGCCCCTACCGCTTGCGAGCGTTGGGTCGGTCGTGCCCCCGGCATGACCTGAACAGTCCGGGGGACTGTTCACCCGACGCTGGGCGGCGAGACTTGATGACCCTGGCCTTGCGCCGGGGGAATTTGGTCGCAGCGGGGTGGGTCAGTGCAGCCTTGCGATGGCCCACCCCCTAACCCCCTCCCGCTTGCGGGAGGGGGGATGAGGTTGGTTTATGGTTTGCCGCCTTCGTGCTGGGCTTGCGCGTTGGCGGACAGGCTTACAGCCCGTCGCCCCCCAAAAAATTCAGGCGTCGAAGCCGAAGTTCAGGAATTCGGGCACCGGGCCGTTCCAGCCATCGTCGGGGCCGTCATCGGCCATTTCGTTGCGGCGACCGCGGTTTTGCTGCGGCGCGCGCGGGGCGGCAGCGGGGCGGTCTCTTGGCTCTTCGCGGGGGCGTTCGGTGCGGAGTGGGCGGGCTTCGCGGATCGGTTCGGCGGCGGGTGCCGCCGCGACGGGCGCTTCCTCGCGGGGTGGCGTGGCTTCGCTGGGGGCCTCGGCCTGCGGTTCTTTGGCACGGGCGGGCTTGCGACCGCGTGGGGCGCGGCGGGGTGCTTCTTCTGCCGTTTCGCCTTTTGCCGGTTCAACCGCGGCGATCGCTTCGGCAGCGCCGACGATTTCGATCTTTGTGCCGATCAGCTTCTGGATATTGTCGATCGCTTCGGCGTCCGCTTCGGTGACGAAGGTGTAGGCGACTCCGCTGGCACCCGCGCGGCCGGTGCGGCCGATGCGGTGGACATAATCGTCCGGGTGCCAGGGCGCGTCATAGTTGAACACATGGCTGACGCCCTTGATGTCCAACCCGCGCGCCGCGACGTCGGACGCGACGAGGATGTTGACGGTGCCGGCGCGGAAGCGTTCCAGTTCGGCGATGCGCGACCCCTGGTCGATATCGCCATGGATTTCGCCCGACTTGAAGCCGTCGCGTTGCAGGCTCTTGTTGAGATCCCGCACCGTGGTCTTGCGGTTGCAGAAGATGACCGCGCTCGTGACGTCGGCCTCCGCCAGCATCTTGGCGAGAACGCTACGCTTCTTGCGCGCGTCCACCTTCACCAGACGTTGGGTGATGTTGATCGAAGCGCTTGCCGGGCGCGCGACTTCGATCGACTTGGGGTTGGAGAGGAATTTGTCGGCCAGCTTCTTGATGACCGGGGGCATCGTTGCCGAAAAGAGCAAGGTCTGACGCTGCGCGGGCAGCTTGGTGCAGATTTCTTCGATATCGGGAATGAAGCCCATGTCGAGCATCCGGTCGGCTTCGTCGATGACCAGCAGCGAACAGCCGTTGAGCATGATCTTGCCGCGCCCGAACAGGTCCATCAGGCGCCCCGGCGTCGCGATCAGCACGTCCACGCCCTTTTCGAGCGCCGCGAGCTGGTCGCCCATCGACACGCCACCGATCAGCAGCGCCATCGAAAGTTTGTGATATTTGCCGTATTTCTCGAAATTTTCCGCCACCTGGGCGGCGAGTTCGCGCGTCGGCTCCAGGATCAGCGAGCGCGGCATCCGCGCGCGGCTGCGGCCATGGGCGAGAATGTCGATCATCGGCAGCACGAAGCTGGCCGTCTTGCCCGTTCCCGTCTGTGCAATGCCGATGATGTCGCGCATCATCAGGACGGAAGGAATTGCCTGCGCCTGAATGGGGGTGGGCGTGTCGTAACCGGATTCGGTTACGGCCCTGAGCAATTCGTCGGAAAGGCCGAGATCGGCAAAAGTCATTCAATGGTCCGGGATCAGGAGGTTGCCCCATCCTGCCAGTCCGCACGATGGAAATCGGCCGCGCATTGCGGAAATATCGGCCACTTGTCAAGAAAATCCCGTAATTCGGGGCCTTGGGGATCTCAATCAGTCGTCGGCGGCGACAAGCCGACGGAAACTGTCGATCGCACAACTCATGCCGCTGCGCGCCTGCAATTCGTCGCGGCCTGAACAAAGCGAACCATCGGCGTGCGGCTCAACATAAAAACCCGAATAAAAGCCTGCCGAATCGCAGCCTTTCTCCAACCGCGCGCGGTAACGATGCTGATCCGCCAAAATCAGATCGACGCCATTGAGGACGATGATGCTGGCGGCGCGAATGGAGCGCAACGCGATGCAGCGCGGCCCCTTTTTCTCATCCCAGTCCTTCGCCGTATCGGGCGAAACAGGCGGCGGAACCTTGCCTTTGCTCGCCATCGGCACGCGCACGATTACACGCCGTTCGATCGTCAATTGCGCCCATTCCACGGACTGGGCGGCAGGCGCGGCGAGGAGCAACATCATCGAATGAAACAAAGCGGACCCCTTTTGGGAACAACACGCTATCGACCAATGGTTGAACCGTCGATGAATTTCCGGGCATAGATGTGTCCCATGATCGAACCGTCCACCATCGCCCGCTTCACATCGCTGCTCGGCCCCAAGGGCGTCGTCACCGACCCGGAGGATATCGCGCCCTGGACCAGCGATTGGCGCGGCCGCTATCATGGCGCAGCGGCGGCGATCCTGGCGCCGGCGTCGACGCAGGAGGTGGCGGCGACGGTCGCGCTGGCTGCCGACTTTGGCGTCGCACTCGTACCGCAGGGCGGCAATACGTCGATGGTCGGGGGGGCGACGCCGCCCGCCGATGGATCGGCGCTGATTCTGTCGCTGCGGCGGATGAATGCGATCCGCAGCCTTTCGGCCGACGACAATCTCGCCGTGTGCGAAGCGGGCGTCATCCTAAGCGTCCTGCACGACGCGGCCGAGGGCGTGGGGCGGCGCTTTCCGCTCAGCCTGGGCGCGAAGGGGTCGGCCACGATCGGCGGGCTTGTTTCCACCAATGCGGGCGGGACGCAGGTGCTGCGGCATGGCACGATGCGCGCGCTGGTCGAGGGGGTGGAAGCGGTGCTGCCCGATGGAAGCATCTTCGACGGGCTGGATGCGCTGAAAAAAGATAATCGCGGCTATGACGTCAAACAGCTTTTGATCGGTGCCGAAGGCACGCTGGGCATCGTCACGGCAGCCGCATTACGACTGGTCCCCGCCATTGCGGCGCGTGCGGTTGGCTGGGTGGGAGTCGAAACCCCAGCCGAGGCACTGGCACTACTACGCCTGGTCGAGGCGCGGCTGGGCGATAGCGTGGAGGGTTTCGAAGTCATCGCCGACGAGACGTTGGGCTTCGTCCTGGGACATATCCCCGGCACGCGCAGCCCGATCGAGACACGCACGCCCTGGCATGTGCTGATCGAGGTTGATCATAATGACATGCGTGAACCAGGGCCGAGCGAACGGCTGGAGAGCGCGCTGGCCGATGCGTTCGAGCGGGGTATCGCGATTGATGCCGCCATCGCCGCCAATGAAGCACAGGCCGATGCCTTTTGGCGAATCCGCGAATCCTTGTCGGAATCGGAAAAGGCGCAAGGGCCAGCGCTGCAATATGACATCAGCGTGCCGGTCGCGCGGATGCCAGCCTTCATGATCGACGCGGCGCAGGCGGCGCAGGCCCAGTTTCCCGGCACCACGGCCTCATCCTTCGGCCATCTCGGCGACGGCAATGTCCATTTCCATGTCCGCGCGCCAAAGGGAACCAGCAACGGCCCGGCGTGGATCGCGGCGCATGGACGGGCGATCAACGCTTTTGTCCATGATGCCGTCGTAGCGGCAGGCGGGTCGATCTCCGCAGAACATGGCATCGGCCAGATGAAGCGCGCCGAATTGGGACGGCTGGCCAGCCCGGCGCGGATATCAGCCCTGCGCGCCATCAAAGCCGCGTTCGACCCCAAGGGCATCATGAACCCTGGCAAACTCATCCCCTTGCCGGAAGAGGCGTAAAAGCGACAAAGCGATTGCACGCCGCCGCCAAGGCCTTTATCGCCCTGCCCCAATCATCAGACCAGCGGTCGGCCTGACAAACCGCCGCCTCCAACAATGGAAAACGGACCATGGCCAGCGCGCCCGCGAACAATCTGCCGATCTTCTACAATGACCTGATGCCGCTCAGCAGCGTCGACCATGTCGATTTCCGCAGCCGCACGGTTGATGCTGCCCCATTCCTGGTCAGCCAGCATGCCATTCCGCTGACGATCGACGAATTTGTATCGGCGCAGCGCTTCGTTCCGATCATCTTTTCGTCAGGCGCCGATTCGGTGCCGCTGGCGCTGATGGGCCTGAACGAAGGCGTGAATGTCTTTGTCGATGACGAAGGCAAGCTGCGCGGCCCGGCCTATGTCCCCGCCTATGTCCGTCGTTATCCCTGGATGCTGGCCAAGCTGCGTCCCGACAGTGAGGAATTGTCGCTATGCTTCGACCCGACCAGCTCGGCGATCGGCGCATTCGAGGAAGGCACCGCACTGTTCCAGGACGGCAAGCCGAGCGAACTGACCCAGGGCGTGCTTAAATTCTGCGAAGATTTCGAACAGGCCGCCGCGCGCACCAGCCAGTTCGTGCGCGAATTGCAGGAAATGGACCTGCTGATGGATGGCGAAGTGTCGATCCAGACGCCCGTCAACGAACAGCCATTCGTCTATCGCGGCTTCCGCATGATCAACGAGGAAAAGCTGCGCGACATGCGCGGCGATCAACTGCGCAAGATCAACCAAAATGGCATGCTGCCGCTGATCTACGCGCATCTCTTCTCTCTGCAGTTGATGCGCGAGATTTTCGAAACGCAGGTATCGCAGGGCAAAGGGCCCATCGCCCTTCCCGCCGCACCGCAACCTGCCGAAGCCTGAACCCGCTATTAACCCGAAACGGTTCAAATAATTGATAGAAAGGGCGGTGCTTCCCCCCTTGTAAGGCGAAGCATCCTGCCCTATCTATCAATCATGCGGTGCACCTGCCCCCCTTTCGGGTGTATCGTATGGGCGCCTCCCCCTTTGGAGGCGTCTCCTCCCTGAACCTTGGCCACCCCATGCTCTGCATGGGGTGGTTTTTTATGAAGCTCTGTTGGCGGTGGCATTCTGTTTCGCTTGACGCGATTACGCCGTCTTCCTAAAGCGCGCCTCTGCCGACCGCCTGCGCGCGGTCCCATGGCCCCTTCGTCTAGCGGTTAGGACGCGGCCCTCTCACGGCTGAAACACGGGTTCGATTCCCGTAGGGGTCACCAATTATTCTGAGAGCGGGCCACCTTCACGAGTTGGGCTTCACCAGATCGTCGACATGGTGGATGACGCCATTGGCGATCACGCTGCGCACTTTGAAGCTGTTGGCGATATTTTCGCGCGGATCGCCATCCACCAGCGCGATGTCGGCTAGCTTCCCTGCTTCGAGGGTTCCGGCATCGAGGTTGAGCGCCTTGGCCGCGTTGACGGTGGCCGTCTGGAGCGCCTGGAACGGCGTCAGGCCTGCATCGACATAGGAGGCGATTTCCGCGTGGAGATTGGTCGCGATCATCGTGTCGGTTCCGGCGACGACTTGCGCGCCTGCATCATATATTTTTTTCAGGCTGATGAGGCCCCCTGTCAGCAGCGGCCGAACCATCCGCGCCATGGGATCATTATCACCAGTGACGCTCTCCCGCGCCCAACTGGGATAGAGGTTCACGCGCGGATCGTTTCGATAGTCGGGATTCTTTTCCAGATAGCCGGTCAGTGCGCCGAAATTGGTGGGCGTCAGCGTCCGACCGCTACGGCCAAACAGTTGAATGACATCGTCATAGGCCATGCCGCCCGGCCCTTGTTTGGGGGAATAGCCGCGGCGGCTGGTCGCGCCCATATGTTCGGTGCCATCGACGCCGCTATAGGCGGCCGGATAAATTTCATGGCCAGAGACGGGAATGCCCATAGCGTGGGCCGCCTCGACGATGCGCCGCTGGTAGAGGTCGGGCATGCGGACATAGCTTTTGACGATATCATATTGCAGTAGCCGGGCGCGTTCCAGTTCGCGTTCGAGATGCGCGGGGCCGGAGACGGCCACACCCATTTTATAATAGACCCGTTGCCATTCGAGCAGCGGGCCTCCGACATAGAGGCGCGGGCTGGGGCGCACACCGGCCTCCGCTGCCTCCCGATCCTCGACCGCGTCATAAACCTGCGTGCCGGGATCGCGGACCGTGGTGATGCCATAGGCCAGCCACGCCTTTTCAAGATTGGAGCCGAAATCCTTTTGCACATGGGAATGATATTCGATGAGGCCGGGCATGGCGGTAAGGCCGGTGCCATCGACGAACGTGCCGCCCTCATGCAGCGCCGGATCATGATCGCGAATCTGGACGATGCGATTGCCGTCGATGATGATGTCCTTGTCATGCTGGGTCGCGTCCGTGACGGAGTCGATCAGATGGCTGACATGGACGACCATGCGGCCTGTCGGCTTGGCGAGACGATAGCTTAGGTCGATTGGCACGTCGGTCGTGACGCCGGTGGCCAGGTTGATCGTCTTCAACTTATCGTTTGATTGGTACAGGACTATGTTCGAATCCGCCGTCCAGGTGGGATAGAAGGCGGTGTCGTTTGTCTGGCTGCGCACCGGCCCCAATGGCTTGCCCGCCTTGTCCACGGGCCAGACCTTGAGCAGACCTTCATAAATGCCTGCCATTTTGGAGCCATCCGGTGACCAGGCGGGGCCACTGCCGCTGCGCGTGTCGAGCGACATATTGGCTTGGGGGATCTGCCAGAATGGCTCGCCCTTGCCATCGGCCGGTATCACATAGACCTGGTTGGTGCCCTCACGGAAGCTGTTGGAAAATTTGTAGGACAGGCTGATCGCGACATATTTGCTGTCCGATGACCAACTCGGACTGCCCGGCTGGCCAAGCGATGTCTGCAACCGTGTGATGTTGCCAGTCGCCACATCCACCACGCAGACACCCGCCACGCCCCAACGACCATCCACATCAATGAAGGCGATGCGCGTGCCATCGGGCGACCAGGCCGCGCCAAGCGGCTGGGTATCGAGCCTGGTCAACTGCCGGTCGGTGCCCGTTCTCAGATCCTTGATCCATAGTTGCGGCAGTCCGCTGCCCCTGTCGGAGCTGAACACGATGCTCTGCCCATCGGGCGACCAGGCGGGATCAGCATCGAGCGCGGCGTCCTTGGTCAGATTTTCCGGCACGCCGCCCTTGGACGAGACAACATAAAGATCACCCAGCGCGACGAAGGCGATGCGGCTGCCATCGGGCGAAATACGCGGATGGACGATGCCCAATGCCTTGCGCGGCGCGGTCGAGTCCCAATCGCGCTTGGCTCGCTCATAGCGGGGTTTCACAACCTCCAGCGTGGCGGCGAAGGCGATCGTCGAGGTGGCCTTCGCACCGCCTCTGCGGATCTTGCCGTCCGACACATAGAAATAGCCCCCTGCCCCATCCCAGCTTATGCGGAAGGGAAAGACATTTTCCTGGCCGCTGACAATCTTGCCGTCGATCGCCAGATGGCTGCCCGTATCGTCCTGCAGAACATAGGCCAGTTGTCCCGATGGGCCGAACGAGGGGGCTTCGGCCCGTCCCTCAACCTGTTTCAGCAGGCTTTCCTGTCCCGTCGCCAAGTCGACGACATAGATGGCACTCGCCATGCCCTGTCCGCCGGAATAAGCGATCCGCGCACCATCGGGCGACCAGGTCGGCAACCGATCTTCGCGCGCATGGCTGCTGACCTGCTTCATCGCGCCGGTGGCGATGTCGAGCGTCCAGATGTCATAATTGCCGCTGCGATCGGACGAGAAGGCGATCGTCTTACCGTCAGGGGAAAAGACCGGCTCGCGATCATCGAACGTGCCTTCGGTCAGCTTGTGCATGTCGCTGCCGTCGGGCTTGATGCTCCACAGATCATAGCCGCCGTCGCGATAGGCGAAGTAGACGAGGCGCGAACCGTCGGGTGCCCAGACCGGCTGGCGCGCATCGTTGAAATAATCGGTAATCCGCCTGGCCTTCCCGCCTTTGGCCGGGATGATCCAGAGACTGCCTTGCAAATCGACCGCCAGCCACTTGCCGTTCGGCGAAACGGACACGGCCATTGATGTCCCTTCATGCACGTCGAAGGCAATCGGTGTCTCGCCACCGGGCGGGGGGAGATTGGCAGGTTGGGCGATGGCCGGGTGGGCCGTGCCGACCATCAAGGCGATGGCGAAGGAGGTGAGCCGTACAGTCATGATATGATGTCCCCGTTCATTCTTCACCAGCCAAAGACGTAGCGTTCCCGCCGCACGTCCGCGCCACCGCGCAAGGTGCCGGTTTCAGGCACCACGCCGGCAGCGACGATGCCCGTCGAGACGCCAAATGGCCCCAGCACATCCAGCTTGTGCCCCCGCGCGCTCAGCGCATCACGCACCGCAGGAGGCACGCGATCTTCGATTTCCAGCACGCCTGGCTCGTCCTTCTTGACGCCGAAGGAGCCATGGAAATGATTGGAATTGATCCGGGGTGCTTCGATGGCCGCCTGGAGCGGCTCGCCGAAGGCCAGGACGCGCAGCAACACGTTCATGATCTGCTGATCCTGATTGTCGCCGCCCGGCGTACCGATCGCCAGGAATGGCCCTTCGTCCTTGAGCACCAGGGATGGCGTCAAGGTCGTGCGTGGCCGCTTGCCGGGGACAAGAACGTTCGGGCTGTCGGGATCGAGATCGAAGATGGTCATCCGGTTGCTCATCGGCACGCCGGTATCGCCCGCAATATAGGCACCACCCAGCATCCAGCCGGAACTTGGCGTACAACTGAACAGATTGCCGTGCCGGTCCACCACTTCGATCGCGGTTGTATCGGCGGTGGGCACGGGCGGCTTTTTCAGCATGCGCGGTATGAAGGAAGGCGTGTCGCGGTTGCGCCCCTCAAAGGCCCAGGGGTCGCCATAGCGATGCTCCAGCGATGCCTGTGGCCGGATGTCCCTGGCCCGCGCCGCGGCATAGGGTTTGGACAGCAGGCCTTGCATCGGCACGCTGGCGAAATCGGGATCGCCGAAGAAAGCATTACGATCGTCGAAGGCGAGTTTGATCGCTTCGGCCAGTGTGTGGAGATAGATTTCGCTGCCTGGCTCCATCGCGCCGATCCCGGCGGCTTCGGCGATGTTCAGCGCCAGCAGCAGCGCTGGTCCCTGGCTCCAGAAGCCACCTTTGCACACAGTATAGCCGAACACATCCGCAGTTGCCGGTGGTTCGATCTTGCCCTTATAGTTCGCCAGATCCGCATAGCGCATCAGCCCGCCGTCCGCCTCCATCGCGGCACCGATGCGGCGGGCTATGTCACCCTTGTAGAAGGCGTCACGCCCGGCCTGGATCGCGGCCTTGCGGTCCTTTGTCCGGGCAAAGGCCTGTCGGTCAGCAGTCGCGATCGTCCGCATCGTGCGCGCGAGATTGGGCTGGCGAAATATCTCGCCGGTCCGAGGCAGCCTGCCGCCGGGATAATAGGCGTCATAGGCGTTTTTATATTTGGATGTCGGCTTCTGCTGGCTGACGAACACTTCCGCCAGAAAATTATACATGACGAAGCCGTCCGCCAGTTCGATCGCCGGGGCCATCACCTGGTCCAGCATCATCGTCCCGTTGAGCTGAAGCGCCAACGCCATGGCATCCACCACGGCTGGGATCGTCCCGCCATTGGGGCCATTACCCGGTATCACCCCCAGCGCGGCAAACTGATCGACGGTGGCCAGCGCGGGTGCCGTTCCCTGACCATTGATGACGGACGCCTTCTTCGTAGCGGCGTCGTAGATGATGGTGGGCGCTTCGCCGCCAAAGCCGAAATGGGAGATTTCCGTGACCGCTGCGGCAAAGACGGCAGCCACGCCTGCATCCGTGGCGTTGCCGCCCGCCATCAATATGCGGGTTCCCGCCGCGACCGCATAATGGCGGCCAGCTGCAACGATGCCGAATTGGCCGACAATTTCGGGGCGGAGCGTTTCGCCTGCGCTTTTCAGCCGCGTTGGTTCTGGCGGCGGCGTTTGCGCCTGGGCGTGGGTGGCAATCGGCCCGGCGATAGCGGCGGCTCCGGTTGCCAAAGCCCATTTGCCCAAGGCACGACGGTTCATTCCCGTAATCGGGTTCTCATCGTTCATTTCTGAAGCTCCCCGTTTCCGGCGCGTTGATTTTTTGCTCAGCGCCAATAGTTCATATGGGACGAAGGATGATCCTGTCGCCTTCTGTTCGTGTTGCCAGGCCCAGACTCTCTGCTGCCGCCTTTGCAAAGCCATGTGGATCGTTGGCGACGAACAGCCCGGTTATCGTTTCCTGCGCGATCGCAGGATCGGCAATCACGATCTTTTCTTCATTATAGCGCGCAAATTCTGCCGCAGCCTGCGCAAGGGTGGTATCGCGAAAAGCAATTTTGCCCTCCCGCCAATAGAGTTCCTGCGCAATCGCGTCCGGCGAAATGCGGTAGGTTTCAATCGGCATCGACGCTGCCGAATCAACCGCTGCACGCATGTTTTCGACCAATCTGACCGGCGGCGTGACGGCTCTCTTCTGACTCACCTCCACCACGCCCTCCCGCACGATCACCCCCACGGCACGATTCTCTTGCCGTCGAACGGTGAAGGCCGTGCCCACGGCGCGTACCCGCGTATCCCCTGCTTCCACGACAAACGGGATCGCCTTGTTTTTCGCGACGTCGAACAAGGCTTCGCCTCGCGTCAATATCACGGTGCGCGTATGCGCGGTGAAGCGTACCTCTATGCGGCTGGCGGTATTGAGATTGACGACGCTGCCATCGGGCAGCGCGACGCGCAGCATTTCGCCTTTGGCTGTCTGATAATGCAACCCCTGATCTGCGATATGAAGGCCGACAGCAGCAATCGCCGAAGCCGCAACGGCTGCGCCCAGACCCCATAATAATTGCCTGCGCGAACGCCCCCCTTCGGATGTGACCGCATAGGGTGCCTGCCGGTCGGTCTGCGCCAGTTCCACCCGTGCGAGCGCCGCGCGCGCCATGGCCCAGGCCCCCATGCGGCGGCTGTCGCCTGCGAGCCAGGCGTCCAGTTCCTTCCTGTCGGCGGCGCTCAGAGATGTCGCGTCAAACCGGGCCGCCCAGAGGGTCGCCTGTTGCTCTATCTCCGCGCTGCTTTCCTTGACTGTCATATGGCTCTGCATTTGAAATTTGGTCGTTAGACGCGACATGACCCGTTTTTCCGCCACGTCCGAAAATATTTATCAGGTGCCGGATGCCACGGCCGACATGTTTTTCGACCGTGCTTTCCGACAAACCCAGCTTTTGCGCTGTTTCGCGCTGTGACAATCCTTGCACCTTGCGCAAGATGAAGACCTCCCGGCATTTGGCCGGCAATTGATCAATGGCTTCGGCCACCAGCCGAAACTCCTCGCGCTGTTCCGCCTGAATATCCGGCGGCAGCACACCGGATTCGATGTTCAGACGATCAATTTCCGTGAGCGTCTCCATGGAGACGACGGGTGCGCGCCGCACTTCAGTCACGACAACAGACAGGGCCGCGCGGAAAAAATAGGCGCGTGGATTTTCGATATGATCGACCGAGGGCAGGGTTGCGAGTTTCGCATAGGTTTCCTGCACGACGTCATCGAGCAGGAAGCCATATTGCACGCGCCCCGCCAGCCAGCGCCGCAGCGCTGGTTCATGCGGACAGATGTGGCGTGCCAGCCATATGGCTCTGCTATCCAGAATAGGTCGACCCCTTACATCGACGATCTCCTGTTGCAACGAAAGCCACGCCCAAACCCACAGTGTTTTGGCCGTTAAGGCGCATGAAAAAAATGTGACAGGCCCAATGGCGGATAATGTTCGCTCTTGTGTCTTTCCTCTGTGATCTGCGGTGATAGTGGCCTCCAAGCCGCGATCTGGAGAGGATGTCGGGGCACCCGAAGAGGGGCCGATCGGCAACGCCCGGCCGGGCGAACACACCGGCCCATGAACGAATTTCTGATGAACGATCAATCACCGCGTGGCGCTGTTGCCGCGACGCCTGCTGGCGTGCGCCCGTGCGGGAGGAAATGGGGAAATGGGGGACATGATGAACAAGAATATCCTGGCCATGCTGCTGAGTGGCAGCGCCGCGTCGCTGGTGATGATGAGCGGCACGGCGCATGCCCAACAACGCAATTTCGATCTGCCGGAGGGGCGCGCTGTCGACACGCTGCCGTCCTTTGCCCTGCAGAGCGGTCTTCAGATCATCGCGCCATCGAAAAAGCTGCGGCATAGTCGCACGCCGCGTCTTTATGGTGCCCATGATGCGCGGCAGGCGCTCAAGCATCTTATCCGGGGAACTGACCTTGTCATCTCCTCCGATCGCAATGATGTCGTCACCTTGCGCGACCGAAACCTGAGCGCTGAACCAGGCGCAGTCGCTGCCCTGCGCCCGATCGCCTTTGCGCAACTGGAGACGGGCGGCACGATGTCGGACGCACCCAGCGTCGCGCTCCCCGCCGAACCGCAGGGCGAAAGCCGCGCGGAAATCGTTGTCGTGGGCACGCAGATCAGGGGCGCGAAGACGACAGGGGCGCTGCCGGTGTCGGTTGTCGGGCAGGAGCAGATAGATGCCGTCGCCGCCGTTTCGGGCGCAGACCTGTTCCGTTCCATCCCGCAACTGGGCGGCGTGACCTTCAATGAACAGGTACTGGGTGGCGGATCGGGCAATGCCGCACGCGGCGACGTGTCCACTGTGTCGCTGCGCGGTTTGGGTCAGGGCAATACGCTGCTCCTGATCAACGGCCGCCGCACCGTTCTGCATCCCACATCGCAGGCGATTACCGGGGTGATCGATTCCGGCGTGCCGACCTTCGGCTTCAACGCCAACACCATACCCGTCGGCGCGATCGAGCGGGTGGAGGTGCTGCGCGATGGCGCGGCGGCGCTCTATGGGTCGGATGCTGTCGCGGGCGTCGTCAACAATGTGCTGAAATCCAATTTCACCGGGGCGACATTCGACGCACAATATGGCGGTGCGGAAGGCACCAATTTGCGTGAGTTCACCGTCAATGGCCTCGTCGGCTTCAATTTCGGTGGCGGCCGGGGCAATATTTCGCTCTTTGGCGGCTATGCCCAAAAGTCCAAACTTTACCTGCGCGACCAGGACTATACGGCGACGGCTGATCGGCGCTCTTTCGTCGCAGGGACTCCCTTTGAAAACAATGCCAGTTTCAACGGTACGTCGACCAGTACACCCTGGGGCACGTTTCAGGCCACTGGATCGGGCGTGATAACGAGCAACGGCGTCGCGCTGACCAATGCGTCGCGCCAGTTCCACATCCAGCCATCCACTAATCCCGGCTGCCAGGTCGCGGCCGGCACCCCCGGCATGTGCTATGACGATGCCAGCGGCACCACGCAGATGGCCAATGTCGATTCCAACCTGCGCTTCAACCCGAATGCGACCTTTGCCGACCTGACCACCCAGCCATCGGTCAAGCGGATCAACCTGTTCAGCTTCATCAATTACGAACTGACCGACAATCTGGACTTCTTTGGCGAACTCGGTTTCTATCAGGGCAAGACGGAGGCCCATATCGGCACTGGCGGATCGCTGGCCAACATCCCGATCACCGTGGCAGCGGATGCCTATTGGAACCCGCTTGGTCCTGTCGGATCGCCCAATCGGCTGCCTGGCCTCAACATCCCCGACGAAGGACTGCCCGTCACCATTCGCAGCCTCAATTATGTCGATGTCGGGCTGCGCAACGTCAATGTGACCAACCGGCAATATCGTTTGCTGGGCGGCCTGCGCGGTATGTTTGGCGACTGGAACTGGGAATCGGCGGGCCTTTACACCTGGGCCACGGTCAAGGACACGATGGATGGCACGTCCAGCACGCTACTCCAGGCTGCGATCAACAAGACCACGCCCGATGCCTATAATCCGTTCAATGGCGGCAGCCTGTCCGACCCGTCAATCGGCGATGACACCCCGAACAGTGCTGCGATCGTCGACAGCTTCCGCATCCAGTCGACCCGTCGCAACAAGACATCGCTGGCGCTCTGGGATCTCAAGATTTCCAATGCCAATCTGCTTGGCTTGTGGGCTGGAAACAGCATCGGCATCGCCACCGGCGTCGAGTTCCGGCGCGAAACCTTCGACGACAATCGCGACCCCCGGCAAGGCGGCGTTGCAGGCGTCGATATCACCTATACCGACGCCGTGACGGGCATCTTCTACGGGTCGGACCTGATGGGGGCCAGCCCAAGCCCCGACGTTTCGGGCAAGCGCTCGGTATGGTCGGCCTATGCCGAAATCGCCCTGCCGCTGGTCAGCCCGGACATGGAGATCCCCATGATCCGCTCCTTCGATATCCAGATCGCCGGGCGCTATGAACGCTATAGCGATGTGGGCGACGTCGCCAAACCCAAGGTCGCGGCAAGCTGGGATCTGTTGCAGGGGTTCCGCTTGCGTGGCTCCTGGTCGCAGGGTTTCCGGGCACCGAATTTGGAAGTCATCAACACCGCGACGTTGGACCGCGTCAACGGCGGCACCGAATATGTGCTGTGCGAAGCGGACCTGCGCGCCGGGCGCATCAGCACCTTCTCCCAATGCGCGCGCAACGTGTCGGTGCTGCGCCGGTCGGGCGGCAATCCCGATCTGAAGCCCGAAGAATCCACCAGCTGGAACTTCGGCGCGGTGTTCCAGCCGCCGCTGCCCCAGGGTTGGGGCAATGTGACCTTCACCGTCGACCGCTGGCGCATCAAGCAGAAGGGCGTCGTGGGCCTGCTCGATTATCAGAATGCGCTCAATCTCGACTATCTGCTGCGGGTGCAGGGCAGCAGCAATCCGGCGGTCGTGCGTCGTGAACCCACGGCGGACGACATCGCGCTGGTGGCGGGCACGGGCTTGGCACCAGTGGGCGAACTGCTCTACGTGACGGCCCCCTTCCAAAATCTGCTGCCGATCCAGGTCGATGGCATCGACTTCAACCTCGACTATCGCATCGGCACCACCAACTTCGGCAAATTCGGGCTGAACGTGAACGCCGCGCGTCTCATCAAATATCAGCTCGACGCACCCGCGGCAGTGCAGGCGGTGACCGATGGCCAGGCGGCAGGCGAAATCAATGCGGCGGTGCCGGTTCCGGGCGGCGGCGATGTGGTGGGCCGCGACGGTCAGCCGCGCTGGCGCATTTCCGCCAACCTGACCTGGGACTATGGGCCGGTAACCGTTGGTGCCTTCACCCAGTTCATCGACGATGTCTATCAGGACGCGGTGTTCGATGCGAACGGCAACCGTTTCGTGGTCAAGGGGCAGACGACCGTGAACCTCTATGCCACCTATAAATTCGACAGCGGCATGATGAAGGGGACGGCGATCACGGTCGGCGCGCGCAACATCTTCGACAAGGACCCGCCGCTGGCATCGGGCGGTTATCTGTCCAGCCTGTATCAGCCGCAGGCGCGCTATTGGTACACCAGCATCAAAAAGTCCTTCTGATGCGGGATGAAGGTCTGGCCCGTCGCGATCTGATCGCGGCGGGGTTCGCCGGGGCGGCGCTGCTCGGCCTGTCCGGTCGAGCGGCGCTGGCCCAGTCCGGCGACAAGGCCCCCGATGCGCCGCGCAGCAGCCCGGCGGTAGCAAGGGCGCATCGCGTCGAAGTGCCGATGCCCCATGGCGGCGTCGCGGCGGGCCATCCGCTGGCGGCGATGGCGGGGACGCGCATGTTGATGCAGGGCGGCACGGCCGCGGACGCCGCCGTTGCCGCCATGGCGGTGATGAATGTCGTCGAACCCTGGGCATCGAGCGCGGCCGGCAATGGCTTTGCCACCTGTTTCGAACGGCGCAGCGGCAAGGTCCAGTCGCTCGCCTTTACCGGCGGTGCGCCTGCCCTGCTCGACCCGGACGTCGATCCCAAGGAACTGGACAGCGGGAACAAGGCTGTGGCGGTGCCGGGCGCGTTCGGTGGGTGGATTGCGTTGGCCAAGCGATATGGGCGGTTGCCGCTGGCGACCTTGCTGGAACCTGCTATTGGCTATGCGCGCGACGGGCATCCGCTCGATGCCTCCATCGCGATGTTCATCCGCCGCCAGCAAGCGGTACTAGCGCGCCATCCCACAAGCGCGGCTATCTTCCTGCCCGATGGCCAGCCACCTGCCCCGCGCGCTATCTTCCGCAATCTGCCCTTGGCGCGCACCTTCCAAAGTCTTGCCGACGCAGAAACGCGGGCGTTCAAAGGCGGGGCCAGCCGGGACAAGGCGCTGTCCGCCGCCTATGATCATTTCTACACCGGGCCGATCGCTCAGGACATGACGCGATTTTCGCAGGCCAATGGCGGCTGGCTGCGCATGGAGGATATGCGTGCCTATCGCCCGGTCTGGGACGAGCCCGTTTCGACCGTCTATCGCGGGCTGGACGTTTATTGCAGTCCGCTGACATCGCGCACGGGGCTGGAGTTGTGCGAACAGCTCAACATCGTGGAGGGCTGGGATCTGGCGTCTATCGCTGATGATCGCGCCAGCCTCACCCATCTATTGATCGAGGCGATCAAGGTCACCAAGGCCGATGTCTATCGCTATGCGGGCGATCCTCGGTTCGTGGATGTGCCCGTCGCCACATTGCTGTCCAAGGATTTCGCCGCGACGCGGCGCAAGCTGATCGACCGCCTGCAGGCCATCGCCTTTCCCGACGACGCGGCACTGGCCACGGGGCGGCAGCCTGATCGACCGGCCGCCGATGAAGACACACGCGGCGGCGACACCACGAGCTTGTCGGTGGTGGACAAGGAGGGCAATGCCATTGCCGTCACGACGACGATCGGCGGCGGCTTTGGAACGTCAGTGGTGATGGGCGACACCGGCCTGTTGTGCAATAACGGCCTGCGCGTCGGATCGACCGCACCCTATGCCGGTCATCCCAACGCCGTGGCACCGGGCAAGCGGGCGCTGCTCGGCAATGGCCCCATCATCGTGCTGGACAAGGGCCAATTGAAGCTGGTGTGCGGCACGCCCGGCGGCGAGACGATCGGGCAGACCCAGTTCCAATTCCTCATCAACGCCCTCGACCTGGACATGCCGATCCAGCAAGCAATTGAAGCGCCCCGCTTCGCGCTCAATGCCAAACCCAGTTTCTACAAGCCGGGCGCTGCCATCACTGTGCAGTTGGAGGACCGTTTCGCGCCAGCGGAAATAACGGCGTTGAAAGCCAAGGGCCATAGCGTGGAGACCGTCGGCGGCTTTGCGATCGGCAGCGTTCAAGGCGTGATGGTCGATCCATCCGGCGCGCGCATGGGCGGCGCTGACCCTCGCCGCATGGGCTACGCCACCGGCTATTGAAGAGATTTCGCCATTGATCCGAGATGATCATAGTTGGTGCGGGCGGTCGGAATCGAACCGACACTCCTTGCGGAACCGGATTTTGAGTCCGGCGCGTCTACCAGTTTCACCACGCCCGCACGGCTGGGAGAGGCCAAATGGCAAAATCCGACGCGGGCGTCCAGCCGAAAATGGCTTTGGCTGTCGCCAACAGCAATTGGCGACGGTTTTCGGCATCTGTTGCGATGCGGGCCAAGGGGCGATAGCCTGACTTGCGCTATGATCCGCCCGCGTTATAAGAGCCGCTTCGTGCAGACATAGATAATTTCAACGGAGAAGGACCATCCTTTGACCGAATCGTCTGCCACGTTCCTGTTATTTGGCGCCACCGGTGATCTGGCGCGCCGCATGATCTTCCCCTCGCTTTACAATCTGTTGGCGGATGGCCTGCTGCCCGACGATTTCCTGATCGTCGCGTCGGCGCGGTCACCGATGAGCGACGAAGATTTTCGCGGTGATGTCGATGCCGCATTGCGCCAATTCCTGGCGTCGGATCGCTATGATGCCGAAACTGCGGCGGCGTTCGGCCAGATGATCGTCTATCAACCGGTCGAAGCGGGGAAGGCGGAGCAGTTCCTCGCGCTGGCCGAGCGCATCGACGGACGGTTGGAGCGCGGCCTGTCGGTCTATCTTTCCACCCCCCCGTCCCTGTTCGCGCCCACCGCGCAAGGGCTGGCCGAAGCGGGACTCATCACGCCGCTGACGCGGATCGCGATGGAAAAGCCGATCGGCAAGGATCTGGCCTCCTCCAAGGAGGTCAATGACGGCATCGGCGCGATGTTCGCCGAAGAACAGATTTTCCGCGTCGATCATTATCTGGGCAAGGAAACGGTGCAGAACCTGCTGGCGCTGCGCTTTGGCAATGTCATGTTCGAGCCGCTTTGGAATGCCACCGCGATCGACCATGTCCAGATTACGGTGGGTGAAACCGTGGGGCTGGAAGGGCGCGTATCCTATTATGACGGTGTCGGCGCGCTGCGCGACATGGTGCAGAATCACATGCTGCAAATCCTGTCGATCATCGCGATGGAGCCGCCCGCCCGCATGGACCCGACCGCCGTGCGCGACGAGAAGGTGAAGGCGCTGCGGTCTTTGCGGCCCATGACGGCGGAAACGGTCAAGACGCATAGCGTGCGCGGCCAATATACGCCGGGCGCGGTCGGCGGCCAGATCGTGACCGGCTATGCCGACGAACTGGGAAAGCCTTCGGATACCGAAACTTTCGTGGCATTGAAGGCGCATATCGACAATTGGCGCTGGCAGGGCGTGCCCTTCTACCTGCGCACGGGCAAGCGAATGCCAGCGCGCCAGTCGGAGATCATGATCCAGTTCAAGCCGGTGCGTCATTCCATCTTTGGGCGGGATGGCCATGGTTCCGGGCTGGAGCCCAATACGTTGGTCATCCGTTTGCAGCCGGAGGAATATATCCGCCTGCTCATCATGTCGAAGCGGCCGGGGCTGGAGCGGCAGGTGTTGCTGGACGAAGTGACGCTGGACGTATCACTGACCGCCGCCTTTGCCGGGCAACGTCGCCGGATCGCCTATGAACGGCTGATCCTCGACCTGTTGGCGGGCGACCAGACGCTATTTGTGCGTCGGGACGAGGTGGAAGCGCAATGGGCATGGATCGATTCGATCATCGACGGGTGGAAGGAGGCCAATATGAAGCCCGCCGCCTATTCATCGGGGAACTGGGGGCCGTCATCGGCCATTGCCCTTATCGAACGTGACGGAGCAAGCTGGCATGAGTGAACTGCACCCCGTAATCGCCAAGGTGACCGAGCGCATCGTTGCGCGCAGTGCCAAGCGGCGGCGCGCCTATCTCGATCTGATCGAGCGCGGCCGCGAAGCGGGCACCAATCGCGACCAACTGTCCTGCGGCAATCTGGCGCATGGCTTTGCCGCGAGCGGCGAGGACAAACCGGCGATCCGCACCGGCCAGGCGATGAATATCGGCATCGTCACCGCCTATAACGACATGCTGTCGGCGCATCAGCCCTATGGCCGCTACCCCGAACAGATCAAGATCGCCGCGCGCGAAGTGGGGGCCACGGCGCAGGTTGCGGGCGGCGTGCCCGCCATGTGCGACGGCGTGACACAGGGCCAGTCGGGCATGGAATTGTCGCTGTTCAGCCGCGACACCATCGCGCTGTCGACCGCTGTGGCGCTTAGCCATGCGATGTTCGAGGGCGTCGCGCTGCTCGGCATTTGCGACAAGATCGTGCCGGGACTGTTGATGGGGGCGCTGCGCTTTGGCCATCTGCCGACCATCCTGATCCCCGCCGGGCCGATGCCATCCGGCCTCGCCAACAAGGAAAAGGTCCGCATCCGGCAGCTTTATGCCGAAGGGAAGGTCGGGCGCGACGAATTGCTGGAGTCCGAAAGCGCCAGCTATCATGGCGCTGGCACCTGCACTTTCTATGGCACGGCTAACTCCAACCAGATGATGATGGAAGTGATGGGCCTGCACATGCCCTGCGCGTCCTTCGTCAATCCGGGCACGAAGCTGCGCA
This sequence comes from Sphingobium xenophagum, assembly GCF_031457465.1. GTDB lineage: Bacteria > Pseudomonadota > Alphaproteobacteria > Sphingomonadales > Sphingomonadaceae > Sphingobium > Sphingobium xenophagum_A. The sequence continues at coordinate 20,085 of NZ_JAVDWV010000002.1, forward strand.
GCGAGCTGACCCGTGCGGCGACGCATCGGCTGACCAGCATTGGATGGGACGGCGACGATTATCGTCCGCTCGGCCATTGCGTCGATGAAAAGGCGATCGTCAACGCGATCATCGGGTTGATGGCCACGGGTGGCTCGACCAATCATGCGATCCATTTGCCCGCGATCGCGCGGGCCGCGGGGATCAGCATCGACTGGACCGATTTTGCGGAAATCTCCGACGTCGTGCCGCTGCTGGCGCGGGTCTATCCCAATGGATCGGGCGATGTGAACCATTTTCATGCGGCAGGCGGCATGAGTTTCATCATTCGCGAACTGCTCGACAATGGCCTGCTTCACCGGGACATCCTGACCGTCGCGCGCGGCGACCTGACCGACTATGGCAAAGAGCCGGTGCTGGAGGATGAAGCGCTGCAATGGCGCGACGTGCCCGCATCGCGCGACGAAAATATGCTGCGGCCCGTGTCCAATCCGTTCAGCGCGGATGGGGGCATGCGCTTGCTGGCGGGCAATCTCGGCCGCTGCGTGATGAAGGTCAGCGCAGTCGATCCGGCGCTGTGGACGATCGAAGCGCCTGCCGCCGTCTTCCACACGCAGGACGATGTCCTGCGCGCGTTCAAGGCGGGCGAACTGGAGCGGGATGTCGTCGTCGTCGTCCGCTTCCAGGGGCCAAAGGCAAACGGCATGCCTGAACTGCATAAGCTGACGCCTGCGCTGGGCGTGTTGCAGGATCGCGGGTTCAAGGTCGCGCTGGTGACCGACGGGCGCATGTCCGGCGCGTCCGGCAAGGTGCCCGCTGCCATCCATCTGTCGCCCGAAGCGTTGGGCGGCGGCGCGATCGCCAAGCTGCGCGATGGCGACTTGGTGCGGGTGTGCGCGCAGCAGGGCGTGATCGAGGCGCTGGTCGATGCGGCGGAGTGGGACGCGCGCGACATGCCGCCTGCCCCGCCCGCGCCCTATGATACGGGCCGGGAGCTGTTCGCGCTTTTCCGCCATCATAGCGATCTGGCGGAGCAAGGCGCGTCGCCGTTGCTGGCGGCGATGGAAACCGAGCTTTGACCCACTAATCTGCGTCATTCCCGCGAAGGCGGGAACCCATCTCCCAGCGTTGCGGCCAAGGCCATGGCCGGATGTGGACACCGGCCTTCGCGGGGACGACGACTAGAACATAATCGAGGTGCCTGACCATGACCGACATCATCGCTGCCGACATTGGTGGCACCAATGCGCGCTTTGCCCGCGCATCGCTGGACGACCGCGGCGTGCCCACGCTCGGCACGGTGCGCAAATATAAGGTTGCCGACTATCCGAGCCTGCAATCCTGCTGGCAGGCTTTCGTCGATGACGAGACGGCGGCCGATCCCACGCCGCTGCCGGACGCCGCCGCCATCGCTTTTGCCACCGCGATCGGGCGCGATGTCATCAAGCTGACCAACAGCAATTGGGTGATCCGCGCCGACACGCTGGCCGAAGATCTGGGCGTGAGCCATGTGCGGCTGGTCAATGATTTCGAGGCGGTGGCTCATGCAGTGTCCCGCTTGCCCGACGAAAACCTCCCGCTGCTGTTCGGCGAGGATCGTCCGTTTCCGCGCGATGGCGGGGTGACGATCCTTGGCCCCGGCACGGGCCTTGGCGTTGCAATGATCGCCTATGATGAGGGGCATCCCCATGTCATCGCGACCGAAGGCGGGCATCTCGACTTCGCGCCGCTCGATCATATGGAGGAGAAGATTCTCTCCTATCTGCGCGACAAATTCCTGCGCGTATCGACCGAGCGGATCGTGTCGGGGCCCGGCCTCAATTATATCTACAAGGCGATGGCAACGATCGGCCATGACCGCGTCATGCTGATGGAAGACCCCGAATTGTGGCAGAGTGCGCTCGACGGGACCGATCCTTTCGCCCGCGCCGCGCTTGAACGATTTTGCCTATGCTATGGGTCGGTCGCGGGCGATCTGGCGCTGGCGCACGGACCCCATGCCGTCGTGCTGGCGGGTGGGTTGACGCAGCGGATGCGCGACTTCCTGCCGCACAGTGGTTTCCATACCCGTTTCAAGGCCAAGGGCCGGTTCGAAAGCCTGATGGCGAGCGTGCCGATCCGCCTGGCCGTCCATGATGAAATCGGCCTGTTCGGGGCCGCCGCCGCCTTTAGGGAGATGAAGAAATGAGCAAACTGACCGTCGAACAGGTGATGGAACTCGCCCCGGTCATCCCGGTGCTGGTGGTCGACCGGGTGGAAGATGCGCTCACGATTGCGCGTGCGCTGGTCGCGGGCGGGTTGCCTGCGCTGGAAGTGACGCTGCGCACCCCGGCCGCGCTGGATGTCATCCGCGAGATGAGCAAGGTCGAAGGGGCCATCGTCGGCGCTGGCACGGTGCTGAACCCGACCGACCTTGATGCCGCGATGGAAGCGGGCGCGCGCTTCATCGTAAGCCCCGGCCTCACCAAGCCTTTGGGCAAGGCGGCAATCGCGGCGAAGATCCCGTTCCTGCCCGGCACGGCGACGGCGGGCGACATCATGCGCGGGCTGGACATGGGGCTTACCCATTTCAAATTCTTCCCCGCCGAAACCTCCGGCGGCCTGCCCGCGCTCAAGGCCTTGGCCGCGCCGTTGCATATGGCACGTTTCTGCCCAACCGGCGGCATCACAGCCAAATCCGCGCCCGAATGGCTCGCCCAACCCTTCGTCAAATGCGTCGGCGGGAGTTGGGTCGTGCCCAAAGGCCCGGTCGATGCAGCGAAGATCGAAGCCTTGGCGCAGGAAGCGGCAGCGCTTTCCCGCTGACGCCATTGCGCCAGTCCGCCCGCCTGCCTAGATGGGTGCCATGAACCCGCGCCGCTTTCTTGCCACGCTTGCCCTGTTGCTGTCCGGCTGTGCCGGATCGCAGCAGGGCTATCCCTCGCTTGCCAAGCGGGCGGTGGAGGGCGCGCCGATGGCGGAGATCGCACCGCCCCCTGCCCCGATCGCGGCCGATGCGCCGCTGACGGCGGAAATCGCCCGCTATGTGGCGCAGGCGGACAAGGGACGCAGCGCATTTAACGACGCCTTTGTCCGGGCCGATCGGGCGGCAAAAACGGCATCGGGTGCGGCCGTATCGAGCGACGCATGGGTCGCAGCGCAAGTCGCGATCAGCGCGCTTGAGGCGGCGCGGAATGACAGCGTGTCAGCGCTCGCAAGCCTCGACACCCTCTATGTCCAGCGCAGTAACGCTATTGCCGATGGCCGGGAACGGGGTGGCCTGGCCGAAATCGACACCGCCCGCGCTGCAACACTGGCGATGGTCGACAGCCAGAATGACCGGATCGACGCGATGAAGGGCCGCCTCGCGCAGCCCTGATCGGCTTTTAGTCCAGGGCTTCCTTCACAGCGCCCTTATGCGCCTTGGCATAATGGACATAGCGCTCCGCCCCGCCGCGCAACTGGACCAGCGCATCATCCGACAGGTCGCGCATATATTTGGCCGGACGCCCCGCCCATAGCTGGCGATGGGGCAGAGTCTTGCCCGGCGACAGCAAGGCACCCGCCGCCAGCATCCCGTCGCTTTCGACCACGCAGCCATCCATGACGATCGCGCCTAGCCCGACGAAGGAGCGATCCTGCAAGGTGCAGCCATGGACCATTGCCATATGGCCGATCAGCACGTCTTCGCCAATGATCGTCGGCCAGCCTTCGGTCGGGCGGCTGATGCCATCGCCAGGGCTGTCGCAATGGATCACCGTGCCGTCCTGCACATTGCTGCGCGCGCCGATGCGTATCCGGTTCACGTCGGCGCGAATGACGCAATTATACCAGATACTGGCGTCCTCGCCGATCTCGACATCACCGATGATGCGGCATCCCGGCGCGATGAAGGCGCTGGGGTGGATCAGCGGTGCCTTACCGTTGAACGGTATGATCGTGACATCAGGATAGTGGCTCATCTTATGCTCCCAGCAGCCGCGCCGCGTGCAGCGCATGATAGGTCAGCACGCCCGAACAGCCCGCCCGCTTGAACGCCAGCAGCGTTTCGAGGACCAGGGCGTCGCGGTCCCCCGCACCGGCCGCAGCAGCATGTTCGATCATCGCATATTCGCCCGACACCTGGTAAGCGAACACTGGCACTTCGAAGCGCTCTTTGACCCGCCGAACGATATCGAGATAGGGCAGACCGGGCTTGACCATCACACTGTCCGCGCCTTCGGCGAGGTCGAGCGCGACTTCGCGCAAGGCTTCCTCGCTGTTGGCCGGGTCCATCTGATAATTTTTCTTGTCGCCCTTGAGCAGCCCCCGCGACCCCACCGCGTCGCGGAACGGGCCATAAAAGGCGCTCGCATATTTGGCGGCATAGGCCATGATCTGGACATTGGCGTGGCCGCTTTCTTCCAGCGCCGCGCGGATCGCGCCGACCCGGCCATCCATCATGTCGCTGGGCGCGATGATGTCCGCACCCGCCGCCGCCTGGTTGAGCGACTGGCCGATCAGCACATCGACGGTGGCGTCGTTGACGACATAGCCGGTGCCGTCGAGCAGCCCGTCCTGGCCATGGGCGGTATAGGGATCGAGCGCCACGTCGGTCAGGATGCCAATGTCGGGCACCGCATCCTTGATCGCGCGGATGGCGCGGCACATCAGATTATCGGGATTGAGCGCTTCGGCCCCATCGTCGCTGCGCCGGTCGGGCTGGGTGTTGGGGAACAGCGCAAGGCAGGGAATGCCCGCATCGCGCGCGTCGCGGGCGCGGTCGACGATGCCGTCCACAGACCAGCGCGATACGCCGGGCAATGCAGCAATCGGTTCCTCGACCTGCTGCCCCTCCGTCACGAACAGCGGCCAGATGAAATCGCTGGGCGACAGGCGGTTTTCAGCAAACATCGCCCGGCTCCAGGCCGAAGCACGGGTGCGGCGCAGGCGCAGCGCCGGATAAGGGGCATGGGTCATGAGCCGGGTCTAGGCGCGCGGCGACAGCGGATCAAGGGATGCAAACTTCAACCGAGTTATAGGTAAAATCCGCCGTTCCGCGGTTCGACTTTGGAGCGCGTCACCCGGCCCAGTAACAATTCATAGCTGTCGCGACCTCCGCGCGCATCATAGGCGGCCATCACGCGCCGCAACTTGCCCGCATCCAGCGGCGCTCGATTCTCGGCAGGTACGACAGCGCCGATGCCCTTGAGATGCGCCAGCAAAGCCCTTGCCCCGACACCGTCAAGTTCCACCATTTCATCAAAAGCGAAGGCATCGTTAAACCCGGCCAGCATGGCCCGCAGGTCCGCCAAGGAGGGATAATGCGGCACACCGCTCTCCACCGCGCATTGGGCATGCGCTGCCCGCCATTGGGCAAAACTGCCTCGCCCCATGGTCGAGAAGATCAGGCTTCCTCCCGGCCGAAGTATGTCCACCAGACGCGCGATGGCGCGTGGCAGTTCGTCGAACCATTGGAAGGTCAGGCTGGACAGGATGAGGTCGAACCATGGCCCGTCGAAGATCGGCGCTTCGCCGTCCATCGTCAGGAACCGGCCCGCCACCAGCCCGCCAGACGCCGCCTTGGCCAGCATGGCGGGGGATAGGTCGGTGACCACCATTTCCGCACCCGGCCAGCGCGCCTGCACGTCGCGGGTCAGCAGGCCCGTGCCACAGCCAATCTCCAAAATGCGCTCCACGCCATGGGGCGCTTGCCGCTGCGCCAGGTCCGCGATCAGCCTGGCCGCCAACCGTTGCGGTCCGGCATGATCCTCATAACAGGCCGCGGCTGCGCCGAATGCATCGCTTATCCGTTGCTTGCGGGCATCAATCATGGCTAGGCGAATGGCAGAGCCAGCCCCGCTTGACCAGTCACCCCAAGAGGAAATCGCCGCCCATGACCGCCGCTCCCCGCATCCCTGCCCTGGACGTGCTGCGCGGTTGCGCGGTGATGGGCATTTTGTGGATGAACATCACGGCCTTCGCCCTCCCCCAGACCGCCTATTTCAATCCGGCGGCAGCCGGGCCGCTCTCCGCAGGCGATACCGGCTTTTGGGCCGTCAGCCTGATCCTGGTCGACGGCAAAATGCGCGGCCTTTTTGCCCTGCTGTTCGGCGCGTCCATGCTCCTGCTGATCGAGCGCGAGGAGGTGGCAGGACGCGACGGCAAGCGGGCGCAGATGAGGCGGGCCGGCTGGCTGTTCATCATCGGAACCGCGCATTTCCTGCTGCTGTGGTGGGGCGATATCCTGCGTGTCTATGCACTCGTCAGCCTCTTCGCGCTGTTGTTCGTCCGGCTCGACCCGCCCAGCCTCGTCAAGCGCGCCTTCCTGTGCTTCCTGCTTCAATTTCTGCTGGTCGCCGCCTTCATCGCGGCGCTTTATTTCTGGGGCCATGCTGCGGCATTGCCTGACGCCAGCGTCGCCACCCGCGCCGATTATGCCCGCTTCATAGCCGCCTTGTCAGACCCGGCCAGCCCGGCAATCCAGAGCGAAATCGCTACCTATCGCAGCAGCTATGGTGCCATCTTCCACCATAAAATCGCTGCCATCCCCGTCGACTGGCTCTGGGGCTTCCTGTTCACAGGCTTTGAGACGCTGGGCTTCATGCTGCTGGGCATGGCGATGCTCAAGGGCGGTTTTCTCACAGGACAGTGGGACATGGCGCAATATCGCAGCACCGCACGCCATTGTTTCTTGATCGGTCTGCCCCCCATGGCTGGTCTGGCATTCTGGGTCTGGTGGAGTGGGTTTGCGGCCCTTCCCACCTATGGCACCGCGTTGGCCTGGTCCCTGCCATTCCGCATTCCGTTAACCGTCGGTTGGGCTGCGCTGATTTTATGGCTGCTTGCCCGCCATGGCAGCGAGGCTGTTGTTACCCGAATCGCCGCGGTCGGCCGCCTGACACTCAGTAATTATCTCGCCACCAGCGTGATAATGACCGCCATTTTCTACGGCTGGGGCCTGGGCCTCTTTGCGCATATGGCGCCGCTGATGCTGCTGCCCTTTGTGCTGGCGGGTTGGTTTGTCATGCTTTTGTGGTCGCCTTGGTGGGCGGCGCATTTTGGCCAAGGACCGCTCGAACGGCTTTGGCGCATCCTTGCACGGATCGGTCGAAACTAGCGATATCGCCAGATATGCGATCGCGTCGCAAAAGCTGTCGCTTTACTATTGCGACCTATTATCAGCTACGCTATCATCCGGGCATCAGGAGAGTGCTTCGATGGTCGTCTGTATCTGTAATGCCATTCGTGAGAAAGATCTGAAGGAAGCCGTGCGCGAAGGCGCGGATACGCCGTGCAGTGCCTATGCGCGCTTTGGCCGTCGGCCCAAATGCGGTCAGTGCGTACCGTTCGCCCGCACCATCATTGCAGCAGAGCGGGCTTCAGCCTGATAGCATTGCAAATCATACGCACGAAACAATCGCGACCTTGACGCAATAGCGTCCCAAAAAACCTTGATTTTATTGGGTTTTAAGACTTAACAGCGGCCTGCTCACAGCCTATAGCTCCGGCATTCCCCAACAGCCGGAGTAAACGCCATGAAAGGCGACCCGAAAGTCATTGATTATCTGAACGAGGTGCTCAAAAATGAGCTGACCGCGATCAATCAGTATTTTCTCCATTATCGGATGCTCAATCATTGGGGCATCGAAAAGCTCGCCAAATTCGAATATGCCGAATCGATCGACGAGATGAAGCATGCCGACAAGGTGGCGGAGCGTATCCTCTTCCTCGACGGCCTGCCCAATTTCCAGCTGCTCGGCCGCCTCAAGATCGGCGAGACGGTCGAAGAGATCCTCAAGTCGGATCTGGAACTGGAATATGAGGCGCTGCCCGTCCTGCGCGATGCCATCGCCTATTGCGAGACGATCCGTGACTATGTCAGCCGCGACCTGTTCCAATATATCCTCGAAAGCGAGGAAGAGCATGTCGATACGCTAGAAACCCAGTTCGAAATGATAGAACGTATGGGCATCCAAAATTATATCCAGTTGCAGAGCAAAGCCAAGGAAGACTGATCGTGGCGGGCACCGAACAATCGGTGCCCATCGCTTTACAGCAACGCCTCCAATATCCCGATGAGCGGCAGGTCCGCTGGCGGCATGGAAAGCGCATACATTTGCGCGGGGCGCACCCATTTGAGCGCCGTGGCATGGTGGGGGTGCGGCACCCCTTCCCATTTACGACAGACATAGAGCAGCAGCAGCAAATGCCGGTCGCCCAGCGGTTCGCTGGCGAAGGTCGCAGGCGCCAGGCAACTGGCATGGGTATGGATACCCAGTTCCTCTTCCAATTCGCGGATCAAGGCTGATTCGGGGGTTTCGCCTGCCTCGACCTTCCCACCCGGAAATTCCCATAGATCCGCCATCGCCTTCCCCGGCGGTCGTTGCTGCAGCAAAACGCGGCCGTCGGCGTCGATCAGCGCAACAGCCACAACGAATAAAGGGGAAATCATAGTCAAATCGGTCCAGCAAAAGGGCTTTGTTAACCGTGCTGCCTTTACATGTCTGTCCGGGACTGTCTGTAGCGAAGTGGGGGCCATATGCGCGGGCTGAGTAAAATGATCAAATGCCTGAGCGTGCTACACTGCGAGCGCGGGGCCACGGCAGTCGAATATGGGCTCATTATTGCGCTCATCGTTCTGGCCATGATTACGGCTCTTACCAATGTCGCCAACAAGACGACCAATATGTGGAACAATGTATCCACTGAAGTAACGTCGATTTAACCATCCCCCTTTGACAGTTTTTTCCAACATTAAACATTCATCAACCCATATTCTCTAGAGAAAATCTTGCTGACCACGAACTTCCAAGGCGGGGCGGCCGGGTAGTTAGACATTGTTTCAAACCAGGAGACCTAAAATGCAGTTCATCCGTAAGATGTTGAAGAACGAAAAGGGTGCCACCGCGATCGAGTATGGCCTGATCGCCGCTCTTATCGCCGTCGCCGCGATCACTGCCATGACCTCGCTCGGCAGCAATCTGACCAACACCTTCAACAACGTTTCCAACGAACTCTAATAGCTGGAAACGTTGAAAAAAGGGGCGGCGGGCGAAAGTCCACCGCCCCTTTTCTTTGCTCTGCGCGCAGTCAAATTACGATCTTCACCTTTTGCCCGGCGCGCAACGACGCATTTGCTGTCAACGCATTGATCGTCAGAAACCGTTCCAGCTTATAATCGGGATAGGCCATCCGCTGGCTCAGCGACTGGACGGTGTCGCCGGATTTGACAGTCACAATATCAACCCGACGCGGCTTGATTGCGGCCGACTCCTGAGCGGATAGCCGTTGCATGGACTGGACCATCGCGTTGAACGGTCCCACCCCCTGACCGGCGGGCGTCAGCAGCAGGAAATGATAGGCTTTGCCGTCCCCAAAATCATAGGCGAAAACCGTAGCATCGACTTGTGTCGACTGACTGGTGGCCCGCACGGTGCGCCAGGCCGCGGGAAGGCCATTGACGGTTGTACGGCTGACGGTTCCTGCTGGAACGCCGCCCTGCCCGCCGCCCAACTGAGCAAAAACGCTGTCAACATAGCGTGCCAGATCGCCGGAATAGGGCGCAGCACCAAATTGGGCCTGTCCACCAGACCCCGTGATCGACACCGCATCCGTGCCATTCTCCATCCCGAATCCATTGGGTGCGGTGAAACTCAAACGCAGATCGGGATGGCGGAAGCGGGCACCTTCGATTACGCCTTGCTTGGGATCATCCCCGTACAGAACACCGTCAAGCGCACTGAGAAAGGCATCGCGGTTGCGCACGGTAGCAGATGATCCGCTTCCTGCGGCCCCCCGTGCCGCGCGATTGACGCGCGAGGCGGGGTCGGGATGGGTGCTGGCCCATTCGGGCATTGACCGGGCGCTGCCTGCCAGCCGTGCGTCGAGGCTGCTCTGCGCAGCAAGGGAGGCCAGCATATCGGACAGGGCACGGGGGTCATAGCCGCCCGATGCGAGATAGCGGATGCCCAGATCATCCGCCTCATATTCCTGGCTGCGCGAGAATTTGAGCGTCAGCAACTGGCTGCCGGTGCCGATGCCCTTCTGGATCAGACTGCCGACACCCGAATCACCCAGAAATGCGCCGGCCAAGGCCCCCAACAGGGCACCGCCGATTGCATTGCGCTGCGCCGTCTTCTGCCGCCGCTGGCCATGCTGGGCGGCGACATGGCCGACTTCATGTCCCAGCACGCCCGCCAGTTCCGCCTCGTCATTCATCAGCGCCATCAACTGGCGCGTGACATAGACATAGCCCCCCGGAATCGCGAAGGCATTATTGACTGGCGAATTCAACAAGGTGACGGTGAAATCGCTCTGCGCGTTGGATAGCCCAGACTGCACCGCGATCCGCCGTCCGACACTCTCCACATATTTGGCCTGCGGGCCGCTATAAGTGCCGCCAAATTCCTTGAGCAGTTCCGGATGCTGCTTCGCGCCGGTTGCCTTATCCTGCGCACTAATCGAGCTGACAGTGCGGATCGCCCGCTGCTGTCCAATCACGGCAGGGGCACTTGCGGCCACGACCAAGGCCGTTGCCGAGCAGGCCAACATCATCTTCCGGTTCATCACTTTATCCCATCCCATTCCCATTACTGACACGTAACGAGAAAGAGGAGCGCGCTGTTCCAAAAAAGACGTGGGTTCAAGCGCCTATAGCAAGAAATTTATCAGCCCGGTCGGTGCGCAGCGCGTCGGCATCCATGGTCGATAACGAATCCAGTTCCGCCTCGATCGCCGTTCCCAGATTGGCGATCGCCTGCACCGGGTCGCGATGCGCGCCGCCCATCGGTTCCGGCACGATCCGGTCGATGACACCCAGCGCCTTGAGATGCTGGGCCGTGACCTGCATTGCGGTGGCCGCTTCGCTGGCCTTAGCGGCGGTGCGCCACAGGATCGAGGCGCAGCCTTCGGGCGAAATCACCGAATAGACCGCATGTTCGAACATCAGCACCCGATTCGCGGCTGCCAGCGCGATCGCGCCACCCGATCCGCCTTCGCCGACCACGGCCGCGACCATCGGCACGCCCAATTTGAGGCAGGCTTCGGTCGAGCGGGCAATCGCCTCGGCCTGACCACGCTCTTCGGCCTGTACGCCCGGAAAGGCGCCGGACGTATCAACCAGCGTGACGACGGGCAGGCCAAAGCGGTCGGCCAGTTCCATCAGGCGGATCGCCTTGCGATAGCCTTCGGGCTTGGCCATGCCAAAATTATGCCGGACGCGGCTGGCGGTATCATCGCCCTTTTCATGACCGATGACCATCAGACGCCGATCGCCCAGTGTGGCGAAACCGCCGACGATCGCCTGATCGTCAGAGAAAGCGCGGTCCCCCGCCAGCGGCATGAAATTGTCGAATAGCCCGGCGACATAATCCTTGAAATGCGGCCGTTCGGCGTGGCGGGCGACCTGCGTCTTCTGCCACGGCGTCAGCCGGGCGTAGGTGTCGCCCAGCATCTTGGCCGCGCGCTGCTCCAGCGTCGCGATTTCGCCGCCAATGTCGATGTCGCCCGCGCTCGCCGTGGCGCGCAATTCGACGATGCGCGCCTCCAGTTCGGCGATGGGCTTTTCAAATTCCAGAAAGCTGACCATGGCGCTGGCGTTAGGGCGACGGCGCGTCCTCGTCAACGCAGCGTTGCGCCATCGTCGCCAGCGGATGGCGGCTGTTGACCAATTCGATCAAGCGACGGCTGTCGACATGGGTGTAGATTTGCGTCGTGCCGATGTCGGCATGGCCCAGCATCGACTGGAGCGCGCGCAAATCCGCCCCGCCCTCCAGCAAATGGGTAGCAAAGGCATGGCGCAGCACATGGGGGCTGACCCGTTCAGGCGCGATGCCCGCAGCGGCCGCCAATGCCTTGACCAGTTGATAGAGGCGGATTCGGCTGAGATAGGATTTGCCGGAGGGAAAGAGCCAGGGGCTATCGAGCGGCACATGGGTAAGCCAAGTCGCGACGGCAGCGCGCGCGCGATCGGAAATGGGCACCAGCCGCTCCCGCCCGCCCTTGCCCTTGAGGATCAGGAAGGGCCGATCCGACGCCAGCGCGCGGCGCGGCAACGACACCAGTTCGGTCGCGCGCAGGCCCGACCCGTAGAGCAGTTCGATCAGGGCTGACAGCCGCCGGTCATGCGGCGCAGGATGCGCCACCGCCAACCGCTCGTCGATCAGGGCGAAGAGCGAATCGACTTCGGCGGTAGACAATATCTTGGGCAGGGATCGCTGCGTTACTGGACGGGGAAGCGCGGCGGCGGGATTGTCGGTGCGCAGCCCTTCCTCTTCGAGGAAAGCGTAGAAGGCGCGCAGGGCCGAGGATTTGCGTGCGACCGACGAGGCGGCGAGTGCCGCCCATGCCCCGGCGAGATCGCCCAGCCGCTCCTTGCTGGCCGCCACCAGCCCGCCGACGATGGTTGCCGCCCCGTTCAGGTCCGCGCGATAGGCCAGTAGCGTGTTGCGCGACGCACCACGTTCCGCCGCCATCATTTCCAGAAAGCGGTCGATCAGGGCGTCATCGTCCGCCATCGTCAGGTCCGGCTGATCGCCTCCGCAGCGATCATCCGCGCTTCGGGGTCCAGCCCGACACGATGAAGCGCGGCGACGACATGATAGAGATGCGCTGGTGGCAGGCGACGCCAATCACGCCCCTGCATACCGACGGCCGCGAGCAGGGCCACGGTCGCCTTCTCGCCGCGCTGCGCCGCTGCGCCGATCGCGCGCGCCCAACGGCTATTGGCGGCCAGCGTCACGCCATTGTCCTGCGCCAGCGACGTGGCATCGTCGGCTGACAGGCGCGCGAGGCCCGCGAGCGCCGCGATCAGCATCCGGCCCTTTTCTTGTCCCGCCTCGCCAATATAGGTCGATATGCGGCCGTTGTTTATATCCACCACGGGGCTAGGCGCACCAACCGCGAGCAGTCCCCAGAATTGGGCCGCGCCGTCGCCGTTCATTTGGCCCAGCGCCCGCGCCCATCGCGCGGCATTACGATCATAGCCTGCCGTCAACATCGACGCGACCAGATTGGCCGCATCGCGCGCATCGGCCTGCGCCACCGGCAGCGCTGCGGCCGCCCGTGCTGTCGTGATCAGGCCGACATAGTCGGGCGCATCATTGTCACGCCACAGCCGCTGCATGGCACCAATGCGATTGCCCACAGTCGCGCCGGCATGGGCGGACCGTAATGCTTCAATCCGGTCAGCCATATCGGCAGGCACGTCGCCATCGGTCGCCATCTGGCCATAAAAGCCGACGAGTGCCGCGCTGGACAATACGCCAAGGCGTGACGCGATTTCCACGCCGGGTCGCCGCCGCACCGCGCTCAGGGCCGGCGCGCGTGCTTCCCAGGCGCGGACGTGCGGCCCGACGGTGCCATAAAGCGCATCGGGGATTTCGACATTGAGAGCCGTTGCGAGGCCAAAGCGCCAGGCGGTCAATTGACTGACCGTGTCCCATTCGATCTTCACCGACCGGCGCGCGTTAAAGCCCGTTCCGACGACTTTTTCCGCCAGTCGGTAATCAATCCCCCGCACCGTGCCGCGGCGCTGCGCCTGATTGAGCGCGCCACTTGCCGTCCCCTGGTCCCCGGACAAAGCGGCGCACATCGCGCGTGTCATGTCCCAGCCGGGTTCCTTGCTGACCCGCAGCGCCCCTTCTGACAGGGGGCACAGCCCAGCGGGGTCAGCACTGCCAAGATAGGCTTGCATCGCGACGGCATATAAACGGGGGGTATAGCGATCGGGATCAACGCTTTGCACCATGGTCCGGGCGCTATCCGCCTCGCCCATGCGCAGCAGCAGCCAGGCGCGCTCGGCCACCCAGTCGGCTCCGTCGATATCGCCTGGCGTATCCGTCGCCGACAACAGCGTTCGCCGCAGCAGGATTGACGCCCAACGCGACAGGATCGGCGCGTGCGTTTCCTTCATCAATGCAGCGAGAAATTTGCCCGATTGATTGCCGAACGCATCCGGTTCCAGCCCGCGCGTCTGCGGCGTCAGCGGGCCGATACGGGCGAGTGAGCGCCGAGCAGTGTCCGGCAGGTCATATTTGGCCTTTTCTGCGGCCAGTTCTTCGGGCGTCATCTCTTCTTCGGCCGCGACGTTGGCCGCTTCGGCCAGTAGCGACGGGTCCGGGGGTATGACCGGGGTAAAGCTTGGCAGCGATGGTGCGGCGGGCGTTCCAGGTGCGGGGCGCACCGGGGGCGGCGCAGGCGGGGGCGCTTCAGGCGCGTCGCCAAAGCCTGGCGGCAAAAGCGATTCGGGTGCCTGTTGCGCCACCACCGGCAAAGCCAGCGCCAGAGCGAAACTGCCCAGCGCCCATTTCGCTCTGCTCCTTTTAGACGTGCCCCCCTTGACCGGCATATGCCTTACTGGCCCAGCTTCTCGGCGGGGATGGCCTTTTCAACCTGCGCCTGCGGCTGTTCGCCCCCGCGCGACCAGAAGAAGGCGAGCAGAAGGACCAAGAGCAGGACGATGGCGATGGGCAGGATTGGCAAGTTGGTGCCACGGCGGCGGCGGCTGCCTTCAAAACTGCTGAAATTGCGATTTTTCTTCATGTGTCCTTCTGCGGCTGAGCCGGGCGACGAGCAAAAGATGCGATTTGCCTCTGTGACGGGGGGCTGTATAGCCCCGCTCGGCATGCAGCGAAACAGCAAATTCCCCCCATCCGTCGACCGGCGCGGTCCCATCGTCCTGGTGGGGATGATGGGCGTGGGCAAATCGACGGTCGGGCGGCGGCTGGCGGCCCGGCTGGGGCTGGCGTTCGTCGATGCCGACGAGGAAATCGAAAAGGCGGCGGGCATGAGCGTGAGCGAGATATTCGCCCGCTATGACGAAGCCTATTTTCGCGATGGCGAGCGGCGGGTGATCGCAAGGCTGATGGATGGCGCGCCCAAGGTGATCGCGACCGGCGGGGGTGCTTTCATGCAGGAGGACACCCGCGCATTGATCCTGGAACAGGCGACGGCGATCTGGCTGGATGCCGACATCGACGTGCTGGTGGACCGGGTTTCAAGGCGCGAGGGACGGCCGCTGCTCAAGGATCGCGATCCGCGCACGGTGCTGACTGAACTGACAGCGGTGCGCAATCCGGTCTATGCGCTCGCCCCCATCCACGTCAAAAGCGTCGCCGCGCCGCATGAAGTGACGGTCGAACGCATCATGGAGCAATTGACGGCATGGCAATAGTGCAGGTCGCGCTGGGTGCGCGCAGTTACGATATCCCGATCGAACAGGGCGCGCTCGATCGCGCGGGCGCGTTCCTCAGCCCTTATGCCCGCAACGGGCGACTGGTGGTCGTCACCGACGCGCATGTCGCGGCCGCGCAACTGCCGCGGCTGGACGCCAGCCTGCGCACGGCGGGCATCATGGCCGAACCGATCATCCTGCCGCCGGGCGAACAGACCAAGAGCTGGCAGCATCTGGAGCAATTGCTCGACGCGCTGCTGGCGCTGGAGATCGAGCGCGGCGACCATGTCGTGGCGCTGGGCGGCGGTGTGATCGGCGATCTGGTCGGCTTTGCCGCCTCGATCCTCAAGCGCGGCTGCCACTTCATCCAGGTGCCGACCACCTTGCTGGCGCAGGTGGATTCATCGGTCGGCGGCAAGACCGCGATCAATACGCGGGCGGGCAAGAATCTGGTCGGCAGCTTCTACCAGCCCGCTTTGGTGCTGATTGATCCTTCGACGCTCGATAGCCTTCCGCCGCGCGAGACCCGTGCGGGTTATGCCGAAGTCGTCAAATATGGCCTGATCGACGATCCCGCCTTCTTCGCCTGGTGCGAGGCGCATGCCGGTGATCTGCTGGCGGGTGATCCCGCCGCGCGGACCTATGCAATCGAACGGAGCGTTCGCGCCAAGGCGGCGATCGTCGCCGATGACGAGCGCGAGACATCGGGTCGCCGCGCGCTGCTCAACCTTGGCCACACATTCGGCCATGCGTTGGAGGCCGACACGGGCTTTTCCGACACATTGCTCCATGGCGAAGGCGTCGCGGCGGGCATGGCATTGGCGTTTCGCTATTCCGCGCGGCTTGGTCTGTGCCCACAGGCGGATGCCGACCGGGTGACCGCGCATCTGCGGTCCGTGGGATTGCCCTACGACCTTGCCACCGCGCATGTCACCGCCGATGGCGCGGCATTGGTGGGCCATATGTTGCATGACAAGAAGATGGCGGCGGGCACCCTGCCCTTCCTGCTGGCACGCGGCATCGGCCAGACATTTTTGTCGAAGGATGTCGTACTGGACGATATGGCAGCGTTTCTGAATGCAGATCGGGCGGGGTAACGCCCTCGCGCCCGCGACTACATATATTATCGCAAGTCATGCCCGTTCGCTCGAAACGAACGGAACCTCTCTTCCAAAACCAAAAAGGGCGCCCAGTGGGCGCCCTTTTCGTTCAACCATGGAAGGCCGATTACTTCTTCAGCGTCAGACCACCGAAACGCTTGTTGAAGCGTGCCACCTGGCCACCCGTATCCATCTGACGATTGCCGCCCGTCCAGGCCGGATGCGACTTGGGGTCGATGTCGAGCGCCAGCGTGTCGCCTTCCTTGCCCCAGGTCGAGCGGGTCTGGAAGGTCGTTCCGTCGGTCATCTGCACGGTGATCATGTGGTAGTCGGGGTGGGTATTGGCCTTCATGGCGTAACGCTCCGTATGTGCCGGTTCCGACCGGCTGTGGATGCTGTAAATAGCGAAGGCGCGCCGTTAGCGGGTTCGGCGCGCCTTGGCAAGGGATAAGCTTGTCCCCTCCCTAGCAGGGGAGGTGGCAGGGCGTAGCCCTGACGGAGGGGTGTTGCCCTATCGCGAGGGTGACACCCCTCCACCGGCTTCGCCGGTCCCCCTCCCCTTACAGGGGAGGATTGAAGACATTGTCAGTCCTTGGGCGGATCGGAGATCATGGCGACGAACTGCGCTTCTGCCGCAAGTTTGTCACCGATCATCGCCTTGCCGCTGAACTTGCAGATCGCGCCGCGATTCTGCGTCACTTCGACATGCAAGTCGAGCAGGCAGCCCGGCTCCACCGGCGAACGGAACTTCGCGCCATCAATGCTCATGAAATAGACGAGCTTGCCGGTATCGGCCAACTGCATCGACTCCACGGCCAGCACGCCTGCTGCCTGCGCCATCGCTTCGACGATCAGCACGCCGGGCATGATCGGCCGGGTCGGAAAATGCCCTTGGAAAAAGGGTTCGTTCACCGATACCGCCTTGATAGCGTGGATCGACTGGTTGGGCACCAGCGACACCACGCGGTCAATCAGCAGCATCGGATAGCGATGCGGCAGTGCAGCCATGACCCGACGGACATCCATCGGGCCAAGCGCGGTCGTTTCAACCTCTCCCGTCATTGCTATCAGCGCGACTTGGGAGCCTGCGCCGGAGCCGCAGCAGGGGCGGAGGCTGGTGCAGCCTGGCGACCACCGGGCTGCCAACCGGCCGGCGGGGTGATCGACACGCTGGGGACCAGCGCGTTGAGTTCGGTAACCACCGCCGGGGTGATGTCCGCGCCCGCGCCGAAGCTTTCGGTCGCGGCCTTCTTGAACACGATTTCCGACTTGGTCTTGGCCGTTGCTGCCTTCAGCGCATCGTCCAGCTTGGCAACAAGCTGTTCTTCAACATAGGCGCGCGCGATGGCGATCGGCTGCCCCATGCGCTGCAGTTCGGCCTGCGCGGTCTGCTGCGTCTGCTGATATTGCTGATACTGGGTTTCAATCGCCGGGGTCGGCTTGTTGCCCGCCGCCGTCAGTGCGGCCTGGAGCGCGTCACCCTTGGTCTTGAGATCCGCCTCGATAGCGGTGCGGCGCGTGTTGAGCGCGTCGATCTGCGGCTTGTAGGTCGTCTGCATCTGGCTGATCGCGGTGGTGTAGGCCGTGCTCTTGGCAACGGCTTCTTCCAGATCGACGACGGCAATGCCCGACTTGGTCTGGGCAACGGCCGGCATGGCGGTCAGCGCGATGGCGGTCATAGGCGCAAGAGCAAGCGCGGCGGCTTTGAACATGGTCTTCATCAGAATTGAGTCCCTACGTTGAAGGTAATGAGTTTGTCGTCGTCCCCTGGTTCCTTGAGCAACGCCCTGGCAATGTCGATACGGAACGGGCCGAAGGGCGAGTTCCAGTTGACGCCAAAGCCCACCGACAGACGGGGCTTGAGCGTGTCGCCAAGAAATTCCTCAACAAAGCCACCAGATACCTGGAAGCCATCGGCACCGACATAATTGGCGGGACAGACCGGCGCAGCCGCCGTACCGCTCGCACGGACGGTAGGAAGATTGGTGGCAAAGCAGTTGCCTGCGAATTGGCCGTTTCCGTTGATCAATCCTGGTGCCTTAAGACCCGCCACGGCACCGGCATCCATGAAGATCGACGGACGCAGGCCCATTTCGCGCGCACCGGAGCCCAACGGAATTTCGATTTCAGCACGGGTCAGATAATAGATCTTGCCGCCAAGCGCGTCATCCGTGCGGTTGTTGCGGCCCGTGGTTTCCACCCCGGTCACCGTCCCGTCTGTCACCGACGCATTATAGAAGCGACGGATGACGCGAGGGCCAACGCCGCGAATGTCGAAACCGCGGAACTGCGGTTCGCCCAGGAAGAAGCGATCGACCAGCCGGACCTTTTCGACCAGATTGCCGGTCGCATCGCGCCGTTCGCCTTCCAGGCTGTGGATATAGCCGCCTTCGCCCGAAACCGAGAAGATGAAGCCACTGCCCAGCGGGAAGAATTTGGAGCCGTTGATGCGCGTCTTGATATATTTGACGTTGCCGCCCAGTCCCGCAAAGTCCTGGCTCAGCACGACATTGTGGCCGCGCGTCGGGCGGATACGGTTGTCGCGCGTGTCATAGATCAAAGAATAGCCAAGCGACGATGTCGTCCGCTTGCCGATGGCATCGCACAGATAGCGTCCCGCGAGCAAGGGATCGCACTCGATCGTGCCATCGCCATTGGTGTCCGAATAATAGGTGCCTTCATCCAGCGTCGTATCATCGAAATTCAACTGATAGCGCAGGGCCAGCGACATATATTCCGTGATCGGCACACCGGCCCGGAGCTGGAAACCCGTCGACGTATTTTGATAGGTGGTGTCGCGCGTCTGGTTGGTCAGATAGCGGAAGCTGTTAAGGTCGCGCCGGTAGATGTCGCCGCCCAGCGCGATATTCTTGTCCATGAAATAGGGTTCAGTGAAACCCAGTTCGATCGACTTGGAATAGGCCGAATAGTTGACCGAGGTGCGCAGTTCCTGGCCCTTGCCACGGAAGTTGCGCTGCGTGATCGACGCCGACACGATGAAGCGTTCCAGCGACGAGAAACCGGCCGACAGCGACAATTCGCCAGTCGACTTTTCCTGCACGTTGGTTTCGAGGACGATGCGGTCGGGCGCGGACCCTGGCTTCTGCTCGACGTCCAGCTTTTCCTGGAAATAGCCCAGGGAATTGATGCGGTCCTTTGAGCGCTTGACCAGGAAGCTGTTGAACGCATCGCCTTCGGCCAGACGAAATTCGCGGCGCACGACCTTATCCTGCGTCAGCGTATTGCCGTTGATGTCGACCCGCTCGACATAGACGCGCGGCGCGTTGGCGATGCGGAAGTCGATCCCCATCGTCAGCGTGTCCTTGTCGCGATTGAAGTCGGGCGACACATCGGCAAAAGCATAGCCGAACAGGCCGGCCGTCTCGCTCAGCGTATCGACCGTATCTTCGACCTGCTTGGCGTTATACCAATCACCCTTCTTCATCGGCAGCCGCTTGGTCAGGCCATCTCCCGACAGGTCGCGAATGTCCGATTCGACCTTCACATCGCCAAATTTGTAGCGATCCCCTTCTTCCACCACATAGGTGATGATGAAGTCCTGCTTGTCGGGCGTCAGCTCCGCGACAGCCGAAATCACGCGGAAATCCGCATAGCCTTCGGTCAGATAATATTGGCGCAGTTTCTGCTGGTCATAGGCCAGACGATCGGGATCATAGCTGGTGCCGGACGAAAAGAGGCGGAACCAGCGCGACTGCTTGGTCACCATCTGGCTGCGCAGTTCGCCGTCCTTGAACTTTTCGTTGCCGATGATGTTGATCTGGCGGACCTTGGACTTTGGCCCTTCACTTATCTCATAGACGATATCGACACGATTCTGGTCAAGCTGCACCAGCTTGGGTTCGATCGTGGCGGCAAAACGCCCCTGGCGGCGATAGAGTTCGACGATCCGGGCGACGTCGGCGCGGACCTTGGAGCGGGTATAAATCTGGCGCGGGGCGAGCTTGATTTCCGGCCGGATCTTATCGTCCTTCAACCGCTTATTGCCTTCCAGCACGATGCGGTTGATGACCGGATTTTCCTTCACCTCGACGGTCAAGGCACCATTGTCGTTACGAATCTGGACGTCGGCGAACAGTTCGGTTTCGTACAGGTCGCGCAAGCCCTGATCGAGGCTTTCCTGACTGTAGGGCTGGCCCACGCGCAGCTTGGTGTAGGAGAGGACGGTGCCGGATTCGAGCCGCTGCGTGCCCGTGACGGTGATGCTGCTGATCGTGCCCTGCGCTGCGGGCAGCGACGCGGGCGCAACCACGGGCACGGGTGCCGCGGCATCCTGCGCCATGGCTGGCATCGCTGAAAGACCAGCGATCATCGTCGTTGCCAACAGGGCGACCACGGCCGGGCGCTGCCTCTTGCTGCTGTTCATCGCTGTCACCCGCATCACCTCAAAAACTCGAAAAATATTGTTTCCGCCGCAACAGACGTCGCCAAACCGGGCTTCCCTGCCCGATGCGCGTCAACCGATCAAGCCGGACAGGCTTTTCCAAAGCCCGAAAGACGACAAATCGTTGAAAGTCACCAGCACCATCACCATCATCAGCAGCGCCAGACCCGATCTGTAGGCCCATTCCTGCACCTGCGGACTGACCGGCCGCCGCTGCACCGCCTCAATGCCGTAAAAAAGCAGATGCCCGCCATCCAGCATCGGGATTGGCAACAAGTTGATGAACCC
Source organism: Sphingobium xenophagum (assembly GCF_031457465.1). Classification (GTDB taxonomy): domain Bacteria; phylum Pseudomonadota; class Alphaproteobacteria; order Sphingomonadales; family Sphingomonadaceae; genus Sphingobium; species Sphingobium xenophagum_A. Next base: position 40,987 of record NZ_JAVDWV010000002.1, read on the forward strand.
CAAGTTAATCGAGATGAGCGCCATGAAGGTCAGGAAGCCCACGAGGCCCATCATCGCGGCCTGACCGGACACGTCCGCGATCTTGAGCGGCCCGCCCAGTTCCTTGACTGACCGGCGACCCGTGATGATCTGGCCAAGACCGTCCATGGCGGACACGAATATCTGGCCCGTACGCACCGTGCCGATTACCGGGATTTCCCACAGCGCAACCTGACGGAATTCGACCTTGTCGGACATCACGCCCAACTGGCCCAAGCGATAAATATTGCCGAACCTGTCCTTTTCGATCCGCTCGCCCGCGGCGATCGTCATGGCCGTGCGCTGGCCGTCCCGTTCGATGACATAAGGCAGCGCTTCGCCCGGACGCAGCGACACAATCGGAGAGATATCGGTAAAACTGTCAATCTGGCGCCCCATGATCGACACGATGCGATCGCCCGGACGCAAGCCCGCTTTTTCCGCGGCAGACGCGGCGGCAACCTGCTGGACGACGGGTGGGCTGACCGGATACCCCTTCCAATAGGCCAAGCCGCCGAGAAGGAGGATCGCGAACAGGAAATTGACCGCCGGCCCCGCCGCGACAATGGCCGCGCGCTGCCATACAGGCTTGGCAGGAAAGCTTTCCGCGCGATCCTGCGCGGACATTTCGAGCCAGGCCGGATCGGTTTGGCTCGCCGCGTTCATGTCGCCCTTGAAACGGACATAGCCGCCCAGCGGCAGCGCTGCGAGCCGCCAGCGCGTGCCGCGCTTGTCCACCCAGGCCAATAGTTCAGGGCCAAAGCCGATGGAAAAAGCCTCCGCCTTCACCCCGCACCAGCGGCCGACGATATAGTGGCCGAACTCATGCACGAAAACGAGCGGCCCTATGACCGCGACGAAAGCGAGAACGGTCAGCAGGAAACCGGGATTTTCTAACAAGCCGTCAATCTTTCCATCACTTGGCCCGCCATGACGCGCGCCGCAGCATCCGCCGCCAGCACATCCGCAATAGCATGAGGCGCAGGCGCGCTATAGCGGTTCAACACTTCCTCCACAATCATGGCGATATCAAGGAAGCGGACGCGCCCGGAAAGAAAAGCGGCCACCGCAACTTCGTTGGCGGCGTTCAGGATGGCCGGAACGGCACCGCCCGCCTCGGCCGCCTGCCGCGCCAGGCGCAGCGCGGGGAAGCGTTCCGGGTCGGGCGCTTCGAAATCGAGCCGACCGATCCGCGCCAGATCGAGCGGTTGGCAGGGCGTAGCGATCCGCCGCGGCCAGGCCAAAGCGTGCGCAATTGGAATCCGCATGTCGGGCGAACCCAATTGCGCCAAGGTCGATCGATCGCGATATTCGACCATCGAATGGATGACCGATTGGGGATGCACCAATATCTCGATCCGATCGAGCCCGACCGGGAAGAGATAGGCCGCCTCGATAAATTCCAGCCCCTTGTTCATCATCGTCGCACTATCGACGCTGATCTTTGCGCCCATCGACCAGTTGGGGTGCGCTACCGCCTGCTGGGGCGTGATGTCCGCCATCTCGGCGCGGCTGCGGGTGCGGAATGGGCCGCCGCTTGCAGTCAGGATGATCCTTGCGACATCCTCCAGAGTGCCGCCCGCAAGGCACTGGAATATCGCATTATGCTCGCTGTCCACTGGCAGCAGCGTCGCGCCGGACGCGCGCGCTGCCTCCATCATCAGCCCGCCCGCCGATACCAGCGATTCCTTGTTGGCGAGCGCCACCGTGCCACCCGCCTTGAGCGCCGCCATGGTGGGCCGCAGCCCGGCGCAGCCGACGATCGACGCCATGGTCCAGTCAGCCCCGGACCCGGCGACATCGACCAGCGCCTCTTCGCCTGCAGCCGCCTCGACACCCGAACCGGCCAGTGCGGCCTTGAGCGCGCCATAGCGCGCCGGGTCGCCGATCACGGCGATCTGCGCGCCGGTTGCCTTTGCGGCTTCCGCCAGTCCTGTCACGTCGCTGTTCGCGGTCAGCGCGACGACCTGATAGGCATCCGGCTCGCGCTGGATGAGGTCCAGCGTGGACATGCCCACCGACCCGGTCGCGCCAAAGATCGAAACCGTCCGCATTACGCCTGTCCCACCATCAGATACAGCAGCGCGGCGAGCGGCGCGGCGGCCACCACGCCGTCCAGCCGGTCCATCACCCCGCCATGGCCGGGCAGCAGCATGCCGCTATCCTTGACCCCCGCGCGCCGCTTCATCGCGCTTTCGAACAGGTCGCCCAATTGCGCCGCCACCGCCAGCAAGCCGCTCGCCGCCGCCAACTGGATCGGCAGGCCAGCAAAATGATGCAGCAGGAAGCCGGTGATCAACGCGGCAAGAACGCCGCCAGCAAGGCCCGCCCATGTCTTGGACGGGCTGATGCGCGGCGCGAGTTTGGGACCGCCGATCGAGCGGCCCGCGAAATAAGCGCCGATGTCGGTCGCCCAGACCAGCGCCAGCGCCCAGAAGGCAAGCAAAAGGCCGTAAAGATTAGGCTCCTGCCCGCGCAGGAACAGCAAGGCCATCACCGGCACACAGACATAGAAAATGCCAAAGGCAATTTTATAGCCGCGCGTTGCGGCCATCACGAAGAGGAAAGCGGCGATCATCAGGCCAATGGCGAACCCATCGACGCCCGCCGCCAGCGGACAGAATATCGCCAGGGGAACCGACACGGCGAACATCGACAATTTGCGATGTTCGACGCTCGCGCCGTTCAGCTCCGCCCATTCGCCCTGCATCAGCACGCCAGCGACGGCCAACAGCATCCAAAAGAGAAATCCACCCGAAAGCAAAGCGCCAACCGCCAATGCGATCAAAGCGACGCCGACAACGGTGCGGGTCCGTAATTCGCTGGCCATGCTTACAACCCGCCGAAGCGGCGGTCCCTCATACGAAAAGCGTCGAGTGCGCGTCCCAATTCGGCGGCATCGAAGTCGGGCCAGAGCATGTCGGTAAAATAGAGTTCGGCATAGGCCGCCTGCCACAGCATGAAATTGCTCAGCCGTTGTTCGCCCGACGTGCGGATCAGCAGGTCGAGCGGTGGCAGGTCGGCGGTATCGAGCGCCGCGCCGATCGTTTCCACGCCGATCTCGTCCGCGTGCATCTCACCGCGCGCGACGCGCTGGGCGAGGCACCGGGCAGCGCGGACCATCTCGTCCTGCGCGCCATAGTTGAGCGCGATGGCGATCACCGGGCCGCTATTGGCGGCGGTACGGGCAACGGCGGCCTCGATCAGATCGACCAACGACGGGTCGAGAACGCGATAATTGCCGATCACCCGCAGCCGGACGCCATTGGCGTGAAATTCGTCCAGATCCGCCTGGATGAAATGGCGCAGCAGGCCCATCAGGTCAGCCACTTCGCTCGGCGGACGCTTCCAGTTCTCGGAAGAGAAAGCGTAGAGCGTCAGGCATTCCAGCCCCATGTCGCGGGCTGCGCGCGCGATCCGGCGCACCGCTTCCACCCCGGCACGATGACCGGCGATGCGCGGGAGCAGGCGCTTCTTGGCCCAGCGGCCATTGCCATCCATGATGATGGCGACATGGCGCGCGCCATGGGCAGGCGCGGTGCTGGTCAGGTCGGGTTTGGCTTGCGTGGCCATCAGATCAGGATGCGGGCAATGGCCACGAAAGGAAAGCCCCGGCTTACTGGCCGAGGATTTCCTTTTCCTTCGACGTCGCAGCGGCGTCGATGTCGGCGATGATGCTGTCGGTCAGTTTCTGGACTTCGGTTTCCAGGCGCTTGCGCTCATCCTCGCTGATTTCGCCCTTTTTCTCATCGGCTTTCAGGCTGTCCATGCCGTCGCGACGCACATTGCGTACAGCGATGCGTGCACCCTCGGCATATTTGCTGGCGAGCTTGGCCAGTTCCTTGCGCCGGTCTTCGGTGAGGTCGGGGATTGGCAGACGCAGCGTCTGACCATCAGTGATGGGATTGAGGCCAAGGCCTGCCGAACGGATCGCCTTGTCGACTGGGCCGACATTGGTCTTGTCCCACACCTGGACCGACAGCATGCGCGGTTCGGGGGCGGATACGGTGGCCACCTGATTGAGCGGCATGGATGCGCCATAAACGGTGACAGTCACCGGATCGAGCAGCATCACATTGGCGCGGCCGGTACGCAGGCCGGACAGATCGCCGCGCAGCGATTCGACGGCACCGGCCATGCGGCGTTCCAGATCGGATTTGTCATATTGGGCCATGATGTCAGCGCTCCTGATTATGCACAATCGTCGCCACGCCCTGCCCCGCCAACACTGTCGCCAGGTTGCCGGTTTCGCGGATGTTGAACACGACGATGGGGATATTATTTTCGCGGCAAAGGGCAATGGCGCTTGCGTCCATAACCTTTAGGTTATCGGTCAGCACCTGGTCGAAGCTGATCTCGTCATAGCGGGTTGCGTCGGCTACCTTTTTGGGGTCGGCATTATAGACGCCATCAACGCTGGTGCCCTTGAAAATCGCGTCGCAATTCATTTCGGCGGCCCGCAGGGCTGCCGTCGTGTCGGTCGTGAAGAAGGGGTTGCCGGTGCCCGCCGCGAAGATGACGATCCGGCCCTTTTCCATATGCCGCACCGCCTTGCGCCGGATATAGGGTTCGCACACCGACGCCATCGGGATGGCCGACTGGACGCGCGTGTCATAGCCCAGCTTTTCCAGCGCATTCTGCACTGCCAGCGCATTCATGACCGTCGCCAGCATGCCCATATAATCGGCACTGGTCCGGTCGAACCCCTTGGCCGCGCCGGCAAGGCCGCGGAAGATGTTGCCGCCACCCACGACGACGCAGAGTTCAAAGCCCGCATCCTTGGCCGCCGCGATTTCACCCGCCACGCGGTTGACCGTTTCCGGCTCGATGCCGAACTGCCCCTGCCCCATCAATACTTCGCCCGACAGTTTCAGCAGGATGCGCTTGAAGGCGGGCCGTTTCATGCGGGCTAGAATCCTTGAATCTGGGAGGGATGGGCGGCCGGACACTAGGCGGCTGTGGTCCGAAAGCCAAGGGGCGTTTATGTCTAAAGACAGCTTTCGCTTGCTCCCTTTTACGCTTGCGTCACTGAATTGTCACATCCCCGCGCCTAGGGAGTTGATCGGGCGCACCGCCATTTACAGACGGAAACAGGAAAGCCGACAATGAACGACTGGTCGCACGGCTATGATGTATCGGAAGGCTATACCTATGGATTCCGGCATGAGATGGCGCCTGACTGGATGGACCTATGCGCGCGTCTGGGAGGGCAAGAACCACCCCGGACAACGCCCGGCCAGCGTTTTCGCTATCTGGAACTGGGCTGTGGTCAAGGGATAGGGCTATGCCTGTTGGCCGCCGCTAATCCATAGGGTGATTTTGTGGGCGTGGACTTCCTGCCCGACCATATTGACCATGCCCGTGCCGTCGCGGCCGCGGCAGGCCTCGACAATATATATTTTAGTGACGGCGATTTTGTCCAACTCGCGAGCGACTGGCCGGAAAAATTCGGGCGGTTCGACTATGTGACACTACATGGCGTCTATAGCTGGATTTCTGCGCCGGTGCGGGCTGCGCTCGTCAATTGCCTGGCCCATGCGACCGCACCGGGCGCGCTGGTTTATGTGGCCTATAATGGGCAACCCGGCTGGCTGGGGTCCATGCCGTTTCGGCACATTACCCGCCTGATGCGCGAAACCAGCGACCAGCCAAGCACGGACGTTCTGCGTCAGTCCATTGAGATTTTCGACCGAATGGCGGCTGGCGGCGCCAGCACCTTCCAGATTTTGCCCGGCCTTAAAGCGCGGGTCGCTGCGGTGAAAAAGCAAAGCCCCAACTATGTGATCCATGAGTTCATGCATGAAGGCTGGCACCCATTTTGGGCGTCGGAAGTCGCGGCGGAACTGGATCGCGCTGGCCTGGGCTTCGTCGGCACCGCCACGATCGCAGAAACACTGCTACCCACCGGCCTGCCTCCTGCGCTGCGCCAGATGATCGAAGAACAATCGGTAGATTCGCTGCGGCAGGATATTCAGGACTTCATCATCAACCAGTCTTTCCGGCGTGATATTTTCCGCCACCGCCGGGATGACGCATCGGCAACGCATAGCCAGCAGGGGCGTGACATGGACGCGCTCGGCCAGATGCAGTTACACCTGCTTACGTCACCGCAAGGTGCCGCGCTGGACGTCAAGACCAGCTTTGCGTAAATCAGCCTGCAACGCCCCGCTTTTCAAGAGGTCGTCGATGCCCTGGCGGAGGGGCCAGCGTCCATTGCCGACATCCTTGATTTGCCTGCCATGCGGCGGCAGGGCTTGGCTAATGCCCTGAATGTGCTGGCCCTGTTGTTGCATGGCCAGTGTCTGGCGACGGCCCCTGCCGGGGTTCATATGCCAGACGCCGCCATGCGCCTCAATCGCGTCATTGCAGAGGGTGCCGCGAAAGGTGTCGGCTATACCCATATCGCTGCTGCGGCTCTGGGGTCCGCCATTCCTGTCAGCGCCGTAGAGCTTGCGCTGCTGGACGCCTGGTTATCAATGCCGGACTGAACCGACCCGATCATGCTGGCGGAGAGGGTGCAGCGCAGCCTGACCGCCGCTGGTCGCCTGTCCTCCATCGACACACAAGCCAGCGACTTGCGCCGTAGAGCCGCAACTTTCCTCGATACCGACCTGTCTCGATGGCGTCGGCTGGGAGCGCTCGCCTGATCGCAAGCGCATCGCCGGGAAAGATCCCAAAACGACAAAGGGCACCCTTTTGGGGTGCCCTTTCCCATTCTGTTAGGACCAGCTAGCAGTCAGACGCCAGCAGCAGCCGCGACTTCCGCCGCGAAGTCGCTGACTTCCTTTTCGATGCCTTCGCCAAGCTGGAAGCGGACATAGCCCTTGAGGCTGATCGACGCGCCGGCTTCCTTGGCAGCCTTGGCAACGACGTCGGCGACCGGGGTCTTGTTGTCCATCACGAACAGCTGCGAGAGCAGGGCATTTTCCTTGGCGAACTTGGCCACCGCACCGTCGACCATCTTGGCGACGATCTCGGCGGGCTTGCCCGATTCGGCAGCCTTTTCAGCAGCGATCGCGCGTTCACGCTCCAGCAGCGAAGGGTCGATGTCCGACGCGGCCAGCGCCAGCGGGAAGGCAGCGGCGATGTGCATCGCGATCTGCTTGCCCAAAGGCTCCATGACCTCAGCCGACGCATCGCCTTCCAGCGCGACCAGCACGCCGATCTTGCCGAGGCCCGGTGCCGCAGCATTGTGGACGTAGGGAACGACGACGCCCTGGCTCACTTCGACATGGCCGACGCGACGCACGGTCTGATTCTCGCCGATGGTGGCGATGTTGGCGACCAGCTTTTCAGCGACGGTGCCGCCCGACGGATAAGCAGCGGCCGACAGCGCTTCAGCGTCGGCAGCGCCGGTTTCGAGCGCGATCGTCGAGACGGTGCGGACGAAATCCTGGAACTGTTCGTTCTTGGCGACGAAGTCGGTTTCGCTGTTCACTTCGACGGCGACACCCTTGGTCCCGGCGACGGCAACGCCGACCAGACCTTCGGCCGCGGTACGGCTCGACTTCTTCTGCGCAGCGGCCAGACCCTTGGCGCGCAACCAGTCGGTTGCTGCTTCGATGTCGCCATTGGCTTCGGTGAGCGCCTTCTTGCAATCCATCATGCCCGCGCCCGAACGGTCGCGAAGTTCCTTGACGGAAGCGGCGGTAATATCGGCCATGTTTCGGCTCCTAAATCAGTGTGGTTCAAATATGCGGCAGGGCGCGTCTCTGAAAGAGCGCGCCCTAGCCTGTCATTCTTTCAGTTGCGCGACGCTCTTAGGCTTCGGCGACAACCTCTTCCGCCATCGGCTCGTCCATCGCGCCCAGGTCGACGCCCGAAGCCTGCTGCGCACCACGGTTGCCCTTGGTCGCGGCGGCCGCAATGGCGTCGCAATAGAGGCGGATGGCGCGGCTGGCGTCATCGTTCGCGGGAACCGGGAAAGCGATGCCGTCGGGCGAGACGTTCGAATCGAGGATCGCGACGACCGGGATACCCAGCGTGTTGGCTTCCTTGATCGCCAGTTCTTCCTTGTTCGCGTCGATCACGAACATGACATCGGGAATGCCGCCCATGTCGCGAATGCCGCCGAGCGACATTTCGAGCTTCTCATGCTCGCGCGTCATCTGAAGCACTTCCTTCTTGGTCAGGCCGTGGGTGTCACCCTGCAGCTTTTCCTCAAGGGTCTTCAAACGCTTGATCGAACCGGAAATCGTCTTCCAGTTGGTGAGCATGCCGCCCAACCAGCGATGGTTGACGAAATGCTGGCCGGACTTGCGCGCGGCCTCGGCGATCGGGTCCTGCGCCTGGCGCTTGGTGCCGACGAACAGCACCTTGCCACCGGCGGCAACCGTACCCGACACGAAGTCGAGCGCGCGGCCGAACAGGGGCACGGTCTGCGACAGGTCAAGGATGTGAATGCCGTTGCGCTCGCCGAAGATATACGGCTTCATGCGCGGATTCCAGCGATGGGTCTGGTGGCCGAAATGCGCGCCAGCGTCGATCAATTGGTGCATGGTGACAACAGGAGCCGCCATAAGATAATCTCCTTCCGGTTAATGCCTCTGGGAATCGGGAACCGCAGAGAGCCTGAAAGGCCACTGCCAGCACCGGATATGATGATTCCCATGTGGAATGAGGCGCGCCTTTAACGCCGCAGAAAATAATGTGCAAGGCTTGACTTGCGCCGCAAACCGGAACATAAAGTGAACAAACGGAACAAAGGCGGTTCGCTGCCGTTGAAACCGTCATAGTGAGGCCAGCCGTGCAAATGGCAAGATGGAAAGTGACGTTGATGTTCACATTCGTTGCAGCGACCCTGTTTCTTGGCGCATTCCTGATGGCCGTAGGAACCATCGCATGGATGTTCCTACTCTATCATGACAAGATGATCGCCGCGCTCCAGTTCGAGCCGATCCCCCACACCCCTGTTTACCATGTGCGTATCCGTCGCCCCCGCGCCGCCGATGCAGTCCGCGTTTCCGCCGTCCGAGTACCGAACGGCGTTTTCGCGGCCTGATCATTTATGAGGCAGGCGTTGGCGGTTCCGCCTCGCGACTCCGCACGACCTTGGCATAGGAGATGATGCCGAACGGGATCAGCGCCACATAGACGGCGCAGAGCAACAGAAGCGTTAGCCAGGGATCGGTGACCAGCAACGCCGCCAGCAACCCGGCAAAGGCAATGACTTCCAACCGGATACGCTTGCGCAACCGCAGCGCCGACCAGCTATAGGTCGCGATGTTGGAGATCATCAGGAATGCGACGAACGCCGTCCAGGGCGCCACGACATACCAGGCGCGGAACAGATCTTCGCCCGTTACCAACCACAGATAAAGCGGCACGAAGGACAGCCCCGCCCCGGCCGGTGCGGGCACGCCGGTCATGAAGCCTGCGGATTTATGCGGCTGTTGTTCCGCGTCGATATTGGCGTTGAAGCGCGCCAGGCGCAGCGCGCAGGACAAGGCATGGGCCAGCGCGAAAATCCAGCCGAATTTCGGCATGGCGTGCAACGACCAGAGATAGAGGATCAAGGCAGGCGCAACGCCGAACGCGATCGAATCGGACAGGGAGTCCAGTTCCGCGCCGAATCGGCTTTCCCCCCGCAACATCCGCGCGATCCGGCCATCCAGTCCATCCAGCACACCGGCAAAGATGATCGACAGCACGGCCCGCTCCCAATCGCCCGATATGCCATAGCGCACGCCGGTCAGGCCGAAGCACAAAGCCATCGCCGTCACCGCATTGGGGGCGAGCATGCGCAGGGTGATACCCCGGCGCATGCCCTGCGGCACGACGCGCCGCCGCCTCATTGTTGAATACCGGCAACGACCCGGCGATCACCCATTTGCCCCAGGATGGTTTCCCCGGCGATGGTGCGCTGGCCCAGAATCACACGCGGCGCGGTCCCGGCGGGCAGATAGACATCAACGCGGCTGCCGAAGCGAATGAGGCCGATCCGCTGCCCCGCCGCGACCATGTCGCCGTGCTTGACGAATGGGACGATCCGGCGCGCGACCAGGCCCGCAATCTGGGTAAAGCCGATGCGCACGCCGTCATGCCGTTCGACCAAAATATGCTGGCGCTCATTATCCTCGCTCGCCTTGTCGAGATCGGCATTGAGGAATTTGCCCGAAATATAGACGACCGACTTGATCGTGCCGCCGATCGGCGTCCGATTGATATGGACGTCAAACACGCTCATGAAAATGGACACGCGGATCATCGGCTGATCGCCAAGACCATCGACGCCCGCCATTTCGCGCGGCGGCGGTACGCGCTGGATCAGCGTGACGAGGCCATCGGCGGGGGCAATGATCGCGCCTTCATCCTGCGGCACGGCGCGAACGGGATCGCGGAAGAAGGCGAAGACCCAGATCGTCACCATCAGCATCAGCCATCCCAGCACCTCCCATCCCATAAGGAACAGGAGCGCCGTGATCGCGACCGCGATCAGGCCGAATTTCATCCCTTCCGGATGAACAGAGGGAAAGCGCCATTTGACATTGCCGCCAGCGGCGATCGTGATTTCGTTATTGTCCATGGCCACCATCTTTAGGGAGAGAGCTTCCCCCTGACAACGGCCGATCCCGGCGAAGGCTCCGCTCTGTCATATAACTGTGCGTGCGCAGTTGAACATTCTGCACGCTTTGCCTAGGGCGATTGCCAAATCCACCCACGATGAAGAAGGCGAACAGGCGCATGGCGAAGATCAAGGTGAAGAACCCGGTCGTAGAGATTGACGGCGATGAAATGACCCGGATCATCTGGGAATGGATCCGCGAACGGCTGATCCTCCCTTATCTCGACATTGACCTCAAATATTATGACCTGTCCGTCCAGAAGCGCGACGAGACGAACGACCAGATCACGGTCGATTGCGCCAATGCGATCAAGCAATATGGCGTCGGCGTGAAGTGCGCCACCATCACCCCTGACGAACAGCGCGTCGAGGAATTCAACCTCAAATCGATGTGGAAGTCGCCCAACGGCACGATCCGCAACATTCTGGGCGGTGTCGTGTTCCGCGAGCCCATCGTGATCAAGAACGTCCCCCGCCTGGTCCCCGGCTGGACCGACCCGATCGTCATCGGCCGTCACGCTTTTGGCGACCAATATAAGGCCACCGACTTCCTCGTCCCCGGCCCCGGCAAGCTGCGCCTGATCTGGGACGGCGAAAATGGCGAGAAGATCGAAAAAGAAGTGTTCGACTTCCCCAGCCCCGGCGTCGCCATGGGCATGTACAACCTCGACGATTCGATCCGCGATTTCGCCAAGGCGAGCATGAACTATGCGCTCGATCGCGGATGGCCGCTGTACCTTTCGACCAAGAACACCATCCTCAAGGCCTATGACGGCCGCTTCAAGGATCTGTTCCAGGAAGTGTTTGACGCCGAATTCGCCGACAAGTTCAGGGCGGCGGGCATCGTCTATGAGCATCGCCTGATCGACGACATGGTCGCGTCCGCGCTCAAGTGGAGCGGCAAGTTCGTCTGGGCCTGCAAGAATTACGACGGCGACGTCCAGTCGGACACCGTCGCGCAGGGCTTCGGTTCGCTCGGCCTGATGACCTCCGTCCTGCTCTCGCCCGACGGCAAGACGGTCGAAGCGGAAGCCGCGCATGGCACCGTCACCCGCCATTATCGCCAGCATCAGCAGGGCAAGGCGACCTCGACAAACCCGATCGCGTCGATCTTTGCCTGGACGCAGGGCCTGTCCTTCCGCGGCAAGTTCGACGGTACGCCCGAAGTCACCAAATTCGCCGAAACGCTGGAGCGCGTCTGCATCAAGACCGTCGAAGATGGCGCGATGACCAAGGATCTGGCGCTGCTGATCGGCCCGGAACAGGCGTGGATGACGACGGAGCAGTTCTTCGAACAGATCCGCGTCAATCTGGAAGCCGAAATGGCCAAGTGGAACTGATAGGCGTCTGACGCTTTCAGTACGGAAACGGAATGAGGCGGTGCCGACTATCGGTGCCGCCTTTTCCATAACCATCGCGCCTAGGGAATGAAGCCATGACGACAGCCACTCAGAAACGCCTTGAGGTACGCCCGGCGGTGCCGACCGACGTGCGCGCAATCATCCGGCTTATCGCCCGCGTCTATCCGGGCCTGCCCAATTATTCCCCCGCCACCGTGCGCGGCCAGATCAACAATTTCCCCGATGGCTGCTTCGTCGCGCTCTACGATAACAAGGTCGTGGGCTATTGCGCGACGATGCGGGTCAGCAAGGGCATGGCCTTTGCGTGGCATGATTGGGAGGAAATCACCGCCAACGGCTTTGGCACGCGCCACAGCGCCGCGGGCGAATGGCTCTATGGCTATGAGATGGCGGTGGACCCCAAGCTGCGCGGCCTGCGCATCGGCCAGCGCCTCTATGACGAGCGCAAAGAGCTAGCAGAGCAGCTCGACCTGCACGGCATCGTCATTGCCGGCCGGATGCCTGGCTATCTGCGCGCCAAGCGCAAGGTCGAAGGCCCCAAGGATTATCTGGACAAGGTCGCCGCGGGCAAAATCCGCGATCAGGTCGTCAGCTTCCAGCTCAAGAACCAGTTCGAGCCGCTGGGCGTGCTGGAAAATTATCTGCCCGAAGACAAGCAGTCCGATGGCCACGCCGCACATCTCGTCTGGCGCAACCCCTATGTCGATCCCGACGAAGCGCCCGAAATGCGCGTGCCGCGCGGCGTCGAGAGCGTCCGCCTGGCCACCTGCCAGTTGCAGGCGCGCGCGGTCGAGGATTTCGAGGGGTTCGTGCGTAATATCGAATATTTCGTCGATGTCGCAGCGGATTATCGCTCCGACTTCATCGTCTTCCCTGAGCTTTTCACCCTGCCCCTGCTGTCGTTCGAGACCAAGAAGCTCAATCCGATGGAGGCGATCGACAAGCTCACCAGCTACACCCCGCGCCTGACCAAGGAACTGACGCGGATGGCGCTGCAATATAATATCAACATCATCGGCGGCTCCCACCCGACGCGCGCAGACGATGGCGACATTCAGAATATCGCCTATGTCGCGCTGCGCGATGGCTCCGTCCACACGCAGGAAAAGATCCACCCCACCCCGAACGAATCCTTCTGGTGGAACATCAAGGGTGGCGATTCGCTCGACGTGATTCAAACCGACTGCGGGCCGATCGGCGTCCTCATCTGCTATGATAGCGAATTTCCCGAACTGGCGCGGCGACTGGTCGATCAAGGCGCGCGGATCATCTTCGTGCCCTTCTGCACCGATTCGCGGCTGGGCTATATGCGGGTGCGCTATTGCGCGCAGGCGCGGGCGATCGAGAATCAATGCTATGTCGTGATGTCGGGCAATGTCGGCAATCTGCCCAATGTCGACAATATGGACATTCAATATGCCCAGAGCGCGATCCTGACGCCGTGCGACCTGCCCTTTGCGCGCGATGGCATTGCGGCCGAATCGACCGAGAATGTCGAGACGCTGACGATGGCCGATGTGAACCTGGCCGACCTGAGCTGGGCGCGGGCGGAAGGGACCGTCCGCAACCTGCGTGACCGGCGCTTCGACCTCTATCATATCGAATGGGACAGCAATCCCGATCATGGCCATGCGCCAAGCGGCGGTCCCGTGCCCGCCGGTGGCCATAATTCACCCGGCGGCGGCTGAGGCGATCAGGCCGCGACCGGTTCCAGCAGCCGGTCGCGCGTCGCCAGCAGCGCTTCGAGCGGCGGCTGATCCGCGCCGCGCGAGGCGCTGGCCATCGCGCGATCGAGCCGTAGGCGGGACTCCGCTCGCATATCGGGCAAGGCGGCAGCGATGGCGACCATATCGTCCATCCGCCCCCAGCAGTTGAGCGCCAGGTCGCATCCCGCCGCAACCACGCCCGCGGCCAATTCCGCGATGCTGCCATCCAGCGCCTTCATGTCGAGATCGTCGGACATCAGCAGTCCGTCAAAGCCGATGGCATCTCGGATGATCCCGCCGATCACTTTGGGCGACAGACTGGCGGGCTGCTCTGCATCCCAGGCGGTATAGACGACATGCGCCGTCATCCCCATAGGTGCCCAGTTCAGTGTGCGGAACGGGCCAAGGTCGGTTTCCAGCGCATTAAGGTCCGCCTTCACCACCGGCAATTCCAGATGGCTATCGACCAGGGCGCGACCATGCCCCGGCATATGTTTGACGATGCCGACCACGCCGCCCTGCGCCAGCCCCTCCAGCGTCGCGCGGCCCAGCGCCGCCACCCGCATCGGCTCGGCCCCCAACGTCCGGTCGCCCATGATGTCGCTTGCGCCATCCTGCCGCACATCAAGCAACGGCAGCGCATCGACGGTGATGCCGACGTCCGCCAGCGTCAGGGCGATGGCATGGGCATTGGCCCGCACCGCCGCAATCGCACTCGACGGCGCGACGTCATAGAGGCGATCAAACACAGCGCCGGGCGGAAAGGCTGGCCAGACCGGCGGCACCATTCGCGCGACGCGGCCGCCTTCCTGATCGATCATGATCAGCAGGTCGTCGCGCCCATGCAGCGCGCGCAGATCGTCGGTCAGCGCGCGCAGTTGCGCCCGATCGACGATGTTGCGCTTGAACAGGATATAGCCCGCGGGCTGCGCCTCGGCAAAGAAGGCGCGCTCATCAGGGGTCAGGACTGGGCCGGGCAGGCCGAAAATGACAGGCTTCATGGCATCGACGGTAACGATGTGCGGCCCTTCTGTCGAAGGGCTTTATCCGATCCTAGTTCACCATCAGGCAGCTTTCGCCCGCCACCTTGAGTTTGCCGCAAATCACGCTCGCCTGGCTACCCGCGCTGGCGCGCAGGCGATAGACGGTGCCGCCGCCAACTTGTGCCGGTTCGACGGTCATGGCGAGGGGCGCGAGATAGGCGAAGCGCTTGGACAGGCGACTCCACGCATCCTTGGCGCCCGCCGCGCTGCCATAGGCGCCCAGTTGGATCATCGCCCCGCCGCTCGCCGCTTTGGTGGCGGCAACGGGCGTGTCGCTCGTGCCGTCGGTCACTGGCGCGGAGACGCTTTGCGCAGGCTTCACTGGCACGACCGGCTTGGTCCCGGTGGGCGCAGGCGTGCCCTTGGCCATCGGCGTTTCGGGCACGCGGCTGGGGTCGATCCGCCCGTCGCGCGCGACGCCCTCGCTGGCGGCAAAGCTGGCGTCGCCCTCGCCATCGAACTTGCGCGCATCGGCTTCGTTTGCGGCGATCTTATAGTCCTGCGGCGGCGCGGCGATCAATTGCCCTTCGCCAGCCGGATTAGCGCCGCTACGATTCTGCACCCACCACACGCCAGCGACGACCGCACCCACCAGCATGAGGCCCAGCAGGATCAGGCCGAGCAGGCGCAGCGGAGAGAGATTTTCCGGTTCCGTATCGTCGATTGCCGGCTCCAGCCAGGGCAGCCGGTCCTCGTCGTCGAAATCGAGTCGACCGCGCCCATAGTCGCTCATCGTCACTTCACTCCGCTTTCATTCACTGCATTTCGGTCAGTGCGACCACGCCCATCAGGGCCAGCCCATTGCGGATAATCTGCCCTATTCCCTGCGCCAGGGAAAGCCGTGCCGCCGTCATCGCCGGATCGTCGGCCAGGATCACCCGCGCGCGCGGATCGTCATTGCCCATATTCCACCAGCCATGGAACGCGGACGCCAAGTCATTGAGATAGAAGGCAATACGGTGCGGCTCACGCATCTGCGCTGCCCCTTCCACCACGCGCGGAAATTGCGCGGCGAGCTTGACCAGTCCCAATTCGGCCGTCCCAAGAAGGGACAGGTCGGCTGCGGGAAGTGCAATCCCCGCCTCCTGCGTCCGCCGTCCGAGCGAAGAAATGCGCGCATGGGCATATTGGACGTAGAAGACGGGGTTGTCCTTCGAGGCTTCCACCACCTTGGCAAAGTCGAAATCCATCTGCGCGTCGGCCTTGCGCGTCAGCATGGTGAAGCGGACGACATCCTTGCCCACTTCGCCCACGACATCGGCGAGCGTTACGAAATTGCCCGCGCGCTTGGACATCTTCACCGGCTCGCCATCGCGCAGCAGGCGGACCATCTGAATGAGCTTAACGTCGAACCGCGCCTTGCCCTCGGTCAGCGCTGCGACCGCCGCCTGGATGCGCTTGACGGTCCCGGCATGGTCCGCGCCCCAGATGTCGATCAACTGGTCCGCGCTCTGTGCCTTCTGATAATGATAGGCCATGTCGGCACCGAAATAGGTCCAACTGCCGTTCGACTTCTTGATAGGCCGGTCCTGATCGTCGCCGAACTTGGTCGAGCGGAACAGCGGCAGTTCGACCGGTTCCCAATCGTCGGGCAGTTCGCCCTTGGGCGCTTCCAGCACGCCATCATAGACCAGATCCTGCGCCCGCAGCCAGGCTTCGGCCTGTTCCGGCTTGCCTGCCGCCTGCAACGCCGCCTCGGACGAGAAGATGTCATGATGGATGCCGAGCAGGGCAAGATCGTCGCGGATCATGTCCATCATCTTGGCCACGGCGAAGGTGCGGAATGTCGCCAGCCAATCACCCTCCGGCGCGCCCACGAACCGGTCGCCATATTCGGCGGCCAAGGCTTGACCAACTGGCACCAGATAATCGCCCGGATACAGGCCTTCGGGGATGGCGATCGTTTCGCCCAGCGCTTCGCGGTAGCGCAGATGCGCCGACCGGGCGAGGACATCGACCTGGCCGCCCGCGTCATTGATATAATATTCGCGGATCACCTTATGCCCGGCATATTCGAGCAAGGTCGCAAGCGCGTCGCCCACCACTGCGCCGCGGCAATGGCCCATATGCATGGGGCCGGTCGGGTTGGCGGAGACATATTCGATATTGACGGTGACGCCCTGCCCGACATCGGACCGGCCATAATCGTCGCTCTCGGTCTGGATCGCCGCGAGTTCCGCGCGCCATGTCGCATCCGTCAGCGTCAAGTTGATGAAGCCCGGCCCGGCGATAGAGGCGCTTTCCACCTCTTCGAGCGCTTGCAGCTTGGTAACGATCGCTTCGGCCAAGGCGCGCGGATTGGTGCCAGCAGGCTTCGCCAGCACCATCGCCGCATTGGTCGCCATGTCGCCATGGCTGGGATCGCGCGGCGGCTCAACTGTTACCGGCTTGCGGTTGAGGCCAGCGGGCAGCACGCCCTCAGCCTCCAGCGCGTCGAGCACGGCATCGAGATGAGCGGTAAAACGGGTGTAAAGGGACACGGACATTTCCTCGAAAACAGCGGGGCCTCTACCACGAGTCTCCCCTTGTTCCCCGGCGAAGGCCGGGGTCCAGTTCAGGGCGCGGGACTGGACCCCGGCCTTCGCCGGGGAACGCTTCCATCCCTGTCCTTCCCTTTTCGGGAAGGACCGCCTCTTCGACAAGCTCAGGGCGAACGGAGTAATAAGTTCGCCCTTAACGGGTCGCGTTATAGCGCAACTGATCCTGGGTCAGGTTGAACCCGACCAGCAGTTCGAAACTGGTTCGCAACAGCGCCGCCTTGACATCGGGCTGGGCAAAGGGGTCGATCGCGGCGTCAGCGTCGCCGGCCTTGCGCTTTTGGACGATCTTCGCCTGAATATCCGCAGGCAGCGTGGCCGAGGATTTTTCGACATAGGATGCGGCTTTCGCCTGCACGCTGGCGCGATAGTCGCCGGGCGCGAAATTGAGCGTCACCTGGCCCACTCGCTTAGCGACCACCGCATTGCCGCCGCGCACCACGGCGGAATAATAGGGCAGCGTCACCTGCCGCGCCGCGCTGGCGTCGCTGCGCCGGGCGTTCACTGTGAAGGTCGCTTCGGTATAGAATTGCGCGCCATCCGCGCAGGTCGATCGCAGGTCGGTGATGTTCGCCACCACGTCGATCGCCGAGGCATCGGTGCTGTTGGCCGGGTTGAACAGCGTGATGTCACCCGTATAGGCGGGCACCGCCGCCACCGGGCAGGCTGACCGCACCGCGACGATGCCGCCAGTCGCGTCGATTTCTCCCCGGCGCGAACATCCCGCCAGCGCCAAAGCCAGCACGGCGGTCAAGGCGATACGAGACAGACAAACGTTCCTTGGCACAGGCAGATAATCCTTGGCATGGCCCATCGGCCGAAAGCATCGCGCTTCCTTATCCATCCGCCGCCGCCCGCGCAACCGGAAGGAAGCGGCTTTCCTCGTGGCCTACATTCGCCTAAGCGCGAACACATGACCGAGCCAACCGCCGCCCGCCCGCCAATGACCCTTTTGATCGCCGCCCCGCGCGGCTTTTGCGCCGGGGTCGACCGCGCCATCATCATCGTGGAAAAGGCGATCGAAGCCTATGGCGCGCCGGTCTATGTCCGCCATGAAATCGTCCATAACAAATATGTGGTGGACAGCCTGAAGGCGAAGGGCGCGATCTTCGTCGAGGAACTGGACCAGGTGCCCGATGGCGTGCCGGTCGTTTTTTCCGCCCATGGCGTACCAAAGGCGGTCCCGGCCAAGGCGGAGGAGCGTGGCCTGTCCTATCTCGACGCCACCTGCCCCCTGGTCAGCAAGGTCCACCGCCAGGCCGAACGGCAGGTGGAGCTTGGCCGCCACATCCTCTTCATCGGCCATAAGGGCCATCCCGAAGTCATCGGCACGTTCGGCCAGGTGCCTGACGGCTATATGACGCTCATCGAAACGGTCGAGGATGCCGAAGCCTTTGCGCCGGCCGATCCCGACAATCTGGCATTCCTGACGCAAACGACCCTGTCGGTGGACGATACCGCCGCGATCGTCGCCGTCCTTCAGCGCCGCTTCCCCGACATCGCCGCGCCCAAGGGCGAGGATATCTGCTACGCCACCTCCAACCGCCAAACATCGGTCAAGGCGATCGCACCTCGCTGCGACGCGCTTTATGTCATCGGCGCGCCCAATAGCTCCAACTCGCTGCGACTGGTCGAGGTCGCCGAGCGCGAAGGCACCCGCGCCCGGCTGATCCAGCGCGCCGATGAAATCGACTTCGACTGGCTCGACGGGGTGACGACATTGGGCCTGACTGCGGGCGCATCCGCACCGGAAATATTGGTGCGCGAAGTCGTGAATGGCCTCGCGGCGCGCTATGAGGTGACGGAGGAAATCGTCGAAACCGCGCGCGAAAGCATCGCTTTCAAACTGCCGCGCGGGTTGGAGGCAGTCTGATCCATGGCCGTCTATACCCAGGTTCCGGCCGAAGAGATCGACGCCTTCCTCACCCGCTATGACGCAGGCCGCCTCGTTTCCGCCAAGGGGATCGCCGAAGGGGTCGAAAACAGCAATTATCTGCTCGAAACCACCGGCGCGGATGGTTCGGGCCATCGCTACATCCTCACCCTCTATGAAAAGCGGGTGGATGAGGCCGACCTGCCCTTCTTCATGGACCTGCTCGACCATCTGGGCGCGCGCGGCTGCCTTGTCCCCCGCTTCATCGCCGATCGCAGCGGCCAGCGGTTGCAGCAGCTCGCCGGACGCCCCGCCTGTCTGATCGAGTTTCTGACCGGCATTTCCGTGACCGAGCCGACCCCGGCGCAAACGCGCGCGGCGGGCGCAGCGCTTGGCGAATTGCACCGCGCCGCCGAAGGTTTTGCGGGTAAGCGCCCCAACGCGCTCGACAAGGCGGGCTGGCATGATCTGGCGCGCAAATGCGGCGCGGATTTCGACCAGATTGCCCCCGGCCTTGCCGCACGTGTGACCGAAGAACTGGCGTATCTCGACGCCCATTGGCCCGCCGATCTGCCGCGCAGCGTCATCCATGCCGACCTGTTTCCCGACAATGTGCTGATGCTAGGCGATCGGGTCACGGGCCTGATCGACTTCTATTTCAGTTGCACGGATGTCCGCGCCTATGACCTGGCCATCACCCATAGCGCCTGGACGTTCAGCCATGATGGCGCGACCTTCTTTGGCGACCGGGCGAAGGCGTTGGGTGCGGGCTATGCCCAGGCGCACGGGCTGACCGATGCGGAACGTGCCGCCTTCCCCGTCCTGTGCCGGGGCGCGGCGCTGCGTTTCCTGCTGACCCGCGCCTATGACTGGATCAACACGCCCGCCGATGCACTGGTGACGCGCAAAGACCCGCTCGCCTATCTGCGCAGGCTCGACTTCTACGCCAACGCCGACGCAGCCGACCTGCTCGGCGCATAACCCATGATCCGGTCGCCTCTTTCGACGCGATCGGAGGAGACAGCATGACCGACCTGCCCACCGTAGAGATTTTCACCGATGGCGCGTGCAAGGGCAATCCCGGCCCCGGCGGCTGGGGCGCGGTGCTGCGCTTTGGCGACAAGGAAAAGGAAATATCCGGTGGCGAGGCGCAGACCACCAACAACCGGATGGAGATGATGGCGGCGGTCGAGGCGCTCAATGCACTGAGCAAGCCCTGTCGCGTGACCCTCTACACCGACAGCAAATATGTGATGGACGGCATCACCAAATGGATTTTCGGCTGGCAGAAAAATGGCTGGAAAACCGCTGATCGCAAGCCAGTGAAAAATGCCGAAGTCTGGCAGCTATTGGTGCAAGCCACCGCGCGGCATCAGGTGACCTGGCAATGGGTCAAGGGCCATGCCGGTCACCCGGAAAATGAGCGCGCCGACCAGCTCGCCTGCGCCGCGGCGGAGAGCTTCCGCCGCTGACGCCGGGCGCCGTGTCAGATGTCCTGCGCGATCCGCCCATATAGGTCCGGCCGCCGATCGCGGAAGAAACCCATGCCGGCGCGATGGGTGCGCGCCTGCGCCAGGTCCAGCGTCGCCACCAGCGCACCGAAATCCTTAGCATCGCCATCGGCGATCAGGTCGCCCCATTCGTCGCTGATGAAGCTGTGGCCGTAGAAACGCTGGCCATCCTCCTCGCCGATGCGGTTGGCGGCGATCACCGGCATGCAATTGCTGACCGCATGGCCGATCATCGCGCGCCGCCACATACGGCTGGTGTCGAGGTCCGCATCATAGGGTTCCGATCCGATCGCGGTCGGGTAAAACAGCATCTCCGCGCCCATCAGCGCCATCACCCGCGCACATTCGGGATACCATTGGTCCCAGCAAATGCCGACGCCGATGGTGCCATATTTGGTCGGCCACACTTTGAAGCCGGTATTGCCGGGGCGGAAATAATATTTTTCCTCATAACCCGGCCCGTCAGGAATATGGCTCTTGCGGTACACGCCCATAATCTCGCCCTGATCGTCGATCATCGCGAGCGAATTATAATGATGCTGCCCGTCGCGCTCGAAATAGCTGGTCGGGATATAAACGCCCAGATCCTTGGCCAGCTTGCGCATCTCCTGCACCGCCGGATGGCTGTCGGTCGGCTGCGCCAGCGCGAACAGCGCTTCGTCCTCGACGCGGCAGAAATAGGGGCCTTCGAACAATTCGGGCGGCAGGATGATCTTTGCCCCGCGCGCGGCGGCCTTGGTCACATGCTCAGCCACCTTGGCGATATTCTCGCCCATATCGTCCGAAAAGCTGAGCTGGAGCGCGGCAACGGTCACTTTGGTCATATCGTCTGTTTCTCCGTTCGCCCTGAGCCTTCCGAAGGGCTCCACCGAGCGATAGCGAGGTGCCTTCGCTTGCGCTCAGGCGCGGGCTTCGACTTCGCTCAGCCCGAACGGTTGATGTTAAACACTGGGCATTTGCTGACTGCAGCAATGAAAGCTGCCGCCACCCGACAATATGGCATCGCTCCGCAGCCCGACAATATCCCGCCCCGGAAAGAAGGGGGCCAGCGTATCGAGCGCCGCGTGATCATTGGGCTGACCATAAATGGGCACGATGACAGCCGCGTTGCCGACATAAAAATTCATATAGCTCGCCGGAATGGCCTCGCCATCGACCATCACCAACCCCGGCGAAGGCATGTCAACCACGCGCACGCCATGCGCGCTCGCCCGCGCCCGCGCGTCGGCATAGATTGCCGCATTGGGATCATCCTCCGTCGTCGCGATCGGCAGCGCCAGCAACCCTTCGCCAACGAAGCGCGCCAGATTGTCGACATGCCCGTCGGTGTGATCGTTCAGCAATCCATCGCCAAGCCACAGCATGTCGGAGAGGCCGAGGCTCCCGGCCAGCAGCGTTTCGATCTTGCCCCGGTCGAGGTCCGGGTTGCGATTGGGATGGAGCAGACATTGTTCGGTGGTCACGAACAGGCCCGTGCCATCGGTATCGACCGCCCCGCCTTCGAACACCCACTGCTGCGTCGATGTCGGCAAGCCGGTGGTCGCCGCCAGCCGTGCGCCGATATCCTCGTCGCCTGCCATCTGATATTTGCCGCCCCAGCCATTGAAGCCGAAGTCGACCAGCGCCCGCGCATTGCCGTCCAGCACGGCGATCGGCGCGGTATCACGCAGCCAGACGTCGCCCAATTGTTGCACGACAATCGACACGCCCGGCGCAACCAAGGCCCGCGCGGCGTCGGCATCACCCGCGTTCGCCACGACCAGCCGCACCTCTTCGCCGCGTCCCTCAGCATGGAGCGCACTGGCAAAGGCGGCGATCTGCGCGCGCGCGGCGTCAAATGCGCCGGGCCATTCCTGCGGGTTGGTCGGAAAGCCGATCCAGGTCCAGTCGTGCGGTGCCCATTCGGCAGGCATACGGAAAGTCATGCAATGTCGTCCTTACTCGGCGTAAAGGCCGATCCGTGATAGCGGGCGTTAGGCGCGCTCCATAGCGTGCCGGATCGGGTCTGGACAGAGGGCGGGAGCCATGAAGAGAAGAGTTTCGACGATCATAGCGGCGCTGCTGCTGGCGCTACCTGTCCACGGCAGCGCAGGCGAGTTGCCGGGCTGGCTGACCGGCGAATGGGTGCAGACGCGCGACGATCGCTGGACCGAGGAGGTGTGGACGCTACCGCGTGGCGGCGTGATGATCGGCGTGGGACGCACCGGGCGCGGGGAAAAGCTGCAATCCTGGGAAGTCATGCGCATCGTTCGTGCGGCCGACGGATCGCTTGCCTTTCACGGCGCGCCCGAAGGCGGCCCCGCAACCATTTTCCCGGCAATAGCCGAAGGGGTGCGGGACATCAGCTTCGCCAATCCTACCCATGATTATCCGCAACGCATCCGCTACTGGCGCGAGGGTCGCCTGCTCATGGCCGAAACGGCGAAGATGGATGGCAGCCGGGCGCAGAACTGGACCTATGCCCCGGCCGGTGAGTGACGCACAAAATCGCTGTTCGCTTCGAGCGAAGTCGAGAAACGCTGGCACAGCGCTTCCGCTTCTCGACTTCGCTCGAAGCGAACGTAGCTTTGTTGATTGACTATTTCCCCGCCCGGTCCTTGTCACGGATGGCGCGAAATTCGTCGCCCTCCACCCAGTTGGGCCAGTCGGTCGTATTCGCCAGATCGCGGCCGACCGTATAATAGAGTTTGAGGTCGGCCAGCACCCCGGTCCAATCCCAATTGGGATCATATTCATCCTTCGGCCCATGGTAGCGGTTCTGGGTATAATCCTCCGCTGCGGCCATGCCCGCCGCCGTGCCGCCATTGACCAGATCTTCGCCGCCTTCGAAATAGAGCATCGGCAGGCCGTGCTTGGCGAAGCTGAAATGGTCGGAGCGATAATAATAGCCCTTTTCCGGCGTCGGCTCCACCGTTGCCACCCGGCCCTGCGCGGTCAAGGCGCGGTCGAGATAGGCATCAAGCTGCGACTTGCCCTTGCCGATCACCACCACATTTTTGGCAAGGCCCGCGACCGACAGCGCATCCATATTGACGCCCCCAACGGTCTGGTTGAACGGGACCACCGGATTGCTGCCATAATAGGCCGACCCCAATAGCCCCGATTCCTCGGCCGTCACCGCCAGAAACAATTGGCTGCGATCAGTCGGCCCCGCCTTCACATTAGCCTCCGCCAGCGCCACCAGCGCCGCCGTGCCGGTCGCATTATCGACCGCGCCGTTGCAGATGTCGTCGCCATCGGGCGCGGCCTGGCACCGACCCAGATGGTCCCAATGCGCGCTGTAGAGGACATAGTCGTCCGGCCGACTCTTACCGGGCAGCATAGCGACCACATTCTTCGAACTATGTCTGCGCAGATCATTGTCGAACGACACCGATGCCTTGACCGCGCCCAGCGGCACCGCCTTAAACCCGGCCTGCTTGGCGGCCGCCATCTGCGCGGTCAGGTCCAGCCCGGCGCTGGCGAACAAGGCCGCCGCCTTGTCCTTTTGGATCCAGCCGATCGCCGAAGATTGCTTGGCATTGCCGTCCGCACTGTCGGCGACATGCTGCGCCCCGGTCCAGCTCGATTGCACGACGTTCCAGCCATAGGCGGCAGGCACCGTGTCATGCACGATAATCGCAGCGGCCGCGCCCTGCCGCGCCGCTTCCTCATATTTATAGGTCCAGCGGCCATAATAAGTCATCGCCCGACCATTGAACGGCCCGGTCAGGCCCGTCGCTTCATAGTCGGGATCGTTGACCAGGATGATGACGGTCTTGCCCTTCACATCCACGCCGGCATAGTCGTTCCATCCCTTTTCGGGCGCATTGATGCCATAGCCCACGAACACAACCGGGCTATCCTTGACCGCGATCTTCGGCTGGGTCGTGCGATAGGTGCCGACCACCATTTCGGGGCCATAGGTCGCGCTGACGGCACTCTTGCCGCCGGTGAAGGTCAGCGGCGATACATTCTTGGCATTGATCTCGACCAGCGGAACGTCCTGAAACCAACTGCCCTTATTGCCCGGCTTCAGCCCCAGCTTGCTGAACTCCGCCACCAAAAGCGCCAGCGTCTTCTCCTCGCCCGCAGAGCCGGGCGCGCGGCCCTCATAAGCGTCGGACGACATTTCCTGCACCAGCCGCTTCATCGTATCGATCGACGGCTCGACGGCATCGGGTGCCGCAGCGACCGACGCTGGCGGCGCATCCATGCCATCGGTGGCGCAGGCGGAAAGGGCGAGAACGGCGGCAATCGCCGCAATGGAACTACGCATGAAAGGCACCCTTTATTCTTGTGATAGCAGGGTGATGCCACTGTGCGGGACACAGGGCAAGCAAGGCCGTTGCTAAGTCTGCAGCGCTCGCCTAGCCATTTGTTACTGGGGCAATGGGGGAGTGAATGGGCATGATCGGATATCGCAGGGCAATGGTCATGGCGGCGCTGGCCACCGCGACCGCGCCGGTCGCGCTGGCACAAACCCAGCCTGATGCCCTGGCCAAAGCCTTTGGTGCGCGCGAAACCGTGATTTCCGCCAGTATTTCGCCGGATGGCCAGAAGATTGCACTGATTTCGGCAGGACCGGGGCGGTCGACACGAGCCTATGTGCTGGAAGCAAGGGAGGGCGCTGACCTGACCGTGGCGGCCACAGCAACCGGCAAGCCGGAATATCTGTCCCGGTGTAACTGGGTCGCGAGCGATCGGCTGGCTTGTAAAATTTACGGCGAAAGCCGCTACGGCGACGAAGTTTATGGATTCAGCAACATCGTCGCGGTCGATGCGGCCGGCGGCAACGCCAAGTTGCTTAGTCAGCGTCGCGGCAGCAATGCGCTCTCATTCGACTTTCGGGGCGGTGACATTGTCGACCTGCTGCCCGGCGAAGACGGCGCGATATTGATGAGCCGTTCCTATGTCCCCGAAGCCAAGATCGGCAGCCTTGTGGAGAAGCGGCTGGAGGGACTGGGCGTGGACCGCATTGATACACGCACTGGTAACGGCAAGCGCGTTGAAACACCGACGAAATTGGCAGTGGACTATATATCGGACGGCATCGGCACGGTTCGAATCATGGGACTGCAGGAGATCAAGGGAACCGGCTATTCCAAGGGAACCTATAAATTCCTCTATCGTCCGCAAGGCAAGTCGGGCTGGGACGACCTTTCCACCTATGACGTGCGCGACAATAGCGGCTTCTATCCCCTCGCCGTCGATCCGCAGCAGAACATCGCCTATGGCTTTGAAAAGACAAACGGGCGCGATGCGCTGGTCTCGATCGCGCTTGATCCTAGCCAAGAAAAGAAAGTGGTCTTTGCCCATCCCCAAGTCGATGTCACCGGACTGATTCGGGTGGGACGCGATAGGCGGGTCGTGGGAGCCAGCTATGTCGTGGAGCATCGCGAAGCGGTTTATTTCGACAAGACGGCTAACGCTCTTGTCAAATCGCTGAGCAAGGCATTGGGTAACAAGGCCGTGCATATCGGCGACATGAGCAGCGATGGGCAGCGCGTGCTGGTCTGGGCCGGCAGCGACATCGATCCGGGTCAATATTATCTGTTCGACCGCGCCGCCCGTAAATTGTCACCCATTATGCCAGATCGTCCTGAATTGGCCGGGCGCCAATTGGCTGCCATGCAATCTGTCAGTTTCAAGGCAAATGATGGCGTTGCGATTCCTGCCTATTTGACTTTGCCACCCGGCAAGGAGAGCGCCAAGGGCCTGCCCGCTATCGTCCTGCCCCATGGCGGGCCGGAGTCGCGGGACGAATGGGGTTTCGACTGGCTGGTGCAATATTATGCGGCGCGAGGCTTCGCCGTCATCCAGCCGCAATTTCGCGGATCGACGGGTTTTGGCGAGCAATGGCTGATGCAAAATGGCTATCGCTCTTGGCGCAAGGCAATCGGCGACGTCGTAGATGCCGGACGCTGGCTGGTGGCACAGGGCATTGCCGACCCGGTGAAGTTGACCATCGCGGGCTGGTCCTATGGCGGCTATGCGGCGCTTCAGGCGCAGGTCATCGACCCCGATCTGTTCAAGGCGGTGGTCGCCATCGCGCCTGTCACGGATTTCGGCGATCGGCTGCGCCGCGCGCAATATGACAGCAGTTACCTCGTTCAGCAGCAGCGCATGGGCACCGGCCCGGAGGCCGAAGACGCTTCACCCTCCAGCCATGCCGCACAATTTCGGGCGCCGGTGCTGATGTTCCATGGCACTGACGACGGCAATGTCGACATCAGCCAGGCAAAAATCATGCAGAGCAAGCTTACGGGCGCAGGCAAGCGCAGCCGCCTGGTCATCTATGATGGGCTGGCGCACAGCCTGAACGACAGCGACGCGCGTGCCGACATGCTGCAGCAAAGCGCCGACTTCCTGCTCGCGGCGGGGAAATAGCGCCCCATGGAAAAAGGGCGGCTCCTTGCGGAACCGCCCTTTTTCGTAAGTCTGTCGGAAAACCGATTAGCGCGAATAGAATTCGACGACCAGGTTCGGTTCCATCTTCACCGGATAAGGCACTTCGTCCAGCGTCGGTACGCGGACATAGCTGACCTTCGCGGCGCCGTCGGGGGCGACATAGTCGGGGATGTCGCGCTCGGCCAGGGCCTGTGCTTCCATCACCAGCGCCATTTCCTGCGCCTTCTTGCCCAGCGTGATCTCGTCGCCCGGCTTCACCAGACGCGACGCGATGTTGCACTTCACGCCGTTCACATAGATGTGGCCGTGCGAAACAATCTGGCGGGCCGAAAAGATGGTCGGCGCGAACTTGGCGCGATAGACGACGGCGTCCAAGCGGCGTTCCAGCAGACCGATGAGGTTCTGGCCGGTGTCGCCCTTCATGCGGCTCGCTTCGAAATAGTTCTTCTTGAACTGCTTCTCGGTGATGTCGCCATAATAGCCCTTGAGCTTCTGCTTGGCGCGCAGCTGGATGCCATAGTCGGACACCTTGCCCTTGCGGCGCTGGCCATGCTGACCCGGACCATATTCGCGCTTATTGACAGGCGACTTGGGACGGCCCCAGATGTTCTCGCCCATGCGACGGTCGAGTTTATACTTGGCGCTTGTGCGCTTCGTCATAGATATTTCCTAACAACTGCTAACAACGATATTCCCGGTATCGCCTACGTCCGTATTGCGTCGAAACACTCAGGGGCAGGGCCACCGCTTCACCGGGATGCGGGACCAATCGCGAAGGCGCGGCTATGGAGAGAAGGGCCAGGCATGTCAACCCTCGACAGGGCTGGACGCGCGGCTTAGTCCGACGCTTATGAACACTGACGACTATACCAGCATGGCGCAGGTGCGCGCGGGCGTCGATGCGCTGGACCGCCAGCTCGTCGCGCTGCTTGCCGAGCGCTTCGCGCATATGCGCGCCGCCGCCCGCATCAAGCCCGATCGTAATGCCGTGCGCGATGAGGCCCGCAAGGCGCAGGTCATCGCCAATGCCTGCGCCGAGGCGGACCGGCTGGGTGCCCCCGCCGACATCATCGCTGAATTATGGGAGCAACTGGTCGAAGCGTCGATCGCCTATGAGATGGCGACGTTCGACCGGACGCGGGGCTAGACGCGGCGTTGCGCCGCGAACCAGGGGATCATCCGCGCGATCGCATCCTCGACCCGGTCGGTCGACACCGCAAAGCTGAAGCGGATGAAGCGATGCCCGTCGACCGGATCGAAATCGATCCCCGGTGCGGTCGCCACCCCCGTCTCGCGCAACAGCCGCTGGCAAAAGCCCAGGCTGTCCTGTGTCAGATGCCCGACATCGGCATAGATATAGAAAGCGCCATCGGGCGGCGCGATCCGTGCCAGCCCCAGTGCGGGCAGCGCGTCGAGCAGCAATTGCCGGTTGCAGCGATAGGTTTCGACATGCGCCTCCAACTCATCGACGCAATCGAACGCGGCCTGCCCCGCCTGCTGCGCCAGCACCGGCGGCGTCAGGAACAGATTTCCCATCCGCGCCCGCGCCGCGTCGATCATGGCGGGCGGCACGACGATCCACCCCAGCCGCCACCCGGCCATGCTGAAATATTTGGAAAAACTGTTCACGATCACGGCGTCCGGCGCATATTCCAGCATCGAATGAGCTGGCTCGCCATAGCTCAGCCCATGATAGATTTCGTCCGACACGATGCGAATGCCGCGATCGGCACAGACCTGCGCGATCCGTTCCAGTTCGTCGGCGGGAATGATGGTACCGGTGGGATTGGCCGGGCTGGCCAGGATCAGTCCGTCGGGTGCGGGATCAAGCGCAGCCAAGGCCGCTGCGCTGATCTGGTAGCGTTCGGCTGGGCCGCATCCGACCTCGACGGGTTCCAGATAGAGCGCCTTGAGCGTATTGCGATAGGCGACATAGCCCGGCCGCGCCGTCGCGACCCGCGCGCTGGGCGCGAACAGGCTGGTCAGCGCCAGCACCAACCCCGGCGACGCGCCACAGGTCAGCAGCACCTGCTCGGCGTCCACCGAAACGCTGTGGCGTTCGGCATAAAGGCGCGCGATCCGCTCCTTGAGCGCCTGACTTTCCCAATAGCCCATCGGATCAGTGTCTAGCACATGATGGGCCTTGGCGATGGCGGCGGCGGGCGCGCCGGTCGATGGCTGACCGAATTCCATGTGCAGGATGGAACGACCCTGCGCTTCGAGTGCATGGGCTTCGCGGCTGATGGCGATGGCGTGGAACGGGTCAATGCTGGCGATCATGCGCGCCTGCCTAGGCCGCTACCTGCCTCACCGCAACCATGGCGCTGGCCCGGCGTTCAACGATCCATGTCCGACACCATCCTCACTGCCCTGCAATATTATGGCGCGGGCGCCGCCACGTTCGCGGCCTTGATCGTATCGTTGAACCTGGGCCGACGGATCACTGGCTGGGCCTTCGTCCTGTTCGTTACCAGTTCGATCGCGCTGGTCGCCTGGGGCTTTCTGGCCGAGGATAGCGAAGGGATTGGCTGGCAGAATGTCGCCCTGCTGGTCATCAACGCGGTGGGCGTGTGGCGCTATCTGATTTCAAAGCACAAGCCGCGCGATTGACGATCGAAACCGGGCCGGATCATAGGTAGCAGCATCAATCGCCGCGAGAGGGTCTGGCGGAGCCGCGCCCCGGATCAGGCTGGCCGCCAACTGCGCCGCGGCCGGTGCGGTCTGGATGCCAAAACCACCCTGCCCTGCAAACCAGAAAAAGCCCGGCATGTCGGGATCAAAGCCATAGACCGGCGCGCGATCAGGCGCGAAACTGCGCAAGCCAGCCCAGCGATGTTCGATACCCGCGACGGGCCAATCCACCACCGCCTCGAACCGCGCCACAGCCTGCGCCACGGCCATCTCTTCCGGCGCGGCGTCGCAGGGTGGTGAGGGCACTTCGTCATGCGGGGTCAGCCACACCCGGTCGCGCCCTTCCGGCTTGAAATAAAAGCCACCGCCAAGATCCATCACCAACGGCAGGTCGGGCGAAGGCAAGGACGGCACCCGCAATTGCGCCACTGTCCGCCGCAGCGGCGTGATCCCGACCGGCGCGACGCCGCAGGCCTGCGCGACATCATCCGCCCAGGCGCCCGCGGCATTGACGATCAGCCCACAATCCAGCGGCCCGTCCCCCGTCTCGATCCGCCAGCCATGCCCTTCTCGCCGTGCGCTGATCAGCCGCGCGCCGAGCCGCATCGCCCCACCCCGCCGACGCAGCAACCGCAACCATGCCTGATGCAGCGCCGCGACATCAATATCGCGGCAACTCGCTTCCATCACGCCCAGCGTCCAGTCGGGCCGTAGTCCCGGCACATAGTCAGCCGGATCGACCGGCTGCAAATCCACCCTACCCGCAAAATCCGCGATCAGCGCATCGCGCGCGGCTTCGTCCGAAGCGCGCCCGATATGCAATGTCCGGCGCGGCGAGAGAAAGCTGCCGTCATGGAAGGCGGGGTCGGGGGCGGCCAGCATCGGTCCCGATGCCGTGGTCAGCGGCTGGACGGCGGGACCGCCATAGGTTTCTTCCCAGAAAGCCACGGACCGGCCGGTCGCATGATAGCCCGCCTGCCGCTCCATCTCCAGAACCAGCACCCGGCCATGCGCCGCCAGTTCCGCCCCCAGGCTGGCTCCCGCCATCCCGCCGCCGACAATAACAATGTCCGGCAGGCTCACCGCGCGTGCTCATCCAGAAAAGCATCGATCCGCGCCAGCGCATCCAGCCGCACCGCGTCCAGTTCGCGCAGGATTTCATGGGCCGCCTCACGCCCGTAGACATGCAGTCGCGCGCCCGGAATTTGCGCAGCCGCCGCTCGAATGGCGGGCGTCGACACTAACTGATCCGCCCGCGTCGCCAATATCAGCAGCGGTACGGCGATCCGCGCCAGCGCCTCGCTATCGCTCAGCGCTTGCGTCGATTCGAGCGCCTGGGCGACCCAGTTCCAGCTTGGCGGGCCTATCGCGATCTCGCGGCTATGGTCGCGCCACCATAGTTCATCGGCATAGCGTTCCGGGTCATGCGTCAGCCGCTTCTGGCGCATCCGCCGCTGCCGCTCCGAATCCTCCTTCTGCGTCCAGGCGCGCAGCCGCCCCTTGCCGCGCCGGATCATCCCCTGTGCGATCATCACCGCCAGCCAGCGCGGCAGCGGCGCGCTGTGCAGGCCCAGCATGGGCGCAACGGCCACCGCCGCATCAGGACGCTCCATCCCCTCGGCCAGCGCGCGCAACAGCATATGCCCGCCCATGCTATGTGCTACCATCACGCTTGGCCCGCTGCCCTGCACCCGCCAATCCTCGGCCAAACCGCGCAGGTCAGCGATATAGTCGGCGAAATCGTCAATATGCCCACATAGGGGATCATCGGTGAGCCGACCCGACCCACCCTGCCCGCGCCAATCGAAACTGGTCACGGCCCAGCCACACGCGGCCCAATGCGCGATCACTTCCAGATATTTTTCGATCATGTCGCCCCGGCCGCCCATCACGAGCATCCGTCCACGCAGGCCGCTGCCAAGCTGGTATCGCCGAATCGCCCAGCCATCCGGCGCGGTCCAATAATCCAGCCGCCCGCCCATCGGCCAGGCGCGCCGGTCCAGAACCGATGTGTCGAAGGCCGGGGCCGAGGAAAAGGGCGAATCCATGAACCGCATGGTTACGGTTTGGTAAGCCATCGGGTCTAGGGAATAGTGCCGATGTTAGGGGAATATTTCCGACTGGCGCTGATCGTCGCCCTGGGCGCGCTGCTGATTGCGGCGGCGATCACCGATTTGCGCGCGCGGATCATCTCCAATCGGCTCAACCTCGCCATTGCGGCGCTGGCCCCGCTCTGGTGGATCGCCAGCGGACTTGACCCATGGCCCGATGTTGCGGTGCAGTTACTCGTGGGTGCTGCCGTTTTCCTGCTTTTTGCCGCCTTATTTTCGGTCGGCATGATGGGCGGCGGCGACGTCAAGCTGCTCGCCGCGCTGGCGCTATGGTTTCCGTGGCAGGCCGTGATCTCGTTGCTGGTGTTGATGGCGCTGCTCGGCGGACTCGTGACCGTTGTGACGGTGATCCATCACCGCATCACCCGGCGGCTTGGGCAACCGGAAATACCCTATGGCGTGGCGATCTCGCTCGCCGCTTTGTGGCTGCTGCCGTGGCCAACGATATCTTAACCAATTTACGGGATGAGTGGGGCACTGGGGGCAGTGTAGCCGCTTGAGGGAGGCGAATTTCGTCATGGATGCCAAAAAGATCGTGCTGCTGGTGGGAGCGCTTATCATAGCGGTTACCACAGCCTTGCTTGCACGCAACATGCTCAGTTCTTCGAGCACGCCACAGGCAACTGCTTCGTCGATGCCGACTGAAGTGGATCAGCCGCACGTACTCGTCGCGACCAAAGCGTTGCCCGTCGGCACCATCCTCGACGCCGAAAGCTTCCGCTTCCAGCCCTGGCCCAAGGATCTGATCGAACAGGCCTATTATCTCAAAGGGCAGGCCGATCCGGTAAAACTGGCGGGCAGCGTCGTGCGCACCGCCATCTCGGCTGGTCAGCCCTTGACCCAGGGCGGCCTCGTCAAGCCGGGTGAACGCGGCTTCCTCGCCGCCGCTCTTGGCGCGGGTATGCGGGCGGTCACCGTCCCTGTTTCAGCGCAAAGCTCGGTTGCAGGCTTTGTCTTCCCCGGCGACCGCATCGACCTCGTCCTGACGCAAAGCGTTGCGGGCGGCGGCGACGGCGAACCGCTCCGCGTGTCCGAAACCATCCTGCGCAACATCCGCGTGCTGGCGACCGACCAGCGCATGGATGCCATGGGCGAAGATGGCAAGCCGCTCGTCCAGACCTATTCCAACGTCACGATCGAAGTGACGCCCAAGATCGCGGAGAAAATCGCGGTCGCTCAGACGGTCGGCTCCCTGTCGCTGTCGCTGCGTTCGCTGGCCGACAACTCCTCGGATTTGGACGCCGCTATCGCCGGTTCCGACATAGAGCTGCCCGATGGTGCCAGCCCGAACGCCGAGAAGGCCATGCTCGCAAAGCTCGCGTCACGCCCGGTCGATCGTGGTGCCACCTATTCCACCGGCGCCGACGTCTCGCGCTATCAGCGCAGTTCGGTTCCGGCCAAGGTCGAAGCCCCGATGCCGCCGATGGTCGCCGCCAATGGCGCACCGATGGGCACGGTTGCTTTCAAAGGCCCAGTCATCCGCGTGGCCCGCGGTACCAGCGTGACCGAAGTTCCGGTCGGGGGGAAGTAAGATGAACACGATGCACAGCTTCGCAAGGCGCGTGGCGGTCAAGCCGCTGGCTGCCCCGGCCATTGCCATCGGCCTTGCCATTGCAGCGACGGCTATTCCCAATAGCGCGGTCAATGCCGCGCCCGCCAGCACGCAGGATAATGCCATCCTGATGTCGGTCGGCGGCAGCCGCGTGGTCAATCTCGGCGCGAAAATGTCCGATGTGGTGATCGGCGACCCTGATGTGGTCGATGTCCATGTCCGCTCGCAGAACCAACTCTATCTGATCGCCAAGAAGCCCGGCGAAACCACGGTCTTTGCCACGGCGACCAATGGCAAGGTGCTGTTTTCCGGCACGGTGCGGGTCGGCAACAACCTCACCAGCATCGACGACATGCTGCGCCTGGCGATGCCCGGCGCACAGGTCGCGGTCAACAAGATGAACGGTATGGTCCTTCTGACCGGCACCATCCAGGCACCCGAAGATGCGGCGGAGGCCGAACGGCTGACGCAGGCCTTCGTCGGCAAGGATGTAACCGTGGTCAGCCGCCTGCGCATGGCAACGCCTTTGCAGGTCATGCTCCAGGTCAAGATCGCGGAAGTCGCCAAGGATGTCGGGCACAAGATCGGTACGAACTTTGCCAGCATCGACCGTTCCGGCGGCCGAGTTGCGGGTGTCGTT
Source organism: Sphingobium xenophagum (assembly GCF_031457465.1). Lineage (GTDB taxonomy): Bacteria > Pseudomonadota > Alphaproteobacteria > Sphingomonadales > Sphingomonadaceae > Sphingobium > Sphingobium xenophagum_A. The sequence continues at coordinate 74,924 of NZ_JAVDWV010000002.1, forward strand.
GGCGGCGGCTCCAGGGATTTTGCGACCTATAACCGGGAAGAAGGCTTCTGGGACTTCACCAACCCCGCCAATGGTGGCTACAGCCTTGGCGGTGTCGCCCGCATTTTGGGCATGGACATTGCTGGCGCATTGGATCTCGCCGAATCAAGCGGCCTGGCCAGCACCCTGGCCCAGCCCAACCTGACCGCCTTGTCGGGCGAAACCGCCAGCTTCCTGGCAGGTGGCGAATATCCCTACACCATCAATAATGGTCAGCAGGGCAACAGCATCGAGTTCAAGCAATATGGGGTGCAGTTGGCCTTTACCCCCACGGTGCTGGCGGATGGCCGCATCTCGCTGCGGGTTCGCCCGACGGTATCGACGCTCGATTTCACGCTGAATGCCGATGTCCCCGCGCTCAAGAGCCGCACCGCTGAAACCACGGTGGAACTGGGGTCGGGCCAGGCCTTCATGATCGCGGGCCTGCTCAATAACGAAACCAGCAACGGCATCAACAAGGTGCCCGGCCTCGGCAATATCCCGATCTTGGGCAGCCTGTTCAAGTCACGCCAGTTCCAGCGCAGCGAAACCGAACTGGTCATTGTCGTCACCCCTTATCTGGTGAAGCCGATGAACGCATCGGACGTGCGCCTGCCCACCGACGGCTTCCGCAACGCGGATGTCGGCCAGGGTCTGTTCCTACAACAGGGCAATGACGGGGTCAGCGGCGCTCGTGCGCCGATGCCGAGCCGCGCGCCCGGCGGCACAGTCCCGGCACCCGGCCCGCAAGCGATGGCATCCCCGGCGCCGGTCGTTGCCAGCGCCGATAACCGCAAGGCCGGGAAATCCGGTGCTGCGGCTCCTGGCTTCAGTTTCTGACGGAAGGACGAACGACATGACTTCCCCTCTCCCCACCCGTCTCTCACGCAAGACCCTTGGTGCGTTGGCCCTGCTCGCCATCCCGCTGTCGGCCTGCGTGACCGATAGCCAGAACCGCAGCGTCGATTCAGTGCATCAGCCGGTCGTCAGCTACGCCGCATACACCTATGATGTGCAGGCTGGGGCGGGCGACATGCTCACCGCAGCGGAATCGCGTCGCCTCGACGACTGGTTCACCTCCATCGGCCTCAGCTATGGCGATCAGGTCGCGATCGTATCCGACGGCTATTACGGTCCCGCCTTGCATGACGGCATCGCCGATATCGCCGCGCGCCGCGGCTTGCTCGTCGGCACCGATAGCTCGGCCGCGGCCGGTGTCGCGCCGCAGGGTATGGTCCGCCTCGTCGTGCGCCGCGCGACCGCCAGCGTCCCCGGCTGCCCGGACTGGTCAGCCAAGCAGGAAAGCGAGATGAACCTGGGGGCGTCCAGCAATTATGGTTGCGGCGTCAACAGCAATCTCGCGGCGATGGTCGCCAACCCCGAAGATCTGGTCCGGGGCCAGGGCACCGACAGCAATTTGCGGACCGCAACGTCCAACCGCGCCATCACCACCTATCGCGAAAAGCCGCCAACCGGCGCTGGCGAACTCAAGCAAATGACGCCCGGAGGAGGTGAGTAACATGAACGCACCCTGGAAACCCGGTGCCGCCGGTCCGCGCGATCCGTTCCACGCCTTCGTCTGCGACGATCATAGTTTCGACATGGTTCGAGCGGTCGCCGCCGAAATGGGCTGGGCACCTGAAAAAGTGAACAAGGGCGGGATGCGCAATGCGGTCCAGAGCCTGTCGATCACCGCCTCGCCCCAGATTTTGTTCGTGGATATGTCCGAAAGCGGCGATCCGCTCAACGACATCAACAGCCTCGCCGAAGTGTGCGAGCCGGGCACCGTCGTCATCGCGGCGGGCCAGGTCAACGACGTGCGCCTCTATCGCGATCTCGTCGCCAGCGGCATTCAGGATTATCTGCTCAAGCCCTTTGGCGCGGATCAGTTGCGCGATGCGCTCGCCAATGCGCAGGCGGTGTTCATGGCACCTCGCGACGCGGCGCCGGAGCGGCCGCATATGGCCGTCGCCGTCATCGGCACGCGCGGCGGCGTCGGCGCGTCCAGCCTTGCAACCTCCGTTGCCTGGATGTTGTCGGAAAAGAAAAAGCGCCCGACCGCGCTGCTCGACCTCGACGTGCATTTCGGCACCGATGCACTGGCGCTAGACCTTGAGCCGGGCCGGGGTCTGACCGACGCCATCGAAAATCCGAGCCGTATCGACGGCCTGTTCATCGAACGCGCCATGGTCCGCGCCAGCGACACGCTGGCCATCCTCTCGGCCGAAGCGCCCATCAGCCAGCCGATGCTGACGGACGGCGGTGCCTTTTATCAACTGATGGAAGAGTTTCGTTCGGTCTTCGAATGCAGCGTTGTCGATCTGCCGCGCGCCATGCTGATCCAACACCCGCATCTGATCAGCGACGTGCAGGTCACGATGGTGGTTACCGAACTCACGCTGGCGTCAGCGCGCGACACGATCCGTATTCTTTCGTGGCTCAAGACCAATGCGCCCAACAGCCGGGTGCTGGTGGTGGCCAATCGCGTCCACCCCGGCTCCCCGGAAATCAGCCGAAAGGATTTTGAGCAGTCGATCGAACGCAAGGTCGATGTCCTCATCCCCTTCGACCTGCGGATCGCGTCTCAGGCGGCGAAGCTTGGCAAAACGCTCGCCGAAACGGCCAAGGGCAGCAAGGTCGGCGCGGCCTGCTCCAGCCTGCTTGAAGAAATATTGGGCGCAGCACAGGCCGACCCAGACCAGCCAAATGGCAAGACGGCCGGGAAAAAGGGCGACTCCCTGCTCGGCAAGATCGACTTCAGGTCCATGATGCCATCGCGACGCAAGGACAAGGCAACCGCGCTGGAAGACTGACGATGTACGCCGCCTTGGTGGCGGTGTCGGCCCAAGTAGGACAGGGTAGATAATGGACGGCAATTTCTTCCTGATAATGCTGCTGATGGCGACCCTGCTGGGCCTCGTCGTCGTCGCCCTTGTCGGCCCCTCGCCGGAAAAGGCACGCAAGCGTCGTGTCGCGATGATCCGCGGCCGCCACAGCGATTCGGCGGAAGCATTGCTGGAAGCGCGGATGCGCAAGGCCATCTCCAACCGCTCCACCGCGATCGAAACCAAGATGCTGGTGTCGCTCATTCCGAACCCGGAAAACCTGACTCAACGGATCAGGATGACCGGCAAGAAATGGACGCTCAGCCAATATATGACGACCAGCGCCTTCATTTTCCTCGGCTTGGCGGGCTTGCTGATGCTCCGCGGCTTTCCGCCGCTGATGGCGCTGATGGTCGGCTTGGCCGCGGGCCTTGCCTTGCCCCATTGGTGGGTCGGACGCCTGATCAACAAGCGGATCACGCAATTCAACGCCAAATTCCCCGACGCGCTGGAATTGCTGACGCGCGGCCTCCGTTCAGGCCTGCCCATCGCCGAAACGCTGGGCATCGTGTCGAGTGAAGTACCGGGACCAGTGGGTGAAGAGTTCAAGCTCATCACCGAACGGATCAAGATCGGCCGGTCGATGGAGCAGGCATTGCAGGAAACCGCCGATCGCCTGGGCACGCCTGAATTTCAATTCTTCGTCATCACCCTCGCCATTCAGCGGGAAACCGGCGGCAACCTTGCCGAAACCCTTTCGAACCTGGCGACCGTGCTGCGCCAGCGCGCGCAGATGAAGCTCAAGATCCGCGCCATGTCGTCAGAATCGAAAGCATCGGCCTATATCATCGGCGCGCTCCCTTTCCTGGTGTTCGGGATGATCTGCTACATCAACTTCAATTATATGGAGCCCTTCTTCACGCCGGACCCGGCGGGTCTCTTCGGATTGTCGCTGATGCAGGTCGTGGGGATTGGCGGCTTCTGCTGGATGGGCATCGGGGCGTTTATCATGGCCCAGATGGTCAATTTCGAAATCTGATCGGGACGGGAGAAAAGATATGGACGCCCCTGCCCCTGTCGGCACCTTATTTGGCCTGACGGCCACTGACGTCGGCACTCTGCTTGCCGCCCTCGCGACGCTCGCGATGCTCTTCGCCCTCTATGCCGTGATGACGGTGCGCGACCCCATGGCCAAGCGGGTCAAGGCGCTCAACGAACGGCGTGAACAGTTGAAGGCAGGCATCACTGCCTCCACCGGCAAACGCCGCGCCAGCCTGGTCAAGAAAAACCAGACGACCGACAATATGCGGTCTTTCCTGTCGAGCCTGAAAGTCTTGCAAGACGATCAGCTCAAGGATGCGCAGATCCGTCTGGCCCAGGCGGGTATCCGGTCCAAGGATCTCGCCGTCGCCGTGATCTTCGGTCGCATGTTCATGCCGATCATCATCGGCGGGCTTGCCGTTATCCTGCTTTATGTCGTGGGTATCCAGCCGGAATGGGGGCCGTTGAAGCGTTTCTTCGCCTTCGCCATCACTCTGATACTCGCTTATAAGGCACCCGATCTCTACATCGACAACAAGGTGACGAAGCGTTCGGCCGCCATCCGCAAGGGGCTGCCCGATGCGCTCGACCTGCTGGTGATCTGCGCCGAAGCGGGGCTGACCGTTGATGCTGCCTTCAACCGGGTGGCGCGCGAACTGGGCAAGGCCTATCCCGAACTTGGCGACGAATTTCAGCTGACTGCCATCGAACTGTCCTTTCTTACCGAACGGCGCATGGCGTTCGAAAATCTGGCCACCCGCGTAAAATTGGATGCGGTCAAAGGCGTGGTGACGACCATGATCCAGACCGAGAAATATGGTACGCCGCTTGCATCAGCACTGCGCGTTCTCTCGGCCGAATTTCGCCATGATCGCATGATGCGGGCAGAGGAAAAGGCCGCCCGCCTGCCCGCCATCATGACGGTGCCGCTGATTCTGTTCATCCTCCCGACCCTGTTCGTCGTCATTCTGGGTCCGGCCGCCTGTTCCATCAGCGAGGCCTTCTAAAAAAGTGCAAGGCGCGCTGGCGCAATGCCGTAGCGTTTCCTGCCCGCACGCCCGCTGCCGCCATAAAAGGCGGTGGCGGGTGGCGCGCGTGCGCTCTATCTCCTTCTTAAGACAGAGAAGAGGATCGCATGAAGAGCATCGCATTTGCCATCGCCACGCTAGTTACCCTCACGGCGCTGCCCGCTCAGGCGGCTCAGCCCGTCGCTGGCCGCTGGATCACGGTCGATGGCAAGGCGATCGTCAATATTGCGCCTTGCGGCAAGGCTCTGTGCGGCAAGATCGAGAAGCTTCTCAAGCCAACGCCGGGTCGCGCGCCTACCGACACCGAAAATAGCGACCCTGCCCTGCGCTCGCGCCCGCTTGTGGGCTTGCCGCTCCTGACGGACTTTTCCGATGCAGGTGAGCATTGGAAAGGGACGATCTACGATCCCGAAAGCGGCAAAAGCTACAAATCCAAAATCAGCCGCAATCCCAATGGCACCTTGAAGGTGCAGGGCTGCATCGCCTTCCTGTGCAAGACGCAGACCTGGACGCCGATGCGATAGAAGGGTTGCTGACTATGCCTTGGCACCGCACCATGGCCACGTCTGGAGCCAACGATGGCCGCTTCAACTAGAGCCGAATGACTTGCAGTCGAATCGTCATCAATTCAGTTGATTGCGTGCGTCGCGGACTTTTGCGTTAGCGATTGTGGTGAGTTTTCGCATGGTCGGGGTGATAGCGACGATGGGCTTTTTGCCGTTGGCGCGCAGGCGTTGGTTGAACTGGTGAGCCGGGGGTAGTGTCGGGCCAGCGAAAGGGCGGCCATGAACAAGGTCGGCTTGATGGTCGGCGGGTGTCCACGCAGCGAAGCAATCCAGTGGGGTGCGGAGGAATTGATTCGCTGCGCTGGCAAAGACGAGGATTTACGCCATCGGATCAAGCGTTCCCAACAGGGCCACAAGCGCCATTATCGCAATGGCCGCGCCCGTCTCGACCGCCAGCGACAGCCGCAATGCCCCGATCGTACCATCTCCCCGCTCCAGCGCCGGTGTCAGCCGCCAGCGGTTGAGCGCGGCCAACCCCAGCATCGCTGCGAACAGCAGCAGCTTCGCGCCGAGCAGCCAGCCATAGCGGCTCCCCGCCAAGGCGGGCAGGTCGGCAATCCCGACGATCATCAGGCTGTTGACCACCCCGGTCACGACCAAAGTCGCGACGAACACCGTCCCCAACAGCGCAAACTTCGCCAGCATCACCGCGACCCGATCGACATTGGGTCGCCGCGCAGTCACCGCATGGAGCAACGCCGCCAGCGCTCCGATCCACCCGCAAGCCGCCCAGATATGCGCGACATCGGCGGCGCGATGGATCGTGCCCGCCATGTCCTCGGTCGCGCCCGCATGGCCGGTCCAGGCGATCGTCGCCGCCGCAACCGCCGCCGGAAGCAGCGCCAGGCGGGTGCGCCCCGCAAAGGCCAGTGCCAGCGCGGCCAGCAGCGCCGCCGCCCGCACTGCCAGCACCGGCCCGATCGGCGTCATCGTCAGCAATATCTCCGCCGTCGCCCAATCGGGCGGCAACATCGGGGTGCCGGTCATGCTCGCCCCGCTCGCCAGCAGCCATAGCGCCGACAGCGCCATGCCGCCCAGCGCCAGCGCCACCAGCACCATGCGGCTCCCCGCGATGCCCATCGCCCACCAGAATAGCGGTAGGCCCATGAGCAAAGCGAGGTCGGCCATCAGGCCGAACCGGGCAAAGACCAGCATCCCCCCGTCCATGACGGCTTACTTGACCTTGAAGCTGTAGCCGCCTTCCATCTTATGCTGGTCGGCCCCCACGATATGCCATTTGAGGTCATAGTCACCGGCGGGCAGGGCGCGGGGCAGGGTGACGACCATGGTCTTGCCATCGGGCGCGAGCGCGGTCTTGAATCCCTTGATGGGCATCGGCGCGTGATTGGCCATGCCCGGCATCCCGGTCATAACCAACTCCACGCCGCTCATCGGGGCCAGGAATTTCTCGGAAAAGGTCAGCGTCAGTTTGGTCGGCTTGGCGACGGTCGCATTGGCGGCGGGGCTGGATGATACCAGCTTGCTATGCGCCAGCGCCGCGCCTGGCAGGATGGCAAGCGACAACGCGGCGGCGGCGATCAGGAAACGGGACATGGACTATACTCCTTGGATGAACGGCTCGAATGGGTCGGGTCAGGATGAAAACAACGGCGGGAGTGGTTTCCATCGCAATCACGACAAGCTCTGCGGACCATTACGCATGGACTTGCCCCACCCCTCGCCCAAGGTGCATGATTTTTTGTCGCCTCCATATCGTGAGGGATTGGCGTGCGCCGCGCGTATGGTGCGATGAGGATGGAGTATGTGCGATGAATGATCTCGATCAGTTGCTGGGGCAGGTGCGCGCCATGCCGACCGACACCCGGCTGGAGGGACTGGACGATGCGGTGATGCAGGGCGTTGCCCGCCGCCGGGAGCAGGGCGCGGCACGGCGCAGCCTGATGCTGGCAGGCCTGCTCGCCATCGGCATCGGCTGGGCGGGCAGCATCGTGCCCGGCGCCCCGGCGCAGGCCGCGCCCGCGCCGATCGGCATGTCGGATTATGCGCCTTCGCGCCTGCTTGGCCAATGAGCCTCAAACGCTATCTGCTGGTCGCGCTGGTGGCTTTTGCTGCGGCGCTCGCGGCCGTGCTGGTCGCGCGCACCTGGTTCGCACCCCAGCCGCGCGTCGAAAGCGAGGTCCATGCCCTGCTGCACCAGCGGCTGACGCTCGATGCGGCACAGGAACAGCGCATCCACGAACTCGAAGCGGCCTTTGCCAAGCGTCGCGAAGCGCTGGAGGCGGAAATGCGCGCCGACAATGAACGGCTCGCCGCCGCGATTGCCGCGGAACAGGGCTATGGGCCAAAGGTCGCCGCGGCCGTGGATCAGACCCACCATGTCATGGGCGCGCTGCAAAAGGAGACGCTCCAGCATATCTTCGCCATGCGCGCCGTCTTGCGTGCTGATCAGGCCGCGCAGTTCGACGCCGCCGTCGTCAAGGCGCTGACCCAGCCCGCCCGGTGACATCGCCGCCCGTCGATCTTGATGACCAGGCACTGGCCGCGCGCGCGCTGGCCGGGCATCAGGACGCCTATGCCGCCTTGATGCGGCGGCATCGCGATGCGGTCTGGCGCCTCGCGCGCAGCCATGTCGGCGATGCGGACGAAGCGCTCGACATCACGCAGGAGGTGTTCGTCGCTGCCTTCGCCGCGCTCGCCCGCTATGACGGCGCGCGCCCCTTCCGCACCTGGATCGCGCGCATCACGCTCAACAAATGCCGCGACTGGGGCCGTCGCCGCGCGGTACGGCGCTTCTTCGCCTTTGCCCGCCCCATCGACGAAGCGGGCGAGATCGCCGACGCCGCGCTGGACCCGGAACAGGCGGCACAGTCGCAGCGCGAACTTGCCCGCATCAACGCTGCGGTCGCCGCCCTGCCCGCATCGCTCAAGGACGTCCTGCTGCTACGCACGATCGAGGCGATGAGCCAGGCGGACACCGCCGCGCTGCTGAACTTAAGTGAAAAAGCCGTAGAAACCCGCCTCTACCGCGCCCGCGCAAAATTGGCGGCCGCGCTTGGGGAATAGGGACAAAAGGCGCGCCTCAAACAATCCTCCCCCTACGGGGGAGGGGGACCGGCGAAGCCGGTGGAGGGGTGTCACCCTCTCGATAGCGTCGATCAGGTCGGTCATGCCCCCGGCATGACCTTCAACTGCCGGGGGCAGTTGAACCTGATCGAACCCCTCCGTGTGGCTGCGCCATCCACCTCCCCTGCCAGGGGAGGATTTTGATACATTACAGCGCCATATTTTTTGAGGGATGAGGCCGCCCCCCGCGTATGAAGGGGCATGACGCATTTGACCCTCGACCGCCGCACCCTGTTCAAGGGCGCCGCCGCCCTCAGCTTCGCCAACGCCTTCCCCGCCTGGGCGCAAAGCGGCACCCATGGCTTGCATCCCGCGCCGGGCGTGCTGTCAGGCGAGACGATCGCGCTGACCGTGGCCGACAGCCATTTTTCGACCGGCGGCCGCTCGGCCCATGCGATCACCATCAATGGCACACTGCCCGCGCCGCTGATCCGGCTGCGCGAAGGCCAGAATGTCCGCCTCTCCGTCACCAACCGGCTGAAGGAAGACACGTCGATCCACTGGCACGGCCTGATCCTCCCCTTTCAGATGGATGGCGTGCCCGGCGTCAGCTTCCCCGGCATCCGCCCCGGCGAAACCTTCAACTATGAATTTCCGATCAAGCAATCGGGCACCTACTGGTATCACAGCCATTCCGGCATGCAGGAAGCGATGGGCCATTATGGTCCCATCGTCATCGATCCCGCGGGCGTTGATCCGGTGCAGGCTAGCCGAGAACATGTGATCGTCCTGTCCGACTGGTCGCCGGTCCACCCGCATGTTCAGCTCAAGCGGCTCAAGCAGATGGGCGGCTATTATAATATGCAGAAGCAGACGCTCGCCGATCTGCTCAAGGGCAAGAACCAGTCCTTGAAGGAGCGCGTCGAATGGGGCGCGATGCGGATGGACCCGACCGATATCTCGGACGTCACCGGCTCGACCTACAGCTTCCTCGTCAACGGCCATGGCACGGCGGAAAACTGGACCGGGCTGTTCACGCCAGGCGAGCGCGTCCGCCTGCGCATCGTCAACGCCTCGGCCATGACCAATTTCAACGTCCGCCTGCCGGGGCTACCCATGACCGTGGTGCAATGCGACGGCCAGCATGTCCAGCCGGTCGAAACCGACGAGTTTCAGATCGGCATCGCCGAAACCTATGACGTGATCGTCCAGCCCGGCGAAGCGCAGGCCTTTGCCCTGATCGCCGAAGCCATCGACCGCTCCGGCCTCGTCCGCGCGACGCTCGCGCCGCAAATCGGTATGGTCGCGGCCATCCCGCCGCTGCGCGCGCGCCCGCTGCTCACGATGAAGGATATGGGGATGGACATGTCCGGCATGGACATGGGGCAGGGGGGCGTCATCGACCTGTCCCAGCCCGCGAACGAAAGCATGGCCGGGCACAGCATGAAGATGCTCGATCCCTCGGTCGCGCCGGACGTGCCGATGGGACCGGGCGTCGCGACCCTGTCCTCCATGCCCGCCGATCGCACTGCCGACCGGCCCACGGGGCTGGAGGATGTCGATCATCGCGTGCTGACCTATGCCGACCTGCGCGCGCTGGAGCCGAATGACGATGTCCGCGCGCCGACCCGCTCGCTCGACATTCATCTGACCGCCAACATGGAACGCTATATGTGGTCGTTCGACGGCGTGAAGCTGTCCGACGGCGCGGAGCCGATCGCTTTCCGCCATATGGAACGGGTGCGCGTCACGCTGATCAACGATACGATGATGCCGCACCCCATCCACATCCATGGCCATTTCTTTCAGCTCATCACCGGCGAGGATGCAACCCACAACCCGCGCAAACATACGGTCAATGTGCTGCCCGGCGGCAAGATCAGCTTCGATCTCACCGCCGATGCGCTGGGCGACTGGGCCTTCCACTGCCACATGCTGATGCACATGCACGCCGGGATGATGCGCGTCGTCACCGTCCGCCACGCGGAGGATGCGGCATGAAGCGCCTGATCGTCGCCGTGTTGTTCGCCAGCGCCACACCGGCCCTCGCCCAGATGGACCATAGCGCGCATCAGATGCCCCCTGCGCCAGAGGCATCCGCCGACCCGCACGCCGGACACAGCATGCCGGCCGCCGACGATACGATCCCGAAAGGCGTCGCCCCGCCAGTCCCGACCGACCACGCCGCCGAAGCCTTTTACGACTCCGCCGTCATGGCCCGCGCCCGCGCCGCCATGATCAAGGAAAGCGGCGGCATGACCTTTTCGCAACTGATGGTCGACCGCCTCGAATATCGCGCGAACAAGGGGGCGAACGGCTATGCGTGGGAAGGCGAAGGCTGGATCGGCGGTGACATCAACCGCTTCGCCTTTAAGACTGAAGGGGAGGGCGAAGTTGGCGGCCCGCTCGAAAGCGCGGAAGTCCAGGCGCTCTACAGCCGCGCGATCGACCCATGGTGGAACGTGGTCGCGGGCGTCCGCCACGACATCCGGCCCCAGCCCCAGCGCAGCTATGCCACGGTCGGCATCGAAGGCCTCGCCCCCTATTGGTTCGAAGTCGAGGGCCAGGCCTTTGTCTCGACCAAGGGCGACGTCCATCTGCGCATGGAGGGCAGCTATGACCAGCGCATCACCCAGCGCCTGATCCTGCAACCCGCCGCCGAAGTGAATATCGCGGCGCAGGATGTGCCTGAACTTGGCATCGGGTCGGGCATCTCCAACATCGAACTCGGCCTGCGTTTGCGCTACGAATTCGCCCGCGAATTTGCGCCCTATGTCGGCGTCCATTGGGAACGCAAGCTCGGCGACACCGCCCGCTACGCCCGCGCGGAAGGGGAAAGTGCTTCAACCGCCAGCCTGGTGATGGGCCTGCGTTTCTGGTTTTGAGGCAAAATATTCGTCACAGCCCCATCGCCAGACGGTTCGACTGCCCGCACCCTGGGTGGGATGGCCATCCCACCCAGGGCATCCTCAAAAGATCGCCCTTCATAACAAATTCGCAACAGACAATTGCGAGCGCAGCGAAGCAATGACGAGAAGAAACAACTCAAGTCATCACCTTGTAAAGCCGAATGTTAGCTTCTTTATCCTACTCACCCAGAATGAAATCCACCCCCGCCATCGCATGAATGCTGGTGCAGTCGTAGATCGGCAGCACATTGGCCTTTACATCGACGATCATTTCCAGTTCGGTACAGGCCAGCACCACCGCCTGCACATCCTGCTTGGCGATATCGGTCAGCGCGCTTTTCATGAAACGCTGCGAATCCTTGTTGATACGCCCCGCCGACAATTCCTCATACATGATGTGATTGATCCGGTCGGCCAATGCAGGATCGGGCGGCAGCAGCGACATGCCATGGCCCACCAGCCGCTGGCGATAGAATTTCTCCATCATGACATTGCGCGTACCGAGCAGCGCCGCGGTGGTGATACCGTCCCGCTTCATCGCCTGCCCCACCACGTCGGCGATATGGATGACCGGAATCGATACCGCCGCCTGCACCCGGTCATGGACGCGATGCATCGAATTGGCGCAGATCAGCAGGGCTTGGGCGTCTGCTGCTTCCAGCCGTCGCGCCGCCGTGACCAACGGACCCGACGCGCAATCCCAGTCGTCGTCGGACACGCATTGCGCCACTGCTGCAAAGTCCAGGCTTTCGATCGCCAATGGCGCGCTGTGCAGCCCGCCTTGAGCCCGCTGCACCGCTTCGTTGATGATCTGGTAATAGCGCGCTGTGGACGCCCAGCTCATTCCCCCGATCAGGCCAAGTTTGTGCATGCTATCCCCTGAAATTCCTGACCACCCCACCCCGTTCGGGCTGAGCCTGTCGAAGCCGGTCCTGAGCTTCGCCGAAGGGCCCCTTACTTTCTGCGTTAATTGAGAAAGTAAAGCCCTTCGACAGGCTCAGGGCGAACGGAGTTGGGATAGCCAGGCTCGCGATATCAGTGGGCAAGCCCCTTGACGATTTCCTCGACCATCTTCTTGGCGTCGGCGAGCAGCATCATGGTATTGTCCATGTAGAAGACTTCATTGTCGACGCCGGCATAGCCCGCCCCGCCCATGGAGCGCTTGACGAACAGCACCGACTTGGCATTGGCCACGTCCAAGATCGGCATGCCGTAGATGGGCGATGTCTTGTCCGTCTTGGCCGCCGGATTGGTGACGTCGTTCGCGCCGATGACGAAGGCGACATCGCACTGGCCGAACTCGCTGTTGATGTCCTCCAACTCGAACACTTCGTCATAGGACACGTTCGCTTCGGCCAGCAGCACGTTCATATGCCCCGGCATCCGGCCCGCGACCGGATGGATCGCATATTTGACGCTGACGCCTTCCTTCTTGAGCAGGTCGCCCATTTCGCGCAGCGCATGCTGGGCCTGGCTCACCGCCATGCCATAGCCCGGCACGATGATGACGCTGTCGGCCTGCTTCATCAGGAAGGCGGCATCCTCGGCCGAGCCGCGCTTGTAGGGACGGTCGATCACTGGCCCGCCCGCGCCCGAAGGCCCGGACTCCGCGCCGAAGCCACCCGCGATCACGCTGATGAAGCTGCGATTCATCGCCTTGCACATGATGTAGGACAGGATCGCGCCCGACGAGCCGACCAGCGCGCCGGTGATGATCATCGCGCTGTTGCCCAGCGTAAAGCCCATCGCGGCGGCCGCCCAGCCTGAATAGCTGTTCAGCATCGACACGACGACCGGCATGTCCGCCCCACCGATCGGGATGATCAGCAGGAAGCCGATGATGAAGCTGAGCACCGTCACGGTCCAGAAGATCCACGGACTCTGGTCGGTCACAAAATAGGCGATCAGGCCCAATATCGTCGCCAGCGTGCCCAGGTTGATGACATGCCGCCCCGGCAGCATGATCGGCTTGCCCGACATATTGCCGTTGAGTTTCAGGAAGGCGATGACCGAGCCGGAGAAGGTGATCGCGCCGATGGCGACGCCCAGCCCCATTTCGATGCGGCTGGCACCATAGATTTCGCCTGTTACGGCATCGAGAATCCCGAATGCACCGGGGTTGAGATAGGCCGCCGCCCCCACCAGCACGGCCGCCATGCCGACGAGCGAGTGAAATGCCGCGACAAGCTGTGGCATGTCCGTCATGGCGATCCGCCGCGCGATGATGAAGCCGATGCCGCCGCCAATGACGATAGCACCGATGATTTCGGGCAAGCTCACTACGTCATGGGTGTAGAGGGTGGTGGCGACGGCAATCGCCATGCCGATCATGCCCATGCGGTTGCCGCGACGGCTGGTGGCCGGGCTGGACAGGCCACGAAGGGCCAGGATGAACAGGACGCCCGCGACCAGATAAGCGAGGCTCACGCCCCATGGGATCTGTGCGATCTCATGCATCACTTGCGCTCCTTCTTCTTGTACATCGCCAGCATCCGCTCGGTGACGGCAAAGCCGCCGAAGATGTTGACCGATGCAAAGACCACCGCCAGCAGCCCCAGATATTTGGCCGCCGCACTCCCCGCCTCCGCCGACGCGACCAGCGCGCCGACGATGATGACGGATGAAATGGCGTTAGTGACCGCCATCAAAGGCGTATGGAGCGCGGGCGTCACCGACCACACCACATAATAGCCGACGAAACACGCCAGCACGAAAACCGACAGGATGGAAATAAAGTCCATCATCCTACTCCCCGTTCGTCCCGATTTGGCTGCGGGACGTTGGCCCGAACGCGCACGGCGCGAACGGGCGATTCCCCTAACCGAGCAGCCGCTCGTTCACGACCTTGCCGCCCTGCGTCAGGCGGATGGCGTTGCCGATTTCCTCGTCCAGCACCGGCACACCCTTTTCCTTGTCCCAGAAGGCGGACAAGAAGTTGAACAGGTTGCGTGAGAACAAGGCCGATGTGTCCGCTGCCAGCCGCGAGGGCACATTGCGGTGCCCCACGATCTTGACGCCATGGCGCAGGACCACTTCGCCCGGCACGGCACCCTCGACATTGCCGCCCTGCTCGACCGCCAGATCGACGATCACGCTGCCCGGCTTCATCGTCGCGATCTGCGCGTCGCTGATCAGGCGCGGCGCGGGGCGCCCCGGAATGAGCGCGGTGGTGATGACGATATCCTGCTTGGCGATGTGCGCGGACACGAGTTCGGCCTGTGCCGCCTTATATTCGTCCGACATTTCGGTGGCGTAGCCGCCCGATCCTTCGCCCTCGATGCCCGCGACCTTCTCGACGAAGATCGCCTTGGCGCCCAGCGATTCGATCTGCTCCTTGGTCGCCGCCCGCACGTCGGTCGCGCTGACCTGCGCGCCCAGCCGCCGCGCCGTGGCGATCGCCTGCAAGCCTGCCACGCCCACGCCCATGATGAAGACGCGCGCGGCCGACACGGTGCCCGCCGCCGTCATCATCATCGGGAACGCCCGGCCATATTCGGCCGCGGCATCCAGCACCGCCTTATAACCCGACAGGTTCGACTGGGACGACAATATGTCCATCGACTGCGCGCGGGTGATGCGCGGCATGAACTCCATCGCCAGCGCCTCATAGCCTGCCGCTGCATAGGCATCGACTCGCGCCCGCTCACCGAACGGATTAAGCCCCGCCACGATCCAGGCACCCGGATTGGCACCGGACAGGCTGGCCACGTCCGGCCCCTGCACGCCCAGCACGATGTCCGCGCCCGCCACCGTAGCGGCCCGATCGGCCACGCTCGCGCCCGCCGCCGCATAGTCGGCATCGGCGATCGACGCTGTCAGCCCGGCCCCCGCCTCGACAGCGACCTGCGCGCCAAGGCCGATAAATTTCTTCACCGTCTCCGGTGTCGCGGCAACACGGGCTTCGCCTGCTGCCTGCTCTTTCACCACTGCTATTTTCATTATTATGGCATCCCCTCCCTGTTCGTCGCGGCCTGCTTAGCTGGAGATCAACAGCACCACGATCGCGGCGATCGCCACCGAGGCGATCGTGCCCCACTTCATCAGCCCCACAAACCCCGAATACGTCTCGGTCGCGTCTTTCATATTGCCGTCGTTGGTCATGACTGGTCCCTCTCTTGCGGTAAATCAGGCCAACCTCTTATCCCTAACCTGCCACCCCCTCAACCCGCCCAAGGCCAAGAAAATCTTTCGCGGTTAAGCGCGCCTTTACTCCGCGTCGTTACCATTGGTCGCCTGTTGCAATTGAGGGGTGCGAATGGCGCGCGACGGCATACCAATGCTGATGTTGATCGACGACGAACCGGCGCAAAGGCGGCTGGTATCGGCGCTCGCGGCGCGTGCAGGCTGGCGCACGATCTTTGCAGGTGACGGCGAAACCGCCATCGCGACGCTTGGTACGCAGGATGGGATGCAGCTTGATGCGGTCATTCTCGACCAATGGAGCCCGGACTATGACCCTGCGAGCCTGGTCAGCGAGATTCGCGCCCGTCGTCCCGCCCTGCCGATCCTGATTCTTACCGCGCACAATAATGTCGCCGTTGCGGTCGATGCAATGCGCGCGGGGGCCACCGATTATCTCTCCAAGCCGATCGCGCCCGAACGCCTGCTCGCCGCACTCAATGCCACGCTCACCGATGGCAGCGACGGCGAACTGCGCCCCTTGACCGAAAAGATCACGGCACCCCTCTCCTTCGAGGATGTCGTCGGGTCCGCGCCGCAATTTCGCGCTGCCCTCGCCATCGCGGCCAAGGCCGCACGCGCCCGCGTGCCCGTATTGATCGAAGGCGAAAGTGGCGTCGGCAAGGATGTGATCGCCCGCGCGATCCACGCCGCCTCGCCGCGCCACAAGCAGGCCATGGTCACCGTCAATTGCGGTGCGATTCCGGCCAATCTGGTCGAATCGGAACTGTTCGGCCACGAACGCGGTGCCTTTACAGGTGCCTTCGACCGGCATGTCGGCAAATTCGCCAGCGCCGATATGGGCACCATCTTCCTCGATGAAATCAGCGAAATGCCGCTGGATGCGCAGGTGAAGCTGTTGCGTGTGTTACAGGATGGCGAAGTCCAGCCGCTCGGCGCGCGCCGTCCGATCCATGTCGATGTGCGCGTGATCGCGGCGACCAATAAAAAACTGGCGGACGAGATAGAGGCGGGGCGCTTCCGCGAAGATCTCTATTACCGCCTCAACGTCGTCCAACTCACCATCCCGCCGTTGCGCGAACGCATGGGCGACATTCCGGCTTTGTGCCGCCACCTGCTAACGCGGATCGCCGCGCAGCCGGGCCTGCGTGGCCTGGGCCTCACCGACGATGCGCTCGCGCTGTTGATGCAGCATGGCTGGCCTGGCAATGTCCGCCAGCTTCAGAACGCCCTGTTCCGCGCCGCCGTGCTGTGCGAGGGCGATGCCCTGACGCCGCAGGATTTCCCGCAGATCGCTGCCCAAATCAAGGCGAGCGACCCGCTCGATCGCTTGTCCATCCGCCCGCGCGCCGCCAATCAGCCGCATCGCGACGGCGCGGGCATCACCCTGTTCGAAGGCGACGGCCATGTCCGCCAGCTTGCGGACATCGAAGCGGACGTCATCCGCCTCGCCATCGGCCATTATCGCGGTCGCATGACCGAAGTCGCCCGACGGCTGGGGATCGGGCGATCGACCCTCTACCGCAAACTGGCCGAACTGGGCATTGACAGCGCTGCCTGACCGGCGAACACCGCATACTGTCGCTTCCTTTTGGGCAATGTCGTTGAATTATCGCCGCGCCTATGCTTTGGATCGCGCATGAACCGTTTTCCCCTTACCGCTTGCCTGCCCTTCCTGTTGCTCGCCGCTTGCGGCCGCACCGAGCCAGTCGCCGATATGCCGAGCCAGGAGGAACTGGCCGCCGCCGCCAATGCCGCCGCGGCAGAAGCGCTTGCGGCCCAGGAAGGTGAAGATGGTGCCGATGCGCTCGATTATGTGAACGCGGCGCGTGGATTTTCCGTTACCCTGCCGGAGGGCTGGGTGAAGGATGAAAGCGCCAGCAATGCCGATGGTGTGGTATATGAAGACCCCGGCGCGGGTGCCGATGTTCGCGTCTTCTGGCAGAAAAATGACGGCGACCAGACATTGCAGCAGATTGTCGAAGCCATCAGCGATGGGGCGGAAGGCGTCGAGGGCAATTTCGTCGGCAACAATGAATATCGCGGCACCGCCAATGACGGCGAAGGCAATAATGTCGCCGTACGTATCCTTCGCCAGCCGGACGGCTCGATCGTGACCGCCACCTTCGTTTATCCCGAAATGCTGAGCGAACAATATCAAAGCATCTCTGATGCCCTGCTACGCAGCCTGAAGCTCATCCCGGCAACGGGCCAATCGACCCCGCCCGCTCTGCCCGCCGCCGCGGCCAACGCGGCTACATCGCAATAAAGCGGACGCCCTAGCGTTATGCGCGGCGGCGCCCAATGCCGTGCGCGCCCCAGGCGATAGCCGCGACGACGAGCGCCCCTACCGCCTGATGCAGGACAGCGAGCGGCAGCGCGATACCGCTCATCACTGTGGCTATGCCCAGGACAATCTGCGTGCCGATGCTGGCGTTGATGGCGATCGACGCCCCGCGCTGGCCTGCCCGCTTGGCTCTGCGCGCCAGCATGATGGCCAGAATGGCTGCGCCCCAGGCCCACCAGCGATGGATGAAATGGACGAGATAGGGATCGCTCGACAGCGTCTCCCAGAGCGAACCCGTCCTCTCAATGCCGTCCGGCACCAGTCGATCATTCATCAACGGCCAGGTGTTGGCGACATAGCCCGCATTCAGTCCTGCCGTAAAAGCCCCGAACAGCAATTGCACGAACAACCCCACCAGCACCATTAGCGCAAAGGGCCGCAGCGTCGCCGGGCGCGCGTTCCGGTCGCGCGCCAGCATCAACAGGTCAAGCGCGGTCCACACCAGCCCACCGATGATAAACAACGCCGTCAACAGATGCACCGCCAGGCGATAATGGCTGACATCGGTCCGTTCGGACAGGCCCGACTGCACCATCCACCAGCCGATCGCCCCCTGCAATCCGCCCAGCGCCAGCAGCGCCACCAGCCGCCAGCCATAACCAGCCGGAATGGCCCTCTTCCAGGCGAACCATAACAACGGCAAAGCAAAGGCTAGCCCGATGAGCCGTCCCAGCAATCTATGCGCCCATTCCCAGAAGAAGATGAACTGGAAATCATCGAGGCTCATGCCCTTGTTGATCTGCTGATATTCGGGCGTCTGCTGATAGAGGCGGAATGCCTCCATCCATTGGTCATGCGTGAGCGGCGGGATCGCCCCGGTGATCGGCTTCCACTGGGTAATCGACAGGCCCGATTCGGTCAGGCGGGTTATACCGCCGACCACGACCATGATGAAGACGAGCGCTGCTACGGATAACAGCCAGCGGGCGATGGCGCGCGGCGCAGGGGCGGCGGACGATCGAGATAAAGTCGCGGTCATGGCGGGTCCATGCGCCGATGCCCGCTACGTTTCAAGAGCGCATGCGCTGGACAAATGGGCAGGCCAACCCGCAAGTTTCATCGCCGTCCCTAAATCGACGCCGATTTTGAACAGCAGGTCTCATGTACGCTTGAAACTCTATTTGTATGAGTATATCGAGACGATGAGCGCGTGAAAGCGCCGTGCCATTTCTCGTCAGGATGCCCAATGAGCGATTCGTCCAATTCCGCCCCCAAGCTTCGCAGCCGCGCGTGGTTCGACAACCCCGACAATATTGACATGACCGCCCTCTATCTGGAGCGGTATCTGAACTTCGGCCTCAGCCTCGACGAACTGCGCAGCGGCAAGCCGATCATCGGCATCGCCCAAACGGGCAGCGACCTGTCGCCCTGCAACCGCCACCATATGGTGCTGGCCGAACGCATGCGCGACGGCATCCGCGAAATGGGTGGCATCGCGCTCGAATTTCCGGTCCATCCGATCCAGGAAACCGGCAAGCGCCCGACCGCAGGCCTTGATCGCAACCTCGCCTATCTTGGCCTGGTCGAGGCTATGTACGGCTATCCGCTCGACGGCGTGATCCTGACCACCGGCTGTGACAAGACCACGCCTGCGCTGCTGATGGCCGCCGCTACCGTCAACATCCCCGCCATCGCCCTGTCGGTCGGCCCGATGCTGAATGGCTGGTTCAAGGGCGAGCGTACAGGGTCGGGCACCATTGTCTGGAAAGCGCGCCAGTTGCTCGCAGCGGGCAAGATCGACGATGAAGGCTTCATCAAGCTGGTCGCCTCCTCCGCCCCGTCCACCGGCTATTGCAATACCATGGGCACGGCCTCGACCATGAACTCGCTCGCCGAAGCGCTGGGCATGATGTTGCCGGGGTCGGCCGCGATCCCCGCCCCCTATCGCGATCGCCAGGAAGTCGCTTACCTGACCGGCAAGCGCATCGTCGAGATGGTGGCCGAGGATCTGAAACCTTCCGACATCCTGACCAAGGAGGCGTTCCACAATGCCATCATGGTCAACAGCGCCATTGGCGGATCGACCAACGCGCCGATCCATTTGGCCGCCATCGCCCGTCACATCGGCGTCGACCTGCCGCTCAAGGATTGGGAGACGGTCGGTCACAAGATTCCGCTGCTCGTCAACCTCCAGCCTGCGGGCGAATATCTGGGCGAGGATTATTATCGCGCCGGTGGCGTCCCCGCCGTGGTTGCCCAGCTGATCGCGCAGGGTCTGATCCACGAGGATGTGATGACCGTCAATGGCAAGACCATGGGCGACAATTGCCGTGGCGTGGAGATTGAAGACGAAAAGGTTATCCGCCCCTTCGACCAGCCTTTGGTCGAGGATGCGGGCTTCCTGGTCCTGTCGGGCAATCTGTTCGACGCCGCCGTCATGAAGACCAGCGTCATCAGCCCGGAATTCCGCGACCGTTATCTGTCGAACCCCGAAGACCCCAACGCCTTTGAAGGTCCGGCGGTCGTGTTCGACGGGCCGGAGGATTATCATCACCGCATCGACGATCCATCGGTCGGCATCACTGACCAGACCTTGCTCTTCATGCGTGGCGCTGGGCCGATCGGCTATCCGGGCGCAGCCGAAGTTGTAAATATGCGGCCCCCTGCCTATCTCATCACCGAAGGCGTCTCCGCCCTGCCCTGCATCGGCGATGGTCGCCAATCGGGCACGTCGGGCAGCCCGTCGATCCTCAACGCCTCGCCCGAAGCGGCGGCCATGGGCGGCCTCGCGCTGCTCGAAACCGGCGACCGGGTGCGGATGGATCTCAACACCGGCACGGTCAACGTGCTGATTTCGGACGAGGAATTGGCGGAACGCCGCGCGAAGCTGGAGGCTGCTGGCGGGTTCAAATATCCCGCGTCGCAAACGCCGTGGCAGGAAATCCAGCGGTCGGTCGTTGGCCAGATGGATACCGGCGCAATCCTCGAAGGCGCAGAAAAATATCAGCGCATCGCCCAGACCATGGGCCTGCCGCGCGACAATCATTAAGCCATCCTCCCCTTGCAGGGGAGGTGGCAGCACGAAGTGCTGACGGAGGGGTGTCACCCTCACGATAGGGTGACACCCCTCCGTCTGGCCTGCGGCCATCCACCTCCCCTACGAGGGGAGGATGAGGGGAAGCAGAAATATTCGGCACTGCATCAAATGAACCCATTTCAGGAGAATCCCATGTTCAACGGAGCCATCCTTATCGGCGCAAACGAGCGTCAGGGCGGAGAGACTTTCTACGCCATCAACCCGGCAACCGGCGAAAAGGGCGACGTCGCCTTCTCCAGCGCCATGCCCGCCGAAGTCGAAGAAGCCGCCAAGCTGGCCGATGCCGCATTCGACAGCTTCTCGACCCTGGCACCCGACGCCCGCGCGACATTTCTGGAAACCGTCGCGGACAATATCGTCGCGATCGGCGACCTGCTGATCGAAACCGCCATGGCCGAATCCGGCTTGCCGCGCGCCCGTCTGGAAGGCGAACGGGGCCGTACCATCGGCCAGTTGCGTTTGTTCGCAACCTATGTCCGACTCGGTGACTGGTTTGACGCCACGATCGACCCCGCCATGCCCGATCGCGCGCCCATGCCGCGCGCGGACCTGCGCCGCGTCAACCATTCGGTCGGCCCGGTCGCCGTGTTCGGTGCGTCCAACTTCCCGCTCGCTTTCTCGGTCGCGGGCGGCGACACCGCATCGGCTTTCGCCGCTGGTTCGCCCGTCATCGTCAAGGGCCATAGCGCCCATCCCGGCACCGGCGAACTGGTCGCCCGCGCCATCCAGGCAGCGGTCAAGGCGTGCGGCCTGCACGAAGGCGTCTTCTCCTACCTGCCCGGTGCCAACCGCGCGCTGGGTGGCGCACTGGTCGCTGATCCCCGCGTCAAGGCAGTCGGCTTCACCGGATCGCGCGGTGGTGGCGTTGCGCTCATGAAGATCGCAGCGGAACGCAACGAGCCGATCCCGGTCTATGCCGAAATGTCGAGCATCAACCCGGTCGTGCTGCTCCCCGGCGCGCTCGCCGAACGGGCCGAAGCCATGGGCACGGCGTTCGTTGGTTCGCTCACCATGGGATCGGGCCAGTTCTGCACCAACCCCGGCCTCGTCATCGCGCTTGACGGCCCGGATCTTGACAAGTTCGTCGCCGCCGCCGCGCAAGCCATGTCCGGTGCCCAGCCGCAGGTCATGCTGACGCCCGGCATCCACGAAGCCTATGAAAAGGGCGTCGCTGCCCTGTCCGGCGCGGATGGCGTCACCACCGTCGCGCGCGGCACCGAAGCAGAAGGCTGCAACCGTGGCCAGGCGGCATTCTTCGCGACCGACTCCGCAACCTTCGGGGCCAACCCGCTTCTGGCCGAAGAAGTGTTCGGTTCGTCGTCCGTTTTGATCAAATGCAGCAGCATCGAGGAAGTCATCGCGACCATCGCTGGTCTCGAAGGCCAGCTGACCGCTACGCTTCAGTTGACCGAAGCCGACAATGCCGACGCCGCCAAGCTGCTCCCCGTGCTGTCGCGCAAGGTCGGACGCATCCTGACCAACGGCTGGCCCACCGGCGTCGAAGTGACCCACGCCATGGTCCATGGCGGTCCCTTCCCGTCGACCGCCGATGGCCGTTCGACCTCGGTCGGCACGCTCGCGATGATGCGTTTCCTGCGCCCCGTCTGCTATCAGGACGTACCCGACGCCCTGCTGCCAGCCGCCTTGCAGGACGCCAACCCGCTCGGCCTGACGCGCCGCGTCGATGGCAAGCTGGTCGCTGCTGCATGAGCATCCGGGCAGGTCTGGTAGGGCTGGGTAAAATCGCGCGCGACCAGCACCTGCCCGCGATGGAAAAGACTGACGGCATCGATCTGGTCGCTGTCGCCAGCCGCAACGCGCAGGGGGAAGGGGTGAATAACTACCCTGACCTCGGCGCGATGCTGGCGGGCGAACCGGACCTCGACGCCGTCATCCTGTGCCAGCCGCCGCAGGCCCGCTATCATGCGGCGCGGCAGGCGTTGCTGGCGGGCAAGCATGTGTTTCTCGAAAAGCCGCCCGGCGCGACCGTCTCCGAAGTCGAGGCGCTGATCGCCCTGGCAAAGGCGCAGAATGTCACCCTCTACGCCAGTTGGCACAGCCGCTACGCCGCTGCGGTGGCGCAGGCCAAGGCCTGGATTGCGCAGCGCACAATCGAACGGATTTCGATCCAATGGCGCGAGGATGTGCGCCACTGGCATCCCGGCCAGCCCTGGATCTGGGAAGCGGGTGGCTTTGGCGTGTTCGATCCGGGCATCAACGCCCTGTCCATCCTGACCGAGATCGTTCCTGAACCCGTCACCGTCCTGTCCGCCAATCTGGAAGTGCCCTCCAACAAGGATGCCCCGATCGGCGCGACGCTCGCCATGGCGACCGCGTCGGGCGCACCGATCGACACCGTGTTCGATTGGCGTCAGACGGGGCCGCAAACCTGGGACATCGCCGTCGATACCGATAATGGCAGTCTGCTGCTGTCCGAGGGCGGCAACACCCTGAGGCTGGACGGGGAAGTCCAGTTGAAAGCGCCGGACGAGGAATATCCTGCCATGTATCGCCGCTTCGTTACTCTGGTCGCCTCCCGCGCGATCGACGCCGACATTGCGCCGCTCCGTCTTGTGGCCGATGCCTTCCTTTGCGGCCGACATTGTCCTACGGCTGTATTTGAGGATTGATAAGGGAGTAAGATTTTGGGCAGCGGGCGCAAGTTCGGATCGGAAGAAGGCTCGCTCCGCATCCATCAGACGATCGCCCGCGACCTGGGCACGGCCATCCTGACCGGCAAGCACAAGCCGGGCGAATTGTTCGAAGGCGAGATCGAGGCCTCAGAGCGCCTCGGCGTGTCGCGCACTGCCTATCGCGAAGCTGTCCGCATCCTGATCGCCAAGGGTATGCTGGAAAGCCGCCCAAAGGCGGGCACCCGCGTCCTGCCGCGCAACCGCTGGAACGTTCTTGATCCTGAAATGCTCGCCTGGATGTTTGCCGGTGAGCCGGACGCAGATTTCATCCGGGATCTGTTCGAACTGCGCGGCGTGATCGAGCCGGCAGCGGCCGAATTTGCCGCGCGGCGCCGCACCGATGAGCAATTGGCGGTCATGGAATCTGCACTGGCGGAAATGGGCCGCTATGGCCTCTCTACCCCCGAAGGGCGCGCCGCCGACCAGCGTTTTCATAATATGATCCTGGCCGCGACCCATAATGATGCCCTGGAAGCCTTGGCCAGTTCGGTCGGTGCTGCGGTCAGTTGGACCACGACCTTCAAACATCGCAAAAAATTGCTCCCCCGCGACCCCCTGCCCGACCATCGCGCCGTCTATCAGGCGATCGCGTCCCGCGACACCGCAGCCGCGCGCGCGGGGATGGCCGAACTGCTCCGTCTCGCGCTCGCCGACATGGACATTGCGCTGGCCGAACCGGGCGGATAGGCAACTGCATACGGCTTCGCATGAATATGAAGGGCGAAAAGCGCCACATCGCGCTTTCTGCCCTCCGTCATTCAGGGACTTGGCCACCGTAACGCCGGGCCAGCACGGCACAGACCATGAGTTGGATCTGGTGAAACAGCATCAGCGGCAGCAGGATCGGCCCGACCGCCGCCGCGGGAAACAGCACGCCCGCGATCGGCACGCCGGTCGCCAGGCTTTTCTTCGACCCGCAAAATTGCAGCACGATTGCATCCTCGCGGCTTAGCCCGACCAGCCGCCCCAGCCCAAAGGTCAGCGCCAACACGGTCGCCAGCATGACGCAGCAGACAACCGCCAGCAGCGCCAGTTCGCCGCCCGACACGCTCTGCCACAGACCTTCCACCACGGCGGCCGAAAAAGCCGCATAGACGACCAGCAGAATCGATCCGCGATCCACCCATCCGATCTTCGCCTTGTGCCGCGCCACGAACCCACCGATCCATGGCCGCGCCAGATGGCCGACCAGAAAAGGCAACAGCAATTGCAGCACGATCCCTTCGATCGACGCCAGCGACACGCTCGCCCCGCCCTGCCGCATCAGCAGCGCGACCAGCAGCGGCGTCGCGACGATGCCGAGCAGGTTGGAGAAGGACGCGCTGACCACCGCTGCGGCGACATTGCCCCGCGCGATTGCGGTAAAGGCGATCGACGACTGCACGGTCGAGGGCAGCAACGTCAGGAACAGCAGCCCCGCACGCATGCCATCGGGAATGATGCCGATCCGCTGCGTCGCGAGGCCAATCAGCGGGAACAGGAGGAAGCTCGTCCCCAGCACTGCCAGATGCAGCTTCCAGGCGCGCGTCCCGTCCCAGATCGCCGCGCGCGACAATTTCGCCCCGTGCAGAAAAAAAAGCAGCACGATGCCAGCGTCCGCCACCATCCCCGCGATCCGCGCGCCCTCACCGCGTGCGGGCAGGATCGACGCTAGGGCAACGGTTGCCAGCAGCAGCAACAGGAAAGGGTCGAGGGCGTGGCGCAGTCGGTTCATCATGGGGCCGGTCGTTGGGAATGCGGGCACAGGGGGATAGACGCGGCCCACCGCTTGCGCCAACAGTTTCGCCAGAGACATGCAGACGTGGTCAGTGATCTGGATGATAGCTGTTCCCCGGCGAAGGCCGGGGCCCAGTTCAGAGCGTGGGACTGGACCCCGGCCTTCGCCGGGGAACAATAGTCTCCATCGTCCAATCCACGCCCATCGGTAGTGACAGAGACATAAGGGAGAGCGCATCGTGAGCGAGTCCATCGCGATCATCGAAGATATCGCCGGCGTCATCGAAATCCATATCGACCGTCCCGACAAGAAGAACGCCCTGACCGCCCCCATGTATCATGCGATGACTGCCGCGCTGGCCGATGCCTCGGCGCGCGCGGACATCGCAGTGGTGCTGTTCACGGCCAATGGCGACGCATTCTGCGCGGGCAACGACCTCAAAGACTTCATGGCCGGGCCGGAGGGCGGCGCTGCCGCCTTCGCCTTCATCCGCGCCATCGCCGCCTTCGACAAGCCGATCGTCGCGGCTGTGCAGGGACTGGCCGTGGGCGTCGGCACGACGATGCTGTTCCATTGCGACCTCATCTATGCCGCGCCGGACGCTCGCTTCATCATGCCCTTCGTCAATCTGGGGCTGGTCCCCGAAGCGGGATCGAGCCTGCTCGCGCCTGCGACGCTCGGCCATGCCAAGGCGGCGGCGATGCTGATGCTGGGCGAGCCGATGGATGCCGACGCGGCCGATCGCGCGGGGCTGGTCACGGCGGTCGTGCCCGCCGACGGGCTGCTGGCACATGCGCGCGCCAAGGCCAGAATATTGGTGGCCAAGCCGCCCCAGGCGCTCGCCACCACCCGCCGCCTGATGAAAGGCGACCCTGCCATCCTCACCGCGCGGATTGAGGAAGAGGCGCGGCTGTTCCGCGACACGCTGCGATCCGCCGAAGCGCAGGAAGCCTTCGCAGCTTTCTTCGAAAAGCGCGCGCCGGTGTTTCGGCGGGGCTAGGTCGAGGCGCGGTCGCGTTTCCCGAACCGTATTTCGCTCACGATCATGGCGGCGACGATCAGCAGGCCGCCCGCCAGCACCAGCGGCGGCAGGCGGTCGCCCGCGATCCGCCCGATGATCCCGGCCCAAACCGGCTCGCCCGCATAGATCAGCGTGGCGCGGGTCGGCGACACGCTACGCTGTGCCCAGTTCATCACGAACTGGATGAGCGCGGTGACCAGCCCCAGCCCGCAGGCCGACAGGATGACCGTCCAGGACAAGGGCGGCACCGCTTCCCCGGCCGGGACCATGCAGGCGAAGGCCAGCAGCGCGGTCACAGCCAACTGCACCAGCGTCACCCGCGCGACGTTGACCCGCCCCGCCCACAGGCTGATGAAGATGATCTCCAGCGCGATGGCGAGCGTGCTGATCAGCGTCAGCACCTCTCCCGTCCCCAGCGCCACGCCCTCCTGCGGCGCGGCGATCAGCATCAGCCCGGCGAAAGCCAGGGCGACCCCGACCCAACTCGCGATCCGCGGCTGCCTGCGCAGGATGATCCATTGGAGGATCGGCACCAACGGGACATAGGCGGCGGTGATGAAGGCCGACGTGCTGCTGGATATCGTCTGGAGCCCCCAGCTCTGGAGCGAATAGCCCGCAAAAATGCCGAGGCCAATCATGAGGCCAGCGCCAAGCTCCTGCCGTGTGATACCGCGCAACAGCGGCCAGGCGAGCGGCAAGGTGACCAGCGTCGCCGTCCCGAAGCGCAACCCCACGAAGAAAAATGGCCCCGATTCGCGCATCGCATGATGGACGATCAGGAAAGTCCCGCCCCATAGAATGGTGATGCCAATCAGCGCCAGTTCGGGGCGGCCGATCATCAGGCGGCTGGTGGGGGGTAGAGCGGGCGCAGCGGACGACATAATGCTGCGCTGTCTGCAATGCAGCGCGCCGTCAAGCGCGCGCATGGGCCACGCATAACGCAATGGTCATGCGTGGCCCATCGGATCAGTCGTTCTTAAGGTCGCTGCCCGCTTCCTGCAGCGTATCGCCGACCTCGCGCTTGGCTTCATCGGCGGTGCGATCGGCATCTTCGGCCGCTTCGTCGGTCGCAGCACCGATCCGCGCCGCGCCATTGTCGATCGCACGGCCCGCATCATCCAGCCCGTTGTCGATCTTGTCGCCCGCGCGGTCCATCGCGCTGCTCATGTCGTTGCCGATCGCCGACCCGGCATTTTCGATGCTGTCCTCTGTCTTTTCCGAACAGGCGGACAGGCTGACCGCCGAAACGACCGCCAGTGCGGCGAGAAATTTGTGACGCATGATGGCTCCTCTTGCCAATGAATGGAGCCCGATAAGCGCAGGAAGGCCGATTAGGTTGCGTCCTGTGCGCTATCGCCCGCGCAGGCCGAACACCATCGACCGATCCGATTCGGGGATCAATCCTTCCAGAACCCGCCAGAATCCCGTGACTGATCCCTGCCCCGCCTGCGCATAGGCCGCCGCCATTTTTTCCCGCAACGCTCTGAACAGTTCGGCCTCCAGCGCTGCTCCTTCCGCGCTTAGCCGCAGCAATTTCTGCCGCCGGTCGCTGGCACCCGGCCGCGTCTCGATATAGCCGCGCTCGATCAGGTCATTGAGCACCCGGCCCAGCGATTGCTTGGTGATGGACAGCAGCCGCAGCAGATCCTTGACGGTGAGGTCGGGCTGGCGCGAGATGAAATAGAGCGCGCGATGATGCGCCCGTCCCAGCCCCTGCGCCGCCAGCCCCTCGTCGATCGAGCGGGTCAGCGCGGAATAGCCGAAATAGAGCATTTCGATGCCGCGCCGGATTTCATCCTCACGCAGGAAGAGCGGCGATGCAGGCGCCATCTGCGCGGATGTGGGGGAGGAGGAAGCGGACATGGTTGTGGTAATCCGGTACGAAGCCAAGAAGCGTCATAGTGCCGCCGCGAAACTGTGATGACTAGGCTTTCCTTTCGCGCCCGACGCGCTATATGGCGACCCGCGCCGACGATGTCGGCCTACTGGGGCGTCGCCAAGCGGTAAGGCAGCGGCTTTTGATGCCGCCATGCGCAGGTTCGAATCCTGCCGCCCCAGCCAATCCTTCTTCTCCCGCCGCGCGCCAGCTTGCCCTTCGCGTCCTGCTGTCCTAAAGCGCGGCCATGCCCGACATGACCGCCGCGCCGCTTTCGTCTGACCTCACTGGTCGGGCGCTGTTTCCGCATCGGCATTTGCTGTCGATCGCTGACTTGAAGCCCTGGGAAATCCGCTTCCTGCTGGACGAAGCGGAGCAATGGGCGACGGCCAATCGCGGCAAGGCGCGCAAGCATGACGATCGGCTGGCGGGCATGACGCAGATCAACGCTTTTTTCGAAAACAGCACGCGCACTTTGTTGTCGTTCGAGATTGCGGGCAAGCGGCTGGGGGCGGATGTCGTCAACATGCATGCGGGCCAGTCGAGCGTGAAGAAGGGCGAAACGCTGATCGACACGGCGATGACGCTCAACGCCATGGCGGCCGATGTGCTGGTGATCCGGCATGCCAGTTCGGGCGCGGTCGCGTTGATCGCGGACAAGGTGGACTGTGCGGTGCTGAACGCTGGCGATGGCTGGCATCAACATCCCACCCAAGCGCTGCTCGATGCGCTCACCATCCGGCGGCGCAAGGGCGGGTTCGAAGGGCTGATCGTCGCCATTTGCGGCGATGTGCTGCACAGCCGCGTGGCGCGATCGAACATGCTGTGCCTAGCCGCATTGGGCGCGCAGGTGCGTGCGGTTGCGCCGCCGACGCTGATGCCGCCTGAGGTCGAGATGCTGGGCGCGACGCCCTTTACCCGGCTGGACGAAGGGCTGGAGGGCGCGGACGTGGTGATGATGCTGCGGCTTCAAAATGAGCGGATGGACGGCGCGTTCATTCCCTCAGCGCGCGAATATCATATGCTCTATGGGCTGACACCCGAACGGCTGGGGATCGCCAAGCCCGATGCGATCGTCATGCATCCGGGGCCGATGAACCGGGGCGTGGAAATTACCAGCAGCGTTGCCGATGATCCCGATCGATCGGCGATCACCGAACAAGTCGAGATGGGCGTTGCCATCCGCATGGCCTGCCTGGACGTGCTGACGCGCCGGGCGCGCGGCGTGGAGGGATGGGTATGACCAAGACTGCCATCATCAACGGTCGCCTTGCCGATCCGGCGGGTGAGGCGCTCGTCCCCGGCACGATCCTGATCGACGGCGACCGCATCGTCGCGTCCGGTGACGTGCGCCTGCCCGACGACGCGCAACGGATCGACGCGGCTGGCCTGGTCGTCGCGCCGGGCCTCGTCGACCTTGGCGTCTTCGCCACCGACAAGCCTGCCTTCCATTTCGGCGGCATCACCCGCGCGGCGCTGATGCCCGACCAATCCTCGCTGCTCGACGATGCCGCGCTGATCCGGCAGGCGACGCGCGCGGGCAAGCCCGATTTCTGGGTCCACCCCATCGCGGCCGCCACGCGCGGCCTCAAAGGCACCGAACTGGCCGAAATCGGCATGATGCAGGCGGCGGGTGCCAAGGCGGTCGGCACAGGCCGCCAGTGGATCGCCGATTCGGGCGTGATGCTGCGCGTCCTGTCCTATGCGTCTGGGCTGGGCCTCACCGTCATATCCCATGCCGAAGATAACGGGCTTACCGCGCGCGCGGTCGCGACTAGCGGCGAAACCGCCACGCGCCTCGGCCTGCCCCACGCCCCCGCCTGCGCCGAAGCGATGGCGATCGCGCGGGACGTGCTGCTCGCGCGCCACACGGGCGCGGCCATCCATTTCCGGCTGGTGACGACCAAGGCGGGCTTCGACCTCATCCGCGCGGCCAAGGCGGAAGGGCTGCGCGTCACTTGCGGCATCAGCCCCGCCTATCTGTTCCTCGCCGACAATGCCGTCACCGATTTCCGCACCTTCGCCCGCCTCTCCCCACCACTCCGTTCGGAAGATGACCGCAAGGCGTCGATCGCGGCGGTGGCCGACGGCACGGTGGACGTCATCACCTCCAGCCATGATCCGCGCGGGGCGGAGGACAAGCGCCTGCCTTTCGCGGATGCGTCGCCCGGCATGGCCGGGGCCGAGACGCTGCTGGCGCTCTCGCTCAATCTGGTGCGCGAGGGGCATGTCAGCATCAACCGGCTGATGACGCTACTCTGCGCCAATCCGGCGCGGATATTGGGCGTCGATGCCGGCCATTTCGCGCCGGGAAGTGCCGCCGATCTGATCTTCATCGACCCCGATGCGCCGTGGATCGTGGATTCGGCCAGGATGGCGGCGGCGGCGGGCAATACCCCGTTCGACCGCATGCCGGTACAGGGCCGCGCGCGTCGGATCATGAAGGGTGGCGTATTTCTGTAGGGGATGGGTTGAAGGGTGGCAGTTTGGGGCCGGTTTTTTCCGCTCCAATTGCAGACTGCCTTGCCCGAAACCCGTCGTTCGTTCAGCTTGCAGCCGATAACGGGATTTGGAGCCGCAGTCGTGAACGTGGTTGAACTTAACGCGCAGCACTGGGAAACTCGCGACGATTTCTATGACGCTCTGTTATCGAAGTTGGGTGCTCCTGATTGGCATGGACGGAGCATCGCCGCTCTGATCGACAGTATGATCGTGGGAGACATAAACGAGGTGAAGTTGCCGACCCGCGTTATCGTGACAGGACTTGATCGGGCTGGCGGGACGGCGTTTGATGAAATAGTCTCCGCATTCGCCGCGCTCGCTCGCTACGGCGCGTTGTTCCAAGTCATCTCAGGCCAAGCATCGCTTGAGATCGCCGAGAAAGTCTAGCCTTCTATCGGTCTGCGACCGACCAAACCAAGACATTTAATCGGCAGGCCCGGTTCCCTGATTGCGGACATCTGCCGCCGATGACACTATCGCATGATGAAAACGGAGAAACGGGAACAACGGGATTTCGCAGAGCGACGCTGGCCGCTACTTTCTAACCTTATCGGTTGTTATTTTAATGAGGATTTCGACCTACTATACGGCTCCCTTGATGGGGCCGTTGCCGCTGCGGCTAGGGATGGGTCACTGGATCACCGGCGGGCTATCCTAAAGGAGTGGCGAGACTGGAACTTATCCGTAGGAGTGGCCAGCGACCTCCGTCCCGAATTGAAAAAATGCTTTTCGATTGCTGTGCGGTTCAGGAAGCCGGAGGAAGCACGGCATCTCATGGAAAACATCTATGATAGCTTGATGGAAGGGATAAGGGGCGAAACGCACCGAGATATTTGATTTCCACCTTCCCGCAAATATCACTTATCAATAGACCGTCTCCTAACCACCCGTATCCCGGTTTCGCTCGAAACGCCCCCTCCCACGGCGGAACCCCCCTCCAGTTCATGCGCTTGCCCCTTTGGAGCAGCAGGGGACGTCCATGACCGAGAAGATCGCGCAGCAGGTGCATGTCGATGCGCCGTGGAAAATTCCGCCACGGGCCTGGTGGGAAATCCTCAAACGGGTCTATGCGTCGCTGTCGTCCAACAATGTCGGCCTGCTGGCCGCTGGCGTAGCCTATTACGCCTTTCTCTCGATCGCACCGCTGCTGGCGGCCGTCGTCCTCACCTACGGCCTGTTCGGCGATCCTGAGATGGTCGGACGGCATATGCAGGCGATCATCGCCGTGGTCCCGACCGACGCCGCCCAGATTATCAACGCGCAACTTCTGGGTGTCGTCAGTACCGCCAAGCCCGCGATTGGCTTTGGCCTGCTCACCGCCCTGGCCATCGCCGTCTATGGCGCGACGCGCGCGGCGTCGGCGGTGATGCAATCGCTCAACATCGTCTATGGCCAGCTCGAACGGCGCAATATCTTTGCCTTCTACCGCGTGTCGCTGGGCATCACCTGTTCGGCCGTGCTGGTGGTGGTCGCGGGCGTGTTCACCGCGACGGTGATCGGCCTTATCCAGAAATTCCTGACCGACTGGGGACCGGGCGTGCTGTTCGCGATCAAGGCCGCGACCTGGATTTGCGCGGGGTTGCTCGCCAGCGTCATCTTCGGCCTCATCTACCGCTTCGGCCCCAATCGCCAGCAGGCGCAGTGGCAATGGCTGACGGTCGGGTCGGTCACGGCGACGCTCTTCTGGCTGCTCGTGACGCTGGGCGTGTCCTTCTACGTCTCCACCTTCGGCAATTATAACGAGACCTATGGATCGCTCGGCGCGGTCGTCGTGCTGCAACTATGGCTGTTCGTCTCGGCCTATGTCGTGCTGCTCGGCGCGCAGATCAATGCGGAGGCAGAGCGGCAGACCAGCGTCGATACGAGCGTTGCCGCGCCCGTAACGGATGCTGCATAATCCTGCTTGCCCTACCACCCATGCCACGCTAAAGCGCCCTCCTTCGCCGGCACAGGAGTGTAGCTCAGTTGGTAGAGCGTCGGTCTCCAAAACCGAATGCCGTGGGTTCGAGTCCCTCCACTCCTGCCAAGCGCCAAGTCCGGGCAACCTTGTAGTTTACGGGTTTCGCGACTAGGTGCGCAGGCGAACATGTGTCGCGAAGCATGCGGCCGCTTCCCCCGGACGTCCCATAGGACGGGAACGGGAGGGCGGACTGTTGCTTCGCGAATTGGCGTTGGTTTTGAAGATAGAGGCAGGCGATGGCGAAGGTATCCCCCGGCGAATTCGTCAATCAGGTGAAGACCGAAGCGTCGAAGATCGTGTGGCCCACCGGCCGCGAAACGATGATGACCGGCGTAATGGTTGTCATCATGACGACGCTGCTCGGCCTGTTCTTCTTCGGCATCGACAGCGTATTCGGCGCGATCGTCCAGTGGCTGCTGGGCCTTGCGGCGGGTCAGGCCTGAGCATGACAGCCTTGGTTTTTGGGAGTTTGACACGGTAACATGGCGCGCTGGTACATCATCCACGCCTATTCGGGCTTCGAGAACAAGGTCAAGGAATCGATCCTGTCCGAAGCCGAGCGCATGGGCCTCACCCAATTGGTCGAACAGGTCGAAGTGCCCGTTGAAACCGTCACCGAAGTCAAGCGTGGCAAGAAGGTCCAGGTCGAACGCAAGTTCATGCCCGGCTATGTCCTCGCCAAGCTGGCGATGAACGACGATATTTATCACCTCGTCAAGAACACGCCCAAGGTCACGGGTTTCCTGGGGTCGATGGGCAAGCCGCAGGCGATCAGCGAGAGCGAAGCCGCCCGCTATTTCGGCGCCCGCAAGGAAGCCGAAGCCGCACCCAAGCACAAGGTCAGCGTCGATTACGAAATCGGCGACAGCGTCAAGGTGCTGGACGGTCCCTTCGCCAGCTTCAACGGCGTGGTCGAGGAACTGGATTTCGAAAAGAACCGGGTCAAGGTATCGGTGTCGATCTTCGGTCGCGCGACCCCTGTGGAACTGGATTTCGAACAGGTCGAACTGTCGAAGTAAGGATGTTTCCGTCACCCCGGACTTGATCCGGGGTCCATGAGCCTCGGCGCGGCAGGAACAAGCCAGCGTAGAGCAAATGGATCCTGACTTTCGTCAGGATGACGCAAGGCAAAATTTCTCGTCTCGCCAGCAAGAGTTGGCATGACGAATACGAGATTTCCGGGCAACCGGGAATATATGCGGGAGAAGGCCTGGCCTTCGTTTGGACCGCTAAACTTGAACCGGGCGTGCCTTTGGGCATGCCCAGCAACAGAGTGAGTGACAATGGCCAAGAAAATTACGGGCTACATCAAGCTCCAGGTGCCCGCTGGAGACGCCAAACCTGCACCGCCGATCGGCCCAGCACTGGGTCAGCGCGGCGTGAACATCATGGAATTCTGCAAGGCGTTCAACGCTCAGACCGCTGGCGTCGAAAAGGGCACCCCCCTGCCGACGATCATCACCGTTTATGCGGATCGCAGCTTCACCTTCACGATGAAGCAGCCGCCTGCCACCTTCCTCATCAAGAAGGCGATGAACCTCAAGTCGGGTTCGAAGGAACCGGGCAAGATCGTCGCTGGCAAGATCACCCGTGCGCAGTTGGCGGAAATCGCCCAGGCCAAGATGGTTGACCTGAACGCGAACGACATCGACGCTGCAACGAAGATCATCGAAGGCTCCGCTCGCGCGATGGGCCTCGACGTGGTGGAGGGCTGATTATCATGGCAAAGCTGACCAAGAAGGCGAAGGCCCTGGCCACCGCGGTTGACCGCGAAAAGTTGCACGGCGTTGACGAGGCACTGGGCCTGATCAAGACCCATGCGACCGCCAAGTTCGACGAAAGCGTCGAAATCGCGATCAACCTGGGCGTTGACCCCCGCCATGCCGACCAGATGGTCCGTGGCGTCGTCACCCTGCCCGCTGGCACCGGCAAGGACGTTCGCGTCGCCGTGTTCGCCCGCAACGAAAAGGCTCAAGCGGCGCTCGACGCCGGTGCCGACATCGTGGGTGCCGAAGACCTGCTGGAATCGATCCAGGCTGGCAACATCGACTTCCAGCGCGTCATCGCGACGCCGGACATGATGGGCCTCGTTGGTCGTCTGGGTAAGATCCTCGGCCCCAAGGGCCTGATGCCGAACCCCAAGCTCGGCACCGTGACCCCGAACGTCGCAGAAGCCGTGAAGGCCGCCAAGGGTGGCCAGATCGAATTCCGCGTCGAAAAGGCTGGCATCATCCATGCGGGCCTGGGCAAGTCGAGCTTCACCGCCGAAGACCTGCGCAAGAATTTCGACGCTTTCGTCGATGCGATCGTCAAGGCAAAGCCGACCGGTTCGAAGGGCAAATATGTCCGCAAGATCGCCCTGTCGTCTTCGATGGGTCCGGGCGTGAAGGTCGATGTGGCAGAAGTCGCCGCCGTCTGATTTTCATGTTATAGACTAAGGACAAGCCTCTTTCCTCGAAATGGGGAAGGAGGCTTTCCTGTTTTCAATTGATCCTCCCCTGACCGGGAGGCGGCTGGCGGAAAGCCGGACGGAGAGATGCAACGCGAACGAAAGGGGCAAACCCCTTCGCCACCAGCCATGCTGGCGGCTCCTGCCCTTGCCGGGTGGGAATGTGAAAATCAGAGTGTGTGGCCTATCACTCTGAACGTCTGCTTTGCAGGCGTAAGGCACAGGTCTTATGAGTATCCGTCGGAAGAGGCGGGTCGCTTAACCGACGAGAAAAACTAGACATGGCATTTGATACCCTCCCCCCCATCCTCGCCCAAGCGCTGACGACCAAGGGTTATGAAACCCTGACCGAAGTGCAGGCATCCGTCATCGAACCCGAAGCGATCGGCCGCGACATGATCGTGTCGGCCAAGACCGGATCGGGCAAGACCGTCGCCTTCGGCCTCGCCATGGCGGGCGAATTGCTGAATGAAGAAGGCCGCCTGCCCCCACCGGCCTGGCCGCTGGCACTGGTGATCGCGCCGACGCGCGAACTGGCGCTGCAGGTCAGCCGCGAACTCGAATGGCTCTATGCCGGTGCCCGCGCGCGCATCGCCACCTGCGTCGGTGGCATGGACGCCGCCCGCGAGCGCAAGGCGCTGGCGCAGGGCGCGCATATCGTCGTCGGTACGCCGGGCCGCCTGCGCGACCATCTCGAACGCGGCGCGCTCGACCTGTCGGCGCTCAAGACCGCGGTGCTGGATGAAGCCGACGAAATGCTCGACATGGGCTTCCGCGAAGATCTGGAAGGCATCCTTGATGCCACCCCCGATGGCCGCCGCACCCTGCTGTTCTCGGCGACGATGCCCAAGCCCATCGTGGCGCTGGCCCGCCGCTACCAGAAGGACGCGCTGCAGATCGCGACCACCTCGACCGAGCGTGGCCATGGCGACATCAGCTATCAGGCGATGACCGTCGCCCCGTCCGACATCGAAAATGCGGTGGTCAACCTGCTGCGCTTTCATGAGGCGGAAACAGCGATGCTGTTCTGCGCCACGCGCGACAATGTCCGCCATCTGCACGCCAGCTTGACCGAGCGGGGCTTTGCCGCCGTCGCGCTGTCGGGCGAGCATAGCCAGAACGAACGCAACCATGCGTTGCAAGCCCTGCGCGATCGCCGCGCTCGCGTCTGCGTCGCCACCGACGTCGCTGCGCGCGGCATTGATCTGCCCACACTCACCCTCGTCGTCCACGTCGAAATCCCGCGCGATGCTGAAACCATGCAGCATAGGTCGGGCCGCACCGGCCGCGCCGGCAAAAAGGGCACCGCCGTCCTGATCGTCCCCTATCCGCGCCGTCGCCGGGTGGAAGGCATGCTCAAGGGCGCCAAGATCCCGGTCGAATGGACGTCCGCACCCAGCAAGGAAGCCATTGCGGCGCAGGATGCCGAGCGTCTGCGCACCCGCCTGCTCGAACCCATGGAACTGGAAGAGTCCGATTGGGCGCTGGGCGGCGAACTGCTCGAAGCCAAGAGCGCCAAGGAAATCGCGGCCATGCTGGTGCGCTCCGCACGCGCTGCACTGCCGGCTCCTGAAGAACTGCTCGACGGCAGCGACGCCCCGGCCCGCCGTGAAGGACCGCGCCCCGGTTTCGAGGATACCCAGTGGTTCCGCATGAATATCGGCCGCACGCAAAATGCCGACCCACGCTGGATCTTGCCGCTGATCTGCCGTCGTGGCCATGTGTCGCGCGGCGACATCGGCGCGATCCGCATCACCGCCAACGACACGATGTTCGAAATCCCCAAGGCGATCTCGGCCAAATTCCTGGCCGCTGTCCGCCGCACGGGCGAAGCGGGTGACGAGGGCGCGGATGTCATGTTCGATCCCATCGACGGCGCACCGCGCGAGGAAGCCCGTGGTAACCGCAAGCAATTGCGCCCCGCCAATGGCGATCGCCCCAACCGCAGCGGCCCGCCGCGTGGCGGTCCCGGTGCCGGGTCGCGCGGCGGTGCGTCGCCGCACAGCCCACGTCCCTTCAAGGGCGCAGGCGCTGGTGGCCCGCGCAAGGGGCCGCCGCGTAGCCGGGGCTAACGCCCTTTAGGACAGGTGGGAGCCATCGGGGCCGTCGGTCATTGCAGCAGGCATGACCGACGGCCCTTTTCTTATTCCCGTGCTGGGCGACCAGCTCGACCCCGACCTCGCCGCGCTGCGCCATATTGATAAAGCGCACAGCATCGTGCTGATGATGGAGGTGGCCGACGAAACCACCTATGTCCGCCATCATAAGGCGAAGATCGCCTTCATCCTGTCCGCCATGCGCCATCATGCCGATCGGCTGCGCGCACTGGGCTGGACGGTCGACTATGTGGCGCTGGACGACCCGGCCAATAGCGGCAGCTTCTCCGGTGAAGTTGCGCGCGCCATCGACCGGCACAAGCCCGCCGCCATCCATGTGACCGAGGCCGGGGAATGGCGCGTCCGGGCGATGCTGGAAAGCTGGGAATTGCGCTTCGACCTGCCCGTCACCATCCATGAGGATGACCGCTTCCTCTGCACCCATGCCGAATTCGACAGCTGGGCCGCCGCGCGCAAGCAGTTGCGGATGGAATTTTTCTACCGCGATATGCGGCGCAAGACCGGCCTGCTGCTGACCGAGGATGGTCAGCCGGAAGGTGGCCAATGGAATTATGACGCGGACAATCGCAAGCCGCCACCCGCGCGCGACCTGTTGATGCCCCGCCCTATCCGCTTCCAGCCCGATGCGGTCACGCAGGATGTGCTGGCGATGGTCGCGACGCGCTTTGCCGACCATATCGGCAGCCTCGACCATTTCCAGTTCGCGGTGACGCATGAGGAAGCGATGCGCCAACAGCGCCATTTCCTCGACGAAGCGCTGTCCCGCTTCGGCGATTATCAGGATGCGATGCTGACCGGCGAACCGTTCCTGTGGCACTCGATCCTCTCGCCCTATATCAACGCCGGGCTGCTCGACCCGCTGGCGCTATGTCGCGCGGTCGAGCAACGCTATCGCGCGGGCAAGGTGCCGCTCAACGCCGCCGAGGGCTTCATCCGCCAGATCATCGGCTGGCGCGAATATGTGCGCGGCATCTATTGGCATGAGGGGCCGGACTATGCGCAGCGCAATGCGCTGCGGGCGACCCGCGCCCTGCCCGGCTTCTATTGGACCGGGGACACGGACATGCACTGCCTGTCCCAGGCGATCGGCCAGACGATCGATCATGCCTATGCCCATCATATCCAGCGGTTGATGATCACCGGCAATTTCGCCCTGCTCGCCGGTGTCGACCCGCATCAGGTGCATATCTGGTATCTGGAAGTCTATGCCGACGCCTATGAATGGGTCGAGCTGCCCAATACGCTGGGGATGAGCCAGTTTGCCGATGGCGGCCTGCTTGGCTCCAAACCCTATGCGTCGAGCGGCGCCTATATCAACCGCATGTCCAACTATTGCGGGTCATGCCGCTATGATGTGAAGCAGCGCGTCGGCAGGGACGCCTGCCCCTTCAACGCGCTCTATTGGGACTTCCTGGCCCGCAACCAGCGCAAGCTGGCGTCCAATCCGCGCATGGCCCTGCCCTATCGCAACTGGGACAAGATGCTGGAAGATGACCGTACCGCCATTCGCGAACAGGCGGCACGGTTCCTGGACTCCCTCGATTAGGTCGCGCCGCACAGCGTCAGCATGCGGCCCGCCAGTTCCCGCTCGCCCATGACGATATGCCGCACGCCCAGCGTTTCGAGATGCGCGACTTCGGCATCCGAATGGGCGCGAGCGATGACTTCCAGCTTGGGGTTGAGATGGCGGGCATGTTCGTGGATCGCGCCCCCTTCAAACCCTTCGGGCACCGCGATCAGCAGGTGATGCGCTTCGGCGATCCCTGCGCTGCGCAGGGACTTATCCTCCAGTGCATTGCCACGCACGACGGACAGCCCGGCCTCTTGGGCTTCTTCGACCTTCTCGGCATCATCCTCGATGATCGTAAAGGGCATCTGCCGCTCGGTCAGCCGATCGGCAATCAGCTTGCCGACCCGGCCATAGCCGACGAGGATGATATGACCGATCGCGGGACGCGCCGCCGCAACGCGCGCGGCTTCCGCAACAATCTCCTCCTGCTTGCGACCACGCACGGCCAACGAGAAAAGCAGGGGATTGAGCAGGATCGACACAATTGCGCCAGCCAGGATCAAATCGCGCGCATCGGGCGGCAATACCCCCAAAGCCGTGCCCAATGACGCAAGAATGAAGGAAAATTCGCCAATCTGGGCGAGGCTGATTGCGATGGTCATCGCGGTGTCGGCCGGTTTGCCGAACAGCCGGACGATGGCATAGGCCGCGATCGACTTGCCCACGATGATGATCGCCACCGTCGCGAGCAGCGGCAGAGGCTGCTCGATCAGCACCGACGGATTGAACAACATGCCGACCGACACGAAGAACAGCACCGCAAAGGCATCCCGCAGCGGCAACGTTTCCTCCGTGGCCCGCCTGCTCAGCGGCGTTTCACCCAGGATCATGCCGGCGAAAAAAGCGCCCAGTGCAAAGGATACGTCGAAAACATAGGCCGCGCCGAAGGCCACTCCCAAAGCGATGGCAAGGACAGCAAGGCGGAATAGTTCGCGTGATCCGGTATGCACGACCCAGTGCAGCATCCAGGGGATGATTCGCCGCCCTACCACCAGCATCAGCAGCACGAAGCCCGCCACCTTGAGCAACGTGCTTACCAGCGGTTCGATCAGTGCGCCCGCGCCCGCCTCGGCATCAGCGCTGTTCATCACGTCCGCCAGCGCAGGCAGCAGGACAAGCGCCAGCACCATGACAAGATCCTCGACGATCAGCCAGCCGATCGCGATCCGCCCGCGTCGCGTCTCGACCAGATTGGCCCCCTGAACCGCGCGCAGCAGCACCACCGTACTGGCGACCGAGAGGGCAAGACCAAAGACGATGCCGCCCATCAGCGGCCAGCCCATGAGGTGGGACAGACCCATGCCCAACAGCGTCGCCACCGCGATCTGCACCAGGGCGCCCGGCACCGCGATATGCTTGACCGATAGCAAGTCCTTCAGGGAGAAATGCAACCCCACCCCGAACATCAGCAGGATGACGCCGATTTCGGCCAGTTCATTCGCCAGCCCCGCATCGGCGACGAAGCCGGGCGTAAAGGGACCGACCATGATGCCCGCAACCAGATAGCCGATCAAAGGGGACAGCCGCAGCCTATGGGCGATAGCGCCCATGATGAAGGCGACGACGAGGCCGGCGACGATGGTGCCGATCAGAGGCGTGTGATGGGGCATGCAAGCCTTTCGAGGCGGTTAGTCTTTGTCAGGATGTCAGCGGATAGAGCATAATCACCAACAACCAGGTGGCAATGGCAAGGCCCGTCATGACGGCGAACATGAACCACCAGGGCGGGCGTCGGCGCTCGCCGCGCCGCTTGCGCTTATCAAACATGCCTACCTCCTTCTTGCGACGAAGCCCGTCGGCACGGGCGGGGATCAACTCGTCAAAAGGCAGAAGGCGGCGCGCGTGCAGGATGCGCGCGGACCAGAGGAATAGAGGCCAGGCCGATCCGCTCAGGCCCAAAAGGCATAATTCGCCGACACAGGCCGACGAGAACAACCAAAGTCACAAGACAGCCAAACAGCACGGCGGTCGGCATATCATCGCCATCGGTGCGGACGGCCTGCGCCATCTGCGGCGATGCCGGTGTCCGTGCCTTGATAACGACATCGCTGGTTGCGGGATTGAAAGCCGAACCAGTCGGCCGACTGAGCGGCGGGCCGATCGGTGCCAGCGCGGACAAGAGGGTGATAAGGATCAACGTCCACAACACGGCGAAGACGGTGCGGCGACTGGTCGGCCCGCGCGCCTCATCTGTCTCGCCTGTCCTGTGCCGCATCGGTCGCCTATGTCCTTTCGCAGCCCAGATAGGCACTGCACCAACCGAAAACCACCCCCGCTCCGCACCGCCATCGGTTGACACCCGCGAGTCATTCCACTAACGGGCCACATTCCCGCGCGGGTCGGCAAGGCGTCATGTCTTTGGTGATTTGCGTAAAGCAGATTTGAACGAGAAGAGACAAGCCATGTTCGCTATCGTGCGCACAGGCGGCAAGCAGTATCGCGTCGCCGCCGGAGACAAGATCGTCGTCGAAAAGATGGCCGGTGAAGCCGGTGACAAGATTACGCTGGACGACGTCCTGCTGGCCGGTGAAGGCGGCGATCTGAAGGATGTGGCCGGTCTGACCGTCGCAGCCGAGATCATCGCGCAGGCGAAGGGCGAGAAGGTCATCGTCTTCAAGAAGCGTCGTCGCCACAATTATCGCCGCAAGAACGGCCATCGTCAGCGCCACACGATCCTGCGCATCGTCGCAATCGGTGCCGAAGACAAGAAGGCCGCCAAGGCCGAGGCCAAGACCCAAGACGCAGCCCCGGCTGCTGCCGAAGCCTGATCGCTTCGCGCCTGATATTCTAGGAGTTTAGACAATGGCACATAAGAAAGCTGGCGGTTCGTCGCGCAACGGTCGTGATTCGGAATCGAAGCGCCTTGGCGTCAAGAAGTTCGGCGGTCAGGAAGTGATCGGCGGCAACATCATCATTCGTCAGCGCGGCACGCGCGTCTATCCCGGCCGCAATGTCGGCATGGGCAAGGACCACACGCTGTTCGCGCTGGGTGAAGGCCGCGTGGTATTCCACGCTGGCAAGCTCGGCCGCAAATATGTGTCGGTCGACGCGATGGCCGAAGCGGCAGAATAACGGACGACGAATGACGGGTCGTCCTTTTGAGGGGCGATCCTTTCGTTACGCGAACCTTTAGGTTCAAATGACGATGTTCGAGGGATAAAAGGGCGCTCCTTCCATCAGAGGGGCGCCCTTTTTCCGTTGGGCGAAACCTCCTCTTAAATTCCCTCAACCCACTGGAACTCCACGCCTTCTCGCGCGTCATGCAGGCGGGGAACATGCCAGACATCGACCGTCGTCAAGCCGTCATCATTGGCGGCTAGGGGCACGCCCAAGAGGAGAGAGAAGAATGTTCGCCCGCACCCCCCGCCTGCTGCTGCGTCCAGGCTGGATGGAAGACGCGCCCGCGCTGGCTCATGCCATCAGTGATCCTGCCATCCTGCGCAACCTGACCCACGCGCCTGCCCCCTATGCGCTGGATGATGCGCAGGCCTTCCTGTCACTGCCCCATGATTCGCGCCTGCCGCGCCTGCTCGCCTTCACCCGCACGCGCGGCGCCCCCCGCCTCGTGGGCGGTTGCGCTATTCATCTGGACGAGGATGGCACACCGGAACTGGGCTATTGGATCGCGCGGCCCTATTGGGGCCTGGGCTTTGCGACCGAAGCCGCCCGCGCGGTCCTCAGCATGGCACGCGCCCATGGTGTCCAGGGCGTTCGTGCAGCGCATTTCCTCGACAATCCCGCTTCGGGCAATGTCCTGCGCAAGATCGGCTTCCGCTTCACCGGCCGCGTCGAGCAACGTTACAGCCTCGCCCGCCAGACGATGGTCGATTCGCTGCTGTTCGAAGAAGGCGAAACCCACGGCATGCACCCGGACCCGGCCATGGACCTCTATCGCGACGCCACACAGGCGATGGCGGCCTGATAATGCGGGCGGGGGAGGTTTTCCCCGCCCGTCATGCCGAATACGGCCGTCGCGGCCGGTCGAACACCCGCATCGGCTTGTCGCCCAACACGCTATCGGCCAGCGCCACGAAACCCAGTTTCTCGGCTACCCTGATCGACGCGCCATGGTCCGGCTCGATCATGCAGCGTAGGGATGGCGCATCGAGATGGGCGTCAGCCCAGCCGACCACCGCACCCATCGCTTCGCTGGCGACGCCCCTGCCCCAAGCCTGCGGCCCCAGCACCCAGCCCGCCTCCGGCACGCCTTCCAGTTCGGGCAGGCCGCGCTCGGCGCTCAGCAGGCCTCCCTCGCCCAGAAACGCGCCGGTCGTCCGATCCTCGATCACCCACATGCCGTAGCCGAGCAGCGACCACATGCCCGCATAGCGGAGCAGGCGAAACCACACCGCCTGCGCGTCCAGCGGCACGCCGCCGACATGGCGCACCACCTGCGCGTCCGCCCATAAGGCGCGGCACGCCGCATAATCGGCATTGCCGTGCGGGCGCAGGATCAGGTGGTCGGTGTGGAGCGTCGGCGCATCGGTCATCGCCGGATAAGATCGCGCCCCACCCCGCCCGTCAAGCCGCCGACGGCAGCGGCCCGTTCATCCGCGCATCGGCATAGTCGCTGTCCACCAGCGCGATCAACGCCCGGTCATCGACCGACCAGGGATGGAAGCCGGGCTTGAAATAGCTGAGCCACGGCCCGGCCACCCGGCGCAAGATGCCCGGCCGCACCAGCGCATAGCGCAACAACCCGCCCCAAGCGCGCACGCCCGTCACACCATCCTGCCGCAGCAGGTCCATCATCCCCCGCGCCCGATGATGCAGGAAATGCTTGGTGGCGATCAGCATCATCAGCGATCGCAGCCGCCAGCGGGCAAAGCCGCTCCAGTCGCGCGTCGCATGGACCCATGTGTCATGCGCCACGCCCTTATGCTCGATCTCCTCGACCGCATGCCAGCGCCACAGCGCCGCAATCTCCGGGTCCGCGCCCTCAAGCAGACGCGGGTCGCGCAACAGTTCGTGGGCGAGGATCGCGGTGAAATGTTCCAGCGCCATGGTCGCGGCGAGGCTGACGATCGGCAGACGGCGCTTCGCCAGCTCCAGCACCCGCACCACATCGGCATCGAGCCGCGACAGCTCATAGCCATGGTCGGCCACCTGCCGGTTGAAGGCCAGATGCTCGCGACTGTGAACGACCTCCTGCTTGATGAAGGCCGCAATCTCGCCCGCCAGCCGGTCCGGCGCGCCATCGCGAAAGGCGCGGACACTGTCGATGAAATAGGCTTCACCGCGCGGAAAGGTGACGGACAGGGCGTTGAAGAAAGCCGTGGCGATCGGATCGCCATTCAGCCAATGTCGCGCGGCAGCGCGATCCCGCCCGAAACGGCGGTCGCGCGGCGTGATAGTGAGGTCGGTCGGGGTCATCTCGCACTCCTTGCTTACATTGATGTAAATAAGAGTTACTGACACCTATGTCAATAAAACGTGTTCGCCTCAGCTCGGATGAAAGCCGCCTCGCCGCGCTGGAGGCTGCGCGCATCCTGTTGATCGAAGCTGGCCCCCAGGCCGTGACCCTGAAAGCTGTCGCCGCGCAGATCGGCCGCACCCACGCCAATCTGCT
Organism: Sphingobium xenophagum; assembly: GCF_031457465.1. Lineage (GTDB taxonomy): Bacteria > Pseudomonadota > Alphaproteobacteria > Sphingomonadales > Sphingomonadaceae > Sphingobium > Sphingobium xenophagum_A. The sequence continues at coordinate 119,333 of NZ_JAVDWV010000002.1, forward strand.
CCACCATTTCGGATCAGCGGCGGGGTTGCACAAAGCGCTCGCCGCTTATTTGGGCGACACCATCACCGCCACCATCGGCGAGGCGGTGGACGCGGCGCGGCGCGGCAAGGTCAGCCCGCGCACGATCGTCGACATGACGTTCGACGCCTTCGACCGCGAAGGCGCAGGCGCGCTGGCCAGTTGGATGCTGGCGCTGGGCAATGAAGACGCGCTCGATCCGGTCGTGGAGGCGATCCACCGGCTGGTCGACAAGCTGACCGCCACCGCGCTCACCCCGCATCTGGCAGACCTCATCCGCGACAATACGCTGATGCTCGTCCTGCTGGCGCTGGGTGATTCGCAAATGGGCGGGCCGATGGCAGGCGCGCTGGGGCTTCCCCGCGAAAAGGCGCGCGAAATGGCTACGCGCAGCCTCACCTTCGCCCTGATGCAGGAGGCCGCGACGCTCGCCGCGCAGGCCGAGGTTTAACTTTTCGCGCGATGGCGCTATGGGCCGCCCATGCATTTTCTCGATCAAGCCAAAATCTTCATCAAATCCGGCTGGGGCGGCCCCGGCGCGGTCAGTTTCCGACGCGAAAAATATGAGGAATATGGCGGCCCAGACGGCGGCAACGGCGGCAAGGGTGGCGACATTATTTTCGAAGCGGTCCAGGGCCTCAACACCCTGATCGACTTTCGCTACACCCAGCATTTCAAGGCGCAGCGCGGCACGCCCGGCATGGGCAAGAATCGCTATGGCGCGGGCGGCAAGGATCTGATCATCCAGGTGCCGGTCGGCACCCAGATCCTGTCCGATCCCAAGCCGATCGAAGGCAGCGAGGACGAAGACGGCATCCTCGATTATGAGGATCAGGACATCCTCGCCGATTTCACCGAAGTCGGCCAGCGCGTCACCTTCCTGCGTGGCGGCGATGGCGGCCGGGGCAACATGTCCTACAAGACCAGCACCAACCGCGCCCCGCGCCAGCATGGCACGGGCTGGCCGGGCCAGGAAATGTGGGTGTGGCTGCGGCTGAAGCTACTGGCCGATGTCGGTCTGGTCGGCATGCCCAATGCGGGCAAATCGACCCTGATCAACCAGGTGACCAATACCAAGGCGAAGGTCGGCGCCTATGCCTTCACCACCACCAAGCCGCAGTTGGGCGTGGTGCTGCACAAGGATCGCGAATTCGTGCTGGCCGACATTCCCGGCCTGATCGCGGGCGCGGCCGAAGGCGTCGGCATCGGCGACCGGTTCCTGGGCCATATCGAACGCTGCCGTGTCTTACTCCACCTGATCGACGCCACGGTCGATGATCCGGTCGAAGCGTTCCAGATCGTCACCGACGAACTCGCCGCCTATGGCGAGGGGCTGGACGAAAAGCCGCAGATCGTCGCGCTCAATAAGGGTGACCTGTTGGGGCCGGAACTGATGGAAGACATTGCCGGGCAACTGCGCGATCAGGTCGGCGTGGAGGATGTGTTCATCATCTCCGGCGCGACCGGCGATGGCGTGGGCAAATTGCTCGACGCCATCCTGCCGATCCTGGGCGAAGCCCGCGCCGCCGCGAGGCAGGAGGCACAGGACGACGAAGACGGGACATGGTCGCCGCTATAAGCGACCTGCATGACACCCGTTCGCTTCGAGCGAAGTCGAGAAGCGGGTGCATGGCGGTTCTCGACTTCGCTCGAACCGAACGGACCATTTGCCTGTGACTCCCTCCCTCTCCGGCTTCCCCCCCGCCCTGATCCGCCGCCTGGTCATCAAGATCGGCTCGGCCTTGCTCGTCGATCCGGCGGGCAATGTGCGGATCGACTGGTTGCGTACCCTGGTCGCCGATGTCGCGGCGCGGACGCAGGCGGGGCAGCAGATCATCATCGTGTCGTCCGGCGCGATCGCGCTCGGTGCGCGCCGCCTCAAATTGCCCAAGGGCGGTCGCGGCAGCCTGGAGGATGCGCAGGCTGCGGCTGCCACGGGGCAAATCGCCCTATCGCAATGCTGGGCCAGCCTGCTCGACGAGCAAGGCATCACCGCCGCGCAGATGCTTGTGACGCTCGATGATCTCGAAAATCGCCGCCGCTATTTGAATGCCTCGGCGACGCTCGAACGGCTGATGGCCTTGCATGTCGTGCCGGTGGTCAATGAAAATGACAGCGTCGCCACCGCCGAAATCCGCTTCGGCGATAATGACCGGTTGGCGGCGCGTATCGGACAGGCAGCACGGGCTGACGCGGTTGTGCTGCTTTCCGATGTCGACGGGCTTTACACCGCCAACCCGCACGTCGATGCGAGCGCAATGCTGATCGAAACAATAGACCGCATCGACGCGCGAATCGCGGCCATGGCCGACGGTGGCTCCGCCTCCGGCATGGGATCGGGCGGCATGACGTCGAAGATCGAGGCCGCCCGCATCGCCACCGGTGCTGGCGCGCACCTCGCCATCATCTCCGGCAAGGTCGATGCGCCGCTGTCGCACTGGACCCAGGGCGGCAAGGGCTCGATTTTCCTGGCGGCGCAGGGCAAAGGCGCGCGCAAGGGCTGGCTAGCCGGTCGCCTCACCGTGCGCGGCCGCATCATCGTGGACGCGGGCGCGGAAACCGCCCTGTCGAAGGGCAACAGCCTGCTCCCCGCCGGTGTCGCCGCTGTCGAAGGCGTGTTCGCGCGCGGCGACGTGGTCGATATCGTGGCGCAGGACGGCCGGGTGATCGCGCGCGGATTGATCGAATATGATAGCGATGCCGCCGCGAAGATTGCGGGCCGCCGGAGCGAAGATATTGCCGTTCTGCTGGGCGAAATGCCGCGATCGGTCTTGGTCCATCGCGACCATATGGCGATGGTCTGACACCCATGTCCCTCCGCATTGCCATGACCGGCGCGACGGGTTTCGTCGGCGCTGAAACATTGGATCAGGCGCTGAGCGTCGGGCACCATGTTACCGCGCTGACCCGCCGGGCGCAGCCGCCACGCGCGCGCCTCAAATGGGTGCCTGGCTCGCTCGACCAGGCGGCGGGCCTCGATACGCTGGTGCGCGACGCCGATGTCGTGATCCATATCGCGGGCGTGGTGAACGCGCCCGATCGTGATGCCTTTGAAATGGGCAATGCGCGCGGCACGATGGCGGTGGTGGACGCGATGCGTAAACGTAGCGTGCGGCGGCTGATTCACATCTCATCGCTCGCTGCGCGCGAGCCGGGTCTGTCCGACTATGGCTGGTCGAAGGACTTGGCCGAACGCCATGTAAAGGCCAGCGGCCTCGACTGGACCATCGTCCGCCCGCCCGCCATCTACGGCCCCAATGATCGCGAAATGCTCGAACTCTTCCGCATGGCCAAGCGCGGCATCATGCTGCTGCCACCGGGCGGACGGCTGTCGGTAATCCATGTCGCCGATCTCGCCCAGCTATTGCTCGCGCTGGCCGACGATCGCGACCTCAGCCTTGCCCAGACCTACGAGCCCGATGATGGCACCCCCACCGGCTGGGACCATAAGGATTTCGGCGCCGCCATTGGCCGGGCGGTCGGTCGTTCAGTGCGGACCTTGGCGACCCCCGCCTGGCTGCTCGGCGTTGCCGCGCGCACTGACCGCCTGTTTCGCGGCAATGGGGCCAAGCTCACCCCAGATCGCGTCGATTATTTCTGCCATCCCGACTGGGTCGCCGCGACTAATGCCCATGTCCCCAAGCAGCTATGGATGCCGCAAATCCCGACCGAAGAGGGATTGAAGGCGACGGCGCAGGCCTATCGCAACAAAGGCTGGATTTAGGCAGTTCACATCGCCTCATTCCGTTCGGTTCGAGCTTGTCGAGAACAACGTCGTTCTCGACAAGCTCGAACCGAACGGAAGCTATTCGGCCTCAACCGGCGTCTTTTGCCCGCTGTTCCGCCAGAAATTCGCTGACCGCCTGCCCGCTGGCGTTGAGCAGCGGAAAGGTTCGCGCATCCGACAGCCAGTCGGGACGCCGCGCGCCGCTGCCATACATAGTGTCATAGACCAGGCTGAACGCCAGAAACGCCAGCGTCGCCCCGATCAACCCCTTGACCGCGCCGAAGCCCCCGCCCAGCACCCGATCGACCGGCCCCAGCACGGATTGGCGGGTGCGGCGGCCGATCGCATGGGCGACCATCTTGCCGACGCCGAAGGTAACACCGAACACCAGCACCAGCGCCAATATCGCCGCGCCGCTCGCCGTGCCGACGAAGGGTGTCAGCAGATCAGCCACCGAGGCATGAAAGAGCCGGATACAGAAGATCGCCAGCACCCACGCCGTCAGCGACAGGGTTTCCAGCACGAACCCGCGCAGCAGGCCCAATATGGCGCTGCCGCCAATGGCGAGCAGGACGATGATATCGACGGCGTTCATCGCCCGCGTGGCTATCCCCTGCCCAGCATCTGGTCAACCAGTTGCGCAAGCGTGCGAAAGCCGCTGACCGCTATCCCCTTCACCCCATCGGTCGCCGACGCCGGGATGAAGGCGCGGTTGAACCCTAGCTTCGCCGCCTCGCGCAGCCGCAGCGGCGCATGCGCCACGGGACGAATCTCGCTCGACAGCGCGATCTCGCCGAACAGCACGACATCCGACGGCAAGGGCTTTTCCGACAGCGCCGACACCAGGGCCGCCGCCACCGCCAGGTCCGCCGCCGGGTCCGACAGCCGATATCCGCCCGCGACGTTCAGATAGACTTCGCAGGTCGAGAAGCTGAGGCCACAGCGCGCCTCCAGCACCGCCAGCACCATCGCCAGCCGCCCATTATCCCATCCGACCACCGCGCGCCGGGGAGTCGCCCCGCTGGACAGACGCACCACCAGCGCCTGGATCTCCACCAGCACCGGCCGCGTCCCTTCCAGCGCAGGGAACACCGTCGCGCCCGTCACCGTCTCGTCGCGATGCGTCAGGAACAGCGCCGATGGGTTGGCGACCTCCTCCAGCCCTTCGGACACCATCGCGAATACGCCGATTTCATCCGTGCCGCCAAAGCGGTTCTTGATCGCGCGCAGGATGCGATATTGATGGCTGCGCTCGCCCTCGAACGCCAGCACGGTATCGACCATATGCTCCAGCACGCGCGGCCCGGCGATGCTGCCATCCTTGGTCACATGGCCGACCAGGATCAGGGCGGTACCCCGCTGCTTGGCGAATTTGATCAGTTCCTGCGACGAGGCGCGCACCTGGCTGACTGTCCCCGGTGCGCCTTCGATCAGGTCGCTGTGCATCGTCTGGATCGAATCGATCACCAGCAAGGCCGGCGGCTCGCCTTGGCTCAGCGTCGTCAAAATGTCCCGCACCGACGTCGCGCTCGCCAGCATCACCGGCGCATTGCCCAGCCCCAGCCGTTGCGCGCGCAACCGCACCTGGTCGGCCGCTTCCTCGCCGCTGATATAGGCCACCGACAGCCCGCGCGCCGCGACCCGCGCCGCTGCCTGCAGCAAGAGGGTCGATTTGCCGATGCCCGGATCGCCACCGATCAGCGTCGCCGATCCCGCGACGATACCCCCGCCCAGCGCCCGGTCGAACTCGGCAATCCCGGTGCTGGTGCGCGGCGGCAATTCGACCTGCGTGTCCAGCCCGACAAGCGTGATCGCCCGCCCGCCCGTATGCAGATCATGCCGCGCGGAAAAGGCGGTTTGCGGCGCTTCCTCGACGATGCTGTTCCATTCGCCGCAATCCTCGCACTGCCCCTGCCACCGGGCCGCAACGGTGCCGCATTGCTGACAGACGAATTTGCGCTTTGTCTTGGCCATGGCCCGGATATGCCGTTCAGGCGCGAACATTGCAAGAACATCCGTTCGCCACTGGAAACATGCCTGCGCCTTGGGCATTGGTGCGCCATGAAGACATTGCGCGTTGCCAGCTATAATATCCACAAGGCCGTCGGCACCGACCGCCGTCGCATGCCGGAGCGGGTGCTGGAGGTGCTGGGCGAGATCGACGCCGACATCGTCGCCTTACAGGAGGCCGACATGCGCTTCGGCGTCCGCTCCGCCGCCATCCCTCCCCGGATGCTCGAAAGCCATAGTGGTTATAAGGCCGTGCCGCTGGACGTTCAGGCCGATTCGATGGGCTGGCACGGCAATGCCATCCTGGTGCGCAAGGATGCCGAGATCGACGCGCATGATGTGTTGCATATCCCCTATCTGGAGCCACGCGGCGCGACCATGGCGCAAGTGACCATGGGCAGCGCCAGCGTCCGCGTGTTCGGGATGCATCTCGACCTGTCGGGCCTGTGGCGCAGGCGGCAGGCGGCCGCCGTCATCAACGCCGCGGCCCAGGGCGAGGCCATGCCCACCATCTTGATGGGCGACCTCAACGAATGGAGCGCGGGTCGCGGCTGCCTTGCCGACTTTGCCCGCCATTACAGCTTCGCGCCCTGTGGCCGCAGCTTCCATGCCCGTGCGCCTGTTGCCCAGCTCGACCGGATCATGCATTGCGATCGCCTGACCCTGGTCGAATGCGGCGTCCATATGAGCGCCGCGGCGCGCAAGGCGTCGGACCATCTGCCGATCTGGGCCGAATTCCGCCTTTGATCCGCCCCTCGACAATATCCCCGCCCTCTGCGATCCATGCACCATGAAGGAGCGGGAACTCAGGCTAGCGCTGGTCTGCTATGGCGGCATCAGCCTGGCGATCTACATGCATGGCATCACCAAGGAAGTGTGGCGGCTGGCCCGCGCCAGCCGCGCCTTTCACGACGGCGCGCCTGCCTCCACCGGCAGCGAAGCCGTCTATCGACAGATGCTGGAGGAGATAGAGGCCAAGGCCGGCATCCGCCTGCGCATCATGCCCGACATCATCGCGGGGGCCAGCGCAGGCGGCATCAACGGCATTTTTCTGGCCCAGGCGATCGAGACCGGCCAGTCGCTCGATCCGCTGACCGATATGTGGCTCGACAATGCCGATGTCGACCGCTTACTCGACCCCGATGCCCGCCCCGCCCGCGCGCTCACCAAATTCTGGGCCACCCCGCTCGTGTGGATGGCCGCCCGCCGCCCCGGCGACGCGATCGAACGCACCGTCGCCCCCGACACGCGCGAAGAGGTGCGCCACAAACTCTCCCGCTTCATCCGCTCGCGCTGGTTCGAACCGCCCTTTGGCGGGGAGATTTTCTCTGGCATGCTGATGGATGCCTTCGATGCGATGGCGGCGGCGGAGCGCGGCCCGCCCTTGCTCCCGGCCGGGCATCCGCTCGACCTGTTCGTCACCGTCACGGATTTCGAGGGCCATCCGCAAAGCCTCAACCTCAACAGTCCGGCCCAGGTGATCGAGACCGAACATCGCCTGTCGATCGGCTTTCGTGCGCGCGGGCGGGCACCCGATGGCGACCCGCGGGCCTTCGCCGATGCCGCCGAACTGGTCTTCGCCGCCCGCGCGACCGCCAGCTTTCCCGGTGCCTTCCCGCCCTTCACCGTGCGCGAACTCGACCGCGTCCTCAAACGCCGCCACCGCGCCTGGCCCACCCGCGATGCCTTCCTTCACCGCGCTTTGCCCCGCCATGCGGCGCGCGGGACGGCGGAGGACGCGGTGCTGATCGACGGCTCCGTGCTGGCCAACGCACCCTTCGCCCAGGCGATCGGCGCGCTGCGCAACCGCCCCTCGCGCCGGGAGGTCGACCGCCGTTTCGTCTATATCGATCCCAAGCCCGGCCACAGGTCGATCCGGCTCAACCGCCATGGCGACGCGGAGGATGCGCCGACCGGCGCGGACGCGCCCCTGCCCGGCTTTTTCCGCACCATCTTCGGCGCACTGTCCGACATTCCGCGCGAGCAGCCGATTCGCGACAATCTGGAAGTGATCGACCGCCATTCGGCGCATATCCGCCGTATGCGCCGCATCCTCGACACGCTGCGTCCCGGCATGGAGGCGGAGGTCGAAAGCGCGATCGGCCGCATGCTCTTCCTAGACCGGCCAACGCCCGCGCGCCTCTCCGCCTGGCGTGCCAAGGCGCAACAGCGCGCCGCCGGATCGGCAGGCTTCGCCTTCCCCGCTTATGGCCACCTCAAATTGTCGGGCATTGTCGAGGCGCTTTCGACCCTGTTGTTTCGCCTGTCGGGGGAAGACAGCGCAATGATGCGCGAAACCTATCGCCGGGCGATCTGGGCGCAGGTGCGCGCGACCGGCGCGGATCAATTGACCGATCATGGCGGCTCCGCCTCCGCCCCGGTCACCTTCTTCCGCACCCACGACCTTGCCTTCCGCATCCGCCGCCTGCGTTTCTTGGCGCGGCGTCTCGCCGAAACGCTGGAGCGCGAGAGCGCGGTGGAGGCAGTCGAGGTGCAGGCCATGCACGACGCCATCTACGCCGCCCTCGCCCTCTATGCCGAATGCGAGGACGCCGATTTTCACGGCCCCGCCGTCATCGCCGCCGCGCGCCAGGTGCCGACCGACGCCGCCGCTGCGCTGGAGGCCGTCGCGCACGCCCGCAACCTTCAGGCGCGCGATGATTCGGCCGACATTCTGCTCGCCGAAGCCTTCGCCGCGCTGCCCAAGGCGGCCCGGCGCACCATGTTGCTCGCCTATCTCGGCTTCCCCTTCACCGATATCGCCACCTTACCGTTGCTCCAGGGTGACACTCTGGACGAATATGATCCGGTCAAGGTCGACCGGATTTCACCCGAAGACTGTTCCGCCATCCGCGCAGGCGGAGCGCAGGCGACGCTGAAAGGCATAGAATTCAACAATTTCGGCGCGTTTTTTAGCAGGGCCTATCGGGAGAATGACTATCTTTGGGGGCGCCTCCACGGGGTCGAGCGGCTGCTGGACATCGTGAATTCAGCCATACCCACCGCAAGCCGCCTTTCGCCCGACAGGGTGCGCGCCTATAGGCGATCTGCGTTTCTGGCGATCCTGGACGAGGAAGAATCGCGCTTGCCGCATGTCGCGGAATTGATCGCCAGCTTGCGGGAGGAAATCGGGTGAGCAGGCCTGTTGTGCTGGTGCCGATGGTCATGATGCTGGCGCTGGTCGCTGGCTGCCGCGCGTCGGATGATACGGCGCAGGCGGACAATGGTGTTGCCTTCACCACCGTCGCCCAGATCGCCGACAATGCGACCCCGCCGCCGCCCGAACCTGTGGTCGCGCCGATGCCGCCACCCGCCACACCGGCGCGGGTTTCGCCAACCGTCACGGTCCGCGCCCAGCCCGCCCCCTATTTCCCGCTCGACCTGCCCCCATCGGATGTTGCCGCCAGCGCCGCGCCTTTCCCGCGCGAAGTCACCGAGTTCATGGTGGCGCGCGACAGTTGCGATCATTTCCGGGGCGAAGAGCCCTATGATGCCGAACGCCGCGCCTATATCGCGGAAAATATCGCCGAGCTGTGCCGTGGCACCGATACCAAACTGGCCCTGCTGCGGCAACGCTATGCCTCTGATCCTTCCGTTATCGCAGCGCTGCGCGGCTATGAGGACCAGATTGAAAAGCATATGCCGAAACAGGCTGGTTTATTCTAGCAAGCTATTGATTGCATGCGCCAGATCGACGTCGCGCTGTGACAATCCGCCGGCATCGTGGGTGGTCAGAACAATATCCACCCGGTTATAGACGTTCGACCATTCGGGATGATGATCGGCCTTCTCCGCCAATATCGCGACCCGCGTCATGAAACCGAACGCCGCGACGAAATCGCTAAAGACGAAGCGGCGGCTTATGCCGTCCGGCTCGGCCACCACCGTCCACTCCGGCAGTTCGGCCAAGGCTGCGGCGCGCTGTTCTTGCGTCAATGTGGCAATCATGTCCCTATCCTCTTAATATGCTTTGGCTTATGTGACAGCCATGTCGCACCATGGTCAACCGCCCCGCTTTGCCCCCACGATCCAGGAGATCGAGACGCTGGCGCTCGGCGCGCTGGCGCGCCTGCCTGAAACCTTCCGCGATCACTTGTCCGATGTCGTGCTGTTCGTCGAGGAATTTGCCGATCCGGCGATCCTCAAAGAGATGGAGATCGGCGATCCCTATGGCCTGACCGGCCTCTATACCGGCCGCCCCGTGGGGCATGAGCCGCAGACCGGCGACACCCCGCCGACCGTCCATCTCTATCGCCGCCCACTGCTCGATGAATGGGTCGAAACCGGCGTGCCGCTCGACGCGCTCATCACCCATGTCGTAGTGCATGAGATCGGCCATCATTTCGGCCTGTCGGACCTCGACATGCATGTGCTGGAGGATATGGTCGCATCATGAGCGATGCGGCCTTGCGGCTGACCGATGTCGCCTGCCTGCGCGGCGGACGGATGCTGTTTCGCGGCGTCGGCCTGACGCTGGGACCGGGCGAGAGCGCGCTGCTGACCGGCCCCAATGGCGTCGGCAAGTCCAGCCTGCTGCGTCTGTGCGCGGGGCTGCTGCCTGCCTTTGCTGGAACGGTCGATCGGCATGGCGGCATCGCGCTTACCGACGAGCGGCTGGCGCTGGACATGGACCTGCCGCTCGCCACGGCGCTCGCCTTCTGGGCGCAACTCGACCGGGCCGGGCCGGAAGCGGTGTCGGCGGCGCTGGACGCCATGGCATTGTCCCGCCTCGCCGATGTGCCCGTCCGCATGCTGTCCACCGGACAGCGCAAGCGCGCCATGCTGGCACGGGTGATAGCCAGCAATGCCCCTATCTGGCTGCTCGACGAACCGGGCAACGGGCTAGACGACGCCTCGACCAACCTGCTCGGCGCAGCGGTGGCCGCCCATCTGGCGAGCGGCGGCATCGTTGTCGCCGCCTCGCATCAGCCGCTGCCGATGACCACGCCTCTAGCGCTTTCGCTGGCCGACTATCTGCCCGACGCCATGGAAGATAGGCCATGAGGCTGCTCTGGCTGCTCGCGCGGCGCGATCTGGCCCAGGCATGGGCATCGGGCGGCCTCTGGCTCCCCGTCGCCTTCCTCCTGCTCGTCGCCAGCCTCTATCCCTTCGCGGTCGGCCCGGACGCCGCGCTGCTGGCGCGGACGGGCGGCGGCATGCTGTGGATCGCCGCGCTGCTCGCCAGCCTGTTGCCGGTCGATCGCCTCATCGCACCGGACCGGGACGCCGGCATATTGGACCAGATCGCGCTGCGCGGCATCGGCGAGGAGATGGTCGTCCTGGCCCGGCTGATCGCCCATTGGCTGGGCTTCGGCCCACCCCTGATGATCGCCACCCTGCCAGCCGCCGCGCTGCTGAAACTCGACGGCGGCACCATCTGGATGCTCGAACTTGGCCTGCTGGTCGGCACCCCCGCGCTCGCCGCGCTCGGCCTGCTGGTCGCCACGCTAACCGCTGGCCTCCGATCAAGCGGCGCGCTGGCGGGTCTGCTCGCCCTGCCGCTCGCCGTGCCGCTGCTGATCTTCGGCGCAGGCACGCTGGGCGACGGCAGCGGTGCGGCCCTGAAATTCCTCGCCGCCGCCTCGCTCCTGCTGGTAGCCCTCACCCCCTTCGCCGGGGGCGCAGCGATCCGCGCAGGGCGGGAATGAGGTCCATCGGCATATCGGCGATGCGGGGAAGGCTAAGCCGCTCCAGACACCGTCCATGAATACCCGGTCAACCAATCTGCACCTTGCATTTATCGCATGTTCGACTAATCCTGTACGCTCTCTCCACCGGCAGGATCTTTGTAAATGATGATCGACGACATTTTTATTGAGGATGAAAAAGTTGCGCTGGTCGGAGAGTTAAATGTTGTCATTCTCTCCCGCTCTGGCCCGCTGAGCCTGAACAGATTTAGTCCTATTGGTCGTTCGATTTGCTTTTACGGTGAGCATGGCTGGAATGAGCTCAACTTTTGTAAATTGTTCATTCAACCTTCGGATATTATATTCGATGTCGGCGCACATCAGGGAACACATACCATTGTTTTTGCGGATGCTGTTGGCCCCAGCGGTGCCGTTCATGCCTTTGAACCACAAAGGCTGATGTTTCAAAACATCTGCGCAACCGCAGCCCTCAACAGCAAGGTTAACATTCACGCGCAGAATGTTGCGGTCGGTGATGCCAAAGGTAAAGTCCGCATCGTCGATTTCGACTATGGGAAACGTGGTCATTTCAGCGGCATGAAAATCGCACCCGGTAATACAGGTGCAGAAGTCGATCTCATCACCATCGACGATTATGTCGAAGAACGAGACATAGCCACAATAAATTTCCTGAAAATTGACGTGGAAGGGCTTGAAGCGAAAGTTCTGGCCGGGGCAAGAGCGTCGATAGATAGATTCAAGCCTGTCCTCTATTGCGAGTATCATGATAGTCGAAACGATATTCGTAGGATGGTAGCAGATATGGGCTATGAAATGTTCAAACATGCACCTGCAGGCTATAATGCCGATAATTATTTCAAATATCCCTCTGATCGCTTTCAGGGTGGGCAAGATCATAATGCCATCTGCATCCACAGCGACCACATGCCCAAGTACGAACCGATCTTGACAGCAAATCAATCGGTTATTCAGAAGATCTGATCTAACAGGGGGCTGGAGATATATCGCCCCGCGCCTGAGCCAGGCGCGCATTTGTCTGGCTCTTGCTCGACATAGCCATGTTCTTGAGCCAAAGCCGCGTCATGTTCGCCCTCGCCGCCTCGATCCTGTTCGTCCTGATCTGGTCCACCGGCTTCATCGTCGCGCGCGCCGTCGTGCCCCATGGTGCGCCCGAACTGGTGCTGGCGATCCGCCTCACGCTCACCACGCTGCTGCTCGGTGGTGCGGCGCTCTACGCACGGCAAGCGTTTCCACGCGGGCGTCGCCTCACCCTGCATCTGGGTGCGGGCGCGATGTTGCATGGCGTCTATCTGACGGTCAGTTGGTGGGCGGTCAGCCATGGCATGCCCGCAGGCGTCATGTCGCTGCTCGGCTCGCTCCAACCGCTGATGGTCGCGGTCGCCAGCGTCGCACTGTTGGGCTACCGGCTCCCCGCCCGCGCCTGGACCGGCCTTGCCATTGCGATTGCAGGCGTCGCCTGCGTCCTACTGCCCATCATCCTGCGCAGCGGTGCGGGGTCGATCAGCCTGATCCCGGCTGTCGCGGGCATCGTCGCCGTCATCGGCATGACCGGCGGCACGCTTATTCAGCGCGGCGCGATCGCGGGCGATCCGATCCTGATTTCGGGCACAGTCCAGAATGCGGGCGGCGCGCTGGTCGCCATAGCCGCGACGCTGATCGTGGGCGAATGGCGTTGGGACAATGATCCGGTCCTGTGGCTTGGCCTTGGCTGGTCGATCTTCGGCCTGTCCGCCGCGGGCCTCAGTCTGCTCGTCTGGCTGGTGCGGCATCAGGGACCGACCGCCATGTCGATGCTCCTTCTCCTTGTGCCCCCGCTCGCCGCGATCGAAGCCTGGCTGCTGTTCAACGAACGGCTCGGCCCGATCCAGCTGATCGGCTTCGCCCTGGCGCTGGGCGGCGTGCTGCTCGGCCGTTCGCGCGGCAAGCGTCCGCCCGTCGCCGACCCCGCCGAAACCGTCACCTGATTGTCATCGTCTGCAACAGGCCCGTCATGATCGGGCGATAAGGGACAATATGGCCAAACCTCCCTCCCGCCCCTTCCCGCCGGTCGACATGCGGATGCAGATGGCCTTACGACAGACCGGTTTCGACGCGATCAAGGATCCGCCCAAGCCTGCCCCACGCGCGCTCGACCTCACCCGCGCACTGCGCCGCCGCGAATGGCTGCTCGACGTGATGGAGCGGCAACGCGCCCTGTCGCCCTACGCCTCCGGCCTGCTTACCGCGGAAAATCTGTCGAGCGAGGATTTCCTGCACAGCTTCTACGCACCCGGCCGCCCCGTGCTGATCAAGGGCGCGCTGGCGGACTGGCCTGCGCTGACCCGCTGGACGCCCGACTATCTGGCCGACGCGGTGGGCGACGCGACCGTGGAATATCAGGGCGGCCGCACCGCCGCTGGCGACTATGAACTGATGAAGGACCGCCACCGGCAACGCGCCCCGTTCCGCGCCTTCATCGACCTGGTGCGCGATGGCGGCAACGACGCCTATCTCACCGCCTATAACAGCGCGGCAAACGGCCCGGCACTCGCACCGCTGCAATCCGATCTCGGCACGATCGACGCTTATTTGACCCCGGCGCCCGGCATGTTGTGGATCGGCGGCGAAGGCGCCTTCACCCCGCTCCATTTCGACCTCACCAACAATCTGCTGGCGCAATTGACCGGCACCAAGCGGGTCGTCCTGATCCCGCCATCGCAAACCCGGCACCTCGCCCATCGCCGCCATGTGTTCAGCGACGTGCATGACGTGACCGACCCCGCGCGACTGGCCACCCATCCGGCGGCGCGCGACATCTTGCGCTATGATCTGCTGCTGACGCCCGGCGATCTGCTCTTCATTCCCATCGGCTGGTGGCATCAGGTTCGGTCGGAAAGCTTCTCGACCATGCTGACCTACACCAATTTCCTCTGGCCCAATGCCGGGCATGAAAGCTACCCGGCGGATTGACCGTCGCGCAGGGGATCAGCCGTCGCGCAACTGCTCATGATGGCGGATCACTTCGTCGATGATGAAGCGCAGGAACTTTTCGGTGAAATCGGGGTCCAGCTTGGCGTCGAGCGCCAGTTGCCGCAGCCGGGCGACCTGCCGCTCCTCCCGCCCCGGATCGGCGGGGGGCAGCGCATGTGTCGCCTTATATTCGCCCACCGCCTGGGTCACCTTGAACCGTTCGGCCAGCATGAACACCAGCGCCGCGTCGATATTGTCGATGCTTTCGCGATAGCGTTGCAGCATGTCGGTCACGGGATGCTCCTTTGGTTCCACTCGCGGGCTTTTTGCGCCATATGGCCCTACAGGCAAGCTATTCCCGCTTGCCTTTAGCTTTTTGCACCGCCACATGGCGCTTGTCATGACAGCACCCGCCCCCGGTAACGTCCACCCGATCGGCCGCGCCAAGAGCGCGCCATCGCTGGCCCCCATCATGAATCTGGTTGCCGACGGCATGAACCAGGTCAACGCCGTGATTCTGGACCGGATGCAATCGCGCATTCCGTTGATCCCGGAACTGGCAGGGCATCTGATCGCAGGCGGCGGCAAGCGTTTGCGGCCGATGCTGACGCTCGCCTGCGCCGACCTGGTCGGCTATGCTGGCAGCCGTCACTACAAGCTCGCGGCGGCCGTCGAATTCATCCACACCGCCACCCTGCTGCATGATGATGTTGTCGATGGCTCTGGCCTGCGCCGGGGCCGCAAGACCGCCAACATCATCTGGGGCAACAGCGCCAGCGTGCTGGTCGGCGACTTCCTCTTCTCCCGCTCGTTCGAGCTGATGGTCGAGGCGGAATCGCTCAAGGTGTTGAAGATCCTCGCCAATGCCTCGGCGGTGATCGCGGAGGGCGAGGTCAACCAGCTGACCGCCCAGCGCAACATCGACACCAGCGAGGATCATTATCTCGACATCATCGGCGCAAAGACCGCCGCGCTCTTTGCCGCCGCCTGCCGCATCTCCGCCGTGGTCGCCGACCGCGATGACAAGGAGGAGCATGAGCTCGACGTCTATGGCCGCAACCTGGGGATCGCCTTCCAGTTGATCGACGACGCAATCGACTATGAATCGGATGGCGCGACCATGGGCAAGGATGCCGGCGACGACTTCCGCGATGGCAAGGTGACGCTGCCCGTCATCCTCGCTTACGCGCGCGGCGGCGACGAGGATCGCGCCTTCTGGAAGGCGGCGATTGCGGGCCACAAGATCAGCGACGAAGACCTCGCCCACGCCACCGGCCTGCTCCGCCGCACTGGCGCGATCGCCGACACGCTCGCCCGTGCCCGCCATTATGGCCAGCGCGCGATCGACGCGCTCGGCATGTTCGACAATGGCAAGGCCAAGGCCGCGCTGACCGAAGCGGTGGAGTTCGCCACCCTGCGCGCTTATTGAGGGTTCGGGCCTGTACTTCGTCCAATGCAACACACCCCGTTCGCCCTGAGCTTGTCGAAGGGCCTTCTTTGAGAAAGTACAGGGCTTCGACAGGCTCAGCCCGAACGGGATGAGGGTGGCGGGCCGAACCGCCCATGATCCTGACCCCCGAAACCATCGCTTTCCTCATGGCCGCCGCGCTGATGGCGGGCTGTATCGACGCGATGGCAGGCGGCGGTGGCCTCATCACCCTGCCCGCGCTGATGGCAGCGGGCATCCCTCCGGTGCAGGCGGTCGCGACCAACAAGCTGCAAAGCTGCTTCGGCACCTTCGGCGCGTGCGTCGCTTATGCCCGGCGCGGCCATATGGACCTCAAAACCTATAAAGGCCCGGTGATCGCCGCCTTCATCGGTTCGGTCGGCGGCGCGTGGCTGCTGCAACGGGTCGATCCCTCGATATTGGCGGGCCTGATGCCCGCACTGCTGATCATCATCGCCGCCTATTTCACCTTCTCGCCCAAGCTCGGCGACGCAGACCGGCACGCCCGCGTCGGCATCTGGGCGCTCAGCGGCCTGGTCGGCGTCATCGGCTTTTATGACGGTTTCTTCGGGCCGGGCGCGGGCGCCTTCTACACCACCATCTTCCTGGCCCTGGGCGGCCTGTCGATCCTGCGCGCCACCGCCCAGACCAAGGCCGCCAATTTCGCCAGCAATGTCGCGGGCCTGCTCACCATGGTCGCGGGCGGCCATGTGCTGTGGATCGCGGGCCTGACCATGGCGATCGGCAGCATCATCGGCGGCCAGATCGGCTCGCACCTCGCGATGCGCTTCGGGTCGACGCTCATCAAACCGCTGCTGATCATCATGTCGCTGGCGCTGACCACCAAGATGCTGATCGACCCCAAAAACCCGATCCACATCTACCTGTTCACTTGATCTTGCCCACAGCGCCAAATGGCCCGATGGAACGGCCATGACCGCCCTGCCGATCCACGATGTCTTGCCCGACCTGCTGGCTGCGCTCCGCACCGGCAGCAACGCCGTGCTGGTCGCCCCCCCCGGCGCGGGCAAGACGACGGCGGTGGCCCCGGCCCTGCTCGACCAGCCCTGGTGCAGCGGACAGATACTCTTGCTCTCCCCTCGCCGCCTCGCCGCCCGTGCCGCGGCCGAGCGGATCGCCGAAATGCTGGGCGAACAACCCGGCAGCACGGTCGGCTATGCGACGCGCATGGACAGCAAACAATCGGCCCGCACCCGCCTGCTCGTGCTGACCGAGGGCATTTTCGTCCGCCGCATTCAGGACGACCCCGAACTGACCGGCATATCGGCGGTGCTGTTCGACGAAGTCCATGAACGCAGCCTCGATAGCGATTTCGGCCTCGCCCTCGCGCTCGACGCGCAGGAGGCGTTGCGCCCCGACCTGCGCATCCTGCCCATGTCCGCCACCCTCGACGGCGCGCGCTTTGCCGCCTTGCTGGGCAACGCGCCAGTGATCGAAAGCGAGGGCCGCATCCAGCCACTCGAACTGCGCCATATCGGCCGCAACGCCGAAAAGCGGATCGAGGATGAGATGGCCGCCGCCATCCGCCGCGCGATCAGCGAGGAAGCAGAGGGCGACCTGCTTGCCTTCCTGCCCGGCGTGCGTGAAATCGAACGCACGGCGGAACGGATCGACGGCGGCCCGTTCGACATTCATCCGCTGCACGGCTCGCTCGATCCCGCCGCCCAGCGCGCCGCGATCCGCCCGTCCCGCTCCGGCGCGCGGAAGGTCATTCTCGCCACCTCCATCGCCGAAACCAGCCTGACCATCGACGGCGTGCGGATCGTGGTCGACAGCGGCCTCGCCCGCCGCCCCCGCTATGATCGGGCCGCGGGGGTCACCCGCCTCGTCACCGAACGCGCCAGCCAGGCGTCCGCCACCCAGCGCGCCGGTCGCGCCGCGCGCCAGCGGCCCGGCGTCGCCTATCGCCTGTGGGAAGCCGCCGCGAGCGCGGGCATGCCCCCCTTCGACCCGCCGGAAATATTGGAAAGCGACCTCTCCAGCCTTCTGCTCGACTGCGCGCTATGGGGCGTGAACGATCCCGCCACGCTGCGCTGGCTCGATCCCCCGCCTCCTGCCGCCCTGTCCGAAGCCCGCACCCGCCTAACCGCGCTCGAAGCGCTCGATGCCGACGGCCGCATCACCCCCCATGGCAAGGCGCTGGCGAAACTGCCGCTCAGCCCGCGCATAGCCCATATGCTGGTGCGCGCGGGAGAAATGGGCCTTGCCCAGACCGCCGCAGAGATCGCCGTGCTGCTCGGCGAACGCGGCATCGGCGGCCAGGACACCGACCTCACCCAACGCCTCCAGCGCTGGCGCCGCGAAACCGGCAAACGCGCCGACGCGGGAAGGGCCTTGGCAAAGCGATGGGCGAATCTTCTCAAGCCCCTCCCTTCAAAGGGAGGGGTTGGGGTGGGTAGCGAGCGAAGCGAGCCTCCTTCGGAGGCACCCACCCCAACCCCTCCCTTTGAAGGGAGGGGCTATTTTGACCACCATGTCGGCCTCTGCCTCGCCCTCGCTTTCCCCGATCGCGTATCGAAACACCGCTCTGCGGACGGCGCGGACTGGACCAGCGTCGGCGGACGCGGTTTCCGGCTCGACCCGCTCTCGCCCCTCGCCCGCGAACCATGGCTGGCGGTGGGCGAAGTGCAGGGCAGCGCGGCGGGCGCGCGCATCCTGTCCGCCGCCCCGATCAGCGAAGAATCTGTGCTGGCCCTCTTCCCCGATCGGATCGCCACCACCCGCACCGTCCGCTTTCGCGCCGCCAATGGCGGGATCGAAGCGCTACGCGAGCGCCGCCTGGGCGCAGTGCGCCTCTCGTCCGGTTCCGACGACAGCCCCGACCCGCAAGCCGTCGTCGCCGCGCTGATCGATGGCGTGCGACAAGGCGGCCTTGCCCTCCTCCCCTGGTCGGAAGCCGCCCGGTCGCTGCGGATGCGCGCCGATTTCGCCGGGATCGCAGAACTATCCGACGAAGCGCTGCTCGCCAGCCTCGATGACTGGCTGCCCCCGCTTCTGGCGGGCAAGCGCCGTCTGTCCGACATCGACCGCGCGCACCTGTCCGCCGTCCTTGAAGGCCTGATCGGCTGGGACGGCAAGCAACAGCTCGACCGCCTTGCCCCACCCGATTTTCGCTCGCCCGCAGGCAGCACCCATGCGATCGACTATGCGGCCGAAGGCGGCCCGCGCGTCGAATTGCGGGTGCAGGCGCTCTATGGCCTCGCCGATCATCCCACCGTCGGCAATCAGCGCATTCCTCTTGTCCTTTCGCTCACCTCGCCCGCTGGTCGCCCGATCCAGACCACGCGCGACCTGCCGGGCTTCTGGGCGGGCAACTGGCGCGATGTTGCCAAGGAAATGCGCGGCCGCTACCCGCGCCACCCCTGGCCCGACGATCCCACCGCCGCCAGCGCCACATTGCGCACCAAAAATGCAGATGCCCGCCGCAAGTCTTGACTTGCGCGCGCTCCGTGGTGCAACGCAGCAGGACGATTTACCG
This sequence comes from Sphingobium xenophagum, assembly GCF_031457465.1. Lineage (GTDB taxonomy): Bacteria > Pseudomonadota > Alphaproteobacteria > Sphingomonadales > Sphingomonadaceae > Sphingobium > Sphingobium xenophagum_A. The sequence goes on from NZ_JAVDWV010000002.1 coordinate 138,652, forward strand.
GAGTCCTTCGCGATGAACGCGCGCATCTATCAGATCCAGAAAAATGCCATGCAGTCGGGCAAGGCGCTGACCCATAAATGGGTGCTGGACTATGCGCCCGCGCAAGCCAAGACGCCTGACCCCCTGACCGGATGGGCAGGATCAGGCGACACCCAGCAGCAATTGAAGCTCAGCTTCCCGTCGCAGGAAGCCGCCATCGCCTATGCCCAAAAGCAGGGGATAGCCTACACCGTCATCCCCACCCCGCCCAAGACGCTGAAATTGCAGGCTTACGCCGACAATTTCCGCTAAGCGCCGCGCCCCTCGCGCAATTTCGGGCGCGATGCTGCCCGATTGCCGCCTTATTCCCTTGCCAAAGAGCGGTCACGGGCGGCAAAAGCCGTGCTTTCACGGAAAGAATGACCAGAATGACGGATCGCACCGAAATTTTCGACAGCGTCGTGGCGCAGATCGCCCCCTTCAACAAAAAGGGCGTAGACCTTACCGAAACCACCAGCTTTGCAGGCGACCTGGAATGGGACAGCCTGACCGTGATGGATTTCGTCGCCGCCATCGAGGATGAATTCGACATCCTCATCACCATGAACATGCAGGCGGAGATCGAAACGGTCGGCCAGCTAGTGGACGCGGTAGCAAAGCTGAAGACGCAGCAGTAAGAACAACACCCGTTCGCCCTGAGCGAAGTCGAAGGGCACCGCTGAGCGAAGGCGAAGCAAAGAGCCTCGGCTCCGCTCGGCAGAGGGCTTCGACTTCGCTCAGCCCGAACGGTTTTGGGACAAAAGACATCATGACCGACGCCGCAACGCTCACCCCCACACGCGACCTGTTTTCCAAGTTCGATCCCCTGATCGCGGAGCGCGAAGCGCTGCTCGCGACCGGCGTGCGCGATCCCTTCTCGATCGTGATGGACCAGGTGCTGTCCCCCACTCGCGCGATCATCAAGGGCAAGGAAACCATCCTGCTCGGCACCTATAATTATATGGGCATGACGTTCGACCCCGATGTCGTCGCGGCCGGCAAGAAGGCGCTCGACGAATTTGGCGCAGGCACGACCGGCAGCCGCGTCCTCAACGGCACCTATCAGGGTCACCGCGAAGTCGAAGACGCGCTCAAGGAATTTTACGGCACATCGTCGGCGATGGTCTTCTCGACCGGCTATCAGGCCAATCTCGGCATCATTTCGACGTTGGCGGGCAAGGGCGACTATGTCATCCTCGACGCCGACAGCCATGCCTCCATCTATGACGGCTGCTTCCTAGGCGACGCTGAAATCGTCCGCTTCCGCCACAACAGCGTCGAGGATCTGGCCAAGCGCCTCGCCCGCCTGCCCGCCGATGCGCTGAAACTCGTCGTGCTGGAAGGCGTCTATTCGATGCTCGGCGACATCGCCCCGCTGCCAGAGATGGTCGCTGCGATCCGCCAGCATCCCAATTGCATGATCCTGGTCGATGAAGCCCATGGCATGGGTTTCTTCGGTCCCAACGGCCGGGGCGTCTATGAAGAACAGGGCGTCGAGGACGACGTGGATTTCGTCGTCGGCACCTTCTCCAAATCGGTCGGCACAGTCGGCGGCTTCTGCGTCTCCAACCATCCCAAGTTCGAGATCATGCGCCTCGTCTGCCGCCCCTATGTCTTCACCGCTTCGCTGCCGCCTAGCGTCGTCGCCACTGCCGCCACCAGCATCCGCAAGCTGATGCATGCGAGCGACAAGCGCGCCCATCTGTGGAAGAACAGCAAGCGGCTGCACCAGGGCTTGACCGATCTCGGCTTCACGCTGGGCACCAAGACCCCGCAATCGGCGATCATCGCGGTCATCCTGACCGATCAGGCGCAGGCGGTCGCCATCTGGCAATCGCTGCTGGAACTCGGCCTCTACGTCAACATGGCGCGCCCTCCGGCGACCCCGACGGGCACCTTCCTGCTGCGCTGTTCGCTGTGCGCTGACCATAGCGATGAACAGGTCGAACAGATTATTGGCATGTTCGAAGCCGCCGGCAAAGCCACGGGCGCCATTGGCTGAACCATTGCGCTATGTTGTTTCGCTGCCGGAGCGGTTGGGCTAGTGTGACAGGCTATGGCACAGGGCGACTACACCGATACACAGCGTAAGGGGTGGCGTGGCATGGCCCGGCGCGCCCTGCCCTTGCTGCTCGTTGTCCTGCTCATCGGCTCGCTCGGTGCGCTGCTCTACAGCGCCAGCAACGCCACTCGCGATCATCAGCGGGCGTTGGTGGAGCAGCGGCGCAGCTTCGACATCATCGCCCTGGCCCGCGCGTTCGAAGCACGTACCGCCCGCGCCGAAGTGACGCTGGCCCGCTATGTCATCAGCCTCGATACCGACACCGGGCGTCTCTTTCAGGATCAATGGCGGGGTGCCGCCAGCCAGTTGAAGGCGCTTCACTACGCCACCCGCCATAGCGGCTGGCAACGCGGCAATGTCCAGGCGTTGCAAAAGGCCTTTGACGACCGCACCAAGACGCTGAACGAAATCGCCCTGCGCACGACCTATGGGCAGAAGATCGGGGCGCTGGGCCGCTTTCATGAGGCTGGCAGTTCGCAGGATCTCAAGCGGATATCGGCCCTGCTCGACATCGTCATCAAGGCGGAAAATGAACGTCTGCGCGAACGCAGCCTTGCGGTGACGCTGGCGGGCGACCGCACCCAGGCCATGGGGCGCACCTCCGGCCTATTGGGCATTGCCCTGCTGGTCTGCGTCCTCTTCGCCGCCTGGTTCGCCAACAATGCGCTGACAGACCGGCGCAACGCCCGGCGGCTCGCCGATGCGGAGAGCGAGCGGGCCGACCGGCTCGATGCGGCCGTGCGCGCGCGTACCGCCGAACTGACCGAAGCCTATGAACGGCTGAAACAGGAATCGACGGAGCGCGAAGCGGCGGAAGAAAATCTTCGCCAGATGCACAAGATGGATGCCGTCGGCCAGTTGACCGGCGGCATCGCCCATGACTTCAACAATATGCTCGCGGTCGTCGTAGGGGGCCTGGAACTGGCCAAGCGCAAGATGCGGATGCAGCCGGAGGAAGCCGGTCGCCATCTCGACAATGCCATGGAGGGAGCCAACCGCGCCTCGGCCCTGACCCGCCGTCTGCTCGCCTTCGCCCGCGCCGAACCACTGCTACCCAGCGCGGTCGATCCCGATGCGCTGTTGTCGGGCATGGCCGACCTGATCGACCGCACCATCGGCGATCAGATCCGGGTCAACTTCACGCAGAATGCGCAAGGCTGGCGTATCTTCGTCGATCAGCATCAGATGGAAAATGCGATCCTCAACCTGTGCGTCAATGCGCGCGACGCGATGGACGGGCGCGGCCAACTCACCCTGTCCACCGGCCGCGCGACGCTGGCCGCGGACGAGATCGGCGAGTGCCAGGCGGGCGATTATGTCACGCTGACCGTCACCGACGACGGCTGCGGCATGAGCGCGGACGTGCTGACCCGCGTGTTCGAACCCTTCTTCACCACCAAGCCGGTGGGCAAGGGCACCGGCCTTGGCCTCAGCCAGATTTTCGGTTTCGTGCGCCAGTGCGAGGGCGAAATCCGCATCGAATCGCAACCGGGTGAAGGCACCAGCGTCCATCTCTACATGCCCCGCCGCACCGGAGCCGCCGCCGATGCGCTGGGTCAGGAGGCGCAGGCCAACCAGAGCCCCGTCGAGCATCCGCCGACCCGCATCCTCGTGGTGGAGGATGATCCCCGCGTCCTTAATCAGACGATGGCGGCGCTCGGCGAACTCGGCCATCTGCCGATCGCCTGCGATCATCCTTCAAAGGCCGCCCGGCTGCTATCCCATAATAGCGACATCGGCCTTATCATCAGCGACGTGCTGATGCCAGACCTGACCGGGCCGGAAATGGTCAAGGCGCTGCCCGCCGCCTACGCCCATATCCCCGTGCTGTTTGTGACCGGCTATGCCGGCGACATGACCGAAAGCGCCGATTTCGCGGGCCATGCCGTGCTGCGCAAACCCTATACGCTGATGGCGCTGGGTCAGGCGCTGGGCCAGGCGCTCAGCGAATCGCCCCGGAACGGAACAGCGCAGGCAGCAGAGTGACCGCACCCAGCAGCGGCCAGCGCCGTTGCCATGGCTTGATGGTGATCGCCGTCCCGGCATGGCGGTTGATCTTCCAGGCGAGATAATCAATCCCGCCCGCATAAGTGAAGCTCGCCTTGGCCAGGCGCACCACCGACAACCATTTGCCGCGCCGCTGCAGCGCGCGCCAGCGCTTCGGCGCATCGGCGGGCGAAGGCGGCAAGCCCTGCGCCAGCGCCGCCTCCCCCAACTGTCGATAGCGTTCAGGATCGGCATCGACGATCGACAGCGACCGCCCCTTTCGCTCCGCACGCAATTCGGCCGCATAGGTCAGGGTAAAGCCGCAGCGCCACAGGCCCAGCACCTCGTCGCCCCCTTCCGCCATTGGCCGGGCCAGCGACAACAGGGTCGGCGCGGCCTGCGCCACCGCGACGATCGCCCGCTGCCTCGCCAGATCGTCGGCCGCCCACAACAGCCGCGCAGGCTGGGCAAAGCGCGCCCAGACCGAGACATTGTCCGCCGCTACACTGTTCAACCGCGCAAAGTCCGCTTCCGACAGGACGGCATATTTGGCGATCAATCCCTGATGTTCGAACGGAAAGACATTGGGCGGGATCAGCGCATTGGCGCGCGCCAGCCAGCTTTTGCCATAGGCCGCCGTATAGTCCGACACGATCAGGTAGAAATCGAGCATGAGCCCGTCGAGATTGGCTTCGCGCAGGCAGGAGCCATAGAAAAGCACCGCCCGCGCTGCCTGCGGATAGCGCGCCGCGATCGCCCCCGCCATCGCCGCCGCGCGCGGATCGGCAGGCTGGAGCAGTTCGGCGCGGACGAGATCGACTAGGGCGTTGGGCATTGGCCCGCCCTTAGAGCGGATCGCGCGCGAAATGAAGAGGGGCAATCAGTCCCAGCGCAACGGCAGCGCTGTGCAGGCGCCGACATTACCGCCCTTCATCGTTACCGGGCGATCAGGGTCGAGCCGAACAGTCGGCATCCGGCCCAGCCATTCGCGCAGAAACACGATCACCTCCATCCGCGCGAGCCCCGCCCCTACGCAACGATGCGCGCCCACGCCCATCGTCGTATGCCGCGTCGCATTGAGCTTGCGGTCGAACCGCACCGTTTCGGGCGCATCGAAACTCGCCGGGTCCAGATTGTGCAGGACGCTCGGCAGATAGATGATGTCCCCCGCCTTAAGCATCACGCCATCCACCTCAACATCGGTGACGAGATTGCGGCTGACCGAAACGGTGGGGTAGCGGCGCATCAATTCATCGGCGGCATCGGGGATCAGGTCCGGCCTCTCGCGCAGCAATGCCTGGTCCTGCGGATGGCGCGCCAGGTGCAGCGCAACCATGCCGACCATCGCGACCACCGTATCCAGTCCGCCGAACAGCAGGTTGCGGCACATGCGCCGCGCCTCATCCTCGCTCCAAGCGCGCCCGTCAATTGGTTCGGACAGGATGCGACTGAACAGGTCGGTCCCCGGATTGGCCATGCGCGCGGCGATATAGGGTGCCAGATAGTCGTCAGCCGCATCGCGCAATTGCTCGACCGTCATCGACCCATCCGGCCGCGTGAGTTGCGACCCCAGCGCCCGCAATCGCGGCCGGTCGGACAGGGGCACGTCGATCAGCGTCAGGAAGATGTGCAGCGGCAATATCTCGGCGAAATCCGCCACGAAGTCGCACGAACCCCGGTCGATCAACCCGTCGATCAATTCGCGCGCGACCTGCGTCACCTGCGGCTCCATTGCGACGACGAAGCGCGACGCAAAGCCCTTCATCACCGCCATGCGAAACGGCTGATGCTCCGGCGAGTCTTGTTGCAGCGGAATGAAACGCATCACCTCGCCAAGCCCCGGCGTCACGGCCAGCACTTCGCTCGACAGCCGGACATTGTCCGCCCACAGCGCCCGGACAATCTCGCCGCGCGTCGCGATCCAGTGGCCCCCATTGGCGCTGGTCCACACGATTCCGGGACCATCCTCCCGCACCAACGATTGCCACGCCGCGAAATAATCCTGCTCGACGCCGGGCGGCTCGAAAATGTCGAAATCGACGATCCGATCCGCCGGAACATGGGCAGGCCGTGCCAATATGCTCTGCATTACCCTGCCTCCCCTATCCTCTTATCGGGAGAGAGCCTATCGCGGCGTCACGCAGCGGCAACCTGTCACTAGCGGCAGGTCAGGCGCGGCGGAAGATCAGCGTCAGATTGTTCGCGGGCATCGATTGAACGCAATCGAGCGCGAAGCCCTGCGCCGTCGCCAGCGCGGCAACATCGTCCAGCGCCCTTATCCCCCATCGCGGATCGCGCGCGTGCAAGCTGGCATCGAACTCCACATTGCTGGGCGCAGGCGCAACATCGGCCTGAAAATAGGGACCATAGAGGATCAGCGGCGCGCCCTTTGGAAGAACCCCCGCGCCTTGCGTGAACAATCCCAACGTTGCTGCCCATGGGCTGATATGGGTCATATTGATGCACAAGATCGCATCCGCCCGGTCGATCGGCCAGTCCGCCGCCGCATCCAGCAGCATCGGCGCACGCAGATTGGCCAGGCCCGCCTCCCCGCGCCACGCCTCGATCGACGCCAGCGCCGCCGGATCGGGATCGCTCGGCTGCCAGTTGAGCGCGGGCAGCCCAGCCGCGAAATGTACCGCATGTTCGCCGCTGCCACTCGCCACTTCCAGCACCAGCCCGGAAGAGGGCAGCGCCTCCCCCAGCACCGCCAATATCGCGTCCCGGTTCCGCAGCGTCGCGGGGGCGTGACGTTTGTACGCCTCGCCGTCCGCTTCGCCCGGAATCCAGACCGTCATTCCGCCGCCTGTGCCAGCCTAGGCGCTTCCCAGGTCAACACCGGCTTGCGCGCCGCCAGCGTCTCGTCCAGTCGGCGACGCGGCGCATGATAGGGCGCACCCTTCAGCGCCTCATCCCCGGCCTTGGCGCGTTCTGCCAACGACCGCAGCGCCATGATGAACTGGTCGAGCGCCGCCTTGCTCTCCGTCTCGGTCGGCTCGATCAGCATCGCGCCATGGACGACCAGCGGGAAATACATGGTCATCGGGTGGAAGCCCTCGTCGATCAGCCCCTTGGCGATGTCGAGCGTGGTGAAGCCCTCGGCCAGCCCCTTGTCGCTGAACAGCGCCTCGTGCATGCATGGCCCGCTGCTGCCAAAAGGCGCGTCCAGCACATCGTCCAGGCTGCGCAGGATATAATTGGCGTTGAGGACCGCATCCTCCGCCACCTGCCGCAACCCGTCCGCACCATGGCTCATGATATAGGCGAGCGCGCGGGTGAACATGCCCATCTGCCCGTGGAAAGCCACCATCCGGCCAAAGGTGCCGCCATGATGATCCTGCGCGGATTCTTCCTCGATCAGCACAAACTGGTCGCCCTGCTTCTCGACGAACGGCAGCGGCGCATAGGAGGCCAACGCTTCCGACAGCACGACCGGGCCAGAGCCGGGACCACCACCGCCATGCGGTGTCGAGAAGGTCTTATGCAGGTTGATATGCATCGCATCGACGCCCAGATCGCCGGGGCGTACCCGCCCGACGATGGCGTTGAAATTCGCACCATCACAATAGACGAACGCGCCCGCCGCATGGACGGCATCGGAAATCGTCTTGAGGTCGCGCTCGAACAGGCCGCACGTATTGGGATTGGTGATCATCACCGCCGCCACATCCGGGCCAAGCCGCGCCGTCAGAGCCGCCAGATCGACGCGGCCTTCGGGCGTCGCGGGAATATCCTCGACCTGATAGCCGCAGAAAGCCGCCGTAGCCGGATTGGTGCCATGCGCACTTTCCGGCACCAGCACCACCGATCGGGCATCGCCCCGCGCCTCCAATGCTGCCCGGATCGCCAGCAAGCCGCACAATTCCCCATGCGCCCCCGCCTTGGGGCTCATCGCCACACTGTGCATCCCCGTCAGCGTGACCAGCCATTGTGCCAGTTCATGGATCACCGCCAGCGCGCCCTGCACCGTCGATTGCGGGGCGAGCGGATGCAGGTCCGCGAAACCGGGCATCCGCGCCACCTTTTCATTCAGGCGCGGATTATGTTTCATCGTGCAACTGCCGAGCGGAAACAGGCCCAGGTCGATGGCGTAATTCTGCCGCGACAGCCGCGTATAATGGCGCACGGTTTCCTGTTCCGACAGGCCCGGCAGGCCGATCGTCTTGCGCTCCAGCCCGCCAAGACGGCTCGCAACCTTCGGCGCGGGCGCGAAATCGACGCCTGTCGTCTCGGTCGATCCAATCTCGAAAATTAGCGCCTCTTCCAGCATCAGCGCGCGATTTCCCGTCACCGTCGCCGGAGCCATATGCGCATCCGCAACCGCGACCGGCGTGGTGGGACGGCCTTCCTTGAGCATGGTCATGCCAGTTCCTCCTCAAGCGCCGTAGCCAGCGCCTCTATATCCTCTGCCGTCACCGTTTCGGTCACCGCGACGACCAAGCCCTTGCCGATCGCAGGCGCATCGGGGAACAGCCGCCCCAGCGACACGCCCCCCAGCACGCCCTTATCGGCCAAGCTGCGCACCACGTCGCGCGCATCTCTGGTCAGGACCAGGGTGAACTCATTGAAAAAGCTGTCGTTGAGCAGTGTCACGCCTGGCACCTGCGCCAGCCGATCGGCGGCCTGCACGGCCAGCCCGTGATTAAGGCTCGCCAATTCGCGCAGCCCGCGTTCCCCCAGCAACGTCATATGAATGCTGAACGCCAGCGCACACAGGCCTGAATTGGTGCAGATGTTTGACGTCGCCTTCTCGCGGCGGATATGCTGTTCGCGGGTCGACAGCGTCAGCACGAAGCCGCGCTTGCCCGCCGCATCCACCGTCTCGCCGCACAGGCGGCCCGGCATCTGCCGCACATATTTCTGCTTGCACGCGAACAGGCCGAGATACGGCCCGCCAAATTGCAGGCCGACGCCGATCGACTGGCCTTCGCCCACGACGATGTCCGCGCCCATCTCACCCGGCGGCACCAGCGCGCCCAGCGCCACTGGCTCGGTCACGACCGCCACCAGCAAGGCACCCGCCGCATGCGCCGCATCGGCCAGCGGCGTCAGATCGGCAATCCGCCCCAAAATGTCGGGATATTGCACCACGACGCAGCTCACATCCTTGTCGATGCTGGCGATCAGCGCGTCGATGTCCGTCTGCGCCGTCAGCGTCGGCGCCTCATGCGCCAGCAGGTCGCCGGTGAACTTCGCCATCGTCCGCGCGACCGACACATAATGGGGGTGCAGGCCTGACGACAGGATTGCCTTGCCCCGCTTGGTGATGCGCCGCGCCATGCCGATCGCTTCCCAGCAGGCGGTCGACCCGTCATACATGGACGCATTGGCGACGTCGCAGCCGAGCAGACGGGCCACCTGCGTCTGGAACTCGAACAGGACCTGCAACGTCCCCTGCGCGATTTCTGGCTGATAGGGGGTGTAGGCGGTCAGAAACTCGCCGCGCTGGATCAGATGATCGACGCTGGCGGGGACATGATGCTTATACGCGCCCGCGCCCAGGAAGAAGGGCGCTTCCCCCGCCGACAAATTCTGCCGCGCCAGTTTGCTCATATGCCGCTCGACCGCCAATTCGCTGGCATGATCGGGCAGGCCTTCGATCTGGCCGGAAAGCCGGGCCTCGGCAGGCACATCCACGAACAAATCATCAATCGACGCCGCGCCGATGGTGGCAAGCATCGCCTGCCGGTCAGTGTCGGTAAGGGGTAGGTAACGCATTTGCAAAACTCCCCCCTCCCTTTCAAGGGAGGGGCCGGGGGTGGGTCGCGAGCGGAGCGAGCGCTGCTCCGTGGCGAAAGGGCGGACGCGCCCTGCGGTCGCGACCCACCCCTTCCCCCTCCCTTGAAAGGGAGGGGCTTATTCTCGTGCGTTACAAAGCAGCGACGAACGTCTTATACGCCGCTTCGGTCATCAGCCCTTCCAGCTCGCTCATGTCGGTGATGCGCAGCTTGAAGAACCAGCCATCCTCTTCGGCATCGCTGTTCACCAACGCGGGTTCGTCTTCCAGCGCGCCATTGGTCTCGACCACTTCGCCCGAAATCGGCGCATAGACGTCAGACGCGGCCTTGACCGATTCCACCACAGCGGCGTCATCGCCCTTGTCGAAGGTCGCGCCTTCGACCGGCAGTTCGACGAACACGATGTCGCCCAATTGCTCCTGGGCAAAGTCAGTGATGCCAACCGTGGCGATCTCGCCCTCGACGTCGATCCACTCATGTTCTTCGGTAAAATAACGGCTCATGATGATACTCCCGGAATGATGTGCTTGAAAATCATGATCACAAAAAGTCGAAACAAAATCAGGCAGCCGCGCGGCGATAGCGATGCGGCACGAACGGCATCGGCGTGACGGTCGCGGCAATGCGCTTGCCACGCACATCTATCTCCAGCGCGGTGTCGAGCGCGCTATGCGGCAGGCTGACCCAGCCCATCGCAATCGGCGCGCCAAGCGTCGGCGCAAAGCCGCCCGACGTCACTTCCCCGACCAGATTGTCGCCGACAAAGATTTGCGCGCCCTCCCGCGCGGGCAAACGCCCCTGGATTTTCAGGCCAACGCGCTTCGTGCCGGGGCCATCGGCCAGTTCCTTCATCACCCGGCCATGGCCGATGAAGCCGCCCTCCGCCCGCCGCCGCTTGCCGATCGCAAAGCCCAGATCCGCGCCAATCGTGCTGACGGCCGACGTCAGGTCATGGCCGTAAAGCGGCAAGCCCGCCTCCAGCCGCAGCGAATCCCGCGCGCCAAGGCCGATCGGCTTGACCTGGCGGAGCGCACACAGCGCATCGGCAAAAGCCTCGGCGGCTTCCGCAGGAAGGCTGATCTCGAACCCGTCCTCGCCGGTATAGCCCGACCGGCTGATCCACAGCGCCACGCCATCCCACTCGAACGCGCCGCACTGCATAAAGGTCAGGTCCGCCGTCCCCGGCACCAGCGTAGCCATCGCCTCGCCGGCCTCCGGCCCCTGCAACGCCAACAGCGCTTGCTCGTCCATATGGTTCATCACGACCTCATCGGGCAGATGCTCGATCATCCAGGCCATGTCGTCATATTTGGTCGCGCCATTGACAACCATATAGATCGCCGCGCCATCGAATGCGCCATTGGCGGGACGCGCGACCATCAGGTCGTCGAGAATGCCGCCATCCTGATCCAGCAGCATCGAATAACGCTGGCGACCGGGTTTCAACCCCTTGATGTCGCTTGGCAGGAGGATTTCGAGCGCTTCGTCCACGCCCTCGCCGGAAAAACCGATCTGCCCCATATGGCTGACATCGAACAGCCCGGCATGTTCGCGGGTCCAGCTATGTTCGGCCATGATGCCATCATAATGGATCGGCATATGATAGCCCGCAAAGCCGACCATGCGCGCGCCCTGCGCACGGTGCCAGGCGTCGAGCGGCAGCGCTTCGAGCGGCAAGGCCTCTTCCAGCATGGCAATATCATCGTTCGAGTCAGAGTGGGCGGTCATCGGACGGCCTTTCCGTGAGAGGGTTGCAGCGACGTTCAGCCCGGCCCGCACCGGACCGCTTCTGTTCGTCACCCCCTCTGTCACGGGAACCTGAGAGCTTTGACCAGCGGCCTTGCGGCCACATGGCTTACCCCTTCGGTGGGACGAGATGACCCGTCCGCTTTCCAGAGTGCCTTGCGCGCGATGCGGTCCATTGGCCTGAGAGATTCCGGGGCGGTTGCTCCTTCGGCGACGGGGACGGCCTCAAAGGCCACCCATGCTCTCCCGCATCATGCCCAGCGCCGAATCCTCGACGCCGGAGACGTCCTAGGCATTGCGACAAAGGACAGGGCACGTCAATCAGCTAAAAGATCCTCCCCTTGCAGGGGAGGATTTGGACCTACCCGAAAATCTCCGCATGCCGCTTCTCGGCATAGCGGTCCGTCATCCCGGCGATGAAATCCGTGATGTGGCGACTACGCGCCGGTTCTTGCCTAACGCACTCGTCGCGCCATTCGGGCGGCATCAGGCCCGGCTCTTCCTGATAGGCGCGGAACAGGTCGGTCACGACCACCCGCGCCCGGTCGGCCGCCGCCATTTGCTCTGGATGATGATAGAGGGTGGCATACATGAAGCGTTTGAGGTCGCGCTCCTGCGCCGCCAGTTCCGGCGAAAAGCCGACCAGCGTCCGCCCCAGCGCGCGCACATCTTCCACCGTCTCGACCCGCGATTCCGCGATATTCGCCCGCGTCGCCGCCAGCAAGTCGTTGGCCATCACGCCGATCTGCTCGCGCACCAGTTCGCGCAACAAACCATCCTGCGGCACATCGGGATAGCGGGTTCGCACCCTGTCCCAGCAGGACGCGACGAACGGCACCTCCAGCAACTGCTCCAGCGTCAGCAGCCCGGCGCGCAACCCATCGTCAATGTCGTGATTATCATAGGCAATATCGTCCGAAATCGCCGCCAACTGCGCCTCCAGCGAGGCATGGCTGGTGAGGTCCAGCGGGAACAGCGCATCCAGTTCGCGCATCGCCCAGCCGGGATGCGCGATCGGCCCATTATGTTTGGCCAGCCCCTCCAGCATCTCCCAGCTGAGGTTCAGCCCCTTGAAGCGCGGATAGGGGCTTTCCAGCAGCATCAGCGTGCGCAGCGTATGAGCATTATGGTCGAACCCGCCATGATCCTCCATCGCCGCTTCAAGCGCATCTTCGCCCGCATGGCCGAAGGGCGGATGGCCGATATCATGCGCCAGACAGAGCGCTTCTGTCAGATCCTCGTTCAGTCCTAGCGTGCGCGCCGTGGTGCGGCCGATCTGCGCAACCTCCAGGCTGTGGGTCAGGCGGACGCGGAAATGATCGCCATCGGGCGACACGAACACCTGCGTCTTGTGGCGCAGCCGGCGAAAGGCGATCGAATGGATGATGCGATCGCGGTCGCGCTGGAATATGTCACGCGGCCCGCGCACCTCCCCGCCCGGTTCGGGATGAAGCCGTCCCCGGCTGGCGGCGGGGTGGCAGGCATAGGGGGCAAGGATCGTCATAGGACGTCCTCTTACTGGCCGCCCAGCCTTTCGACCACCTCTCCCGCACTGCTTTTCCACGCAAAGGCATCGCCGCCCGCAGCCTTAAGTTTATCTTCCAGCGCCTTGGCGCGCGCAAAGTTGGGGAACGGGCCAACCAGCAGGCGGTTGGTCTGTCCCCAGCTTGCGCTCCATCCATCCTGCCCGGACAGGCTGTCATATTTCTTGCGCAACGCATTGAGCGTGAAAGCCAGGCCCGACTTGTTCGCGCCGATGCCGATCTGCAACCAGTTACGCGACGGATTGTCGGCCAACTTCTTCTTTTCTTCCGCTTCCTTCTTCGCCTTGGCGTCGGCTTCCGCCTTGGCCTTGGCGAGCGCCGCCTTCTTCACCTTCTCGGCGGCGGCCTGCCGCTCGGCGCGGCGCGCCGCCTGCAGCGCGGCGATCTCCTCCAGATCGACGGCGGCGACACGCGCCTGTCGCTCGGTTTCGGGCACGTCGATCGCACGAATGATGTCGGCGAGCGTTCGCGTCGCCTCCGGGTCCGGCTGCGGCGGCGCAGCGGGCACGGATTGGACCATGGCCGGTAGAGGCGCCGTCTGCGGCGCAGGCGCGGGCGCGACGGTAGCTACCGATTCGAAGCCCGGCGCGGGCGGCCCCTGCACCGCCGTAGCAGGCGCTCGTGCCTGCTGCACCGGCGTTGGCGTTTGCTCCGGGGTCGGCGCGATTGCCTGGACGGATGGCGCAATGGCAGTCGGTGCCGTCTGCGCGGGCGCAGGACTTGGGGTCGGCTGAACCATCGGCGTCGGGGGGGGCACGGGCGTAGGTTGCACCATCGGCGTGGGCGTGGGCGTGGGCGTAGGCGTAGGCGTAGGCGTAGGCTGAACCGTCGGCACCGCCTGCCGTTGCGTCTGCGCCCGTGCCATCGCCACGCGGGCGGGTGTTTCGGCGCGGGCCAGGCGCGCGGCTTCGCGCCGCTGGCGTTGCTGTTCGGCCCGACGCTCCCGCGCGCTTTGCGGCCGACCGGTCGGCGCGGCGGCGACCGCCACCGGTGCGGCTGGCACCACGACCTGCGGTGAGCCGGGCGCTGGCGGGGTCGGCGTGATCGCCGCGATGCGCGTGCCGGTCTGCGCCGGGAACTGCCCGAAATGCACCGCTGCCGCCTTTTGTGGCGCGGTCAAATAGGGCATTTTCTGCATATAGGGAACGATCGCCGCCGCCAGTGGCGCGGGCATGGTCTGGTCGGCGACCTTGCGCGCTTCGGCCTGCTGGTTGTTCATCGCCAGAATGAACGCGCGATAGCGCCACGCCGCCCGGTCGCTCTTGTAGAGCAACGGTTCCAGCGCCCGCTCCGCCGCCGCCACCTGCCCTGATATGCCCAGCGATGCGGCATAACGGCGGATCAGTTCGGCATCGTCGGGCGTGCGCTGCAGGGCGGCCTGATAGTCTCGCTGCGCCCCGGCCTGATCGCCAGTCATGTCGCGGGCCAGCCCGCGATCCGCCAAGATCGTCGCGTCGGCAAATCCCAGCCGCCCAGCCTGATCGAACAGCCGCACGGCCTCCGCCGGGTTCTGCAGCTTCAGATTGACGCGCGCCAGCCCGACCTTGATCCGGCCATTGCCGCTCGTGATTGTATCGGCCCTTGCAAAGAAACCCGCCGCCGCGCGCGGATCGTCCAGTGCCAGCGCCGCCTCCCCCGCGCCGATCAACGCATCCACGTCGCGTGGATTGGCCGACAGGCGCGCCAGATTGCTGTTGAGGTCGGCGGCGCCAAGGGGACGGACCAGTTGGGCCTGGTCGGTTTGCGCCTGGGCGGTTCCGGCCATCAGCAGGCCGCCAAGAATCCATGAAAGATATTGTGTCACATCCGCGCTCTAGCGGATCAAGGCGCGAATAGGAAATCGCCCGAACAAAAAAGCGCGCCGTGCTGCCCCATAGGACAGACGGCGCGCTGCATAACCGGCGCGGCACGGGCCGCGCGCGATGATCTTACTGGTTGTTCTGGCGATTCAGGAAGCGGGGAATATCGACACCGGCGGCGTCATCGCCACCCGGCACCTTGTCCGCGCCACGGGTCAGGCCCGCCATCCGCTCGAACAATGTGCCGCCACTCGCAACGCGGGGCGCTGCAGGTTGCGCGGGCGCTGCGGCTGGCGCGGCATTATCGGCACCCAGCACCAGTTCGTCCTGATCCGGCCCCTCGTCGGAAAACACCGCTGCAGGCTTGGGCGCAGCAAAGGGCGCGGGGGCCGCTTCGACGGGCGCAGGCGCGGGCGGCGCGGGGACGTCCAGTTCCAGCGTTTCGGGTTCCGGCGCGGGTGCTGCGACCGGCGCAGGCTGCGACGCGGGCGTCGCTGCCTTGAGCGCACCACCCTGCTGCGGCACCGACACGGCCGGACGGCTCGCAAAGCTGAACGGCTGCGTCAACGGCGCGGCATGGTTGCCGATCTCATTGTCGATGCCGGTGGCGACCACCGACACGCGGATCTTGCCATTGAGGTTGTCGTTGAACGCGCTGCCCCAGATGATGTTCGCGTCCGGATCGACCAGCTCGCGGATATGGTTGGCGGCTTCGTCCACTTCCATCAGGCGCATATCTTCGCCGCCGACGATGGAGACGATCACGCCCTTCGCGCCGCGCATCGACACGCCGTCGAGCAGCGGGTTGGCAATCGCCTTCTCGGCCGCCTGCAAAGCGCGGCCGTCGCCTTCCGCTTCGCCGGTGCCCATCATCGCCTTGCCCATTTCGCCCATCACCGACCGCACGTCGGCAAAGTCAAGGTTGATGAGGCCGGGCATGATCATCAGGTCGGTGATGCTGCGCACGCCCTGCTGCAACACTTCATCCGCCATCTGGAACGCTTCCTTGAAGGTCGTGTTCGGGTTGGCGATCAGGAACAGATTCTGGTTCGGAATGACGATCAGCGTATCGACATGCTTCTGCAGCTCGTCAATGCCGCTTTCCGCCGACTTCATGCGGCGATTGCCTTCGAAGGTGAAGGGCTTGGTCACGACGCCAACGGTCAGGATGCCGCGCTCGCGCGCCGCCTTGGCGATGACCGGGGCCGCGCCGGTGCCGGTGCCGCCGCCCATGCCAGCGGTGATGAAGCACATATGCGCGCCTTCCAGCGCGGCTTCGACCATGGCGATGGTTTCTTCCGCCGCCGCCTTGCCGATTTCGGGACGCGATCCGGCACCAAGGCCCTCGGTGATCTGCGGACCAAGCTGGATACGGCGTTCGGCCGGCGAGCTGTTCAATGCCTGCGCATCGGTATTGGCGACGATGAAGTCCACGCCTTCGACATTGGCGGCGATCATGTTCGCGATGGCATTGCCGCCCGCGCCGCCGACGCCGATCACCGCGATCCGCGGCTTCAGTTCGTCCACATGCGGTGGGCTGATCTCAATGCTCATATATTCTGCTCCCTCAGCTTCCTCGTCAGGAAGCGACACCGTCACTAATTGTTAACACCAGAAAATAGGGGATTTCACCAGCTATTTTCGTTTCCTTGAAAATTCGGTCAATAGTTTGTCTTCATCGCGCGCATCATCCGCTGCCACCAGAGCGGAGTCCCAAGACGATGCACCGTCTGCGGCGACGGCGCCATCGTTCGGAGATCAACCGGGTTGGAAGCACCGTAAAGCGCCAGACCCGCCAAAGTTGCAAAGGCCGGGCCACTATGCGCTTCGGGCATGGCGGACAAGCCCCGTGGCCGCCCGATCCGCACCGCGCGGCCCAGCGCGCCCTGCGCATAATCGGCAATGCCCTTCATTTCCGCGCCGCCTCCGGTCAGTACCACCTGCCGCCCGGTCGGCGTATTGAAGCCCATGCCCGCCAGCGCCGTATTCACTTCGGCCATGATCTGGTTCAACCGTTCGCAGATGACGCCGACCAGTGCCGCGCGGGTAATCTTGCCGCCTTCAGCATTCGGCCCGGCCGCCTGCCCGGCCGCCGCACTCTCGCCATGGGGCGGCGCTATCTCGATCATCTCGCGGAAATCGCGCGGATTTTGCATCGCCGACCCATAGAAGCATTTGATCCGCTCCGCCTGGCTGCGCCGAATGCCAAAGGCCGAGGCAATATCGTCGGTAATGTCCGCCGCGCCGATCGGGATGCTATGCAGCCCCACCAACATGCCGCCCGCATAGAGCGAGACATTGGTCACTCCCGCCCCGATCTCCACCAACGCCACG
The DNA here is from genome assembly GCF_031457465.1 of Sphingobium xenophagum. Taxonomy (GTDB): domain Bacteria; phylum Pseudomonadota; class Alphaproteobacteria; order Sphingomonadales; family Sphingomonadaceae; genus Sphingobium; species Sphingobium xenophagum_A. The sequence continues at coordinate 155,879 of NZ_JAVDWV010000002.1, forward strand.
CCCAGATCGCGCTCTTCTTCGGACAGACAGGCAAGCCCGGTCGCGATCGGTGCCGCGACGATCGAATTGACGTTCAGATAAGCACCGCGCACGCACAGGTCGAGATTGGCGAGCGGCGCGCCATCGGCCAGCACGACATGGATATCCACGCCCAAAAGGTCAGCGTGCATCCCCAGCGGCTTCTTCACCGGCACCCGGCCATTGATGGTGAAGCAGGTCGGCTGGGCATGCAACACCACCCGGCCATCCGGGTCGATGCCCTGTTGTCCGGTGGTCAGCAGGTCGTCAATATCCGCCTGCTCGATACGATAGCCCGCCATGTCGCGCTCGACCGTGACGACATCGCTGACCAGGCTGCCGCCCGAAAAACTGACCCAGACATCTTCGATATTGGTCCCCGCAACCCGCTCAGCCTGCTCGATCGTTTCGCGCACGGCGAGTTCGGTACGCTCCATGTCGGCGATGAAGCCGCGCCGCACGCCCCGGCTCTCGCGCTGGCCGGTGCCCAATATCGCCAGCTCGCCCGTGTCGGTCCGCCCCGCGATCAAGGCGGAAACCTTCCACGACCCGATATCGATCGCGGTGATCAGCTTTTCGACCTTGGGCTGCGCCATGCGGTTTAGCCCTCTTCCTCCGCGGGCGCAGCGCTCGCGGTCTTGCCGTCAGTGGCCATCGGCTTGTCCTCGACCTTGCCCTGCGGCAGGCGCAGGACGAAACGATCAGGGTCCCGCATGTCGAACTTGACGATCCCGCGCCCCAGCAGGCGGTTGACGCCGTCCATGCGCGCGAAATTCACCAGAGCCGCCGCGCTCCCCTTGTCGCCTTCGGGCAGGGAGAGGGTTTCGCCTGACTGGAACCGCAGATCCCAGCGGCGATTGCCGACCCAGGTCGCCCCCGCCAGCATCGGTTTCAACGCCGGCGCATTGTCCATCAGCGCATTCAGCCCTGCCGTCTGCCGATTGGCGTCCGGCCCCACCACCAACGGCAGGTCGGGCATCGCATTGGCCGACACAGGTTGCAGCACCACGCCGGTCACGTCGATCAGGTGCAGCCGCCCGCCATGCTGCCACACCGCCACCGGATCACGCTCGACGATGTCCACCACCAGCGTATCGGGCAGGCGACGGGAAATGCGCGCATCCTTGACCCAGCCCAGCTTCAGCATCTCGCTGCGTACCTTGGGCAGGTCGAGCGACAGCATCGACCGATCCACCTGGCCTAGCGCGATATTATAGACGGGCAGTTCGTCCATCCGCTCGACGCCGCGCACTTCGACCTTGTCGACCTCGAACCCGGCGCGCGCGGCCAGCAAAGCCGCCTGCTTGTGCGCCATGGCGGGCACGCCGAAGAACATTGCGACACCGACTACGCCCGCGCCGAAAATGCCGACGATCGCCCAGCTCGCCATGCGTTGCAGCGTCGCTTCGCTGACCGGCAGCGCCTCGATCACCCGGTCCAGCGTCGATTGCCGCTTGAGCGTGCGCCCGCGCCGCCCCTTGGCTGCCTTGTCGCGCGCGCTGCTCAATCGCGTGGAGCCGCCCCGTCTGATGCGTGTCTCAGCCATGTTCCGTCCCCCCGGCGCGCGACAGCGCTTCTGCGACAATAGTCTCTACCAACGTGGCATAGTCAATGCCCAGCTTCGCCGCCTGTTCAGGGACAAGGCTCAAGGGCGTCATCCCCGGCTGGGTATTGACCTCCAGCAGATAGAGACCCTCGACCCCCTGTTCATCGTCCCAGCGAAAATCGGCGCGCGACGCCCCCTCGCAGCCCAGCAATTGATGCGCACGCAGCGCAATCGCCTTGCAGGCTTCGGTGATGTCGGGCGGAATATCGGCGGGGCAGACATGCTCGGTCATGCCATCGGTATATTTGGCATCGAAATCGTAAAAGCCGCTCTTGGGGCGCAATTCCGTCACCAGCAGCGCCTCATTGCCCAGCACGGCGGTCGTCAATTCGCGTCCGCGAATATAGGGTTCGGCCAGCAGTTCGGGGAAATCCTGCCACGGGCCGACACTGTCGCGGCCGATGGGATCGCCATAATTGCCCTCCGCCGTGACGATCGCCACGCCGACCGAACTGCCTTCATTGACCGGCTTCAACACATAGGGACGCGGCAACGGATCGCCAGCGAACAGGCTCTCGCTCGCCACGATCTTGCCGCCGGGCATGGGAATGCCATGCGGCACCAACGCCTGCTTGGTCAGCTGCTTGTCGATGGCGATGACCGATGTGGCAAGGCCGCTATGGGTGTAGGTCAGGCCCATCAGGTCCATCATCCCCTGCACCGTGCCATCCTCGCCCGGAACGCCGTGCAGCGCGTTGAACACGACATCGGCCTTGCCCTCGGCGAGACGCGCGGCGACATCACGATCCATATCGATCCGCGTGACCCTGTGCCCGCGCGATTCCAGCGCCTTGGCAACGCCCTCCCCGCTCATGAGGGAAACCGGCCGCTCCGCCGACCAGCCACCCATCAGGACGGCGACATGCCAGGGACCACGGGTCATGCCATTCCTCCACGGCACGGGGAGGGGGACCGCTGGCGAAGCCAGTGGTGGAGGGGGCGTGCAGCGGGGCGGGCCCCCTCCGTCAGGCCTTCGGCCTGCCACCTCCCCGTACCGGGGAGGAATTGGCTACCCATCATCACTTCCGCACCCCCACCCGCTGAATTTCCCATTCCAGTTCCACGCCGCTCTTGTCCTTCACCCGCCGCCGCACTTCTTCGCCCAGCGCTTCGATATCCGCGCTGGTGGCGTCGCCCAGGTTGAGCAGGAAATTGGTGTGCTTCTCGCTCACCTGCGCGCCGCCGAGTTGCAGCCCGCGACAACCCGCCTCATCCACCAGCGCCCAGGCTTTGTGCCCGTCCGGGTTCTTGAAGGTCGATCCGCCGGTCTTGCTGCGCAGCGGCTGGCTGGCTTCGCGCGCGGCGGCGATCCGGTCCATTTCCGCCTGGATCGCGGCCGGTTCGCCCGGAACGCCCCGGAAGCAAGCGCTGACCACGACAGCCCCCTCCGGCAGGGTCGAGTGGCGATAGCTATAGCCCAGTTCATCCTTCGACAGCGTCACCCGCTCGCCCGACCGCAGCACCACGTCGCACGACACCAAAATGTCGCACGTCTCGCGCCCATAAGCGCCGCCGTTCATCCGCACGAACCCGCCGACCGTGCCGGGGATAGAGCGCAGAAATTCGAGACCCGCTATCCCCTTGTCCCGCGCCGTCGAGGACACGAGAATGCCCGACGTCCCGCCGCCGCAGACCAGGGTGGTCGCGTCCACTGCCTCGACGGTGGCAAAGGGCTTGCCCAGCCGCACCACCACGCCCGGCACGCCGCCATCGCGTATGATCAGGTTGGAACCCAGGCCGATCGCCATCACCGGCGCCGCCGGATCGAGCGCGGACAGCAAATCGGACAAGTCCTGCGCATCCTTCGGCTCGAACAGCCATTGCGCCGCGCCGCCCGCCTTGAACCAGACAAGCGGGGCCAGCGGCGCATCAGGCTTGATCGTGCCACGGACAGCAGGAACGGCCAGGCTCAACCGCGCACCCCCCAAATATTCATCCAGTTTTTCATAGCCTTAACGCCAGCCTCATTGGCCTGGGTCACGGCCATGCCAGCCTGTACGTTTTGCTGTGCGGCATCGATCATGTCGCGCGCCACTTCGACGCCCTGCATCTGCACGTCGATCATCCGCTTCTGCATTTCCAGGCCAACGGCGAACAGTTCGAACATCAGACCGCTTCCTTGACCTTGGCGGACACTGCCGCCGCCAGCCCCGCCGCCCATTTGGTGATGTCGCCCGCGCCCAGGCAGACGATCATGTCATCGGGCTGGATGTCAGCGGCGATCGCATCGACCAGTTCGTCCATATCCGCCACGGCAGAAGCATGGCGATGCCCCCGGCGCTTCAATCCCGCGACCAGCGCCGCGCTGTCCACACCCTCGATCGGCTGTTCGCCAGCGGTATAGACGGGCGTTGCGTAAACCATGTCCGCATCGTTGAACGCTTGCTGGAAATCATCCATCAAATCGCGCAGTCGCGTGAAGCGATGCGGCTGCACCACGGCGATCACGCGACCCTGTGCGCCTTCGCGCGCCGCCGCCAGCACGGCTTTGATCTCGACCGGATGGTGGCCATAATCGTCGATCACGATGGCGCTGCCATCCCCGACCGCAATCTCGCCAACCTTGGTGAAGCGCCGCTTGACCCCGCCAAACTTGGCAAAGCCCGTCTGGATCGTCGCATCGTCGATCCCCATGTGCAACGCCACGCCGATCGCCGCCATTGCGTTCAACACGTTATGGCGGCCGGGCATCGGCATTTCGATCCCCTCGATCTTCCGCGTTGATCCATCGCGCTCGCGCACCTGAATGTCGAAACGGTTGCCGCCAGGGAAGCTGACCACATTGTCGCCGCGAATATCGGCCTGCGCCGAAAAGCCATAGGTGACGATCCGCCGGTCCTGCACCCGCGGCAAAATCGCCTGCACTTCGGGATGGTCGAGGCACAGCAACGCCGCGCCATAGAAGGGCACATTGCCGACGAACTCGACAAAGGCATCCTTCACCCGGTCGAAATCGCCATAATGGTCGAGATGTTCGGGGTCGATGTTCGTGACCACCGCAATCGTGCCGTCCAGCCGCAGGAAACTGCCGTCGCTCTCGTCGGCCTCCACCACCATCCAGTCGCTATTGCCCAACCGCGCATTGGAGCCATAGCTGTTGATGATGCCGCCATTGATGACCGTTGGGTCCACCCCGCCCGCGTCGAGCAACGCCGCGACCATAGACGTCGTCGTGGTCTTGCCATGCGTCCCCGCAACGGCAACGGTGGATTTGAGGCGCATCAACTCGGCCAGCATTTCCGCGCGGCGAATGACCGGCACCCGCGTCTCCAGCGCCAGCTCGACCTCCGGGTTGCCGCGCTTGATCGCGGTCGATGTCACTACCACGGCGGCATCGCCCAGATTTTCCGCTTTATGGCCGATCATCACGCGAATGCCCTTGGCGCGCAGTCCTTCGACCACATAGCCTTCGGCGACATCGCTGCCCTGCACATCATAGCCCAGATTGTGCATTACCTCGGCAATGCCCGACATGCCGATCCCGCCAATGCCGATGAAATGGATCGTGCCGATGTCCGTGCCGACACCCTTCATATCATTCCTCCCCAATATGGGGAGGGGGACCGCCGCGAAGCGGTGGTGGAGGGGGCTATCCCTCCACGCCACACCCGGACGATAGCCCCCTCCGTCAGCCCTTCGGGCTGCCACCTCCCCGTATCGGGGAGGATTTTGAACTGATTATTCACGCCGGGACCCCCGCGAGATTCAGCGTCGTCGGCATCGGCCCGACCCGCACCGGATCGTTGACGATCGGTGCATGGCCAATGCTTTCCAGCAGGTCCGCCATATCGCGTGCAGCATTCGGCCGGCCGCAGCCCCATGCGCGCTTGGCGGCGTTCTGCAATGCGCCAGGCTCCATCGCCATCTTCTGCATCTGCTTGGCCAGTTCGACGGCGGTAAAGCGCGTCTGCGTGATCGTGCGCGCGCCGCCCGCCTCGGTCATCTCGCGCGCATTGGCGGTCTGGTGATCGTCCATCGCGCTTGGCAAGGGGATCAGGATCGCGGGCCGCCCGGCGCAGGTCAATTCCGCCAGCGTCGAAGCGCCCGCGCGCGCGATCACCAGATGCGCCCAGCCCAGTTTTTCGGGCACGTCATTGAAATAGGTGGCGAGGTCGGCGGGGATTTCCATCTCCGCATAGGTTTTGCGCACCCGGTCGATATCCTCGGCGCGGCATTGCTGCGTCACCTGCAACCGCCGACGCAGCGCGACCGGCAGCATCGACAGGCCTTCGGGCACGACGCTCGACAGGATGGACGCCCCCTGGCTGCCACCGATCACCAGCACCCGGAACACGCTTTCGTCGGTCAGCGCCGGGAAATCCTCGTCGCGCAGGGCTTTGACCTCCTCGCGCACCGGATTGCCGATCAGATGGACCTTCGCATCATATTTGGGCTTGAGCCGCTCGACCCCCGGATAGGCCGTCACGATCGCATCGACCCGCCCGGCGAGCAGGCGGTTGACCCGGCCCAGCACCGCATTTTGTTCGTGGATCGCGGTCGGAATACCGTCGGCCAGTGCTCCCAGCAAGGCGGGCATGGCGGGATAGCCGCCGAAGCCGACGATCGCCGTGGGCCGAAACGTCTCGTTCAACCGCCGGGACATGGCGCGCCCCGCGAGGATCGCCTTCAACGCCCCCGGCCAGCTTGCCGGGTTCTTCGTCATGCGCCCCGCTGGCATGATATGCACTTGCGCGCGGTCGAAGATACCGGGAATCTTCGCGCCGCGCTCATCCGTGACCAAAGCGACATGATGGCCGCGCGCCATCAGCTCTTCGGCCACCGCATGGGCGGGAATCATATGACCCCCCGTCCCGCCAGCGGCCAGGACGAAGTGACGGGAAATGCTCATCGACCACTCCATTTGACGACCGTATGCCGACCCATGAAGGGGTTGCGTCGCGTGAAGGCGAGCAACAGGCCGACGCCGATGCAAAGCGCGAGCATAGAGGAGCCGCCATAGCTGATAAAGGGCAGCGTCATGCCCTTGGACGGAAATATCTGCGCATTGACGCCCATATTGATGATCGCCTGCAATCCGAACTGGGTGGTGAGGCCCGCGGCGGCCAAAATGGTGAACACATCCTCCTCGTCCAGCAGGCGCAACAACACCCGCACGATGATGGCGAGATAGACGCAGGCAATGGCGATGCAGGCGAGCAGCCCGAACTCTTCGCCGATCACCGAGAAGATATAGTCGGTATGCGCTTCGGGCAGGCGGAACTTATGCTGGCCCCCGCCCGGTCCGACGCCGGTAAAGCCGCCATGGGTGATCGTGCGGAAAGCAAGGTCGGTCTGGTCCGGCCCTACGCTCTTGTCCACGCCGATGCCGAGAAAGTCGTTGAAGCGCTGGCGCCCATTTTCATAGAACATATAGGCCGCCACCAAGCCCGCGAGGCCTGCGCCGATCAGCGCGCCGATCGCCCGCATCGACACACCCGACAGCAGCAGCAACACGCCCCAGCAGGCGCAGAAGATCACCGTCTGGCCGAAATCGGGCTGGCGCATCAGGACCAGCGCGATCAGCGCCGTGGTCACGCCGGTCAGCGGAATGACAGGCAGGGTCTGGTCCTTGCCGCGCAGCGACAATAGCCAGGCCAACGTTACGACATAAGCGGGCTTGAGAAACTCCGAAGGCTGAAAGCGGAAGCCCGGCAAGTCGATCCAGCGCTTCGCCCCGTTCACCGTACTGCCCAGCAGCGGCACTGCCAGCAGCATCACGAAGAAGAACATAGCCATGAAGGTTGCCAGCCGCCGCGCCTGCGGCCGGGGCAGCATGGAAATGACCAGCATGATCGGCAGGCCCAGCAGCACGAAGAAGAGCTGGCGATAGAAATAGACGAGCGGATTGACCGCGATCTGCGCGGTCGACCGATCAATCGCGGCCACCGGAGAGGCAGCGGCAACCGCCACCAGCCCGATCGCCATCAGCGCGACGATCAGCGACAGGAGGACGCGGTCGATCTCCCAGAACCAGATGGCGAGCGCCGTGCGTTCGCGCGGCACGGTGCGGGTGCGAAACCCTTTCACCAGGTCGCCAGCTCTAGACATCCGTGTCGTCCCTTCCCTGTTCATGCCCTGCCCCCCGATGCCGTCTAGTCGAGCGCCGCGACGGCGGCGGCGAACGCTTCGCCGCGCGCCTCGAAATCGCGAAACTGGTCGAAACTGGCACAGGCGGGCGAGAGCAGCACCACGTCGCCGGGCTGCGCGATGCGCGCGGCGCGGCGGACGGCGGCGCTTAGCATCTCGCTATCGTCCACCGCCATAGAGCCGCGCAGCAGGTCGGCGAACATATGCCCCGCTTCGCCGATCGTATAGGCATGGGCGACATTGCCAAAATGGGGCGCGCATTCATCCAGATTGTCGGACTTGGCGACGCCGCCCAATATCCAGTGGATGCGGGGGCGGCCGTCCTTTGCGGGCCAGGCGGCGAGTGCCGGCGCGGTCGAAGCGGCGTTGGTCGCCTTGCTATCGTTGACGTAGAGGACGCCATTACGGGTCGCCACCGCCTGCATCCGGTGGGGAAGCGAGGCATAGCTGACCAAAGCGTTGGCGAGCGTCGCGTCGTCAATGTCCAGCGCCTTGGCAACGGCGATCGCAACGGCCGCATTCTGCGCGTTGTGCGGGCCTTGCAAAGCGGGCCAGCCCAATTGGGTATCGGGGTCGATGGTGGACGATGCGACCGTCACAACGCCGTGTTCCTGCGAAAGCAGGAGCCCAGGGTCGGATGGCACGACGTCACGCCCTAGGCTCCTGCTTTCGCAGGAGCACAATTTCTCGGCGATCGCCCGGCTAGACTCATCCTCAGTCGCAATCACCGCGACATGGCCCGCCGACTGCATCGCGAACAACCGCGCCTTGCTCGCCACATAACCCTCGAACCCGTTATAGCGGTCGAGATGATCGGGCGTGATGTTCAGCAGCACCGCCACATCGCAGTCCAGACTATAGGTCAGGTCGATCTGATAGCTCGACAGTTCCAGCACATAGACGCCCACGCCCTGCAGGTTCGGCTCCAGCGGCGGTTGGCCCAACACTGGCAGGCCGATATTGCCGCCCATGGTCGTGGGATAACCCGCCTGCTCGATGATATGATGGATCAGCGCGGTCGTGGTCGACTTGCCGTTGGTGCCGGTGATGCCGACGACCTTGTGCGGCGGCAGCGTCGGCCGGGCGAGCGCGAACAATTCGATGTCGCCGATTATCGGCACGCCGGCGATCTTCGCGCGCATGGCGATCGGATGGCGATTGAGCGGCACGCCCGGCGACACGACGATTCCGTCGAAACCGGTCAGGTCGATCTCCATCGGATCGCCCAGTTCAGCGCGGCCTTCGACCTGCGCCCGCGCCGTTTCCTGGCTATCCCAGGCCACGACCCGCGCGCCGCTGGCCAGCAGCGTTTCAACCGTGGCAAGGCCGGACCGCGCCAGCCCCAACACGGCATAGGTTTTGCCTGCAAAGACCTCCGAAACGATCATCGCAGCTTCAACGTCGCAAGACCGGCGAGCGCCAGCACGAAGGCGATGATCCAGAAGCGGATCACCACTGTCGGTTCGGCCCAGCCCAATTGCTCGAAATGATGATGGATCGGCGCCATCTTGAACACGCGCTTGCCGGTGCGCTTGTAGAAGAACACCTGGATGATGACCGACAGCGCCTCCACGACGAACAGGCCGCCGATGATGCCCAGCACGATCTCATGATGCGCCGTCACCGCAATCACGCCGATCGTCCCGCCCAGCGCCAACGACCCCGTATCGCCCATGAACACGGCCGCAGGCGGCGCGTTGAACCACAGGAAGGCAAGACCCGCGCCAATGATCGCACCGCACAGTATCGTCAGGTTACCAGCGCCCGGCACATGCGGGATGCCCAGATATTCTGCGAAATCCGCGCGCCCGACCAGATAGACGATCAGCATGAAAGCGAGGCTCGCAATGATCACCGGCATCGTCGCCAGACCATCAAGGCCATCGGTCAGGTTCACCGCATTGCCGAACGCCACGATGACGAAGGCGGCAAAGCAGAAATAGAATGGCCCAAGCTCGATCGCCGGACCATTGTAGAAGGGCACATAGAGCGCGGTATTGCCATGGCTGTTGACGATCATCCACGCGGCGACGCCCGCGATCAGGAACTCGAACGCCAGCCGCATCTTGCCCGACAGCCCCTTGTGGCTGGCCTTGGTCACCTTGTCATAATCGTCGAGGAAACCGATCGCGCCGAAACCCAGCGTCACGAACAGGCAGGCCCAGACATAGGTGGAGGACAGGTCCATCCACAGCAGCACCGATATGATCATGGACGTCAGGATCATCAGGCCGCCCATGGTCGGCGTGCCCCGCTTGGCCAGATGCGTCTGCGGGCCGTCATCGCGGATCGGCTGCCCCTTGCCCTGGCGCACGCGCAGCCAGCCGATGAATTTGGGACCGATCACCAGACCGATGATGAGCGCGGTGAAGATCGCCGCGCCCGCGCGAAAGGACAAATAGCGGATGAGGTTGAAAATACCCTCGAAATCCATCGTCTGGGCAAGCCAGTACAGCATCAGTCTTGTTCTCCGTCGGCAAGGGCCGCGACCAGCCGGGACAGGCCGATGCCGTTCGATCCCTTGACCAGCAGCGCGTCGCCCGCGCGCAGTTCATGTTGGATGAGGGGGATGGCGCTCGCCGTATCAGCGACATGCGCAAAAGGCAGCACGCCGTCCAGCGCATCGGCAAGCGGCTGCATTTCCGCGCCGACCAGGATGACGTAATCGATCCCATTATCACGCAGCACGGGCGCGATGGCGGAGTGGAGTTCCGCGCTGCGGCTGCCCAGCTCGCGCATCCCGCCCAGCACCGCCAGCCGCCGCTCGGCCGTCTCGCGCCCCAATTGCCGGATCGTCGCCGCCATCGACAACGGATTGGCATTATAGCTTTCATCGATCAGCAACGCCGTGCCGCCGCTGACCGATACGGTCCGCCGCTCGCCCCGGCCCGGCAAGCCCGGCATCTCTGCCAGCGCCAGCCCCACCGCCGCCAGATCACCGCCAACCGCATCGACCGCCGCCAGCACCGCCAGCGCATTGGACACCCAATGATCGCCCGGCGCGGCGACCGTGAAGCAGAGTTCGGCGTCGGGAAGTTTGGCCGTGACCAGAGTGCCGCCACCCGGCGCGGGCACCGCTTCGCGCGCATGGATGTCGGCCTGCGGACTGGTGCCGAAGGTCAGGATGCGCGCGGCATGGCGCTCCGCCTTGTTGTAGAGCAACGCCACATGCGGGCTGTCATAGGGGATGATCGCGGTGCCGCCCGGCTCCAGCCCCTCGAAAATCTCGGCCTTGGCCTCGGCAATCGCCGCCTCGGTGCCGAAAAATTCGATATGGGCGGGTGCGATGGCAGTGACGATCGCGACATGGGGTCGCACCTGCCGGGTCAGCGCGGCCAGCTCGCCCGCATGGTTCATGCCCATTTCGAACACGCCGAACGCCGACTCGCGCGCCATCCGCGACAGGCTGAGCGGCACGCCGACATGATTGTTGTAGCTTTTGACCGAACGGTGAACCTCGCCCGGATGGGCGCGGTCCAGCGCCTGGAACAGCGCTTCCTTGGTCCCGGTCTTGCCGACCGATCCAGTGACGCCGATCACTTTGCCGCCCATGCGCTTGCGCGACGCGCGGCCCAGCGCTTCAAGCGCCGCGGCGCTGTCGGAAACCAGGATATGGGGATGATCCACCGGCTCGCTGACGATCGCCCCGGCCGCGCCCTGGGCAAAGGCCTTGTCGAGAAACTTATGCCCGTCGGTCGCCTCGCCCTTCATCGCGACGAACAGGTCGCCACCCGTCACTTCGCGGCTGTCAAACGCCACACCCGAAACGGCAAACGGCGCCGACGCGGCGCCGCCCGTTGCCTGAGCGATATCTGCGGAGGTCCAGAGGCTGGTCATCACCCTTCCGCCCACCCGTTCGGGCTGAGCGAAGTCGAAGCCCTCCACTGAGCGCAGCGAAGTGACCTCCCTGTCGGTCGGTCGAGCCCTTCGACAGGCTCAGGGCGAACGGAAGGGGAGCATAGCGCGCCGCTCACTCCGCGCACTCCCGCGCGACGGTCACGTCGTCAAAGGGCAGCACCCGGTCGCCGATGATCTGGCCCTGCTCATGCCCCTTGCCCGCCAGCAGCACGATGTCGTCCTTGCCCGCCTGCGCAATCGCGGCGGCAATGGCGGCGCGACGCCCGCCAATTTCCTGCGCTGCACGCGCACCCGCCATCACGGCAGCGCGGATCGCGGAAGGCTCTTCGGAACGCGGATTATCGTCGGTCACGATCACATGATCGGCCAGTTCCGCGGCGACCTGTCCCATCAACGGCCGCTTGCCTGCGTCACGGTCCCCGCCCGCGCCGAACAGCGCGATCAGCCGCCCCTTGGTATGGGGACGCAAGGCCTCGATCGCGGCTTTCAGGCCATCGGGCGTATGGGCATAATCGACATAGACCGGCGCGCCCGTCCGGCTGATGACCGCCCGTTCCAGACGGCCGCGCACGGGTTGCACCCGGCCCAACAGTTCCAGCACCCTGGCCACATCGCCGCCGGTGGCGATGACCAAGCCCGCTGCGGTCAGCGCATTAGCCGCCTGATAAGCGCCGATCAGCGGCAGGTTGACGGTGTAACGCTTGCCCCCGACCTCGATCGCCAGCAATTGCCCCAGCTGCGTCGGCGTGCGCGAGACGAGGCGCAGCGCCTCCCCCTTCTCGCCGACCGACAGCAGCTTCAACCCGCGCGCCGCGACCCGCGCAATCACCTTGTCCGACCAGGCGTCATCGGCCCACACCACCGCCGCACCATCGGCCGCGACGACTTCATCGAACAGCCGCATCTTGGCGTCGAAATAGCGGTCCATGTCGCCATGATAGTCGAGATGGTCGCGCGACAGGTTGGTGAAGGCCCCCGCGACGACTGGCAATCCTTCGGTGCGATATTGGTCCAGCCCATGGCTCGACGCCTCGAACGCGGCATGGCTGACGCCCTCGCGGCGCAGGCCCGACATATTGGCCAGGAAAGTGACGATGTCCGGCGTGGTCAGGCCGGTGGAAACCTGATCGACCGAGGTGGTGACGCCCAGCGTGCCAATGGAGGCGGCATGATGCCCCATCATCCGCCACAATTGCCGCGCCAGTTCCACCGTCGATGTCTTGCCGTTGGTGCCGGTCACCGCCACGGTCACATCGGGGAAAGGCGCGAAATAACGGGCGGCGAGTTGCGCGAACAGGCGGCGCGGATTGGCGTGCGCAATATGGATCGCACCCTCGACCACCGCTTGGGGCCGGGCAACCACGGCGATCGCACCCGCCTTCACCGCATCGGCAATATAATCCTCGCCATTGACGCGCAGCCCCTGAAACGCGCCGAACACCGTACCGGGAGCAACCTTGCGATTGTCGATCGCGAAACCCGTAACATTCCGGTCGCGGTCGGCGTCTGGCGCGACTTCGGCATCCAGACCGTCGAGCAAAGTTCCCAGCCGCGTCATGGTTTCTCCCCCTTGGGTTTCCACAGCAGCGGCATCAGGTCCGAAATATCCACGTCGCGCCGCTCGTCAGGCATCACGCCCAGCATCGGCCCCACCCGCTCCACCACGCGCTTGACCACGGGCGACGCGGTCCAGGCGGCGGTGCGCAAACCGAACGTCTCCGCATTGCCCTTCGGCTCGTCCATCATCGCCAGAACGACATAGCGTGGATTATCCATCGGAAAGGCAGCAGCGAACGTCGTCACCAGCGAACTCTTGTTATAGCGACCTTCTTCGGGCTTCTCGGCGGAGCCCGTCTTGCCACCCACCCGGAAACCCTTGGCGTCGGCGCTGCGTCCTGTACCCTCCGACACGATCATCCGCAACAGCTGGCGCATCCGCGCGCTCGTCGCGGCGGAAAAGACGCGACGACCCTGCGGCACATCATCCGCATCCAGCTTTTGCAAGGTTGCAGGCCGCCAGAGACCACCATTGACGAGCGCGGCATAGGCGCTGGCGAGATGCAGCGGCGTCACCGCGATGCCATGGCCGTAGGACACCGTCATCGTCGTGATCCGACCCCAATTGGCCGGCCACAACGTTCCCGCCCGCTCCTTCAGCTCGATCGGCGCGCGCTGGTCGAAATGCAGGGCGCGGAACAAGTCCTGCAACGGGGCCGCCCCCAGTTCGTCGGCAATACGCGCGGTCGCGATATTGGAACTGTGTACCAACGTTTCAGGCACGTTGATCCACCGCCCCATCGCATGGTCGTCCTTGATGCGGAACCCGCCGATAGGAATAGGCGCGGTCGCGTCATAGCGCTTGCTCATGGAGGTCACGACGCCGTTATCCATGGCAGCCGCGATCGACAGCGGCTTGAAGGTCGACCCCAGTTCGTAACGCGCCTGCACGATCTGGTTGCACAATGGCGACTGGCTGCAACTTTTGCCCTCATAATGTTGCAGCTTGTTGGGATCAAAGACCGGGATGGACGCCATGGCGATGACTTCGCCGGTATTGACGTCCAAAATGATGCCACCCGCGCCGCGGGCGCGCTGCGCCACCATCTGCGCGTAAAGCTCGCTTTCCAGCGCCCCCTGCACCCGGCTGTCGATCGAGACGGCGAAGGGCTTGCCGCGCAGCGTCGCGTCGGTCAGCCGATCGTTGAAGGCGGACTCGACGCCCATGCCGCCCACGCCTTCGCTATTGGGCGCAAAGCCCAGCACATGCGCGCCCAGCGTGCGCTGCGGATAGAGCCGTTCCTTTTCGCGCGGAAATTCGATGCCGATTTCGCCCAGCGCATTCACCGCCGCCACCTGTTCGGGCAACGCGCGGCGGCGCAGATAGGCCCAGCCCTTGCCGGTCAATTTCTTGTAGAAGACCGCCTGATCCTCATCAGGAAAGATGTCGTGCAGCTTGCGCGCCAGTTCGGCCGGTTCACCGATCAGCCGCGACGGACGCACCGCCACCGAATAGGCATCCATCGTCCGCGCCAGCGGGACGCCATTGCGATCGACAATGTCCGCACGCGCCGGCAAGAATGGGGACAGCGCATCATCGCCCCGACCGCTCTGCGTGAAGATACCCACCCAGAAGAGACGACCGATCACCACCATGGTAATGAGCATGAACAGGATCAACAGCAACATCAGCCGATAATGTGCAACCGCGGTCAGGCTGACTCGCTGCCGCCCGACACGGGCATGGCCGGGCTGAACGATGATCGTGGCCATCAGCGTGCCTCCTTCCTGCGTTCGCGCGCTGCCTTGGCGCTCAAATCGCCTAACGTACTGTCATCCAGCAGCTTGGCGTCGAGCATCGCCATCCGTTCCGCCTTGCGCGCGACCGGGTTGGGCTTCGACACATCGGCATCGACCTTGGCCTGCACCGCAGGCGTGCGCGGCGGCGCGGCCTTGGCCAGCTTCTCGACATTGTCCGCAGCATGGGCTTCGCGAATGACGGCGATGTCGCTGCGGATCTGGGTCGCGGCGGGGCTGGCGGGCGCGGCCTGTGGGGCGGACGGCAGGTCGGCGGGGGTCTCCACCATCGCCACCATCACCGGCGGCGCGACATAGTCGGGGCCGTTGGGCTGCACGCCGTCCAGTTGCGCCAGCGCCCGCTCACCCGCCAGATATTGTCCGGCAGTCGGCGTCGCGTAGAGAAAGTCATGCTGGTTCCAGCTTTCCAACTGCCGCATCGAGGCGCGCGCGCTGAATTCCGTTTCCAGATAGCGAATGTCGCCCTGCGTCCGCGCGATCTGCGCGCGCACCCGCATCAATTCGTTGCGCTCGGTCGCGACCTTGAGCGACACCATATAGGCCCCCAGCGCGCCCAGCGCGACCAGGATCACCCAGATCAGGCTCTGCAACCTCTTGACGGCGATCATGGACGGGCACTCCGGGCGGAGGAAGACGAAGAAACGGGGGCGGCGGTGCGAATGGCGCTGCGTAGCGTGGCGGATCGGGCGCGGGGGTTGCGCGCCAGTTCCGCTTCGCTCGCCCGCACCGCCTTGGCTGGTTTGGCGAAGGTCGGCGCGGCGCTCGCCTGCTTTTCGGGCATATGGCGTGATCCGCCCCCCTCGCCCCCGCTGCGATTGCGCAGGAATTGTTTGACGATGCGGTCCTCCAGGCTGTGGAAGGTGACGATCGCCAGGCGACCGCCTTCCTCCAACAGCGCCTCGGCCGCTTCCAGCCCGCGTTCCAGCTCCTCAAGTTCGCGATTCACATGGATGCGGATCGCCTGGAAGGTACGGGTGGCAGGGTCTTTCTTGTCATGCGGCTTGTGGCCCAGCGCGCGGCGCACGACGCTGGCAAGCTGCCCCGTCCGCTCCAGCGGGCGCGCCATCACGATCGCGCGGGCGACCCGGCGCGACCGCGGCTCGTCGCCATAGCGATAGATGACGTCGGCAATTTCTTCTTCGGCCGCTTCGTTCAGGAAATCGGCGGCGTTCATGCCCGCCTGGCTCATCGTCATGTCGAGCGGACCGTCGGCCTGAAAGGAAAAGCCGCGATCGGCGCGGTCGAGCTGCATCGACGATACGCCGATATCGAGCGTCAGGCCCGACACCGACTCGATGCCCTGTTCGGCGAGCAATTCGCGCATCCGCGAAAACTCGCCCGCGATCAGCAGGATGTCGCTCGCCGCCGCGACGGCCTGGCCTTCGCGGATCGCATCGGGGTCGCGATCGAAGGCGATGACGCGCGCGCCCTTGCCCGCCATGGCGCGCGAATAGCCACCCGCGCCGAAGGTGCCGTCGACATGGGTTTCGCCCGGCGCGATAGCCAAGGCGTCCAACACTTCATCAAGCAACACGGGGATATGCGGAACGGTCTCGGTCACTTGCCGCCCTCTGCCGCGCGCGCGTCGAGCCAGCGCTTGGCCTTGTTGCGGATGACCGCCGGGCGATCGGGGCTGGCGACCAGCGCCTTGGGGTCCCAGAGCTGGAAATAGAGGCCAACGCCCAGAAAGACGACCGCATCGCTGATACCGACTTCTTCCTTGATATCGGGGTGCAGGAAGAAGCGGCCACCATCGTCGAAATTCACGTCTTCGATCATGCTCAGGCGATTTTCACGCTCCAGATCGCCGTTGAAGGGGCGGTTCGCCTCGCGCGCCAGCCGTTCCAGCTCGGCGACTTCATCATACAGGAACTGCTTGTACGACAGACCAAAACCGGTGGCGCAGCCATTGGCCATGTGGATCGACAGGCACAGCCGGTTCTCGCCGCCGCTGGCCTGCTTGACCTGCTTGCGCATCTCCAGAGGCAGCACGAACCGGCCTTTGCCGTCCGCGACGCTGATTGCGTTGCCTGAATAGAGAATTGCGTCCGACACGGCGACTAGCGGCCCCTTTTCCATGGGGCACAGATTTCCTGCCCACGGAACCGCGATCGCGAATCCCGATGCACAGGACTGATCAACGCCTGATGAACCCCAATGCGAGATTACCTATCAAGCATGGGCTGGGCTGCAAAGGGAATTTTCGGGATTTACCGGGAAAACCCGGTCAAAAATGGGATCAACCGCTTTTCGGCGCTTCTCCTTCGGGATATACCTTTTTTGTTCTCATGCTGCGGCCCGGCCCAGCCCGGCGCAACAGCAGCGCACCCAGAATCGCCCAGCCTATCCCAGCGAGAATCGCCCAACGCAGCGCCGCGATCACGTCCGGCCCCTCGCGCATCCAGCGTCGGTCGCCGGAGATCGTCGCGCCGAGCCATTGGACGACGCGCGCGGGCGTGTCGGCGCTCCAGAGGCGGGGGTCGAGCGGACGGGCTGGATCGGCGAGCCACAGCCGGTCGTCGATCAGGTCCGCGTCGCCCAGCAGCACAACCTCACCCCGGCCGATCCGCTTGCGCTGCACCATGCCCCCGCCCGCCGCCATTTCCGCGCCGGACAGGGTGAGAAGGGCGCCGTCCGGCAGGAACCAGCGCCGTTCGTCCTCTTCGATACGGTCGAACGCAAAGCCCCAATGGTCCAGCAACGGCTCCAGCAGGCTGGTGGCGGGCGCACGGCGACGGTCGCCCATGGGCAGGTCGGACGGCCAGCGCAGCAGCGGATCGGCCAGCACCACCGCCCTGCCCCCGCCCCGCACCCAGCGATCGACCGCCACCAATGCTTCGGGCGGCATCGCGCGCGGCTGGGCGAGCAGCAGCAACCGCGCAGGCGACGAGTCCAATTGCCGTGCATCGTCGATCGGCTGGACGGTGAAACGGGTGCGCAGCACGGTGACGATCGCGGCGTCGGCCCGCCCCTGCTGATCCCAGAACAAAGGCAGGGCGGTGATGACCGCCAGAGCCGGATGATCGGCGACAGGTTCGATCGGTTGCGCCGGACCGCGCCACGCCAACAAGGCGGCCAGAGCGAGCAAGGCAACACCCCCGGCCATGCGTTTCGCGTTAAGTGGAGAAGCCGGCCGGACCAATGCACCACCAACAACCGCTGACAGCGCAACCACGACCAACCCTATCGCCGCCACAGCGTCAGGCCACCGCCCCGCCGCAACCCCGCAGAAGAGCAACGCCGACGCGACGCCGCCCATGGTCCAGGCCAGCAACGGCCATCCCCGCCTTGCCAGCCACAGCCCCATAAGCGCCATCACCGCCAGCGCGGGCCAAGCCCAATCCCATGGGTCTGTCTGACCAGTCACAAAAGCGCGCTGCAGTCCGACGAGCAAAATCGCCAGCCCCGGCAGCCACAGGATCAGGACTCGCTTCAGCGCCGCCATCATGGGCGGGATTGCCCTGACCCTGCGCATCAACGTCAGCGCGACGGCTGCGCGGGGTCGCGATCCATGGGATTACGCAAATTGGGGTCGGGCTCAAGGTCGGGGACCAAAGGTGCCTGCTCCGGCGCGGGCTGCACCCCCAATTCAGCAAGCGGGTCTCTGGGCGACATGGCGGCATTGCTCGTCATGGTCGGCACGACCGGCGGCGGCGATGCCGCATCGTCCACCCGCGCCTTTTCGATGACGATATTGGCAAGGCCCACCAGCAGCACGACGCCCGCCAGTCCGGTCAGGCCGATCTGGACGCGCTGCAACCCTTCCACGCGGCGGGGTGTCTCAGCCATGAACTTGCTCATTTTCTTGTCGCCGCGACCCGTGTCGGCGCATCACCCATTGTGCGCGAGCCAAGGGAAGACCGTCAACCCCTTCGCTTCGAGCCACTGGCGATTGTAGAGCGTCGAGAGATAGCGGAAGCCCGTGTCGCACAGGATGGTGACGATCCGCTTGCCCGGTCCCAATTGCCGCGCCAGCGCCACCGCGCCCGCGACATTGATGCCCGACGAGAGGCCGAGGCACAGGCCTTCTTCGCTCAGCAGGCGGCGGACCCATTCCAGCCCTTCCTCGTCCGAGATGCGGAATTGCGTGTCGATCGGCGCGCCTTCCAGATTGGCGGTGATCCGTCCCTGCCCGATTCCTTCGGCGACCGACGACCCTTCGGCCTTCAATTCGCCATGGGCATAATAGTTGAACAGCGCCGCGCCGTGCGGGTCGCTGAGCGCGATGGTGATGCCTTCATCCTTGGCCTTGAGGCCAAGGCCCACGCCCGCAATCGTCCCGCCAGTCCCCGCCGCGCAGGTGAAGCCGTCGATCCGCCCCTCCATCTGGGTCCAGATCTCCTCGGCCGTGCCGACGATATGCGCTTTGCGATTGGCGATATTGTCAAACTGGTTGGCCCAGATCGCGCCCTCCGTCTCCTCCGCCATACGGCGCGAGGTGTGGACGAAATGGCCGGAGTTGGAATAGGGCGCGGCCGGCACCGTCACCAGTTCCGCCCCCAGCGCGCGCAGCGTGTCCATCTTCTCGCGGCTCTGGGTTTCGGGCATGACGATGATCGACTTATAGCCCTTGGCATTGGCGACCAGCGCCAGGCCGATGCCGGTATTGCCCGCCGTCCCTTCGACGATCGTGCCGCGCGGCTTCAACAGCCCGCGTTCCTCGGCATCATTGACGATGAACAAAGCAGCGCGATCCTTGACCGATGCACCAGGGTTGGCAAATTCGCACTTGGCGAAAATATCGCAGCCCGTTTCCTGGGAAGGGCCGGTGAGGCGCACCATCGGCGTGTTGCCAATCAGCGCGAGACTATTGTTCTGGAGCAGCATGGCATGACGCATAGCGGACGCAACGCGCCTTTGCCAAGCAAGGGAATGATGGCCCGGTGAAAGAGCCGATTGTTAACGCAGCCGCTGGTTAACGTCCCATCGCGGCACAGCGCAAAATCCGGCAGGCAATTTTTAGCTTTTTGGCTTATGGGGCAGCGTAAGGCAGCCCGTGGCTGCGGCTATAAGGTCTTGAAATGCAGCGGTTCGAATGGTTCAGCGGATGGAAGGGACGCAGCGCGGTCATAGGACTTGCGCTGTTGGCGCTGGCCGCGCCGCGCTTCATCACCGCCGCGCCGCTCGACATGCTCGATGGCGACCAGAGCCGTGCGTCGGCCGACCCAGCCGAAGAATCGGCGGCGAATTTCCCCGGCTCGGCCTTTTTCTTCGCACAAGGCGCGTTCGATCCCGTGCCGGGCGTCGAAACCGTGCAGAGCCAGCATGTGCTGGGCCTCGACGCGGTCAAGGCCGCCCCCGCCACCATCTTTCGCGGCCTAACCCCGCTCGACAGCTATCGCGCGGTCAACTGCCTGACCTCGGCCATCTATTATGAAGCCGGGAACGAGCCGGAGGATGGCCAGCGCGCCGTCGCGCAAGTCGTGCTCAACCGGGTGCGCAGCCAGCTCTGGCCCGATACGGTCTGCGGCGTCGTGTATGAAGGGTCCGAACGCACCGACTATCGTTGCCAATTCACCTTCAGCTGCGACGGCGCGATGGCGCGACTGCCTGCGGCTGCCTCTTGGAACCGCGCCCGCCGCGTGGCGCAGGAGGCGCTGAGCGGCGCCGTCTATGCGCCGGTCGGCCTCGCCACCCATTATCACACGCTCGCCGTCCGCCCGGACTGGTCGTCGCGCCTGCATGCCGTGGCGGTCATCGGCGCGCATATCTTCTATCGCAATCCCGGCTTTAACGGTACGCCAGCAGCCTTTCACGCGGTCTATCTGGGTCGGGAAACCCAGTCCGGCCCGGCGCGCCGCGTCTGGCCCGCCCGCCCGGTCGCCCCGGTCGAACTGCTCGCCCCCGTCTACAGCGTCCCTGCACCAGCAACGGCTGCGCCTGCGATCGGCTGGACACCGCCCGCGCCCAAGGCTGATGACAGCCTGCCGGAATCCACGATCCGCCCCGAATATCGCAATAGCGGCCGCCCGCTGATCTGACTTTCGACGATGGCCGGCAGGCTTTTTAGTCTTAACGGCCCGTTGATCATCAAAGTCTTTGAAAAGAAGCGCGATAAAAAGTGCAAATTTTTGATGTCGGTCTGGAACCAGATTTCGGCCTTGTGGGTTCTATATTCAGGACAGCAAATCTTTTGCCCCCCGCTCTTGCTGTCCAATATTATGAGCCCGGAATGCTTCCCCCCCCGACGCGTTCCGGGCTCAACCTTTTTCCGGGCAAGATAATATTTGAAATCATTATATTTTCCGCCGCCGGAACGCTTTGTCGGGCGGCGGGTTCTGATCTGCGTCACCGGCATGGCGCAAACCAACCGGTCGCGAAGTTTCTCAAGGAGACGGTCTATGACGAAGAAGATTTTCGCAGCCCTGCTGCTCACCGGTTCGCTGATGGTCGCCGCCTGCAACACCGTAGAAGGCGCTGGCCGCGACGTACAGAGCGCGGGCGAAGCAGTGGAACGTGCTGTCGATTGACCGCTACGATTTTCTGAACTGCCTCCCAGGCATGAATGAGGTCTGCCCCCAAGGGGCAGGCCTCTTTTTTGCGCGTCAGGCTGAAACCTCTGCGGCGTCTTCGACCTCGCTCTTGCGTCGGTCAGTGAACCAGATCGCCATGATGGTCACCTCATACAACAGCAGCAGCGGGATCGCGAGCATGAGTTGCGACACCACGTCGGGCGGTGTCAGCACGGCTGCAATGATGAAGGCCGCAACGATCATATAGCGGCGCAGGCCGATCAACTGCGCGCGGCTGACGAAGCCCGCACGGTTCAGCAGCATCAGCAGTACCGGCATCAGGAAGCTGATACCGAACGCCAGGATGAACTGCATCACCAGCCCCAGATAAGCGTCGGCGCTGGGCAAAGCCTCGACCTGCAAGCCGCTGCTATTCCCCTGAAACTCCAGAAAGAAGTGGAACGCCGTCGGCATCACCACGAAATAGGCGAGGCTTGCGCCCATGCCGAACAGGAAAGGCGTCGCGAGGATGAAGGGCAACAGCGCCTTCTTTTCCTTGGCGTAAAGACCCGGTGCGACGAAGGCCCAAAGCTGGTTGGCGATGATCGGGAAGGACAGACAGAAGGCCCCGAAAAAGGCGATCTTCACCTGCACGAAAAAGGCTTCGTAGAGTTTGGTATAGACGAGCTTCCCGCCGCCATCGCCAAAGGCTTCCTTGAGCGGATGGACAAGGATCGCGAAGAGCTGTTCGGAAAAATAAAAGCACAGCGCCCCGGTCAGGGCCAGCGCATAGACGCATTTGAGCAGGCGGCCACGAAGCTCGATCAAATGGTCGAGCAGGGGTGCCTTGCTCTCGTCAATATCGCCGATCATGCCGCCGCATCTCCCTTGGAAACGGCGGACGCCCCAGCGACATAGGGCGGCCCATCAACGGCGGCGACAGGCGCAGTCTCGGCTTTGACAGTCGGCGTCTCGACCACCGCATCGGCAGATGGCGCGACATAGGGCGGCTTTTCTTCGCCAGCATCAGGCGGAGCCAGCGCTTCCATTGCGGGCGCTGCGGTCTCCGGCGGATGTTCGGCCATGATACGCTTATTCTGGTCGGCCCATTTCTTTTCCAGTTCCTCCAGCTCGACTTCGCGCACCATCGCGTCGAGTCCAGTGCGGAAGTGCCGGGCCATGCCCTGCGCCTTGCCGATGATCTGCCCCACCTTGTAGAGCGCGCGCGGCAAGTCCTTTGGCCCGATCACGATCACCGCAATGATCACGATCACCAGAAACTCGGTGGAATCGATGCCAAACATAGGACTGGTCTACCGGGTCGCGCGAATCAGACCTTGGTCTTGTCGTCCGTGGTCACAGTCGCATCCTGTTCTGGGACGCGATGCCCCTCAATGCGGCTGGCGGGCTTGGTCGGCGTAACGTCGTCATCGTCGGCCATGCCCTTCTTGAAGCTCTTGATACCCTTGGCGACGTCACCCATCAGGCCGGAAATCCGGCCGCCACCGAACAGCAGCATGACGACCAGGAGCACAATGACCCAGTGCATCAGCGAAAAGGAACCCATTTTCAATACTCCAGTAAGCAGACCTATCTAGGCCACATCATCGTCATTTTCCAGAACGGATTGGCCGCCCAGACCCTCCAGCGCCAAATCGACCGGATCGAGCAGGCCGGCGGCCCGCAAATCCTCAACCCCCGGCAAATCGCGACGGCTGCCAAGCCCGAAATGGGTGAGAAAATCCATCGTCGTCGCATAGATGAGCGGTCGGCCCGGCACTTCGCGCCGCCCGGCGGGCCGCACCCAGCCCGCTTCCATTAGCACGTCCAGCGTCCCCTTGGCCACCTGCACGCCCCGGATCGCCTCGATCTCGGCGCGGCTGACCGGCTCATGATAGGCGATGATCGCCAGCGTCTCCATCGCCGCGCGCGACAATTTGCGCGGCTCGTCTTTCTCGCGGCGCAGGATATGCGCCAGGTCCGGCGCGGTCTGGAATTGCCAGCGCCCGCCCCGCTCGACCAGATTGACGCCGCGCCCGGCGTAATCGTCCGCCAATCCCGCCAGTGCCGCGGCCACGTCGCCCTCGCCGACATGCAGCTTGATGTCCGCAGGCGTCATCGGCGCTTCTGCCACGAACAGGGCCGCTTCCACCGCGCGCCGGAAATCCTCGGGTTCTTCGTTCATGCGCCTGCCCCCGGTGTCGCCGCGCGCAGATAAAGCGGCTGGAAAATCCCGTCCTGCTGCAATTCCACCCGCCCCTGCCGCGCCAGTTCCAGCGCTGCGACGAAACTGCTCGCCAGCGCGGACTTCGCCTTGGGGCCGTCCAGATCTTCGGGCAAAAACGACTCCAGCCGCGTCCAGTCGAGCGCCGTGCCGACCAGCGCGCCGACGCGCTGGATCGCTTCGTCCAGCGTCATCACCGGCCGCCGGGCAATAACATGGACCACCGGCCGCGTGCGCGCGCGGATCTGGCCATAGGTCTGGATGAGGTCATAGAGGCTTGCGCGCCACTGCATCTTGCGCACCAGCCGCAACCCTTCGGGCTTGCGCCGCACGAACACATCGCGCCCGATCCGGTCCCGCGCCATCAGTCGCGCGGCGGCATCGCGCATCGCGTTCAGGCGCTGGAGCCGCAATTGCAGGCGTAGCGCCATTTCTTCGGGACTGGGATCGGGCTGTTCCTGCCGGGGCAGCAGCAGCGACGATTTCAGATAGGCAAGCCAAGCCGCCATCACCAGATAATCGGCCGCCAGTTCCAGCTTCAACTGCCGCGCGCCATCGATGAAGGCGAGATATTGTTCGGTCAGTGCCAGGATCGAAATCTCGCGCAGATCGACCTTCTGCCCGCGCGCCAGCGTCAGCAACAGGTCGAGCGGCCCTTCCCAATGGTCGAAGCTGACGGTCAATATGTCCGGGCCGGGGATGACCGGCGACGCGAACATATCCTCGCTCACTCCACCGTCACCGACTTGGCGAGGTTGCGGGGCTGATCGACATCCGTGCCCTTGGCCACCGCGACATGATAGGCCAGCAACTGCACCGGCACCGCATAGACGAGCGGCGCGATCAGCGGATGCACTTTGGGCATCTCGATCGTCGCCATGCAGCCTTCACCGGCCAGCGCAATCCCTTCGGCATCGGAAATCAGCACCACCTTGCCACCGCGCGCCTGCACCTCCTGCATATTGCTGACGGTCTTTTCAAACAAAGGGCCACTCGGCGCGATGACGATCACCGGTACCAGTTCGTCGATCAGCGCGATCGGCCCATGTTTCATTTCGCCAGCGGCATAGCCTTCGGCATGGATATAGCTGATTTCCTTGAGCTTGAGCGCCCCTTCCAGCGCCATCGGATAATCCGGCCCGCGGCCCAGATACAGCACGTCACGCGCAGGCGCGATCAGATGCGCCATCGCTTCGATCTGCCCGTCGCGGCTTAGCGCTTCGTTCAACGCAGCGGGTGCTTCGGACAGGTGCCAGACGATCTCGGCCTCTTCCTCCGGACTCAACTTGCCCTTGGCCCGCGCCAGATTGGCCGCCAGCGCCGCCAGCACCGCCAATTGGCAAGTGAACGCCTTGGTCGAGGCGACACCGATCTCCGGCCCCGCATGGGTGGGCAGCAACAGGTCAGCCTCGCGCGCCATCGAACTGGTAGGAACATTCACCACCACCGCGATGATCTGCCCCTCCGCCCTGGCATGGCGCAGCGCCGCCAGCGTGTCCGCCGTCTCGCCCGACTGGCTGATGAACAGCGCCAGCCCGCCCGGCTCCAGCACCGGGTCGCGATAGCGGAACTCGCTCGCCACATCGATATCGACGGCGACACGCGCGAATTTCTCGAACCAATATTTGGCGACCAACCCGGCATAGTAGCTGGTGCCGCAGGCGACGATGGTGATGCGCTTCACCTGACCCAGGTCGAAATCCATGTCGGGCATGGCGACCTCATTCTCCATCCGGCGGAGATAAGCGCGCAACGTCTGGGCGACGACCACCGGCTGCTCGAAAATCTCCTTCTGCATGAAGTGGCGATGATTGCCCTTGTCGATCATCGCCCCCGACACGCCCGACAGCGTCACCGGCCGTTCGACCGGCTGATTATCCTTGTCGAAAATCTCCGCGCCATCTTTCGTGATGACGACCCAGTCGCCCTCTTCCAGATAGGCGATCCGCTGCGTCAACGGCGCCAGCGCCAGCGCGTCCGACCCCAAATAGGTCTCGCCATCGCCATAACCCACCACCAGGGGCGACCCCAGCCGCGCGCCGATCAGCATGTCGGGATGACTGCGGAACAATATGGCCAGTGCAAAAGCCCCGTGCAGACGCGGCAAGACCTGCGCGACGGCATCGCGCGGCGACACCCCCTGCTCCACCAATTCGCTCACCAAATGCGCGACCACCTCGGTATCGGTCTGGCTGTCGAAGATGCGCCCGCGCGCCATGAGTTCGGCGCGCAGCGGCTTGAAATTCTCGATGATGCCATTGTGGACCAGCGCCACCTCGCGCGTCGCATGCGGGTGCGCGTTGCTGGTCGTCGGCGCGCCATGGGTCGCCCAGCGGGTATGAGCGATGCCGGTCGTGCCGGGCAGCGGCTCGTCCCGCAATTCAGTCACCAGATTGGCGAGCTTCCCCTCGGCCCGCCGCCGCTCGATCGCGCCATCATGGACCGTGGCGACACCCGCACTGTCATAGCCGCGATATTCCAGCCGCTTCAATCCATCGACCAGCCGCTCCGCCACGTCGTCCCTGCCGATGATACCGATAATGCCGCACATGTGCCGGAGAGCCTTTCAGAGGATATAGGGAACGCGAATGCCCGGCATCTCTGCCGGAAAATCCTTAATATTGCGGGTCACCAACACGCGGCCGCGCAACTGGGCCGTGGCCAGGATGATGGCGTCGGGCGACTTTAGCCTCGCGCGTTCACGGCGCAGCGCGGCCGCTCGATGCGATATCTCGTCATCAATTTCGTCCAGGCCGAACTGTGCCAAAAACATCAGTACCTCACGCACGGCCGTTTCATTCCCTTTGGACAATATCTCGATCCACGCCATGCGGCTGAGCCACATCCGCGCGCCGCTATCGGCTATGCGGGAAAGTTCGCGATGCGCGGGTTCGTGATTCAAAAGGGCGTCGATAACGATGTTGGCGTCCAAGCTGTAACCGCTCATGCGCTGTTCTTCTGGTGCGTCTCGGCCGCCTTTTTGGTTAGCGCCAGATAATGCGCCCGCTCCTTATCATCTTCTTCCGTGAAATATTCGGGCGATGCGGCGCGGACTTCGTCATAATCATCGTCCCAGGGCCGGGTCCATTCCGCCCGCCGCGCACGGTCATATTCGTGGGGATCAATCGACACGCCATTCCGCGCCCACGCGCCAAATCCCTGCTGCAGCCAATCTTTTGACGTTTGCGGGCGATAGGCCGAAACCGCCTCCCGCAGCACAGCCGCGCGCGACTTGCCCTGCTCGCGGGCCAGTTGGTCGAGCCATTTGACGTCTTCGTCGGGAATGTCAGCCAGGAAACGCATGATGATAGATTGATATCATATCATGATATCATGTCAACAGGTGTCTCACTGTGGCCGAATGGTGATCAGCCAGATGTCCGGCGGTGCCAGCATCCGAATCGGCAATCCGCTGGTGCCGACCCCGCCCGCCACGATCATCGTTCTCGCCCCGTCGCGATACAGGCCGCAGGCATAGCGCGTGCCATATTTCGACGGGACGTAGACGATCCCCGCAAAGGGCAGCGCCACCTGCCCGCAATGGGTATGCCCCACCAGCGTCAGCGACGGCGTTTCGGGCAAAGTCGGAAACACATCCGGCCCGTGCGACAGGATCAGCGGCGCACCGCCCACCCGCGCCATCGCCGCCAGCGTCACGGGCAGGTCGATCCTGCGCGTATAGACATCCTGCAATCCGCCGATCGCCAGCGGCCCGCGCCGCACCGCGCCATCCTGCAACAGGGTGATGCCCATGCGCGCAAAAGCCGCCTGCCAGTCCGCCCCACTCAGCGCGCGCTGGTTCTTCTGGCTGCGGCTGTCATGATTGCCCAGCACCGCGACGACACCCAGCGGCGCGCGCAGCCCCGCAAAAGGCGCGATGCTCGCCCGCGCATCATAGGTCTCGCCACCCTTGGCATCACCGATATAATCGCCGCCCAGCAGGACGAGGTCAGGCTTGAGCGCATTGATCTGCGCCACGATCCGCGCCATCCGCGCCGGGCTATTGTCCGGCCCCGACAAATGCGTGTCGGTCAGCAGAGCGACCGTGACGGGGGCACGCGGCGCATCGGCGGGAAAGGGCAACACCACCGCCGCACGCCGCACCACCGGCATGGCGCGCGCATTGAGGATCAGCCAGAGAGCAAACCCGCCCGCAAGCAGAACCAGCGCCAGCAGCGTCCAAAGAATTTTACGGCGCATGTTCAAACAACGACGTGCTCCTGCGAAAGCAGGAGCCCAGGGTCGATCGGATTGCCCTGCACACTAGGCTCCTGCTTTCGCAGGAGCACCAAATCCTTCCTCACCTCACGGCTACCATCATATGCAGCGATCATATTGCGACAATCTTCTCGCCATACCGTCCTTCAGCGCCGGATTTTCACTGAATAACGGATCAATGATGCTGGCATGAATTTCATGAACGGCAGACGCGATCGCAATTTTCAGATCCTTTCTGTCCGCTGGTATCAATCGTGCCAAGTCACCAATGTCTCGCGCAGCCTTGATACACGTAGCGGAAATTATCAAAGCGAGATCATCATCCACTGAGCAATGCTCCACTGTCCTAATGGGCCAACAAGCCTCACGACGCCGATAGCGTCCTGCTGCTCACTTCGCCGCCTTCTTCGCCACCATCCGCTCGCGAAAGGCCGCCGCCCAGCCCGGCTTGCTCACCTGCGCGGGCCGGACCAGGCACAGGGCATCATCGCCCACTGGCTGCGTCACCACGCTGCCCGCTGCGACGATCGCGCCGTCGCCGATCCTGACCGGCGCAACGAGCGCGCTGTTCGATCCGATGAACGCCCCCGCACCAATTTCCGTGCGATATTTGAAGAAGCCATCATAATTGCAGGTGATCGTCCCCGCGCCGATATTGGCCCCCGCGCCCACGCCCGCATCGCCGATATAGGACAGGTGATTGACCTTCGCCCCCTCGCCCAACCGCGCCTTCTTGATCTCGACGAAATTGCCGACCTTGGCCTTGACCCCGATCTCCGCGCCGGGCCGCAGCCGCGCATAGGGACCGATCGTCGCGCCGCGCTCAATGCTCGCGCCCTCCAGATGGGAAAAGGCGTGGATCACGACATCGTCGGCCACCGTCACGCCCGGCCCGAACACGACGTTCGGCTCCACCACCACATCGCGGCCCAGCACCGTGTCATGCGCAAAGAACACCGTTTCCGGCGCCACCAGCGTCACGCCCTCGCGCATCGCCTCGATCCGGCGGCGCGCCTGCCACATCGCTTCCACGCCCGCCAGTTCGACCCGGCTGTTGACCCCCGCCACTTCCCAGGCTTCCGTCTCGATGACGGCGCTCTGCGCACCCGGCAGCATGATGATGTCGGGCAGATAATATTCGCCCGCGGCATTGTCGTTGCCGATCTGGTCGAGCAGCACGAACAGGTCGGTCGATCGCACCGCCATCAGCCCGCTATTGCAGAGCGTCACCGCGCGCTCGGCCTCGCTCGCATCCTTATATTCGACCATCTTGCCGATCATGCCCTGGCCGTCGGCGATGATCCGGCCATAGGCGGCGGCATCGTCGGGGCGGAACCCCAGCACCACCGCGCGCGGATCGTCGCCCCGGTTCAGCCGGTCGAGCATCGCCCGCATCGTCGATGCGCTGACCAAAGGCACATCGCCATAAAGGATCAGCACATCGCCCGCGAACCCGGCCAGCGCCTCATGCGCCTGCGCGACGGCATGGCCAGTGCCCAACTGCTTGTCCTGCACCGCGATCACCGCGCCGGTGCCCGCCACCGCCGCCTCGACCTGCTCGCGCCCCGCGCCGACCACCACCACCTGCCGCTCCGGCTCCAGCGCGGCGACGCTGGCGAGCAGGTGCAACAGCATCGGCCGCCCGGCGACCGGGTGCAAAACCTTGTGCAGCGCGGATTTCATGCGCGTGCCTTGGCCTGCGGCAAGGATGATGACGGCGAGAGGACGGGCGGCAGTCACGATGGCTTTGTCCCTGATAAGTGCGTTGGATCATGCGGCTCTGCCATGTTTGGCTTGCCTTTGCCACCGCCCACGCGGCATGGCGCGGCCATGGCCTCCATAACTTTCGACATCGTCGGCTTCGACCTTGACGGCACGTTGATCGACACCAGCGGCGATCTCGCCGCCGCGGTCAACCACGCCATCGGCACAGTCGGCCTGCCCCCCTTCCCCGTCGCGGCCATCCGGCCTTTCGTCGGCCAGGGGGCCAGGGTCATGCTCGACCGCGCGCTGGCGGCGTCGGACGCGCAGGACGATGCCTTGCTGGCGCAACTGCTCCCGGTGCTGCTCGACTATTATCAGGCGAATCTCAGCGCCCATTCCGCTCCCTATCCCGGCCTGCTCGACGCGATGGATGCGCTGGCGGCGGCGGGCGTCACGCTCGCCATCTGCACCAACAAGGCGGAGCGTTTCGCGCTACCCCTGATGGATCAGCTCGGCCTATCGCACCGCTTCGCCAGCATCATCGGCGGCGATACGGTCTGCGTCGGCAAGCCCGATCCCGCACCGATCCATGCCATGATCGAACGCGCGGGCGGCGGGCGCACGATTTTCATCGGCGACACGATCAACGACATAGCGGGCGCGCGCAATGCGGGTATCGCCAGCGTCGCGGTCAGCTTCGGCTTCCTCGACGGCCCGGTCGAAGAGCTGCAGGCCGATGCCATCATCCACCATTTCGACGAATTGCTGCCTTTGCTGCAAGGCTGGCCGCAATGACCCTGCGGCTGGAGCGCGACGGCCCGGTCGCCCGGCTGCTGATCGACCGCCCGGCCCGGCGCAACGCCATGACGCAGGCGATGTGGGAAACACTGCCGGTCCTCGTTGGCGAAGCCATGGCCGATGACGCCATCCGCGTGCTGATCCTCGCGTCGGCCACGCCCGGCCTCTTTTGCGCTGGGGCGGATATCGACGAATTTGCGGCCTGTTCCGGCGATCCCGAATGGCGCTTCGCGAACCAGACAGCGATCCGTACAACGCAATATGCGCTCGCCCATGCCGACAAGCCGGTGATTGCCGCAATCGACGGCGATTGCGTCGGTGGCGGCTGCGGCCTCGCCATCGCTTGCGACCTGCGGATCGCCTCGCCCGCCGCGCGGCTCGGCATCACGCCCGCCAAGCTCGGCATAGTCTATTCGCTGTTCGACACCAAATTGCTGGTCGATCTCGTCGGTCCGGCCCGCGCCAAGCGCATCCTGTTCACCGGCGCGCTGCACGACGCGGACACCGCGCTCGCCATCGGCCTTATCGACCAGATCGCCGCCGATCCGCTGGCGGAAGCGGACGCCCTTGCCCGCACCATCGCCGCCAATGCCCAGCATAGCGTGCGATCCTCCAAGGCGATCATCCGCCGCATCCTCGATGGCCAGGCCGATGATGACGAAGGCACGCTGGCGCTCTTCCGCGACGCCTTCACCCTGCCCGATTTCGCCGAAGGCGTGTCCGCCTTCCGCGCCAAACGGAAACCCGATTTCGGCGGCTAAGGCCTTAAGGCTGCGCAGCCTCGAAATAGGATGCGACCCAATCGCGCAGCCCCGCATCGGACGCGACCGCCGCACCCAAATCCGGCTGCCCCGGCCAGCCCGCGTCGCGCACCGTCATCCCGCCGCCGCTGCGCTCGCCCTCATAGCGCGGCAGGACATGGAAATGGACATAAGGATCGACCATCATCAGCATCAGATAGTTGATCTTCTGATAGCCGACCGCCGCCTGCAATGCCGCTTCGATCGCGCCGGTCACAATCTTGAGTTCGGCATGGGCTTCGGCGGGCAAATCCCCGAACGCGGTCGCATCGCTCTTCGCCGCCAGGACCAGCGACCCCAGCGTTGGCTGCGCCGGACGCAGCAGCACCACCCAATGCGCAAACTCCGCGATCAGGCTGGCGGGCCAGCCGAACTTCTTTATCGTCTCGTTCATGCCGCCGCCTCATCCATCCAACTGACGATCGGCCGTCCCGACCGCTTCACGCCATAGGCCTGCGCCAGCCGCACCGCATGCACGACCAGCGAAATCACCGTCCACCAGGCCAGCGCCACCAGCCCGATGTCCGGCCGCCCGACCAGCAGCGACACAAACAGGATGACCATGTTCGGGTTGCGCCGCGCCGTCACCAGCCGGAACTGGCTGTCGAACGGCCGCCAGACATGGATGTCCATGCCGAAATCCTTGAGGAACGCCCCCTCGATCAACCGTTGCAACACATAGCCGACGACCACCGCCGCCATCACCAATATGAACGCCTGCCCCGTCAGCGACAGGCCCCAGGCGGCCAGCCCCGTCCCCCAAAAATACCACCAGAAGGGCGGGTGAACCAGATCGACGCCATGGTCGATCACATTGCCCCATTTGGACGAGGTGATGGTGCAACGCGCCAGCTTCCCGTCCACCGTATCCAGCACCATGAAGATGAAGCCGCACAGGAAGCCGGTCCAGTACATCCCTTCTGCAAACAGGAAGGTCGCGATCAGGCACAGCGTCACCCCGATCACCGACACCATATTGGGCGTCATCTTGAGCTGCGCCGCGATCCGCGTCAGCACCAGCGCCAGTTCGGGCCACAGATATTTGGTCAGCACATCGGTCACGCCCTTATAGGCGCCGAAATAGCTGTGCCGCTCGATCGCGCGCCGGGTCGCGGGGGTCAATTCGCGCACCATCGGCTGCTCCAGCTTGCGCAACTGCCGGTTATAGAGTTTGCGCCCATCGGACAGGTCTATCACGGTCGCCTGCATCGGATCATGTCCCTGCGGCACCTGCCCCACGACCGGCACGCCACCCAAGGCAAAAACCGTCCCCGGCGTCTCCAGCACGAGCCGCAGCAGCAATGGATCGAACGCATAGGTCAGGTTGAAGACCAGTTCATGCCCTGCTGCCAGCACGCTGCCATTCTTCGCCGCGCTTTCCACCATCCGGCGGTTCCGTTCGGCGTTGGCCATGCCCCAGATCGGCGTGGTATTTTGCCCCAGCATGCGAATGGGGCCAAGGGCGGTAGAAATCGTCTCAGTCATGCAGGCGCTTTCGCGAAGGTCATTATGATGTCGGCCTGCCGTTGCGACGCGGGAGTCGGCGACAGGTCGATGGATTGCTCCATGGCCGCTTCCTGCGCAGCAACGAAGCCGGGTTGCAAGTCGTTCGCACGGTCAAGTGCCGCCGAAAGCGCGTCAGGCGTCTCGATCACCTGTCCCAGCCGCCAATGGACAAAGGCTTCACCACTGGCATCGCGCCGGTCGAGATTGAGGAAGATGCACGGCCGCGGCTGGATCAGAAACTCGTACACCTGGCTCGAAACATCGCCCAGATAGACGTCGGCGCTCATCGTGTAACTCATGTCGATCGCATGGCGGCTGCCCATGTCCACACAGATATGCGGCGCGGCGCTGACGATTGGTGCCACCGCCTGCGCCAGCTTGGTATGCGGCGCGATGATGACATTCCACCCCTTGAGCGACTCCAGCGCAGCGAGCATCGCCGGGCCATGCCGCACCCAGGAGGAAAGATCAGGGTCGAAATGCGGATTATAGAGCAGCACCGGCTTGTCGTCGGCGAAGAATCGCTGCCGCGCCGCCTTCAACTCGAACTTGGCATAGCCGCCGACCACGACCTTATCCGCCGCGCACAGCCCCCGTTCGATCATCCGGCAACGATCCTTTTCGCCCGCCACCAGCGTCAGGTCGAAATCGGCATGGCGCTTCTTATAGCCCCCCTCCCGGTCGCCCGCGCCATGTTTGATCAGCACCAGCCGGGACTTGAAACCTGGCACCCGCCGCAACCAGGCGGTGGAAATCTCGGTCGTCACCAGCAGCGGAAAGGCCGCGATCGTGCGGTAATTGCCGAGCAACGTGAGAATCCGCGAGGGCTGGCGGAACAGCGAGTCGGGTTGGCCCGAAAAGCGCCGCAGCCGTACCGGCCGCAACCGCTGGTCTGTGTCGTACCCCGCGACCAGATCCAGGATCGCATCCGATGGCGACAGCACATGCACCCGCACCCCCGGACGCCGCGCCAGTTCCAACGCAGCAGGCAGCCAATGATAAAGCTGCTGCGCTTCGGCAATGGCGAGAAAGGCGATGTCCATGCGCGAAAGCCACTCCAGACGGGCTGGAGGCCTAGCGGCGATATAGGGGCTTTTGCAAGGGCGCGCGTCGCATTCCCTTTTGTAGGTGCTGGACCTTTGCCCATATTTTGGTATGCGGGCCGCAACCGAACGACACTCTGAAAGAGGCTCGACGAGCGATGGCCGAATTTGCGTTGCCCAAGAACAGCAAGATCAGCGGTAAGGGTGTAACCCACCCCGCCCCCGCAGGCGCAACCAATGTGCGCAGCTTCAAAGTCTATCGCTATGATCCCGACTCCGGGCAAAACCCGCGTTACGACACGTTCGAGGTGGACCTCGACCAGTGCGGACCGATGGTTCTGGACGCGCTCATCAAGATCAAGAATGAATATGACACCACGCTGACCTTCCGCCGCTCCTGCCGCGAAGGCATTTGCGGTTCCTGTTCGATGAACATGAACGGCAAGAACGGCCTGGCCTGCACCACCGCGATCGACGAATGTTCGGGCAAGGACGTGAAGATCACGCCGCTGCCGCATATGGACGTGATCAAGGATCTGGTGCCCGATTTCACGCATTTCTATGCGCAGTACAACTCGATCCAGCCCTGGCTCAAGACCGTGTCGCCCCCGCCATCGGGCAAGGAGCGGCTCCAGTCGCCCGCCGATCGCGAAAAGCTCGACGGCCTCTATGAGTGCATCCTGTGCGCCTGCTGCTCGACCAGTTGCCCCTCCTATTGGTGGAATTCGGACAAGTTCCTGGGCCCGGCCATCCTGCTCCAGGCTTATCGCTGGCTGGCCGACAGCCGCGACGAATATACCGGCGATCGCCTTGACGAGCTGGAAGATCCCTTCCGCCTCTATCGCTGCCACACCATCATGAACTGCGCGAATGTCTGCCCCAAGGGTCTGTCGCCGGCCAAGGCGATCGCCGAGACCAAGAAGATGATGGTCGAACGGCAGCTTTGATCTTGAACAGTGATGGTGTCGCCGGGGGTCAGCCACTGACGGACGGGCAATGGGCGGGCTGGATCGCATGGTCCGACCCGCACCCCGATACGTTTTTGCAGGCTATCGGCCGTGGCTATATGCGCGAACTCTCGCCCGGCCGGGCGGAGGTCGCGCTGGAAACCCGCTCCAGCCATCGCAACCGGCTCGACACGCTCCATGGCGGCTTCCTCGCCGCCTTTGCCGACCATGCCTATTTCGGTGCGCTCTGGGCGATGGGGCATAAGGATCAGATTCACGGCGTGACCATCGACCTGTCGATGCAATATCTGGGTGCCGGGCGCGTCGGCCCGCTGCTGCTGGCGCAGGTCGACCTGCTGCGCGAAACTGGCCGCCTGCTGTTCCTGCGGATGCTGATGACGCAGGATGGCGAACCCGTCGCCGCCTCCACCGCCACCATCCGCAAGGCACCGCCCGCCAAATGACCGGTGTCCTTGCTCGCTACGAAGCGTTGATCGCTGCCGGAGAATTGCGCGCCGATCCCGATCAGCGGGCTGCCGCCGTGCGGCTCGACGCCCTGCAACAGCAGTTGGAAGCCGCGCCCGAACGCGGCTCGACCCTGTGGCGGCTGTTGCGCAAGGCGCCCGAACCGCCGCGCGGCCTCTATATGTGGGGCGGTGTCGGGCGCGGCAAATCCATGTTGATGGACCTGTTCTTCGACACGGTGAAAATCCCGCGCAAGGCGCGTGCCCATTTCCACGAATTCATGCTCGACGTCCACGCCCGCCTCGCCGAAGCGCGCAAGTCCGAAACCGGCGACCCCATCCCCCCGGTGGTCGAGGCGCTGGCCGAGAATGCCCGGCTGCTATGCTTCGACGAGATGGTGGTCAACAATATGGCCGACGCTGCAATCATGTCGCGGTTGTTTACCGGACTGCTCGAAAAGCGGGTGACGATCGTCACCACGTCGAACCGCGTCCCCGACGATCTCTACAAGGACGGCCTCAACCGCCAGTTGTTCCTGCCCTTCATCGACCTGATCAAGGATCGGCTCGATGTGCAGACATTGAACGGCCCGACCGACTATCGCCGCGACAGGCTCGGCGATGCGACGCTGTGGCACTGCCCCAATGGCGACGAAGCCACGGCGGCGCTCAGCACCGCTTTCTTCCGCCTGACCGACTATCCGCCGTCCGACCGCGCCCATGTCCCCTCCGAAGACATCCCCGTGCAGGGTGGCCGCACGCTGCATGTGCCCAAAAGCCTCAAGGGCGTCGCTGTCTTCTCGTTCAAGCGCCTGTGCGCCGAAGCCCGCGGTGCGCCCGACTATCTGGCGATCGCGCGCAAATATCACAGCGTCATCATCGTCGGCATCCCGGTGCTTGGCCCGGAAAACCGCAACGAGGCAGCCCGCTTCGTCACGCTGATCGACTCGCTCTACGAATATAAGGTCAAATTGCTGGCCTCGGCCGATGCGGAACCAGCACAACTCTATCCACAGGGCGATGGCGCATTCGAATTTGAACGCACCGTCTCGCGCCTCATGGAAATGCAGTCCGACGATTATCTCGCGCTCGGTCACGGCCCCAAATAGCATCCTCCCCTGGCAGGAGAGGTGGCAGGGCGAAGCCCTGACGGAGGGGTGTCACCCTATCAAAGGCACGCCACTCCTGCCCCGCGAACCAACCCTAACTGCCTGTTGTGCAGCACGTTATAGCGCGCAGCGCCGTCATCACGGCGCAATCTTCTTGTCCAAATCATGCGAAAAATAGACCGGATGCCTTCCGTCGGGAAGGCATCCGGCAGGGTAGCGCTGCAGGGAAGGCTCATCGGCCAGGGTAGGAGCCGGGAACGACAGCGTGTGAATCTCCTCTAATGCAACTGCGAATGAATTGCAAAGATAAATCCGACTTCCCACCTTTGACAGGTTGAAACCCCCGGTCGAAGGGCGTAGGCGAGGCATCAATTCCAGTAGTCAAGACTTGGAGGATGACAGATATATGGCCCGTAAGAAGATCGCGCTCATCGGCGCTGGCAATATTGGTGGCACGCTGGCGCATCTCGCCGCTCTGAAGGGCCTTGGCGACATCGTCCTGTTCGACGTCGTCGAAGGCATCCCCCAGGGCAAGGCGCTCGACCTGTCGCAATGCGGCGCGGTCGAAGGCTTTGACGCCAAGATCACTGGCTCCAACGACTATGCCGACATTGCAGGCGCGGACGTCATCATCGTCACCGCCGGTGTCGCCCGCAAGCCGGGCATGAGCCGCGACGACCTGCTGGGCATCAACCTCAAGGTCATGAAGGCCGTGGGCGAAGGCATCGCCGCCAACGCCCCCGACGCCTTCGTCATCTGCATCACCAACCCGCTCGACGCGATGGTGTGGGCGCTGCGCGAATTTTCCGGCCTGCCCCACAATAAGGTCGTCGGCATGGCGGGCGTCCTCGACAGCTCGCGCTTCAACCATTTCCTCGCCGAGGAATTCCAGGTGTCGGCCAAGGACGTCACCAGCTTCGTGCTGGGCGGCCATGGCGACACGATGGTCCCGGTCATCGAATATTCGACCGTAGCCGGTATCCCCGTCCCCGACCTCATCAAGCAGGGCCGCTCGACGCAGGAGCGCATCGACGCCATCGTGCAGCGCACCCGTTCGGGCGGCGGCGAAATCGTCGCCCTGCTCAAGACCGGCTCGGCCTTCTACGCGCCCGCCACCAGCGCGATCGCGATGGCCGAAGCCTATCTGGGCGACAAGAAGCGCCTGCTGCCCTGCGCCGCCAACCTGACCGGCCAATATGGCGTCGACAATCTCTATGTCGGCGTGCCCGTGATCATCGGCAAGGACGGCGTCGAGCAGGTCATCGAGATCGAACTGAACGAAGAAGCCAAGGGCAACCTCCAGGTGTCGGTCGATGCAGTCAAGGAACTGCTCGACGCCTGCAAGGCGATCGACCCCAGCCTGGCATAATTTTCGCTGGTCCCCGGCGCAGGCCGGGGGCCAGTCCCAGACCAATCCAGCCTCCGGCATCCGCTGGAGGTCGAATTTTAAGGACAGAGGCCGTCTATGAGCATTCTCGTCAATAAGAATACCAAGGTCATCACGCAGGGCATGACCGGCGCGACCGGCACTTTCCATACCGAACAGGCGCTGGCCTATGGCACGCAGATGGTGGCCGGCGTCACGCCGGGCAAAGGGGGCCAGACCCATATCGGCCTGCCCATGTTCGACACCGTGCTGGAAGCCAAGACCAAGACCGGCGCCGATGCGTCGGTCGTCTATGTGCCGCCACCATTTGCCGCCGACTCGATCCTCGAAGCGATCGACGCGGAAATCCCGCTGATCATCTGCATCACCGAAGGCATCCCGGTCCTCGACATGGTCCGCGTCAAGCGCGCGCTGTCGGGCAGCAAGTCGCGCCTCATCGGCCCGAACTGCCCCGGCGTCCTGACCCCCGACGAGTGCAAGATCGGCATCATGCCCGGCAGCATCTTCAAGAAGGGCAGCGTCGGCGTCGTTTCGCGCTCCGGCACGCTGACCTATGAAGCCGTGTTCCAGACGTCGAACGCGGGCCTGGGTCAGACCACGGCTGTCGGCATCGGCGGTGATCCGGTCAACGGCACCAACTTCATCGACGTGCTGGAACTGTTCCTGGCCGACGACGCGACCGAATCGATCATCATGATCGGTGAAATCGGCGGCGACGCGGAAGAACAGGCCGCCCAGTTCCTGATGGATGAGGCCAAGCGTGGCCGCAAGAAGCCGATGGCCGGCTTCATCGCGGGCCGCACCGCCCCTCCGGGCCGTCGCATGGGCCATGCCGGCGCGATCGTGTCGGGTGGCAAGGGCGACGCGGAAAGCAAGATCGCGGCGATGGAAGCGGCCGGGATCAAGGTCGCGGCCAGCCCCTCGGAACTCGGCACGACCCTGCTCGAA
The DNA here is from genome assembly GCF_031457465.1 of Sphingobium xenophagum. Taxonomy (GTDB): domain Bacteria; phylum Pseudomonadota; class Alphaproteobacteria; order Sphingomonadales; family Sphingomonadaceae; genus Sphingobium; species Sphingobium xenophagum_A. Next base: position 194,363 of record NZ_JAVDWV010000002.1, read on the forward strand.
GTGCTGAACGGCTAAAAAGCGACTATATATAGAAGCGGCCGGGCTGCACCCTGGCCGCTAACTTCCCGCACCGCGACTGCACGCGGCACGGATCGGACAAGATATTATGGGTTACGAAAACCAGGATTTCGAGATCGAGCAAGGCCCCAGCTGGGCACGCCCGAATTGGCCGTTGTCGGACACTGACGACCTCACCGGGGCGCTTGACCCCACGCAGATGCAGGTCGCGGTCAAGGCCGCTGCCAAAGCTGCGGGCAAGGCGGTGTCGGATGCGGACATAGCGCAGGCCGCCGAAGATTCCATCCGCGCGATGATGCTGATCCGCACCTATCGCGTGCGCGGTCATTTGGCCGCCAATCTCGATCCGCTGGGCCTGACCCATCGCGATCTGCCGGCGGACCTGACGCCGGAATTTCACGGCCTGACCGACCTCAACCGGAAAATCTATCTTGGCGGCACGCTCGGCCTGCAATTTGCCAGCGTCAGCGAGATCGTCGCGATCCTGCGCGCCAATTATTGCGGCAATGTCGGCCTGGAATATATGCACATTGCCGATGTGGAGGAGCGCCGCTTCCTGCAGGACCGGATGGAAGGCAAGGACAAGGAAATCATCTTCACGCCGGAAGGCAAGAAGGCGATCCTGGCCAAGGTCATCCAGGGCGAGCAATATGAGAAGTTCCTGGGCCGCAAATATGTCGGCACCAAGCGCTTCGGCCTCGACGGCGGCGAATCCATGATCCCCGCGCTCGAAGCCGTCATCAAATATGGCGGCCAGTCGGGCGTGCGCGAAATCGTCTATGGCATGGCCCATCGGGGCCGCCTCAACGTCTTGGCCAATGTGATGGCCAAGGGCTTCCGCGTCATCTTCCACGAATTTTCCGGCGGCACCGCCAACCCGGAAGATGTCGGCGGATCGGGCGACGTGAAATATCATCTGGGCACCTCCACCGACCGCGAGTTCGACGGGATCAAGGTGCATATGTCGCTGGTCCCCAACCCCTCGCATCTTGAAACGGTCGATCCCGTCGTTTTGGGCAAGGTCCGCGCGCAGCAGACCTTCCGCGACGACCTGACCAAGCATGAGCAGGTTCTGCCCGTGCTGATCCATGGCGACGCGGCCTTTGCAGGCCAGGGTATCGTATGGGAATGCCTCGGCTTCTCCGGCGTGTCGGGCTACAACACCGGCGGCTGCATCCACTTCATCGTCAACAACCAGGTCGGCTTCACCACCAGCCCGCAATTCTCGCGCGGCTCGCCCTACCCGTCCGACGTAGCGAAGGGCGTTCAGGCACCGATCCTGCACGTCAATGGCGACGACCCCGAAGCCGTGACCTTCGCCTGCAAGCTGGCGGTCGAATATCGCCAGACCTTCCACCGCGACATCGTCATCGACATGTGGTGCTATCGCCGCTTTGGCCATAATGAAGGCGACGAGCCTTCGTTCACCCAGCCGCTGATGTATGCCAAGATCCGCCAGCATCCGCCGGTCAGCGACGTCTATGCCGCGCGCCTGAAGGAACAGGGCGTGATCGGCGACGATTTCGTGGCGAGCGCGACCAACGAGTTCGTCACCCATCTGGAAGACGAGTTCGAAGCGTCCAAGAGCTACAAGGCCAACAAGGCCGACTGGTTCGCCGGTCGCTGGTCGGGCCTGCACAAGCCCGCCGACGCGGAAACCACACGCCGCAGCGTCGAGTCCGCCATCTCGCCCAAGCTGATGGAAAGCCTGGGCAAGACGCTGACCACCGTTCCCGAAGGCCATGCCGTCCACAAGACGCTCCAGCGCGTGCTGGATGCCAAGGCGGAAATGTTCAAGACCGGCGCGAATTTCGACTGGGCAACCGGCGAGGCGCTGGCCTTCGGCTCGCTCCTGTCGGAAGGCTATGGCGTGCGCCTGTCGGGCCAGGATTCAGGACGCGGCACGTTCAGCCAGCGTCACTCGGTCTGGGTCGATCAGAATACGGAAAAGAAATACATCCCGCTCTCCACCGTCCGTCATGGCCGGTTCGAGGTGCTGGATAGCCCCTTGTCCGAATATGGCGTCCTTGGCTTCGAATATGGCTATGCCCTGGCCGACCCCAAGAGCCTGGTCCTGTGGGAAGCGCAGTTCGGCGATTTCGCCAATGGTGCGCAGATCATCTTCGACCAGTATATCGCCTCGTCGGAAAGCAAGTGGCTGCGCGCCAACGGCCTGGTCTGCCTCTTGCCGCACGGCTATGAAGGCCAGGGACCGGAACATAGTTCGGCGCGTCTGGAACGCTTCCTTCAGCTTTGCGCCGAAGGGAATATCCAGGTCGCCAACATCACGACTCCGGCCAATTATTTCCACGTCCTGCGCCGCCAGATGCTGCGTCCGTTCCGCAAGCCATTGATCATCATGACGCCCAAGTCGCTGCTGCGGCACAAGCTGGCGGTGAGCAAGGCCGAGGATTTCCAGGGCGACACCCACTTCATGCGCATCCTGTCGGACATGAATCCGGCGCCCGATGCGGAAACGAAGCGGCTGGTGCTCTGTTCGGGCAAGGTCGCTTACGACCTGATGGAAGCGCGCGATGCGGCCGGGGACAAGAACACCCAGATCGTCCGCATCGAACAACTCTATCCCTTCCCCACCGAAGCGCTTTCCATCCGCATGGCGCGTATGCCCAAGCTGGAAGAAGTGATCTGGTGCCAGGAAGAGCCACGCAATAATGGCGCGTGGTTCCATGTGGAGCCCTATATCGAGGAAGCTCTGGCGGACGTCGGCAAGTCGCCGATGCGCGCCCGCTATGCCGGTCGCAAGGCATCGGCGTCGCCCGCAACGGGCCTCGCCAAACGCCATGTCGCCGAACAGGGCGCCCTCGTCGCCGATGCGCTGGGTCACAGCGTCCGTGAAGAAATCCGACGCCAGAAGAAAGGCTGAACAAGCTCATGGCTACCGAAGTCAAAGTCCCTACCCTGGGCGAATCCGTTACCGAAGCAACCGTGGGCCAGTGGCTCAAAAAGCCCGGTGAAGCCGTCGCGCTCGACGAACCCATCGTCAGCCTGGAAACCGACAAGGTCGCGGTCGACGTGCCCTCGCCGGTCGCCGGTACGCTGGGCGACATCATCGCCAAGGAAGGCGATACCGTGAATGTCGGCGCGCTGCTGGCGATGGTCAACGAGGGCGCAGCCGCAGCCGCTGCTCCTGCGGCGTCGCCCGCCCCCGCTGCCAAGGCGGAGTCCGCTGCGCCCGCGCCTGCCGCATCGGCCCCGGCGCCAGCCGCGTTGGACGAGGATGAAGGCGGCAATTTGACGCTCTCCCCCGCCGTGCGCCGCCTGGTGCTGGAGCATGGCCTTGACCCCTCCAAGATCAAGGGCACCGGCAAGGACGGCCGCCTGACCAAGGACGATGTCACCGCCGCCGTCGCTGCCGGTACCGCCAAGGCCGCCGCGTCCGCGCCTGCCTCGGCCCCTGCCGCCGATGCTCCTGCCGCTGGTCCCAGCCGCGCGCAGGAACGGGTGAAGATGACCCGCCTGCGCCAGACGGTCGCCAAGCGGTTGAAGGAAGCGCAGAATACCGCCGCGATGCTGACCACCTATAACGACGTGGACATGACCAACATCATCGAAGCGCGCGCCAAATATAAAGACCTGTTCGAAAAGAAGCATGGCGTCCGTCTGGGCTTCATGGGCTTCTTTACGAAGGCGGTCTGCATGGCGCTCCGCGACATTCCGGGCGTCAATGCGCAGATTGAAGGCGACGAGATCGTCTACAATAATTTCTGCGACATCTCGGTCGCGGTGTCGGCCCCCACCGGCCTCGTCGTTCCCGTCATCCGCAACGCGGAATCGCTCAGCGTGGCCGAGATCGAAAAGACCATCGGCGGCTTTGGCAAGAAGGCCAAGGAAGGCAAGCTGACCATGGAAGATATGAAGGGCGGCACCTTCACCATCTCCAATGGCGGCGTGTTCGGCTCGCTGCTGTCCAGCCCGATCATCAACCCGCCCCAGTCGGGCGTGCTGGGCCTCCACCGGATCGAAGACCGCCCGGTCGTTCGCGACGGCCAGATCGTGATCCGTCCGATGATGTATCTGGCGCTCAGCTACGATCATCGCATGGTCGACGGTCGCGAAGCGGTGACCTTCCTCGTCGCGGTCAAGAACGCGATCGAAGACCCGACCCGCCTGCTGATCGACCTGTAAAAGTCGCCATCAGACACCATATCCGTTCGGGCTGAGCCTGTCGAAGCCCCGTCCTTTCTGTGCAAAGGACAAAATAAGCAGTAATGCCCTTCGACAGGCTCAGGGCGAACGGAGAATAACATGTCCGATTTCGACTACGACGTTCTGGTAATCGGTTCCGGCCCCGGCGGGTATGTCGCCGCAATCCGCGCCGCGCAGTTGGGCCTCAAGACCGCCTGCGCCGAAAGCCGCGACACGCTGGGCGGCACCTGCCTCAATGTCGGCTGCATCCCGTCCAAGGCGATGCTGCACGCCTCCGAACTTTATGACGAGGCGGCCAATGGCACGCTCGCCAAGCTCGGCGTCAAGATCGACAAGATGAGCCTCGACCTCTCGACCATGCAGGGCCAGCGCGCTGATGCGGTCAAGGGTCTGACCGGCGGCATCGAATTTCTGTTCAAGAAGAACAAGGTGACCTGGCTCAAGGGCCTGGCCAGCTTCACTGGTGCCAACACCGTTGAAATCAACGGCGAAAAGGTGACGGCGAAGAATATCGTCATCGCCACCGGCTCGTCGGTCACGCCACTGCCCGGCGTCGACGTCGACAATGACGGCGGCAAGATCGTCGATTCGACCGGCGCGCTGGTGCTGGACAAGGTGCCGGGTCATCTGGTGGTCGTCGGCGGCGGTGTCATCGGCCTGGAAATGGGCAGCGTATGGCGTCGCCTGGGCGCCAAGGTCACGGTCGTCGAATATCTCGACCAGATCCTGCCCGGCATGGACGGCGAAGTCCGCAAGGAAGCCAACAAGATCTTCAAGAAGCAGGGCTTTGACTATAAGCTCGGCACCAAGGTCACCGGCGCAAAGGCGCACGACAAGGGCGTGACCCTGACCGTCGAACCCGCCGCTGGCGGCGAGGCCGAAACGATCGAAGCCGATGTCGTGCTGGTATCGATCGGTCGTCGCCCCAACACCAACGGCCTTGGCCTCGACAAGATCGGCCTGGAGCTGAACGCGCGCGGTCAGATCGAAACCGATCATGAATTCGGTACGAAGGTGCCCGGCGTCTGGGCGATTGGCGACGTCATCCCCGGTCCGATGCTCGCGCACAAGGCCGAAGATGAAGGCATTGCGGTCGCGGAAAATATCGCGGGCCTGACCGGCATCGTGAACCACGATCTGATCCCCTCGGTCGTCTATACCAAGCCCGAAATCGCGGGCGTCGGCCTGACCGAGGAAGCCGCCAAGGAAAAGGGCGCGATCAAGGTCGGCAAATTCCCGATGATGGCCAACAGCCGCGCCAAGACCAACCACGAACCCGAAGGCTTCGTGAAGATCATCGCCGACGCCGAAACCGACAAGGTGCTGGGCGTCTGGATCATCGCCACGCCCGCCGGCACGATGATCGCGCAGGCGGCACAGGCCATGGAGTTTGGCGCATCGAGCGAAGACATCGCCTATACCTGCCACGCCCATCCCACGCACAGCGAAGCGATCAAGGAAGCCGCCATGGCGGTCACCGGCAAGCCGATCCACATGTGATCGCTGCCACATGGCGCAAATGAAAAAGGCCTCCGCAAAACGGAGGCCTTTTTCATGTAGGCACCTGCGCCGAACGGGCCAATGCGGCCTGCCCCTGTCCTACAGTGGGCAACAATGCTACAATCCGACGGTCACATGGATTTATAACAAAAAATCCGGATCAGGACATTAAATGTCAAAATTTACGGGAATAATGCGAAGTTAAGCCCCCACTCCCCTATCGCCGATAGCGCCCCTCATCGACCCACCGCGCCGTCAGCGCCGCCGCCGCTTCCACATCCTGCGGGAAATCGACCTCCTGCCACGCCAGCCCGTCGATCGACACGGTGCCCACCCGGTTCCCCTTCGCGATGATGTCGATCGCGCGCAGATACCAGCGTTCCACCCCTTCGGGCGTCCGCATCATCTGGTTGATCTGATTGCGGAAGATCGCCGGGCCTTCGCCGGTAAAGGCCAACATGCCGATCGACTCGGCATTGGTGTCGGGCGGCAACAACCGCTTGCCGATATGGTGCAGGCGGCCGCTCTCGTCGCGGTTCACCTTCATGTCATCATCATCATAATCGCCATCGGGCTTTACATCGACGGTGACGGTGATCGCATCGCTCGCCCCGGCGATCAGCTTGGCGACGATCTCGTCCGACACGATGGTATCGCCATTCAGGATGATGAAGTCGCGGTCCATCTCTTCCCGCACGATCCAGCAGGTGCCGAGGTTATCGGCAACCTGGAAGAAGGGATTGAACACCGTGCGGATGCGCGCGCCCGTCTCACGATAGAGCTGCAACGCATGATCCTCGACCCGCTCGGTGCGAAAGCCGGTCACCACCACGATGTCGGTCACGCCATTGGCGACCAGCGCGGCGACCTGCCAACTGATGAGGGTGCGCCCGTTAAACTCGATCATGCATTTGGGCACGTCGCGGGTCAGCGGCAACAGGCGTGAGCCTTGCCCGGCGGAAAGGATGATGGCTTTGCTGATCGTCATAGCGCGCGGCCTTAAACGGCAATTTGGCCGAAAAAAAGGCGGGGTTTGCACGACGGCCCGAACCCCCTAGACAGGCGCACGCCGGATGGCCGACATCCGGGTGAAAGGCCAGGGGCAGACGTGAAGGTCAAACGCGGATCGGGGCAGGCAGGCGACGGCTTTTCGCGCATCCTGGCCAATACCGGCTGGCTGCTGGGCGGCAAGGGCGTCGGCGCGATCCTCAGCATCGCCTATCTCGCCATCGTCACCCGCACGCTCGGCGTTGCCGATTTCGGCCGTTTCGCCCTGGTGCTGAGCGCCGCGCAGGTCATCAAGACGCTGGTATCGTTCGATAGCTGGCAGATCGTCGTGCGCTATGGCCAGCCGCATGTGAGCGCTGGCGCAGGCGATGCGCTCAACCGGCTGTTGCGCTTCTGCATCCTCATCGACCTGGCCTCGGCCGTGGCGGGCGGCGTGATCGCTGCCGCCATCCTCCTCCTGTTCCACGACCTGCTTGACCTTGGACCGCACATGGCGTTGCAGGTCTGGCTGTTCTGCATGGTGATGATGGTCACCATCCGCTCCAGCCCGACCGGCCTGTTGCGCCTGTTCGATCGCTTCGACAGCGCCGCGCTTGCCGAAACCATGATCCCGGTCGGGCGGATGATCGGCGCGGGGGCCGCTCTGCTGTGGATGCCCGACATCACCGGCTTCCTCATCGCCTGGGGCTTTGCCGAACTCCTTTGTGCGCTCAGCTATTGGGGGATGGCCCTGCACGTCGGTCGTGGCCGGATCGGCCATTGGCGCGCCGGGCGGACGATTGACGCGCGGGCGGAAAATCCGGGCATTGTCGGCTTCCTGACCGCCACCAATTTGCAGACCAGCCTGTCCTCGATCGGCCAACAGGTCGCGGTGCTGATCGTGGGTGCCTTTGTCGGCCCGGTGGGCGCTGGCCTCTATCGCCTCGCCAACCAGCTCGCCAATGCGCTGACCAAGATCAGCAGCTTGCTGTCGCGCAGCATCTTTGTCGAACTCTCGCGCAGCAGCAGCCATGGCGGCGACGCGCTGGGCACCCTGTTCCGCCGTACCAACCGGCTGGCGCTGATCGCGGGCGCGGTCATCATCGCGCTGATTGCCACCATCGGCCGCCCGCTGCTGGGCTTCATCGCCGGCCCTGAATTTCTACCCGCCTATCCGCTGCTGCTGCTGCTCGGCATCGCCGCCTGCATCGAACTCATCGGCGTCAGCTACCGCCCGTTGTTGATGGCGACTGATCGCGCAGGGCTGTCGCTGCGCATCACCTTCGTCGCCACCCTGCTGCTGCTCGGCCTGCAAGCCGCATTGCTACCGCTCTACGGCACGATCGGCGCGGCAGTGGCCAATATCGCCGCCGCTCTTGCCGCTTTCGCGATGATGGGCTGGGCCAGCCGCCGGGCCGTGGCGGACCACGGCTAAGCCACAACCCTAACGCGCCGCCAGAATCGCCTCGATCAAATCCACATCCGCCTGTTTGTCCGCATCAATGCACGCTTCGGGCTGCGCCATCGCCACCAGCCGCGCCACCAGGCCAAAGCGCCGCCCCACCCGCGCCATGCCGCCCCGCAACGTCGAAATCCGCAACAGCGCGCCGATCAGCGCCAGCGGCCCGAAGGCGGACAGGATTTTCCAGCCCTTCTTGCGGTCCTGCTCCACCTCCTGCCACAAAGCGATCACCGGCCGGGCCTTGTCGCTGCCGAACCAGAAGATATTGGCACCCGACCAGCCGCCATCGCGAAATTTGAGCCACGTCCGCCGCGATTGCGGATAGCGCGCCAGCAGCGTCGCCCGCTCGACCATGGCCACCGCAATGTCCGCGCCTGTCGCCTCGGCAATGAACTGGTCCAGCATCGCGCGATCGAGCAGCACATGATCAGCCGTGGTCAGCAACAAAGGAAAGGGCAAGTCGCCCGCCTCCATCAACGCCAGCAGTGACGAGGCAATCCCCGCCCCGCCCCGTTCGAACCGCACGCGCGGATGCGCGCCCAGCCACGCCGTCGCCGGATCAGCGGCAAAGGCATCGGCCCGCTGCGTCAGGACGATGACCTGCCCGATTGCGGCATGATCGAGCAGCGCGCGCGCCGGGCGGTTGATCATCGGCTCGCCCGCGACCGGCGCGAGCGGTTTGACCGGCACCCCCGCGGCAACCGCCAGCGGATCGGGAATGGGCCGCGCACCCGCAAGCAGGATGGCAGTGACGGAAGCCGGAGCGGAAGCAATCATCCCCGCTCGTTACCCAAGCGGGCCCCGCGCGGGAAGCGGCTTATTTTCCGCTGGCGACCGGCGCGGCGGATGGCGCCTGCGCAAACGCCTGATGCTGCCCGACGCGCAGCCCCTTGTAGCGCGCCAGTTGCGCGCGGAACGCCCGCAAATCATCGCCCGCCAGTTGCGCCGTCGTGGTGAACTTCACCGACAACGGGTTTACCGTCGCGCCACCGCGATAGAGTTCATAATGCAAATGCGGCCCAGTCGACAGGCCGGTCGACCCGACATAGCCGATCACTTGGCCTCTGCGCACGCGCTGGCCCGGCGCGGCGGCGATGCGGCTCATATGCGCATAGCCGGTGGCGATACCGCCGCCATGCTGGATACGCACATAATTGCCATGCCCGCCATGCCGCCCGGCATAGGCGATCACGCCATCGGTCACCGCATAGATGGGCGAACCATAGCGCGCCGCGAAATCAATGCCCGCATGCATCCGGCTATAGCCCAAAATCGGGTGCCGCCGCATGCCGAAGCCCGATGACATGCGCCCGGCAACCGGAGCCGACAGGACGCCGCGCCGCTCGCCCACGCCCGACGCCTCGAACCATTCGGTACGGCCATTGCTGGTCCATTTGAGCATATCGACCGACTTGCCGCGCGCGCGCTGCAACCCGGCATAGAGCAGCTCGCCGACCTCAATGTCGCCCGTCTCCGCGCGGCGATACTCGGTCACGATGTCATAGCGATCCCCCGCGCCGATGCCGCCCAGATCGACCTGCCCGGCAATCACCCGCAGGAAAGCCTGCACCGCCTTGGGCGGGGCACCGGCCGCACGCGCCGAGCGATAGATGCTGTCGCCCACCACGCCCTGAATACGCAACGGCGTATTATCGACGCGGATGGGAATGCGCCGCACCGACAGCACGCCGCCCGCCCGCTCCAGTTCCAGCGTCAGGTCGAGCCGCGCGCGAAACGCCAGCCGATCGAGCGGCCGGGGCCGATCACGGCTCGCGCGGCGACCAAGGATCATGTCGAGCCGTGTGCCGGGCTTCACCCCGCTGCTGATATCCTCGCCCACCAGCGTCATCACCGTCGCAACGTCGCTACTACTCACCCCGGCGCGCGACAAAGCGCGCGCCAGCGTGTCGCTGCTGCCGACCTGGGCATTGAGTTCGATCTGCGGCCGTTCGGGCGTCTGGCGCAGCGGCTGCACCGCATCGGTCGCGCCCATCCGCCGCCCGCTGTCCGCCCCCAGCGCCAGCGGCGTGATCATCTGGCTGCGCACTTCGTCATAGTGCGCTTCGGCCATCGTCCGGCCGGGCAGCCCCGGAATGGGCTTGAAACCAGGCGAGAGATACAGCGCCGTCGCGCACAGCCCGAAACAGGTGGCGAGGCCCCGGAACCAGGTCGGACTGCCGATACGCTGGGCAAGGTCAGGGACCAGCTCCACCTCGTCCGCCCATTCGCGCAGCCGCACCCGCCAGTCGCGCGGCGGCACCGGCGCAGGCTGGCGCAGCGAGTCGGCCAGCCATAGCGACATGGTGGCGCCGCCCTGCTGCGATCCGAACTGGCTATCCTGAAACAAACCGACGACCCCCAGGGGCATGATAGCATTGCTTGGCGACGCAACGGCCCCCGCGCCATGCGTCGGGCCAGACCCTTGTGAAGCGACAGGGTTAAAGTCAATTTAAGACGCGCTGATGACGCACCCGCCTGCGACGACCCGTGCCACGGACCCGACAGGAATACACCAAGGTAGGGAACCCGCGAATCTCCTTGCTCCATCGTCCCCCATGCTCGACAGAGGGGCACCATGGTTGCCTTTGCCCGATCGCCCGTCACCGCCGTCCTGGGGCCAACCAATACCGGCAAGACCCATCTCGCGGTCGAGCGGATGTGCGGGCACAGCAGCGGCATGATGGGCTTCCCCCTCCGCCTGCTCGCTCGCGAAGTCTATGACCGGGTGATCGCGATCAAAGGCCCGGCGCAGGTAGCTCTGATCACCGGCGAGGAAAAGATCGTCCCGCCCCACGCCCGCTATTTCCTCTGCACCGCCGAATCCATGCCGATCACCGGCGATTATGCCTTCGTCGCGCTTGACGAAGCGCAATTGGGCGCAGACCCCGAACGCGGCCATATCTTCACCGACCGGCTGCTGCGCGCGCGCGGCCGCGAGGAAACCATGATCCTGGGTTCCGCCAGCATCGCCCGCACCGTCAAGGCGCTGGTCAAGGATGTCGAGATCATCGGCCGCCCGCGCTTCTCCACCCTCTCCTATGCGGGCGCGAAGAAGCTCTCGCGCCTGCCCAAACGCTCCGCCATCGTCGCCTTCTCGGCCGAGGAAGTCTATGCCGTCGCCGAAATGCTGCGGCGGTTTCGGGGCGGTGCCGCCGTGGTGATGGGCGCGCTGTCCCCCCGTACCCGCAACGCGCAGGTGCAGATGTTCCTCAATGGCGAGGTCGATTATCTCGTCGCCACCGATGCGATCGGCATGGGGCTGAACCTCGACGTCGCCCATGTCGCCTTCGCCTCGCTGCGCAAATTCGACGGCCGCCGCACCCGCCGCCTCACGGTCAGCGAAATGGCGCAGATCGCTGGACGCGCCGGGCGGCATCACAAGGATGGCACGTTCGGATCGCTGGGCGGCGAAGATAGCGATGCCGCCTTCACCCCCGAAGAAATCGACGCGATCGAAGCGCATCGCTTCCCGCCGGTGGACCATCTCTTCTGGCGCGACGGCACGCCGCGCACCGACCGGCTCGATCATCTCATCGCTGATCTGGAGGAACGGCCCGACCGCCCCGAACTGCGCGCCGCGCCGCAGGCCGTCGACCTCTCCGTGCTCAAGCGGCTGGCCGACGATCCCCTCGTCATCGACCGCGCGCGCGGCCAGCGGCAGGTCGAACGGCTCTGGGCCGCGTGCAGCCTGCCCGATTTCCAGAAACTCGGCACCGAACATCATGGCCGGGCCGTCGCGCGGATCTGGCGCTTCCTGTCCGAAGGCAATGGCCACATTCCCCGCGACTGGTTCGCGCAGGCGATCGCCCGGCTCGATTCGGTCCAGGGCGATATCGACACGCTCGCGGGCCGGATCGCCGCCGCGCGCACCTGGTCCTACATCGCCCATCGCGCCGACTGGCTCGCCGATCCCGCCGAAATGGCCGAACGCACCCGCGCGCTGGAGGAAAAGCTGTCCGATGCGCTCCACGCCGCGCTGACGCAGCGTTTTGTGGACCGGCGTACCACCGTCCTGTTGCGCGATCTCGGCCAAAATGCCAGCACCCTGCCCGTCACCGTCGAACCGGATGGCAGCGTGTGCGTCGATGGAGAATCGATCGGGCGACTTGACGGATTTCGTTTCTCGGTCGATCCCGCTACGCGGCATCAGGACAGGAAGATGCTGTTGGCGGCGGCGGAAAGGCGCCTTGGAAAGGTATTGCGTGTGAAGGCAGATGAATTGGTTGCGGCGGCGGATGCGGATTTTGCCCTGCTGGACGAAGCGGGACAGATGCCGAGCATCGCCTGGGGGCAGGCGACGGTCGCGACCCTGCTGGCGGGGCCGACTCTGCTGACGCCAGAAATCCGGCTGGACCGCGCCCTGCTCGAACTGGCCCCCGATCTGCAAAAACAGGTCGCCGCGCGGCTCGCCACCTGGCTTGACGCGCAAAAGCAGAAGCATCTGTTACCGCTGGTAAAAATGGCCGAAAGCGCCGCCGATCCGGCCGTCCCCGCCGTGGTGCGCGCGGTCTTCGCGCAACTCGCCGATGGCGGTGGCGTGATGGCGCGGGTCGATCTCGACGCCGCGCTCGGCCATCTCGACAAGGACCAGCGCCATTTGCTGCGCCGCGCAGGCATCGATATCGGCGTGCTCGATATCTATCATCCCGGCCTGCTCAAGCCCGGCGCGGCGCGCTGGCGCTCCGCCTTGCTCGCGGCGCGAATCGGCAAGCCCTGTCTGCCCTTGCCGCTGCCCGGCCTCACCCTGCTGCCCACGGGCGACAAATTCGCGCAGATGGGCGCGCGAATCGCTGGCTTTCGCGGTTTCGGCGATCAGATGCTGCGCATCGACATGGCCGAACGCATGGCCCGCGCCGCGCATGAGGCGATCGCCAAGGGCGAAGCCTTCACGGCCGTCAGCCCGCAGATCGTCTCGCTCGGCCTGCTCGAACCCGGCTTCCTGCAACTGATGCGCGCGGCCGGCTTCCGCCCGGTCGAAGCGCCCACCCCGGCTCCGGCCGAGGAAGCTGTCGAAGGCGCTGAACCAGCAGAAAAGCCCGCCGTCAGCGCCGCAAACTGGGTGTTCAAGGGCCGCCAAAAGCCCCGCCCCGAACGCGCCCAGCACCCCCGTCCGCGCGCCGGCCGCCCAGACAACGACCAGAAGCCACGCGGCGATAAGCCCGCCCATGGCCGCCGCAGCGGCAAGGATGGCGCCCCCGCGTCCTCGCGCCCGAACCCAACCGGCGGCAGCCCGGCACCCGCCAACAATGCCTTTGCTGGCCTTGCCGAGCTGCTTGGTCGCAATGGCTGATCCGGGCGCAGCCCCCGGCCATGCGCCGACGCTGCGCATCGACAAATATCTCTGGTTCGTCCGGCTCTGCTCCAGCCGGTCGAGCGCCCAGAAACTGGCGGAGGACGGCCATATCCGCCTCAACGGCCGCCGCATCGACCGCGCCCACGCCCCCGTGCGCGCGCACGATCTCATCACCTTCCCCCACGGCACCACCGTCCGCGTCGTCCGCGTCACCCACCTCCCCACCAGACGCGGTCCCGCGACAGAGGCGCGCGGCTGTTATGAGGAGTTGATGGTGGGTGGGTGAGGGGCGTGGGCCTGTTGAGGGCTCGATGGTTGAGCGTTTGTGGCTGTCGCCACCTATACCTTCGTTTCTCGGCAGCTATGGCCACCGCAATATGACGGTATTTTAATACGCTGCTATTAGACCTACTGCTATGTCTACTATTGGTCAGCCTTCGTCGTCGGCAAAAGATCGCATTGTGTCTGTGACGCCATCAGCGGCCTACCGAGTGGGTTGGTTGTCGGTCTTGGGCGCGATCCCTATTGCAGTATCAGTTCTACTGGCCAGTGGTATGAAGGTGGTTGTCGCAGGGTTCCTGCCGCTCATGGCGACGACCATATTTCTACTCGCAACGCATATTTTTTATCGCCATTTACGTCCTGATCCCCGTCTGCAGCTTTGTTCCGGATTGCTCGCCATGATGATCGCGGCGAGTCTATTGGCGGCCGTCATCAGTCATGGTGGGCTACGGTTGCGCTATCCTTGGATCGACGGGAGCCTTGCGGCGATTGATGGTTTTATGGGCATAGATACGCCTGCACTCGCCTTGGCACTTGCCCTCGATCCGCTATGGGGCAAGCTACTCAACATAGCATATGTCAGCAGCTTTCCGGCGGCATTCTTGACCGCCCTGGCTCTTGGTGCTCGCGATAAAGATCAACGCGCATGGGAACTCGCGGCGGGTTTTTCCGCATGTATAATTGGTGCCTCCGCCTTTGCTGTGTTCTTTCCGGCTCTTGGCAATATGGTTTATCACGGTATTGACATGGTTGAGGGGCTGCCGAGCGGCGCCGGAAATTATCATCTTAGTGCAGTGGCTTATTTCAGGGACGGGCAGAATGCAGCCCTCGATTTAGCGCAATTTAGCGGAATAGTGACTATGCCGTCATTCCACATGGTAATGGCGCTATTGGTTCCTCATGCGTTGCGCGGGACAGGTTGGGCAGGATGGAGCGCCACCTTGTGGAGCGTCCTAATCACGATTTCTACGATCGGGATCGGTGGACACTATATTGTGGATTTAATCGCCGGGGCCGGGTTGTGGGCATGCGTTGCATGGCTGTGTTTGGAGCGACGAGGATCGAGCATAGCACGCATAAGAACGGAGAAAGTACGTAGCGTTTTTGACGCAGGCATGGTTCCCAACGCCAGCCTACAGGAATGATAACTCCGCATCCGCTTGATTAATGTAATCGGTCTGGAACCAGACAATCGGCTCTCAACCCATACCACTCGTCCGCCATCGCCCCCCACGCACCACTCCCCTTCTCCCCGCCGGGGAGAAGGATACGCAGCCTCGGTGCCGAAGGCACCTAGGCGGAGTTGGAAGAGGGGGCTCGGCACTAATGCAGCGCGACGCCGTGAGGCTCAGGACACCCTCATTCCGCTTCTACCAAGCCACCGCCCTGTCCTACATCCCGATCCAATGCTACCCTCCCCCAACACCGCTCTTTCCCATCGTCCACCCCGCCCCCCGCGACGCACCCCTGCAACGGTGTGAACTTTGCGAGATTCGCATCATCACGCGCACATCCCGCTCCCCGCCCAATCCAGCCCAGCAACGGTGTGAACTTTCGAGTCGGGCCGCAGGAAACCGGGCCTAAACCCCCGGCAACATTATCCTCATTGACCTTGGCCGTGCCTGCGCATAGCAGGACCGCGCTTTTCCAACCAAGAGTGACCAGACAATGACCTATGTCGTGACCGACAACTGCATCCGCTGCAAATATATGGATTGCGTCGAGGTCTGCCCCGTGGATTGTTTCTACGAGGGCGAGAATATGCTGGTCATCAATCCGAGCGAATGTATCGACTGCGGCGTGTGCGAGCCTGAATGCCCGGCCGAAGCGATCCTGCCCGATACCGAAAATGGCCTGGAAAAATGGCTGGAGCTGAACACCAAATATTCGGCCGAATGGCCCAACATCACGGTCAAGGGCGATGCCCCGGCCGACGCCGACTCCATGAAGGGCGTCGAGAACAAGTTGGAACAGTTCTTCTCGCCAGAACCCGGCACGGGTAGCTGACAGGCGCGCCATCGCCGCCTTCACCGTCCCATTTTGCGCCACACGCCCGCCCTTTATGTCCGGGGGTGGTAATTTTGTTACGAATCTGCTAAAAGCCGTCACAACGGACGGGCATATGCGCTCGCCCCTGGAGTATTAGCTTCATGTCTTGACGGTGGTGTCGCGGTCTTCCCTGCATGTGACCCCTATCGCATGTGCCCTGCGTCGGCCCCGTTCCCCGGTTGAATTGGAAAGGTTGCAAATGGCTGCCAAAGCGCTGTCCTTTGACGTTGGTGATTATGTCGTTTATCCCAAGCATGGCGTAGGCCGTGTAATCGAGCTGCAGAAAGAGCAGATTGCAGGCATGGATCTGGAGCTGTACGTGCTCCGTTTCGAAAAAGAGCGCATGACGCTCCGCGTACCGACCAACAAGGCCGAAGGCGTCGGTATGCGCAAGCTGTCGTCCAACAAGACGCTCGAAGAATCGATGGAAACGCTCAAGGGCAAGCCCAAGGTCAAGCGCACCATGTGGTCGCGCCGCGCGCAGGAATATGAAGCGAAGATCAATTCGGGCGACCTGGTGTCGATCGCCGAAGTGACCCGCGACCTGTTCCGGGCCGACGACCAGCCCGAACAGAGCTATTCCGAGCGTCAGATCTTCGAAGCGGCCTCCAGCCGTCTCGCCCGCGAGCTGGCCGCGATGGAAGAAACCGACGAACCCACCGCGCTCAAGAAGATTCTCGCGATCCTCAACGAAGCCGCGCCCAAATATGCCAAGGTCGAGGGCTGATCGGCTTGGCTTGGCTTGAGCCGATAACGGCAGGCTGAAGAAAAAAGGGGCGTCCCGATATCATCGGGGCGCCCCTTCCTCGTCCGGGCCAATCAATTGCCGCGATAGCTGCTATAGCCATAGGGGCTGACGACGACCGGCACATGATAATGGGCCTTTGCCTCGTCGGCGCGGAACGTGACGCTGATTTCCGGGAAAAATGGCTTCGCCGCCGATCCTGCATAGGCCGTCATGTCGAAACTGATGCGATAGATGCCGGGCGGCGTATCGATTCCTTCGCCAAAGCTGCGGATGCGACCATTGCCATCGGTGCGCGCCGTGGCGACGCGGGTCCAGTTGCCCGCCGCATCCTTGCGCTCCAGCGTCGCCGGGATGTCGGCCCCACCCACGCCCTGCGCCAGATCGAGAACATGGGTGGAAATATCCGAAGCCTGCGCCACCAAAGGTGTCGCAAAAAGAGAGAGGGCTAGGGTAGCGGCAATCCTGTGACGCATCATTCTGGTCCTGATCCTGTGTATATCGTCGATGTAAACGCCTCGACTGCGCCGTAAACCAACCCGAAAGACCATGGCTGTCAGGTCGGTATCGACACGAAGGCACCTTTGGCGCGGTCCTTGATCACTTGGTCGGCACGGAACACCGATCCGCTCATGGTGATGTAAACGCCGGGTTCCGCCACCTGCGCGGTGGCAAAGGCCATACCGAGGTTGAAGCTCGCATCGCTCTCCCCAAAGCGCGCCGGTGCGAGCGCACCAACGAGGACGATCGTCTTGCCCTCGATGCCCGCCAGCGCCTTTGCGGTATCGGTCATCGTGTCGGTGCCGTGGGTGATGACGATATGCTTTTCCGCCGCAGCGGCGATCCGCGCATAGATGAGCGCGCGATCGCGATCGTCCAGTTCCAGACTATCCTTGCGGGTCACTTCCTCGATCCGAAACGGCCGCTTGACCCGTGCCACGTCCAGCAGCTTGGCCATCACCGTTTCGCCCACCTGATAGTCGGACAGCGCATCGAAATAGACTTTGTCGATCGTCCCGCCGGTGGTCAGCAGCAGGATGGGGGTATCGGGCGACAGCATGGGAAAGCTCCAAACAAGGGAGACATGCCCTAGCGCAAATCCGTTCGTGCCGGAACCAGCCTATTCCCCCCGCCCCATCGCTTCGCCGCGATCCCGCGCCGCCGTCAATGTGTCGATCAGCAGCCTGAACAGCCGATCGTCGGCGTCGAGGACATTCAATCCCTCCCGCGTCATACCGCCGGGGCTGGCCACCCGATCCGCCAACTGGCCAGGACTATCGCCGGCGCGGGCCGCCATGGTGGCCGAACCCTGCACCGTCGCCAGTGCCATGCGCGCGGCCTGATCGGCGGGAATGCCCAGGGCTTCACCTGCCTGCGCCAGCGCGTCGATGAAGCGGAATACGAAAGCAGGGCCACAGCCGGACAAAGCAGTGACCTGGTTGAACAACGCTTCGTCTGCCACCCATTCGGCAAGGCCCAACGGGCAGATAAGGGTATCGACGGCTTCCCTTGCCTGGGGTGCAGTGCGGCTATCGGTGAAAAGCGCAGTCGCGCCCTCCCCTAGTCCGACGGGTAGATTGGGCATGGCGCGTACGATGTCCCGAACCTGCGGAAAACGCGCGCGCAGGTCCGCCAAAAGCGTGCCCGCCAGAATTGACACGATCCTCGTATCAGCCGCGCATAGTGGCGCAAGTGCTTCCGCCACATCGCTAATCTGATAGGGCTTCATGCCGAGCAGCACGGTGGCCCCCGCGGGCAAAGCGGCGGGATAATCCGTCATCACCGTCACGCCATCCGCCACCGCCTTGCCACTCGGACGCAAGACGGTAACGCGCGCAGGATCAAGACCGCATGTGAGCCAGCGCGACAGCATCTGCCCCGCCATATTGCCGCAACCGACAAGAAAGAGATGGTCGGGCCAGAGTGTCATCGGCATCGACTCAGGCTTCGCCGCGCGTTTCGATCAGGCTGGCGGAAATCGCCTCCGACGGCGATTTGCCGCCCCACAACACGAACTGGAACACGGGATAGAAGCGTTCGCATTCGTCGATCGCCGTTTCAACCAGCAGTTGCGCTTGGTCGAGCGTCAGCGTGCCACCTGCGCCCAGCAGCGCGCCATGACGGAAAAGGATGATGCCGCTGGAGGACCAGAGTTCGAAATGACCGAGCCAAAGCTGTTCGTTGATCAGGCCCAGCGTTTCATAAATGACGCTGCGCTTCTCATCCGTAACGCGGATGTCGGGCATGGCCAGCAACTGCAACACTTGGTCTTCATCGCGCCAGATGCCGCGCAATTCATATTGCGCCCACGACCCCTGGGTGTTGGCGACGATCTCATCCTCGCCAACCTGCTCGTAGCTCCAGCCGTGCGCCTCGTAAAAGGCCGCCAGCATATCGATCGGGGCGGCCTCCTGACCACCATGTTCAAACTCGTCACTATCCATCATCGCCGCGCCTTAACACCGCATAAGGCGAAAGGACAGACAGGATCAGAGCGCGTCGCTTCCCTTGGGCTTGTTGGCCTTAACCGTCTTGGTGACGGGTTCGGAGGCCCGCCCCTCCAGCGCGTCGAGCCGGCCTTTCAGCAATTCGACCTCTTCGCGCGCAGCAGCAGCCATGGCCTTGACCGCATCAAATTCGTCGCGCGACACGAACTCCATGCCGCCAATCCATTCCTTGGCTTTCTCGCGCGCATTGGCTTCGAACTCGCGGCTCATGCCCGCAACCGTACCGGCGGCGCCGTTCACCAGCTTGGCCAGATCGTCGAAAAAGCGGTTTTCGCTCTGCATTGTTCTTATCCTTTGCGGCAGCGCGATGAAACCCGCGCCAAAAATCATATCTGGGTGCTAAGCGCCGGTGCGACAAGGGTCTCCGCATCGGGATTGAGCCGCCCGATCTCATAATTGAGGAAGGAGGCGAAGGCGAGCCACGCCAGATAGGGGAGCAGCAGCAAACCGGCGACACGGCGTATCCGCGCAAAAAGCCAGGCGGTTACCGCAACAACCACGATCAGCGCGAGTATCAGCACCAATGCGCTGCCGACCTGATGCGCGCGAAAAAAGAGCGGTGACCAGGCAAGGTTCATAAACAACTGGACCAGGAAAAGCGCGATTGCCGGTCCGCGCCCCTTGGCACCGCGCGCATGCAGGACAATCGCCAGCGCGAGGCCCATCAGCACATAGAGGCTTGTCCAGGCAACGCCGAACAGCCAGCCGGGCGGCATCAGCGCGGGCTTTTCCAGCGCGTCAAACCAACGATTGCCATAGCCGCTATTGGCCAGCCGCCCCGACAGGAAGCCCAGAAGAACGATCGCCGGTACAGTAAACAACGCCCAGCGCAGATAGGCGAGGCGCAACTGGCCGGGGGACGCGATCTCGTTCATCGGCAACGCTTCTCCATAGATGTCATTCAGCCGGTTCAGGCGAATCTTTCAGGGCCGAATCCAGCTTGCGGCCCACGGTTTGCGGCGAAACCGTGCGCTTGGCAACGCGCGAATAGAAGATGGGAATCAGGAACAATGTGATCAGCGTCGCGAGGCTCACGCCCGAAACGATCACGACGCCAATCGACTGGCGGGCCGCAGCCCCGGCGCCGCCCCTTATCACCAGCGGCACCGCACCAATGACCGTCGCGATGGAGGTCATGAGGATAGGACGCAGACGCCGCGTCGCCGCTTCGCGAATAGCTCGCCCGATTTCCATACCTTCGTCGCGCAACTGATTGGCGAATTCGACGATCAAAATGCCATTTTTGGCCGCCAGTCCGACCAGCATGACGATACCAATCTGACTGTAGAGGTTGATTGTGCCGCCCGTAACGACCAACCCGAATACACCGCCTGCCACGGCCAGCGGCACCGTGGCGATGATCACGCCGGGATGGATGAAACTTTCAAACTGGGCGGCAAGCAACAGAAAGACGATCAGAATCGTCAGGCCGAAGATCAGCCAGATCGAGCCGCCCGTTTCCCGCAGCGACTGGCTTTCACCGCGATAGCCGATGGCTAGCACTTCAGGAGCCTGTCGCGCTTCATTCTCCAGAAAAGTCAGTGCATCTCCGAGCGATGTGCCCGGTGCCAGCGCAGCGGTCAGAGTAATGGCGCGAAGCTTGTTGAAACGGTTGAGTTGGCGCGCGCCTGCAACCTCACGAACCGTGACGATGGCAGATAACGGCACCAAGGCTCCCGTGCGCGTGCGGACGTTGATGCGCTCAAGGTCGGCGAGCGTCTCGCGTCCTTCCTCTTCCGCCTGAACGATGACACGATATTCTTCTCCACGGTCGACATAGGTCGTTACGCGCCGAGAGCCGAGCAGGCTTTGTAGCGCCTGGCTGACATCATTGACTGACACGCCGAGATCACCCGCCCGCTGCTGGTCGACCGTAATCCGCATCTGCGGCTTCGTTTCCTTATAGTCGCTATCGAGGTTGATCAGTCCCGGATAATTGGCGACCGCCGATGCCGTTATCCGGTCACGCGCCGCCACCAGTCCTTCATAGGTCGCCCCGGCCAGCACGATGTTCACCGGCAACCCGCGCCCTCGCCCCAGGCCCGAACGCGGCGCCGCGTTACCACGTACGCTGGGTTGATTGGCGATCACCCTGTTGATGATGGTCGCGACCTCTGCGGTGGTGATCGTCCGGTCCTCCCACGGCCGCAGGAAGGCGATAACGTTGCCGCCGTTGAAATCATCGGTCGTGCCGAATCCGCTGGGCGTGCGCACGATCAGATTTTGGAGCGTACCATCCTCGCGCAAAGGTGCCAATTCATCTTCGATCTTGCGCATATAGGACAACATGCGTGCATAGCCGGTGCCCTCAGGTGCGCTAACTTGGCTATCGACGACGCCCGTATCCTCGGCCGGGGCAAGTTCATTGGGCAGCAGCGTGAACAGGCCGCCCGCCAGAGCCAGGAAAAATGCCACGCCGATCAAGGGCAGCAACGGCTTGGTCAATATCCTGTCGAGCCATTTGCTATAGCTACTCTCAATCCGTTGAAACCGCGCATCGACCCAGCGCGCCAGACGACCACGTTCCGCATTGTTGAGCAATTTTGAACAGAGCATCGGGGCCAGGCTGAGCGATATGAAGCCTGAAAAAGCGATAGCGGCCGTCATTGCGATCGCCAGTTCACGGAACAACAGACCAGTCTGTCCGGCCAGGAACATCACCGGCACGAACACCGCGCAAACCACCAACGTCGTCGAAATAATGGCAAAACCTACCTGCCGGGTACCGAGATAAGCCGCGACCAGCGGATCTTCACCCTGTTCGATGCGGTGATAGACATTCTCCAGCACGACAATGGCGTCATCGACCACCAGGCCGATAGCCAAAACGAAGGCCAGCAAAGTGAGCAGGTTAATCGACAGGCCCATCAACCACATCACGGCACAGGTCGACAACAAGCAGATGGGGACGGTGATGGCCGGAATGATGGTCGCGCGTACCGACCCCAAAAACAGGAAGATGACGAGAATGACGAGCAGAGCCGCTTCGATCAGCGTGTCATAGACATTGGCGATGGCCCGGCTGATGAACAGCGATTCGTCCGACCCCACAGCAACCCGCATGCCTTCAGGCAAGGTTGGCCGCAACTCTTCGACCAGCGCTTTCGCCTTGTCGGCGACTTCGAGCGTGTTGGCACCGGACTGGCGCACGATGCCAAGGCCAACGGCCGTTCCCGCATTCGATCGGAAGCTATTATAGGGGTTTTCAGCACCTTCTTCGATCCGGGCAATATCGCCCAGCTTGACCTGATAGCCATCGGCACCGCGCCCGACCACCAACTGGGCAAATTGCTCGGTTGTGGCGAAGGATCGCTCCAC
Organism: Sphingobium xenophagum; assembly: GCF_031457465.1. Classification (GTDB taxonomy): domain Bacteria; phylum Pseudomonadota; class Alphaproteobacteria; order Sphingomonadales; family Sphingomonadaceae; genus Sphingobium; species Sphingobium xenophagum_A. Next base: position 216,691 of record NZ_JAVDWV010000002.1, read on the forward strand.
TCGTAATGTCTGATTCTGATCCTTCGATTCAAAACGACCCGCCGGTAGCTCGACATTTTGCGTGCGCAGGGCATTTTCGACATCGGCCGGGGTCAGACCGAAGGCAGCCAACCGCTCGGCGTTCATCCAGACACGGGTTGAGGGGCGTGCTTCGCCGCCGATGGTAACGCGCGCCACGCCGTCGATGGCAGAAAAACGGTCCGCGACGTTGCGGTCGATGTAATCGCTGAGTTGAATCGGTGTCCAGCCGGGTCGAGAAAAGGCCAGAAACAAGATTGGCCTTGCGTCAGCGTCAACCTTGCGAATTTCAGGGGCAAGCGCGTCTTCGGGCAGATCTTCCACGACTGAACCGACACGGTCTCGTACATCATTGGCCGCCGTATCAATATCGCGCGACGGATCGAACTCGATGCTGATGTCGGATGTGCCGTCCTGCGACCGGGAGGTGATCGTCCTGATCCCCTGCACGCCCGCAACCGCATCCTCGATCAACTGCGTGATCCGCGTTTCCACCACGGATGCCGCTGCACCCGTGTAGACAGTTTCCACCGACACGATCGGCGGGTCGGTATCAGGATATTCCCGGACGGAGAGGCTGAGATATCCCACCACCCCGATGATGCAGAGCAATATCGCGAGAACAGCCGCAAAAACCGGACGGCGAACAGACAGGTCGGACAGTTGCATGATGCGCGCCCCTAGCCTGCGGGCTTGGATGAGGCAGCGGGCTTGTCGCCAGCCAGACGAACGGTTGCCCCATCAGTCAGTTTCACGACGCCTTCCGTCACCACCGTCTGCCCGGCCTGCAAACCGCCTAATATCTCCACCTGCCCACTCTGCCGAATGCCGGTATCGACCTTGACCCGCTTCACCTTGCGACCTTCCAGCAGGAACACGAAACGCTCTTCGCCATCACCCACGATCGCCAGTTCGGGCAAGGCAAGCGACTGGCGCTGGCGCGATGCGACGCTGACGGTCAACAACATGCCGGGTTTCAGCGTCCTATCGGGGTTGGGTAATATAGCGCGTACGCGGACCGCCCGCGTGGCCGGGTCAATCACCGGGTCAATCGTCGCGATAGTCCCGTTATAGGGCCTGTCGGGCCATGCGGCGGATATGGCCTGTATGGATTGCCCGGCGCTAATTGACGACAGGCGTGTTTCAGGAATGGTGAAATCCAGCTTGATGCGTGACACGTCACTGACGGTGGCGATGGCTGTGCCTGCCGAAACGATCGCACCTGGCGATACCGTGCGTAAACTCACCCAACCGGCAAAAGGTGCACGGATCACTCTATCGCTGATTGAGGCGCGGACCTGATCGGCGCTGGCTCGCGCCGCATTGGCAAGCGCCAGTTGCTGATCGAGCGAAGAGGCCGTCGCGAAACCGCGTGTCTGGAGCGATTGAATCCGCTCCAACTGTTGCTTTGCCTGCAAGGCCTGCGCCTCCGCAGCGGCAAGAGCGGCCTGCTGCTGGCCCGTTGCCAGTGTGGCGATCACCTGCCCTTTATTGACGAAACCGCCATCGGCGAAATTGATTGATGTGATCCGGTCTGTCACCGGCGCGGATAGCACCACCTGTTCATTGGCAAGGGCCGTACCGATTGCCTCCAAGCGATCTGTAAATGTCCGGCTGGTGACGGGCGCTGCCTCGACCAACGGGACAGCGCGCGGTTGGGGTGCCTTTTCGCCGCCGCAACCGGCCAGGCAAAGCACTGTAAAGACAAGGGGAAAGGGAAATCGCATGACAGGGGGCTAGCGGGCCTTTGCAAGCGGCACAACATGACCTTTTGCCGCGGGATGAACTTACTGGCGAGAAACGAACATGGTGCCTTTATCCGCCAAGCCGGGCGTAGATCAGAAATTCGACATTGCCCTGCGGACCCGTAATGGGGCTTTGTGTCAGGCCGATAACGGTCCAGCCTTGCGCAACGATCCATGTCCGAACTTCTTCGCACACGCGATCATGAATAGCTACGTCACGAACGACCCCGCCTTTGCCCACTTCCGCACGTCCCGCCTCGAACTGGGGCTTGATCAGCGCCACCAGCGACGCGCCGGGACGGGCGAAGGTGATCGGCCGTTCCAACACCTTTGACAAGGCAATGAAACTCGCGTCGCAGACGATGCAATCGACAGGCTCTGGAATGTGCGCGTCGGTCAGGATACGCGCGCTGGTCTGTTCATGGACGATCACACGATCGTCGGAGCGCAATTTCCAGGCGAGTTGGTTAGTGCCGCTATCCACGGCATAGACCTTTACAGCGCCCTGCGTCAGCAGCACGTCGGTGAAACCGCCGGTCGAACTGCCGACGTCGATCGCGACATGGCCGGTCACATCAATGGCGAATGTGTCGAGCGCGTGCGCGAGTTTGATGCCACCGCGCGATACCCAAGGGTGATCGCGACCGCGCACCTCAATCGGCGCATCCGCCACGACCTGTTGGCCGGCCTTGTCAATCTTGCGATCGCCAAGAAAGACATGCCCTGCCAGGATCAAGGCCTGTGCGCGGGCGCGGCTTTCAGTCAAGCCCAGATCGACGAGCAACTGGTCGGCGCGCACCTTCGCCATCAGGGTAGCAGCCCGGTCAGCGTCGCTACGCTGAGCAATTGCGGCAATGTTTGCGCGTCTTTGCCGGGCGCATACCAGAGGTAGAGCGGGACGCCCGAACGGCCTTGCCCTTCCAAGAAGCGGGTGATGGCCGGGTCGGCATTGGTCCAGTCGCCAACCATGACCGTTACACCACCCTGTTCGAAACGCGCGCGCGTTTCGACCCGGTCGATCGCGGCGGCTTCATTGGCCTTGCAGGTCAAGCACCAGTCGGCGGTGAAATAGAGGAAAACCGGCTTATTCGCCGCGCGCAGACTGGCCAGTTGCGCCTCGTCGAAGGCAATATGATTGGCGCTTACTGTTTCCGTGGGGGCCTGCGTTGGCAACGCCACCGCTGCTCCAGCAAGCAACACCACGCCCAGCAAGGCCGCGATCAGTCCGCCCCCCCGGCCTGCGCGCTGCCGCATGCCCAGCCACCACAGCAGCAGCCCAAGCGAAAGCGCCGCCGCCAGACCGATCGTCATGCCCGAAACGCCGCGCTGCTGACCCAATAGCCAGGCCAGGCCGAGCGCTGTCAGGAACATCGGGATGGCGAGAATTTTTTGAAGCCGCCCCATCCATGCGCCGGGCTTGGGCAAACGCCGCCGCAGGGCTGGGACATAGGCGAGCAGCAGGAAGGGTAGCGCCAGCCCTAGCCCCAAGCCGGCGAACACTGCCAGCGCGGCGGCAAGCGGCAGCAGCAGCGCCGCGCCCATTGCCGCCGCCATGAACGGCCCCGTGCAGGGGGTCGCCACGAAGGCGACCAGCGCACCGGTCCAGAACGACCCGGCCAGCCCGCCCTTACCCGCCAGTCGATCACCGCTGCCGATCGCGCGAAAATCGAAAAGGCCCGCCAGGTTGAAGGCGATCAGCGTCACCAGCAGCAGCAGACCCAGAATGATGCGTGGGTCCTGCAACTGGAATGCCCAGCCCGCCGCCGTTCCGGCTGCGCGCAAAGCGAGCAAAAAGCCGCCGAGAACAAGACAGGTCGTGATCACGCCAGCCGTATAGGCCAGCGCTTCCCGCCGGACCACGCGCTCGTCGCCCCCGGCCTTGGCCAGTTTCATGACTTTGAGGCCCAGGATCGGAAAGACGCAGGGCATGATGTTGAGCAGCAAGCCGCCGAGCAATGCGCCACCGAGCGCGGCCAGGATCGCCCCCGCCTTTCCCCCGCCCGACGATACGGCAACCGCGCCCGGCTGTGCCGTCAGCAGGAAGCCGACATGATCGCCCGTTCGCAGGACCGCCTGAACATTGCCGCCCTTTGCGCCTTCGCCCGCATCGGTTTCGATCAGCAGACGATCGCCATCGCGGGTGATGCTCTGCGGTGCCGCATAGCGGGTGAGGCCCTCTGCCAGCGGAAAAAGATGGATATCGCGCGCCTGTGCATCCGCCGGAAACGGCACGGAGAGGCGCAGTTTGCCATCGGCGATGGCATAGGTCGCCATACTGCCCAAAGGCCGAGGCAAATGCGTGCGCCAGGCATCGAACCGGGCGCGATCTGCGGCGCTGGCCTGTCCCTCGCCCGCCACGAGATCGAGCGCCATTTCCCCGCTTTCAGGCACGCACACTTTATCGGTGCAGGCCAACCATTGCGCCTTCACCCGCACGGGCAAGCGCGTGCCCGTTGCCACATCCGGCGCGACGGTCAGGTTCGCCAATATGCCATAAGGCCCCTCATACACATGGTTCATCAGGCCGGAGATCAACAGCATTTCAGGGACGGGGTAACGCAACGCCCCAACGCTGACGCCTTTCGGCAACGTCCATTCGACGCTCATCCCCAGGCCTGCATCGCCCGGATTTTCCCAATAGCCGTGCCAGCCCGCTTCGGGTGTCATGGCGAAGGCGATGGTCGTGCCCTTGCCCGGCTGTGGTGCCGTGCTTTCGGCCACCAGCCGCGCGGCGATATGCGGTGCCCCACCGCCGAAGGCACCTTGGGCCAGCGCAGCGGGCGCGGCGAACAGCAACGCCAGCGTCATCAATATGCCATGGAAAATCCGCATCGGGCCTCTGGTCGCGTGAGTGAGAGCGGGCTAGGTCCGGGGGCGTTCGCCGTCAAGGCTGGAGAAGGTACAGATAATGTTGAGACAAGCCGCCGCCACCCTGCTGCTGGCCACCGCCATGCCGATCGCGGCGCAGACGCCAGCGCCGACTACAGCCGCCGCCCCGCCAAAACTCATCGTCGCGATCAGCGTCGATCAGTTTTCCGCCGACCTGTTCAGCGAATATCGCCAATATTATAGCGGCGGTCTCAAGCGACTGACCCTGGGTGCCGTCTTCCCCAACGGCTTTCAGAGCCATGCCGCGACGGAAACCTGCCCCGGCCACAGCACCATCCTGACCGGCAGCCGCCCGTCGCGCACGGGCATCATCGCCAATAGCTGGTTCGACCTGAACGCCGCCCGCCCGGATAAGGCGATCTACTGCGCCGAGGACGAAGCTCAGCCGGGCAGCAGCAGCGACGCCTATGTCGCGTCGCCTGTACATCTTAAAGTGCCGACATTGGGCGGACGCATGAAAGCCGCCAATTCGGCGACGCGCGTGGTGTCGATTTCCGGCAAGGATCGGGCCGCTATCATGATGGGCGGGCCGACCGCAGACCAAGTGTGGTGGCTTGGCGGGCCGCAGGGCTATGTCAGTTACAAAGGCGTCGCCACCCCGCCGCTGGTTGCCAAGGTCAATGAAGTGATGGCCCGGCAGCTTGCCCAGACCAATCCCGGCTTCGACCTGCCTGCGCAATGCGCGGCCAAGGATTTTGCGGTGCGTGCGGGCGACCGCAACGTCGGCACAGGCCGTTTCGCGCGCGCGGCGGGCGACTATAAGAGCTTTCGCATTTCACCCGAACAGGATGCCATGACTCTGGCCTTTGCGGCCGCTGCCATCGAAACCATGGCGCTGGGGCAGCAGGCTCAGACCGACATCATCTCCATCGGATTATCCGCTACCGACTATATCGGCCATAGCTATGGCACCGAAGGCACAGAAACCTGTATCCAGGTCGATCGGTTGGACCGTGAACTGGGCGCCTTTTTCGATCGCTTGGACAAGGACGGCATCGACTATGTCGTGGTGCTGACCGCGGATCATGGCGGGCATGACCTACCCGAAAGGCATCGCCTCAATGCCATGCCCATGGAAAGCCGCGTCGACACGGCGCTGACCCCCAAAGCACTCAACGCTGCTGTTGCGCAACGCGCCGGACTGGCAGGAAAGACGGTGCTCTGGGGCGATGGGCCATCTGGCGACTTGTATTTCGACAAAGGGCTGACTTCTGCGCAGCGCGGCAAGGTGGAGGCAGAGACGCTTGCCCTGCTGCGCGGTCACCCGCAGGTGGCCGCGATCTTCACCAAGGCCGAAATCGCCGCCACCCCCTCCCCTGCCGGTCCACCCGAAAACTGGACCCTGATGCAAAAGGCCCGCGCCAGCTTCGATCCGACGCGATCAGGCGATTTGCTGCTACTGCTCAAGGCGCGAGTCATGTCCATCCCCGAACAGGCTGTCATGGGATCAGTCGCTACCCATGGCAGTCCATGGGATATAGATCGCCGCGTGCCGATCCTGTTCTGGCGCAAGGACATGCGCGGATTCGAGCAGCCCTTAGGCGTGGAGACGGTAGACATCCTGCCCAGTCTGGCAGCGCTCATCGGTCTGCCCATCGCAAAGAACGAGATTGACGGGCGTTGTCTTGATCTGATCGCTGGCGAAGGGGATAGTTGCGCCGCGCGATAGAGTGGCGTCAGCGCCGCCCCTTGGGCCGCGGCAAGCAGATTTCCGCGCGCAGGCCGCCTTCGGGCCGGTTGACAAGGGTTAACTGTCCACGCTCCAGATCGACGGCTTTTTGCACGATGGCCAGGCCAAGGCCGAGTCCGCGCGTATTGCGCTGGCGCGCCGTATCAAGCCGGGCGAAGGGTTTGAGTACCGCACCGATCTGGTCGCGCGGAATGCCCGGCCCGTCATCATCAATGCGGATCAACACTTCGTCCCCGACACGCAGCAACGAGACGCGGGCCCGCTGGCCATAGTGAAGCGCATTTTCGATAAGATTGCGTATCGCGCGGCGGAGCGACAGCGCGTGTATCTCCATTTCCAGATGGTCCGGCCCGCTATAGTCCACATCCTGCCCATGATCCTGGAAGGCATCGACCACGGTCGCAATCGTAACCGCCAGATCCGCTCGCACCGCAGGCTCTGGATTCTTCTCCCCGCCCAGGAAATCGAGCAGCGATTCGATCATGGCGCCCATTTCTTCCAGATCGCCGTCCATGGCGTCGCGGACATCATCTTGCTGTACGGTTTCCAGACGCAATTGCAGGCGCGAGAGAGGGGTGCGCAGATCGTGGCCCACGGCCGCCAATGTTTCGGTACGTTCCGTGATCAGCCGATGAATGCGGGTCTGCATTGCATTGAAGGCCCGGATCAGATCGCGCACGTCGCTGGTCCCGGCCTCCGGCAGGATCACTTCGGAACCCAGGCCGATCTTTTCGGTTGCGCGCGTCAGTTCGCGTAAGGGGGCCAATGTCCGCCTTATCAATATCCAGCCAGCGATCAGCAAAGCCAAAACTGGGATCAGCGCCAGTCCCATCCGGCCGATGGTAAAGGCCCATTTGCCGCCGCCATGATGCATGCCGAAGTAAAGCCAACTACCATCGGGCAATTGCAAGCCACCGTTGATTTCCGAATGGCGGCTGGGCGACGTCAGACGCAGCCACAGGCGCGATCGTTCCAGCGACGGCTCCCATTCGATAATCTGCTGGCGCATCCGTTCCAGTTCGGGCGACAGCGGCGGCGGTGGCGGCGCTGCTGCGGACCAGTGAACGTCATAACGATCGGTGGTCAGGCGGACGCCCATTGCGCGTCGCTCATTGGGCGGCTGCTCGGTCAGCAATTTGCGGGCGATGACCAGATGTTCGGCCAATCGACGCGCTTCGTCATCCTGAAGCGATATCTGGCTCGCCCGCTCGTAAATGAGCGTGCCTACGGCAAATTCCAGCATCACGGTCAGCAGCAGGATCGCGAAGAGGCGGCCAACCAGCCCCAGCGATCCGTGCACGTGCCACCTCAAGCGCGGCTAACCTCTGCGTTGAACATATAACCCACGCCGCGGACCGTCGTGATCGGCGCGCCCCGGTCTTCCGTCGACAGTTTGCGGCGAAGGCGGCTGACCAAAACGTCGATGCTACGATCGCTGCTGTCACCCATGCGGGTGCGCGACAATTCGATCAGACGCTCGCGCGCGATGACACGCTGCGGGTGGCTGAGAAAACTGCCGAGAAGATCAAATTCCGCACCCGTCAGGTCAACAAGCCCGCCTGTCGGGGATCGCAGTTCGCGGCGCGGGAAGTTCACGACCCATCCATCAAAACGCGCCTCATTTTCGCGATGTTCGTCCGGGCCACGTTCCAACCCCACGCGGCGCAAGATGGCGCGGATGCGGGCAATTAGTTCACGGGTTCCAAAGGGCTTGGGCAGATAATCGTCCGCCCCCAACTCCAGACCCACGATCCGATCGGTCTCACTGCCCTTGGCGCTGATGAAGATGATGGGAACGTCGCTTTTGCGCCGAATCTGACGGCATAAATCTATGCCGTTAGTGCCCGGCAGCATGACGTCGAGCACGACGAGATCAACCGGCCCGGCGTCGAATGCCACCCACATTTCCGGCCCCGAAGATGCAGGACGCACCTCATAGCCATGCTCTTGCAGAGCGCGCGCGGTCAGGGTGCGAAGCGGCGGGTCGTCTTCGACGAGGATGATCGATGGAGCGGTCATGAATGCTGCAATGCGCGTGATGTCATGACAATGGGATAGGGCCGACCGTTTCGAGGGTCAACCGGGTCACACGGGCCAAAAACCGCGTGACAACTCCAGCAACATTTTGTCATGCAATGCGGCTGGCGTGCAGATGCGAAGACGCCGGGGCTGGCACGCCAGCCCCGGCGACGTCTGCGAGATTAAAAGGCTGCAGAGATCGAGAAAACGACCTGGCTACGAGCGATCGATTTGCCGTCGGCCGCCGAGAAGTTCGGCCGGATATAATTTTCCTCGACGCGGGCAATGTCCGTATCGACATAGGCGATGCCCAGCGTGAGCGGCGTTCCAGGAATGGCGACATCCGCACCCACCAGCCAGTCGAGATATTTGCCGGTTGGCGCAAGCGACGTGCCATTGGGGCCGAGACCCGAATTGCCCTTCGACCAGCCCAGATGCGCTTTCAGCGTAACCGGCGTGTTAGGTATGGCGCTGCTGATATCGGTCCAGAGATACAGATTGTCTTCCTTATCGCCAGGCCGCGCGATCGTGCAGGCCGCATCGCTGCAAGCCTTGCCCAGCGCTTCCTGCTTGGGCGCATAGGCGACGCCGACCAGCGCGCTCACCGGGCCGATATCGCCCGACAGCTTGATATAAGGTTCAGCGAAATCGGTCGTGTCGAGACCGCTCGGATACATATACCAGACCAGGCCGACATCAAGCGTGGCGCCGCCCAGATCGACCGCATAGCCTGCGTTCAAATCCAGTTCCATGTTCGCGCCGCCAAATGTGCCCCAGCCCGAAAGGTTGGAACCCCAAACGCCGGCATAGGCACCGGATTCATGGCTGACGCTGATGCCGCCCTGAACGGCCATGCCGCGATCTGTCATCGACACACCACGAAAGCGATAGTCGGAAACCATCGCAACGCTGCCGGAGACCGTGACGGGTGCTGTGGGTTCTTCCTGTGCAAAAGCCGGTACGCTGGACATGAGCGCAAGAGCGGCACAGGCGATTTTATACTTCATGAACATTCCCCTTTACGAAAGAATGTTCCGTCCTGCTTCCACCAACCCGAAAGTCTGTTGCTGACGCCCTCAGTATCGGTGGACATGCTTTGCCTATTCATATCCAGCCAACAGTCAAACAGGTTTTTCTCGCACCTGCGAGATACCGGGCAAGGCTGTTGCAAACATGGCACAGTTTATTTCTGCTTCATGTTGAATAAAACAGACATAAAAATGCCGCCGCGCCGGGGGTAGTGGCGCGGCGGCACCCTGTGTCGCCCAATCCTTTTTTCAAGCGGTCAGGCGACCAGTTGGCGCATCCGTCCGGTGGCACCGAACAATTCGACGGGGGAGCCGCCGCCGCGACGACGTTCTACCCATTCGCGCAGCATTTCTGCGGTCGTGTGATCGATATGGCCAAGTCGCTCCACGTTCAGAATGACCAGCCCACCTGTCGGCAAAGAGTCGAGTTTGGCAGACAATTTGGGAAGGCTGAGGAAAGTCGCACTGCCCCGCAAAGCCACTTCGTGCGTTTCACCACGGCTTTCATCTTCCATCTTGAGGCGCAACCGCTTGAGATGCGGCACCAGTTCCAGCAACGACAGGCCGATGCCCACCAGAACGCCAGTCAGAAGATCCGTGGCAACGACGCAGATCAGCGTGGCGGCCCAGACGATCGCGGGCAGCGGTCCATAGCGGTGGAGCAGATGCTTGACATGGTCGACGCTGACGAGACGAACGCCGGTTACGACCAAAATGCCAGCCAGGGCTGCCATCGGGATTTCGCGGAGCAGCCAGGGAAGCAGAGCAACGAAGCCCAAGATCCAGACGCCATGAAGAATGGCCGACATCCGGGTCTTGGCCCCCGCCTGAACGTTGGCGGAGCTGCGGACGATCACCCCGGTCATCGGCAGCGCACCGGCAAAGCCGCAGAGCAGGTTACCGACACCTTGAGCGCTGAGTTCACGGTTATAGTTGGTACGAACGCCATCGTGCATCCGGTCCACCGCAGCCGCGGAAAGCAAAGTTTCAGCGCTGGCGATGAAGGCGATAGCGATAGCGATGGTGATGACCGCCGGGTCCATCATCGTCGCGAACAGACCGGCTTCCGGCAAGGTGACCGCAGCTACGATCGATTCGGGCACGACGACCCGCGCCACCGGGAGCGAGAGGATGAAAGCGACCAGCGTCGCAAGCACAACGCCAACGAGCGCACCAGGAACCAGCTTCAACGCCGCCGGACGGAACTTCTCCCAGCCCAGCATGCCGAAGATCGTCACCAGACCGACCGTGAAGGCCGTCACGGTATCACCCGTGGACAGGCCCAGCAACTGGCCTGGCATGGCCAGCAGGTTGGCGAGGCCGCTCGACAACGGCACGTCATCGAACAGCACATGGAACTGACCGACGACGATCAATACGCCGATGCCGGCCAGCATGCCGTGTACCACTGCCGGCGAAATGGCCCGGAACCAGCCACCCACACGCATCAGGCCAGCGACGACCTGAATCGCCCCTGCCAGGATCAGGATCGGTCCCAATGCGGACAATCCCTGTTCCCGGACGATTTCGAAGACGATGACTGCCAAACCAGCAGCCGGGCCGCTGACCTGCAAGGGAGAGCCGGCCAGCACACCAACGACAATGCCGCCGATAATACCCGTGATCAGGCCCTTTTCCGGCGGAACACCGGACGCGATGGCAATGCCCATGCACAGCGGCATCGCCACAAGGAAGACGACGATAGACGCCGTAAAATCGCGGCCGAAGGTGCCGCCAGAAAGGGCTTTCAGCATGAGTTACTCCGCCGCCAGGGCAAATTCGCTGTCACCGGCCAGGCGACGTGCATGGGGAAGAGCGATCGGCATCGGCTGGTCCTCGCGCATCGGCAAGAAGCGGCCGGTTTCACCATCGAGGCCCAGAACCTGACCGGCATGAATATCGACATACCAACCATGCAGGGCGATATCGCCACGGGCGATGCCCGACGCGACCGAAGGATGGGTACGCAGATGGGCCAACTGAACGACGACATTTTCCAACGCCATGTTGCGCAGCTTTTCTTCGTCGGTCAGCGTGTCGGGATAGCTTTCGCTGCAAACCTGCTGCGCGGCATGGGCATGGCGCAGCCAGGCCGCCACGTTGGGCATCTTGGTCAGATCGGCATTGGTCGACATCGCCTTCATCGCGCCGCAGTCGCTATGACCGCACACAATGATATCCCGCACGCCCAGAACCATGACGGCATATTCCACGGTCGATGTGACCCCACCATTCTGGGTCGCATGGGGCGGCACGATATTGCCCGCATTGCGGCATACGAACAGGTCGCCGGGCTGCGCCTGCATGATATGCTCAGGCACGATCCGCGAGTCGGCGCAGGAAATCATCAGGGCCTTGGGGCTTTGCCCGTCACTGGCCAGCCGATTGTAAAGCGCGCTTTCGTTTGGAAACACATGCTTTTCGAAGCTGAAGACGCGGCCTAGAAGCTCGTTCATGGGGTCTATCCTTCTTATACGGTGCCGGTCAGGGGGGACCGGCTCGATTGAAGACGTTAGAGCCATGGTTTTGCTGCGTCGCAGCGGCTTTGTTAAAAAACATGTCTGGAAGGCAAAATCGTTTCGCCAAGGTGACTATCGCCGAAACGCCAGCGTTTTCGGGCATTTTACCTTAAGAGTGGCGCTCGACCGCCGCGCTGAACATATAGCCTACGCGCCGGACAGTAACAATCGGTGCCGGTTGGTCCCCATAGCGCAATTTGCGGCGCAGGCGGCTGATCAACACGTCGATACTGCGGTCCGATGACGGCGTATCGCGCACCCCGGCCAGTTCCATCAAGCGCGCCCGCGCGATCACCATCTGCGGATGATCAAGCAGCACGGCAAGAAGCGCGAATTCGGCGGCAGTCAGATTGACGGGCTCGCCTGCCGGGTTGACCAACGATCGACGGCCAAAATCAACCGTCCATCCATCAAACGCCGCTTTGGTCTGGCGTGGCAGACCGACGGCGCGCACACTCCGTCCCCGGCGCAATACCGCTCGCAAACGGGCGGCCAGTTCACGGGCCGAATAAGGCTTGTTGATATAGTCGTCGGCCCCAAGCTCCAGCGCGACAACGCGATCGACCTCCGAACTATTGGCGCCGACCAGGATGACAGGAACCTCGCTCCGCGCACGCACATCGCGACACAGGTCCATGCCGTCAGGACCGCGAAGCGCCGCATCCAGTACAATCACGCCGACTGGCATGGTCGCCAGCGCCTGAAATATCTGGGTAGCACCGCCACTTGGCATGACCCGAAACCCACTCTCCTCCAGATGCATGCGGATTGCCTGCTGCTGGGCGGCCTCCGTTTCGGTCACCAGGATCAGCGGCGGCGTCATGCGCAAAGACCATAGCATCCAGAAGTGCCGTGGTTATCGTTCATGCGCGCGCCTCCTCGAACAGATTCCGACGCCGTCAGCGCGCCAGACATCGGATCAGCCCTTAGATCGCCTGAATGTCTCCGAAATTTGCCGGATGTTACAAATTATTGCGCAGGCGACATTATGCCATCAAACCGACAATAATTCCGGCATTCGCGGCTCCAGAGAAGGCCGCGCGTTCTGCGGCAAATGCGCCAACATGGTGGCGAGCCACAAGGCGTCCGTGCCGGCCCTATGGCGGGTAGGACAGCGGCGATCGGCGATCGCCACCGCCTGACGGATTTGCGCATCATCAGCATGCCGTTCCGCGATGATCGTCGAAACATGCTCAATGACGAATGGCGCTGGGCACCCGGCGGCAACGGCCAGCGTCTCCAGCCATTGCTGATCAATCCGGCTATCGGCCACCACGCGCCGTCCGATCGCCGCGTCGTTCAGCAGGGCCAATACGACCTGTGCGTCAAGCCCCTTTTGCGCGATCGTCGTTCGGTCGAGGCGATGCAATGCCTGGGCCTCCAGCGTCCAGTCCCACTCTGCCCAGTCATCATGCGGGCGAATTAGCCAGCTACACGACCAGCCCTCTACCGCTACGCCAACCTCGATCGGGAAGGACCGGCCGTGGCGCGGCAGGCACGACGCCTCAAAATCAATGGTCAGGATAGACACGGATATGGCTCCATTCTGTGCGTACCCCGGCATATTCTGCCATGTGTGCCCGCATCGGTATATTTCCTTCGCGCCAGACTGTGTCAGAGCGAAGTCATATCCAGATAGTTCCGGGTAAAATTGCGCCGGGCGAGACCTGCGAACGATGAACGGATCGGGCTTCGCGCAGGACGAAGGAAATTCCATCTGCTAGGCGGCAAGACCGAACTCCACGCGCAGGACCGAATATGACCGTCATCGCCGCTTATCTCTATCGCAATGGAACCCGCGTGCGTCCGGTGATGATCGACGAAAAGATCGACTGCGCGCATGACAAATCGGAATTTGTCTGGATCGGCATGGCTGAGCCGACCACTGCCGAGATGGAAACGTTGCGACGAAGCTATGACCTGCATCCACTGGCGATCGAAGACGCGATCAAGGCGAATCAACTCCCCAAGGTGGATGTTTACGGCGACCAGCTTTTCGTCGTCGCGCGCACGGCCCATGTCGAGAATGACAGCATCTGCTACGGCGAAACGGCGATCTTTGTCGGTCATAGCCACATCATCAGCGTGCGCCATGGTTCAGCCCGCGCGCATCACACGCTGCGACAGGAACTGGAAGCCGTGCCTGATCGACTGGCACAAGGGGTGGACTATGTGTTGCATGCGGTGCTCGACTTCATCGTCGATGGCTATCTGCCCATCATCGAAGGGATAGAGGACGAAGTGCTGGCCATGGAACAGCAGACCGTCGATCAATTTCTGGGGCGCGAGGACATTACGCGGATTTTCAATCTGCGCCGACAAGTGATGCGCTTCCAGCGCATCCTCACGCCCATGCATGAAGTCGCCCATAAATTCGTCAAAATTGATCTGCCCTGTATCGATGCCGATACCCGGCCCTATTTCAGCGACGTGCGCGACCATATACGCCGGGTACAGACCATGGCCGACGACCTGCGCGAAATATTGATGTCGGTGTTTGAATATAGCAATCTGCTCGAACAGCAGCGCACAGGCGCAATCACCCGGCAACTTGCCGCCTGGGCGGCTATTCTGGCGGTGCCGACGGCGATCGCGGGCATATATGGCATGAACTTTGAAAATATGCCCGAATTACAGACCCGCTATGGCTATTTTGTTGTCCTGAGCGTCATCACGGTCATCTGCAGCCTGCTCTATGCCCGCTTCCGCAAGCTGAAATGGTTATAGCCAAGGGCAGCGCAGCGACCGTGGTCAGATCTGAACCGGCGCATCCGCCGGCGCGTGCCGCGCTACGCCGAAGCGTCGACGATATTCGGCTGGCGGAAGGCCAGTGATGCGGATGAACAGCTTGCGGAAGGCGGAGGGATCGCCATAGCCGATTTCCCACGCAATCTGTTCGACCGGGCGACGGGTCAGTTCCAATGCCTCGCGCGCCCGCGCGATGCGGATTTGCTGCACATATTCGGTGGGACGAAGTCCGGTCGCGGCCTTGAACCGGCGCAGGAACGTCCGCTCTTCCATGCCGGCGCGATCGGCGAGCATCTTCACCGACCATTCTGCGGCGACATGGGCTGGCAGCCAGTGCTGGACCGCCCGGATGGCGGCATCACCATGGTCGAGCTTAGGAATGAAGCTGCTATAAGGCCGCTGTGCCTGCCGCGGCGGGTCAATGAGCAGGAAGCGGGCGGTCTGCAACATCGCGCTGGCGCCAAGCAATCGCTGGACCAGCGTCAAACCCAGGTCCGTCCAGGCCAGAATCCCGCCCGCGGTGATGATATCGCCGTCATCGGCAATGATGCGGTCGGCATCCACTTTCACTTTTGGAAAACGCGCACGCAGCGAATCGGCGAAGGCCCAATGCGTCGTCACTTCCCGTCCTTCAAGAAGGCCTGTCTCTGCCAGCACAAAAGCGCCCGCGCAGACCGAACATAATATCGCACCCTGTTCATGGTTGCGCGTCATCCATCCAGCCAGCCCCTGCATGGAGGGCAGGTCGTTCGGCATGATGAGGCTGGGCGGTATGATGATATATTGGGCGCGGTGCGGATTGCCGGGATGGCTGTCATAGGTGCAGGCGACGCCATCCCCCATATCCTGCCAGTGGGTGATACGGATGATCGGCGTGTCGCGCTCCCCTGCCACGTGCGCAGCCGTAACCGCCAGACGGAACAGGTCGGTCAAACCATAGATCGCCGATAGCTGACAATCAGGATAGATGACCAACGCTACTTCCGCAACGATCCGTCCCTGCGCATTCCTGTCGGATTTGTCCCGCATTCTGCCGCTTACCCCCAAGCGTGTAAAAAACTGTAGCCACAGAAAGTGGCTTTCTTTCATCCGCGCCCTTCCGACGGACTGAACGTGGAAAGAACAGTATCATGATAGGCGAGATGCGGAACCCACAGCGCGCCGACCGCCAAGCAGATGCCAGAGGCGCACATCGAATCGAGGTGTGCTGCGTCTGGCCGGTCAAAATGTCAAATTCGACCCTTAATATGTCGGTTTGGCCAAGGGTGCCGCTGCGATCTGGCGGCTAGAAAATGGGCAACAGCGGCGCTCCTGCCGCTTGAACCAAGGAGACTTGATATGGCGACGATCACTACCGAGGACGGCACCGAAATTTTCTACAAGGACTGGGGCAGCAAGGATGCGCAGCCTATCATGTTCCATCATGGCTGGCCGTTGTCGAGCGACGACTGGGACAACCAGATGCTTTATTTCTTGGAAAAGGGATATCGCGTTATTGCGCATGACCGGCGCGGCCATGGCCGTTCGACCCAGACCGATACCGGCAACGAAATGGACAGCTATGCCGCCGACGTCGCAGCGCTGGTCGCAAAGCTCGACCTCAAAAACGCCATCCATGTCGGCCACTCGACAGGCGGCGGTGAGGTGGCCCGCTATGTCGCGCGCGCCGAGCCGGGCCGTGTTGCCAAAGCGGTTCTGATCGGCGCGGTGCCGCCTGTGATGCTGCAGTCGGACGCGCATCCCGACGGCGTCCCGATGGCCGTATTCGACGATTTTCGAGCGCAACTGATCGCCAACCGTGCAGAATTTTATCGCGGTATAGCTAGCGGTCCGTTTTTCGGCTTCAACCGCGAGAATGCAAAGGTCAGCCAGGGCCTGATAGACAATTGGTCGCGCCAAGGCCTGGCCGGTGGCGCGAAGGCCCAATATGACTGCATCGCCGCATTCTCGGAAACGGATTTCACCGAGGATCTAAAGGCGATCAACGTGCCTGTCCTGGTCATGCATGGCCTGGACGATCAGATCGTCCCCTTTGCCAATCATGGTCCAAAAACGGTCGAATTGCTCAAACAGGGGACGCTCAAGGCCTATGAGGGCCTGCCCCACGGTATGGCGCAGACCCATGCCGATATCATCAACCCCGATCTGCTCGCTTTCTTCCGCAGTTAAGCCGCAAACACGGGTCAAACATATATGGCGGGCGCAATCGGTCTGGCCCGACCGATTGCGCCCGCCACCTGCCTCGGCAGCATGGCCGACAATAGAAAGGCCCGCTATGACTTGGACGGCTCTGCCAGTACCCACCCCGGTCACTCGACCGTTTAGGGAGTGCGTCTGCCGCCGTGCAAGACATGTTCGTTTGTCATGAAAGATGGTGCACCCGACGGGATTCGAACCCATGGCCCTCAGATTAGGAATCTGATGCTCTATCCTGCTGAGCTACGGGTGCCCACCGCCATCGCTCTATTCTGCGCGAACGGCGCGGTCAATTCTTCGCTTCGGGCGGAATGACCGGGAAGGGCAGCGGCGCAACTTCCACCCCTTCGGCGATTAGCGCCTTGGCCTCTTGTGGCGCAACTTCGCCATGTATGCTCGCACGGTCCTGCTCGCCATAATGCATCGCGCGGGCCTGTTCGGCAAAGCCGCGCCCGACCCAGGTCGATCCCTCCAACGCCTTGCTCTGCGCCTGCGCCAGTGCATCGACCAGCGCCCGCATCTTGGCCTCGTCACCACCGTTGGCTGCAACCGGGGTCGTGGTTTCAGGGCGCGGTGCGACGGCGCGGCTGTTGCTCTTTGCAGCTATGGCTGGAGCCATCACGGCCTTCATCACACGAGCATCACCGCAAAGCGGACAAATGATCAGGCCCCGCGCCTGCTGATCGGCATAATCGTCACTCGAACCAAACCAGGCTTCGAACACATGGCCCTGCCCTTCACATTTCAGGTCGAATATGATCATGTCAGCTTCACCTGCGCCGGGATCGGGCGGCGGTTGGCAATCGCAGGTACACGCGCGCGTACAGCCTCGATCCGCGACAGGTCGAGATCGACGATCGCCAGCCCCGCCGTCTTACCCATGTCGAGCAGCACGTCGCCCCATGGATCGACCACCAGACTATGACCATAGGTGGTCCGTCCGTCCTCATGGGCACCGACCTGTGCCGTCGCAATCATGAAACAGCCCGCCTCAATCGCGCGGGCGCGCAGCAATATATGCCAATGCGCCTGTCCCGTCGGCACCGTGAAGGCTGCCGGTGCCAGCAGGATTGTCGCCCCCTGGTCGGTCAGCGCGCGGTAGAGATCGGGGAAACGCATGTCATAGCAGATCGACAGGCCCAACCGGCCCCAGGGCGTATCGACCGCAACGGCTTGCTCGCCCGGCCCATAGACGGACGATTCGCGCCAGCTTTCCCCCGTAGCCAAATCGACGTCGAACAAATGGATTTTGTCGTAGGTGGCACGGATGGTACCTGTATCGTCGATCAGGAAACTGCGATTGGCCCAGCGCCCGTCCGCCCGCTCATCCTTGAGCGGTAACGAGCCGATATGCACCCAAAGCCCTTCACGCGCCGCAGCCTCCCGCACCGCCGCGAGCACGACATCGTCGGCCTGGCACCGCAAGGTCGTCGCCGCCCGCGCCCGGTCGCGATCCAGATAGCCCGCCATTTCGGGCGTGAAGAGCATGTCAGCCCCTTCACCCTTGGCGCGTGTCATCATCGCAACGATCGCAGCGGCATTGGCGGCGGGATCAATCCCGCTGGTCATCTGAAACAGCGCGGCTCGCATTATATGTTAGAGACCCAACAGAGCGTCGAGTTTGCCCTGACGGTTGAGCGCCGCCATGTCGTCGCTCCCGCCGATATGCGCGCCGTCGATGAAGATTTGCGGCACGGTCATCCTGCCATTGCTGCGCGCCAGCATCTCCTCGCGCTTGGGGCCGCCCATGCTGATATCATATTCCTCGAACGTCACGCCCTTGTCGCGGAACAACGCCTTGGCGCGCGCGCAATAGCCGCAAAATGCCTTGGTATAGATTTCGACCTTCGCCATGTGCCTGTCATACTCCTTAGCGTCCGAAATTGGACGTGCGCCTCGCTTTGTCAATCCGCAGCGTCACGCGGCAAGGCTCGTGCCCAGCATAGCAGGCGCACATGGCTGGCCCCGCCACGATGCAGAACCTGCGCGCAAGCTCCTGCCGTGGCCCCGCTTGTATGAACATCATCAATCAACAACACCCGACGCCCCTTCACCCCATGCCCGTTCGCCAACGCAAAGGCACCGCGCACCGTCTTCGCCCGCGCTGCCGGGTTCATCCCCCGCAAGGGCTGGGTCCGACGGATGCGCAGCAATATATGTTTCTCTACCGGCAAGCCGGTCAGCCGGCCCAGATGATCGGCGATCAGCGCCGACTGGTTGAAGCCCCGTCCCCATAATCGCCAGCGATGCAGCGGCACCGGCACGATCACTGGCGGGTCATCGCCATAATCGGGCACATGGCGCAGCATCTGCCGCGCGATCAACCGCGCCAAACCGATGCGCCGCCCATATTTGAGCCGCAAGGCGACAGTGCGCGCAACATCGCCATAAGCCATCACCGCCCGCGCACTGTCAAAGGGCGGCGGATCGGCAAGGCATTTTGCGCACTCTGCCCCCTGCCCCATGTCATATGCAAAGGGGAGACCGCAGCGCGCGCAACAGGGTTCGCCCAATAACTCCATCCCGCCCCAGCAATTGAGGCAGAAAGCAAAATCCTCCTGCACGATCGTGCCGCAAGACGGACAGCGTGGCGGCAGTGCATAATCGACCAGAGGGCGGGCCATAGCCTTGAGAAGTGGCAAGACAGACATCATCTGCTTGTCCCCGCTTGCCGCCCAATGCACAAGGCCCGCCATGACTGCTCCCGACATCTTCGACCGATCCCGCCGTGCCCAGGGCCGCGACCGCATGATCGCCCGCTTTGCCGATCATGATTTTCTCTATCGCGCCATGTTGGACGAATTGCTCGATCGGCTGGCCGACGTGCAACGCGATCTGCCCGAAGCGCTGGTGATCGGCTGCCCGGATGGTAGCGCCAAGGCGGCGCTGGAAGCGATGGGCAAGCGCGTCGCCTGCGTCGATCCCGGCTTCCTCGCCGCGCAGGGTGCAGGCGGCGTGCATGGCGACGAGGATGCCCTGCCCTTTGCCGATGATAGTTTCGACCTCATCATCGCCTGCGGCACGCTCGACAGCGTCAACGACCTGCCCGGCGCACTCATCCTGATGCGGCGCATCCTGCGGCCCGACGGATTGATGCTCGCTGCCTTCACCGGCGCGGGTAGTTTGCCCCGGCTCAAGGCCGCGTTGCTGGCAGGCGAAGGCGACCGCCCTGGCCAGCACATTCACCCACAGGTCGACGTGCGCGCGTCTGGCGATCTGCTCAGCCGCGCAGGCTTTGCCATGCCTGTAGCGGATGGCGAGACGATCAGCGTGCGTTATGGCGATGTGGTCCGCCTCATGCACGATCTGCGCGGGATGGGCGCGGGCAACAGCCTGACAGAGGGCGCGCCGATGCTGACGCGCGAAACGTTAATGCGCGCGGCTGCTCATTTCGCCGAGGCGGCAGACCCGGACGGGCGAACAGCGGAACAGATGGCTATCATTTATCTGTCCGGTTGGAAGCCTGACCCCAGCCAGGCACCGCCCGCCCGGCGCGGCAGCGCCACTGTCTCTCTCGCCGCTGCGCTCAAAGGCCCAAGCTGAATATGCCAGCAATCCAGCCTGTTTCCTGATTTTTACGGTCGACAGCCTGACCAATGCCCGGCATCAGGAGCGCGATGCAACCGCCAGAGACTGATCCGCCGAGCCCGCTCGACGCCGCTCACGATGAAATCGAAACAGCACCAGCCTCTTTTGACATAAGGGAGATGGAGAGCCGCCTGGCAAAGCTCGAACAAATGATGGCGGATAGCTTGGGCCGGCTAGATCAGCTTCAGCATCTTGTTGAACTATCCTTCATGGAAGCCTATGCCCAACGGCGCGAGAACGTCACGCCAAGGGAAGGCAAAACCCGTTGGTCGGAAGCCGGATTTCCCATCATCCCGCGCAACATGCCCATATTTTTTGGCACGCTGCACAGCAATGACGCCGTCGATGTCGACGATATGCTGATCAGAGGGTGGTATGCGCGTGAGGACTGGGGCGTTTGGGGCAGAGAATCTGTTCAACAAGTCCGGTTTGCAATGGAAGATTATCGAGGCGGCTACGCCACCGTCCATCTCGCTTTGCAATGTTTCCTGCCCCCAGAAATAGTCCAGCAAAATGTCGATATCCTCGCCAATGGTTATTTCCTTGGGAATTTCGACCTTCGTGGCGAAAAACAGATAGTCAGCCTGCGCTTGCCGGCGTCCTGCGTTGGGGACGGCAACATTTTGCTGCAGATTCAACATGAATCGCCCGTTTCGCCGGCCTCTGCAGGTGTCAGTTCCGACACGCGCATATTGGGCGTCGGACTTGTTTCACTGGACGCGGGCTGAGAGTTGTTAAGCGATCGAATATTATTGGTGCTGTGACCCACTATGGCACACCGCTCAACAAACTCCGGCCTGGCAAGATGGGATGGTAAAATCATTCCACGCCATCAAAACAATCATTCTATCGTTCCTGACATATCCCCGCATAGCGCGAATTGTCATCGTTATTCGCCCGGCTACTAACGGTTCACGTTGCAATGGTACGGAGTTCCGCCATCAAATCGTAATAAAATTTCATTTTCAATCGGACAGCGCATGCACGGATGCTGAAAAAGGCAGCGTTCTGATTGCAGTGCAGCACATTTTACGGCTACTAGCGAAGGGGGTCTGAGGAATCATAAAACTTGTGTGCTTTGAACAGGCACTTTCGACTTTTTCCTCAGAGCGGAATTATGAGGGAGCGAGACACGCGGCATGGCCAATCTGATTGTCACCGGAGGAGCGGGTTTTATCGGCGCGAATTTCGTTCGTCACTGGCGTAAGGTGTCGCCCGACGACGGCATCGTGGTACTTGATGCACTGACCTATGCAGGTAACCCAGCCAATATCAGTGACGTGCCCGATGTTGAACTGGTCGTCGGCGATATTTGTGATACAGATCTTGTCTCCCGCCTGATGGCTGACCATGATATCGACACAATCGTCCATTTCGCGGCTGAAAGTCATGTCGATCGCTCCATCACGGGGCCCGACGCCTTTGTGACAACTAACGTCATCGGCACACACAGCCTGTTGAAGGCCGCCAAGACAGCCTGGCTTGACCAGGGAACGGGCCGCCCGCATCGCTTTCACCATGTTTCGACCGATGAAGTTTACGGGACGCTGGAACTGGATGATCCAGCCTTCAGTGAAACGACTCCTTATGCGCCTAATTCGCCCTATTCCGCGTCAAAGGCCGGCTCGGATCATTTGGTTCGGGCCTATCATCACACCTATGGGCTGGAAACGACGACCAGTAATTGTTCTAACAATTATGGCCCCTATCAATTCCCTGAAAAACTGATTCCACTTTTTACCATCAACGCGCTGTCAGGCAAAAATCTGCCGATCTATGGCGATGGTATGAATATTCGCGATTGGCTGCATGTTGAAGATCATTGCATCGGTATCGAACTGATCCTGCGCAAGGGCCGGATCGGCGAAACCTATAATGTCGGCGGCGGCCAGGAATTGCCGAATATTGAGGTGATCCGCGAGATATGCCGCGGCGTCGATGCCGCTTTCGAGCGCAATCCGGGTCTGGCCACAATGTTCCCCGATGCCCCCGCCGCGCACGGTGGCTCCTCGATCGACCTCATGACCTATGTGCAGGATCGCAAGGGCCATGACCGTCGCTATGCCATTGATGAAACCAAGATTCGCAGTGAACTGGGCTACGCCCCGTCGCGCGATTTTCCGCAAGGTTTTGCGGACACTCTTAACTGGTTCCTGGACAATCAAGACTGGTGGCGCCCCCTCATGAACCGAGCTGCGTTAGGCGGTTAATAAAGCCGATATTTATTTCTGATCGCCCCTCCGGGCCGAGTGAGCCAATCGCCAAGGATTATTGATGAAACTCAACCTCATCATCCCCGTTTATCGGAATGTCGAACTGGTAAAAACCTGCCTCGAATCGATCAGCGCGAATATAGAAGAAATTCGGGCCTATAATCCCAAGATTATCGTTATCAACGACTCCCCGGATGATGATGATGTCGATCAATATCTGTCCGATCGGCACACTGCAGGTTTGATAGATCTGTATATTCGCAACGAATCCAATCTCGGTTTCGTTCAGAGCGTCAATAAAGGCTTGGCGATCAGTCGAAGAAACGGTGCAGGCGCTCTGCTGATCAACAGCGATACCATCACCTATAAAAATACATTGGCCGAATGTATCGCGGTCATGTTGTCGGACCCGCAAATCGGATTTGTATGTCCGCGCTCCAATAATGC
Organism: Sphingobium xenophagum; assembly: GCF_031457465.1. Classification (GTDB taxonomy): domain Bacteria; phylum Pseudomonadota; class Alphaproteobacteria; order Sphingomonadales; family Sphingomonadaceae; genus Sphingobium; species Sphingobium xenophagum_A. Next base: position 239,791 of record NZ_JAVDWV010000002.1, read on the forward strand.
AGCCATCGCGACATTCCCACAGGCACCCAATAATCTGTCGGGTATCGCCACCACGCCGGAAATTTGTCACATCAGTTGGGAATCCGTCTACCGATATCTGCCTCGCTATACCTTTTCACCAACGGCTGTTGGCTTCTACATGCTCATTTCACCCCAGGTCATAGCCAATTTTGGCTATCTGGATGAAGAATTTGGGACCGGATATGAAGAAGAAAATGATCTGGTAATGCGTGCCGGCAAGGTCGGTTATCGTGCAGCATTGGCCAATCATGCCTATGCCTATCACGCTGGATCAGCATCTTTCATGCTGCATGAAATGGACCTCCAAGGGCAACAGCAGTCTAATCTGCAAAAGATGATCACTCGTCATCCAGAATTTCTGCCCCTTGTTCAGGAATTTGAGCGATCACCAGAATATAGGGCCATGACCCAGATTAAAAATCTGGTGCCTACTGCGGAAGGCAAGCTTAAAGTAGCGCTTAATCTCTTGACCATGGGCCGTCATCACAATGGCACGAATGAACTGATCAATAATTTCCTGCGCTGGTGCGATACCCGTGAATTTGATGAATTTGAGATTCACGCTATTTGTGACAAATCTGTCGCTGAATTTCACGGCATTGACAGACTTGAACGTGTCAAACTCCGAACGGAAATATCGCCCATCTATGCGGTAGCCATTTTCTTCGGCCAGCCTTTTGATTTGCAACATATCAACGTGATGGAGCATCTTGCTCCTGTGAATGTTTACGGCATGCTGGACGTCATCGCGCTGGATTGTAGTCATTTACGCCATAACTCCCATGTCGAATCAATGTGGTCCCATGTTGCGCGTAATGCCAGCGGCCTCTTCTTCATCAGCCAGTTTGCCGAAGATACTTTCAGCCATCGGTTCCAGCGAAAAGATCGTTCGGCAAAATATACGCAGCTTTTGCCCACCAGTCTGCAATCCTATGCCGCCCGCTATGAAGGCGTGACAGCAGGTCGAGAGCATGTGCTTGTGATGGGCAATCATTTTGCGCACAAGGCAGCCGGGATCACTGGAAAAATAATTGCTGATGCGATTCCGAGCGTCTCCGTCATTGCCATGGGTGACGGTAGCGAAGCCACGCTACGCAATCTAAGACAGCTTCAGGCGGGCGTCCTGCCCGATCAAGAAATGAATGAAATATTTTCTTTCAGCAGCGTAGTCATTCTTCCCTCCTATTATGAGGGGTTTGGCCTATCGCTCATGCACGCTCTTGCGTTGGGCAAACCCATCGTTGCCCGTGATATTCCTGCCACCCGTGAAATTCTTGCGACATTTTCATCGGTCGAAGGTGTATATCTGTATGTGCGGGACAGCGACTTGCCTGAACTGGTCCGTCAAGCCGTGGCATTTGGCCATTCATCCGCCATTGAACGCGCACCCCGCACTTGGGATGACTGGTCGCAAGGCCTGTTCCACTTCGCTACCGGATTGACCGCTCAGCCTGACCTTTATGATCGACTGATGGACCGCATTGAAGATGGAGATATGTTGCGGCTCCGCCACGCGGTAGAAGATGGGGCATCGCAACCGACCGCGCCGACCACATTTCCAGCTTCCGATAACGTAGGTACGGTCGCAGCACGAAAAAATTCGCATGGGGCGTCAGACGCAACCCGGCTTTCTCCGAGCGTGACAATCGACGTTGCCGCCATTCTCGCTCTGGAAAATGAAGCATTTATCGAAACATTTTACCAGCATGCACTTGGTCGCCGGGCTGACCCGGCAGGCCTTACACACCATCTTGCGCTGCTCAGCAGCGGCGTATCAAAGACCGACATGCTCCGTTCGATTCTCGAATCCCCGGAATTCAAAGAGCGGCGCGCGAATATTACCGTGATCGGCGGCGAACTGCTGAAGCGCAATCGCAAGCGTCGTCGATTGCTGCCAGCGCGTCATTGACGGGATCGGGCTGACGCCGCCGCTAACCCTCCCGGCAAAAAACCCTTTTCTGACCCTTGACCGAATGAAAAACCCCGCCTATTTGCGGCTTCCCAAGCGGGGCTGAGCACCGCTTTTGATGCCCGATCGTCTAAAGGTAAGACAACGGACTCTGACTCCGTCAATCAAGGTTCGAATCCTTGTCGGGCATCCATTTCAACATCGTCCCGCTACATATATGCTCCTCTTCAAAGCGCTGAGCAGGACGCCAAAACTGACCTCTGGTAACGCATCCCAGGAAGGGGCACGAAGCCCCCCAATGGGGTGCATCAACGTCAGGCAGCGTCGCCGTGCACGATCTTTATCTGCCGCTGACGGCGCCGAGCCGGGCGCGGGAGGGTGAGGACTTCGGAGGGGTCCTTTTCCAACCGTTCGACCGCATTGGCAACGAGCAATTCCAGCCCCTCCTCGCTCAACAAACCACCACGGATCAGGCAGCGGTCGATCAACACCCGGCGGAAGGCCGAATAGAGCGTCAGATCAGGCTGACGCGGCGCGGCCCAAAAATCGTCCAGGCTGCTGTGGTGGACGACACCCGGCACCTTATACACCGCATGGCCCAGCACTACGACAGGCTTGCCGCTGTTAAGCGCTAGCGTACCGACCGTACTGTTGACGGTCACCACGCCAAGCGACTTGCTCACCACCTCGGCAATATCCCAGTCCGGCAGATAGAATACCCGATCGGCTATCCCATAATGTGCGGCAATCCGATGGGTCAGCCGCCGCCAGGCAACAAGGCCTGGGTCAAGCGGATGACGTTTTACCAGGAGGGAAACCCCTTCCGGTGCATGTTGCGCAAAGCTCTTGATGACGAAGCGCAAAGCCGCACGCATATTGCCAAAGGGCGAATGGACCCGAATTTGATAGTCGGAATTAAGCTGGAGCGGGAGCGTGAAATAGGGCTTGTCCTTGACCGCCTCCCAAACCGCCAGAGACCGATGCGTTTCGCTTTGCCGCGTCAGAAGTTTGTAGCACCACGCCACCGATTCGAGCAAAAAGCTGTGCGGGCGATGCGTCTTATAATAAGGGAAATAGGGCCGCATCAACGCCGATGCCAAGCCGTTGCGCATCGTGTTGCGCGCGCGCGCCTGAAAGGTCGATGGTACGGGTGGCAGATCGCCCATATAGGGGGGCAGCCGCTCGGCTTCCGCCAGATACCATTGCGGATCGAGCGGCAAGGTGGAGTTGCCGTTCACCCCATCATCCTGCAACGTCAGAAAATCAGGGCGGATATAGCCTTCTTCCATGACATGCACTCGCAAGCCCCGCAACCGGGCCATCCCATGGGCGGAGGCATGATAGGGGCGGCAATCGCCATAGAGAATAAGGTCGGTGACGCCATGATTGACGACGAAATCGTCGAAAAACAACGGCCAATTGCGGAAGGTGCCGCGATAGTCCGCCGCTTCTCCCGGCCAATCAATCTTGTCGCCGCCGTTGATGTTGATCCGCAGCGCATGATGCCCGCGTGCCCGCAGGGCGTCCGCCAGCATCGCAAAATAGGGGCCATGCGGCCCTTGCAGAAACAGGAAGGTCTTGGTTGGCACGTCAGCCATGAAGATACTCAGCCGTCAAAGTCATAAAACGTCGCAACTTCCCCTGCAATGAACGCAATCCGACAAGCCATGTCGTCGGTGGCACTGCGCCACTTGCCAAACGATCCGTCATAACTTCGGGTCCGCACGGCAACCCGGTTACCGGATCCAAATAGCGTGGATAGAGAATGAGAGCGGCGGCGACAAGTTCGTCCAGCAACAATTGCCGTCCCCGACGCGCAACGGGTGGCGCGAGATCGCGCGTAAGACCCCAGCCCGCATAAAAGGGCATGCCGTGCACCGTGACTCTGCACCCCCGCATCAAAGCCTCAAAACCTGTCAGCGACGAAAGCACATGCAAGTCATCCACCGCCTGGACCAAGGCCATGAGCGGCGAACCGCTGTCGATGGCGTCGGCGTAGTTCAGCACCGCAGCATCGGCCAGATGTCCCTTGCGATGGCCCGCCTGCACATCGGGATGGGGGCGATAGATGATCCAGGCATCCGCCTCGGCGCGCCGCACCCGCGCCAGAAAGTCCAGATTACCCGTAATGCCACCCCCGCCAAGTTGGACAGAAAGGTCGTCATCGACCTGTCCAATGGCCAGCACGGTCCGTCGACCGGCAGGCAGGTCCACCAGCGTCCCCCCACTCTGTCCATATTTGGTCACGCCGCTGGCACAGATGCGCGCGCGCAGACGAGCGGCGCGCTCAACCAGAGCCGGAGAGAAATCATGCGTCGCCAGCAATGTCTCCAGGTCATTGGCCGCGAGCGCGTTGTAATAAATGCCGCTACGGTCCACGACGATAGACCCTGGCGGGTGCAATGCCGCCCCCAGCCCGCGTGAACGCAAAAAACCATCTTCCACCCGCACCAGGGCAACGCCCTGCACCTGCGCTTCCCCCAACAGAGTCGAAGGCACCCGCGATGGCCAGATCGCCAACGCACCCTGTCCATAGCGGGCGCGGCGCAAACCGCGCCGGGCGGAAAGGAAAGGCGGCGCGCGCCGTCCGTCCCAGAGGAACTGACGGATGGCTTCCCGCTTCCAGAATGCCATGCCGCTGGCTGCCGCGATCCCCCTATTGCCGTCCAGATGCCGTCGCCAATCCGCGAGCTGCGCGATGGCCTGTATCGCATCGGTCGGCGCGCCATTAAAGCAGTCACGGTAGCGGGCGGCGGCAATCCGGCGCTTGAGCGCCACGCGGAGCAGCGCCGGGTCAATCCGTGCGCCATCCGGTCCGATCACAGGCACGTTCAGCAGGCCGGCGACCAGGGCCAATTCATCGTCAATGCCGGCTTTGACGCTTTCCGCCTGCGCCGCCACTGTCCAGGGATCATTGTCCCCCGCCCAGAAAGCGCCTCCGACCTGCGCATCACGAATCTGCTCCAGCAGCGCGTCGGCAACATCTTCCCCAGGCTCCGCCATCGCTTCGCTAATCGCAGCGACCGAGGGTGCGACCCCTGGAAAGGGCGGCGACCGCAAAAATGGCAGCGGAGCGAGGGGCCGAGCCGAAGCGGCATCCATCATGTCGGATTGCGATAGCGTCACCAATTCACCCATGGGCGGCGGCATGGTCCAGGTCAATAAACAGACTCTGTTACTTCTTCCAACAGCCCCGTTATCACGTCAAAATAGTCGCGCCAGGTTGGGGCCCGCCATTGTGCGATGCGCATATGCTGCGCCGCGCGTTCGGGGGAATTTTCAGCAACATAGGCGCGGATCATTTGCATCCAGCCCAGTCCATCGAGTGGATCAAGATAATCGGGCGCATCGCCGCCGACTTCGCGGTGGGCAATGATATCGCTGCAAATTACCGGCACGCCCGCGGCCAACGCTTCTACCACCGGCATGCCAAAGCCTTCGATGAACGACGGCATCAGCATCGCGCGCGCATGTGTCAGCAGCGCCTGCATCCGATTGTCGGAAACCTCGCCCGCCTCGATCACATGACCGCGCAGCACTTCGCCGCGCTCCAGCATGTCGATGACATTCTCATTCTCCCAGCCGCGCCGCCCGATCAGAACCAGCATGGGGGCCTCGTCACCCAAAGTCTCGATCAGTCGCCGCCAGATGTTGAGCAACAGAAGATGATTTTTGCGCGGCTCGATGGTGGAGATGTAAACAAAATAAGGCCGGTCGGGCACATCCTCTTTCGGTGTCCCGAAAATATCCGGCGCATCGGCACCGAAATGGGCGACGCGGATCGCCCGTCCAGCCAAGCCACGCTGCAAATGCGGGGCCAGCGCGTCGATTGTCGCCTGACTGTTACCGATGATCCCATGCGCAAAGGCATCAATCGACCGCACCCGCCGCAGATGCTCCTTCGCGCCCTGCGGCCTGGCGAACTCAGGGTGGCTGAGCGGTATCACGTCATGCACCAGGGTCACGAATTTCGCGCCTTCGGCCCGCAGGATCGCACCAACCTGCGCTGGATCATCCAGATGATGCGGCGACACCTGCAAATAGATGCGTGGCCGGGTCGCGCGTGGTACGGGGCGCGGGCGCGTGGCAAACATATGGCGGATCGCCGCCGCCTTGCCTTCCCCCGCATCATATTGGCCGGGGTTACGCCATTTGGCCGCCGTCGACGCCAGAAACTGGCGTACGGCGGCAGTGTTCAGTCGCCCATAATAGCCGCCTGCGGGGTGGACGGCGGCGAAGGATAGCCGATCGGGCATCCGCTCCAGCAATTCACGCGCATAGACATACTCGACCCGGTCGATGCCGGTGGGCGCTGCATGAAAGGAGCGTGAGAGCAGTCGCGACAGATCAAGAATGATCTCGCTATCGCCCGCCCCGCCCGCAAGGCTGGGGCTGGCGCGCTTCGTCCGTAACGCGAGCCGCGCGCCGGGGGCATTGAAGGGCCGCAGCACCATCTCAGCGCGCGTCGATGATCGGAAACAGGCTCATCAAAGCTGCGCGCGAATCTCGTCGGCAAGCGCAGCGAGGGCGTCGGCATCAGCGACCTGGCCTTGACCATGGGCAGCAAAGCCGACGGCCTGCCCTTCCCAGCGCGGCACGATATGGACATGCAGGTGGAACACTGTCTGCCCCGCCGGTGCGCCGTTAAACTGGGCGATATGCAATCCGTCAGGCTTCAGCGCTTTGCTGATGGCGACCGCCACCTTCTGCACTACTGCCATCACCTGAGCCAGGGCTTCAGACTCTATTTCCAATATGTTGCGCGCCTTGGACCATTTGGAAATAACCAGTGCATGGCCCTTGGACTGCGGCTGGATATCGAGGAAGGCGAGCACATGCTCGTCCTCATACAGCTTGGTCGCGGGTATTTTCCCGGCAATGATGAGGGCGAAGGGGTTGCCCGCATCATAAGTTCCATTAAGGCTCATTCGCCGTCCTTATTGTATAAAATGCGCGGTCGTCTTGGCGGCGATGTCCTCCGCCGTAACGCCGGGGGCCATCTCGACCAGTTCGAACGGGCTTTCATGGTCAGGACGACGAAAGACGCACAAATCCGTCACGATCATGTCGACCACATTTTTGCCGGTCAGCGGCAGGGTGCAGGCGGGAATGAACTTGGGATCGCCATTCTTCGACGTATGCTCCATCACCACGATGATCTTCTTGACGCCAGCGACCAGATCCATGGCGCCGCCCATGCCCTTGATCATCTTGCCGGGGATCATCCAGTTGGCGATGTCGCCATTTTCCGCGACCTCCATCGCACCCAGCACGGTCAGATCGATATGCCCGCCCCGGATCATCGCGAAACTGTCGGCGGAGGAGAAATAGGCAGTCTGCGGCAATTCGCTGATCGTCTGCTTGCCTGCGTTGATCAGGTCCGCATCCTCTTCGCCTTCGAACGGGAACGGACCAATGCCCAGCATCCCATTTTCGGACTGAAGCGTCACTTCCACGCCGTCTGGAATATGGTTGGCGACCAGCGTCGGAATACCGATGCCCAGATTTACGTAGAAGCCGTCCTTGAGTTCCTTTGCCGCACGCGCAGCCATTTCATCACGAGTCCAGGGCATCTTCACTTCTCCCCATCGGCAGGCAAAGCCCACCTTTTGTTCATTGGAAACACATCGTCAAACCCGCCTTTGAGGCCGCTGCCATAGACCGGATTAGGCAGCACGAACCACCCCTTGCCCCACAACGCGGCCATTGCAGGAGCCTGTGTCGCGGCCCGTCGCGCCTGCACAGACTGGCCTGCATTGAACAGGTCTGAAAAATCACCGAGCTGGTCACCACCCATGGCGATGACGCAATAGCGCCCGGCAATCACCGCACGCCGACCATCCTTGCCCGACCCCAGCGTGTCATCGCCTTTCAGGAACAATGTCTGGCCATGCACCGCCTCGCCCAGGCCCGCCGCGCGGACCGCCTGCGCGGTCGCCGCTGCGTTGGCGGCAGAACGATTGGTGTTGAAGACCACGGTTATGCCCTCTTCCCGCAGGTGCGCCAGCGCCGCGACAGCACCCGGCACCGGGCTGACCGCGGCTGCGCCGGTGCGCTCCCACGCATCCCATGCTGCTTCGTCATAGCCTTTGCCCGACCGCGCATCATGATATTCATAGCCGATGTTAAGCAGCACGGTTTCATCGACATCGAACACGGCGGCAAAAGGCTTGTTCCCGCACGGAACGAAGCGCGGCTGGTCGAGTGACGCACCCGATGCCAGCACGACGGACTGCGCCGGTCGTGCCTTGGCCATCGCGGTGGCATGGGACGCGAGCATGGCGAATGCCTGCACCGACAGGGCCGCCGCCTCGCCCGACCCGTAGAGATATTGCATCCCGGCGGGCGGATTGGCTGGCGGCGGGGCGAACGGCCGCGTGGGCGGCGCGCAGGCGGCAAGCATCGTCAGCGACAATGCCACCGTTACCGCACGCAGCGCCACTGCGCTCACGCCGCTTCCCGCTGCCTTACGGTACGAAATTCGATCTTCTTCTCATAAGGCGCACCGACGATCATACGCTTCACATAAATGCCGGGCAGATGGATCGTATCGGGATCGAGCGAGCCGACCGGCACTACTTCCTCGACTTCGGCAACGCAGATTTTCGCAGCGGTGGCCATCGGTTGATTGAAGTTGCGCGCGGTCTTGCGGAAGATGAGGTTGCCGCTCTCGTCGGCCTTCCAGCCCTTGATGATCGCCACGTCGGCAAAGATGCCGCGTTCCAATATATAATCCTGCCCGTCGAAATTCTTGACTTCCTTGCCCTCGGCCACGGCCGTCCCGACGCCCGTCTTGGTGTAGAAGCCCGGAATGCCGGCACCACCCGCACGGCAGCGCTCGGCCAGCGTTCCCTGCGGGCAGAACTCGACCTCCAGCTCGCCCGCCAGATATTGCCGCTCAAATTCCTTGTTTTCCCCCACATAGGAGGAGATCATCTTCTTGACCTGCCGGGTGCGCAGCAGCTTGCCCAGCCCCTCGCCGTCGATCCCGGCATTGTTGGAAGCGATGGTCAAATCCTTGACCCCCGAATCGCGGATCGCATCGATCAACCGTTCAGGAATGCCGCAAAGGCCAAAGCCGCCCGCGCATAAATGCATACCATCGAAGAGGAGGCCTTCCAGGGCAGATGCCGCATCGGGGTAGAGCTTATTCACCATCGCTTATTCTCCTCCTCAACTTGATCCTGCCCATAGGGGACAAGGGGGCCGCCGGTCAATTTACTGCGATCGCCAAAAAAGCGTCAGATCAATCCTGCCAAAGGACTGGACGGATCGGCATACATGCGCTTGCCCATGCGTCCCGCGCGATAGGCCATACGCCCTGCCGCCACGCCCGCTTTCATCGCCGCCGCCATCAGCACCGGGTCTTTCGCCTCGGCGATTGCGGTGTTCATCAACACGCCGGTACAACCCAGTTCCATCGCCTGCGCCGCTTCCGACGCCGTGCCAACACCGGCATCGACCAATACCGGCAGCTTCGTGCCCTCCACAATCAGCCGGATCGTCACCCGGTTCTGGATACCCAGCCCCGACCCGATCGGCGCGCCCAGCGGCATGATCGCGACCGCCCCGACATCCTCCAGCCGCTTGGCCGCGATCGGATCATCGACGCAATAGACCATCGGCTTGAAGCCTTCCTTGGCCAATATCTCGGTCGCGCGCAGCGTTTCGACCATGTCGGGATAGAGCGTCCGCGCCTCGCCCAGCACTTCGAGCTTCACCAATTCCCAACCGCCCGCTTCCCGCGCCAGGCGCAGCGTACGGATCGCGTCCTCACCCGTGAAACAGCCCGCCGTATTGGGTAGATAAGTGATGACCTTGGGGTCGATATAATCGGTCAGCATCGGCGCCTTGGGGTCCGACACATTGACGCGCCGCACGGCGACCGTAACGATCTCCGCCCCCGACGCCGCAACCGCCGCCGCATTCTGCTCGAAACTCTTATATTTGCCCGTGCCGACGATCAGTCGCGAGCGGAATGTCTTGCCCGCGACGCTCCAGCTATCGTCGCTCGCCGGAGCGATGTCGCCACCCCCGACGAAATGCACGATTTCCAGCTCGTCACCATCCTCGACCATCACATCCTGCAACGTCGAGCGAGGCACGACCGCCAGATTGCGTTCCACGGCCACTTTTTCCGGCACGAAACCCAGTTCGCTCGCCAGCGCCGCCAGCGTCAGCCCTTCGCGCACCCGCCGATGCTCGCCATTGATGTGGATGGATATGGTGCCGTCGACGCTCACGATATGCGGTCCCGTTCTTGCAAAAAGGAAACGTGCCTCGACTTGGCGCGGCACGAAAGGCTAAGGATTGAGCCGCATATAGGGGCGGCATCGCCCCAGCCGCAACATGCAAGGGGGATCGCCATGGCGGATAGTCGCAAAATCTATGTTCTCAACGGCCCCAATCTCAACCTGCTGGGCACGCGCGAGCCGGAAATCTATGGCTATGACACGCTCGACGACATCGCCGAACGGATGGAGGATGCCGCAACGCGCGCCCATGTCGTCCTCGATTTTCGCCAGTCCAATCATGAAGGCCATCTGATCGACTGGCTACAGGAAGCCCATGGCGAAGGCGCACATGCGATCATCATCAATCCGGGCGGCCTGACCCATACCTCGGTTGCCCTGCACGATGCGATCAAGGCGATCACCGTGCCGGTGATCGAAATTCACCTGTCCAACCCCCATGCGCGCGAGCCTTTCCGCCATAAAAGCTATGTCGGCATGGCCGCGAAGGGGACGATCGCGGGCTTCGGGCCTCTCTCTTATATGCTCGCGCTCGAAGCCGCACTGGAACTATAGCATCGGCGCATACAGCGTTGCGCTCGATCGGCCGGACGTTACAAAGTTGCGCTTTGCCGCAAACCGGCATAGGCGCTGGCCGCTACAGACACGTTAGAATGGCAAACAAGGGTCAACCATGAACGACAAGCAAGACAAGGGCGCGATGCAGGTGGACGTTACCCTGGTGCGCGAACTGGCCGCGCTGCTGGACGACACCAACCTGACCGAAATCGAGGTCGAAGACGGCGATCGCAAGATCCGCGTCGCGCGCAAGGCCGGGGCCATGGCCCCCGTCTATGCCGCACCGCCCGCCGCGCCCGTTGCAGCGGCCGCCCCCGCCGTGGCCGCGCCTGCCGCCACCGCAGCCGAACCTGCCATGCCCGCCGGAACGCTCGTGCGCTCGCCGATCGTCGGCACCGCCTATCTGTCGGCCGAACCGGGCGCTGCGCCCTTCGCCCGTATCGGATCGCAGGTTGCTGCCGGTGAAACCGTGCTGATCGTCGAAGCCATGAAGGTCATGAACGCGATCTCCGCGCCGGTATCGGGCACGGTCAAGGCCGTATTCGTCGACAACGGCCAGCCGGTCGAGTTCGACCAGCCGCTCATCGTGATCGAATAAGGCCGCTATACCCCATGGCCATTGAAAAGCTGCTCATCGCCAATCGCGGCGAAATCGCGCTCCGCATCCATCGCGCCTGCCATGAAATGGGCATCAAGACGGTCGCGGTCCATTCCACCGCCGACGCCGACGCCATGCATGTGCGCCTCGCCGACGAAGCGATCTGCATCGGGCCGCCCGCCGCGCGCGACAGCTATCTGAACGTCGCCGCGATCATCTCCGCCGCCGAAATCTCCGGCGCGGACGCGATCCATCCCGGCTATGGTTTCTTAAGCGAAAACGCCAAATTCGCCGAGATCGTGGAAGCGCATGGCATCGCCTTCGTCGGGCCAAAGCCCGAACATATCCGCACCATGGGCGACAAGATCGAGGCGAAGCGCACCGCTGGCGCGCTTGGCCTGCCGCTCGTCCCCGGTTCCGATGGCGCGATCAGCGATCTGGAAGAAGCCAAGGCGATCGCGGAGAAGGCCGGTTACCCGGTCATCATCAAGGCGGCTTCGGGCGGCGGCGGTCGCGGCATGAAGGTCTGCACCTCGCCCGACGATCTGGAAACGCTGATGCAGCAGGCCGGGTCCGAAGCGAAGGCCGCCTTTGGCGACGCCACCGTCTATCTCGAAAAATATCTCGGCAACCCCCGCCATATCGAAATCCAGGTGTTCGGCGACGGCAAGGGCAATGCCATCCATCTGGGCGAGCGCGACTGTTCGCTCCAGCGCCGCCACCAGAAGGTGCTGGAAGAAGCCCCCTCCCCGGTCCTCGGCCAAGCCGATCGCGAACGTATCGGCGGCATCTGCGCCAAAGCGATGGCCGACATGGCCTATCGCGGCGCGGGCACGATCGAATTTCTGTGGGAAGATGGGGAATTCTACTTCATCGAAATGAATACCCGGCTTCAGGTCGAACATCCGGTGACCGAAATGATCACCGGGGTCGATCTGGTGCGCGAACAGATCCGCATTGCCGAGGGCAGACCGCTGTCGGTCGCGCAGGAGGATATCGTCTTTTCGGGCCATGCGATCGAATGCCGCATCAACGCTGAAGACCCGCGCACCTTCGCCCCCTCGCCCGGCACCGTGACCAGCTATCACGTCCCCGGCGGCATGCATGTCCGCGTCGATAGCGGCCTGTATCAGGGCTATAAGGTGCCGCCTTATTACGACTCCATGATCGGCAAGCTGATCGTCTATGGCCGCACTCGCGAGGGCGCGATCATGCGCCTGAAACGCGCGCTGGAGGAATATGTGATCGAAGGGATGAAGACCACCATCCCGTTGCATCAGGCGCTGCTGCGCGATCCTGAGTTCCTCAACGGCGACTATACGATCAAGTGGCTGGAGGAATGGCTGGCCCGCGACGGCCAGCCATGAAGGCAAGCATCTGGCATAATCCCCGCTGTTCGAAATCGCGTGAGGCGCTTGCGATCCTGCAAGCGACGCCGGGCGTGGAGGTCGAGATCGTCGATTATCTCAAGACCCCTCCGAGCCGTGCCGAACTGGAAGCGCTGTTCGCCAAGGCTGGCGTCACCCCTGCGCAGGCGCTGCGCAAGGGCGAGGCCGTGGTGAAGGAGATCGGCCTCAATACGGACAGAGATTCGGACATACTTCGTGCGATGGCATCGCACCCGATCCTGATCGAGCGCCCGATCGTGATCACGGAAAAAGGTGCTGTCATCGCCCGCCCACCAGAAAAGGCGCGCGACGTCCTGTGATGCTGGATGGGGGGCAGGCAATGCGCCTGCCCCCCATCTCTCAAAAGCGATATTGCAACGTCAGCGTGACGTTACGCGGTTCGCCGAAGGCATGCTGATTGTAGAAACCAATCTGCGAATAATAATATTTGTCGAACAGATTTTCGACATTGACCTGCGCCGACATGACGGGACTGAATTCATAGCGTCCCATCAAGTTGACCAGCGCATAGGGCTTGACCTCCAACCGTTCCGCCGCCCCTGTCACCGGGTTGATGGCGTCGGTATAGCTCAACCCCTCCCAATTGACCCCGCCGCCTACGGTCAGACTGTTCAGCTTATAGGTGGTGAATAGGCGCAACAACTTCTGCGCATAAAGCGTGTTGATACGCGCGCCGTTCGCATCTTTGGCGCGAAACTGGGTGTAGTTGCCGCTGACCGACCAGCCGGGCAGCACTTCGCCATTAGCCTCGACTTCGAATCCGGTGCTTCTGGCGCCCTTGATCGCCCGATAGGCTTGCTCATTTTCCGTACCTGGCACGGGGACGTCGCCGTCCAGCACGCCGAAATTATCCTGCTCGATGCGGAAAACCGACAGCGCTGTGTTCAGTCGCCCGCCAAAGAAGCTGCTCTTGAGCCCGGCCTCATAGGTGCTGCCCGATAGCGGATCGAGGAACTGGCCGTTGCGGTTCCGTATCTGCTGCGGCTGGAAAATGTCGGTATAGCTGGCATAAAGCGTATGGCCCGGCGCGATATCGTATAGCAGCCCGGCATAGGGCGTGAACTTGTTGCGGATGCCATAATCGATCGCCATGCCATAATAGCCGCCAGTGCGATCCCAGCTATTAAGTCGCCCGCCCAATATGAGCTTGAGCGAATCCGCCAGGTTGACCCGGGTCGACGCGAAATAGCCCCATTGCTTGGTGGCGAGGTCCACCTGATGGCTGCGCGCGCCCCAGGTCGGTTCGGCATAGCTGCCATCCCAGGTCAGGAAATTCCCCGGCGTCGCGACATTGCTGCGCGCATAGCCGAAAAAGTCCATATCCTGCTTGGCATAGCTTGCCCCGACCATCAGTTCATGGTCGCGACCGAACAGCGCGTAGCTGCCATTCAGCCGGATGCCGACGTCGAACTGGTTGCGCCGCGCGTCAAAGCGACTGGGCGAGGCCGACATACCAAGACCCGTATCCTTATCCGGCTGCCCCGACAGGAACAGCAATCGCATGTCGCTGCTATTCTGCGTATAATTGCCATAGACGCGCAATTGCCACCGTTCGCCGAGTTGCTGCGTCGCATCGGCAAAATAGGTGGCATTTTTCGCCGGCCATGTCGTCCAGTCCGCACCTATGCTCTTTGACCGGCTCCAATCCGTGCGCGACCCGTCGGAAAACCAGGTCGGCAAGCCGCCCCATTGGGTGCCGCTGGCATCATGGTCCTGATAACTGGCGCCGAAGCGCAGATGGGTGTCCACCGTGACATCAGCGTCGATCACGCCGTACAGCACGAGTTTCTTGTTGTGCAGGCGGTCAATGAAACTGTCGCCTTCCTCATATTTGGCCACGACCCGCCCGCGCACGGCGCCATCGGCGGTGATGGGCGCGCTGATATCGCCCATGACGAAGAAATTGTCCCAGCGGCTTGCGGAAGCGGTCAGCGTTCCGGTCAGATGATCGCTGTCGGCATGTTTGCGCACCAGATTGACCGAAGCCGAAGGGTTGCCAACGCCGGTCAGCAGGCCGGTGGCACCGCGCACGATTTCGACCTGTTCGTAGAGGATGACGTCCAGATTGGATTCACCCGCGCTGAACCCTTGGTCCCACTGCACCGGGATACCGTCAATCTGATAGATATTGATGTCGAAGCCGCGCGCCGAAAAGCCGTTGCGCGAACTGTCCAGCGCCTTGACCGAGACGCCCGCTGCGTTGTTCATCACATCGCTCAGCGTTCGGATCGCCTGATCCTCCATCCGCTGCGCCGTCATCACCGTGACGGACTGGGGCGTTTCCTGAATGCTCAGGCCCAGTCCCGTCGCCGACCCCAGTTTCTCATTGGTGGTGTAGGATCCCGTGACGATGATCTGGTCCGTTTCCGTCGCATCGGTCGGGACAGAGGTCTGCGCCTGTGCGGGCGCGACGAGCAGCAGCGCCAGCGGCGATGCCGTGATGGACAAAAGAATGACGTGCGACTTTGGCATGGCGATGCCCCCCGGTGACCTGTTCATATTGATATTGCGAATGATTCGCGATCTCCATATGCGTTTCTGCGTCCGGACTGTCAATCGACAAGGATTGCGCCACCGTCACGGTCGCGTAACATGAGGATGATTGAGCGCTTGCTTTGGCGGACGGAAGCCGTAGCTTCACGCTCCATGGCAAAGGAACCGGCATTGGCGACCATCGCCGTCTACAGTCTCAAAGGTGGCGTGGGCAAAACCACATTCGCGATCAACCTCGCCTGGGCATCGGCCAGCATATCGAAACGGCGCACTTTATTGTGGGATCTCGATCCGCAGGCAGCATCCAGCTGGCTTGTCTCCACCGACAGCAAGAGCCGAGACGCCGCGCAGGCGATCTTCAGCAAGGATGTCGAGGTCAGGAAGCTGATTCAGCCTTCGACCGTGCCGGGGCTGGACCTGATCGCGGCGGATACGTCGCTGCGCAGCCTCGATCATCTCTTTCGGGAAATGGACAAGAAGAAACGGCTGTCCAAGCTGATCGAGAGCCTCGGCAAGGATTATGACCGCATCATCCTCGATTGCCCGCCGGGCCTGACCGAAACCAGCGAACAGGTGCTGCGCGCCGCCGACCTGATCGTCATCCCGGTTATACCCTCGCCATTGTCCCAGCGGGCCATGGGCGAAGTCGCGCGCTATCTGGTCGAACGCGGCGGTGCGCATGCGCCGATCCTGCCGGTCTATTCGATGGTCGATCGCCGCCGCAGCCTGCACCGCAAGGCGCTGGATGAACATCCCGGCTGGCCCGCCATCCCGATGGCCAGCATGATCGAGCAGATGACGGTGCGCCGCAAGCCGTTGGGGGCCTTTGCGCCAAATTCCCAACCGGCGAAGGATTTCGCCGCGCTCTGGACTACCGTCGAACGGCTGCTGCAGGCTGGCTGATCAGGCAATCAGCCGTTCAGGCACCATCGGGAACAGCGCATCCGCGTCCTGGGCGGACATGGGCCGGCCGAAATAATAGCCCTGCACTTTCTTGCAGCCCAATGCGCGCACCATGGCAAGTTCCGTATCATTTTCGACGCCCTCGGCCGTCGTCGCCATGCCCAGACTCTCGGCCAATGTGACGACGGCGCGAATGATCGCCAGGCTTTCCGCTACGCCCTTTGAGGCACCGACCACGAAGCTGCGGTCGATCTTGATCGTGGTAAAGCGCGTCCGGCTGAGATAGCCAAGCGAGCTATAGCCGGTGCCGAAATCGTCGAGCGAGAGCTGAATGCCCAGCCCCAGCAACTGATCGAGCACCCGCAGCGCACCGGCATCCTCGCTCATGAACACGCTTTCGGTCACTTCCAGTTCCAGGCGGCGCGCATCCAGCCCGCTCTGCGCCAGCGCCGATACCACGGTCGCGACAAAGCTGGGGTGGGTGAGTTGTTCGGCCGACACATTGACGGCAACCCGCACATCGTCCGGCCAGTGCACGGCCTGGGCGCAGGCTGTGCGCAGCACCCATTCACCGATCGGCGCGATCAGCCGCGCTTCTTCGGCGACCGGCACGAATTTGGCGGGCGAGATCGGCCCCATTTCAGGATGCGTCCAGCGGGCCAGCGCCTCGAATCCGACAACCCGGCCGCTATCGGCTTCTACGACGGGCTGATACAGGACGTGCATCTGCTCCTTTTCCAGCGCCTCGCGCAGCGCCAGTTCCAGCAGGCGCCGTTCCTCGGCCTTGGCATGGAGTTGCGGCTCATAGGCGCGATGCACGCCACCGCCATCATCCTTGGCCCGATAGAGCGCCAGATCCGCACTGCGGATCAATGCCTCGGAATCGCGGCCATCGGTGGGGGACTGCGCCGACCCGATCGACGCCCCGATATAGAGGCTATGGCCGTCAATCTGATAGGTGGCGGAGAGCAGGGCGATAATGGTGTCGGCCAATTGCGCGATAGCATGGCCGTCCGGCGCGGCCGGTATCACGACAGCAAATTCGTCGCCGCCAATCCGACCGCAAAATTCCTGGCCTCGGCAGGCCCGCCGCAATCGGCGCGCGACCTCGCTCAGCAATTTGTCGCCGATCTGATGCCCCAGCGTGTCGTTGATGGATTTGAAGCGATCAAGATCGACCATCAGGAAGGCGCAGCCGGGCTTACGGCCACCCGCCGCCGCGACCGCCTGATCCAGCACTTCGCGCAAATGGCTGCGGTTGGGCAGGCCCGTCAGCGGATCGAACCGTGCCAATTGCGCAATCTTGTCGGCTGATTCGCGCTGCACCGTCACGTCCGACGCCACGCCGCGAAAACCCTGAAACACACCATTATCATCATAGCGCGGCGATGCGGATAACTCCCACCAGCGCGTCTTGCCGGACACGCCGACCGGCAGCACCAGATTGGAGAAACTCTCACGGCGTTTGAGATGATCGGCAAGGCTATGCAGGCCGGCGGCAAACCGCCCGCTTTCCCACGCGCTGCCCGCCAATATCTGGACCAGCGGCGCGCCCTCCAACTGGTCCGGCGTCAACCCCATCGTTTCCGCAAAGCGCCTGGACGCGCCATTGATGCGCCGCATGGCATCAGTCTGCCACAGCCAGTCGGAGCCGCCTTCCTCATATTCGCGTAGCAACAGGCTGACGACTTCGGTCTTTTCCGCCAGTTCCGCCGTGCTACTATGCTGGCGCGCAAAGGTCCGCGCATAGATGAGGCAGCCTGCCAGCAAGGAGAGCGCATAGCTGGTCGCCAGAGCATGAAGCGGCATTTGCAGGCCATCGCCGAACATCGCGCACAGCCCGGCGATACAGGGCAGCAGAAACACGATCGCCGCAAGGGGGGTCGCAGCATAGCTGATGGCGCCGCATACCATGATGCAGCTTACCAGCGTCCAGAGCGCGACCATTTCCTCGGTCTCTCCGGCGTGCGCCACGATCATCATGCAGGCGGCCCAGGACAGGCCCAGCGCCAACGCGCCTATCCCGTGCCGGCGCAGATCCCGTGCCGCCAAGCCGACATTGTCGGCGCGACGGCGGCTGCGATCGAGCCACAGGCCCATTACCATGCTGCCGATCAGCGCGATGCTCCATCCGCCGAGCAAAATGGGCGAGCAGCAATGGGCGAAGACTTGCCAGACAAAAATCAGGCCCAGAAGATTCATGACATGGCGCAGCAGCGCTACACTGTCAGCGGCGCGGAACTGCGCCTCCAACACACGATGCTGGGCGTCATCGGCGATATCGCCAAGGCCCATCATCGCCCGAAGGCTTATCCGTTCCCGACATTCCGGGTCGTTTTTCTGGTGATCCCTTTTGCCCACCGTGCCGCGATAACGGCGATGGGTTATGATTCGGTAACCCTGGGGTCGGAAAGATCAGGCGGCGATGTCGTAGGGGCGGATTTCTCCGGTCAGATAGAGATTGCGCGCCTTGGACCGGCTCAATTTGCCCGAACTGGTGCGCGGCAGGGTGCGCGGCGGCACCAGTTCGACGACGCAGTTCATGCCGGTGATGGCGCGCACGCGCTCGCGGATCTGGTCGCGCAGGCGCGAGCGTTCCTCATTGTCGGAGGTGCGGCAATGGACCAGCACGGCGGGCGCTTCCTCGCCGCCCGGCGTGGTGATGGCGAAGGCGGCGATGTCGCCCTGCTTGAAGCCGGGCAATTGTTCGACCGCCCATTCAATGTCCTGCGGCCAGTGATTCTTGCCATTGATGATGATCATGTCCTTGGCGCGGCCGACAATGTAGAGATAGCCGTCGCTCAGATAGCCCATGTCGCCCGTGTCGAGCCAGCCGTCGAGCATGCAGGCGTCGGTCGCCGCCTGATCGCGGAAATAGCCGACCATCAGGCTTGGCCCGGTGGTCCACACCTTGCCGATCTGCCGCTCGCGCAGCGGGCCGCCATCTTCGTCGCGGATTTCCACGACCATGTCCTTGGCGGGCTTTCCGCAATTAACGATCGAACGGAAGCGCTGCGGACGCCCCTCGGTCGCGTCGCCGCCCGACAGATCGGTTTCCTCGACCAGTTCGACGATGATGCCCTCGCCCGGCGGCATGATCGTCACCGCCAGCGTCGCTTCGGCAAGGCCATAGCTTGGCAGGAAGGCGCTGGGCGAGAAACCGGCATCGGCAAAGGCATCGACGAAGCTTTGCATCACGTCGGGGCGGATCATGTCCGCGCCATTGCCCGCCAGCCGCCAGCGCGACAGGTCGAAGCGATCCTGCGCCTTGGTCTGGCTGGACATGCGACGGGCGCAAATGTCGTAGCCGAAGGTCGGCGAATAGCTGATCGAGGTGCCTTCGTTGCGGCTGATAAGGTCGAGCCAGGCCAGCGGACGGCGGGCGAAATCCTCGGTCTTCATATAGTCGGTCGACACCTGGTTGGCGACGACCGACAGGAAGCAGCCGACCAGCCCCATGTCATGATACCAGGGCAGCCAACTGATGCAGCGGTCGCTCTCCTGCACCTGCATCCCGTGGCTGTGCGCCGACAGGTTGGACAGCAGCGCATGATGCGTCACGGCGACGCCATGGGGGAAGCGGGTCGAACCGCTGCTATATTGCAGATAGGCGATCTCGTCGCTGCGCGCCTGCGGCAAGGCGCAGGGGATGGCGTCGCGGGCAATGAAATCCTCGAACGCGATGCTTTCGACCGCCTTTTGCCGACCGGATTCCCCGGCCATGTCGGCCAGTTCGCGGGGAAAGAGGAACAGCATGGGATCGCAACTGGTGAGCTGGACATTGAGCTGGTCGATATAGCTTTCCTTGCCGCCGAAGCTGGTCGGCAGCGGCAGCGGCACCGGCCAGGCCCCGGCATAGACGATGCCGAAGAAGAGCTGCGCAAAGTCCGCCCCGGTTTCGGCGACCAGCGCAACGCGATCGGCGGGCTTGACGCCATGAGCGATCAGGCGATGGGCGCAGGCGATGGCATCGTCGCGCAATGTGCTGAACGGATAAGGCCGCGCCAGATTGCCGCGCGCATCATGGAAATTCAGGCCCCGCTTGCCCCGCGCCGCATAGTCCAGCGCCTCGCCCAGCGTCTCGAAGTCCGAGAAGCGGCGCGGCAGGTCATCGGTGGTCGGCGTCGGTGCCATCATCTCTTGCGAACCCGTCATATTGGCGTGACCATCTGGTCTAAAAATCGTGAAAGCGCGGCCGCTATCATCTTTGACTGCGACATGCACCGGATATTGCATTCCAGCGTCTACCCTTAGCCGACAAGGGACGGTAAAATTCCGGCCCGACTGTGGCATAAACATGGCGCATAGCGCATGAAAGCGAATATGTCCGGCAAACGCCTCCCCCCGCCGCTCGATGAGGCGACGATGCGCGACATGGCGCTGCGCCATGTTGCCCGTTTCGCCACCAGCCGGGGTAAACTTCTGAGCTATCTCAAGCGCAAGATCAAGGAGCGCGGCTGGGGCGGCGAACAGCCCGCCGACCCGGACGGGCTGGCCGATCGCTTCGTGGAACTGGGC
Source organism: Sphingobium xenophagum (assembly GCF_031457465.1). GTDB lineage: Bacteria > Pseudomonadota > Alphaproteobacteria > Sphingomonadales > Sphingomonadaceae > Sphingobium > Sphingobium xenophagum_A. Next base: position 260,452 of record NZ_JAVDWV010000002.1, read on the forward strand.
TATATCGATGATGCGGGCTATGCCGTGATGAAGAGTGGCGCGCTCGCCCGGCGTGGCTATGGCGCGCGGCGGATCGACCAGGATCTGCGCGCGGCCGGGATCGGCGAGGAAGACCGGGCGCAGGCCGACGCGCAGATCGCGGCCGAAGCCTGGGCGGCGGCGGACCGCTTTGCCCGGCGCAAGCGGGTCGGCCCCTATGCCACCGCGCCGCTCGACCCCAAGCAGCGCGAGAAGGCCATCGCCGCCTTTTTGCGCGCGGGCCATGATTATGCCGTGGCACGGCGCTGGGTGGACGCCGCGCCGGGGGTGACGTTGGCGCAGGAGGAGGCATAGCGGGTCAGGGGCACGGCAGGGGCACAGCCTGTAAGTTCACACCGTCGCTGACCTGATTTTGCACGGAAAAATCGGGCAAAAGCGCGCGGAAAGTGCCGCCGAAGTCCTGGCGACGCGCCGGTCAGATCATAGGGAGGTGCCGGTTGGGTCACAGCGAAGCGCCACCCGCGCAGCAGCGGCGGGGGCTGGCTGGACATTGGCGCGGGGCAATGGGCGGCGGGATGCGGTTTCATTGGCAAGGATAAACCAGACGAAATCCTATTTTGGAAGGGGCTTTCGGGTGGGGGTGGGCGCGATGTCTGTCCCGTCATCCCGGCCCCTTCGACAGGCTTGATCCGGGGTCCATTAGCCTCGTCCTCTCAACGACGTCGAACCGTCGAGCCAATAGATGCCGGGTCAAGCCCGGCATGACGCCAAGGGGTGGATAGCTGACAGGCGGCTTAAGGAAATGCATAAACCAATAGCGGCCATTTCGTCATGCCGGAAAACCCCGCTAACGAGGTTGTCGCACAGCTCCTCAATCCGACAGTGATTTTCGAACAATCGTGGGTCTGGAACGACCTTACAATACCGCCTGCAACGCAATTTCCGCAGAATTGCGTGACGATTGTACGGCAAACATGAGATTGCCGACGGGACCATAGGCAGCCAATTTACCATTGACCGATTGCGGACGTTATCATTTCAATGCAAGATCGCCTCGATGGCTCAAGGCTGCTCCTCAATTAATCGTGCTGTGTGCATAACCATCGCCTTGGTCCTAACTTCTTGTGGTGCGCAAAAGTCAGAAAACGTTTCTAATGCAACTGAGAGCACTGTTACCGCGAGAGGTATTACCTATCAAATCATAAGCGGTAAAGATCTAAGAAATACTATCGCCGAACACAACTTGGTTGAAATACCAACCGTTCATGATACTACTTATCGCCAGTACTATAATAACGGAATTGCGATAAGAGATTGCAATGGGACATGCAGCGGCATTTGGATGATCGACGAAAACAGGCTATGTGAGCAGTATAATAACGATACAAAAATGCAATGTTTCTATATATTAAAGCGCGATGGGAGATATTATCAGAGTTATAAATTAGATAAAGTAGAAGATTACATCACCCGTATTGATATAACCCCGATCAACTATAATTATGCGCGGTAATGCCGACGCTGAGATAATGCCTTTTACCCGCCAATTTTGACCGATCACCCTCCTGTCGAAGCCATTTTCTGATGCTATGTCCGACAAACAGGTGTTTTCCATCAGCATCGGCTTCCGGGCATGACATATTCGCGGATAAATGTCCGGCTATGGTCGATAGGCCCTCCCCGCCTCACCCCACCGCCGCCGCCTCACACAACACCTTAAACTGCGCCATCATCGCATCCCAACCGGGATGAAAGCCCATCTCCAGATGCCGCGCTTTGGCACCCGCATCCCAATGACGCGCGGTCGCGGTGAAGCGCGTGCCCTCGCCCTCCGGCGCGAAGGACCAGATCGCGGTGAGGAACGGCGTCTGCGGCACCCAGCCGACGGCATAGGCATCGGTGGTGACGATCCGCTCGTGTGGCACGACCTCCAGGAAAACGCCCTCCATCGGCCCACTATCCTCGCCATCCGGCCCGAACATCCGCACCGCGCTGCGCCCGCCGGGGCGCATATCCTCTTCGATCACCTCGGCGCGCCAGGGTTTGGGGCAGAACCATTCGCCCTTGCGATCGCGCCACACCGTCCAGCATGTCGCGGGCGACGCGGCGATAGGACAGGTTACGGACAGCTCGTGGGCGTCCTCGCTCATGGCGCTTGTTCCCCGCGCATCCCCACCAGCGCGAACATCGCGCCCTGCGGGTCGAGCGCCTGGATGATCCAGCCACCGCCCGGCACCTCTGTCGGGCCATTAAGCACGGTGCCGCCCCCGGCCGTCACGCGCTCAACCGCCGCGTCGATATCGCCGACGATGAAGTAGAACAGCCACAGCGGCACCGGCATTTCCTTGGGCCGCGGCATGATGCCGCCGGTCATGCTCTGGAAATCGCTGCCGCCGGTCTGCGAAACGAGCTGATACAGCCCCATCTCGCCCATATCCATCGCCTCGCCCTTGGTCCAACCGAACGCCCCGGTGTAGAAGGCCATGTCGGCGTCGAAAGCGCCGCTATAGAGTTCATGCCAGCCGACATGCCCCATCGCCATCGGCGGCACCGGGTCCATCTCGTCGGGGCTATCGCCCTTGAGCAACATGAAGGTCGCGCCGCCCGGATCGGCCATCACCGCAAAGCGGCCGACGCCCGGAATATCCTCCGCCTCGCGCTGCACGCGCCCGCCCGCTGCCACCAGCCGCGCCGCGTCCGCATCGACATCGCCCGACCCGACATAGCCACCCCACCAGGGCGTCATGCCGCAATCCTTCGCCTCGACGGGGATCGCCATGACGCCGCCCACCGGCCCGGCGCTGCCCGACACGACCATATAGGGCTCATCGGTCCGCTCGCCACCAAAGGCCTGCGCCGTCCAGCCGATCACGTCGCCATAGAAAGCCAGCGCCGCCTGCGGATCGCTGGTCATCAGTTCATACCAGAAGAATTGGCCATTCACGTCGGTCATCGTCCGTCTCCATCTGTTAGGGAGCGACCAAGATTTGGCTACCTCCTTCCTCTTCGCCGATCAATGCCCGCCGTTGAGCATCGCAAACACCTGATCGAATTCGCCGCGCTGCGTCGCCTCGCTCAGAAATTTCACCCGTTCGACATGGATTTCCGCCGGGGTCGGCTGTTGCCGCAGCAACGCCATGGTCTCGGCAATATAGTCGGCCAGCGGCATCATCTCGTCATTCTCGGCATGACCCGGCATCAGGTCGGTCTGCACGCCCGGCGGCACGATCTCGATCACCTCGATGCTGCTATCCTTGAGTTGCGCGCGCATGCCCTGCGACCAGCTATGGATCGCCGCCTTGGTCGCGCTATAGGTCGGCGTCGCCGCCAGCGGCACGAAGGCCAGCCCCGACGACACGGTGATCAGGCTCGCCGCCGCCTGCGCCCGCAGATGCGGCAACAGCGCATGGCTCAGCCGGATCGGCCCCAGCAAATTGGTCGCCACCGTCGTTTCCGCAATGGCAAGGTCAATGCCCTCCTCCACGATCATCACGCCCGCATTCAGCACCACGGCATTGAGCGCCGGGAACTCCGCAACCAGCTTGTCCGCGAACGCGACAATCGCCGCAGCATCCTCCATATCCAGCGTCATCGCCGCCATGCCGGGATGCGCGGCGACCACCGCATCGAGCGCCGCCTGCCGCCGCCCCGCGATGATGACCTGATTGCCCGCCTCATGAAATTCATGCGCCAGCGCCGCGCCGATGCCCGATCCGCCGCCGGTGATGAGGATGGTGTTGCCTGTCGTCTGCATGGGTCACTCCTTGTCTTAGTGGGTTGACCCGCATCCTACCGCCATGCTCTCTCTTGGAAAGAAGGCACCACAAAGTGCTATACGTACCGCAGAGTAAGAAATGGAAAATTCAAGCCACACACCCGCTATCGCCGCCGAAAATTGTCCGGTGCAGCCGTGGGAAACAGCCCCCATCGACCCGCGCGTCGAGCGACTCGTCAACGACCTGATCGGCCGCGTCGCCGACAAATGGACGCTGCTGGTGCTGGAACTGCTGGAGGAGAAGGGCACGCTCCGCTTCAGCCAGATCGCGCGCGAGGTCGAAGGGATCAGCCAGAAGATGCTGACCCAGACCCTGCGGCAGATGGAGCGGGATGGCCTGGCCACCCGCATCGTCCATCCGGTCGTGCCGCCGCATGTCGATTATGCGCTGACCCCGCTCGGCAACAGCCTGAGCGCCGCCTTTTGCGGCGTATGGACCTGGGCCGAAACCCACCTCGCCACGGTGGAAGCCGCGCGCGCCCGTTTCGACGCGCGCGACTGACTTTTATTCCTGATTGGCGGGCAGCGGCTGGATCATCAATTGCGGACCCGCCGCGCCTGGCTGGGCGGGCGCGGACGGCATCGTCGCGGGCGCATCGGGCGGCGGCGGCAGATTCTCCTGCATCGCGCTCGTGACGCTGGGCGAAAAACCCTGCGGCGGCGCTTCGCCCGGCGGTATGGGCGGCGGGGGCAAGGGCGTTGGCGACACCACCACGGTCACGCTCGCGCCGAAGCGCGACTGCCATTCGGCCAGCCGCCGGAGATAATCCTCATAGGCGGCATAGAAGTCCTGGAATGGCTTTTCCAGCTCGGCCAGCGCTTCGGGCGCATAATCAAGCAGCGCGCTTGACGGCATCGCCAGCAGCTTCGCGCCAACGGCTTCGGCAACCGGGCAGAAGCTCTTGGTCACCGGCGGCAACGAGAAGAAATTATACACGACGGTATTCAGCCGCTCGCGCGCACCAAGACCTGCGCCGCCATAGGCGACCGTATAGTTGCGATCGACCGCTTCATTGGCCTTCGTCAACAGCGGCCCGTGGACATGCAGCAATCGGTTATATTGTATCCGCGGCAGGTCGGCCGGGCTGCGGCACGACAAGGCCGCGACATTCAGCGCCATGCGCACATGCCACAGCGCGGTATTGGACGTGACCTTGCGGTTGGGCGTCAGATATTTACCATCCTCCATTTCGGGGATGCTCATATCCTCCACCGCCCCCATCGGCGGACGCGGCATCATCGTTTCCACCACGGGCGGCGGCGGCGTAGGAGGCGGCTGTTTCACGGGGGTCGAGCAGGCGGCCAGAACCGCGAGTGACACAAGCGACAGATGGCCGGAACGGCGCATGGATAACATCAAATTCTCCGCTGGGACTATGCCCCGGTCATGCCGGGCATTCGCCTGCGAGGAAATATGCCAAATATTCCGTTCGTCGCAAGCCTTCAGGCGGCTCGCCGCGCCAGCGCGTCGGCGGCCTGCGTCATCAACTGCGCGATGATGTCGGCGACCGGCTCTTCCTTGGTCACCATGCCGACCGACTGGCCCGCCATCAGCGACCCGCCCTCGACATCGCCGTCGATCACCGCGCGGCGCAACGCCCCCGCCCAATAATGTTCGATCTGCAACTGCGCTTCCATCATGTCGACCGCCCCTTCATCGAGCAGATTGGCGACTTCGCGCTGCTTGATGGTGAAATTCTCCATCCCAACATTTTTGAGCGAGCGCACCGGAATGACCGGCAGGCGCGGGTCGATCTGCACGCTGGCGATCGCGTCGCGCGCGGACGCCCGGAAAAAGGCCTTCTTGAAATTGGGATGCGCAATGCTCTCGGTCGCGCAGGCAAAGCGCGTGCCCAATTGCACGCCGGCCGCGCCCATCTCCAGATAGGCGGCGATCGCCTCGCCCCGGCCGATCCCGCCCGCAACGAACACGGGCACCTGGGCCGCCATGTCGGGCAATATTTCCTGCGCCAGCACGCTGGTCGAAACGGGGCCGATATGGCCGCCCGCTTCCATGCCCTCGACCACCAGCGCATCGACCCCCGACCGCACCAGCTTCTTGGCGAGGCTCAGCGCCGGGGCAAAGCAAATAAGCTTCGCGCCCTTCTGCTTGATCGCTTCGATACTGCCCTTGGGCGGCAGGCCACCGGCCAGCACGACATGGGTGACATCATGCTTGGCGCATATGTCGATCAACTCGAACAATTGCGGGTGCATGGTGATCAGGTTGACGCCGAACGGCTTGCTCGTCAGCGCCTTGGTCGCCGCAATCTCCTTGTCGAGCAGTTCCGGCGTCATCGCGCCGCACGCAATCACCCCGAACGCCCCGGCATTGGAAATCGCCGCCACCAGGTTCCGCTCCGAAACCCAGCTCATCGCCCCGCACAGGATCGCACTCTCGCACCCCAGAAAGTCGGTGCCACGGGCCATGAGGGAAGCAAGCTTGGCGTTGGTCATAAAGTCTTTCCTGCACAATAAAAGCCCCTCCCTTTCAAGGGAGGGGTTGGGGTGGGTGCGCCGCGAAGCGGCGTTCGACCCTATCGACATGGCAGAAGGCTCGCGATGCTCGCCACCCACCCCCGGCCCCTCCCTTGAAAGGGAGGGGTGAAAAGGTCAACCGATGGGCCTCAAAATCCCTAGATCAGCTTGGCAATCGAGCAGATAGAACGCCCCGGCACCAGAGCCATAAACATCGAACTTCACCATCAGAAGCGGCGGAAACCGACCAGCGGCAGGCCCTGATCCTCGACATGGTGATTGGACGATGCCAGCGCATCAGCATTGTCCGCGCGCCATTGCTGCGCCCGCGCTTCCTCCAGCAGCCCGCTGTCGAGCGATATGTTGGTCGCCTTGCGACGAACGGACGGCATCGGCTTGTTCATAGAACCTCGGCTTTCCTGCGCACACTATATGCGCAGGAAAGCCGAGGCAACACGTCCATCAAGCCGCCGGGGCGTCCAGCCCATAGGCCGTATGCAGCACCCGCACCGCCAATTCGGTCTCATCCTCGTCGATCAGCACCGACACCTTGATCTCGCTCGTCGAAATCGCCTCGATATTGATGCCGCGCTCGGCCAGCGTCTTGAACATCGTCGCGGCGACGCCCGCATGGCTGCGCATCCCGACACCCACGACGCTGATCTTGGCGACTTCGGTATCGGTGATGATCCGGCGGAAGCCGATCACGTCCTTGTTCGCTTCCAAAATGTCCACGCTGCGCGCCAGGTCCGCGCGCGGCACGGTGAAGGTCACGTCGGTTTCCTCGGTATCCTTCGAATCATTCTGGATGATCATGTCGACATTGATCGCGGCGTCGGCCAGCGGGGTGAAGATGCTGGCGACCGCGCCCGGCTTGTCGGGCACGCGCGTCACGATGATCTTCGCCTCATTCTTGTCATGGGCGATGCCGGTGATGAGCTGACGTTCCATCTTATTTTCCTTGCGCTTGGCTTCCAGTTCCTCGTCGCTGACGATCAGCGTGCCGGGCAGGTCGGTCTGGGTGGGATCATCGAAGGAGGAGAGCACCTGCACGACCACGCCTTCCTTCATGGCGAGGCCGACCGAGCGGGTTTGCAGCACCTTGGCTCCCACCGACGCCAGTTCCAGCATCTCCTCATAGGTGACGAGGTCGAGCTTACGCGCGCGCGCCACGATGCGCGGATCAGTCGTGTAGACGCCGTCCACGTCGGTATAGATGTCGCAGCGATCGGCCTTGATCGCGGCCGCCACCGCCACCGCCGACGTGTCCGACCCGCCCCGGCCCAGCGTCGAGACGCGCCCGTCCGCCATCATCCCCTGAAAACCGGGGATCACCGCGACCTGGCCCGCACCCATGGCGGCCAGCAGCGCGCCAGTGTCGATGCTGTCCACCCGCGCCTTGGCATGGGCTTCCACCGTCTTGATCGGCAATTGCCAGCCGAGCCAACTGCGCGCATCCACGCCCATGGCTTTCAGCGTCATCGCCAGCAGCCCGCTGGTGATCTGCTCGCCCGCCGCGACCACGACATCATATTCGGCCGGATCGTAGAGCGCCGAGGCTTCCTTGCAGAACCCCACCAGCCGGTCCGTCTCGCCTGCCATCGCCGACACGACCACCGCGACCTCATGCCCCTGCGCCACGACATGCTTCACCCGCGCGGCGACGTTGCGAATTCGCTCCATCCCCGCCATGGAGGTGCCGCCGAATTTCATCACGATGCGCGCCATTTGCTTGTCGAACCTGCTAGTTGGTGAGTAAGAAAATGTCCCAGAAGGGCGAAACGGCGCTTCTTTAGCAGCGGATACGGATATGGCAAGCAACGCAACGGCAACGATCGACCCCAAGGAAGCCGCCCATTTCGGGGCGATGGCCGCCGATTGGTGGGACCCCAACGGCTCCAGCGCGATGCTGCACAAGCTCAACCCCGTGCGCCTCACTTATATTCGCGCCGCGATCGACACCCATTGGCCGACAAACGCCCAATCCTTCCAGCCGCTTGCCGGCAAACGCGCGCTCGATGTCGGCTGCGGCGCGGGGCTGCTGACCGAACCGCTCGCCCGCCTGGGCGCGACCGTCACCGGCCTGGACGCCGCGCCTGAAAATATCGCCGCCGCCGCCGCCCATGCCGCGACTCAGGGCCTCACCATCGACTATCGCGCGACGCCGGTCGAGGACGTGACCGATGGCGACTATGATCTCGTCACCTCGATGGAAGTGATCGAGCATGTCGCTGATCCGGCCGCCTTTATCGCCGCGCTCGCCGCCAAGCTCGCACCCGACGGGCTGATGATCCTCTCCACTCCCAACCGCACGCCCTTGTCGCGCATCGCCATGATCACCATAGGCGAAAGCATCGGCGGCATCCCCAAGGGGACGCACGACTGGGGCAAGTTCCTCACGCCCGAAGAACTCACCGCCCTGCTCGACGCCGCGGGCCTCGACGTCATCGACAGCAGCGGCCTGACCTTTTCCCCCGCCACCGGCTTCACTCTGTCAGCGAACAAGGCGATCAACTATTTCCTGACCGCCCGGCACCGCCCGGCCTGATCCGCTACAGCCCCACCGCCTCGGCCCGCGCCACCAGCGCGCGGGCTTCTTCGACATGCATCGCCTCGATCATGCGCCCCTCGAAGCGCTCGGCCCCGCCGGTCGCCGCCGCGATCAGCCGCCGGGCATCGGCCAGCGCCTGCGCATCCGGCCCGAACACGCCATTCGCCACTGCTACCTGCGCCGGATGGATCAGCGTCTTGCCATCGAAGCCCAAAGCATGGCCCGCCGCGCATTCCGCCTCCAGCCCGGCCAGATCATCCAGCCGGTTATACACCCCGTCAAACACCGCAATCCCCGCCGCCCGCGCCGCCAGCACCACCGACTGCATGGCCAGCGCCAGCCCCTCGCGCCCTGCGCCCGCCGGTATCCCCAAATCCCGCCGCAGGTCGTTATTCCCCATGAACAGCCCGGCGCAGCCTTCCGCGCCTGCAATCTCCACCGCCGCCAGCACCCCGCGCGCGCTTTCGATCATCGCGATCACCGGCTTCTGGCTCACGCTATAGACGTCGCGCACCTGCCGCCCGCTCTCCACCTTGGGCAGCACGACATAGTCGGCCGCGCTCCCCTTCATCGCCACCATCTCCATCCCGTGCCACGGCGTCCCCGCCACATTGATCCGCACCGCCGCGATGCGATCCCCAAATCCCTCGGCCAGCGCCGTCACCGCCGCCTCGCGCGCGGCCTCCTTGGCGTCGTCCGGCACCGCATCCTCCAGGTCCAATATCACCATGTCGCACGGCAACGTCCGCGCCTTGGCGATGGCGCGCGCATTGGACGCGGGCAGGAACAACAGCGAACGGGCGTGACGCAGCAACATGGGATTCTCCTCGGTTTGCCTTCCCCCGTTAACAAATAAGGCGCATAGTCCAACCCTGTTTCGGGAGAATGCCATGTTGACGACCTTCGCCCTCACCCTCACGGGCCTCGTGCTCTTCTACCTCGCGGTCAGTGTGAAGGTCGTCCGACAGGGCTATCAATATACGATCGAACGCTTCGGCCGCTTCACCGAAGTCGCCAAGCCGGGCCTCAATTTCTACCCCGCCTTCTTCTACGCCGTCGGCCGCAAGGTGAACATGATGGAGCAGGTGGTCGACATTCCGGGGCAGGAGATCATCACCAAGGATAATGCCATGGTGTCGGTCGACGGCGTGGTCTTCTTTCAGGTGCTGGACGCCGCCAAGGCGGCCTATGAAGTCTCCGAGCTTTATGTGGCGATCATGCAGTTGGCCACCACCAACCTGCGCACCGTCATGGGTTCGATGGATCTTGACGAAACCCTGTCCAAGCGCGACGAGATCAACGCCCGCCTCCTGTCCGTGGTCGATCAGGCGACCAACGCCTGGGGCATCAAGATTACCCGCGTCGAACTCAAGGACATCCGCCCGCCCGCCGACATCGTCAGCGCCATGGGCCGCCAGATGAAGGCCGAACGCGAAAAGCGCGCCAACATCCTGGATGCTGAGGGTGCCCGCGCCGCCGAAATCCTGCGCGCCGAGGGCGAGAAGCAGGGCCAGATCCTGCAAGCCGAAGGCCGCCGCGAAGCCGCCTTCCGCGACGCCGAAGCCCGCGAACGCGAAGCCGAAGCCGAAGCCCGCGCCACCCAGATGGTCTCCGACGCGATCAGCGCCGGCAACCCGCAGGCGCTCAACTACTTCATCGCGCAAAAATATACCGAAGCCGTCAGCCAGTTCGCCACCAGCCCCAACGCCAAGACCATCCTCTTCCCGGTCGAAGCCACCCAGCTGATCGGCACCCTGGGCGGCATCGGCGCCCTCGCCAAAGCCGCCCTCGGCGACGACGGCACCCCCACCCCGCCACCCCCAAGACGCGGCCCCTTCGGCCAAAGCCAGGGGTAAGGGAGGATGAAGGCGCGCGTGTCCTTGCCCAGCTCAAGCGCGCCCAACGGCGCACGCAAAGATTTGGGGTGGCCAAGCGACTATATTAGCCCCTCCCCTCTAGGGGAGGGGTTGGGGTGGGGGCCATCCTCTAGGTCCAGCGCCTGTGGCACGCCCCCACCCCCATCCCCTCCCCTGAAGGGGAGGGGCGTAAAACCCACCCCCAACCCCCGGACTCCCAACCCATGACCCTGCTCACCCTGCTCGAAGATCATTGGGCCTGGCTGGTCCTCGCCGCGCTGCTGGGCATTGCCGAAGTGCTGATCCCCGGCGTCTTCCTCATCTGGATCTCGATCGCCGCCGCCATCACCGGCCTCGTCGCACTCGCGCTGCCGATCGGCCTCCCGCTGCAACTCCTCCTCTTCGCAACCTTAAGCATCGCAGCGGTCTATGCCGGCCGCCGCTGGTACGCCGACCACCCCGTCGCCTCCACCGACCCCCTCCTCAACGACCGCACCGCCCGCCTCATCGGCCAGACGGTAACGGTGGTGGAAGCCATCACCGGCGGCGAAGGCCGGGTAAAGGTGGGCGACAGCGTGTGGAGCGCGGTGGGCAGGGATGCGGAAGTCGGCGCACGGGTGCGCGTGGTTGCGGCTGAGGGGACGGTGTTAAGGGTGGAGTGACCAATTACGTCGGTCAACAGCAGTTAAAAGATTACTTTCCTTCCTGTGGCTCCACCGACTTGCCGAACCAAGCTTTTATCGGCAGTCTGTTTGAAACATAGGGGGATAACAGATGGATTTCGCTTCTCGTCTAGCTGAGCTGCAAAAGCGCACGATTGAGCATCGCGAGGTTCTGTTGACCGAAGAGGCCGCAAAAACCGCGTTGGTCATGCCCTTCCTCCAATCGCTCGGCTATGATGTCTTCAATCCGAAAGAGGTTGTGCCTGAGTTCACGGCAGACGTTGGTATCAAGAAGGGCGAAAAAGTTGACTACGCCATCTGCCAGGATGGCAAGGTCAATATCCTGATTGAATGCAAGCCATCGACCGCTGAACTGAACGTCAATCACGCATCCCAGCTATTTCGCTATTTCAGCGTTACCGAATCGCGTCTCGCTATCCTTACCAACGGCGTCAATTATCAGTTCTTTTCGGACGTCGAAAAGCCAAACAAAATGGACGAGCGACCATTTTTTACGTTCAGCATGGAAGCGATAAAGCCATCTGACATTCGAACGCTGGAAAAGTTCGCCAAAGCAGATTTCGATATCGAGAAGATTATCCAAGAGGCGGGTCATCTCAAACTGCAATCGCTGTTGCGCAAGGCGATGGACCGCGAGTTTGCTGAACCCTCGGATGAATTTGTGAGGGTTTTCGCGGCTCATGTCGTGGAAGGGCGTCTGACACCGGGCGCGAAAGAGAGCATTGCGAAGCTAATACCCAACACCGTTGCGGCAATAATCAGGGATAAAGTCAATGAGCGACTAGCCTCGGCGCTCAATGCTTCCACGCCTACTATGGCGGAACCCGAAGAGGCGGAAATCCCGGCGCCCGAAGAAGCGATCATTACCACGCAAGAAGAGTTGAGCGGCTTTCATATTGTGCAGGCGATAGCCTCACGCCTCGTCGATCCAAAGCGCATCGTCATTCGAGACAGCAAATCATATTGCGCTATCCTCCTCGATGACAATAATCGGAAAACAATCGCGAGGCTGTGGTTCAATTCACCGACGACCCGTTATTTTGGTACATTCGAGGGCAAGGATGAGACGCGGCATCTTATGCCTGATTTGACCAGCATCTATCAATATATGGGTCAGATCGAAGCGCGCTTGCGTGAACTTGACCCAACTATTCTCGCTTAGGCAATGCATACCCAACGGCGCATCAATTTTGTTCCCCGGCGAAGGCCGGGGTCCAGATCAGAGCGTGGAACTGGACCCTGGCCTTCGCCGGGGAACAGCTAAGCAAGCATTTTGAGGCCCACCCATGTTGTTGAACATGGCCAAGTGATCGCTGCGAGGGTTGCCTCTGGACTTTCCCCCTCAAGCCGCCCGCCCCAACCCCTCACTCACAACCCCCTGTCCTACATCCCCCAACCCATGCCATGCTCCCCGTCATGCCAAACACCCCTGACCTGCTCCACTTCACCCCCGTCCAGTTGCAGCGCCGCGCGCGCGGCTGGACGGCCGATGCGCAACATGCCTTCATCGATGCCTTGTCCCGATGCGGCGTCGTCGCGCAGGCGGCGCGCAGCGTTGGCTGTTCGCCGCGCTCGGCCTATCTGTTGCGGGCGCGGCCGGGGGCGGAAAGTTTTGCCGCCGCCTGGGACTGGGCGATCGAAATGGGGCTGGACGACCAAATGGGGCGCGCCGTGGCGCTGATCCGGGGCGACCGGCGGCAACCGCTGGTGCGCGGCGGCCGCGTCGTCGGCCATTATAGCAAGCCCGACCGCCGGGTCATGCTCGCCGCGCTGCGCGCCCTGTCCGCCTGCACAGATGGCAGCCGCGCCATGATGCCGCATAATGCCCGCATCGCCGCCCGCGCGACTGCGCAAACGCCTTCCCCCGCCACAGCCGCCCCTTGTCACAATCGAACAGGCCGGCGAAATAAAATGTCGAAATCTGCGGGAAATATGCGAAGTTAAGCGCTGACCACCCCTTGTCGGAGCCACGCTACATGACCGCCACGCGCCGCGATTTCCTTGTCGCCGGTTCCTCCGTCCTCGCTCTGTCGGCCCTCCCCGCCCGCGCCGCGACCGACACGCCCGACGCCCGTGCGCAAGCGACGCTCGCCGCCATGGCCGAAGCGATGCTCGCCGACGCGCCGGAAAGCGCCACCGGCCTTGGCCTCGACACCGGCCCCCGCGCCGCGCTCAAAAGCCGCCTCGGCAATAAAAGCCCCGCGGGCCAGGCGCAGATCGCCACCCATGTCACTGCCCGCCTCGCCACCTTGCGCGCCATAGACTTGGCCCCGCTCTCCCCCGCCACCCGCACCGATGTCGAGGTCGCCCGCGCCGCGCACGAACTCGCGGCCGAAGGGTTCGCCTTCCCGTTCGGCGACATGGCGATGATGAACAGCAACTGGTCCTACCGCAACGCGCCCTATGCCGTGGCGCAAAACACCGGCAGCTTCGTCGAAACGCCCGACTTTCTCGACGCCAATCACGGCATCGAAACCGCCGCCGACGCCGACGCCTATCTCGCCCGGCTGTCCGCCTATGCCGCCAATCTCAATGGCGAGACGCAGCGGCTGCGCCACGATGCGGGCATCGGCGTCACCGCGCCGGCCTTCCTGCTCGACAAGACGCTAAGCCAGATGGCGACGGTCCAGCGCCAGCCGATCGACCAATGGGTGCCCGTCGCCTCACTCGCCCGCCGCACCGCGTCGATGCCCGGCGACTATGGCGCAAAAGCCGCGAAGATCGTCCGCGACCAGGTCGCCCCCGCGCTCGCGGCCCAGGTCGCCGAACTCACGCGACAGCGCGCCACCGCCACCATGGATGCAGGCGTGTGGAAGCTCCCCGATGGCGAAGCCTATTATGCCTGGGCGCTCAAGGCCGGGACCACCACGACCATGACGCCCGAAGAGGTCCATGCACTCGGCCTCGACCAGCTTGCCGCGCTGCAGGGCCAGATGGACGGGCTGCTCAAGGGGCTGGGCCTGACCAAAGGCACGGTCGGCGAACGCATGACCGCGATGGGCAAAGACCCGCGCCACCTCTTCCCCGATGACGACAAGGGCCGCGCGCAGATATTGGCCTATATCGAAGGCCGCCTGACCGACATCCGCACCCGCCTACCCCGCGCCTTCGCGACGCTGGTCCCCGCCAAGCTGATCGTCAAGCGCGTGCCGGTCGAGATCGAGGCCGGGATGCCCGGCGCCTATGCGGGCGCGGGGTCGATCGACGGCAGCGTGCCCGGCAACTATTATATCAACCTGCGCGATACCAACAGCTGGCCGCGCTACAGCCTGCCCACCCTCACCTATCATGAGGGCATTCCGGGCCATATCTGGCAGGGCGAATATAGCTATAAACTCCCGCTGATCCGCTCGCTCCTCCCCTTCAACGCCTATAGCGAGGGCTGGGCGCTCTATGCCGAGCAACTGGGCGACGAGCTGGGCGCCTATGACGGCGATGTGGCGGGGCGGCTGGGCTATCTCCAGTCGATCGCCTATCGCTGCTGCCGCCTGGTGGTCGACACCGGCCTCCACGCCAAGCGCTGGACCCGGCAACAGGCGATCGACTGGTTCGCCACCACCAACGGCTCGACGGTCGAGGAAGTCCAGGGCGAAGTCGACCGCTATTGCGCCTGGCCGGGCCAGGCCTGCGGCTACAAGGTCGGCCACGGCGAAATCGTCCGCCTGCGCGAAACGGCAAAAACCGCACTAGGCCCGAAATTCGACTTCCGCCTGTTCAACGACGCGGTGGTGAAGAGCGGCGGCGTGCCGATGACCGTGCTGGCGGGGAATGTGGCGGCGTGGGTTGGGGAGCGGAAGGGGATACTATGAAGCCTCAGGCCTCATCTACAGTTGCAAAGCTAATGGTCGGCCTGGGGCTTTGCATCGCCGTTGCACCATACGCGCAAGCCTGTCCGACTTACACTCCTCAGGAAGTGCTTGCCTCCAGACCATATGACCGAATTGTCGCCGCAACGATTGTCAGCGTCGTCCGCGGCGCATCACATAAGCCCAGGTGGGAACCGTGGTCAGCGACAGCAAAAACGATAAGTAGTGCGAAGGGCATTGCTGATGACAGCCTATTCTCCCTTTCACGCAACTTCGTTGATTGCGATGATGGCGAGCCGACCCCAAAGGTCGGCGAAATCTGGATATTATATCTCAAATGGGATGGGTCAAAATATTACCCATTCTACTCCTTACCTTTCGCCGAGGCGCGAAAAATGGATGCACGGTTTGGAAGGTCAAAGCGGATTCAAAACGGAACACCGCCACCTCATATCCAATAAAAAAGGCCGGAAGATCACTCTCCCGGCCCTTTCCTACCTTGCTGCGTTAATCCTTACCCCACAAACGCCCGCTCGATCACGAACTGCCCCGGCGCCGCATTCGACCCTTCGGTAAAACCGTTCGCTTCGAACCAGGCCGCGAACTGCTTGATCATCTCCATGCTGCCGCACATCATGATCCGGTCGGTTTCGGGGTCGAACTTGGCCGGTCCCTCAAGCCCCTCGAACAGCGCGCCGCTCTCGACCAGCTTGTCGATCCGCACGGTATTGCGGAACGCCTCGCGGGTGACGGTCGGCACATAATGGAACTGCGTCGCGGCCTGTTCGGCGACCAGCGGATCTTCCGCCAACTTGCCTTCCAACTCGTCATGGAAGGCCAGGTCGCTTACCCGGCGCACCGAATGAACAACGACCACCTGCTCGTAAAATTCATAGACGTCGGGGTCACGCGCCAGGCTCAGGAACGGCGCGAGGCCCGTGCCCGTCGACAGCATGAACAACCGCTTGCCCGGCAACAGCGCGTCGGTGACCAGCGTGCCGGTCGGCTTGCGGCCGAGGTAAATTTGGTCGCCCGGCTCGATCAGCTGCAACTTGCTCGTCAGCGGGCCGTCCTGCACCTTGATCGACAGAAACTCCAGTTCCTCGTCCCAGGCGGGGCTGGCGACCGAATAGGCGCGCAGCAGCGGCTTGCCATTCTCGCCCTTCAAACCGATCATCACGAACTCGCCCGACCGGAAACGGAAGCTCGCCGGGCGCGAAATGCGGAAGCTGAACAGATGCTCATTCCAATGCCGCACCGACAGCACGGTTTCCACCGAGAGAGCGCCGGTCGGTTCGAGTACCGGCTTTTCGATCGTCACGTCGTTCAAGACCTTCTTCCTTGCCAAGCCGCCCGCACAGGGCTCGCCAGTTGCGTATCGTTCGCAACAACCAATAAGCATCGCGAATGGAGCCATCGCGGCATGAAGGCAAGGCCAAAAAAACTTGGGGGGCCGATAGCTGACCCCCCGCCAGCGTCCGCTGTTCAGCCGAACAGCCCCTTGGCGATCCCGCCCAGTTCGTTCATCGGATTGCCGTCGCCATCACGGTCGAACAAGCCACCCAGCTTGCCCATGATCGCTTCGGGACCGCCGAAGGATGCCATCAATGCCTGCAACTTGTCGGCCGACACGCCATGTTCGGCGGCCACCTCGGCCAGCGCCGAAATGCTGGTATCGCCCGACCCGATCTTGGCGCTGATCTCGGTCATCAGTCCCTGCATCTGTTCGGGCGTCATCCCGATCTGCGCGGCAACCGCTTCCAGCCCGCCCATCTTGCCGATCATATCACCAAACATGTCCACTACTCCCGCTGGATGTTGACCGACAGCATAGCACCCCCGCCCCGCCGCCAAAAGCAAAAGAGCCGGAAGGTCACCCTTCCGGCTCTTACATAGCCTTGGATCAGGCCGCAGCCATTAGGCCGCCGTCAGCGCCGCGCTGCGCACGCCTTCATCGACATGCTCTTCGAACTGCGCGAAATTGTCGACGAACTGCTTGACCAGCACGGCGGCGGTTTCGTCATAGGCGCTGGCGTCAGCCCACATGGCGCGCGGGTCAAGGATGGTCGGCTCCACGCCCGCCACCGCGACCGGCACTTCGAACCCGAAATTGGGATCGGTGCGGAACTCGGCGTCGTTCAGGCTACCGTCGAGCGCGGCATTGAGCAGCGCGCGGGTGACCTTGATCGGCATGCGCTTGATGCCGGGCATTGTCGCCTTGCCGCCCGCCCAGCCGGTATTGACCAGCCAGCAGGTGACGCCGCCCTTGTTGATCCGTTCCTTGAGCAGATTGCCATAGACCGACGGATGACGCGGCATGAACGGTGCGCCGAAGCAGGTCGAGAAGGTCGCGGTCGGCTCGGTCACGCCAATCTCCGTACCCGCCACCCGCGCGGTATAGCCCGACAGGAAATGATACATCGCCTGTTCCGGGGTCAACCGCGCGATCGGCGGCAGCACGCCATAGGCGTCGGCGGTCAGGAAGATGATATTCTTGGGCACCGGCCCCAGATTCTTCTCCGACGTGTTGGGGATGAAGTCGATCGGATAGGAACCGCGGCTATTTTCCGCCAGCGTGTTGTCGTCCAGGTCGATCTCGCGCGTTTCCGCGTCGATCACGACATTCTCCAGCACCGTGCCAAAGCGTTTGGTGGTGGCGAAAATCTCCGGCTCGGCCTCGGCCGACAGGTTGATCATCTTGGCGTAGCAGCCGCCCTCGAAATTGAAGACCGCCGTGTCCGACCAGCCATGCTCGTCATCACCGATCAGCGTGCGCGACGCATCGGCCGACAGCGTCGTCTTGCCCGTGCCCGACAGGCCGAAGAAGACCGCCGTGTCGCCGTTCGGGCCGATATTGGCCGAACAATGCATCGGCATCACGCCCTTGACCGGCAACAGATAGTTGAGGATGCCGAACACCGACTTCTTCATTTCGCCGGCATAAGCGGTGCCACCGATCAGGATCAGCTTCTCGGTGAAGTTGACCGCCACCACCGTCTCGCTGCGGCAACCATGACGGGCGGGATCGGCCTTGAAGGTCGGCAGGTCGATGATCGTATATTCCGGCGCGAAATTGGCCAGTTCGTCAGCACCCGGACGCACCAGCAGCGTGCGGATGAACAGATTATGCCAGGCGCGCTCGTTGATGACGCGCACATTGACGCGATGTTCGGGCTGCGACCCGCCGAACAGGTCGGCGACATAGAGCGTGTCCTTCTCGCCCAGCGCCTTGAAGAAATCCGCCTTCAACGCCGCGAAATGCTCCGGCGTCATCGCGACATTGGTGCTGCCCCACCAGACCGTCGATTCGGTCTCGGCATCGCGGACGATGAACTTGTCCTTGGCCGACCGGCCGGTATGCTTGCCGGTCTTGACGACCAGCGGGCCGTCCTTGGACAATATGCCCTCGCCATTGCGGATCGCCGCTTCGACCAGCGGGGCGGTGCCCATATTCCAGAATTGGGTGGCATGGGTGGAAATGCCCTGGTCTGCCAGGGTGAATGAGGATTTGGCCTGCACGCCTTTGCTCCTGAATATGAATGCCGTGTCGCACATATATTATTCTTTGCGACCGATCCGCCCCTATGCGCCGTTTGTCTATATCACGGCGTCATCCTCGCAGACCGACATGGCAATAGGGTGTTGGACCAAAATCGTCAAATCCCTGTCACACAGGCTTTGTCCCGAATATCGACGGTTATGCCGCATCGCCGCCGTCACCCGCTTTCTTGCAGGCGCGCGCCGCATGGTCTAACGCTCTGCCCCACTTGGATCAGCTGGGAAACCGCATGACTGCAACCATCGCCTTGGTGGATGACGACAAGAATATCCTGACCTCCGTCTCGATCGCACTTCAGTCCGAAGGCTTCATGACGCGGATCTATTCCGATCCCGAAGGCGCATTGAAGGCGTTGCTGGACAATCCGGCAGATCTGGCCGTCTTCGATATCAAGATGCCGCGCATGGATGGTCTGGAACTGTTGCGTCGCCTGCGCGAAAAGACGCAGATGCCCGTCATCTTCCTGACGTCCAAGGCGGACGAGCTGGACGAAGCGCTGGGCCTCGCCATGGGCGCGGACGATTATATCGCCAAACCCTTTTCGCAACGGCTGCTGATCGCCCGCATTCGTGCGATCCTGCGCCGCGCCGAAGTCCGGGGCGCGCCCGACACGCCGGACCAGCCGGTCGCTGATCCCATCATTCGCGGGCGGCTGGAAATGGACCCGGCGCGCCATCGGGTGAAGTGGAACGGGCAGGACGTGACGCTGACCGTCACCGAATTTCTGATCCTCGAAACGCTCGCCGCTCGTCCCGGCGTGGTCAAGAACCGCAACCAGTTGATGGACGCCGCCTATCAGGACGACGTCTATGTCGATGACCGCACGATCGACAGCCATATCAAGCGGCTGCGCCGCAAATTCCGCGAGGTGGATTCCGATTTCAACGCAATCGACACACTCTATGGCGCCGGCTATCGCTTCTCCGAAGAAGGATGACGCGCCGATCGCGATGCGCTGGTCAGGGCGGCTCAGCCTCACGCCGCGCATTCTGGCGGTCAACGTCTTTGCGCTTGCGCTGCTGGCGGGCGGTTTTTTCTATCTGGACAGCTATCGCACCCGGATCGTTGATGCGCGCCTGGAACAGTCGGCCCGCGAGTTGAAACTATTGGCGATCGGCCTGGAAAACGCCCCGGCCGATCGACACGATGCCCTGATCGCCGCCTATTCGCGCCAGACCGGCGACCGGGTGCGCCGCTATGCGCGCGGCGGTGGCCTGATCGCCGACAGTTTCACGATGAACGCGCCGCAATATCGTCTCCGCCTGCCGTCCGAGGAGGAATGGCAGCGTCATGTCGCCCGTTTCCTCGACAAGATGGTGGACCGCATCGTATCGGCCAGCCGACCGCCCGATTTCGTCGAACCAGCGGTGGACCGCGCCGATGCCTGGCCCGAACTGCTGCTGGCGCGCAAGACCGGGCAGCCGACCGCGATGAACCGCTACGCCCCCGATCGCACCTTCATGATATCGGCGGCGGCACCAGTCCGCGACGGGACGGCGTTGCTGGCCACTGAAAATGCCCGTGACATCACCCGCACCGTGCGCGCGGAGCGGCTGCGGCTTGGCCTCGTTCTCGCTGTAGCCATGCTCGCCTCGACGCTGCTCTCGCTGTTCCTCGCCCGCACCATCGTCCAGCCACTCCAGCGCCTCGCCCGCGCCGCCGTCCGCGTTCGCCTGGGCCGCGCGCGCGAAGTGACCGTGCCGCGCCTGCCCGAACGGCGCGACGAGATCGGCATGCTGGCCCGCGCCCTGTCCGACATGAGCATTGCCCTGCGCCAGCGGATCGACGCGACCGACGCCTTTGCCGCCGATGTCAGCCATGAACTCAAAAACCCGATCGCCTCGCTCCGCTCCGCGCTCGATGCGCTCGACCGGGTGGACCGGCCGGACCTGCGCGCGCAACTGATGGCGATCGCGCAGGATGACGTCCGCCGCCTCGACCGGCTCGTCACCGACATTGCCGAAGCCTCGCGCGTCGACGCCGAACTGTCGCGCACCCGCTTCGAGCCGATCGACCTTGGGCAACTCATCGAAACCATGGTGATCGCCCGCGAAGCCCGCGGCGTGCCGCGCGGCGTCCGGCTCGCCTTCGCCCGCCCGCGCAAGAATGTCGCAGTGGTGCTGGGCGAGGAACAACGGCTGGTCCGCGTGCTCGACAATCTGATCGACAATGCCATCTCCTTCTCGCCCGATGGCGGCCTTGTCCAGATCATCGCAACGGTGGCCGACGATCAGGTCTTCGTCAGCGTCGAGGATGAAGGACCGGGCGTCCCCGTCACTGAACGCGAGCATGTGTTCCGCCGTTTCCACAGCGTCCGGCCGGAAGGCGAGAGTTTTGGCAAGCATAGCGGCTTGGGCCTCGCCATCGCCCGCTCCATCGTCGAGGGGCATCAGGGCCGCATCAGCATCGGCGACCGCGAGGACGCGCAGCAAGGTGCCCGTTTCATAGTCCGCCTGCCGATGGCGGTCGCCCGCGACCCCGGCCTCATCTCCGAATAGCCCATCGTCCCCCCATGGGACGCCACCCGCCCCCCCCCCCCCCCGCGCGGAGCGCCACCCGCCAATGTCGTTTGCAAGGCCGCCAACACAGGGTAGAAGGGCGGCCGACTTATGGCGCGCGCATTGTCATCCGAAACGCTTCATGCGACCAGCGTGGCCATAGAAGGCCGCGCCGTGCTGCTATGTGGCAAGAGCGGCGTCGGCAAGTCGGACCTCGCCCTGCGCCTGATTGATCGCGGCGCAACACTGGTCAGCGACGACTATACGCTGCTCAAGCGCATCGACGGCCAATTGCTTGCCAGCGCACCGGACCGGATCGCGGGCCAGATCGAGATACGCGGCATGGGCATCGTTGCCATGCCCCATGTCGATGATGTCCCCGTCGCCTTGCTCATCGACCTGTTCGACAAGGTCGATCGCATGCCGCTCGAACCCTTGCTGCGCACGATCGCGGGCCTGCCGATCCCGGTCTGGAAGGTCGCTCCGTTCGAAGCCTCCGCCCCGATCAAGGTCGAATGGCTGCTGCGTGCGGTGCCGATCGCATGACTCTCTCGCACCCCAAATCCATCCTGCTGCTCTCGGGCCTGTCGGGCGCGGGCAAGACCACCGCGCTCAAGACGCTGGAGGATATGGGCTGGGAAGTCGTGGACAATCTCCCCCTCGTCCTGCTCGACCGGCTGCTCGACACCCCCCTGCCCGCCGGTTATGCGGGCGAGGATGAGCGGCCGCTGGCGCTTGGCATCGACGCGCGCACCCGTGGCTTCGACGCCGGTGCCATCGTGCGGCGGATCAAGGCGCTGCGCGAACGCCATGGCCATGATGTCGAAACCCTGTTCCTCGATTGCTCCGACAGCGAATTGGAACGCCGCTTCGCCGAAACGCGCCGCCGCCATCCGCTCGCGCTCGATCGCCCGGCGGCCGACGGCATCGCCCGCGAGCGCGAACTGACCGAGGCGCTGCGCCGCTGGTCGACCCAGGTGATCGACACGACCAGTTTCACCAGCAACGCGCTGCAACAGGAAATCCGCAGCCGCTTCTCGCGCGAGCGGCTGTCCGATCCGGTATTGACCATCTTGTCGTTCGGTTTTTCGCGCGGCGTGCCCCGCAATGCCGATTTGATGTTCGACATGCGCTTCCTGCGCAATCCGCACTGGGACGAAACCTTGCGCCCGCGCACCGGCCTCGACCCTGACGTCGCTGCCTATATCGCGGCTGACCCGGCCTATGAGCAGGCGGTCAGCAAGATCGAGGATCTGCTCGCCACCCTGTTGCCGCGCTATGCGGAGGGCGGGAAAGCCTATATCACTATCGCCTTCGGCTGCACCGGCGGCAAGCACCGCTCGGTCCATGTTGCTGATCGTGTCGCACGCTACTTGCAAGATGCGGGCTTTTCGCCCACGGTCCTGCACCGCAATATTGAATCGACGCCGCAGGATAGTCTGGAGAAGCGTCGTCCGGGAGGCCCGAAAGCAACGTCATGAAGCAGGTGGGCCGCAAAAGCAGATGATCGGACTCGTACTCGTCACTCATGGGTCGCTCGCGACCGAATTTGTCGTCGCGATGGAACATGTCGTCGGCCCCCAGCAGCAGATCGAAACGATCTGCATCGGGCCGGAAGACGATATGGAACTGCGCCGCGCGGACATCGCGACCGCCGTGGCGCGCGTCAATGACGGCAGCGGCGTCATCCTGCTCACCGACCTGTTCGGCGGCACCCCATCCAACCTCGCCATCTCGCTGCTGAAAGCCGGTGAGATCGAGGTGATCGCAGGCATCAACCTGCCCATGCTCATCCGCCTCGAAAGCGCGCGCAAGGTCATGGATGTGCGCGCCGCCGTCGCCGCCGCGCGCGAAGCAGGGCAGAAATATATCAGCGTAGCGTCGGAACTGTTGGGCAGCACCACATGAATGAAATCAGCCAGGAAGTGCGTATCAGCAACAAGCGCGGCCTCCACGCCCGCGCCAGCGCCAAATTCGTGACCCTGGCAAGCGGCCTGCCCGCCGACATCATCGTCAGCAAGGATGGCAGCCACGTCACCGGCACGTCGATCATGGGCCTGATGATGCTGGGCGCCGCCATGGGCGACAGCATCACGATCAAGGCCACTGGCCCCGAAGCGCATGATTCGCTCGGCAAACTGGTGAGCCTGGTCGAAGACAAATTCGGCGAGGAGTGAAAACACGCTCTCCATCTTTCCCTTGATGGACAGGTAGATAGCGGCATAGTCCCGTCTGGTCCGTTTTGCGGCTGAAAAGGGAGCGCTCGTCCATGTCCTTGACCGTCCGCATCCTTGTCGCGCTGATCCTGGGCCTTGCGGGTGGAATCGCTCTGGCCGAGTGGGGTCAGGGGTGGGACGTGCCGCTGCTGTCCGTCGCGCAGCCGGTCGGCAAGGCGTGGCTCAACGGCCTGCAAATGCCGCTCATTCCGCTCATCTTCGCGCTGTTGGTCACGGGCATCGCGCAGGCGGCCACGACTGCGCGGACCAATGGCATGGCCGGGCGCGCCATTGCTCTGTTCGCCATCCTGCTGGTCGCCTCCTCCACTGTCGCTGCGCTCGTTGGGCCGTTGCTGCTGCAGCTGTGGCCAGTCCCCGCAGGCGCGGTGGGCATGTTGACGGGGGCGCAGGGCGCGGCGGAGGTGCCCGGCGTGCGGCCATCGGCAGACTGGGTGCTGGGCTTCATCCCCGCCAATCCGATCAAGGCGGCCGCCGAGGGCGAGGTCGTTGCCGTCGTGCTGTTCGCGCTTATCTTCGGCTTTGCCGTGACCCGCATCACCGACGCCCGCCGTGCGCAATTGACCGGCCTGTTCGACGCGCTGACCGATGCGCTGCTGGTCGTGGTGCAATGGGTGTTGTGGCTCGCCCCCATCGGCGTGTTCGCGCTGGCGCTGGTGGCGGGCGCGCGGTCTGGCCTCGCCACCGCTGGCGCGCTGCTCCACTATATCGTCTTCATCGTGCTGATCTGCCTGGTCGTCACCCTGCTCGTCTATCCGCTGGTGACGCTGCTCGGCCGAATCGCGCCCGGCCGCTTCGCCCGCGCCGCCTTCCCGGCTCAGGCCATCGCTTTCTCGACCCAAAGTTCGATCGCCTCGCTGCCCGCTATGATCCAGGCGAGCGACGGACCGCTGGACGTCCGCCCGACCACGCGCAGCATCGTCCTGCCGCTCGCCATATCGCTATTCCGCATTACCAGCCCGCCCGCCAATCTGGGTGTCGCCCTCTATGTCGCGGCAATGAACGGGGTGGCGCTGGGGCCGGTGCAATTGGCGATGGGCGTGGCGGTCGCCGCGATTGTCAGCCTGGCCGCCGTCGGCCTGCCGAGCCAAGTGAGCTTCTTCACCACCACTGGTCCCATCTGCCTCGCCATGGGTGTGCCGGTAGAGGCGCTGCCGCTGCTGCTGGCGGTGGAGACGGTGCCCGACATCTTCCGCACCGTCGGCAATGTCACCGCCGACATGGCGGTAACGCGCATCATCGATCAGAAAGGTCGGTCATGATCGACTGGATTGTCGCCACGATTTTTGAAACGATATGGGATGCCTTGGCGCAGCTCGCTCGCCGGATCGGCGGGAAAGGATGCTTCTGGGCGGCTATCCTCTTGCCAGTCGCAGTGCTGTGCATATTCTATCTGCTGATTGCTATCGCGGCACCCGGCGCGCCGTCAGGATCTTGACCGGCGCTTCGAGCATCTGGCCCTTCATCACGCCCTCGCCTGCCGTGGCAGATTTGGGCGCGGCCAGAATGGTTTTCACCACGTCCATCCCTTCGACCACATGGGCGAAGACGGCAAAACCCTGATTGTCGCCCGGCGCGTCCGGCTGGGCGTCCATGGCGGGCATCTTGCCCAGCACGATGAAGAAGTCGCCGGTCGCGCTCCCCGGCGCATAGCGCGCCATCGACAGCGCGCCCTCATCATGGGTGAGGCCCGTCTGGCTGGTCGGTTCATGCTTGATCGGCGGCCGGATGCGCTTGGGGTCATTCTGTGCCCCGCCCTGCACGAAGCCATAATCGGCGGCGCCGACGCCGCGATAGAAGACGGTGCCGTCCAACCGCTTCTGATCGACATAAGCGAGGAAATTGGCGGCGGTGACGGGCGCCTTGTCGGCATGGACGGCGATCACGATCCGCCCCGCCGCTGTGTCGAGCGCTACCCGCACATCGGCGGGTGCCTGCGCCAAGGCGGGCGAGAGGGTCAGGAATACGGCGAGCCAAAGGGCAAGGGAGCGAATCATGCCGCCAGCCTAGCCCTTCATGCGCCCGACGCCAGCCCCTCAGCCCTCCAACTGGCGCAACAGCGCGCGGACGTCAGCGTCGATATCGGGATTGCTCTCGCGCAACTGCTCGATCGTGCGGACCGCATGGATCACCGTGCTATGATCACGCCCGCCAAAGATGCGGCCGATTTCGGGCAGCGAACGCGGCGTCATCTTCTTGGCGAGATACATCGCCACCTGACGCGGCCGGGCGACGGCGCGAGCGCGGCGCTTGGAGCGCATTTCCGACACGTCGATCCGGAAATGCGCGGCGCAGACCTTCTGGATCTCGTCCACGGTGATGCGCCGGGCATTGGCCCGCACGGCGTCGGCCAGCATCCCCTGCGCAAAGTCCAGGTCGATCGCCCGACCGGTCAACTGGCCATAGGCAACAAGCTTGTTGAACGCGCCTTCCAACTCGCGCACGTTCGACCGGATCGAGCGGGCGAGAAAGTCGATAACGGCATCCGGTACCGGCGGATCGCCCGCCACCGCGCGCTTGGCTTCGAGGATCGCCAGGCGCAGCTCAAGGCTGGCGGGCTGGATATCCGCCACGAGGCCACCGGCGAGGCGCGACAGGATGCGCGGATCGATCGATTCGAGCGCCTGGGGTGCCCGGTCGGCGGTCACGACGATGCGCGCGCCGGTGTCGATCAGATCGTTGATCGTGTGGAGAAACTCCTCCTGCGTCGACCCCTTGCCCGCGATGAACTGGATATCGTCGATCAGCAACAGCCGCGCCGCGCGCAACCGTGCCTTGAACGCCATCGTTTCATTGGCGCGCATCGCATTGACGAACTCCATCATGAAACGCTCGGCCGACATGTAGAGAACTGGCGCGCCGGGCGAGTGTGCGGCAAAGGCTGCCGCAATCGCATGCAGCAGATGCGTCTTACCCTGGCCAGTGCCGCCCTGGATGAACAGCGGGCTGAAACGCGGCTGCGCTTCGGCTGCCATCGCCTTTGCGGCCGAGCAGGCCAGTTGATTGCTCTCGCCCACCACGAAGTCGGCAAAGCCATGGCGCGGCGTGAAATTGACGGCGCTGGCGACGGCTTGCGGCAACAGGTCGATGACCGGCTCAACGGTCGTCACGTCGAGCAGTCGCGGGCCGCTGGCGTCGGGGGCACGGCGGACACGAATGTCGCGCACCTCCGCCCCGGCGCTGCGCCACGCCATGCGCAGGCGGTCGCCAAACTGGCCCGTCACGAAATTCGCGCTGAAATCCGTCGCAACCAGCAAATCGAGCGTCTGCGAGTCGGGGCAATAATCGCCCAGCCGGACAGGCTTTAGCCATTGGTCGAACATGCGCGCGCCAATGTCGCGGCGCAGACCGGCGCGGATCATCGTCCAGGTGGTTTCGAGGTCGGCATGTGCCTGTCCCCCTGCATCCTCCTGCCAATCCACCACGCCTATATTTTCCGTCATTATCGTGCCGACCCTACCAATATGCCCCCTGCCTACGGGCAGGAACCAGCGACGCGAACGAACCCTTTCGGCAAAAGCCCCTGCTTTGCCGAGTCCATCCCATCCACTGACTAAATGACGGCCGCACAGAGATGATTCGACGGCGGCCGGATGTCGAAAATAGACAGGGCGGCTCCCTCCAATCAAGGGCGCGGCGGTTCAAAAAAATGAAATAAAGCCGTTGACTCGGCAAACCCGCGGAAAAGGGTTAGTTGCGAAAATATCGCCATTTTTGAGTTAGTTATTTGGTTATTATCTTGGGGATACCAGTCGAATCGCGGGAATTGCTTGTGTCCGCTGTGTGACCGTCTTGTGAATGAACACGAAAAAGCCCGCTTCCCTCATGGGAGCGGGCTTGTTCAGTCCCTGGAAACGGGAGAAGGCTTAGGCGAGCGCGCTGACAGCCTTGGTCAGGCGGCCGAACTTCCGCGAAGCGGTGTTCTTGTGCATCACGCCGCGCGCGACGCCGCGTGCCATTTCCGGCTGAACCGACTGCAGCGCAGTGGTGGCAGCGTCCTTGTCACCAGCGGCGAGAGCGGCTTCCACCTTCTTCACCAGGGTGCGGATCCGGCTGATGCGGGCACCATTGATTGCGGCGCGACGTTCGTTGCGGCGGATGCGCTTCTTGGCTTGCGGCGTATTGGCCATTTAGAGTCCTCGGTTCTCATCACTATTTGAAAAGAGACCAGTCGGACTCGCCAACCCGCCTCATGAAGGTGCGCGCCTTACAGGGGTTCGTTCCGGTCGTCAACCAGTCGGACCCGCTTCACCGCTGGCATGTCGGACAGAAAAAGGTCGATCGCCCACCATCGACGCGCCGCTGCACCGTGCCGCCGCAGGGGCATAGTTCGCCTTCACGACCATAGACGCGCCACTGCTTAGAAAAATAACCCAATTCGCCGTCCGGCCGCGCATAATCGCGCAGCGTCGATCCGCCCGCGACGATCGCGGCCGCCAATACCGTGCGAATCGAATCGACCAGCAGGACGAGGCGCGGACGACTGATCTTCCCCGCCGCCCGTGTCGGCGCAATGCCTGCCATGTTGAGCGCTTCGCACACATAGATATTGCCCAGGCCCGCCACGATTCGCTGGTCGAGCAGCGCCGCCTTGATCGACGTCCCCTTGCCCTTCAACACGGCCGCCAGATAGGCGGCGTTGAAATCAGGCCCCAATGGTTCCGGCCCCATCCGGGTGAACGGGGCATAGGTGTCCCACGCCTCGCTGCGCACCAGATCAATAAAGCCGAAGCGACGCGGATCGTTGAGCGCCAGTTGCCGCCCTGCCCCGGTCTCCAGGATCAGATGATCGTGCGTGCCGATCTCGGTCGGGTCCACCCGCCAGCGGCCCGACATGCCGAGGTGAAAGATCATCATGTCGCCCCGGTCGGTGGCGATCAGCCCATATTTGGCGCGCCGCGTCAGCACCGTGACCGTCGCGCCGGTCAGCCGCTGGCGCAGGTCCACAGGGATGGGAAAGCGCAAGTCCGCGCGACGCGGTTCGACACGGGCAAGGACTGCGCCCTCCAGCACGGATCGAAGGCCCGCAACGGTGGTTTCGACTTCGGGAAGCTCTGGCATAAGGACCATCTAGGCAAGAGCGCTTCCAATTCCCAGCTTCTTGGCTGGAATGGCACGCAATCTCTGTCTAGAGGATCAATTATGAGCGAAACAGCATCCTTTGGCTATCGGGACGTCGATGCCGCCGAAAAACAGGCCATGGTTGGCGAGGTTTTTTCCAATGTCGCGGCCAAATATGATCTGATGAACGACGCCATGTCGGTGGGCGCGCATCGTTTGTGGAAGGACCAGTTCGTCGCCCGCGTCAAACCGCGGCCGGGCGAAGCGATCCTCGACATGGCGGGCGGCACCGGCGACATCGCCTTTCGCATGCATAAATATGGGGCCGACGTCACCGTGTCGGACATCAACCCCGAAATGCTGGGCGTGGGCCTGGAGCGCGCCAAGAAGAAGGGGCTGGAAGGCCTCCTCTGGTCGGAACAGAATGCGGAGCAACTGACCTTCGCCGATCGCAGTTTCGATGCCTATACGATCGCCTTCGGCATCCGCAACGTGACGCATATCGACCAGGCATTGGCGGAAGCGCATCGCGTGCTGAAATTTGGCGGGCGCTTCTTCTGCCTCGAATTTTCGACCACGACCTGGCCGGGCTTTTCGGACGTTTACGACGTCTATTCGCACAAGCTGGTGCCGCAACTGGGCAAACTGTTTGCCAATGACGCCGACAGCTATCGCTATCTCATCGAATCGATCCGCCGCTTCCCGCCCATGCCCAAGTTCGAAGGCATGATCCGCGACGCCGGATTCGTGCAGACCAAGGTCGAGCCGATCCTGGGCGGCCTGGTCGCGATCCATTCGGGCTGGAAGATTTGATCCCCGCATGACGTCGCACATCACCCACATCTGGCGGCTCCTCAAATGGGGGCGCACGCTGGCGCGCCATGGTGCGCTGCGCGGAATCGAACGCGACCCGCTGACGCCAGCGTCGGTGCGGCGGCTCGTGCGGCTTGCCCGTTTCGGTGCCCGCGTGCCCAAGCAGCCGCGCTATGCCGATGCCTTCCAGTCGATCGGCCCAGCCGCGATCAAGCTCGGACAGACGCTCGCGACCCGGCCCGATCTGGTTGGGGAGGAAGCGACACTTGACCTGCTGCGCCTGCAGGACGCGCTGCCGCCCGTCCCGTTCGACACCATCCGCAAGCAGATCGAAACGAGCTTCGGCCGACCGCTGGAGGCCATTTATGCCCGCTTCGATGAAGCGCCGGTGGGTGCAGCCTCCATCGCGCAGGTGCATCGCGCGCTCACCACCGATGGCCGCGATGTCGCGGTCAAGGTGATCCGCCCCGGCGTCGCGGAACAATTCAACCGCGACATCATGACCTATGAATGGGCCGCGGCCCATATCGAGCAATTGGGCGGTGAAATCGCCCGGCTGCGCCCGCGCCTGGTCATCGCCAATATGAAGCGCTGGACCGCGCGCGAACTCGACCTGCGGCGGGAAGCCGCCTCCGCGTCGGAACTCGCCGAAACGATGGTGGCGGAACCAGGCTATCGCATTCCCACGATCGATTGGGATCGGACGACCGGCAAGGTCATGACGATGGAATGGATCGACGGGATCAAGATTTCCGACCGCGAAGCGTTGATCGCGGCGGGGCATGACTTGCCCGCCATCGCCGCGCGGCTGGTCAACGCCTTCTTGCGGCAGGCGATTGCGGAGGGCTTCTTCCACGCCGACATGCATCAGGGCAATTTGTTCGTAACCGCCAATGGCGACATCGTCGCGATCGACTTCGGCATCATGGGGCGGATCGACCGGCGTGCGCGGATGTGGCTGGCGGAAATTCTCTACGGCCTGATCACCGGCAATTATAAGCGTGTCGCGGAAATCCATTTCGAGGCGCAATATGTGCCCGCGCACCATGATATGGCCGAATTTGCGACCGCCCTGCGCGCCGTGGGCGAACCGATGCGCGGCAAGCCGGTGCGCGAATTGTCGGTCGGCGGGATGCTGGACGGGCTGTTCGCCATCACCCGCGATTTCGACATGCAGACGCAGCCGCATCTGCTGCTGCTGCAAAAGACGATGGTGATGGTGGAGGGCGTGGCGACCTCGCTCGACCCCGACATCAACCTGTGGGAAACCAGCGGTCCCTATGTGAAGGGCTGGCTGCGCGATGAACTGGGGCCTGAAGCCAAGGCCGCCGACACGCTGATCGAAAATTGGCGCACCTTGCAGCGACTGCCGGGCCTCGTCCGCCGGATCGAGGACGCTTTCCCGGAAAAGGGCGGCGCCCCGCCCCCGCCCCCGCTGACCGAAGTGAAACTCATCCGCGTGGGCGGCGGCTGGCGCTATGCGGTGGTGGCGATCATGGCTGCGGCGGCTGGCGTTGGGACGACTTTGCTATTATCTTCCTCGCTATGACCCGCGAAGAAGCCATTGCCCGGATCAAACCGCATGAGGCGGAACTGCGCGCCGCGGGTATCACCTCGCTCGCCCTGTTCGGATCGGTGGCGCGCGGCGAAGCGCGCCCGGATTCCGACGTCGATCTGATGTGTGACATTGAAAAAGGCAAGGTTGCCAGCCTGCTCGACTTCATCGGGTTGCAACTCCGATTGGAATCTATTCTTGGTGCCTCGGTCGATCTTGCAGAACGCAAAATGCTGATGCCGACAATTGCTCGCCATGCCAGTCGAGATACGGTGCCTGTTTTCTGATGCTGGCGGAAGATCGTGATCTTGCCTACTTGCAGACGATCGTGCTGCTCGCAGAACGTATCAAAGCCCATCTTGATAAGCTGACGGTCGCCCATTTCATGGACAGCTACGACGATATTGATCTGCTGTCCTATCGCCTGTCGATGGTCGGTGAATATGCCAACAAGCTGTCAGCGAGTTTCCGCGCCAGCCACGATCATATGCCCTGGATCGCGATGATCGGCCTGCGCAACATCGTGGCGCATGAATATGCGCGCGTCGATCCCGGCCGGATATGGGCGACAGCGACCAACGAACTGGCCGCTCTTGAAAAGCTATGCCGGGATCAAATCGAATTGCGCGAGTCATGACCCCCCGCATCCTCCTCATCATTTCCGGCGGTATCGCGGCGTACAAGTCGCTCGAACTCGTCCGTCTGCTGCGCAAGCGCGGGATGACGGTGCGGGCTGTCCTCACGCAATCCGCGCAGCAGTTCGTGACGCCGCTGTCGCTAGGGGTGCTGACCGAGAATCCGGTCTTTACCGACCTGTTCAACCTGAAGGACGAACAGGAAATCGGCCATATCCAATTGAGCCGTCAGGCCGATCTGGTCGTGATCGCGCCCGCGACGGCCAATATCCTCGCCAAGATGGCGAACGGCATTGCCGACGACCTTGCCACCACCTTGTTGTTGGCGACTGACAAGCCGGTGCTGGCGGTGCCTGCGATGAATGTGCGGATGTGGCATCATCGCGCGACCCAGCGCAATCTGGAACGGCTCCACGCCGACGGCGTCCACATCATGACGCCCGACGATGGTGCGATGGCGTGCGGCGAATTTGGCACCGGACGGCTGCCGGAACCCGACGCGATCGTTACGGAAATCGAACGGCTGTTGGCGATGTCAAAGAGCGGTGATCCGCTCGACGGACAGCCGGATTTCTCTCCACCTCCGTTCGGTTCGAGCTTGTCGAGAACGCCGCACAACGTTCTCGACAAGCTCGAACCGAACGGGGTTAGCTTGCGCGGCAAGCATATCCTCATCACCGCCGGTCCCACCCATGAACCGATCGACCCCGTGCGCTACATCGCCAATCGATCGTCGGGCAAACAGGGTTTCGCCATCGCCGCCGCCGCCGCGCAGGCGGGCGCGCGGGTGACGTTGGTGGCGGGGCCGGTGCATCTGCCCACCCCTCAGGGCATCACGCGCATCGATGTCGAGACCGCCCGCGAAATGCTGGTAGCGGTCGAGAGCGCCCTCCCCGCCGACGTCGCGATCATGGTCGCGGCCGTGGCCGACTGGCGTACCGCCGATGCCGCCGACCAGAAGCTCAAAAAAGATGGCTCCGGCCAGCCCGCGCCGCTCACCCTCGTCGAGAACCCCGATATCCTCGCGACGCTCGGCCACCATGCCCAGCGCCCCACCCTGCTCATCGGCTTCGCGGCCGAAACGCAAAAGATCGCGGAACATGCCCAAGCCAAGCTGGCCCGCAAAGGCGCGGACTGGATCGTCGCCAATGACGTATCGGGCGACGTGATGGGCGGCGACGCCAATGCGGTGCAGATCGTCACCGCGTTCGGCATCGACGCCTGGCCCGTCATGCCCAAGGATCAGGTCGCGCAAAAACTCATTGAAAAGGTTGCTGATGCCCTCTCCCCTCACGCCGATTGATATCCAGCTTAAACGCCTGCCCCATGGCGAGGGGCTGCCCGTCCCCGCCTATGCCACCGCCCATGCCGCGGGCATGGATGTGGTGTCGGCGGAGGAACTGATCCTGCAACCGGGCGGGCGGCACGCGGTCGCGACGGGTTTCGCCATGGCGATTCCGCAAGGCTATGAGGTGCAGGTTCGCCCCCGGTCGGGGCTGGCGCTCAAACATGGCATCAGCCTGCCCAACACGCCCGGCACGATCGACGCCGACTATCGCGGCGAGCTGAAGATCATCCTCATCAATCTTGGCGACGCCCCCTTCCCGATCCAGCGCGGCGACCGCATCGCCCAGCTGGTGGTCGCCCCCGTTCAGCTTGCCAGCTTCGTCGAAGTCGATAGGCTGGACGATACCGAACGCGGACAGGGCGGCTTCGGTTCGACAGGAGTGTGACGCGATGACGATGCTGCTTTCGCTGATGCTGGCCGCAACCCCGGTAGCGGCCGCGGACGCGCCGCCCATGCCGACCGATCTGGCGAGCGTGCCGGTGATCGAGAACTGGCTGGGGCGCAAGATATCGCCGCGCTGGTCCGAGGAAGTGGCCAAGCTCTATCGACGCGGGGAATGCAGCGGCGCTGTGCCCTATGAGGGAGCGCACCTGCTCGAAATCGACATGCTGTTCCTACTGACCGGCGACGGCAAGCCCTTGAAGGTGGCACCCGTCAACGCCCGCTGCCCCGGCATCGAGAAATTCGTAAGCGGCCGCATCCTTGGTTCGCTGCGTGGTTCCTTCCCCAAGACCGGCGCAACGCAGCCGCGCTGGATGCGCTCGCAGGTCCGCTTCCTCTGGTCCGACGCGCCGTGACCCTTACCGATGATCAGCTTGATCGCTATGCCCGGCATATCGTCCTCAAGGAAATCGGCGGAGCGGGCCAGGCGCGGTTGCTGTCGGCCGATGTCGCGCTGATCGGCGCGGGTGGCATCGGCAGCCCGGCGATCCTTTATCTCGCGGCGGCAGGCGTCGGCACGATCCGCGTGATCGACGATGACGAAGTCGCCCTGTCCAACCTGCAACGGCAAATCCTGTTCGGCACCCCCGATGTCGGCTCGCCCAAGGCGGAAGCGGCGATGGCGGCGGTCGCCCGGCTGAACCCCGACGTGAAGCTGATCCCGATCAACGCCCGCATCGATGCCGACAATGCCGCGCTGATGCTGCGCGATGCCGATGTGGTGCTGGACGGCAGCGACAGTTTCACCACCCGTCTGGCAGTGGCCGACGCTGCCCACCGGCTCCGCATTCCGCTGGTGTCCGCAGCCGTCGGCCCGTTCGAGGGGCAGATCGCCACCTATCGCGGATGGGAGGCGGACAAGCCCTGCTACCGCTGCCTGGTCGGCGCAGCGCAGGATGCGCCGGAGCGCAACTGCGCGGAAACCGGCGTCATCGGCGCACTCACGGGCGCGATGGGCAGCCTCGCCGCGCTGGAGGTGATCCGCGCGCTGGTGCCGTTCGGCGCGGACATGGCCGGACGCTTGCTGATCGCCGACCTGCTCTCCATGCGCTTCCGCACGCTGGACGTGCCCAAGGATCCGGCCTGCCCAGCCTGCGCCGCGCATCTATGCGTCCCCTGAGGATCATCGTCGCGACGGCTGATGCCGAGCGGTTGCGCGGCGCGCTGATCGTGGCGAGTGCCCATGCCGCGCTGGGCGGCGCGGCGGCCTTGTTCCTGCAACTCGACGCCGTAGGCCTGCTCCGCGCCCCGATCGTCGCGCCCCAGGATGACGCCCATCGGGCAGCGGGATTGCCCGACCTCGCCGCCGTGCTGGCCGAAGCCCAGGCCTTGGGCGTCATGATCAGCGCCTGCCAGAGCGGGCTGGCGCTGTACGGAATGACGGCGGAGGCCCTACCAAGCAGCGTCGATGTCGGCGGCCCGGTCGGCTTTCTGCAAGCAACCCCGGACGAAGCGCGGTTGCTGCTGGCCTGATCTAGCGAAGCACCGGCAGGTAACGCCAGCCCTCCATGCGGCCCGTGCGAGCGCTTGCCTTCACGACAGAGTCCGAGGCGAATATCCCGTCAGGCAGAGGCAGCAACCGGAAATGCGCCGCACCGGCTAAGGCGAACAGGCAGAACAGCGCCGCCGCCAGTCCATAGCCCCGCATATTCATGCCTCCTGCTGCTGCGCATCCCGCAGGAAAATATCCTCTATCCGCGCACCGAACAAGTCGGCAATCCGAAAGGCGAGCGGCAGCGACGGATCATATTTGCCCGTTTCTATCGCATTGACGCTCTGGCGCGATATGCCAAGCTGCGCAGCCAGATCGCCCTGGCTCCACCCCCGCTCGGCGCGCAACAGCTTCAGCCGGTTCTTCACGCACAGCCCGCCACGCCGGTTTGCCGCCAATTGACCAACTGACCCACCGCCAGCCCCACACACCACAAGGGCCAGACGAAAAAGACCGACAGCGCAGGCACGGTGGTAAAGAGTTCGAGAAGGCCCCAGACGTTGGTGATCGCCAAGGCAAAGCCGGTCGCGATCAGGAATTTGCGTATTTCCAACATGCGCAGATATTCATCGTCCAGTTCCACGAGGAAGCGCGCCATCGCCCAGATCCAGCCCAAAGCGGCAAGGCCGGGCACCAGCGCGATCGCCACGGTCGCGACATTCGCCGCCGCGCCGTCAGGGATCAGCCAGGATGCCAGACCCACGGCCCCGACATAGGCAAGGCTAAGCGGGATCATGCGGCCGGTATAGCGCCGATAGGCGGGGTTTCGAGATGCGTTGGTCATGTCAGCCCTCCTGCATGTGATGACAAGCACCCTTTACATATCTCATATCGCGCATGTCAAGTTACATTGACATCACCGCCCGCGCATTCCCCAGCCCCTTCCCTTGACAGGCCGAACCGCCCATTTATGGGGAAGGCGCGGCTTTTTCGGGCCGCGACATAGCCCGTATTTCAAGGAAATCCCGTGTCCGCCATGCTCAAAATCACTCTGCCCGACGGTTCCGTGCGTGAAGTCGCGCCCGGCACTACTCCGGCGGATATTGCAGCAGCGATCGGGCCGGGCCTCGCCAAGGCCGCCATCGCCGCGCGGGTCGATGGCGAATTGCGCGACATCATGCGCCCGCTGGAACAGGACGCAGCGCTCGCGCTGGTGACGGCCAAGGATGAAGCCGATGCGCTGGAACTGGCGCGGCATGACTTTGCCCATGTGCTGGCCGAAGCGGTCCAGCATTTGTTCCCCGGCACCCAGATCACCTTTGGCCCGTCGACCGATGACGGCTTCTACTATGACTTCGCGCCCAGCGCGGATCGTGGCCCTTTCACCGACGACGACCTGCCCGCGATCGAGGCAGAGATGCGCCGCATCATCGCCGCCGACAAGCCGTTGATCCGCAAGGAGATCGACCGCGAGACGCTGATCGCGCAGTGGCAGGCTGCGGGTGAGACGTTCAAGGCGGAATGGGCCGCCGAACTGC
Organism: Sphingobium xenophagum; assembly: GCF_031457465.1. GTDB lineage: Bacteria > Pseudomonadota > Alphaproteobacteria > Sphingomonadales > Sphingomonadaceae > Sphingobium > Sphingobium xenophagum_A. The sequence continues at coordinate 296,694 of NZ_JAVDWV010000002.1, forward strand.
CCGGCGACGAGCCGCTGACGGTCTATCATTCGGGTGATGGCTGGTACGACATGTGCCGGGGGCCGCATCTCGCCTCCACCGGCCGTCTCAACCCGGACGCCTTCAAGCTGACGCGCGTATCGGGGGCCTATTGGCGCGGCGACCAGAAGAATGCGATGCTCAGCCGCATCACCGGCACCGGCTGGCTCAACAAGAAGCAGTTGGCCGAGCATCTGACGCGGCTGGAAGAAGCGGCCAAGCGCGATCATCGCAAGCTGGGCGCAGAGATGGACCTGTTCCACCTGCAGCAGGAAGCGCATGGCAGCGTCTTCTGGCATCCCAAAGGCTATCTCATCTGGCGTCAGCTCGAAGCCTATATGCGCCGCGCGATCGACGATGCGGGCTATCGCGAGGTCAAGACGCCGCAGGTGATGGACGCGCGCCAGTGGGAAATTTCGGGCCATTGGGGCAAATATCGCGAAAATATGTTCGTGATCCCCGACGAAGTGCCCAATGTCGAGGATGAAGGCCCGCTGGTATCGGACGATGCCGACTGGATGGCCTTGAAGCCCATGAACTGCCCGGCGCATGTGCTGATCTTCCGTCAGGGGATCAAAAGCTATCGCGACCTGCCGATGCGCCTCTACGAAAATGGCTGCTGCCATCGCAACGAGCCGCATGGCGCGCTCCACGGCCTGATGCGGGTGCGCCAGTTCACCCAGGACGACGCGCATATCTTTTGCCGCGAAGACCAGATTGTCGAGGAAGTCCGCGCCTTCTGTGCGTTGGCCGATCGCATCTACAAGGATTTCGGCTTCACCTACTCGATCAAGCTGGCGCTGCGCCCCGAAAAGCGGTTCGGCAGCGAAGAGATGTGGGACAAAGCGGAGAATGAACTGCGCGACGCTGTCGCCGCCGCGGGTCTGAACACGCCGGAATATGGCTGGGAAGAACTGCCCGGCGAAGGCGCCTTCTACGCGCCCAAGCTGGAATGGCATCTGACCGACGCGATCGGCCGCACCTGGCAGGTGGGCACGATCCAGTCGGACCGCGTGCTGCCCGAACGACTCGACGCCAGCTATGTCGGCGAAGATGGCGCACGGCACCGTCCCGTCATGCTCCACCGCGCGATTTTCGGCAGCTATGAACGCTTCATCGGCATCCTGATCGAACATTATGCCGGTCGCTTCCCGCTTTGGCTTGCCCCGGTGCAGGCGGTGGTTGCGACCATTGTGTCCGACGCCGACGACTATGCCGCCGAGGTGCTGACCAAGCTGCGCGCAGCGGGAATCCGCGCCGAAGCCGACATCCGCAACGAGAAGATCAATTACAAGGTGCGCGAACATAGCCTCGCCAAAGTCCCCAATCTGCTGGTCGTGGGACGACGCGAGGCGGAGGAAGGCAAGGTCGCGCTGCGCGTGCTGGGCAGCGATGGCCAGACCTTCCTTTTGCTCGACGAAGTGATTTCGCGCCTTGCAAATGAAGCCCGCTCGCCCGATATGTGTTGAGGCAGCAATGCCACAGGGTTCGTGATTCCGCTTGCGCAGGACCACGGACCCCTTTCGGCTTTGCCAAAAAGCCGCTAAGAGCCACTGGTTTTTGCAACGACCATAGGAGATACTGCTATACGTCCCCCAATGATGCGCCGCCCACTGGCGCCGCCGCCGAAATCCGGCCCTCGCTACAATGAATTCATCACGGTCCCCAAAGTCCGCGTGATTGACGGGGAAGGCGAGAATCTGGGTGTGATGTTTACGCAGGAAGCGATCGAACAGGCAGCCGATGTCGGCCTCGACCTGGTCGAAGTCTCTCCGACCGCAGACCCGCCGGTCTGCAAATTTCTGGACATCGGCAAGTTCAAATACGAAGCCCAGAAAAAGGCGAATATCGCTCGCAAGACCCAGAAGACGCAGGAACTCAAAGAGATCAAAATGCGTCCGAACATCGACGATCATGACTATGATACGAAGATGAAGAAGGTCCATAGTTTCATCGAGGATGGCGACAAGGTGAAGATCACCCTGCGCTTCCGCGGCCGCGAACTCAGCCACCAGCAGCTTGGCATGGCCCTGCTGCAGCGGGTTGCGGAAAATGTCGCCGAAACCGCCAAGGTCGAAGCCTATCCCCGCATGGAAGGCCGCCAGATGCTGATGGTTCTCGCGCCGAAATAAGCGCGTCCGTCAGGGCTCAAAAGATACAGAGGGCGGTGCCGCAAGGTGCCGCCCTTTTTGGTAGCGCGCTGCCGAAACGCCATTTGTAACAAAGTATTGCCCTGCCGGTCTGGCACCCCTCCCCCACTTGACGATCGCGCCCTTGCCCGTCATCCGGCACTTCATATACTGCGACTTACTCGCAATATTAACTGGGGTGAATGTTGATGAACCGGGGTTCCATGCTGTTGTCACGATCCAACCGGCTGCGCGTCAGCATGCTGGCGTTGGTCGCCGGATTGTCACCATGGTCGGCCATGGCGCAGGGCCCCGAAGAGGCCGACGACCAGTCGAACGCGATCGTCGTCACGGCCGCCGGATACGCCCAGGACATCGTCGAAGCCCCCGCCAGCATCACCGTGCTGGGCCGCCAGGAATTGCAGGAAAAGCGGTTCGGCAGCCTGGCCGAAGCCTTGCAGGATGTGCAGGGCGTCGATGTCGGCGGCGAAGCGGGCAAGACCGGCGGCCTCAACATCTCGATTCGCGGCATGCCAAGCGATTATACGCTGGTCCTGATCGACGGCCGCCGCCAGAATGCGCCGGGCGGCGTCACCCCCAATGGTTTCGGCGAAACCTCCACCAGCTTCCTGCCGCCCTTCTCCGCGATCGAGCAGATTGAGGTCGTGCGCGGGCCGATGTCCACCCTCTACGGGTCAGACGCGATGGGCGGCGTCGTCAACATCATCACGCGCAAGGTGGGCGACCGCTGGGTCGGCACCGCCACGGCCGAAAGCACCATCCAGGGCGATGATCGCTTCGGCAATATCCAGTCGATCAACGGCTTTGCCCAAGGTCCGGTGATCGACAATTTGGTCGGCCTGACCCTGCGCGGCAGCATTTTCCATCGCGAAGGATCGGATATCCCCATCCCCGGCGATCCAGCGTTGACGCTCGGCCGCAATCCGGTGCGGTCGGACATCTACACCTATGGCGGTCGCCTGACTTTCACCCCCCATGCCGATCATGACCTGTGGATCGAATATGATCGCAACGAGCAGACTTACGACAATAGCGAAGGGCGGCTGGGGACGCTGGGGTCGGGCGGCTATACCCCCGAACAGCAGTTCAACCGCAGCAACTATGTCATCGCCCATAGCTGGCGTATGGGCTTTGGCCAACTCGACACCACGCTGACCCGCAACGACACGGAAACCATCGGCCGCCTCATCCCCAATGGTACGCCGGGCGCGACGCCGGGCAGCCCCCGTACGCTCGAAGCGCGCAACGACATCATCGATTCGCGTTTCGCGGGCAAGGTCGGCGCGCTCGCCTTCACCGTCGGCGGCCAATATTGGAAAGCCCGGATGGTCGAGGGCGTCGCGCCCAAACCTTTCAGATTCACCCAGTGGGCGGGCTTTGCCGAAGCGACCTGGACGGTCGTGGATGGCTTCAACCTGACCGGCGGCGCGCGCTATGACGATCATTCGACCTTCGGCAGCAAATGGTCGCCGCGCGCCTATGCGGTGTGGAACATCAACGACAATGTGACGCTCAAGGGCGGCGTCAGCCGCGGCTTCAAAACGCCGCGTGTCGAACAGATTGCCGAAGGGATCATCGGTTTCGGCAATCAGGGCCGCACGCCGTTCATTGGGACACCGGGCCTCACGCCGGAAACCAGCACCAGCTATGAAGCCGGTCTCTATTATGACAGCCATGGCTTTTTCAGCGGGAACATTACCGTGTTCAACAATGATTTCGATGACAAGATCGCGACCGGGGCGGGCATTCCCAACTGCCAGTTTGCGGGCAATCCTAATCGGCCGGGCTGCCTGGATGTCGGCTTCTTTCCGACGGTCGATCTGCTGGGCCAGTCAATCAATATCGACAAGGCGCGCACGCGCGGCGTGGAGGTCGCAACCCGTTTCGCGTTCACGCCCCGCCTGTCGCTATCGGCCAACTATACCTACACCGAAAGCGAGCAGCTAAGCGGCGCGGAAGAAGGCCTGCCGCTGGTCGGCATGCCCAAACATATGCTGAACGGCAATCTCCGCTGGAAGTTGGGCGACAAAGCCAGCGTCTGGGCGCGCGCCGAGATCCGGTCGAGTCGCTATCGCGGCAATAATGCGCAGCAAAATGCCGTCGGCGATTTCCGGGGATATGAGTTGTTCCACATCGGCGGTTCCTACCAGATCGCGCCTGCCTTCCGTCTGGCGGCCACCGTCAACAACATCTTCGACACCGACTATGCCGAATATGTCTCCTATCAAAGCGGCACAGCCACGATCTTCACGCCTGCCTATGCCATCAATCAGGAAGGTCGTCGGCTGTGGCTGTCGGCAACGGTGGACTTTTAAGCGCGGATGGTCGGGACGAACCGCGCCGCCCATTCAGGCGGACGGTTTGTCCCGATACAGGTCTGGAAACATCGTCTTGAACGCTGCCAGCTTGGGCGCATCCCAGCGCAGTATATAGGGATGGCGCGGGTTCTTGCGCATGAAATCCTGATGATAGGTGTCGGCGTCCTGGAAGCCGGTGAAACGCTCAACCTTGGTCACGATCGGATCGCGCCATAGTCCTGCCTTGCTGAGCTGAGCGAGATAAGCGGCGGCCGCCTTCCCCTGCTCGGCATTCAACGGATAGAGCGCGCTGCGATATTGGGTGCCGCGATCCGGCCCTTGCTGGTTCAGCGTCGTGGGATCGGCGATCACGGAAAAGAAGACACGCAGCAGGGTGCCATAGCTGACCTGCTTGGGATCGTAGGTGACACGGACAGCCTCGGCAAAGCCCGTATTGCCGCCGCTCACCATCTCATAGTCAACGCGGCGGTTATTCGGCCCGCCGGCAAAGCCCGACTTGACGAGTTGCACGCCCTTCACATGGGAAAAGACGCCCTCGACACCCCAATAGCAACCACCGGCAAACACCGCGGTTTCCAGCGCACGGGTCGGCACCGCGTCAACTGCGGCGACAGGCGCAAGCACCGCGCGCTCGGCGCGCAGCGGCGTTGCCAGCGCCAGCCCCGCCAAGGTGGCAAGAAAAAGGCGATTAACGCGCCGCACTGCTACTGCCAGTCGCGGCGATCGCTGCGCTACTCAAAATTGGCTGTTCGCTGGGTTGGAGCAAAACCATCCCGACAACACCGATCGCAAAACCGCCCGCGAAGCGCAGGAACAATTCGGATTTCAAAAATGCCACCATGGCCTGTGCCTTTCCTGTTCTGGTTTCGGCGATCTGTGCCGTGTGGTTACATGCGCCTGTCTTGCCCTTCGCTGAATGATCGGCGGCCGTTTACCGGCTTTCGACCAAGGCTTCAGGAAGAACGACCAGCAACGTGCAACCTTAATCAGTTTCCTTCTGCAACGGGGATATAGCGCCCGTCGCGCCGTCTACAAGACGGCACGGGTCGAAAAGGACCGTTTCCATTTTTGATGGTTTTAGGCGCGACCCTACCACGCAGGGGCGCTCCGGCCGCATTGCAGCCGGTGCGACTTCCCTTATTTCAGTGCGGCGCAGGCTTCCTGAATGCGCGTGCAGGCCTTTTTCAGCACATCTTCCGATGTCGCATAGCTGATGCGGAAGGCGGGCGAGAGGCCGAAAGCAGCACCGTGAACGGCCGCAACCTTCGCTTCGTCCAAGAAATAGGCGATCAGCGCTTCGTCATTCTCGATACGCACGCCCTTGGGCGTCATCTTGCCGATCACGCCGCTGGCATCGGGATAGACATAGAAAGCGCCTTCGGGCGTCGGGCAATCGAGGCCCGGCGCATCGTTCAGCATCGCCACCACCATGTCGCGGCGCTTCTTGAACACGGCGTTGCGGTCCTCCAGAAAGTCCTGCGGGCCGGTCAGCGCGGCAACAGCCGCAGCCTGGCTGATCGAACAAGGGTTGCTGGTCGACTGCGACTGCAACTTGCCCATCGCCTTGATGATCCATTCGGGACCACCGGCAAAGCCGATGCGCCAGCCGGTCATCGAGAAGGCCTTGGAGCAGCCATTCACCGTCAGCGTGCGGTCGTACAGTTCCGGGCAGACCTGCGCGATCGTCGCGAACGGCGTCGATGCATACCAGACATGCTCATACATATCGTCGGTCAGGATCAGCACATGGGGATGGCGCAGCAGCACGTCGGCCAGCGCCTTCAATTCGTCGGCGGAATAGGCCGCACCGCTGGGGTTGGACGGCGAATTGAGCATCACCCACTTGGTGCGCGGCGTGATCGCCGCATCCAGTTGCGCAGCTGTGATCTTGTAGCCCTGGCTCGCCGGCCCCTCGATGAAGACGGGCGTGCCGCCCGCGAAATTCACGATGTCGGGATAGCTGACCCAGTAAGGTGCCGGGATGATGACCTCATCGCCCGCATCCACCGTCGCCAGCAGCGCATTGAAAAGTGTATGCTTGCCGCCGGAGTTCACCGTGACCTGGCTGCGCTTGTAGACCAGCCCATTATCGCGCTTGAACTTGAACATCACCGCTTCCTTGACGTCGGCAGTGCCGTCCACGTCGGTATAGCGGGTCTGGTTGTTGCGGATCGCGGCGATGCCCGCTTCCTTGACGAAATCGGGCGTATCGAAGTCCGGCTCACCCGCCGACAGGCCAATAACATCCACGCCTTCGGCTTTGAGCGCGTTCACGCGCGCGCTCATGGCGAGCGTGGCGGACGGCTGGATGCGACCCAAGGCGGCGGAAGTCTGGCTCATGGCAACAATCTTTCTTCAAAGCGACGTCCAAGCGATCGGCACAGCCCGCCATCCTGGGAATCGCGACAAAAAATATTCAAATCCCCTCATCCGACCATAGGACGGATGCCGCGTCCCTTAGTGCGCAACGGGCAACGGGGCAACCGGCCAGATGGCGGGGAATGGCTATTCGGCAGGAAAGCCCGGCTATGGCGCCAGCGTCGCCGCGACCATGCCGCGCGCGGCATTACCGATGAAAAAGCCCCGCTCCAGATCGGACACACGCAGGTCGCCCTCGACCGCCTCGCCCATGTCGATCAGGCTCTGGCGCAATATGCCGGGCAGCAATCCGCGCGCCAGCGGCGGCGTCACCAGCTTGTCGCCGCGCTCGACGAACAGCGAGGAAAAACAGCCCTCGGTCAGATAGCCTTTCGCGTCGATCAGCGCGACCTCATAGGTGCCACCGCGCTTGAGCGCGTCGCTATAGAGACTGCGGTCGGTGGTCTTGTGCAACAGGCGCAAATCATCGGCCGGCGCATGGCGCGGCACGACCTTGACCGGGACGATCGCCTGGGGCCAGCCGATATGATCGCGCACCTCGATCGCCACCGCACCGCTGCGCGATGCCATCAACCGCACCCGGCTGCGTTCGCGCAGGCGGAAGGTCGCGGCCTGCAATTCGTTGCGGACGGCATGGCGATCAAAGGCGAAGCCGAACGCATCGGCGCTCGCCTTGAGCCGCGTCAGATGCAGTTCCAGCAACCTGATCCCGTCGAGCGGGTCGAAGGCCATGGTTTCAATAAGGTCGAAGCGTCGATCAGCCAGTGACATTGCCGCTATTCCAAGCCCTTGCCGGTTCGAGAGTCAAGCTGGAGACATCAGGCCGGGGCAAGAAAGCGCCCTTTGGCCAGGCATTCGGCCCATTCCGAATCCACCTGCGAATCTGCGACGACGCCCGAACCAAGGCCGAGGCGACCAACACCGCTGCCTTCCGCGACGCATAAAGTGCGGATCGCCACATTGAAGGCAGCGTCGCCCTCCGGGTCGATCCAGCCCATCGTGCCCGTATAAACGCCGCGCGGATGGGGTTCGACCGCATCGATGATCTCCATCGCCCGCACCTTGGGCGCGCCGGTGATCGACCCGCAGGGGAAGAGAATGCGCAGCACATCGACCGGCGACAGGCCGGGCAGGATGCGCGCGCGCACGGTCGACACCAGTTGATGCACGGTCGGGAAGCTCTCGACCTTGAACAGGTCCGGCACGATCACGCTGCCCGCGCGCGACACGCGGGACAGGTCGTTGCGCAGCAGGTCGACGATCATCAGATTTTCGGCGCGCTGCTTGGGATCGGCGGCGAGCCAGCGCGCCAATTCGGCGTCCCGCTCTGGATCGCCGTCGCGTACCGCCGTCCCCTTCATCGGCCGGGCGGTCAGTTGCCCGCGCACCTGGGTAAAGAACAGCTCCGGCGAAAAGGACAGCAGCGCATGGTCGCCGGTGCGGATCACCCCGCCATAGCCCGCCGCCGCGCGCGGCCGAACGGCGGCATAGAGCGCCATCGGATCGCCGGTCAGCGGCACATAGCAAGGGAAGGTCAGGTTCGCCTGATAGATGTCGCCCGCGCGGATATAATCCTGCACCGCGTCGAAGGCGACGCGATAGTCTGCCTCCTCAATCATCGGCCGCAACGGCCCGACCTGCACCCCGGTCGGATCGGGCAGCATCGCAGGCAGCGTACCGGGCGGGATCAGCCGCACCCCTTCGAACAGGCCGAACCACAAGAGCGCCGACCCATCGGACCGCTGGTCATGGCGGCGGGCGATCGGTGCCAACCGTTCCTCCAGCGCCAGCCCGGCTTCATAGCTCATATAGCCCGCGACATGCAGCCCGGCCTCGCGCGCGTCGGCGATGCGGTCGAGCGCTGGCTGCACCTCCTCCATCCGATGAGCGGCGATGACCGACACGGGATCGCGATAGAGGCGCGCAGCCGCGGCGTGGCGCGGGCGGGCATCATCGAACAGGGCAAAGATTTCGGTCGGGCCGGGAAGACGCATGGGCGTGTCTTAACAGGCTTTGCGCGCGGCGAAAGGCCGATCCAAGGTGCAGTGTCCTTGCAGCAGCACAACGAACGCCCTACCCCATGCGGCCATGACCGATCCCCTCCCCGATCCCGCCCCAGACGCCGTGGCGGCGCGCCCGTTCGGCCCAGCGCTCGCGCTGGCGCTGCGAGGTCGTTGCCCGGCCTGTGGCGAGGGCCGTCTGTTCGCCCACTTCCTCAAGCCCGTGCCCGCCTGCACCCACTGCGGCCAGCGCTGGGATCTGCATCAGGCGGATGATTTCCCGTCCTATATCGTCATTCTGCTGCTCGGCCATATATTGGTGCCGCTGATGATCGAAGTGAACAGCGCCTTCGCCATTCCGCTGGGCTGGCAGGCGGCGATCTGGCCGACCTTGGCCTTCCTGCTGGCGGTGGCGATGATTCAGCCGGTCAAGGGCGGCGTCATCGCCTTCCAATGGACCCGGCGCATGGCGGGGTTCCGGTAAAAGTCACCGGTTTTAGGGGCCGACAAAACACCCTCCTCCGTTCGTTTCGAGCGAAGTCGAGAAACGCTCGAACCAACCGGGGATTGGGAATCCGGTCAGTCCGGCTGCCGTAGGAAATTCCGCTCCATCGCCTCCCGCAGCGTTTCGTCAATCTCGCGACGCCCTTCCGCGCCATGGGTGACGACCGTAGTGTCGCAGGTCGCGACGCATACGCCCTTCTGGAACCCGGCCGAACTGATCGTCCAACTGGTCCGGCCGATATGGCCGATCGCGCAATGGACTTCGAACGGATAGGGGAAATGCGATTCCTCGATGAAGTTCAACTGCACCGCCGCGACCAGCCAGCGCACCCCCTGTTCCTGCGGATGGCGGCCCAGATGGTGATGGAAGCGGATACGCGCGGTTTCGAAAATACCCGATATCGCCACATTGTTGATGTGACCCATCGTGTCGAGATCCTGAAATCGGGTGTCGATGCTGGTGACGAAGCGATAGGCTTCTGGAGTGAACCGCCAGGATTCGGGTTTGGCCATGTCCTGATTTCCCTCTAACAATGTTGCACTTGCCATAGCCCTGCTGGCCCATGATGCAATCGCACCCGCGAAATTGGGCGCAGTGCGACCTTTATGACACAATGAAACCAGCGCTTTTGCGTAATCCTTCCAAATCATCGCAAAACCGTCATCGTTACGTCTTCGATACGTCAAGCTACTCTCATTGCAGTGCAACATGTCGCGCTTACGGCCCCCGACCAAGCCGGTCTCCGGTCTTTCCAAGGGGGAAATTTTCACATGCGTCCTGCTACAGCCTTGCTGCTCGCCTCCACCATGTTGGCCAGCACGCCCGCATTCGCCCAGACGGCCTCGCTCGCCGTGCCCGCCGCCGCAGCCGCCGCCGTGGAAGGCGATGAAATCATCGTCTTTGGCCGCGGCGAAACGCGCCAGGTGCATGAAATCAAGGCGCGCGACATCGTGGTGCTGACGCCGGGCACCAATGCGCTCAAGGCAATCGAAAAGCTGCCCAGCGTCAACTTCCAGTCGGCCGACCCGTTCGGCAATTATGAATGGTCGCAGCGCATCTCGATCCGCAGCTTCGACCAGACCCGGCTCGGCTTCACCTTCGACGGCATTCCGCTCGGCGACATGAGCTATGGCAACCATAATGGCATGCACATCACCCGCGCGGTCAGCAGCGAAAATATCGGCAGCGTGCGCGTGGCGCAGGGTGCAGGCTCACTCGGCACCCAGGCGACCAGCAATCTGGGCGGCACCATCGAAACCTTCTCGATGGACCCGGCCGAGGCGCTCGCCGCGCAGGGCAACCTGACCTATGGCAGCGACGACACCTGGCGCGCCTTTGCCCGCTTCAACATGGGCAGTGCAGGCGGCGTTCGGGGCTTTGTCTCCTACGGTTATGGCTCGACCGACAAATATAAGGGCACCGGCACGCAGGACCAGCATATGGTCAATGCCAAGGTGGTAATCCCCGTGGGCGAAGCAAAGATTGATGGCTGGTTCAGCTATTCCGACCGGCGCGAGCAGGATTATCAGGACATGTCGATGGGCATGATCCGAACCCTGGGCTGGAACTGGGACAACACCTTCCCCGACTATGCGCGCGCGGTAAACTATGCCGACATCGGCAATAATCGCGGCGAAACCGGCGCGCCCGTTTCCAATGCGGCGGCAGGCACCGTCTATCCCGACAATGTCACGTCGGTATGGGACGCTTATTATGACGCGGCGGGCCTGCGCGAAGACTGGCTGGGCGCGGTCGGCATCACCTCGCCGCTGGGCGACAACGCCAACCTGCGGCTCAAAACCTATTATCACAAGAATAGCGGCATGGGCCTGTGGGGAACCCCCTCGGTCCCCAGCCCGACCGGCTCGCCGCTCTCCATGCGCACCACCGAATATGACATGGAGCGCGTCGGTATATTCGGCGCCACCGACTTCACCATCGGCATCCAGACCATCGAAGTCGGCCTCTGGTATGAGAATAACAAGTTCAACCAGGCCCGCCGCTTCTACGCCTTTGCCAGCCGGACCGAGCCGGGCTTGTCCTTCCGCGACTATCCGACGAACCCCTTCGCGACGCAGTGGGAATTCAAATTCAACACCGACACCATCCAATATCATGTCCGCGACAAGATCGACCTTGGCATGGTGACGATCAATCTGGGCTGGAAGGGCTTCAAGGTCACCAACGAAGCGGAAGCGGTGGTCTCCAGCAGCTTCCCCGAAGGCAAGATCAAGGCGCAGGACTGGTTCCAGCCCCATGCCGGTTTCGCGGTAGAACTCAGCCCAGAGGCCGAAATCTTCGGCGGCTTCACCCAGGTATCGCGCGCTTTCGCCAGTTCGACCACCACTGGCCCCTTCTCCACGGGCCAGGCTGGCTTCGACCAGATCAAGGACGATCTGAAGCCGGAGGCGTCGGACACCTACGAACTGGGCCTGCGGTATAACAGCCCCATCTTCAACGGTACGCTGGGTGCCTATCTGGTAAACTTCCGCAACCGCCTGCTGGCGGTTCAGGTCGGCAGCCCGATCCTGGGCCTCGCCAACGCGCTGCAAAATGTCGGCGGCGTGCGCTCCATGGGTATCGAAGCGGCGGGCGACCTGCGCCTTGGCAACGGTTTCGGGCTCTACGCTTCCTACAGCTTCACCGACGCCACCTATCGCGACGATGTCTTCAACAGCAGCAATGGCGCGCTGGTTGCCGCCATCAAGGGCAAGACCGTCGTGGACAGCCCGAAGCATATGCTGCGCGGCGAACTCAACTATGATCAGGGTCCGATCTTCGGCCGGATCGGCACCAACTATATGTCCAAGCGCTTCTACAGCTACACCAACGACGTTTCGGTGCCGGGCCGTCTCATCGTCGATGCCAGCCTGGGCTATCGCTTCACCGACAAGATCGAGTTGCAACTCAACGCCACCAATTTGTTCGACAAACGCTATGTCGGCACCATCGGGTCGGGTGGCTATGGCAATAGCGGCGACGGCCAGACCCTGCTGGTCGGCGCGCCCCAGCAATTCTTTGCCACGGTGAAGGCCGGGTTCTGACGTAATATAAGCGGGAAGGCTGTGACTTATCTCCCCTCCCCGGCGGGGAGGGGTCGGGGGAGGGGGAGCGAGGCGAAGCCGAGCGTCCACGCTAGCGGCAGTACACCCCCACCCAACCTCCCCCTCAAGGGCAGGGCTATCGCATATGACCAAGCATTGAGAGAAGGAATGCATCGTTCCACCCTGCTCGTTTGATTTTGCCTTTGATTGATCCCTTGTCC
>NZ_JAVDWV010000003.1:0-303846 GCF_031457465.1 Sphingobium xenophagum
CCCGATAGATTTTGCCATCGAGGGTGGGGCTCGCCCCACCCTCGATGAAATGCTACGCATCCCATGGATGTCGCGCTTCAAATCGAAACCACAGCTGGCCATAGTCCGGCACACATCCTATCGGCTGGATCAGCCTCTCCAACAGCCGGAACCGCCCATGTCCAAAGCCAGTCCCGCCGACATCATGCCGCTTGCCACCGTCATGGCGCGGCTACGCGATCCCGACACGGGCTGCCCATGGGACATCGCGCAGGATTTCGCCTCGATCGCGCCTTATACGATCGAGGAAGCCTATGAAGTCGCCGACGCCATCGAGCGCAACGACATGGCAGCACTCTGCGATGAACTGGGCGACCTGCTGCTGCAGGTGGCATTTCACAGCCGCATGGCCGAACAGGCCGGTCACTTCACGCTGCAGGATGTGATCGACGGGATCACCCAAAAGATGACCCGGCGGCATCCGCATGTCTTCGGGCAAAACGCACGGCGCGAAGACGGCCATGCCCAATGGGAGGCGATCAAGGCCGCCGAACGAGCCGAAAAGGAATCGGACCCCAGCGCGCTTGCCGGTGTGGCGAACGCCCTGCCCGCACTGCTTCGCGCCGAAAAGCTGCAGAAACGCGCGGCGCGAACTGGCTTCGACTGGCCCGATACGGTCGGCGTTATCGACAAGATCGTCGAGGAACTGGACGAGGTTCGCGCCGCGACCACGCAGGCCGACCGTACCGAGGAAATCGGCGACCTGTTGTTCGCCGTCGTCAACCTCGCACGTCATCTGAAGGTCGACCCGGAAGCCGCCCTGCGCGCTGGCAATGCCAAGTTCGATCGCCGCTTCCGCGCGATGGAGCAGCAGGCTGGAGCCGACTTCGCCGCCCTCTCGCTGGAAGCGAAGGAAGACCTATGGCAGCAAGCCAAGCGGCAGGAGAAAACGCCCTAAGCGACTACGCCTCGCCGCGCTTCCCAAACCGCGCAAAGGCCGCATCGGATAGCCGCACCTCGACGCGACTCTCCTCCTCTTCCACATCCGTAGACAGCACTTCGCCATGTTCGTGGAGCCAGGCCATCGCCGCGCCGTCAGACACGGGAATGCGCAGGCCATAGACCTTCGCGCCCGTGGTCATATGATCGCTGATCATGCGTTGAAGCTGCTCCATCCCCTCCCCGGTCAGCGCCGACAGGATCGCCACATCATCGCGCCGCGCCGCCGTTTCGCGCGCCAACACTGCGGCGTCGGCATCCAGCAAATCCAGCTTGTTCCACGCCTCGATGATCAGCGGCGCTGGCGGTTCGCCCTCAGCCCGTTCCAGCGCGGCTTCGCCTGCAACGCCCAGTTCGCCAAGCACATCCAGCACATCATCGCGCTGCGCATCGCTATCGGGATGGGCGATGTCGCGAACATGGACGATCAAGTCAGCCGACAGCACTTCTTCCAGTGTGGCGCGAAAGGCCGCGATCAACTGGGTCGGCAGATCGGACACAAAGCCGACCGTGTCCGACAGGATAGCTTTGTCTAACCCCGGCAAAGCAATCTGGCGCATCGTCGGGTCGAGCGTGGCGAACAGCAAATCCTGCGCCATGACGTCAGCCCCGGTCATCCGGTTGAACAGCGTCGATTTCCCCGCATTGGTATAGCCCACCAGCGCGATCACCGGCCAGGGCGCGCGCTGCCGCCGGGCGCGATGCAGCCCGCGCGTGCGCGTCACCTGATCCAGTTCCTTGCGGATCTTCGCCATGCGATCACGGATCATGCGGCGATCCGCTTCGATCTGGGTTTCGCCCGGACCACCCAGAAAGCCGAAGCCGCCGCGCTGCCGCTCCAAATGGGTCCAACTGCGCACCAGCCGCCCGGCCTGATAATCAAGATGCGCCAGTTCGACCTGCAGCCGCCCTTCATTGGTCGCCGCCCGTTCGCCAAAGATTTCCAGGATCAGCCCGGTTCGGTCGATCACCTTGGCCTCGCACGCCTTTTCCAAATTGCTCTGCTGGACCGGCGACAGGCTATTATCGACGATGATGAGGTCGGCCTCTTCCTGCCGGGCTAGTGTGGCGATCTGATCGACCTGGCCACTACCGAACAGCGTGGCGGGCTTGCGATCCCGCACCCGGAACGCCTGCGCCGCGCGCACATCAATGCCGATCGCCAAGGCCAAGCCGCGCGCTTCCTCCAGCCGGGCGTCGCTATCGCGCCGATCGCCGCCATGGGTTTCGGCATGAACGACGACAGCGCGCGCGCCGCGCGCCACTTCATCTTCGGAATCGCGATTGAATATGGCCATGGAAGTTTAACGCCTCAAAACACAGGACGCTCCCGAACAGACATATGCCCGGTCCAGCGAAGGAATGGGGCAACGGCCTGCGCGGGAGCGCATAGATTATTATTCAATGAAATGCGGACGGCGCGTGCGTTCCGCGCAGGGTAGGTCAATCGTCCTGTTCATTCTCGCCGGTCAGGTCGAGCGCATGGAGCGGCTGGACCGTCGAAATGGCGTGCTTGTAGACGAGTTGCACCATGCCATCGCGTTCCAGCAACATGCAGAACAGGTCGAACGCAGCGATTTCACCCTGCAGCATGACGCCGTTGACCAGGAACATCGTCACCGGGCTGCCCGATTTACGGACGGCCGACAGGAAGATTTCCTGGAGCAGCTTGGCCTTGCCATTGCCTTCGCTCGCCTTGCGCAGGTCGGAAAGGTCCATCGGCTGCGCTGGCATGACGGTCGAAATGGCATGCTTGTAGACAAGCTGCGACTGGCCATCGCGGCGCAGCAGCACGGAAAAATTGTCGAACCAGGTGATGATGCCTTGCAGCTTGACGCCCTTGACCAGGAACATGGTCACCGGGGTCTTGCTCTTGCGCAGGCTGTTGAGGAAAATATCCTGCAAATTGTTCATTTTGTCGGCCATGGTCGTCGCCAGTCCTTTATTCTTGGCGGGACGTTACCCGCTCGTGCGCCCTTAAGCAGGGTGTCTTGCTTGCCCCCGCTTGTCGGAGGCGCAACGATCGTATCGCAATTGCGAACAGTCGTCCATGGGGAATGGCGCGCGCCTATTCCTTGTCGTCGGTGATCCCCAACAGCTTCAATTTCCGGTGCAATGCCGAGCGTTCCATGCCGATGAAGGTCGCGGTGCGCGAGATATTGCCCGAAAAACGGCGGATCTGGATGCGCAGATATTCCCGCTCGAAGCTCTCGCGTGCCTCCCGCAGCGGCGCGCCCATGATCGCGGACTGGCCCATCCCCTCCCCGCCACCACCGCTGGTCAATTCAGGCGGCAGCATGTCGAGTTCGATCCGGCCGATCCGGTCGCCCGGTGCCAGGATCATCGTGCGTTCGATGACGTTGCGCAACTGGCGGACATTGCCCGGCCATTCATTGGCCTGCAGCGCGGCCATCGCATCGCTCGCCATTTCCGGCGGCGGCACGCGCCGCTCTGCGGCGAAGCGGGCGAGATAATGTTCGACCAGCGGCGGAATGTCATCACGCCGTTCGGACAATGGCGGAATGGCGAGCGGCACGACGTTGAGTCGATAGAAAAGATCTTCGCGAAACCGCCGTTCCTCGATCTCGCCCGCCAGGTCGCGCGCCGTGGACGAAATAACCCGCACATCAACCTTCACATGGCGCTGGCCGCCAACGCGCGTGAAACTCTGGTCGGTCAGCACGCGCAAGATCTTGCCCTGCGTGGTGATCGGCATGTCGGCGACTTCATCGATATAGAGCGTGCCGCCATGCGCCTGCTCCAGGAAGCCGGGGCGGACGAGGCCGCTCTGGTCCTCCAGCCCGAACAATTCCTCCTCGACCCGGTCGGGGTCCATGCGCGCGGCCGCAACGATGATGAAGGGCGAGTCGGCTCGCCCGCTCCAGCTATGCAGCATCCGTGCGGCAATTTCCTTGCCGACGCCCGCTGGCCCCGAAATCAGCACGCGGCTGCCAGTGCCCGCCACCTTCTTGATCGTGGCGCGCACGCCGTTGATCGACGCGGAACTGCCGGTCAGCTCGTCATCCTGCCCGAACCGCGCGCGCAGCACCTGATTCTCGCGCCGCAACCGCTCGGTCTCGGTCGCACGCGATACAAGGTGCAGCAGCCGGTCGGCCTCGAACGGCTTTTCGATGAAGTCTGCCGCGCCTTTACGGATCGCGGCGACCGCCGTGTCGATATTGCCATGACCTGAAATCATCAGCACCGGGATGGTCGGATCGCGCCGCTTGATCTCGTCCAGCAGTTCTAGGCCGTCCATCCGCGACCCCTGCAACCAGACGTCGAGCAGGACGAGCGAAGGGCGGCGGGCGTCCAGCGCCTCGATCGCGGCGTCGGCATTGCCGGCGGTGCGGGCGGTAAAGCCCTCATCCTCCAGAACACCCGCGACCAGATCGCGAATATCCTCTTCATCGTCGACTATCAGAATATCAAGCGCCATTGGCCGTCACTTTTCCCGTCAAATTACCCTGGGGCATGGCGATTACCTGCCCCTCTTCCAGTCGTTCCAACGCACCTGCGGCAAACCGCAATGTCACGCGCGCACCGCCACCCTGCGCATCGTCAAAGCGGATTTCCCCCAGATGCTCCTCCACAATCTTCTTGACGATGGCCAGGCCCAGACCCGTCCCCTTGGTCCGCGTCGTCATATAGGGTTCCAATATGCGGTCCCGTTCAGGCGGCAGCCCAATACCGTCATCGCTGACCGTGATGATCAGCCCGTCGCCCTCGCCCGCCAGCGTCATGCGGACATGACCGCGCGGACTGCCATCGTCAGGAATCGGCTTGGGTTCAATGGCTTCCACCGCATTCTTGACGATATTTGTCAGTGCCTGCGCCAACTGCCGCCGGTCGCAGACCAGTTCCAGATCGGGTTGATCTGTATGAAATTCGAAGCGGATCGCCGGATGCGCGACTTCGTGCAGGAACAGGGAGTGGCGCGCAATGTCGGCCACCGCCTCGCGCCGGAACACGGGCTTGGGCATCCGCGCGAAGGAAGAAAATTCGTCCACGATGCGGCGCAAATCGCCAACCTGCCGGACGATCGTGCTGGTCAGCCGGGTGAAGGTCGGCCGGTCGCTGGTGATTTCCTCAGCATAGCGGCGCTGGAGCCGCTCGGCCGCCAGTTGGATCGGCGTCAGCGGGTTCTTGATCTCATGCGCGATCCGGCGCGCGACATCGGACCAGGCGGCCCGGCGCTGATCGGACAATTGCTGGGTGATATCATCGAAGGTCAGAATATGGCGCGACGCATCTTCCGATCGCTTGACCGCCAACGTCCGCAGGTCGCCATGCGCGCGCACCTGCACGATCCCGGCACCGTCGCCGGACGCAATAAAGTCCGCCAGTTCAGGCGATACGTCAGCCAGCGTGCGCCCGACCGGATCATCGCCCTCCTCTACCAGGATCGCCGCCGCCGAACGATTGAGCAACTGAATGTCGCCGCCCCGGTCTACAGACAGGACACCTGCGCTCACGCCTGACAGGATGGCCTCGATAAAGGCGCGGCGTTCGTCGAGTTGGCTGTTGGCCCCAACCAGCGCGCCGGTCTGCGCCTCCAGCCGCTGCGTCATACGGTTGAAGGCGGCGGCCAGCGTGCCGATCTCGTCGCGGCTTTGCAGGTTGGTGACGCGCGCTGACAGATCGCCCGCGGTGATACGCCGGGCCGCCGTCACCAGTTCATTCACTGGCCGCACCATCCAGTCCGCCACAGCCAGCGCAATATAGACCGCAATGCCAACCAGCAGCAGCGATCCCACGAACAGCGCAACGTTGAACCGCAACTGCAACGCACGCGACTGCGCGGCAAACAGGTCATAGTCGGCAATCACCATCTTCGCCCGTTCGGCATTGGAAAAGGACGAACTGCCCGCGTTGCGCGTCACGTAGAGATAGATTTTAGAGCCAGGATAGAGCAGCGTCACCGCCTCAATCTGGTTCTGCTTGGCCTGCACCACGACATTTTCACCCGCCGCCAACCGCTTGGTGACTTCGGGCGTCAATATCTCGGATGCCGGGCGATTGTCCGGTTCGACCGTCGCGGCCGTCCGCGCGACGCCATCCTTGCCCACCTCGATGATGGACGCGCGGTTGAGTTTGCGCGTTACCACCTGAAAGATGAACCCTTCGGCAAAGCGCGGGCTGGAGACATCGGACTGGGTCAGATAGTCGCGCAGATCGTCCGCCATGGTGACGGTTTCATCGCTGACCTCGCGCAAATTCTGCTCATAATAGCCGCGCGCCAGGTCGCTCGCATTTTGCAGCATCCCGCGCGCGCTGTCCGACGCCCAGAATTGCACGCCATATTGAAACAGCAGCGATGCGAAGATCACCACCAGCAGCATCGGCACGCTGGCCGCGATCGAGAAGATGGCGACCAGGCGGACATGCAACTGCCCGTCGCTGCCGATCGCAGATTGCGCCGCGCGCCGCTTGGCCACGCGCCGCCCCAGCAGCATCAGCAAGGCAATGGCCGGCACCAGATTGGCAACCAGCAGCAAGGCGACGATAGGCGGGGTAAGCAGGTCGCCGGACGACGCGCTGCCGCCCGACAGCAATTGATAGGTCAGCCCCGCCACGCCTAGAAACAGCGCCAGCGTGACAATCTCGACCAGCGCAGCCAGCCGCCCATTGCGCAGAAAAGGCGGCAATCGTCGGCGCCATATCAATGCCCGCCGGGAAACTGTGGGTGCGCCGCTCATAGTGGCTTTGTTACAACAAGGCCGTGCCCGATCAAACACAGTATTTGGTCCAAAAACCGTCGCTGGTCGATATGACCCGTCGGTTCGTCCCGAAAAATGCGGAGATACAGGTTAGTCGGCAAGGCGAAGCTGGAGCGGGTCCAGGCCATATTCAGTCAATTTCTTGCGCAACGTATTGCGGTTGATGCCGAGCAGCCCAGCCGCGCGAATCTGATTGCCGTCGACATTGGACAGCACTTCCTCCAGCAGAATCGGCTCGATCACCGCCAGCAGATCATCGTGCAGGCTGCGATTGCCCTGCCCCAGCCCGACACCTAACTGCCGCTTGGCCCAATCGCGCACGGCATGGGCCAGATGGTCGCCAGAAGCGGCATAGTCGGCGGGCACGGCGTCCATCGGCAGCATGTTGCGCAATATGTCGGCGGTGATGACATTTTCGCGGCTCAGCACCGACAGGCGCTGCATCATATTCTGCAATTCACGCACATTGCCCGGCCAGTGATAGGCCATCAGCAATTGGGCCGCGTCATCCGCCAGCGTCTTGCGCGGCAAGCCCTCCTGCGCCGCCCGCTCCAGAAAATGACGCGCGAGCAGGATCACATCATCGCTGCGTTCACGCAGTGCGGGCAAGGCGATCGGCACGACGTTCAGCCGGTAATAGAGATCCTGCCGAAAACGATTTTCCTCGATCAGCGGCGGCAGATCCTTGTTGGTCGCGGCGATGATGCGGACATTGACCCGCACTGGCTTGGACCCGCCCACCGTCGTCACCTCACCCGATTGCAGGACGCGCAGCAGCCGGGTCTGCGCCTCCATCGGCATGTCGCCAATCTCGTCGAGGAACAGCGTGCCGCCCTGTGCCTGTTCGAACTTGCCGGCAGTGCGCGCATGGGCGCCGGTAAAAGCGCCCTTCTCATAACCGAACAATTCCGCCTCGATCAGCTCACGCGGAATCGCCGCCATGTTGATCGCGATGAACGGCCGCGTGCGTCGCTGGCCCAGGCTGTGGATCGCCTCAGCCACCAACTCCTTGCCCGTGCCCGACTCGCCCAGCACCAGGATCGACAGGTCGTTGGAAAGCACCCGCGCGATGGTCCGATAGACTTCCTGCATCGCGGGCGACCGGCCGACCAGGGGCAGACCGTCATGCGGCAGGCCACCATCGCCCTCTTCTTCTGTCGCGCTCTCCCGCGTGCCCAGCGCATCGGCGACGGCACGGGTGAGTTCGTTCAAGTCAAACGGCTTGGGCAGATATTCGAACGCGCCCTTTTCGGTCGCGCGGATCGCCGTGTTGAGCGTGTTCTGCGCCGACAGGATGATGACATTCAGGTCCGGCCGACCGGCAATAATGTCCGCCACCCCCTCCAGCCCATCACCATCGGGGAGCATGACGTCCGTGATCAGGATGTCGGGCCGGAAACTCTCCATCAGCGTCGCCCGCTCGCGGATCGACGCAGCGGTCTTGACCTTATGCCCCTGCCGTCGCAGCGCTTCGCCCACCACCACACAGATGGCGGGATCGTCATCGACGACCAGAACGGACCCCGTCGCCGCCATCAGCCCATGCCCATCGGCAGGAGGATGCGGAACGTCGATTCGCCCGCCTGCGCATCGCGCGAATATTGGACGAAGCCGCTCATGTCGCGGACCAGCTTGTCGACCAGCGCCAGCCCCAGCCCCTGCCCATCCCGCTTGCCGGTGATGAAGGGGTTGAACAGATGGTCCAAAATATGTTCGGGAACGCCCGGTCCATTGTCCACCACGACGATCTCGATCGGCAGGACCGCACTCCCCTTGCCTCCACCCATCACCACGGACACGCCATGGCGAAAGGCCGTCTCGACGCGAATGGAGGGATTTTCGACCTGCTCCAGCGCCTCGGCCGAATTTTTGAGCAGGTTGATCATCACCTGCACCAACGCATCTTCATTGATGTTAGCAAATGGCAAGGATGGATCATAATGTTTTATGATCTTTACATTTTTTGCAAATCCCGCCGATGCAATCCCCGCCGCCCGGTCGATCAACGGATAGATATTGCCGGGGCGACATTCCAGCGTCCGGTCGGTCGTGAAATCCTGCATCCGGTCGATCAGCGCGGCGATGCGGTCGACCTCGTTGCAGATCAACTGGGTCAAACTGCTGTCCCGGCCGTCCTGCCCCGATTCCAGCAACTGGGCCGCGCCGCGTATCCCCGATAGCGGGTTCTTGATCTCATGCGCCAGGATTGCCGCCGCGCCCATGGCCGACCGCGCGCCGCCCGACGTGCCACGATGGCCGATCTTGCGTGCCTGGCTCTGCGCATGGAGCGACACGACCCGCCAGCCTTCATGGTCGATGATGGGGGAGATCATAAGATCGACCTCCATCTCGGCGGTGCGCCCGGCATGAACCTTGATGTCATAGGCGGCGATCGGCTTGTTGCTGTGCCAGATATCGAAGCGCGCGCCCGCCTCCGCAATACGGATGGTCCGCGCGACATCGCTGCCGATGATCGCCGACCGCGCCATGTTGAGTAACGTCTCGGCACTGACATTGGCTTCGGCAATGCTGTTGTCCGGCCGCACCAACAGGGTCGCGACCGGCAACGCCGTCATCTGGTCGCTGAGCGATGGTCCGTCCTGCTGCATGCGAAGCGGCGGGACGACCGTCATGGCAACGGTCATGCTGCCTGACGCATGGCGGTGGCATCCGCGCCGCTGGCGATCAGCGGCTCGTAGAAACCGGCAAGCATGTCGAGCACCTTCGCCGCGTCGGGTTCCTGGTTCACCGCATGGCGGAACTCAGCCGATCCGGTCAGTCCCTTGGTGTACCAACCGATATGCTTGCGCGCCATATTGACGCCGGTATGATTATCATAATGATCGAGCATCGCCTTATAATGGCCTATGATCGCATGATATTGTTCTTCCAGCGTGGGATCGGGGATACGCTCGCCCCGTTCCAGCCAGGCCATCACCTGCCCGATCAGCCAGGGGCGACCATAGGCACCGCGCCCGATCATCACGCCATCCGCGCCGCTCTGCTCCAACGCCATGTCGGCATCCTCGATCGAGCAGATGTCGCCATTGGCGATCACGGGCAGCTTCACCGCCTCCTTGACCGAGCGAATGAAGCCCCAATCGGCGCTGCCCTTATACATCTGGCACCGGGTCCGGCCATGGACGGTGATCAGCTTCGCGCCCAGATCCTCGGCAATATGCGCCAGTTCGGGCGCGTTGAGGCTGCTATGGTCCCAGCCCATCCGCATCTTCACCGTCACCGGCACGTCCACCGCCTCGACCGTCGCCTTGATCAGCGCAGCGGCTAGCGGCAGGTCGCGCATCAACGCGCTGCCTGCATCGCCATTGACGACCTTCTTGACCGGACAACCCATATTGATGTCGATGATCGCCGCGCCGCGATCCGCGTTCAGCTTGGCGGCCTCCGCCATTTCGGTCGGCGAACAGCCGGCCAATTGCATCGACACCGGTTCTTCCAGCGGGTGCCAGGCCGCCTTTTGCAGCGACTGGCGCGTCTCACGGATCATCGCGGCGGTCGCGATCATCTCGGTCACATTAAGGCCGCAGCCATAGCGGCGGACCAGTGTGCGGAACGGCATGTCGGTCACGCCCGTCATCGGCGCAAGAACGACCGGCGTGGCGATGGTGACCGGACCGATGGAGATGGGGGAAAGCCTGGACATAAACTCTGATGCTACTGCCTAAAAAACAGGCAGGCCATAGCCGAAATGGGAAGGGTCGGCAAGGGATGGGGTCTGGCGGCCCTCCCGGCACTCGGCTATGCGCTGGCCCCATGATAGACAACAGCAAGACCGTCGCCCTGATCGTCGCGGCGGGCCAGGGCAACCGGGCCGGTGGCGACACGCCCAAGCAATTTCGTCTGGTGGCGGGCAAGGCCGTGCTGGCCCATGCCTACGACGCGCTCGCGGCGCATGGCGGGATTGATGCGATCCATATCGTGCTGGGCGCAGGGCAGGAAAACACGGCCCGCAAGCTGCTGGGCGATCGCGTGGCCTCCTTCATCGAAGGCGCTGACAGCCGCCGCGGCTCCGTGCGCGCCGGGTTGGAGTCGATCGCAGCGACGGACGGCGCAGCACGGGTGTTGATCCATGACGCGGCTCGGCCGTTCCTGCCCGCCGCAGTGATCGACCGTTTGCTCGGCGTGCTGGACGATGCGCAGGGAGCGATCCCGGTGTTGCCGGTCGCCGATACGCTCGTGCGCGGCATGGATGGGTGCATGGCCGACGGCGTGCCCCGCGACGCACTGTTCCGGGTGCAGACCCCCCAGGCCTTCCGCTTCGACACGATCATCGCGGCGCACCGGAGTTGGGACATCGCCCGCGAAGCCACGGACGACGCTCAGATTTTACGCGCAACGGGCTATGACGTCATCCTGGTGGATGGCGATGAAGGACTGGAAAAATTGACCTATCCCCAGGATTTTGCCCGCGCCGAAGCGCGGCTTGCGCCCACCATGACGGCGCGCGTCGGCATGGGCTATGACGTCCACCGTCTGGCGGCGGACGAATTATTATGGCTGGGCGGCGTGCTGGTCCCGCATGATCGTGGCCTCGCCGGCCATAGCGACGCCGATGTCGCGCTCCACGCCATCGTCGATGCCCTGCTCGGCGCGCTGGCGGAAGGCGATATCGGCAGCCATTTTCCGCCCTCCGACGCGCAATGGCGCGGTGCCTCGTCCGATCGCTTCCTCGCCTATGCGGGCGATCGGGTGACGGCGCGCGGCGGGCGGATCGATCATGTCGATCTCACCATCATCTGCGAAGCGCCCAAGATCGGCCCGCATCGCGACGCCATGCGAACCCGCATCGCCACCATCCTCGCGGTGCCGATCGACCGGGTAAGCGTCAAGGCGACCACCACCGAGCGGCTGGGCTTTGCCGGGCGGCGCGAAGGTATTGCGGCGCAGGCGGTTGCCACCCTCTCCCTTCCCGCGCTATCCTGACACCATGCCCGACAACATCCTTCCCGCCGAACTCGTCGACCTCGCCGAGCGCGTCATCATCGCCAACCGGCGCGCAGGTCGCACCGTCGCCGTGGCAGAAAGCTGCACCGGCGGCCTCGTGTCGGCGGCGCTCACCGAGATCGCCGGATCATCCGACGTGTTCGAAGCAGGTTTCATCACCTATTCCAATGACATGAAGGTCGAACTTCTCAAAGTGTCTCAGGATGTGCTGGAAACCTTCGGCGCCGTCTCGATCGCCACCGCCTGGGCCATGGCCCAAGGCGCGCTCAAACAAAGCCACGCCCATGTCGCCGTCGCCATCACCGGGATCGCAGGACCAGGCGGCGGGACAGAACAGAAACCCGTCGGCACGGTCGTCTTTGCCCGCGCCGAACGCGGCGCGTCGGCGGACAAGGTCGTCGCCGACATGCGGCATTTCGGTGATACCGGCCGCGGCGGCGTCCGGCTTCAGGCGGCGCTATGCGCGCTCGAACTGCTGCTGCCCGAACCCTCGGCACCATAAAGCGCGGCGGCGCGCGTTTCGAATGCACCGATCATCTTGCGCAACGCCCGGTCGAACACCTGGCCCGCCAGCATTTCGAACAAGCGGTTCTTGAACTCGAACTCGACCTCGAAATCCACCAATACCCCGCCCTGCCCGTCATCGCGAAAGCGCCATTCGTTGTGCAGATGCTTGAGCGGCCCGTCCATATAATCGACCCGGACATGGTCCGGGCGATGCTTGTGAACGCGCGACGTGAAGCTTTCCTTGATCCCCTTGAAGCCCACGATCATGTCGGCAACCATGTCCGCTTCGCTGTCCGATCGCACACGGATCGCACTGACCCAGGGCAGAAATTCAGGATAGGCCGCGACATTGGACACCAGGTCGAACATCTGGGTCGGCGTGTAGGGCAGATGGCGGGTTTCGCTATGCTTGGGCATCGAGGGTTCAGGCCTTCACGGCCGCTTTGGCCAGCTTCGCTTCGCGCGCCGCCCGCATCTGCGCGAAATCCTCACCGGCATGATAGCTCGACCGGGTCAGCGGACTAGATGCAACCTGCAGGAAGCCCTTGGCCCGCGCGATCGCCGCATAGCTGTTGAACGCCGCCGGGGTGACGAACTCCATCACCTTGGTATGTTTGGGCGTGGGCTGCAGATATTGGCCCATCGTCAGGAAATCGATATCGGCCGACCGCATATCGTCCATCACCTGATGCACTTCCAGCCGCTCTTCGCCCAGGCCCAGCATGATGCCCGACTTGGTGAAGATTGACGGATCGAGCCGCTTGACCGACTCCAGCAATCGCAGCGACGCATAATAGCGCGCACCGGGCCGGATCGTCGGGTAGAGGCGCGGCACTGTCTCCAGATTATGGTTATAAACGTCCGGCCGCGCCGCGACGATCATCTCGACCGCCCGCTCATGCTTGTTGCGGAAGTCGGGGGTCAGTATCTCGATCGTCGTGTTGGGCGTCGTCCGGCGCAGCGCCTCGATCACCTTGACGAATTGCGACGCGCCGCCATCGGGCAGGTCATCGCGATCGACCGAGGTAATGACGATATGTTCCAGCCCCATTTCCGCCGACGCATCGGCCAGATTCTGCGGCTCGTTAACATCGACCTTGCGCGGCATGCCCGTCTTGACGTTGCAAAAGGCGCAGGCGCGGGTGCAGACATCGCCCAGGATCATGACGGTCGCATGTTTCTTCGACCAGCATTCGCCGATATTGGGACAGGCCGCTTCCTCACATACCGTCGCCAGCCCCTTGTCCCGCATCAGCTTGCGCGTCTCGTGATAGGCGGGGCTGGTCGGCGCCTTGACGCGGATCCAGTCAGGCTTGCGCATACGCTCCGGCTGGCCGGGCACGGGGATGGGGGCAATGTCGTTCATTGGCCCCAGATAGCGATGCAGGGCCGGTCTTGCCAGTGCTGATATTGTCGGGCACACCCCGTCGCATGACCGACTTTACCGACATGCTCGCAGGCTATCGCCGCTTCCGTGAAACCGGATGGGCGCAACAGCGCGGCCGATGGGATGAATTGAACGAAGGGCAAAGCCCCCGCGTCATGGTCATCGCCTGTTCCGACAGCCGCGTCGACCCGACCCAGATTTTCGACAGCAGCCCCGGCGAAATCTTCGTCGTCCGCAACGTCGCCGCCCTTGTGCCCCCGTTCGAAACCACGCCCGGCCATCATGGCGTATCGGCAGCGCTCGAATTTGCGGTGCAGGTGCTCAAAGTCGGCGAGATCGTCGTCATGGGCCATGGCAAATGCGGCGGCTGCAAGGTCGCGCTCAGCCATGATCTGAAAGATGCCGAGCCCGGCGAAGGCGGTTTCATCCATAATTGGATCGAACTGCTCGACGGTGCCCGCGAAACGGTAATCGCCACGCACGGCGAAGATAGTAGCCAGGATGCCGAACGTGCCATGGAATTGGAAGCGGTCAAGGTCAGCCTCGCCAACCTGCGCACCTTCCCCTGCGTCCGCTCCAAGGAGCGCAAGGGCGAATTGAAACTCGTCGGTGCCTTCTTCGCCATTTCCGATGGCCAGTTGCACGTCATGGACGAGCAAAGCGGCATTTTCGCGCCCGCCTGAAAGGACTGATAGCATGGCATCGACACGCGATGGCAGCGGCAATATCGCCCTGCTGATAGATGCCGACAATGCGTCCGCTGCGCATTTCGATCCGGTGATGACCGTCCTGGCCGAACTCGGCACGGTCAATATCCGCCGCGCCTATGGCAATTGGAGCAAGACCACGCTCAAGACCTGGGCTGCGCTCTCCGTCGCACAGGCGATCGAGCCGCAGCAGCAGTTCGATCTGACCAAAGGCAAGAACGCCACCGACATGAAGATGACGATCGACGCCATGGACCTGATGGCGTCGGGCCGCGTCGATGGCTTTGGCCTCATGTCGAGCGACAGCGACTTCACCCCGCTCGTCACCCGCATCCGGCAGCAGGGCATCCCGGTCTATGGCTTCGGCTCCGTTCAGACGCCCGAAGGCTTCCGTCGCGCCTGCACCCGCTTCATCGACGTCGCTGCGTTGGCAGCGGCCGAAGTGCCGTTGGCCAAGCCGGTCGCCAAGAAATCGCCATCGCCCGCCAGCAAATCGCCGCCAGCCGTCGAGAAAAGCGCGCCTGCAAAGGCCGACACAGCCAAAGCCGCGCCACCCGCCCCGGTGGCGAAGAAAGCCGTGGACGAGGAAGTCATCAAATTGCTGATCGACGCCTATGGATCGGTCACCCGCGACGAGCGGGGCTTCGTGCGGCTGGGATCGGTCGGCCAATTGGCCGGCAACCGCTCCAGCTTCGACGTGCGCAATTATGGCTATAAACGCCTGTCCGATCTGGTGCAGGACATCCCCAATTTCATCTCCGAAACGCGCGAAGGCGGGCAGGTCTGGATCAAGCGGGTCAATTGATCCGTCCGACGGAAAGCCGCTACGCTACTCACAATCCCAAAAAAAAGGCCGGTCTTCGCAAAGACCGGCCCGTAAAGTTTTAGGAGAGGATGCCTGAAAGGCACCCTCTTCCTGCATTGATAGCGGTATCATAACAAGTGCAAAGCGATGGTTTGCGGTTGCAAATGTTGCAACCGCAATAAAATTAGGCTTCGCCCCAGATGGCTTGTGCCGTCTGCACGACGAGTTCGAGCTTCGCCCGCTGTTCGTCTGGCGTGATCGCATTGCCCTCTTCGGTGGAGGCAAAGCCGCACTGTGGCGCGATACCGAGCTGATCGATGTCGGCATATTTCGCCGCTTCCTCGATCTGGCGCTTCAAGCCATCAATCGGCTCCAGATCGGGCACCTTGGTCGTGATGAAGCCGGGATAGACGCGCTGCTTGCCCTTGGCCAGGAACCGCAGCGGCTCCAGACCACCGGCGCGCTCGCTATCATATTCCATGAAGAACAGATCGACGCCGGTCTGATTGAAGATAGCATCGGCCGCCAGATCATAAGCCCCTTCGGCTGCCCAGGTGGAGCGGAAATTGCCGCGGCACATGTGCATCCCGATCAACATGTCGGCGGGGCGATCCTTGATCGCGTCCTGCATCATGCGGGCATAGGCCGTGATCAGCCAGTCAGGATCAATGCCTTCGGCCACCTTCTGCGCCCGATGCTTGGGATCGCAGAGATAAGCAAAGAAGATATCGTCCATCTGCAGATAGCGGCAACCCGCGTCGTAAAAAGCCTGAACCGCCTTGGCATATGTCGCGGACAAGTCCGCAAATAGCGCACCGAGATCGGCATATTCGGGGACGCGAATATCCTCCTTTGCGGTCCGAAAATGGCAGCAGCTTGGGCCAGGGATCGAAATTTTCGGCGTCACGCTGGTCGTTTTCGCTAGAAACCGGAAATGGTCGAGCATCGGATGGTCCGCGGGGAAGTCCAGCTTGCCCGTGATGACCGGAAAGGTCGGCCGCAATTTGACGCCATGAAATTGCGCGCCCTCTTCCGGGTCACGCTGTTCCAGATCGAAGCCGGTCAGCCCGCCCATGAAATCATAATGCCAGAAGGACCGGCGAATTTCGCCGTCGGTCACGACCTTGAGGCCCACGGATTCCTGCATCTTTACCGCTTCAACGATCCCGGCATCTTCGATGGCGGTCAATTCCGCGCGGGATATGCTGCCCTCTTCGAAAAACGCCTTTCGGGCAGCGGTAACGGCAGCAGGCCGCAGCAACGATCCGACATGGTCGGCGCAGAACGGAGGGGTGGAGTTGGTCATCGTCAAAAATCCGTGATGCGCGATTATCGGGTCAGCTTCTTATAGGCGAGGCGCGTGGGCCGGTCGGCCGCATCGCCCAGACGGCGGCGCTTATCCTCTTCATAGGCTTCGAAATTGCCTTCGAACCATTCGACATGGCTGTCGCCTTCGAACGCCAATATGTGGGTGGCAAGCCGATCGAGGAAGAAGCGGTCATGGCTGATGACCACGGCGCAACCCGCGAAATTCTCGATCGCCTCTTCCAGCGCACCCAGCGTTTCCACATCGAGATCGTTGGTCGGTTCGTCGAGCAGCAGCACGTTGCCGCCCTTTTTCAGCATCTTGGCGATGTGGACGCGGTTGCGCTCACCACCCGACAGCTTGCCGACATTCTTCTGCTGGTCCTGCCCCTTGAAGTTGAAGGCCCCCACATAGGCGCGCGTCGACATGTCATGGCCATTGACCTTCACATAATCGAGACCGTCGGAAATTTCCTCCCAGACATTCTTGCTGGGGTCGAGATGATCGCGGCTCTGATCGACATAGCCCAGCCGAACCGTCGTGCCGATATCAACCTCGCCGCTATCGGGCGTCTCCTGGCCTGTGATGATCTTGAACAGCGTGGATTTACCCGCGCCGTTCGGACCGATCACGCCGACGATGCCACCTGGCGGCAGCAGGAAGGACAGATCCTCGAACAGCAGCTTGTCGCCATAGGCCTTGCTGATGCCCTTGAACTCGATCACCTTGCCGCCCAGCCGCTCTGGCACCTGGATGACGATCTGCGCTTTGCCAGGCGAGCGGTTGTTCTGCCCTGCGACCAGTTCCTCGAACTTCTTGATACGCGCCTTGGACTTGGTCTGACGCCCCTTGGTCCCGGCCCGGATCCATTCCAGCTCGTCGTTGATCGCCTTCTGGCGGCCGGTGGCCTCCCGGTCCTCCTGCTCCAAACGCTTGGCCTTCTTCTCCAGATAGGTGGAGTAATTACCTTCATAGGGGAAATATTTGCCGCGATCGAGTTCGAGGATCCAGCCCACGACATTGTCGAGGAAGTAGCGGTCATGGGTGATCATCAGCACCGCGCCCGCATATTCCTTCAGGTGATTTTCCAGCCAGGTGACGCTTTCGGCATCCAGATGGTTGGTCGGTTCGTCCAGCAGCAGGATGTCGGGCTTCTGGATCAGCAGCCGGGTGAGCGCGATCCGCCGCTTTTCACCGCCCGACAGATTTTCGACCGACAGGTCGGATGGCGGACAGCGCAGCGCTTCCATCGCGATTTCGAGCTGATTGTCGAGCGTCCAGCCATCGACCGCGTCGATCTGCTCCTGCAACGTGCCCATTT
Source organism: Sphingobium xenophagum (assembly GCF_031457465.1). Classification (GTDB taxonomy): domain Bacteria; phylum Pseudomonadota; class Alphaproteobacteria; order Sphingomonadales; family Sphingomonadaceae; genus Sphingobium; species Sphingobium xenophagum_A. Next base: position 17,697 of record NZ_JAVDWV010000003.1, read on the forward strand.
CTTCCATCAGCGCGTCGAAATCGACGTCTTCTGGCGGATCGGCCATGATGTTGCTGATCTCGTTGAACCGGTCCATCTTGTCCGCAATCTCGCGGGCGCCGTCCTTGACGTTTTCCAGCACATTCTTGTTGGGGTCGAGCTGCGGCTCCTGCGCCAGATAGCCGACCGTGATATTCTCGCCCGGCCAGGCTTCACCCGAAAAATCGGTGTCGATTCCCGCCATGATCTTGATCAGGGTCGATTTACCCGCGCCGTTCGGCCCGACGATGCCGATCTTGGACCCGCGGTAAAATTGCAGGTTGATGTTGCTCAACACCGGCTTGGGCGCGCCGGGGAAGGTCTTGGTCATGCTCTTCATGACATAGGCATATTGCGAGGAGGCGGACATGGGTTCTGCAGCTCCGAATAAAGACAGAGAAAGGATTTGGCGCGGAGTTAGCGGAGGCGGGACGCATTGGCAAATGGGTGATGGCTCGCTACGCTCTCATCCATGCAGAAAATCCGATCGGGCACGCTGGCCGCCCTCCTCCTTGGCAGCGCTTTCACCCCCACCCTCTCCCTCGCTGCCCCGGCAGACAGCACCGCGATTCGCGAAGCGGCGCTCAAGGACGACATCGCCTGGGACTTTACCGAAGGCCTGACCACCGAAGTCGGGCCACGCCCGGCTGGCACGCCGCAGGAGGCGCGCGCGCGTGACTGGGCGGTTGCCAAGCTCAAGGCGCTGGGGTTCAGCAATGTGCGGGCCGAACCCTATACCATGCCGGTGTGGGTGCGCGGGCATGACGAAGCAAAGATCCTCTCGCCCTTCCCGCAAAATCTGGTGCTGGCGGCGCTTGGCAATAGCGGTTCGACCACGGACAAGGGGATTACCGGCGAAGTCGTCTATTTCCCGACCCTCGCCGATCTGGAAGCGGCCCCCGATGCGAGCCTGAAGGGCAAGATCGCCTTCGTCAGCCATGGCATGGAAGCAACGCAGGACGGCTCCTCCTACGGCTATTTCGGCGCAGCGCGTCGGCAGGGGCCGAGCATCGCGGCAAAGAAGGGCGCGATCGGCATCCTCATCCGCTCGATCGGCACCGACCATCACCGCATGCCCCATACCGGCGTTCAGATGTGGGCCGATGGCGTCACGCCGATCCCGGCCGCAGCGCTCTCCGTACCCGATGCCGAACAGCTCGCCCGCGTCATTGCGCGCGGACAGCCCGTGAAGCTGCACCTTACCCTGACATCGAAGATGCTCAAGGATCAGCCATCGGGCAATGTCATCGCCGAAATTCCCGGCAGCGATCCGGCGGCAGGCGTCGTCGTCGCGGCCTGCCATCTCGACAGCTGGGATCAGGGCACCGGCGCTATCGATGACGCCAGCGGCTGCGCCATTGCGGCGGCATCCGCCCTGCATGTCGCAAAAGCAGGACAGCCCCGTCGCACCATCCGCGTGCTGATGGCGGGCGCAGAGGAAGTCGGCGGTGACGGTGCGCGCGCTTATTTCAAAGCGCACGGTGCAGAAAAACATGCGCTGGCGATCGAGTCCGACTTCGGGGCAGATCGCGTATGGCGCGTCGATTTCAAGCTGCCGCAAGGGCATGAGGCGCTGGCTGCAAGCGTAGCGACGGCGCTGGCTCCTCTGGGCATTGGTGCCAGCAAGCAAGAGGCCGGCGGCGGCGCGGATATTGCGCCGCTGGTGCGGGCGGGCGTGCCGGTGATCGACCTGAAACAGGATGGCACGCGCTATTTCGACCTGCACCACACGCCCGACGATACGCTCGACAAGATTGACCCTGCGCAATTGCGCCAAAATGTCGCGGCATGGGCCGTCACACTGAACCTTATCGCCAATGCATCAGAATCCATGGGCGTTTACTGAACTTTTATTGTAGACAACACCCCGTCGCGTGATTCTGTCGCTTCACCGACGCAGAAAAGCATTGATTTGTGCAGCGCACACGTTAATGCGGGTCGCTCGCGTAGGGTCACATTATAAAGTGGCTGACGCGGCAAAATGCTATGGGAGCCGTACACAATGAAGAAGATCGCTGTAGTTTTCGCTTCGGCCAGCCTGATGGCTCTCGCCGCTTGCGGTGAGACCCCGGCCAACGAAACCGCGAACGCTTCGAACGCCGTGGTGGAAAACGTCGTTGACGACGCGATGAACGCCTCGGACAATGCCATGAATGCCGCCAACGCTGCCGACAACGCTGCGATGATGGCAAACAACGCCGCGAACGCGATGTAATCTTCGCGTCAGCGAGATTTCCGAAGGGCGGGCCGTCAGGCCCGCCCTTTTTGTTTGTAAGTCGATTGACGGCACGCACATTGGGCCGCTAAGGCGCATCGGTGTCGGGGAGTAGCGCAGTCTGGTAGCGCGCCTGCTTTGGGAGCAGGATGTCGCAGGTTCGAATCCTGTCTCCCCGACCACTTACCTTACATGACGCGCTGCACGATGATCCAGGCGGGCAAAGCCGCCAGCGCCAGGAACATCCCCAACGGGACGCGCGCACCGGCCGCCTTGGCCCGGCCCATCACCAACATCACCAACAGGCCCGTCACCGACGCGATCAGCAAGATGAAGGGCAAGGCCTGCCAGCCCAGCCATGCACCGAGCGCACCCAACAGCTTGGCATCCCCCAGGCCCAGCCCGTCCCTCCCCCGCACCGCACGATAGCCCAGCGCAATGGCCAATAGCGCGCCATAGCCCGCCCCCGCGCCAATGGCGCGATCGACCAGGGTGACGTCCGTCGCCCACAGGCCGATGGTAAAGCCCAGAAAAGCGAGCGGCAACGTCAGCGCATCGGGTAGCCAGAAATGCCGCCAGTCCAGCACCGCGAGCGTCAACAGCAACCAGCCGAATATAGCCCAGCCAATGCCCCCCCAATCGGGCATAAAGCCCAGCGAGAGCGCGCCAATCACGGCGCACCTCGCCTCGACCCGGCCATGCAACGGGTCGATCGCTGCGCCACAACTGCGGCATCGCCCGCGCTGAAACATCGCGCTGAACAACGGTATTAGATCCCGTGCGCCAAGGGTTCTCCCGCACCCGTCGCAGGCGGATCGCCCGCGCATCACGCTGCGTCCCTGCGGCCAACGCAGAATGAGCGTGGCAAGAAAACTCCCGACGATCGCACCCGCCAGCCCGCCGATCAGCGCCGCAACCGGCTCGATCACAGCGTGCCTTCGACCTTGAGCAACTGCGCATTGCCGACGGTTGTAAAGCCCACCTGTCCCAATGTCCCGGCCAGCGTCGGATCGACCGTCTCGACCCGCATTTCCGCCGTGTAACGACCCGACCGCCAGATGCGCAGCGTCAGCTTCTCCATGCCAGACTGACTGACCAGCGGCAGAAGCATGGCGTCTCCATCGCAGCTTACGACGCCTGAAAGCCCCTGCGTCAGGTTGAGGCCCGGAAATTGCCCTGCCATCCGTGCCCGCACCCGCCCCTCGGCATGGCCGCACCGATCCCCGGTGAAATAGGCGCTGACATCCTCCAGCATCAGGCTGCCCACCGGCAGCGGCGCAAAGGTGCGGCCGAACGGCACCGCACCCGTCACATCGTCGATGCCGATCCGGCCGACGCCGACCGTCAAAGCGCCGCCAATGTCGTCGGCCAGGCCGTTACGCCGCTCTATGTCGAACCGCGCCCGGCCGGTCAGCAGGGCAATGGGCGAAAGACCCGCGCGCACGCTGCCCATCGGCATCTCGCCCAGCATCAGTTGGTCAATCCGTCCGCTCCACACCGTGCCCCGCACTTCCCGTGCAGCGACACCAAGTCGCTCCAGCCCGGCAAGGCCAAGCGCAACCCGCATCGGCAGGAAAATAAGCAAACCCAGCGCCAGCGTGACGAGCAGGATGATCCGCATCCGACGCGACAGGGTCAGCCCCATCATTGCCCGTTCCCTCGCGCAAGCACGGCCTGCACCGACACGCTGCCCGCCGTGGGTGCGGGCCGCGCGCTCATCGTATCGACGCGCACACCTTGCGCTTCCAGCGTGGCAAGCCAACTGAACAAGGCCACCGGGCGAACCGAGGCGATCGCGATATCCATCCGGTCGCCGCCTTGCGCCTGTGCCCGTTCCAGCGTCAATCCCGCCTCGCCCGCGCTTTGGCCAACGAGCTGATCAATCGGCGCGATAGGCTCCGCCCCCTGCGCCGTGCGCGGCAGCGCCTTCAATTGCTTGACCGCAGCGCGCACCGCCGCATTGCGATCAGTCGCGGCGCGCAATTCATCGCGCGCTGTGGTCTGCGCCCTGTCGAGCGGCACCGCCACCCCGAACCACAGGACCACGGCCGCCAGCAAAGCGAACATCACGCCCAGCATCACCTGTTCGCGCGGCGAGCGTTCGGCCCAAAGGCTTTTCATCCGTTCTATCATGACCGCACCGTAATATCCGCCAGCGTCCGCCCGCCGGCATCCTGTGAGGGCGTGGCGGTGATGGTGAAACCCGCGGCCTGAAGCGCGAGCAACACGATGTTGATGTCATCCGCCTTCGCCGAAGCCAGCGTCGCACGGACCATGCCGTCCGGGTCACGCGACAGGCTGGTCAGCGCAACGCCCGGCGCATCCTGCATCGCGCTAAGCAACGCCCCTACAGGCGCGGTAAAGGCGCGCCCGCCCGCCCCCCGTGCCGCAAGTTGCCCTTCCATCTCGGCCAATGCCTGCACTGGATCACTCGCACCGGGCAGCACTTGCTGCGCCTGCGCCAGACTGTCCGAATCCAGGCGGCTGGCCTCAGCATAATTTTTCACAATGCCAATGACTGCTATGAGCAGGCTCATAAGCAGGATCAGCCCACTCCATAGGACGATCCGTCCGACCAACCTTCGATCAATCGACCGCCGCACCCGCTTTGCGAAATCGCCTTGGCGCAGATCGAGCGGCGGATTGTCGAGCGCGGCGATGGCGCGCCCCTCGATCAGGCCGGGCGATATATCCACAATCGGCGCATCACCGATCATCGCAGGCAGGGCCATGTCGTCCGTCAACGCCATGTCCATGCCGCGCAATATCACCGTATCGCTAACCTCGCCGCGAACAAATCCGCTGTCCGGTTCGGGCAGCAGCAGCGCGGCGGGCACCATCACATCCGGGTCCAGCCCATGATGCTGCGCCCAGAGCAGCCAATGCTGCATATCGGCGCGGCTGGCGAGCGCGATAATATGCGGCCGGGCTGGATCGTCATTGCCGCACGACGCAGCGAATAGCTGGTCTGGCGGCGCAATGCCGCTGGCCAGCGTGGCGATCCGCGCCGCCGCTCGACCTTGACGCACCGGCAACTCAGGATGGGCAATCCAATGCAGCGCCACCAAAGCGGCAGGCGGCACCAGCATGATCCGGGTCTGATCGGGCAAGGCGGTTATGCCACATGCCGCGAGCCAGTTTGTGCCTGTGCCCGACTGCACCAACGCAGCGTCGATGACCCGCATCCAGCGTGGCTCGGCTCCCGCCGCTTCTGGCAGAAACAGGATGAGCGCATCGCTCATGCTCATACGCCCGCGCCCCAGTTGCGCCGCACGATTGTCGCCGGGCTTTCCCGCGCATCAATCAGCGCGCGCTCCACCATCTGCGTTCCCCCGACATTCACTGCCACGTCCACTTCGAAAAACCTCGTCGTCAATTTGACCTGTTCACTCACGCCTTGTCCCGGCGACAAACCGGCGAGGGAGGGCAGTTTCCAGAATTGCACCGTGCTGCCGTAGCCGTCCGTCGGCCGCTGCGCCAGCAATTGCCGTGCCTGCGCGACCGACAATTCGCCCGGCAACAGCATGGCGAACAAGGGTGCCTGCGTTGGCAGCAGCGTATTGATGTTGATTGGCGACAAATCCGTGACCGGCAATGCGCATATCCATGGGCGAACCAGGTCATAGATGGCAGGTGTTACACCGTTGACCGCGCGCAATTCGCTCGCATCGACCATCAGGCGGTTCGCCGCGCGATAAGGGCGCGACGCCTGCGCATAGGTTTCGTCCTCCGCACCGCCCGGCTGTGGCGCGCTGTCGCTATCAATCCAGTCGGCCAGGCCAGCCGCAGCCGCTTGCGCTTGTCGTGTCTCGACGCCAAGCGCCTGTAGCAGGGCCTGAAATTGTGCCACGCCGATCGGGCGGACCTTCAGACTGGCCTCACTCTCGCCCGTGACGACGCTATTCACATTGAAACAATTGCCGCCATCGGTGACTCGTGCGGTCGCAATGCCGCCGGGAACGGGAATACTTTGCGGCGTCCCCATCCATCCGCCCGCCAGCGTGATCTTGGCCGGATTGGCCGCGACCAGATCGCCGATGCGCATCCGGGCAATCTGCGTCCCGGCGTCGGCATAGGCCCGCGCCTGATCCATCGCTCCGCCATTACCCGTCATCCGCGTGGCCAGCGCCACCCGTTCAAGCGCCGTTGCGGCAACGACCGACATGACGGCGACCAGCAGCAATACAGTCAGCAATGCCGCGCCGCGTTCGCTGGGCTTGTGGGGATCAGGCATCGGGTGTGCCTTCGACAATCGGCTTCTCGACCGGGCCGGGCGCAACCAGAAAGCGCAAGGTGAGGGGCGGTTCGCCGGTACGGGTAAGCACCATCTCCACTGCGCGCGGCAGCACGTCAGGCTGCGTCGGCGTCCAGTCGTCCCGCCATTTGCCCTGCGCATCGCGAAATTTCAGCGCTACCGCCTCGACATTGTCCAGCAGCGCGGCGGGTTCATCCCCGGCCGCACCGTCCAGTTGCGTATAGCCGCGACGTTCCAGCCGTCCCTGCCGGACCCAATATTCAATCTTTTGCAAAGAAGGCCGCGGCAGATCACCCAGATTATCCCATCCGCCGCGCACGAACTGCATCACCGGCTGGCCTTCGCCTTCCCCATTTGCCCAGAAAGCCGGCGCAAGCGTGCCGCTCTCCGTGCGGGTAATGCGCGGCACCGCCTGCCCCAGATCGCCCGCCAGCGCCCCGCCTGCCCGCTGGACGGCGGCCATATCATCCAGCCGCGCCTTGATCTGCGCCTGCGCCGACACGCTATTGCCGAGCAGCAGGACGCCCGCGCTCGCCAGCATTGCAAAGATCATCAGCGCGACCAGCAATTCGATGAGGGTGAAGCCGCGTTCATTAGCTTGGACCTTGCCCTGACTTCCTCCGTTCGTTTCGAGCGAAGTCGAGAAACGCCCAGCGCTATGCCGGACGTTTCTCGACAGGCTCGAAACGAACGGATGGTAGTTTACGCGACCGGGCATCACTCCACCACCCGCACAAAGCTCAACACCACCGGCGAAGCGCCCGGCTGTCCATCGACCGTCAGGTCCACCTGCAACAGCCGCTGGTCATCAGTTGGCTTGACAATCCGGTGCCAACGCCAGGTCCGCCCTCCATTTGCCACTTCGCCATCATCTTCGCCCACCGATGGCGGCAAAGGATCGCTCTGCACCTCCACCATCAGGTTGCGCGCGACGATCTGGCCCAACGCCTTGCTGTCCAGATCAGCGGTCGTGCGCAGGGTCACCCCCTGCAACCGCACCAAAGCCAGCGCCGCCAGACTGAACACCGCCAGCGCGACGAGCATCTCTAAAAGCGTAAAGCCGCCCTCACATTTTCCGTCACCCCGGACTTGATCCGGGGCCCAGGGCGCAAAGCGCGGCCCTCTGTCGCCCTGGATGCCGGGTCTAGCCCGGCATGACGGTGGAGGGGATGGCAGATTACCCACCGACCATGACCTTCCCGGCCATATCGACCGTCACCGACACCCGCTCGCCTTCGCGTGCGAGCGTCACCGTCAGCGGATCGGTCGGCAGGCCCGTGCCATCAAAGCTGATCTGCTGCCGCCCGTCCTTGCCCACCAGCGCGCGCGTGCCGCCTTTCCAGTTGGCGGTGACGAAGGGCTTGTCCTCCAGCGGCACCCATCGCCCATCCTCGCGACGTTGAAAGCCATAGCCCGACGCCGAGACCCATAATCCCATGGGCGCAGCCGTGACGACCGCTTCGTCGCGCGCGGCGGCAACGCGCGCGGCAAAGCGGTCGGCATCCTCGATCACGCGCCCGCGCGGATCAGGAATAGCAAGCACCACGGCGGCAGAAATGAAGCCGATGATCGTCAGCACGACCATCAGTTCGACCAGCGTGAAGCCCTGTTGGGCGGAGCGCATCAAAGGCGTAAAGCCCTGTTGGGCGGAACGCATAAAAGGCGTGAAGCCCTGCTCATTCCATCCGTTCGTTTCGAGCGCAGTCGAGAAACGAGGCAGAGCCGAATTCAGCGAAGCTAAACGCTTCTCGACACGCTCGAAGCGAACGGCAGATGAGTTACATCTCGCTGGAATAAATATCCGCATTTTCACTCTCGCCACCCGGCTGGCCGTCAGCACCCAGCGAACTGATGTCGAACGCGCCCTTGCGTCCTGGGACCGTATAGATATAGGCGCGGCCCCAGGGATCATCAGGCAGCTTCTTGATATAGCCGCCACGACGGTAGCGCTGCGGCTGGGCCAGGGATGCGGGAGGATTGAGCAGCGCCTGCAACCCGTCAGAGCCTGAAGGATAGGTTAGATTATCCAGCCGATATTGCTCCAGCGCTTGTTCGATCGTGGAAATATCGGCCTTGGCCTTCTCGACCCGCGCCGTGTCGGTCGCGGGAATGACGTTGATCGCCACGATCGTCGCCAGCAGGCCAATGATGACGATGACCACCATCAGCTCGACCAGCGTGAAGCCTTCTTCCCCCAACCTCCTATTTCCATTCGCCCTTAGCCTGTCGAAGGGCACTCCTTTTGCTGAAAGGAAAGAAGGGGCTTCGACACGCTCAGCCCGAACGGATTTTAGCGTAAACATATTCAACTCCTAAGCCCCGGTCAGGCTTTGCAACTGCAAGATCGGCAGCAGGATGGACAGGATGATGACGGCGACGATGCCACCCATCAATATGATGATGATCGGCTCCAGCATGGCGAGCGCGGTCGAGGTAAACGAGTCGAACTCGCGCTCCAGATAGTCGGCCGCCCGCTCCAACATGGTGTCGAGCCGCCCGGCGCTTTCGCCACTCGCGGCGAGATAGACCAGCAGCGGCGGAAACACCCCGGCGCGGCGCAGGGCGGCGGACAGGCTGCCCCCGCCCCGGATCGCCTCGACAATCTCATCCGACGCGCGGCGCAGCACCCGGTTATGCACGGTGTTGGCCGTCAGCGTCAGCCCCTCCATCAACGGCAGGCGACTTGCGATCATGGTCGAAAGCGTGCGCGCCATCTGTGCCGCATGTAAATCGCGGATCAGCTTGCCCAGCACCGGCAGCCCCAGCAGCGTCGCGTCGAAACGATAGCGGAACCGCTCATTCTTCATCGCCCGCCAGAAAGCCACGCCGCCCAATATCATAAGGATCAGCAACAGCCACCAATAGGCCGCCAGAAAGGCCGACAAAGCCATCACCATGCGCGTCAGCAACGGCAATTCCTGCCCGACCGTATCGAACTGCTCGACCACCTTGGGGACCACGAAGATCATCAACGCTGCCACCACGAACACTGCAAAGATCGCCAGCACTGACGGATAGGCGATGGCGGTCAACACTTTCGACCGCATCACCGCCTGCCGCTCCATCAGGCCAGACAATCGCTCCATGATCGTAGGCAAGCTGCCGGAGCTTTCGCCCGCCGAAATCATGGCGCGATAGAGCGGCGGAAAACTTTTCGGCTCCGCGCCGAGTGCATCGGCCAGCCGCCGCCCCTCCATCACGCCCGAATGGACCTTGCCCACGACGGCGCGGACATGATCCTGCTCGCTCTGCCGTCCGATCGTGCGCAGCGACTCCTCCAGCGGGCTGACCTGGGTCAGCGTCGCCAATTGCCGCGTGAACAAAGTCAGTTCCTTGGCGCTCAGGCGCGGGCTGCGCAGCGACAGGTTTGCCCGCTTGCGCGCGCTCCCCACCGCGCCCGGCTCCAGCGCAACGATGAACAGCTTGCGCGCATCCAGCTTGGCGCGCGCCTCCTCGATAGTATCGGCCTTGATTGATCCCTTGCGGTCCTTGCCGGCCGGGTCGATCGCGACATAGTCATACTCAGCCATCGACGATCGTTTCCGCCTCGACCGAATCGCGCCGCGACACGCGGATCGCCTCCTCCGCCGTGGTCTGCCCGTCACGCACCAAAGCGCGCGCCGCCGATCCCAGATTGGGCGCATTGAGAAAGGCATGGCGCGCAATCAGCGATTCGTCGCCTCCATCGTTGATCAGGCGGCGGATCGTATCGTCTACCCGGATCGCCTCGAACACGCCGATCCGGCCCTTATAGCCCGTGCCGTTACACTCATCGCAGCCGCGCGCGCGATAGATGATCGTGCCGGGATCAAAACCCAGCAGCGCACTGGCCGACTTGTCCGCCTGCACCGGCTCGCGGCAGCTCTGGCACAAACGCCGCACCAGCCGCTGCGCGATCACCGCGCGCAACGTCGACGCCAGCAAAAACGGCTCCACCCGCATGTCGCGCATCCGCGTAATCGCGCCGACCGCATCATTGGTATGGACGGTGGAAAGCACGAGATGCCCGGTCAGCGACGCTTGCACGGCAATCTCTGCCGTCTCGCGATCACGGATTTCGCCGACCATCACCACATCGGGATCTTGCCGCAATATCGCGCGCAACCCCGCCGCAAATGTCAGCCCGACCTTGGCATTCACCTGGGTCTGGCCCACACCCTCCATCGCATATTCGACCGGATCTTCGACGGTCAGAATATTGCGCGAGCCATCGTTCAGCTGGCGCAAACCGGCATAGAGCGTCGTCGTCTTGCCCGACCCGGTAGGCCCTGTGACCAGGATGATACCATTAGGCTCGCTCAACCCCTCGCGGAAAATCCGGTCCGGCGTGCCATTCATCCCCAGCAGGTCGAGCGTGATTCCGGCATTCTCCTTGTCGAGAATACGCAGCACCACCCGCTCACCCGCCCGGCTCGGCAGGGTCGACACGCGCACGTCGAGCAGCTTGCCGCCCAGCGTCAGGCCGATGCGCCCGTCCTGCGGTACACGCCGCTCGGCAATGTCGAGCCGCGCCATCACCTTGATGCGGCTGACCACCACCGGCGCGACATGCGGCGGCATGCGCAGCGTTTCGCGCAACACGCCATCCACGCGCATACGGACGATCAGACCCGTCTCATAGGGTTCGATATGAATATCCGACACGCCCCGTCGCGCGGCTTCAGCGATGATCCCGTTGATCAGGCGAATCGCGGGCGCATCGTCCGCACTGTCGAGCAGATCATCCGCCGTCGGAATGTCAGCGGCCAAAATATCCAGTTCATCCCCGCCGACATCCAGCGATCCCGCCATGGCGGCCGCGCTGCCCTCCATCGCATAATGATTGGACAGATGCCGGTCGAACTCGGCCGGCGTCGTGAAAACGACATCGAAGCTGCGCGCGAGATGACGCCGCACCTCCAGCAGCACGCGCGGATCGCTCCCCTCCCGCACGCCTATGGTCAGCCGGTCACCCTCGATCGGCAGCATGACGACGCCATTCTTGCGCGCGAAAGTATAGGGAATGTCGATGGGCCGCGGCGGCAACGGAGGAAATGTCCCGACGCCGGGCGCATCGGCGTCCGCTGGCAAGGCTGGTCCGGTGTCGCTCACTGCTGACCTCCACTCGGCGGCAGGTCCACCGGCCGCACCACGCCGCTCGACTGTCGCACAATAGGCTCGATCACTTCGGGTTGCGCAGGGGCCACCACCGCATCGGTCGGCTGCGGCGGCAACGGCGGCGTTGCGCCCATATAGTCGCGGACCAGTTCGTCGATGGTCGGCTCCATGTCCGGGTTGCGCTGCAATTGCATACCGCGGACATAGCCATAGCGCTGCTGTGTCAGCCTCTGCGCATCCTCTTTCGATCGCAGGATTGTCGGGCGGATGAACACCATCAAATTGGTCTTGGTCCGGCTGCGACTGCGCGACTTGAACAATTCGCCCAGCCCCGGAATGTCGGACAACAACGGAATCCGCTCGATCGTCTTGCGCTCATTATCGTCGAGCAAGCCGCCCAGCGCCAATATCTCGCCATCATCGACCGTGACCGTCGTTTCGATCTCGCGCTTGTTGATGATGAGGTCGCTGCTGGAGTTGCTCACCGGTCCGGCCACGCTCGACACTTCCTGTTTCAGAAACAGTTTGATCGCGCCGCCGGTATTGATCTGCGGCTTCACCTCCAGCTTGATGCCGACATCCTGCCGTTGGACGGTACGGAACTGATTGTCGAAATTCTGGCTCAGCGCCTCACCGGTGGTGATCGGCACCTGCTGCCCGACCAGGATAGATGCCTTTTGATTGTCGAGCGTCATGACCGATGGCGTGGACAGTAGGTTGCTCTCGGTGTCCGACTTCACCGCGTTGATAATCGCCCCGAAAATTCCATTCTTGCCGATCTGCGTGCCCAGCCCACCGATGATGCCCGTGGCGCTCTGCAGGCTGCTGATCGCAGCCTCCTGCAACGTGCTGGCGAGGTCGCCGCTATTTTGTACCTCGGTCGTGGTGCGTGTGCCATCGGGCGCAACCACAGTCGTTGTCGTCGTACCCAACTGAGTCGCGCCATAGGCCCCGGCCAGCGTCAGCAAATTGGGCGACGCATTGGAATAATTTGTCGCGGCAAAGCCAGTCGACGTACTGCCCAGCAAAAACTGCACGCCCAGTTTCTTGGCTGCCGCATCGCTGATCTCAACGATGATCGCTTCCACCAGCACTTGTTCGCGGCGCGTGTCGATCTGGCGGATCGTTTCGCCAAGCATGCGCTGCACATCGCTATTGGCCGCAACGATGATCGCATTTGCCCCGTCATAGCGTGTAACGATTGCAGGCCCGCGCATGGATATGCCGCTGCCCGATGATGAAGCGGCAGCAACCGGCGCTGCGGCCTGCGCTGCCGGTGCAGCGCTGGCGTCCGCTGGCGTCGATGCCGTCACTGGCTGGCTGGTGGATTGCCCGACCAACTGCTGCAATACAGGCAACAACTTCTCGGCGTCGGCATGTTCCAGCCAATAGACACGTATCTCGGTGCCGCTCGCCGCCTGCTGGTCAAGCTGCCGTGCCATGGCCGCGAGGCGCGCGACGCTATTGGCGTCGCCCCGGATGGCGATGGCATTGCTGCTGTCGATCGGCACCACGGTCGCAGCCGACGGCGCGGCATTTTCGCCCGATCCCCCGCCGGCTACCAGCGCCTGCAACGACGTCGCGATTTCGCGCGCGCCTGCATTTTTGAGCATGATCATCTGCGTTGCCGACGTGTCCCGGTCAACGCGCGCAATGACTTGCCGGATACGGGCGATATTGTCGGCATAATCCGCAACCACCACGCTGTTACCGGCGCGGTTAGCCGTAACCGACCCCTCCTTGCTCACCAGGGGGCGTAATGTTTCCAGCGCACTCGCCGCGTCGATGGAGCGCAGGCGGAACACCTCGGTTACAAAGCTGTTGCGACTGGCACCGCTGCCAACGCTACTGGGTTGGCCCGATGCGCCATCGGCGGGCTGGATGCGATAGGCACCGCCCGGCGCCGGAACCGCGACCAGCCCGTTGGCGCGCAGGGTCGACAATACGATCTCGAAATATTCGGATCGGGACAAGGGCCGGTCGGTCACGACCGACACTTTTCCCTGCACCCGATTGTCGATGATGAAGGTGCGTCCCGTCACCCGCGCCGCGTCCTGAATGAACGCCCGGATGTCCGCATCGCGGACATTGAGCGTCTGCTGCGCCATCAGCGGCGCGGCGATCGGAGTCGCCAGCGCGAGGGCAAGGGCGGCGGTATGGAGGAGTTTGCGGGTCATTGGCCTTGCACGATCAGGTTGACGGAGGCGACGGCAGCGCCGCGCTCCACGGTCAGGGACAGGCGCGCACCGGGCGCAATCTGGTTCTGAATGGACTGGAGGTCGCCGATCGGCTGACCGTTGATCTGGGTCACGATGTCGCCGGGTCGAAAACCGGCACTGGCAAAAGCTGGCCCCTTGGCGCTGACAACCAGTCCAGTGACGCGACCATTTTCCATGCGCGGGGCAAAGCCGATATCGCGCCTCAAACTGTCTGCGCTAGGCGCGGAAGCGGGTGCGCCAGTCGATTCTTCCCCCGACGATACGGCACCAACCGAAGGCGCGTCGCCTTCTGGCGCTGCGGCGGGCGCGGGGGTCGATTGATCAATGAAAATCTGCTCTTCCGCTCCGCCCCGATCAATCGTTACATGATCGAACGCCACCGCCTTCAGCACTACGCCGGGCATGATTTCGTCACCCACGGCAAAGCTGTTCTGCACCCCGTCTGGCGATGCGATGATGGCGGAACCAAGCCCCGACCCTTCATTGACGCGCACGCCATAGAGGGTGAGCGCCAGTGAAGTGACAACGCCAGTGCCCGATGGGGTCGGGGCGTCGCTACGGAAGAAGGGATCGAAGGAGGCAAAAAGGGCCTGACGCGCGCTCGGCGACAAAAGTTGTGCCTGCCGCCCCTCCCACGGCCCGAAACTGCCCACCGGCACCATCGTCGCCCACACAAGCCGCACCAGTTGCAGGGCAAGCAGGATCAGCAAGCCGCGCTCCAGCAGACGCCATCCGTCAAATGGCGGCAAACCACGCGGCCTGCGCTCGCTCCACCCGCGCACTGTCTGGCCAAACGGCACTCGCATAATCTGATGAAGCCCCCACTGATATGGAAGCCTGCTAGGCATTTCTCCTTACGGGACGATGACGTTTATATGACTGTAATATGACATAATCGCGCGCGCGCCCATCGCTTGCATTTTGCTGGTTGCGCGATAGCAACGGCACCGTCTTCACGGCTCTATAATGCCATTGCAGGACCGATTATGACCGACCAGATCACCCCTACCGCCGCTGATGGCGACCCCGCCTGGATTGGCTCCCACCCGCGGGTCCAGCGTGTCCCGACCAGGGAAATTACGCTGTTCATCCTGCGCGACTTTCTTTCAGCGCCCGATTGCACCGCCCTGATCGAGCGCATTGATGCGCAGCGCCGTCCCTCGACCATCGCCGATGCCAATGGTGACGGCTATTTCCGCACCAGCGAAACCTGCGACCTTGACCATGCCGACCCGTTCGTTGCCGGGATCAATGCCCGGCTCGACGCTTTTGCCGGCATTGCCACCCACTATGGCGAACCGATACAGGGGCAACGCTACGATGTGGGCCAGGAATTCAAAGCCCACACCGACTATTTCGATCCAAAGGGCGCGGACTATGCAACCTATTGCTCGGTCGCCGGCAACCGCACCTGGACCTTGATGGTCTATCTCAACGAACCGGCGGCGGGTGGCGCGACGCGCTTCACCAAGATCGGCAAGACCGTGCAACCGCAGACCGGCAAACTTCTCGCCTGGAACAACCGCCTTGCTCCGGGGCAGCCCAACCCCGCCAGCATCCATCACGGCATGAAGGTGCGCAGTGGCGTCAAGCATGTCATCACCAAATGGTATCGGGAAAAGCCCTGGGGCTGAAGACGGGGGCTTTCCTTCGCATCGCGTGAGCGGCGGACCGCATATCTTATATGGTCGAAAACAAAGCGACCGGCCCGCATGGAAACGGGCCGGTCGCTTTTTTGCCATCAACGGGCCGCGCAGGGGGCGGCCCGTGACCGTATCTTTAGAACGCCACCGTCATCGACGCGGCGATGGTGGTGCCGATCTTGTAGCGGTTATAATAGACGCGATTGTCGCCCTCTTCCTGGAACTCCTGGAACTTCCGTCCCAATATGTTGCGGGCTTCGAACTTGAACTCGCTGTTGATGCCGCCGGGCAGCTTGACCCCCTGACGCGCCACGAAGTCCAATTGTACGCCTGGGCGTTCCTTGATGTCCGGTTGCAGGTTCGGACCACGACTGGTGACGCGGTCGCTGGCATAGGTCAGCAACAAGGTCTGCTGCGACAGCTTGTCCGTATCCTCCAGGCCGATCTGGAGGTTGACCAGATGGTCGGACTGGCCAGTCAACGGCACACCGTTCAGGAAGAAGTCGGATGCCGCCGGCAGATCGCCTACGGTGTAGGTATAAGGAATGGTGGTGTCACCGTCCTTCACCCTCAACTTCGATTGGGTGTAGGTATAGTTACCGATCAGCACGATACGACGGCTCAGGAAGAAGGACGAATTCGACCAATTATCGAGCGGAATATATTTCTGCACTTCCAACTCGGCACCATAAAGCGTCGCTTCGGGCGCATTGGCGAAGCTGGTCGCGACGCTGTAGGTATCCGTGATGGTCGTGTAGGTTTCGATCGGGTTCTCGATCTTCTTGTAGAAGGCCGCCGCCGTGATCCGTTCGTCGCGGCCCATATACCATTCCGCACGAACGTCCGCATTCCACAACTGGCTATCCTGCAAGAAGGGGTTGCCGCGGAAGAAACGGTTCGATTCGGTGTCCAGATAAGGCTGGGCGATCAATTCGCGGAATTGCGGCCGAGCGATCGTCTTGGAACCGCTGGCGCGCAGTTGCAGGCCCTTGGCGGCTTCGAGTGTAACCGTCACCGCCGGCAACCAATAGTCCTTGCGGATTTCGTTGAAGGGGGTCAGGCCAGTGCTGTAAACGTCCACGCCGGTAACCGACATGTTGCCCTTTTCGTAACGGACACCCGCATTTACCGAGAGACCGGAGAAGAGTTCGGCCTGAACCTGGGCATAGCCCGCATGGGTCCGCAGCGCGGCGTCATAGACCGGATAGTTGCCCGAAAAATCGAGCAGGCCGATATTATAGAGCTGGATCGACGCATCCGACAACAGGAAGTCGGGGCGCAACTGCGTCACGGGGATCGGCAAGTTAACGGCGTCGAAATGGAGTTCATAGCGCGACGAACGACGCTTGGTATCGTTGAAGGCATAGCCCGCCGTCAACGAATAGCCTGGCGCAATCTTGTAGCTCAAATCCGCACCGGCGAACCACAGATCCTCGTTCAGGTCGCTGAACGTGATGGAAGCATCACCGCGCTGACGATTGAGCAGGTTGATGAAGCGGTCACCCACCGGATCAATATCCAGGCTGACATTCGACCGCACATAGACGAACTCACGCTCATAAGGTGCTTCACGCTGCGAGTTGGCAAAGCCGCCCCGCATGTCGAGGCTGAGCGCATCGGTCAGCTTGAACTCGCCGACCAACTGCGTGTCGATCAATTGCCGCTCATACCACGCGGTGCTTTGATTCATATAGTCGGCCGTTTGGATCAACCCGTCATTCTGACCGACGGCCAGCGCGCTACGCTTGAGCGTGTCGCGGATGTAGAGGTTCGTCCAGCGCAGCTTCTGCTCGCCCAGCTCCAGGCCAAAGCCCAACAGGCCGTTGACCGTCATTTCATTATCGGTGGCAACCTGCTGATAGCTTCGGCCCGCACCCTGTGCGACGTCGAGCGACGCCTGCTGCAGGTTGTCGCGCGTACGCCACTTATTGCTGTAGGACGCTGTGGCAATCACGCCCAGGCGACCATCACTGCCGACATCAACAGCGGTGCCGCCGTTGAGCGACGCCGAGAAATTGAACGGCAGGCTGTTGGTCCGCTGCACGACCGACGTTGCGGAATTGAGGAACTGCATGGAAATGGCCTGCTGTTCGGCGCGCGTGAAATCGGCGAACGGCTTTCCACTGTTAAAGGCCTGCTGAAGCAGCGGCGGGACGTTGCGCGAACTGTCGTCAAAGCCCGTCCAGTCCGACTTCGAGCCATAATGGGTATAGCCCATCTGCCCGGACGTTTCGGTATTGGCTGAACTGCCAACGCCGATTTCCAGATAGCTCTCACTCGGAATGGCCTTGGTCGTCAGGTTGATGACGCCACCACCGAATTCACCAGGGAAGTTGACCGAATAGGTCTTCTGCACCAGCGTAGAGGCGATCACGCTTGTCGGGAAAATGTCGAGCGGAACGACGCGCTTCAAAGGCTCTGGGCTTGGCAGCGGCGAACCGTTGAGCAGCGCGAGCGAATAGCGATCGCCAAGGCCACGAACATAGACATAACCGCCCGACACAACCGACAGGCCCGTAACGCGCTGGAGCGAACCGGCGATATCGCCCTCGCCCGTGCGCCGGATGTCGGCAGCCGACAGCACGTTCACCACTTGCGGCGCGGCTTGCGACACATTGCTGGTGCGACGTCCGGTGACGACGATGTTCGCGCCGGGAATCGAGACGTCGAACCCGTCTTGCTGTATTTCTTCTTGGGCGGCGGCTGGCGAAACGGGGCCGCCGGCGTCGGTCTGCGCCATGGCGGCAGGCGCGACCAGGGCGGATGAAATCAGGAGCAGGCGCGCCAGGCTGAGCGGCTTCGACATGCTAAATGTCCCCCTTTGGGATATGCAGTGCAAAAGAAGGCGGGGAAGCGCAAATGCACGCTCCCCCGCCCCTGTTGAGGTCGTGGGTCCGATCAGGTCGTCGGGATCGCCGTGCAGCTACCGCTGGTGGTGCCGAAGTTGGCGGTCACCGAGTTGCAGGTCCAACCGGCATACCAGGTGTCGTTGCTGTCCTTGACCGCACCGATATAGGTGGTGGTGGTGAAGGCGCTGTCGATGGTCTTGGGATCGACCGCCGGACGGGCCGTTTCGGTCGGGCCATTGATAAACACGCTGGTCAGCGACGGTGTGTAGCTGATCGTGCTGTTCGGGCCAGCTTCGAAGATCGACTGAACCAGCGCGACATCGACGCCGCCGGTGCCCTTATACGGCGTGCTGTTGCACTGCATCACCACCGAAATGTAGCGCGGCTTGCCAGCATCCTGCAGCGCGGTGTCGGCATCGCGCACCGTCGTTGCGCTGTTGATGCGCAGGCAGCTCTGGGTCGGGCTGACGATGATGCCGTTGACCAAAGCGAGGTCGGCACCGCCGCGCAGCAGCATCGACGCGCCGTTGTCGCCGGTGTTCGAGCGCTGGATATGGGTGAAGTTGGCAACCTTCAGATACTGGCGCGGCAGAGCGTCTTCGCTGTTGTTGGCTGCACTACCACCGTTGGAGTCGGTTTCGAGGAAGGTGTCGCCGATATTGTTGCCTTCACGCTGGATCGAAAGAACGAACTGCGCCGTTCCGCGGAAGCCCATGTCGGTATCCAGATTGTCATCTTCGTTGCCGGTCAGCACCAGGTAACGCGGATGCGCCGCACCACCGAAAAATTCGATGCCATCGTCCGAGCTGTTGTGGATCTGAATATGATCCATCTCGGTGTTTGTGCCGACGCCCGATGGCGTCAGGCCCTGAAGCTCCTTGCCGTCGGACAGCACGAAGCCCGAATAGCGGATCTGCACGTAGGACAGGCGGCCCGAATCGTCGGCATCGTTGGTGCCGCCGTACAGGGCGTTGCTGGTGCCTTCCGTATCACGCTCACAGGCGTTGGTGCCGGGCGCAGCGGCCGGGGCGAGACAGTCGGTGATCTTCGCGCGGCCAAGCAACACGATGCCGCCCCACTGGCCCGACGACTGGTCGGTCGCGGTGCCAAGCACGTTTTCGCGGCTGGTGAAGATGATCGGCTGCGTAGCCGTGCCGATCGCATTCAGACGATTGCCGCGATTGACGGCGAGGAAGGCATTGCCGGTGCCGGCAAAGACAACGACGCCGGGATCGATCGTCAGCGTAACGTCGGTGTTGGTGCTGGCGGCACCCTGGTCGGTGCCGACATCAACGCGGCCTGGCAGCGAATAGATGACGCCCGCGACCTTGGTAATCGCGGCCGAGCTGGTGAAGCGGGCAGGGAAGCCGCAATTGCGCCAGGTGTTGCCGCCGTTGGTGATGGTGCCGAGGTCAGTGAGCTGTGCCGAGCCGGAAATGTTCGGGCAATTGGCGGCCGGGGTCACGCCGGTCGGCGTGGGGGTCGGCGTTGGCGTGGGGGTCGGCGTCGGCGTTGGCGTCGGCGCGGGGATGACGATGGTGCCTTCGCCCGGCGAGGAAATGTCGTCGGCGCCGCAAGCGCTCAGACCGATGCAAGCGCAGCTCGCCATCAGGATCGTGTGAATACGGTTAATCTTGGCCATGTCGTCTCCGCTCCGGCTGCTGCCGGGATATGTTCAGGATGCGGAGCGCAGGGGAATTTCGAATCGGATAACGCCCCCTGTCACCCTCAAGCAGGGCAACTAGGCGCGGGACGTGACAGGCTTGTTGGTATTCCGTGACAGCGGAGCGTCATTTGCATGACGCTTTTATGACTTTCATGTCATTATGATGACAACCTTCACCGCGACAAGGTTAAGGGTGCCGCCCTTATGAGCGACACCCTTAGTTAACTCTTCAAAGCTGAATGCAAGCGCTGAATAATCAGCGCATGGCGTAGCTGGTCTGGATACGGCTCATCGCGCGGCGCGCAATGTCGCGCGAAGATGCTTCTTCGCCATTGGCCAGTACCAGCACGGATTCGGGCGCAAATCGCGCACTTTTATAGGCACCATGCGCGTCGGCGATCCGCCCCAAGCCAAGATAGGCGTGGCCAAGATTGATAAGCCGCGCGGGATCGCTCGCAGCGTCCGGGCGTACGGCGTTCAGGCGCTTGGCGGCCTTCTCAAAATCACCGCGCATCAAGGAGCCTGCCGCCAGCCGCCCATCAGGCACACCGACAACGACCACCTCATCCGGTGCGGCCTGGGCCATGCCCGGCGCGACACAGGCCAGCGCAAAACCCATCATTACCGCTACCGTCTTCATCGCAATTCTCCTGAAAAAAACTTCTTAATATAGTCAGGAGTATTTCATTTAGATGACATCGGCGCAAGAGTGTGCAATTTTGATGAAACAAATTTGTTTCACGTAAAAACAGCAGCTTATGAATATTTCATCACACTGTCATAAAAGCGTAATCGAAAGGACAGGTCGATGTCCATCGATTCGCGACGCGAGTCGCGACAAAGCTCCGGCGGAGATCGCACGCGAAGCTGGAACAAGGATGTCGGGGAATAAGGTCCGGGAGGTTCTGTTGCCCGGCCCTCCCGGAGGCCGCTGAATTCCCTTCTGTTGCCCGGTGGGTTCAACCGCGCTATTTTAGGGTAACGTCAGGCCGTGAGGCCCTCAGTTACGCTGCAATGGCGAGTGCTTCGTTATCGTTGGCACTTGTGAGTTTTGCACAGTTTAACGGCTTACACGGGCCGGGTAAAAATATCGCCTTTGAACACACGTCGATCCTAGTTCGGCCCCGTCAGACATCCCGCCGGGCGTGAAGCCCATCGGGATATGTGGTGGAACCGCCGGGTACTGCCCCCGGGTCCGCTGCGTCTATTATACGACACAATTTATCACCATAGCCGGGCGAACCCGGCACACTCTATATGCGCGCGCCCGCACGGTTTTTCAAGATGTTCCGTCAGTGTTGCGCACCGACGGATTTCATCAGCTCGCCGACCGCGGCTGTCGCGCCAGGAACAGCGAGGATCGCACGACAGGCGTATCAATCAACTTGCCCTTCATCAGCGTCCGCAACCGCTCGGCCCCGTCAGGGTTCAGCATCACGACCCGCGTGCCCCCGGCCGGCAGCGCCTCGATGGTCGAAATCGCCAGGGTGTGGCGTTCGCACATGGCTTTGACGTCGGCCAGTTCCGCCTTGATATTGATCGCGCGGCTCATATGCCCCGGCCCTCCGATCCAAAGACGAACGGGACAAAAGCAGTCCGCCCGGTCGATGCTGCGGGCGACCGATAGGGTAGCCGATGATCGCGAATGCGGGCACCATAGCTATGGGCCTCGCCGCGATGCTCGGCGCGCATGTCGGCACAGCCGCTATGCTGGGCATGCAACAGCGATAGCTGCTCATGGTGCAAAAGATGGTTGAGATCGCCCAAGAGGGTCGCTCCTTGCTGGCAAGCGGGAGCGCGATCGTCTCTCGGTCACGCGAATGCTTGCAGGCAGGGTTCGCGTCGATGGCTGCCCATAGCAGGCGCAGCGCCCCTCTGTCGCGCTGTTTCGGTTGCGATATTTCTTCACACGCGCCCGCTTCCCCTCGCCCGCCGACCGCCCTATAGCCTTGTCCCCATGATCCTCGTCATCGACAATTATGACAGCTTCACCTGGAACCTGGTCCATTATCTGATGGAACTGGGCGCGCGGGTCGAAGTCGTCCGCAACGACGCCATTTCGGCGGGCCAGGCCCTCTCCAGCGGCGCCAAGGCCTTCCTCCTCTCGCCCGGCCCCTGTACGCCGAACGAAGCGGGCGTCAGCCTCGACCTCGTCGCCGCTTGCGCCGATGCGGGCGCGCCCCTGCTTGGCGTGTGCCTTGGCCATCAGGCGATCGGCCAGCATTTCGGCGGCAAGGTCGTGCGTGGCGGCCTGATGCACGGCAAGACCTCCCCCGTCACCCACGACGGCACCGGGCTTTTTGCTGGCATCCCCTCACCCTTCACCGCCACCCGCTATCACTCGCTGATCGTCGAGGATATTCCCGCCGAATTGCTGGTCAATGCAACCAGCGAAGATGGCTCGGTCATGGGCTTCCGCCACGCGACGTTGCCGATCCACTCGGTCCAGTTCCACCCTGAAAGCATCGCGACCGAACATGGTCACGACATGCTGGCCAATTTCATGCGGATCGCCGGCATAAAGGTGAAGACGCGCGAAGCCGCCTGACGCCTGTCCTATCGGGATGGGCTTTGCTATGCTGCGTCGGTCACTTTCCAAATCTGTCGGCAATAGGAAATCATATTTCAAATTGTGCGGGAAAAGTGCGAAGTTAAGCTCTAACGGCCTCTCGACTTACCGGCCCTGTCCCGACTAAGGCGAAGCGTCATGACCCGCCTGCCCGACCCCTCCTCGCCGCTCGACGCGCAGGCCGCCGCCATCGCCTTCGACCTGCTGTTCGACGCGGACCTGCCGGAAGCGGAGATCGCGACCTTCCTCGTCACCATGGCCCGACGCGGCGAAAGCGCCATCGAAATCGCCGCCGCCGCCCGCGCCATGCGCGCCCGCATGATCCCGGTCACCGCGCCCGCCGGAGCCATCGACGTCTGCGGCACTGGCGGCGATGGCCATCATACGCTCAACGTCTCGACCGCCGTGTCGCTGGTCGTGGCCGCTACTGGCGTGCCAGTCGCCAAACATGGCAACCGCGCTGCCTCCTCCAAGGCCGGGGCCGCCGACACGCTCGAAGCCCTGGGCCTGAACCTCGACCATGCCGCCACCACCGCCGAAGCGACGCTCGCGGACTTGGGCATCGGCTTCCTCTTTGCCCAAAACTACCACCCCGCGCTCAAACGCCTCGGCCCCATTCGCAAGGCGATCGGTGAACGCACCATCTTCAACCTGATGGGACCATTGGCCAACCCGGCCGGGGTCCGCCGCCAGCTCGTCGGCATCGCCCGTCCGGCCTATGTCCCCATCTATGCCGAGGCGCTTGCCGAACTCGGCGTCGACCGGGCGATGATCGTGTCGGGCGACGAAGGCCTAGACGAACTCTCGCTCGCGGGCGGCAACGACATGGCCGAAGTTACCGGCCATCGCTTGATCGCGATGCACCGTATCACTGCCGCAGAACTTGGCCTGTCCACCCATCCGGTCGAAGCCATACGCGGCGGTGACGCGGCCCATAACGCCGCCGCCCTGCGCGCGCTGCTTCAGGGCGAAACCGGCCCTTATCGCGACGCCGTGCTGCTCAACGCCGCCGCCGCCCTTGTCGTCGCGGACGCCGTTACCGACCTTCGCGAAGGCGTCGACGAAGCCGCCGAGACGATCGACCGCGGCCTCGCCAACGCCCTGCTCAATTGCTGGATTGCCTACACATGACCAACAAGCTGATCGAGATTTGCGACTTCAAACGCGAAGATGTCGCCCGACGCAAAGCCGCAACCAGCATCGCCGCGCTGCACGCCCGCGCCAGCGAACAGACGCCCCCGCGCGGCTTCCGCAAGGCACTCGACGATGCGGCGCGCTCCGGCTTCGGCCTGATCGCGGAGGTCAAGAAGGCCAGCCCCTCCAAGGGCCTGATCCGCGCAGATTTCGATCCCCCCGCCCATGCCCAGGCCTATGCCGCGGGTGGAGCCGCCTGTCTGTCGGTGCTGACCGACGAACCCTATTTTCAGGGCCATGACGATTATCTGATGGCCGCCCGTTCGGCCTGCGCGCTGCCCGTGCTGCGCAAGGATTTCATCGTCGATCCCTGGCAGATACTCGAAAGCCGTGCGCTCGGCGCCGACGCCATCCTTATCATCGTCGCTGCCCTGGACGACGCGCAGATGGCGGAAATCGAGGATGCCGCGCTGGGCCTCGGCATGGACGCGCTCATCGAAGTGCATGACGAAGCCGAACTCGACCGTGCGCTGAAACTCCGCTCGCGCCTGATCGGCGTCAACAACCGCGACCTGCGCGACTTCACCGTCGATTTCGCCCGCACCTATGAACTGGTGGGGAAAGCCCCCGACGGCTGCACCTTCGTCGCCGAAAGCGGCCTGACCGGCCATGCCGACCTCACCGCCATGGCCGACCATGGCGTGCGCTGCTTCCTCGTCGGGGAGACGCTGATGCGGCAGGCCGATGTCGAAGCCGCCACCCGCCACCTGCTGACCGGCGCATGAGCCATCTCACCCACCTCGACCCAGACGGCGCCGCGCGCATGGTCGATGTGTCGGCCAAAGCCGTGACCGCGCGCGAAGCCGTGGCGGACGGCCGGATCGAGATGAGCCGGGAAGCCGCCGCCGCGATCCTCGCGGGCCTGGTCAAGAAAGGCGACGTCCTCGCCGTCGCGCGGGTCGCTGGCATCATGGCCGCCAAGCGCACCGCCGACCTCATCCCGCTCTGCCACCCGATCGCGCTCAGCGCCGTGACGATCGACTTTGACCTGGACGACACCGGCGTCCGCGTCACCGCGACAGCCCGCACCGCAGGCCAGACCGGCGTCGAGATGGAAGCGCTGACCGCGGCCTCCGTCGCCCTGCTGACCATCTACGACATGGCCAAGGCCATCGACAAGGCGATGGTCATCGACGGCGTCCGCCTGCTCAGCAAGACCGGCGGCAAGTCGGGCGACTGGCACAGGCCATGAGCCTGCTGCCTGTCGCACAGGCGCAGGCCCGCCTGTTCGCTCTGGCCGACCGGCTACCTGCCGAGGATGTGCCCGTTACGGCCTGTGCCGGACGCTGGCTGGCGCGCGATGTCATCGCGCAACGCACCCAGCCCTGGACCGACCTTAGCGCCATGGACGGCTATGCTGTGCGCGCCGCCGAGGCGCCCGGCCCGTGGCACGTCACCGCGACCAGCCGCGCAGGTGGCACGCCGCCCCCGCCCCTCTCACCGGGAGAAGCCTGCCGCATCTTCACTGGCGCGCCCTTGCCGGAAGGGGCCGACGCAATCCTGATTCAGGAAAATGCGGCCCGCAACGGCGACCACCTGACCGCCAGCGCCGACCCGCTTCCCCCCGGTCGCCACGTCCGCCCCGCCGCATCGGACTTCGCGCAGGGGGCGCCCCTGCTCAAGGCAGGCTCGCGGCTCGGCCCGACCCAGATCGCGCTGGCCGTGCTGGGTGGCCATGGCCGCTTGTCCGTCGGACAGCGGCTCAGGGTCGCGCTGCTCTCGACCGGCGACGAACTCGTACCGCCCGGCGCACCAACCCCGCCGGGCGCGCTCCCCTCGTCCAACGCCCCCATGCTCGCCGCGATGCTGGCCGCCTTGCCCTGCGACGTCATCGACCTCGGCATCGTCGCCGACGATCTCGACGCCATGGTCACAGCGCTCGATCGCGCCCGCCAGGCCGACATCATCGTCTCGACCGGCGGCGCATCGGTCGGCGATCATGACATGGTCCGCCCCGCCTTCGCGCAAGCGGGCGGTACGCTCGATTTCTGGAAGATCGCCATGCGCCCCGGCAAGCCACTGATGGCCGGACGGCTCGGCAAAGCGTTGTTCCTGGGCCTGCCCGGCAACCCCGTCTCGGCCTTCGTCACCAGCACCCTGTTCCTGTTACCGATGGTGCGCCATATGGCAGGCGCAAGCGCCCCGCTCCCCCCCTTGCACGAAGCCCGTCTCGCGTCCCCCCTCCCAGCCACCGGCGACCGCGACGATTATCTCCGCGCCTTCCGCAGCGAAGGCGGCATCGTCTCGGTCACCTCGCAGGACAGCGCCGCCACCGCCGCCATGGCCCTGGCCGATTGCCTGATCCTCCGCCCCGCCGGTTCACCCCCGGCCGCCATCGGCGACACGGTGCAAATTCTGCCCCTGCCGTAACTCACCCGGCGCTTCGTGATTATCCCCTTGGCATACGTGATTGACGCAAGGGCCTGAATCGGCGTAGCTTCTCCAATAAGGGGAGGCGTTGGTTATGGATTTGTCTTTAGACGAAACTGATAGGGGCGAATTGAGCCTCTATTTTGATACGCGCCCCGGTGAATTGGCTGATTTGGAGGTTGCCGCCGCCGCCGCGATCGAGTGGGCGCAAGGTATCAAAGCTGCAGCATCTGCCATTGACCCAAATTGCGATTATCGCGTCTCCTTGGTGGCTGCCAAACCAGGCTCATCCAACTGGATTGCCAAAATCGAGCAATCGAAGCCTAATCAGGCCGCGAAACGGGTGGCGCGGGGCTGGAAGAAAATACCGGTGATTATGCGCCTTGGCATCGGCTTGGCTGTTGTGGTGCCAACGACTGTAAAGCCGACGCTCGACTATTGGCTAGGAGATGACGGTTTCAGTGAAACCCAAAAAAGGGAAATGCTGGAGATTTACGAGAAGGCCAAAAGCAGCGAGCCGGTCAAAGGCCACCACAAAGCTATGTTCAAAATCGTCCAGCGGGACGAGAAAATAACAGGCGTGGGAACCGGCATGCCCCATGGCGAGAATTGGAAACCAAAGGCTTTAGTCCCGGCGGATCAGTTTGCGGAAGCTGACGGCCTTTTTGAATTACAAGAAGAGGCAGAAGATGAGAGAACGATCCCTCAAACGCTAGACGTAGTGCTTGTGACTCCCCGACTGGAGAACGCGCCGCGCGCTTGGACATTTCGCCAGGAAGGGATACCGGGCAATTTCAATGCCGTTATGAAGGATAAGAAATTTTTGGCCGCGCTAGAACGGAGCGCGGTCAGAGAGTCACTGCGGCTGAATATCCCAATGCGAATTAGGATGGAAATTAAGCAGCGCAAGACTGACGGGGAATGGAAGGTTATGCGTCAGGGCCGGAGCGTCGTTGAGGTGGTTTCTCCGCTGGTGGAATAGATTCTGGCTCACGGCCTAGAACCCACCCTGCTATGATCAGGGCCACTAGGGATACGCATCCGATAGCGAATGTCAGGATGGGCGCAATGTGCCAAAATGCGAGATAGCTAACGATCGTGGTCAGAGTGACCGCCAATCCAGAAATCCAAGCACGGGTGCTATCTCGACGTGATGATCTGGGTCGGGACATGGCGCTCTCCATATGCTAGAATCGCACGATGACAACCCTTAAGCAAGCCCGCGACGAGGGCAAAATCAAACAGTTCATCGCGGAACGGGAAGGCCAAAGCGCTGACCCGGACGCCTTCAACCGCGCCGTTCAGGCAATGGTCCAAAAGTCCCCAGCAGTTCCGAAAGCATCGTCTCCGCGCAATCCCGACGATTGAAGCGATATTCCGCTTCCTTCGCGTATTTCCACAGGTGCTTGCCCGAAACGTGGATATGGGTGCCGTTGATTGACCGCTTTAGCTGCGACCAGAAGCCTTCCACGCCATTGGTCGATACATGACCGCGCACATATTCCCCGGCGCTGTGATTGACCGTCTTGTGCCAATAGCCTTTGAAGTCGCCCAGATCGCTGTAGCTGATAAATTCGTCGGTATGGATTTCGGTGTGCGGCTTCACGTTGGCGAAGATATGTCCCTCTAAGGTCGAGCGCTTACGGTTGGGGATAACCTTGGTCACGATGTCGCCATTGCGCTCCATCATGCCCATGATTGCCGTCTTGTTGGCCTTGTAGCCCGTCCCTTTGCCTTTCGCGACGCCGCCGACGTAGGTTTCGTCAATCTCGACCGTCTTGAATGCTCCACCGATTGGATCTTCGCCATCAACGTCCGCCATATGCTCGCGGATCAGGTGCGCCATGCGCCAGGCTGTCTTGTAGGTGACGCCAAGCTGGCGCTCCAATTCCTTCGCCGCCACGCCATTGCGCGTCGTGGTAAACAGGAAGATGGCATAGAACCACATTTGCAGCGGCGTGCGCGTCTGCTGGAACGGGGTGCCGACCGTGGGGTGCAGGTGATGACCGCACCACTGGCACGAATAGGCACGCTCTGCCTTGATCCGAAACCACTTGGACGGGCGTTCGCAAGAGGGGCATTCAAAGCCCTGCCCAAAGCGGATTTCAAACAGGTGGTTCAGGCAGGTTTCATCATCGGGAAACTGCTTGAAAAACTGCGCGATCGTTTGGGGCTTCTTGCTCATGCCCATTATATAGCAGGAAGAATTACGTATGGGAAGGGGATAATCACCCGGCGCTTGACTAACCTTCATCTGTTTCCTATGCGTTCCTTATACGTTCCACGGAGGACCGCAGCCATGTTGACGCCCAAACAGCAGGAATTGCTGAGCTTCATTCAGACCCGCTTGGAAGAAGGCGGCGTGTCGCCCTCTTTCGAGGAGATGAAGGATGCGCTGGATCTGCGCTCCAAGTCGGGCATTCACCGCCTGATCAACGCGCTCGAAGAACGCGGCTTCATCCGCCGTCTGCCCAATCGTGCCCGCGCGCTCGAAGTCTTGAAGCTGCCCGATGCCATGCACCGCATCCCGGCCCCGATCATCGCGCCCAAACCCCAGATTTCGCAGCCGCAGCTCATCGCCGCAAATGACGTCATTGAAATCCCGATGCATGGCCGGATCGCAGCGGGCGTCCCGATCGAGGCGATGGAAGGACAGACGACGTTGTCCGTTCCCGCTGCGCTGCTCGGCGCGGGTGATCATTATGCGCTGGAAGTGTCCGGCGATTCGATGATGGAGGCCGGTATTCTCGACGGTGACTTCGCGCTGATCCAGCGGACCGAAGTCGCGCGCGAGGGCCAGATCGTCGTCGCCCTGATCGACGATAATGAAGCCACCCTCAAATATTTCCGCCGCGAAGGGCAAAGGGTGCGGCTCGACCCGGCCAACAGCGCCTATGAACCGCAAATCTACGACCCGCGCCAGGTCCAGATACAGGGCAAGCTCGCCGGGCTGCTGCGCCGCTATAATTGAGGTTGGGGCCGCGCATCGAACGGGCGCGGTTTCGACGGATCATATCGGGGCGATCGCTTGGGAATCGGCGCGATCCAGGGATGGGCATCGCCCGGCTGACGGACCGTGCGGACAGTGGCGTGGTCCAGATTGATGGCCATGCCGCCAGTCCGGGCCAACAGGCGGCGGTCGATCTTGAGCCAGCGCGGGCGGCACCAGCGCGGCAGACCGCGATCGGCAATGACGATATCAGCTGCCGCGCAATCGCGCGCAAAGCTTGCGCGCTCCACCAATGTATCGCTGCGGGTGACGAGCAGCCGCCAGGGCCGACCGCCCGCCATCAACCCGACCGCGCACAGATCGCTTGAACAACGCGCCTGCGGCAGTCGCGCGATCGGCTCCAGCGTGCCATCATAGCCCGCGCTTTCCGACAGAACATCGCGCACATAGTCGCCCGCGCCCGCGCGCAATATCGCCATACGGCCATCGGGCGTGCGCACCGCGACGTGGCGGCCATCACCGGTCACCAATATGTCGGGCGGCGACAGCAGCAATATCGTGATGACGCCTGCCCCCACAGGCCCCAGGCCCAGCCAACGCCACCGGCTGCGCCACAACAGGCACCAGAGCAGCCCCGCCATCATCCCTGCAAAAACGACCGCAGGCACCGACGGCGTCAACATCGTCGCCCAAGGACTGGCCGACACCCCATGGGCGATCATCAGCAACAGCGTCAGCGCCTGCTGCGTTAGCCACCAGAGGGGTGCGCCAAGGTCGATCAGGTCGAACAGCAATGCCAGCGCCTCCAGCGGCATGACGACAAAGGTGGTGAGCGGGATCGCGACGATGTTGGCAAAGGCACCCAACATGCCCGCCTTGTGAAAATGGAACAGCGCAATCGGCATCAGCACCATCTCGATGACGAAGCCCGTCGCCAATGTCACCAGCAACATCCGGCCGGTCTTGCGCCAGCGGGCCTCGTCCCGCGCAGCGGCAAAGGCGCGGAACCGCTTATGTTCGGCCAAGGCTACCAGCGCCGTGACCGCGGCAAAGCTCATCTGAAAGCTCGGCCCGACCAGCGCTTCGGGCCAGAAGAGCAGCACGATCAGCGCGCCCGTCGCCACCAGCCGCAGCGTGATCGCATCCCGCCCCATCGCAAGGCCACCCAGCACCAGCAGCGCCGCGATACACGACCGCACCGTCGGCACCTCGGCCCCCGTCAGAAGCGTATAGCCCACCCCGGCCAGCGCACCGCCCGCCGCCGCGATCAGCATCAACGGCCAGTCGAGCGCCGCCCGGCGGCTCAGCGCCATGACCCGCATCAACAAAAAGATCACAGCCCCGATCAGCGCCGTCACATGCAGCCCACTGATCGACAGCAGATGTGCCAACCCGCTGTTGCGCATCGCTTCGGCATCGGCCTCGGCGATCGCGCCCTGATCACCGGTCGCCAATGTGATCGCAATGCCCCTGGCCGGGTCGTCAATCTGATCCGCGATATGCGCAAAAAGCCGCGCCCGAAGCGGCGCTGGCCCGGTCGCGGGTTTCACCATTTCGATAGGTTTCAATGCCTTGCCGGTCGCCCCTATGCCCTGAAAATAGGCCCGCGCGGCGAAATCATACCCACCCGGCACGCTGGGCGGCGCGGGTGGCATCAGCCGGACGCGAAAGCGGATCGTCGCCCCCTTGCCCAGGCCTTCGGGCACATCGCTCTCGGCGATATTGATCCGGATGACCTTCGGCAGGGTCGGCGCGCCGACCGGGCGCAGCATCGCGCGCACCATCTGCTGGGCCGGAACGGCGCGCACCGACAGGACATCGCCCGTCACCTGCACGAACGTCGCCCGCGTCAGCGGCGGCTTCCCCAGCAT
Organism: Sphingobium xenophagum; assembly: GCF_031457465.1. GTDB lineage: Bacteria > Pseudomonadota > Alphaproteobacteria > Sphingomonadales > Sphingomonadaceae > Sphingobium > Sphingobium xenophagum_A. Next base: position 48,613 of record NZ_JAVDWV010000003.1, read on the forward strand.
CAGCGCCTTCCCCCAGATGAGAACGCACCCCATGCAGGCCAACACCCCGCCCGCCACCATCATCCGCCGCAACCGTGAACCTTCGGGCAGCAACACCCCCACACAGCCCAGCGCCAGCGCGCAACAACAAAAGGCCAGCCAAGCCATCCGGTGTGGCAAGGCGAACCAGGCCGCAATGCCGACCCCCAAGGCGATGGGTGCCCAAAGCGGCACCTGCTCCCGCTCATTCTCCAGCCAGCGCTCCACCGCCGCAAACCCGACGCGCAGGCGCCTAGCGACCTCGACCATAAGGGAGGTTTGTCGTGGCTCGAAAGCCATGCTAGGGGGCATCGCATCCATGGATCAGAAGGGCGAATGTCAGGCAATATGGCGGTGAACGCAACGGGAATGAACAAGCCGGTGGTGACCCGTTTCGCCCCCTCGCCAACAGGCTTCCTCCATATCGGCGGTGCCCGCACTGCCTTGTTCAACTGGCTGTTCGCCCGCCATCATGGCGGCAAGTTCCTGCTGCGGATCGAGGATACCGACCGCGCCCGCTCGACCGAGGAAGCGGTCGCCGCGATTTTCGACGGGCTGGACTGGCTCGGCCTTGGCGGCGATGAACCGGCCGTATTCCAGTTCGAGCGGACCCCGCGCCACGCCGAAGTCGCCAACGCCATGCTGGCGGGCGGCCATGCCTATAAATGCTATGCCACGCCGGAAGAACTGGCCGCTCTGCGCGAAGAACAGCGCGCCGCCAAGAAACCGATGCGCTATGATGGCCGCTGGCGCAATCGCGCGCCCGAAGAGGCACCCGAAGGCGCACCCTTCGTCATCCGCCTCAAAGCCCCGCGCGAAGGCGAGACAGTGATCGAGGATGCTGTCCAGGGCCGCGTCGTCGTACAGAATGCCGAGCTGGACGACATGATCCTGCTGCGGTCGGACGGCACCCCCACTTATATGCTGGCCGTGGTCGTGGACGATCATGACATGGGCGTCACCCATGTCATTCGCGGCGACGACCATCTCAACAATGCCTTCCGCCAGTTGTGCATCCTCCGCGCGATGGAGTGGGAAGAGCCGACCTACGCGCATATTCCCCTCATCCACGGATCGGACGGCGCAAAACTGTCCAAGCGCCACGGTGCGCTGGGCGTGGATGCCTATCGCGACGAGATGGGGATGCTGCCCGAAGCGGTGCTGAACTATCTGTTGCGCTTGGGCTGGGGCCATGGCGACGAGGAGTTCATCCCCATCGCCCGCGCCATCGAACTGTTCGATATTGCGGGCGTCGGCCGCTCGCCCTCGCGCTTCGACATCAAGAAGCTGGAGAATCTTAACGGCCATTATCTGCGCGAAGCCGATGATGCCCGCCTCGCCGCGCTGGTGGCGCCCCGTGTCGAAGCCCGGCTGGGCAAGGCGCTGCCGGACACCGGTCTAGCACTTTTGGGCGAGGCGATGCCTTCGCTCAAGCCGCGCGCTAAAACGCTTAACGAAATTGCGGAGGGCGCTGAATTTCTGTTCAAAAATTGCCCGCTGGATTTTGACGAAAAGGCGTCGGCTCTGCTAGACGACTCGGCACGCGCGCTGCTGGCAAAGACAGCCGACGCTCTCTCGACCACGCTTTCATGGACGGTCGAAGCGATCGAAGACGCGATACGCCGTGTGGCAGAGGATGCCGGTCTGGGACTGGGCAAGGTCGCGCAGCCCTTGCGGGCCGCGCTTACCGGGCGCACCGTCTCGCCGGGGATTTTCGATGTCCTCTTCCTGTTGGGGAAAGAGGAAAGCTTGGAACGGCTGACCGCTGTGGGCACGCACGGTTAAGTTGATGGCACTCAAGGAGAACAATATGTCGGATAATAATGCCACTTTGACCGTCGGAGGAGCGACGAAAGACTATGCCGTCATGGACGGTTCGGTCGGCCCCCAGGTCATCGACGTTCGCAAGCTGTACGCCAACACCGGCATGTTCACCTATGATCCGGGCTTCACCTCGACGGCGAGCTGCGAATCCGGCCTGACCTATATCGATGGCGACGAAGGCGTTTTGCTGCATCGCGGCTACCCGATCGGCCAGCTGGCCGAAGAATCCAGCTTCATGGAAGTCTGCTACCTGCTGCTGAACGGCGAACTGCCGTCCAAGACCGAGCTGGAAGACTTCATCACCACCATCACGCGCCACACGATGGTGCATGAACAGCTCACCACTTTCTATCGCGGCTTCCGTCGCGACGCGCACCCCATGGCGATCATGTGCGGTGTGGTCGGTGCCCTGTCGGCCTTCTATCATGACTCGACCGACATCAACGATCCGGTGCAGCGCAAGATCGCCAGCCACCGTCTGATCGCCAAGATGCCGACGATCGCGGCGATGGCCTATAAATATTCGGTGGGCCAGCCCTTCGTCTATCCGCGCAACGACCTGTCCTACACCGCAAATTTCCTGCGCATGACCTTCTCGGTTCCGGCGGAAGAATATATCCCCGATCCAGTGATCGTGGACGCCATGGACAAGATCTTCATCCTCCATGCCGACCATGAGCAGAATGCCTCGACCTCGACCGTGCGCTTGGCCGGTTCGTCGGGTGCCAATCCCTTCGCCTGCATCGCAGCCGGCATCGCCTGCCTCTGGGGTCCGGCGCATGGCGGCGCGAACGAAGCGGCGCTCAACATGCTGCGCGAAATCGGGACCGTCGATAAGATCCCGGAATATATCGCCCGCGCCAAGAACAAGGACGATCCGTTCCGCCTGATGGGCTTTGGCCACCGCGTCTACAAAAATTACGATCCCCGCGCGACGGTCATGCAGAAGACCGCCAAGGACGTGCTGGAGAAGCTGGGCGTTAACGATCCCGTCTTCGACGTCGCCAAGGAATTGGAGCAGATCGCCCTCAACGATCCCTATTTCATCGAAAAGAAGCTCTACCCCAATGTGGACTTCTATTCGGGCGTGATCCTGTCGGCGATCGGCTTCCCGACCGAGATGTTCACGGTGCTGTTCGCTCTCGCCCGCACCGTCGGCTGGGTGGCGCAGTGGAACGAAATGATCTCCGACCCAGCGCAGAAGATCGGCCGCCCGCGCCAGCTCTACACCGGCCCGACGCAGCGCGACTATGTGCCCGTCGACAAGCGCTGATCTGCGCTGAGGCTGAAACACGAAACGGCGCTCCGAAAGGGGCGCCGTTTTTCGTCGTGCGGGCAATATAGAAAGCGTGCGCGTCGCATCGGCAAGACGCAGCTATGCCGCGCCAGCCAGAACATCATCGATGTCGGAAAATGGTGGAGCCTAGCGGGATCGAACCGCTGACCTCCTGCATGCCATGCAGGCGCTCTCCCAGCTGAGCTAAGGCCCCATTTGGGCATGGCACCAATGGCCCGCCGCATGGATCGAACCCTGTCCGGCTGGCTCCATGAGGAACCAGGCCGCCGGTCGAATATAAGGATGGTGGAGCCTAGCGGGATCGAACCGCTGACCTCCTGCATGCCATGCAGGCGCTCTCCCAGCTGAGCTAAGGCCCCGTCACCATCATCAAGCGCCCTTGGGTTGGCGCTTGCGAGGTCGCTGCCATTAAGTCGCAGCAACCTCGTTGGCAAGAACAAAAATCAGTTAATTGTCATCGCTATCGTCGTCGCCCGCGGCTTCGACACCCAGGTCGTCGTCACCGCCCAGATCGACGTCATTGTCCGGCGAATCACCATCATCATCGACGTCCAGATCCAGGTCCAGATCATCGTCGGCCGTTTCCAGCTTGCCGTCAGCGGTCTCGATGACCTTCTTGGGCGCTTCTTCATAAGGAAGCGGCTGCTTCGACTTGAGAACCGGCTCCGGTTCCCAGGCCGCGTTGCAGTTGATGCAGACGACCGGATCGTCCTTGCCCAGATCATAGAAGCGGGTTGCGCATTTCGGGCAGGTCCGTTTCGTGCCCCATTCAGCCTTCACCATGTCCGGCCTGTTCCTTTTTAGATGCTCAAATAGACTTTACGCGGCGCAACGGCTGTTGCCCACGAAACGTCGCGCGCCTTGCCATAGCCCAAGCGCGCTGTCAAAAGCCGGGCGCATTTTTTCCCGCCAGACCAGACTGGACGAACCGTGACCGCTGCCGCCGAACTGCCCCGCCCGATGACATTCACCGCCGCACCCGCGCTTTCGGGCAGCGTGACCGTGCCGGGGGACAAGAGCATTTCGCACCGATCGCTGATGCTGTCGGCGCTTGCCGTGGGCGAAAGCCGCGTCGAAGGTCTGCTGGAGGGCGAGGATGTGCTGGCGACCGCCGCCGCCATGCGCGCGATGGGCGCGGACATTCAGCGCGACGCCGATGGCATCTGGCATATCCACGGTGTCGGCGTCGGCGGCCTGCTCCAGCCGGAGGGCGCGCTCGACATGGGCAATAGCGGCACGTCCACGCGCCTGCTCATGGGCCTGCTCGCCAGCCATGATCTGACCGCCACTTTCATCGGCGATGCGTCGCTCAGCAAGCGGCCCATGGCGCGCGTCACTGATCCACTGGCGCAGATGGGTGCCAGCTTCACCACCAGCCCCGGCGGCCGGTTGCCGCTCACGATGCGCGGTGCCTGCCCCGCCGTGCCGCTCGACTATCGCCTGCCCGTCGCCTCTGCGCAGGTGAAGTCGGCGATCCTGCTCGCGGGCCTCAACACGCCGGGCATCACCCGCGTCGTCGAACCGATCCCGACCCGCGATCATAGCGAACGGATGCTGCGCGGCTTCGGCGCTGACCTGACGGTCGAAGTGGAAGCCGACGGCACCCGCATCATCACGCTGGTCGGCGAAGCGGAATTGCAACCGCAGCAGATTATCGTACCCGGCGACCCCTCCTCCGCCGCCTTCCCGATGGTCGCCGCGCTGCTGGTGCCGGGGTCGCAAGTGACGATCGCCAATGTCGGCCTCAACACCACGCGCGCAGGCCTCATCGACCTGCTGCGCGAAATGGGCGGCTCCATCGAGGTCATCAACGCCCGCGAAGTCGGCGGGGAACCTGTGGGCGACCTGATCGTCACCGCTTCCGCCCTTCAGGGTGTCGAGCCAGACCCGGCCCGCGCACCCAGCATGATTGATGAATATCCCGTCGCTTTCATCGCCGCTGCCTTGGCGCAGGGCCGCAGCATCTTCCGCGGACTGGACGAATTGCGCGTCAAGGAATCCGACCGCATCGCCACCATGGCGGCGGGCCTCCGCGCGATCGGCGTTGCTGTCGAGGAACTGGAGGACGGCCTCATCATCGAGGGCAGCGGCGGCGCACCGCTCAAAGGCGGCGGGCCGACCGCCACCAAACTCGACCATCGCATCGCCATGAGCTTCGCCGTCGCGGGCCTGGTGTCGCGCGATGGCGTGACGATCGATGACATGCGCCCGGTCGCCACCAGCTTCCCGACCTTCACGGCTTTGCTCCAGACGCTGGGCGCGATGGCATGACCTTCGATTGGGCCAACATCATCGGCCTCGCGGGCAGCGCCATGATGGTCGTCGCTTATGCCTACAGCAACATCGCCAAGCAGATGAACTTTGTCTTTTTCAATCTGTTGAACCTTGTCGGTTCGCTGCTGCTCATCTGGTCGCTAACCGTACATTTCAACCTGGCGTCGATGGCGCTGGAAATCGTCTGGACCCTCATCGCCCTGCTGGGCCTCGTCAAAGCCATGAAAAGAAAATCCGCATGATCATCGCCGTCGACGGCCCCGCCGCATCGGGCAAGGGCACCATCGCCAAGGCACTTGGTCGCCATTACGCCCTGCCCGTGCTCGACACCGGCCTGCTCTACCGCGCGGTCGGCCTCGCCGTGCTGAAAGCAGGCGGCGATCCCGACATCGAATCCGACACGCTGGCCGCCTGCGCCTTTGACGATGAAACGCTAAACGACCCCGCCCTGCGCAGCGAGGCGGTCGGCAGCCTCGCGTCGCGCGTTTCCGTGCATCAGGCGGTGCGTGACGCCCTCGTCAAGCGACAGCGCGATTTCGCGACGCAACCAGGCGGCGCTATCCTCGACGGGCGCGACATCGGCACCGTCATCGCGCCCGATGCCCATGCCAAGCTGTTCGTCACCGCCAGCGTCCATGTCCGCGCGCAACGCCGCTATCAGGATGCGCTGTCGCATGGCGGCCATCCTGACATGGACAGCCTGATCGCCGACATCCAGGCGCGCGATACCCGCGACATGAGCCGCGACCATGCTCCCCTCAAAGTCGCCGATGGTGCGGACTTGCTAGACACCAGCGATTTGTCTATAGACGCGGCCGTCCGCCAGGCGATTGCGCTTGTGGACGCCCAGCTTGAAGGTCGCTCCAGAGGCTGACCCGTCAAGGTGTGCGGTATTCCGCACGCCCTTTTCGCTTTTCTCGTCTGCGCGTCTGCAAATGCCTTTGCGGTAACGGATGTCCCGGCCGCATGAGGCGTTCGGGACAGTTTGGCCAAAGACCATCGGATACAACCGGTTGGCCAGCAATGATGAGTGAAGGACTAACCATGGCCTCTACGGCATTCCCCACGCGCGACGATTTCGCCGCGCTTCTCAATGATTCCCTCGGTGGCGAGGACGGCGGCTTCGAAGGCCGCGTCGTCAAGGGCACCGTTACCGCCATCGAAAACGACCTGGCCGTCATCGACGTAGGTCTGAAGTCCGAAGGCCGTGTGCCGCTGCGCGAATTCGCAATGCCCGGTCAGAAGGCTGACATCAAGGTCGGCGACGAAGTCGAAGTCTATGTCGATCGCGTCGAAAACGCCCATGGCGAAGCCATGCTGTCGCGTGACCGCGCTCGCCGCGAAGCCGCCTGGGACAAGCTGGAAGCCGAGTTCACCGAGAGCGCTCGCGTCGAAGGCGTCATTTTCGGCCGCGTCAAGGGTGGCTTCACCGTCGATCTCGACGGCGCCGTAGCCTTCCTGCCCGGTTCGCAGGTCGACATCCGCCCCGTGCGCGATGTCACCCCGCTGATGGACATTCCGCAGCCTTTCCAGATCCTCAAGATGGATCGTCGTCGCGGCAATATCGTCGTGTCGCGCCGCGCCATTCTGGAAGAAACCCGCGCCGAACAGCGCAGCGGCCTCATCCAGACGCTGGCCGAAGGCCAGATCATCGAAGGCGTCGTCAAGAACATCACCGACTATGGTGCGTTCGTTGACCTGGGCGGCATCGATGGCCTGCTGCACGTCACTGACCTCAGCTACAAGCGCATCAACCACCCCAACGAGATGATCAACATCGGCGACACCGTGAAGGTGCAGATCATCCGCATCAACCGCGACACGCAGCGCATCTCGCTCGGCATGAAGCAGCTTGAGAGCGATCCATGGGAAGGCGCATCGGCCAAATACCCCGTCGGCGCCAAGCTGTCGGGCCGCGTCACGAACATCACTGAATATGGTGCGTTCGTCGAGCTGGAAGCCGGCATCGAAGGCCTGGTCCATGTGTCCGAAATGTCCTGGACCAAGAAGAACGTCCACCCCGGCAAGATCGTTTCGACCAGCCAGGAAGTCGAAGTTCTGGTCCTCGAAGTCGATCCCGAAAAGCGCCGCATCTCGCTCGGTCTCAAGCAGGCCCAGAGCAATCCCTGGGACAGCTTTGCCGAACGTCACCCGATCGGCTCGACCGTCGAAGGCGAAGTCAAGAATGCGACCGAGTTCGGCCTGTTCATCGGCTTGGACGGCGACGTCGACGGCATGGTTCACATGTCCGACATCGCGTGGGGCATTTCGGGCGAAGACGCACTGGCGCTGCACCGCAAGGGCGAGGCTGTTCAGGCTGTCGTTCTCGACATCGACGTCGAGAAGGAGCGCATCAGCCTCGGCATGAAGCAGCTTGAGCGTGGTGGTCCGGCCGCTGGCGGCACGACCGCTGCTGCTGCTGGCCTCAACAAGAATGCGATCGTCACCGTGACCGTTCTTGAAGTCCGCGACGGCGGCCTGGAAGTCCAGGCTGGCGACGATGGTGCCACCGGCTTCATCAAGCGCAGCGACCTTGGTCGTGACCGTGACGAGCAGCGTTCGGAACGCTTCCAGATCGGCCAGAAGTTCGACGCCATGATCACCGGCTTCGACCGTGCCAAGAAGCCCACCTTCTCGATCAAGGCGATGCAGATCGCCGAAGAGAAGCAGGCTGTCGCGCAATACGGTTCGTCCGACAGCGGCGCGTCGCTGGGCGACATTCTGGGCGAAGCGCTCAAGGCCAAGACAGAAGGCTAAGCCCTTTCGTCAAAGTCGAATAATTGGAAAAGCCCGCCGGGATCATCATCCCGGCGGGCTTTTCATATCCTTTCCGTATCGAAACAATCCCCGACCTGCGCGATTGTCAACGCCCTGTAAAAGCCCTATGATTAGGCAGGGAAAAATCAGGGGGCTCTGGAATTCGATGATCCGTTCGGAATTGATCCAGAAACTGGCTGACGAAAATCCGGGCCTGACGCTCCCGGAAGTCGAGCGAATCGTCGATCTCTTCTTCAAGGAGATTGTCGATCGACTGGCATCGGGCGGTCGTGTTGAACTGCGCGGCTTTGGCGCCTTCACTACCCGCGCCCGCGACGCACGAACCGGACGCAACCCGCGCACCGGTGAACAGGTGCCGGTCAGCGCCAAGCGCGTCCCCTATTTCAAACCCGGCAAGGAAATGCGTGAACGGTTGAATGCCGATCATGAGGATTGACGATTACGTCGCCCGGCGCTGACCATCAAATCGCGCTTGGCTCTGCCGATCCTCCCGACTATAGCCAGCCTTGGTAATGCGGGCGTGGCGAAATCGGTAGACGCAACGGACTTAGATCATTGAGTGCGCACAGGGAAATCTGTGACGTAGAACTGCTCAAATTCGGGGAAACCTTTAACATGGCAATCCCGAGCCAAGCCTGAAAGTCCGCTTTCAGGAAGGTGTAGAGACTAGACGGGCAGCACCTGCGCCCCGGCCTGCCGGGGCATGGTGAAGGGATAGTCCAGACCACAAACGCCCCTCCGGGCGGCGGCGAAAGCCGTAGCGGGTAAGAAAATCCGTCGGGCTTTGCCCATGGGGGTTCAAGTCCCCCCGCCCGTACCACCCCTTTTCCTCCGCGATAAAATTCCCCGTTCACTACGCGGAATTGTCATGTATGCGAACTAGAGGCGCGGTCATACCATAATATCGATCAAGCCTTTGGGGATCATCATGAAATTCTTAACCAGCGGTGCGGTAATCGCGCTGCAGTTTTCGGCGTGCGCTTTTGCTTTTGCGCAGGATAGCCAGCCGCTCGACTCCACTATCAATGATGGCGATTCCATCATTGTTACTGGAACACGCGACGCAAAGCGCACCAAGTTCGATACGCTGGCACCCATTGACGTTCTATCGTCAAAGTCTATCGACAACAGTATTTCAAATGATCTTTCCAGCAACTTAGCGCAACTTTTGCCGTCGTTCAATGTCCAGCGTTTACCTGCAGCGGATGGCCAGGCCTTTGTCCGCCCCGCAACGCTCCGCGGCCTTTCCGCCGACCAGACGCTGGTCCTGATAAATGGCAAACGCTATCACCGCTCCGCCCTGCTCGGCAGCCGGGGTGCCCAGGCCGCTGATCTGGCGACCATCCCCAATCTGGCAATCAAACGCATTGAAGTGCTGCGCGACGGCGCATCGGCGCAATATGGCTCCGACGCCATCGCCGGCGTCATCAACATCATCCTCGACGATCAACCGGGCATGGAGGCCTTCGGCCAATATTCGCAATATTATGAGGGCGATGGCACCAATTATCAAACCGGCGCGCAAGGCGGCCTGGCTCTGGGCGATCGCGGCAGCATCGTCTTCACCGGCGAATTTTCCAAATCGGATGCCACCTCCCGCACCCGCCAGCGCCCCGACGCCATTGCGTTCCAGGCCGCCAATCCAACCCTCACCGTACCCGACCCGGTCCAGCGCTGGGGCCAGCCCGACCTGCGCTCCGTCCGCGGGGCGATCAACGCCCATTATGATTTTTCCGACGCCGTCACGGCTTATGCCTTCGGCACGGTCGGCAATGGCGAGGGCGTGACCGATTTTAACTGGCGTAATCCAGTCGGCACCGGCAACGTATATAATCCCAGCGCGGCCTTCCCCGGCTTCAGCTTCAACAGCGTTTATCCCACTGGCTTCACGCCCCGCTTCGCCACCCAATATGATGATTATCAAGCCGATGGCGGCCTTCGTGGCGCGATCAGCGATCAGTTCACCTACGATCTGAGCGTTTCGTCCGGTCGCAGCAGAATCAATTATAGCATGTCCGAATCGCTGAACGCTTCGTTGGGCCCGCTCAGCCCGACCAGCTTCTACCTTGGCCGTTTGCGGCAGAGCGAGTTCAACCTGAATGCTGATTTCGTCTATCGCCTGCCACTGGGACTGGTCGAGCCTGCCAACATCGCTTTTGGCGCGGAACGGCGTAAGGAAATCTACGGCATTCGTCCGGGCGACCCTGCCTCCTACGCAATCGGGCCAGGCGCGGCGACTGGCCTTGCGCCCAACAGCAACGGCTTCCCCGGCTTCAACCCACTTACCGCGGGCGAATGGTCGCAGACCAGCTATGCCGGCTATCTGGACATTGAAGTCCGTCCGATCGAAGCGCTGACCCTCGGCGCGGCGGGTCGCTATGAGGATTTCTCCGCCTTTGGCGATACGTTCAACTACAAGCTTTCGGCGCGGCTGGAGCCGGTCAAGGGGGTAGCTGTCCGCAGCACCTATTCCACGGGCTTCCGCGCCCCCACGCCGGCGCAGCTCAACGCCGTCAACACGACCCAGGGCCTGGATACGCAGACGCTCCAGATTTTCAACACGGGCCGCCTGTCGCCAAGCGACCCGATTGCCATCGCGCTGGGCGCCCAGCCGCTGACCCCGGAAAAGTCGCGCACCATCACCGCTGGTCTGACATTCCAGTCCGAGTTCGGCCTGAGCGGTAGCATTGACCTTTATCAGATCAAGCTGCGCGATCGCTTTGGCCAGTCGCGCTCCTTCGCCGTGCCCGCGACCCTACCCAATCCCCAGCGTTTCACCGCCGTTACCTATTTCACCAACGATTTCGACACGCGCACCCGCGGCATTGACGTCGTGCTGGCCTATGCGCAGCAGGTCGGACCGGGCAAGGCCGACCTCAGCCTCGCCTATAACTACAACCAGACCAAGGTGACGAGCGGCACCTCCGCCGCGATTGCCAACGAAACCCAGCGGATCATCTTCGAAGAACGGCTGCCCAAGCATAATGGCACGGCGTCGCTCGGCTACACGATCGGCCGGTTCGGTCTGCAGGGCCGTGCCCGCTATTATGGCAAATGGACCGATGTCAGCGGCAACGCGACCGGCGACATCTTCCAGCGCTTTGGTTCCATGGTGCTGTTCGACCTGTCGGCCAGCGCGCAACTGACCGATAACATCTCGATCCGGGCGGGCGCGGAAAATATCTTCGACACCTATCCAGACGAAGCCACCAACCAGGCAGTGCGCGGCCTCATCTACTCGCGCAACGCCCCGTTCGACACCGATGGCGGCCAATATTATGTTCGCTTGGGTGTGACCTTCTGATCGGATAGCATGGCCCGATGGATATCAGTCGCAGACAGATGATGATGGCAACGGCGGCAGCCCCGCTGGCAGGACGGATCGATGCCGCCCTGCCGGTGGTGGCGACCGTCCGGCCTGATGACGAAAGCCATTGGGCCAAGGTCGCTGCCCAGTATGATGTGGTGCCTGACATCATCCAGCTCGAAAACGGCAATTGGGGCATGATGGCCCGCCCGGTGCTGGAATCCTATGAGGCCAAAGTCCGGCAGGTCAATCGCGCCACCAGCTATTATGCCCGGCGTGGCCTGACCCCCGATCTGATCGCCATACGCAACCGCGTCGCAACCAAATTGGGTGCCGATCCGCAGGAAATTGCCTTCACCCGCAATGCGACCGAAGCGCTTAAGAGCCTGATCAGCGGCTATAACCGGCTGCGGCCGGGCGACGCCGTGCTCTATGCCGATCTGGACTATGACAGCATGCAGGCTTGTTTCGGTTCGCTCAAACAGAGCAGGAATGTGGATGTCGTCCGCATCGACCTTCCCGAACCGGCGACGCACCAGGGGCTGATCGACACCTATGAGCAGGCGCTCAAGGCCAATCCGCGCGTTCGCCTGATCCTGTTGACGCATCTTAGCCATCGTACCGGATTGGTCATCCCCGTCCGGGAGATTGTGGCCATGGCCCGCGCGCGGGGCGTCGATGCCATCGTCGATGCCGCGCATAGCTGGGGCCAGATCGACTTTTCTCTAGCCGATCTGGATGCCGATTTCATCGGCTTCAACCTGCACAAATGGTGGGGCGCGCCGCTTGGTGTTGGCCTCATCTACATCCGCAAAACGAAGATCGACCTGATCGATCCCGACATCGGCAATGAACCGCCCTTCGGTGCCAATGCCTATGCGCGCGTCCATACCGGCACGGTCGATTTCGCGGCGCAATTGACGGTTCCCGCCGCGCTCGATTTTCAGGATGCAATCGGCGGCCCCGCGCGCGCCGCTCGGCTCTCCTATCTGCGCGATCGGTGGGCTGAAACGCTTCGCGGCACAGCCGGACTGGAGATCTTGACGCCCGCCGATCCGCGCCTGCATTGTGGGATAACCGCCTTCCGTTACACGGGCCACAGCAGCGCCAGCCAGAATGCCGCTATCGCCCGGCGACTGCTCGACGAACATCGCATTTTTTCGGTTCAGCGCGATGGACCGGCACGTGGTGCCTGCGTCCGCATAACCCCGGCTTTGTTCAACAGCGCGGATGATATGGATGCGTTGGTAAGGGCGCTCCGCTCGATCGGCGCCACGCTTTAGCCAGCGGAGAATCCGCGTCGATTGTCACCAAATCTACGCGGACCAGTCATCAAAATGAATGACGGTGTCGATAACCGACTCGGCCCATGGACGATCAGGGCATCAGTGACATCGGACGCATGGCAGAAAGCCGGTTATGGGCCGGCTGGGCAAGCCTGCTCGCGCAGGTTGAACGCCTGACCCGTCGCAGCGATAGCGAAGATTTACTGCATGATGCCTATGTGCGCATGGCGGCCCGTTCCGCCAAGCCCGACAATGAAGAGGCATTTCTGGTCCGCGCGGCGGTCAATCGGGGTCGGGATGCCTATCGTCGGGAGAAGGTGCGCGGTGGCCCTGACGGGGATGATGCTCTGGAAAGGCTGTGGGACAACGCCCCCATGCAGGACGAAGCCATCATCGCCAGGGCGCGACTCAAGCGCGTGAGTGAAGGCATAGAGCGCTTGCCACCCCGAACGCGCGAAGTCTTTATGCTACAACGTATCGACAATCTGAAATATAGAGAGATTGCGGAACGGTTGAATATCAGTCAAAGCGCGGTCGAGAAACATATGGCCAAGGCGATGACCTTCCTTGGTGACTGGACGAAGGATTGGTGACTCTGGACATGCACGGCGAGCGCCCTCTTGACCGGACCGCCGCCGAGTGGATTGCCAGGCTGAACGCGGATGACCGTAGCGCCGCGGACGAGGAGGCCTTTCGTGTCTGGCTCGCCGCCAGCCCCCGCAATGCCGCCGCCTTCGAACAGGCCACCGATCTATGGGCGATGGTCCCCGGTTCCACGGTCAAGGCGAACGCTCGCCCCCTCCTTCTATCCCGGCGGCGTATTTTGGCCGCCTGCGCCGGAACCCTGGTAGTAGGCGGGGCGGGAACCGTGGCGATGCAATCTGCGCTGGCGGGAACCCGCTACGAAACCGGCATCGGCGAACAGCGTCGCGTCGCACTGGCGGAAGGATCATCGCTTTTCCTCGATGCGGCGACACGGGTTCGCGTATTGGCCACTACATCGCGAAGGCGGCTCTGGCTCGACCAGGGGCGCGTCTCTCTGGTCGTCACGCCAGCCCCTGTGCCATTCACGATTGCGCTGGATGATGGGGCTGCCGCAGCCGGACCTGGCCAATTTGACCTTCGCAGGGATTCAGAGAACCGGCTTGCCCTGACCGCTTTGTCGGGACAGGCGGAAGTGGCGCTTAACGGCAAAACGCGCCGGCTTGACGCAGGGGAGCGCATGCGGGCGCGCAACGATGATGCCGTGCTGCCCGTTGATCGTCCCGACCTCGAAGCGACGCAAGCCTGGCAAAGTGGCCGTGCCGCCTTCCAGGATGATCCCCTGACCCTCGTTGTGGCCGAAGCCAACCGTTACAGCCCAACCAAACTGGTGATCGCCGACCCCGGTGCCGCCGATCTTCGGGTCAGCGGCATGTACCGGATGGGGGACAATCTGGCACTGGCACAGGCTCTAGGCCAGTTGCTTTCGATCCGGGTTCGGCGCGTGAATGAAACCGTCCTTTTGGGCGGATAAAAAATTACGTCACCTGGGGTGAGGTAGATGGCCGGTGATGCGTCGGGGGGATGCGGCACGATATGGCCGCTATCCTAGGGGGATGTTTTTCGTGACCATCTATCGCTCGCGCAACCTGCGCCTTTCACTTGCCATGGGCGTCGCACTGGCTGCACTATGCGCCGCGCCTGCCCATGCGCAGGAAAAGTCCGCATCCGTGCAGATTGCGGCCCAGCCACTCGGCCAGGCTTTCCAAACTCTTGCCCGCCAGACCGGCACTGACATATTGTTCACGCCCGCCATCGTGTCCGGCCTGACGGCAACGCCTGTGCAGGGTCGCATGGGCGCACGCGCCGCCGTCGAACGCATGATCGCCGGAAAGGGACTGGTCGTACGGCAACAACCCAATGGCGCGCTGCTCATCGTCGCCGCAGCGGCGACCGCGCAGGACATGGGCCTGACGACGCCCGTGGAAACCCCGGAGATCATCGTTACCGGCTACGCCGCCAGCCTGTCGAGCGCGCTTGCGCAAAAGCGCGCCGCCACCAATGTCGTCGATGTGGTAAAGGCCGAGGATATCGGCAAATTCCCGGCGCAGAATATCGCAGAAGCGCTCCAGCGGGTGCCTGGCGTGTCGATCGTGCGTGATCGCGGCGAAGGCGTGTTTGTTCGTATTCGTGGCCTCGGCGCGAATTTTCAGGTCGTAACGCTCAACGACCGCGCGGCCGCTGTGAACGAAAATGTCCGCGATAGCGGCCAGAGCGGTCGCCAGTTTCGCTTCGACACGCTGCCCTCCGAACTGATGTCGGCGGTGGAGGTCATCAAAAGCCCCCGCGCCGACTTGGCCGAAGGCGGCATTGGCGGCACCGTCAACCTCCAGACCTTTCGGCCGATCGACCTGAAAAAGCCGGTTTTCGCCCTGTCCGCCACCGCCAGTTCGCCGCGCCTCGCCGATGCTGTCGATCCGCGTATTTCCGGCATGGCCAGTTGGGTCAATGATGCCGGCACCTTCGGCGCGCTGGTCGCGGCTGTCTATGACGAGCGCACAACACGGCAAGATCGCGTTACGGGCGTAGGTTGGGTCGAAGGCCGTATCGACAGCGACGGCGATGGCGCACTGGACGGTGATACCATCCTCGTACCCAACAGCACCCGTCCAACGCTGGAGCGGGAAAATCGCAATCGCATCGGTCTCAATGGCGCGATCCAGTGGCGGCCCGATGATCGGTTCGAACTCAATGTCGATGGCTTGTGGAGCAAGCTCAAGATTGACTATGACGAACTGACCTATTCCACGGACTTCTCGGCCACTGCCCTGCGCGCCATAGTGCCGGGCACGGCAATCGTCGAAAATGGCGTACTGACCGCCGCCACGGTCGCCACCTCGACGCAGATCGGGCGCGAAACCTCCCGTCTGGAATATGAAAACTGGCTGATCGGTGCCAACGCCAAATGGACCGCCAATGGCTGGACCCTGATGGCTGATGCCAGCATGGGCCGTGCCTATTCGAACACGCCCACCCCCATTTATCGCTCGCGCTTGCTTGGCGCTGTCGGCAATGTCTCGTTCGATTATGGCAAAGTTGGGGAACGCCTGCCCAATATCAGTTTCCAGACGGCTGACCTCAACGAGCCGACAACCTTGCCTGGACGGCGGATCGAATATCGGGTGAACGACTCGCTCGACCGGCAACGCGCCGCAACGTTCGATATCGCACGCGATCTCGATGGTGCGGTCCGCGCGCTGCGCGTCGGCGCGAAGATCGAAAAGCGCGACCGCACCTATAATCGCCGCGATATCAATTTCACCAGCGGCATCGCGGGTCGGCGCTTCGACGCCAGCTTTTTTGAGGCCTTCCCCGTCAGCGATTTTCTGGACGGGGTCGGCGGCACCCTGCCCAACAGTTGGCTGATGCCTAATCCCGACCGTTTCCTTGAGGTCGCAACGGGCAAGGAAGCCTTGCTCAATGCGCCGCTGACCCGCGGCGACCTTCGCAACAGCTATGCCATCGATGAACGCATCATCGCAGGCTATGGCATGGGCGAATTTGAATTTCCCTTGGGCGGCATGACGATCCGCGGCGATGCAGGCGTCCGCTACGCCCATACCCGCCAAACATCGTCAGGCCATGCCGACAATGGCACGGTCGCCGTGCCGGTGCGGTTCGAACGCAATTATGACAATATTCTTCCCGCGTTGAACCTGGTGGCGCAGTTCACGCCGAAATTGCAAATGCATCTCGCCGCGTCAAAGGTCATTACCCGCCCCTCGCTGGCTGACCTTGCCCCGCGGCTGACGATCAATTCCAACCCGACGATATTGACCGCCGTTGGTGGCAATCCGGAATTGCGCCCCTTTGAAGCCTGGCAATATGACGCCACGCTGGAATGGTATTTCGCTCCCGGCAGCGCGCTGATCGGTGGGGCTTTCTACAAGGACATTACCACCTTCGTCTTTCAACAGACGCGCAGCTTCAATCTGGATGGTCAGGTTTATCGTCTGACCGCTCCGGAAAATGGCGGCAATGCTTATGTGGCGGGCGTCGAAATCGCCTATCAGCAATTGTTCAAAATGCTGCCCGAACCCTTCGACGGCTTGGGCTTTCAGGCCAATTATACGCACACGGCCAGCAAGGGCACCTATGCCATGTCGGACGGAACGACCTTCCGCGACGACCTGACCGATGTGGCGTCGGACAGCTTCAACCTCACCGCCTTCTATGAAAAGGGGCCGGTCGGTGCGCGCGCGAGCTATAGCTGGCGCGGCAAGGTGTTGCGCGACGTTGGCGGTGCCGGTCTGGCGGCCAATAATGACGCGGCCTTTGGCAGCCTCGACTTCGATATTTCCTACAAGGTGACGCCAAATGTCACATTCGTCGTCCAGGGGATCAACGTCGCCGGTGGCGTCCAGTGGCAATATGTCCGCGACAATCGGTTCGCGGGCTATACCGACTATGGCACGACCCTGATGGCGGGTGTTCGGGCGCGTTTCTAACGCCGTGACGCTGCCCTGTCCCTCATGTCCCAAGGAGTAATATGATGCGTAGTCCTTCCACAAAATGCCGTCTCGCATCGGTTGTAGCAGGTATGATGCTTGCCTGTTCGGCTATCGCCGTTCAGGCGCAGGAAGCGCGCAATGTCATATTGTTCCTGGGGGATGCGGGCGGCGTGCCGACCCTGAGCGCTGGGGGCATCATGGCGCATGACCGCCCCCAATCGCTTTTCATCCATTCCATGCCGAATATGGGCCTGTCCGACACTTCGGCGCTGAACAATTGGGTTACTGATTCCGGCGCAGGCATGACGGCGATCATGACGGGGCAAAAGACCAACGGCTCAATGATATCGGTATTGCCTTCGGGCGCGGACGGAGCCGTTACCCCGGTCAAAACTTTTCTGGAATATGCCGAGGAAAAGGGACTTTCGACCGGCATCGTCACCAATATGAAGATTTGGGATGCAACCCCGGCCGCCTGCTATGCCCATGTTGCGTCGCGCAAGAATCAGGACGAGATTTTCAAGCAAATGCTTGCGCCCCGCTTTGGCGATGGCGTTGATATATTGATCGGCAAGGGACGGTCAGACGCCATCGCCTCTTTTGCCAAACGACAGACGACAGCGGAACAGGCCTTCGCACAGGCTAGCTATATGTTCGGCGATGATCCCGCCATCGTGCGTGGCGCAAAGCGAGCGGCCGTCCTGCGCGATAGCGACTTCGCACCAATCCCGGCCGTGGAAGCCACCATCGCCCAGCTCGCGCGCAATCCCAAAGGCTATTTCCTGATGGTCGAATGGGACATGCACACCGATAATCTGGCGAACGGGCTGAAGCATGTCGTCGAAATGGACGATATGATCCGCCGCGTCAGCGCCGTGGCCGGCAAGGATACGCTCATTCTCTTTACCGCCGACCACAGCTTTGGTCTGCGCATGGGTGGGGGCAAACGGTCGACACCATTGGCCGAACAATATGCAACCGAAGCCGCAAAGCCCGGAGCAACCCTCGCAAACAACCCTATCATCAGCGTGGAAGACGGCCATACCGGCGAAGAAGTCATCACCACGGCGTCAGGCCCTGGCTCAGAAAAAGTTCGCGGATTCTTCGCCAACACCAAATTGTTCGATATCATGATGGCAGCCGTCGGCTGGACGAAGGACAAATGATCGCCGTCAATACGCTACGATGACCCGATGTCAGAATTAGCACCATTCCGACTGCGGCTGATCAAACTGCTCAGCCCTATGGCCCATTATCGTTTCGGTTTGCAGCCCAGACAACGACTGCGGTCATCTCTCCGCGCGCCGTGCCGTCGATACTGCTCCATGACAAAGATCGGGGACACGCAAGTATTTGGACGGTTTCCAATATTGCATCTCACTCGATCGCATTCATCGTCATGCCTTTGGCCGACCTCGTTCCAAACTTGTCGCCATCTTTGAGGATAGGCGCTTCCGCTATACGAACCTTTATCGCTACGAAACGGAACAAGATGTTTTCGCGAAATTGGAAAAAATGCGCGTAACACGCGAGTTTGGTGGATCATTCACCCCGTTCGCGATCGCTTTTCCGATGGAAAAGCCGCTTCGGGAGCCCGCAAACGTTAACGCACGAGCATCGAGCCGCCAAGCATGGTCGGCATAACTAAGGTGCCGGGTGCTGAGTTGGCCGTTATGATCGACCCGGCTCGGAAAAACATAATCGTCCACTGTGCCGCCCCGGCGTTCAAGCCAGGCCAACAGGCTGGCCCGAGCGTCCGGCAGCAGTTCAAACTGAACGAGCCGACCAGTTTTTGCTGCATCACGATTGCCCGCGTACGGACGTGCCCGCCGCTGACGATGTCACCAATCTTCATCTGTACAAGGTCGCAACCACGGAGCTTACTGTCGATCGCAAGGTCAAATAGCGCTCGATCCCGCAAGCGGCGGTGCTGGTTAAGGAAAAATCGGATCTACCAAATTTGCTTGAGTTTCAGCGCCCGCTTCGCTCCGACGGTCGGCGCAACGGCGTCATCTGCATTCGTCGCGCCATGAATACATCGTTGGCCAGCAGCGGTGCGGACAGTTCGGTGCGGATGAGGCCCGGCGACAGGGCGTTGACGCGCACATTGTGCGGGCCCCACTCGACCGCGAGGTTGCGGGCGAGTTGAGCCACCCCCGCCTTGGCTAGCGCATAGGCGTTGATCACGCCATTGCCCCGCAGGCCCGACAGGCTGGAGACGAGGATTGCCGCGCCGCCACCCGTTGCGGCGATATGGGGCAAGGCGAGGTTGCACAGCCGAACCTGACTGCGCAAATTGACCGCCATAACCCGGTCATAATCGTCCATGTCGATAGTCGCGAAGGAACCGGCGCGCCCCGTGATCCCGGCATTGCAGACCAGAATGTCGAGACGACCGAAATGGGCTATCAATGCTTGTCCTCTGGCTTATCCTCCGGGAGCGGCTGGCCATCATGCCGATAAGCGGGTGCCTCGATCAGGATGAAGGCGATACGGCAGGGCCTGTCGGTTATGTTGCGCCAGAGATGATTTGTGCCGCGCTGGATGATGACGCCGCCCTCCCGCACCGTCGTCTTGCGGCCGTCATCCAGTTCCAGCTCAACCTCGCCAGACATGACGATGCCATAATCGATGCTGTTGGTACGGTGCATCGGCGATTCCTTGCCCGGCAGCATGTCGACGATGCGGATCACCGATCCCTGGTTGAGGGTGAGGCCGGCGTCGCGCAGGCGGCCGTCCGTCTCGTCATTATTGTCGGCTGGCACCGTCGCCGTCGTCCAAAGAAGCAGGAAAGCGGCATCCCCCGATGGGATCATCCGGGTGGGCGTGACATCTTCCGACTTGAAGATCGCTCGGCCGTCCGCATCGTGACCCGTGACAACGCGCTGGACCGGGGGTAGGCCGGAATCGCTAAGCTCGGTCATTATTGTTCTCCACGATAGGCGATGACCTGCTGGTCGATGATGCCAAAGGGCGCGCGGCCGTCTGCGAGGCGTCCTTCCATGCGGATATGGTCGCCAAAGCGCATGAAGGCGGTGCGGGCAGTACCCTCATCGACAATCTCGATCCCGCGCCGCTCGGCAATACAGGATGAGCCGACCTCGCGGAAATTGGCATTGGAAACAGTGCCGGAGCCAATCACCGTGCCCGCCACAAGATGGCGGGTCCGCGCGGCGTGGGCGACCAGGTCATGGAAGCCGAAGCCCATCGCTTCGCCATTGGCCGCGCCAAAGCGCTGGCCGTTCCAATCGACCAGCAGGTCCATAGCAACCCGGCCATCGCGCCACTGGTCGCCCAGTTCGTCCGGTGTCACGGCAAAGGGTGCCATGGAACAGGCAGGCTTGGCTTGGACCCAGCCAAAGCCGGTCTTCATTTCAGGACCGGCGAGCGCGCGCAGCGACCAGTCATTGATCTGAACGATCAGGCGGATATGCGCCATGGCATCTTGAGACGTGACACCCATTGGCACGGCATCGACGATGACGCCGAACTCGCCCTCGAAATCGATGCCGAGGGTCTCGTCAGGCATGGGGACATCGTCCTGCGGACCGTAGAAATGATCCGAGACGCCCTGATACATGAGCGGACGTCCGGTCTTTTCAGGCGCAATGTCCAGCACCTTGTCCATCAGCGCGCCGTGGCTTTCGAATGCCGAGCCATCGAGCCACTGCCAGGCGCGCGGAAGGGGCGCGGCCAGTTGGGCGGGATCGACAGGATGCGGAAAATCAGTGATTGCCGCGAGCGCTGGCGCAATGTCCGTCCATTGTTCGAGCGCCGACTGAAGCGTGGCGACGGCGGGTTCCGCATAGCTGCTGCCGTCGGGTGACAGGAGGATCAGTCGCCCGTCCCTGCCGCCATTCCTGATCGTCGCCAGCCGCATCGCTTCTCCTCTCGCTCTTGTCGTCAAACCGATGGGACAGGGCGGCAGCATGGTCAAAGCCAAATGGTGGATAGTGGGCTTCCACGGTTTCAATTTGATCCGCGCGATGCATGCGCGTTTGTGATGCGATGGATGAAGCTGCCGCATGTCAGCGGCGCGACAGTCGAGAGGATCTGCATGTTCGAGCCCTTCCCCGGAAATTACGTCTGGAACCTTGCCACCAACCTGGCGCTGGTATGCGGTGGCAATCATGGCGAGATCGACGAAGCGAACCGCCCGATCATGGAGGCCGCCAAGGCGGGGGCGGACGCGGGCAGCGCGCTGATGTTCGACAGTTGGCTGCGCGTGGCGGACCAGGTCGCCGCCAATGCGGCGGCGGACGAAGCGGCGGGCTTCGGCCTGTCGGCCGGCTCCAAATATCTGCGTGCGTCAGGCTATTATCTGGCGGCCGAACGGATGCAGAGCCGCGATTATGCACCACGCTGGGCAGCCTATGACCGCGGGCTGGAACTGTATCGCAAAGGGTCCGCATTGCGCGGCCTGCATGTCGACTTCGTCGAGATACCCTATGAAGGGAGCGCCTACACCGCCATCTTCGTCCATGATGGGTCGGGGACGCCACGACCGACCCTGGTGTCGGTCAACGGCCTCGATTCCATGAAGGAGCAGGTCAATATGGCGGGCCATGGCGCGTCCAATCTGGAGCGGGGGATCAACACCCTGTTCGTGGATCAGCCAGGCACGGGCGAGGCACTGCGCAAGCGCGGGCTGACGGCGGTGTTCGATGCCGAGCGCTGGGGATCGCCCGCCTTCGACTATCTGCTGACACGGCCGGATGTCATCCATGACAAGATCGGCATCTTCGGCCTGTCCTTTGGCGGCTATCATGCGCCGCGGATTGCCGCCAACGATCCGCGCTACGCGCTATGTGCGGTCATGGGCGCGAACCATGTCTGGGGCCAGCGGCAGCGCGAGCGGGTCGCCAATGAAGGCGAAAACCCCGTTCCCCATTATTGGGACCATGTCATGTGGGTGTTCGGCTTCGACAATCAGGCGGATTTCCTGGCCTATGCCGACCAGATCACGCTGGACGGGCAGGTCGAAAAGATCCGGGTGCCCTTCCTTATCACCCATGGCGAGAATGACCGGCAGATTCCCGCGTTCAACGCGCAGCTGAGTTACGACCAGGCGGTCAACAGCCCCAAGCGAACATTGCGCATGTTCACCAAGGCCGATTTCGAGGTGGAGCATTGCGGCGCGGACAATGGCACGGGGATGCGTGACTATATCGCCGACTGGTGTGCGCAGACCTTCGCCGAGATGGACTGATGGCCGATTTCAGCTTTCATCATGGCGGGGTCAGCGTGCCAGACCTGGACGCCGCGATCGACTGGTATGGTCGGGTGCTGGGCTTTGCGGTCGAAAAACGCTTCCATATCGAAGCGGCGCGGGCGCAGGCGGCGATGATGCGCAAGGGCGCGTTGCGCTTCGAGCTGTTCGAGGTGGAGGGCGCGGCCCCGCTGCCCGAAGAACGCCGCCACCCGCCGTCCGACCTCAAGACCCATGGCAACAAGCATGTCGCCTTTCAGGTCGATGATCTGGAGGCGTTTCTGGTCGAGATGGAAGGCAGGGGCGCAGACATCGCCTTTGTCGTGCGCGAGGCGTTCGGCAAGGGATGTTTCCTGCGCGATGTTGCGGGCAATCTGATCGAATTTGTCGAGGAAGCGGCGGCTTGAGAAATAGGATTTCCGGCGCTTAACTTCGCATATTTCCCGCCAATTTCGACATTATAGTGCGCCATTGCGACATTTTGTATCGCAATGGCGCACAGGCTGCGCCCCTATCATCTATGGTGCATTCGGGCGTGGTCGGACGGTGGGAAAGAACCATGGCCAAGCCTAACAGAATCGGGACGTGTAGGACAGGTTGAGGAGGATGAGCTTGCTACAGCCACAAGCGTCGATCCCCCTCATCCGACTTCGCCCCTCAGGGGAGAAGGTCTTTCCTCAGAGGGCGTGTTCGTCCGCCTCGGTGATGTCGGCCAGCTTGCCCTCTACCGGCCGCTTGCCGGGGCTGGTCTTGCGATAGGCTTCAAAGCTGGCGCGGTCAGCGTCGAAGGCCATGTCCCAGGGGATATCGTCACCCCGGAAGATGGGCGGCGCATTGTTCGACCAGAGCAGAGAGCCGAAGCGGAAATCCCAGGCTCGCGGCACCCAATTATCGTCGAGATAATCGGTATCGGCGTGATATTCCGCCTCGCCCGCTTTGCCCGGCATGTCGCAATAATAATAGATGGCGGACGAAATGCGGTGACGCGATATGCCGCCGCTGCTGTTCATCGACCGGTTCTTCCAGCCCTTTGCTTCCATGATGTTGGCGCCCAGCATCACCTCATCAATATCGTCCATCCCAAAGGCGATATGCATGAATTTGAAATGGTCCGGCGCGATCGGCAGGTCGCAATTGACCCAGAAGATCGCATGATGTTCAAACGTGCCATCAGCGCGGGCGAAGATGCCGGTGCCCTTGCTATGGTCGACATAGCGAAAGCCCATATGCCGTTCGTAAAATTCAAAGCTGCTGACATAGTCGGGCGAAAAGAAGACGACATGGTTGATCGTCTTGGGAATGGCACGCTGACGCCAGATGCGGTGCTGGTTGAAGCGGGGATAGTTGCCCGGCGTGTTGACCGGACTGGCTTCGCTGACCACCGGGCGCTTGGCCCAGACTCGCAGCGCGATCGGCTGGCCGTCGGGGCAGGTGCAATGGACCGTGCCATCATCGTCGCGGCGCACGGCGACTTCGTTCGCCAGGCTGGCGGCGATCCGGTCCAGCGCGTCGGTACCGTCCACGCCCCAGACGGTTTCTTTCAAGCCATCGCCGGGGAAGGGATCGGGCGAGGGCAAGCGCGGATCGCGATGCCGATAAAGAATGATGCGCGAACCGGAGGCGAGGCGAAATGTCGCCTCCTCATCGCTCGCCTGCTCCAGCGGCAGGCCGAAATCAGTCCAGAACCGGGTATGTTCGCCCAAGTCCGCGACCCCGAAAATTGCGCTCTCAACGCCCAATATACTCATGCATGACTCCTCATCCTGAGCGTCATCATGGCGGTGAGGCTGGCAGCGCGGAAACGCATTTCATGGGGGGCTGCTATCGGTGGGGCGGATAGGTGGGGCGTGTCTCGCGCGCTGCTTTTTGTCGATGGCCCCCACCCCAACCCCTCCCCTGAAGGGGAGGGGTTATTATGGCTCCTACCCCCGCCGGAACAGCATCGTCAGCAGGAACAGGATCGTGCGCGCGTCCAGCAGTTTGAGCGCGGCGCGCGCTTCGCCGGGGGTGAGTTTGGCCACCATCGGCATCGCGCCGAAAATCTTGCCCCGGATGATGAGCGCGTTGCCGTCCCGCTCGATCTTGCGGACGGTCATCAGTTCCTTGTCCTGCCCGTCGAGGATTTTCATGATCGGGGGTTTGCTATTTTTCATTGCATCGCTCCTGCGCAGACCTTGTCATAATCCATGCCCATATCGTCCATCATCTGGATCGCGGTGGCGCGCCCTGCCCCGAACACGCCGCCGCCCGGATGCATGAAGGGACCGACGAGATAGAGACTCTCAATCCCCGGCACGCGAAAATGGCCGAGATCCGGCGTCGGGCGGTGACCGACCGTTTGGTACATGAAGGGCGCGCAGCCATGGATGTCGCCCTTGACGAAGCTGGCCGGGCTGTCGCGTTCATGGTCGAGCGGGGATCGAACCAGCGATCCGATGATATTATCCTCGTCCAGATTGCTGTAAAAGAGGCGATATTGGCGCAGGCTTTCTACCGCGATCTCCTCCTTCATCCTGTCCCAGGCCGCGGGACCGCCTTGGTGCAGGTCGTAGGGCGCAAAGGTTACGCCATAGAATATGCCGCCCCCCGCTGGCGCACGGCTGGGGTCGTTGGAGCTATTGTCGCCGCCCGCGATCAGGCGGCGCGGCGGCACCACGCCCCGGCGCAGATGATCATAATCGAGCAGCATGTCGCGCATCGTGTGGGTCTGGAGCAATTCGGTCATGACACCGCCCTCTCCTTCGCTCCAGCGCAGTTTCGCCTTTTCCTTCAAGGCCATGTGCAGCAGGTTGATCGAGAAGGTCGATGGCGTAACCCGCTCGGCCCGCGCCAGCACCGGCTCTGGCGTTTCGGACACGAAGCGGCGCAGGACATGGGGATGGATCGCGCCGATGACGCCATCCTTCGCCATGATGGTTTCGCCGTCGATAAGCTCCAGCCCCGTCGCCTTGCCGGACGAGACGATGACGCGCTTCACCTCCGCATTGCAGCGCACTTCGCCGCCCATATGCTCGATCGCGCGGACCAGCGCCTTGCTGAGTTCGCCCGACCCGCCCTTTGGCATCGACACGCCATAGGTGTGGATGATGCCGGGCATCAGCAGCGCGCCCATGCCGGTGCCCAGTTCGTCGGGCATCTGGAGATTTTCGGTGACGAGGCGGACGATATGGATTTTCAGCCGGTCGCTCTCAAAATATTGGTTCACTACGTCGAGGGCCGAGCGCTGCATCACATCGAGCAGGAAGCGGCCCTCGTCGGACTGGTCCATCATCGCGACGAACGCGCCCATTGGGAAAGGTGGGGCATAAAGGCCGCCCATGAACATCGGCAGCACGCCCTGGCTGATGCCGACAAATGTGCGATAGGCCTCCGCATCGCGCGGGCTATATTGCGCGATTTCCTGGCAGGTGCGGTCGAGATCCTTCCACGATCGCATGACCGTGCCATCGTCCCAGATGCTGACATGGGGCAGTTCGGGATAGATATAATCGAGGCCGAATTTGCCGATCAGTCCCAGTTCATCCTCGCGGATCATGGGATTGCCCTGAATCATGATGTGGACGTTGCTATGTTCGTCATGCCAGTAGCCCGGCGAGATGAGTTCGCGGGTCGACACGCCGCCGCCGAAATGGGGCTTGCGTTCGAGAACCAGCACTTTCTTGCCGGCCTTCGCCATATAGGCCGCCGCAGTCAGGCCATTATGGCCCGCACCCATGACGACGATGTCGTAACTGCTCATTGATGCTCTCCAAAGAAGGTGCGGAATTGGGCGATGCCGGGGACGTGCGACGCGCAGCCGCCATCGGCGACGATCAACTGGCCGGTGATGTTGCGGGCGGCGTCGGACGCGAGGAAGGCGGCGACCTGCGCTATGTCGTCCGGGTCGCCGAGCTGGTCACGCAGGGTTTCGGCCTCAACCGCTTCGCGCAAGCGTGGCGGGAAGGCGGCGCGGAGTGCGGGCGTCATGGTCATGCCGGGCGCGACCGCGTTGCAGCGTATGCCATCAGGGCCGTGGCTGGCGGCGATCGAGCGGGTCATCTGGATGATCGCTGCCTTGGACGAACTATAGGCCGCCTGGATCATATGGCCCTGCAGCGCCAGGTTGCTGACGGTATTGACGATATTGCCGCGCGTCGTGCGCAAATGGGGCAGCGCGGCGCGGCAGGCGACCATGGTGCCGCGCACATTGACGGCATAGGTCCGATCCCACAGCGCGGTCGCCATATGCTCGATATCGCCATCCTGCTGCGCGATGTCGGGGCCGAGCAGGGCCGCATTATTGTGGAGAATGTCGAGCCGACCGAAATGGGTGACGGTGGCAGCGATCATGTCCTGCGTGGAGGTTTCGCTCTCCAGATCGAGCGCGATGGCCAGCGCATCGGGCAAGGTCGCCGCCAGCGCCTGCGCGGCGTCAAAGGCAATGTCGGCAATCGCCACGCGCGCGCCCCGCGCTGCCATCAGTTGTGCCGTCGCTGCGCCGATCCCGCCCGCGCCGCCAGTGATGATCGCCACTTTCCCGTCCAGCCGGATCGCATCAGCCTGCATCGCCCTCTCCTCTCTTGCTCTTGTCGGCGGGCATCATATGCTGCGCAGCAAAGGCGGGAAGACGGCACTTTTTTGTGCCCTCCATAATGTGGACGGACCATGGATTTTGACGATTTCGATCCGCCCGCGCGCGCAGGGCTGGCGGCGCTGGCGCAGGACATGGCGGATCATGGCTCGGAACGCGATGGGCCGATCCGTAGCATCTTTGGGCTGCTGGGGGATCGCTGGTCGATGCTGCTACTGCTGCTGCTGGCGGTTGCGCCATTTCGCCATGCGGAGTTGCGTAGGCTGCTCGACCGGTTGAGCGCGGAAGGCGGGATTTCTCAGCGGATGCTGACGCTCAAATTGCGGCTGCTGGAGCGCAATGGCCTGGTGGCGCGATCAGTGAGCGAAGACGTGCCTCCGAAGGTTGGCTATGCACTAACGCCTTTAGGTATCGAGCTGGTCGGGGAAGCGCGCCGACTGCTGGGCTGGGTGCAGGCCAGCGGCGCGCGCATCCATGAGGCGCGTGCGGCCTTCGACAGGATGGACGAGGATTAGAGCCGCTTCCGATCCGATTGCATCGGCGTAGCTGCTCTACGTTTTTGGTTTGCCCCATTTTCCGGGTCGGCCGGTGATTCCACCTGCCTGAAAAAGGCTTTAGCCGCGCGACTTGGGTGTCGTGTCGCTCTGAAATTGCGCCGTCAATTCCTCGCGCGACACACGCGCTTCGTCCAGCGATATGACGGACTGATCGCGTTTCGGCACAACGGGCATCTGCGCATCGGACATGATCCGTTCCACGACCCAGCGGATGGCCGGATCATTGTTGCTGGAGATATGCCACTGGATCGCCTCGCGAATGGGCGGGATATCCATCGGCACTTCGCGCAGGGTCAGCGGCAGATAGGCCGCCATACGGGTCGCCAATCGCCGGTGCATCGTCGCGATCCGCTGGGAGCCGATGACCAGGCCGGGAAGCGACAGAAAGCTATGGGTGACGATCTCCACCCGCCGCTGGCGCTTCTGCCGCCGCACGAACCAGTCCTCGAACGCGGAAACGCGGGCGCGGCCGAAACGGGCGGTCACATGGCCAAGCGCGAAATAAAGCTCCTTGGTCATCGGCCCGGCCATGGCCGGATTACCGTTCCAGCCGACGACGACATAGTCATCCTCGAACAAAATCTGGCTGGGATGGTCGGCGGAAATCGCATAGTCGATCGTGATGAGAAGATCGACGGCGCCGCGCTCAAGCGATTCCAGCAGAGACTCGCTCAGCGACTGGATTTCGAACCGCATGCCGGGCGCTTGCTGTTGCAGGTCGATCATGGAGACGGCCAGCAGCACTTCGGTAATATAGTCCGACGCCATGATGCGGATCGTCCGGTCGGACGTGGCGGGATCGAACGGCGGCGGTACGGCGATGGTCGAGCGGATCTGTTCCAACACCGCGCGGACCGGCTCCACCAGCCCTTCCGCGCGCGCGGTCAGCACCATCTGGCGCCCCTTTTGCACCAGCAGGTCGTCGGCGAAATAATCGCGCAGGCGGCCCAATGCCGATGAGGTAGCGGACTGGGACAGGCAGATGCGATCCGCCGCGAGGCTGACGCTGCGTTCAGCCAGCAGCGCGTCAAGCGCCACCAGAAGGTTGAGGTCCAGCCTGTCGAAGCGCATGTCCGTCTCCCGTTCAGCCTGCCGCTATCACCGACAATGCGTTGGTCACCAATGTAGCAGGGTCGCCATCATGGGCAAAGCCCGCGCGGTCGGCGGCGGGCGTGGCGAGCGGGGGATGGGCGCCAAATGCCGCCTCCAGCCCGGCGTCGGGACAATAGCTGACAAGATCCGCCGATACGCCGCACTGGCTGGCGATTTCGGCGGCAAGATCGCCCATGGTGATGCGCTGCGCAGGCAGGGTCACGACGCGGGTGGCAGGCATCAGCGATGCGTCCATGGTCAGCGCGTGGACCAGATTGTCGGCACAGCACGCGACCGATTGCGCCCAGATGGTCGCGCCCTGCGACACCGGGCAGACGAACGGCTCATTGGCGCGCAGGGCGTGGAACAGGTCGCTCATGAAGGCGGATTTCATCCCCGACGGTCCCTTGGGCCGGGCGAGGATGCCGGGCAGGCGGACGCTGATCCCGTCGATTTCGCCGCGATGGTGCATCATGGCGACCGCGACTTCCATCATCGCCTTATGCCCGCCATAGACCATGCGCGGAGCAAGTAGGGTGGCGTCATCCACGCCGGCAGCCGGGAGCGGATCGCCGAACACGGCGATCGAACTGGCATAGACGATGCGGGGGCGATGGCCCGCTGCCTTCGCCGCGTCCAGCAGGTCGTACATCGCGTCGATATTGATGCGGCGCGATGCGGCGGGATCGGCCTCCGCCGCGCCGCCCGGTACGGTCG
The DNA here is from genome assembly GCF_031457465.1 of Sphingobium xenophagum. GTDB lineage: Bacteria > Pseudomonadota > Alphaproteobacteria > Sphingomonadales > Sphingomonadaceae > Sphingobium > Sphingobium xenophagum_A. Next base: position 78,035 of record NZ_JAVDWV010000003.1, read on the forward strand.
CAAGGTGGACGATCGCACTGCACCCGTCGCGCAAGGCGTCGGCACGGACGGCGGGGGACGCGATGTCACCCGCGACCGCGCGCGCACCGGCGGGGATGCCGCCCGCTGCGCTGTCCATGCCGACGATGTCCTGACCCGCCGCCAACAGCCGCTGCACCAGTTGGCGGCCGACGAAGCCGCCTGCGCCCGTGACGATGATTGTCATGATCTAATACCGATTCGCATAATGATCCCGCACCTTTTCGTCATCCACCGTTCGATCAGAAATTCGCCGAGAAGCGCACGCCATAGGTTTGCGGCGCGGTGTAGCGGGCGATCGCCATGCCGATCGGTGAGCGTTGCGGCGTGGCGATGCGGCGCTTATTTTCCAGATTGTAGAGGAAGGCGCCGAGCGACCAGCCGCCGTCGGCCGCGCGCAGGGTCAGGTTGAGGTCGGTCTGCCAATAGGCGCGGATATGTTCGAAATCGAGATATTCGAACGCGCCCCACTGATCGTCGCGCCAGGCGGTGGCGACATTGCCCACCAGTTCCAGCGAGCGGCCGAGCGGCACAACCTGTTCCGCGCTCAGGTTCACGGTCCATTTGGGCGAATAGAGCAGTGGTTTGCCGGAGCAGTTGAAGTCCTTGACCGGCGCACCCCCTGCGCTGGCCCCCGTCAGAGTGAAGGGGCAGGCGATATTGTCGCGGGGCGAGGCAGTGTAGAGATGCAGGTCATCATAGGTGGCTTTCAAATATTGCACCTTGGCGTTCAGGGTTGTCGTGGGCGTTGCCTTCACGATGGCATCGACGTCGAAACCCTTGATCGTGGACTTGCCCGCATTCTCGTTGGAGTTGATGAGCGTGCCGCTGGTATCGACAGTGAAATAGGTGATCTGCTGGTCCTTATATTTCCAGTAGAAGCCCTCGACATTTAATTGGACGCGGTTGTCGAAAAAGCGGTTCTTCGATCCCACCGTATAGGCGGTGATGAATTCAGGATCATAGCTGGATTTGCCTTCGGCCAACTGGAAGCCGCCCGCGCGATAGCCGGTTTCGACGGTCGCATAGAGCAGGTTCTGCGGACCCAGATCAAATTCCGCCGACGCCTTCCAGGTGATGCGCGAATAGGTGCCGCTGTCGACCACCGGATTATAGGTTTTGAGGATGGTGCCGACGCCGTTCAGCAGCGGAAACACCTGCGGGTTGGCCTGATCGGTGCTGCCTGCCGCGATCCAGCCATTGCTGACGAGCCAGTTGACGGTATCGCCGGTGGTCAGGAGATTAGGATAGCGCGGCAGCGCGCCCGGTGCGGCGCAACCCGCGGCGAAGGAGGCAGGCGGGGTGATGTTGGCGGGCGGCAGGCCGCCGCAGAAGGTGATGAAATTGTTGATAATGCCGTCCATCGACTTTTTGTCGCGGGTATAGCGCGCGCCGCCGACCAAGCGGAAGCGGTCGCTGATATTGGCGGTCAGTTGGCCGAAGGCGGCCCAGCTCTTGGTCTTGTGCGTGTAGGACTGCATCGGCAGGACGAATTCCTGATTATATTCCGTCTGCGCGTCGATCCTTTCATTGAAATAGAAGCCGCCCAGCACATAATCGACCATGCCGACGGACCCGGCCAGCCGCGCTTCCAGGCTATATTGCTTGTCAGTTTCAGCACTATAGGCGGTATTGAAGGCAGGACCGTAGAAGAAGCTGTCGCCCATCGATTTGCGGAAGGCGGGGACGAGCGTGAAGGTGCCGATATCGGTCTTCCAGTTCAGTTCGGCGTTCACGCCCCAATAGGTGTAGTCGACCGATTGCTGCTGGTTCATCGCATCGAGGAAGCCAAAGCCTGGCGCACCGACCAAGGTCTGGCGATAGGCGTTGGCGGCGTCGGTATTGAACCCTTCCGACGTGTCGAATCCGCTGGGCGTGAATGTGTAGCCCGACGGGCCAGGCGTGTAGGAACCGATATAGCTGCCGCCCGGTCCGACGCCGCCAATCTTCGTCCAGTCCGCGCCGATGCGCAGGCTGATCGCGTCGGAAGGCTCAATCAGGAACTGCCCACGCAGGCCGGTGCGCTTCAAGTCGTCGCTGCCGTCCCGGTTGTAGCCGTCGCTCACCTGGCGCGTGGCGGCAACGCGCAGAGCGCTGTTGTCGCTGGTGGCGAGGTTAAGATAGCCGTCAGCACTGACCGCGTCGTAATTGCCGAGGGAAACGTTGAAGCCCGCGCCATTCTTGCCTAGTTCGGGGCGCGCAGGAATGATGTTGACCGCGCCGCCGGTCGCATTGCGGCCATAGAGAATGCCCTGCGGCCCTTTGAGCACCTCGACACGGGCAAGGTCATAGAAGGCGGAGCCGAAGGCGCCCGCTGCACGGCCCAGCACGACCCCGTCATAGCTGGGGGTGACCGCGGGGTCGTTATAGCTGCTCGACGTGATATTGCCGACACCGCGGATGAAGATGGAGGTGTTGGAGCCGCCGCCATTGGTAACGGTAATCGCGGGAACGCTCTTGGTGATGTCCTCGGCTTTGCTGATGCCCTGCTGGATCAGTGTGTCACCGGTGACCGCGTCGATCGCGATCGCGGCCTTTTGCGCGCTTTCCGCCTTGCGCTGGGCCGTCACGACGATTTCGTCGATACCGGCCGACGACTGGTCGGCAGCCGGTTCGGCGACCTGCGCCCAAGCGGGCGGAATAATAGCCATCGTAGCGACGGAGGCCGTCGTGGCGAACAGAATCTTAAGCATTGCCCTCTCCCTGAATGGTTTTGATTTGGCGCAATATTGATCGCTGAGGTGGGCTGCTGTCGCATTGATTTTCTGGATGCGACCTATCTGCACGCACGAACGACGGCGAAACGATCGGCCTGCCTATCCAGCTTTCCAATAGCAGATATTGAGGCAAAGCATTTTCGCCGCCGTCCAGCTCCCGATAGCAGCAAGGGTGAGAAGGTTTTTCGGGAGAGGCACGACATCATGATTGCGGGTAAACAGATATTGATCGTCGGCGGCGGCATTGGCGGCATGGCATCGGCGATCCGCTTCGCCGAACTGGGCGCGAAGGTTACGCTGATCGACATCGACCCGGAATGGCGAGTCTATGGCGCGGGCATCACCATTACCGGCCCGACACTGCGTGCCTATCGCCATCTGGGTCTGCTCGAAGCGATCAAGGAGCAGGGCGCAATTGCCGAGGGGGCGACCATCTTCCGCTATGACGGGCTGCGCTTGCAGCAGTTGGATGAACCCGCGCTGGAGGAAGGATTGCCCGCCACCGGTGGCATCATGCGGCCGAAATTGCATCGGATCATGCAGGCGCGGGTCAATGCGCTGGGGGTCGATGTTCGGCTGGGCCTGTCGGTCAGCGCGCTCGACAACCGCGATGGCGGCGTGGACGTGGCCTTCACCGACGGAACGCAAGGGCGCTTCGACCTGGTCGTCGGCGCTGACAGCATCTATTCGGCGGTGCGGCGCATGGCTTTCCCGCACATGGCCGAAGCGCAACCCACCGGCCAGGGATGCTGGCGCGTGTCGATGAAGCGGCCGCCCAAGCTGGAGAACGGCGAGATCTATCTTGGTCATCGCTTCCCTGTCGGCATCAATCGGTGCGCGCAGGACATGGTCTATCTGTGGATGCTGACGCCGCATGAACATCGCGAGGTTCACTTCACCGACGAGGAGCTGTTCACGCGGCTGCACGACAATCTGGCCGATTTCGGCGGCAATATCGCGTGGGTGCGGGAAAATATGACCCGCAACGACTGGATCAACTATCGCCCCCTGGCCGCCGCCTTGCAGCCTGGTCCCTGGCATATGGGGCATATCGTGCTGCTGGGCGACGCGGTTCACGCGACCACCCCGCACATGGCGTCGGGCGCAGGCATGGCAGTGGAAAGCGCGCTGGTGTTGGCCGAGGAACTGGACCGGGCGGGGAGTATCGAGGCGGGCCTGGAGGCCTATGAAGCGCGGCGTTACGATCGGTGCCGTCATGTGGTGGAAACCAGCATCGCGGTCGGCAAGATGCAGCTGGCGGGCGATCCGCCCGAAGCGGTCGGCGCGGCGCTGAGCGCGGGACTACACCGGCTGGCGAACCATTATTGAACGCGGCTGAAGGCCCGGCGGACGCAGCCGCCGGGCCTTCCCCTATTCGGCGGTCCAGCCACCATCGACGATCAGGCTGGTGCCGGTCATCAGCGCGCTGGCGTCGGACGCGAGGAAGACCACCGCGCCCATCAAATCCTCGACCGAGCCGAGCCGACCCAGTTTGATCTTGTCCAGCACACTGGCAAGGAACGTCTTGTCCTCGAAAAAGGGCCGGGTCATCGGGGTTTCGATGAAGGTCGGGGCGATAGTGTTGGAGCGGATGCCGTGCGGCGCGAGGTCCAGCGCCATCGCCTTGCTCAACCCCTCCAGCCCCCATTTGGATGCGCAGTAAAGCGACCGTCGCGCACCGCCGACATGGCCCATCTGCGAGCCCATATGGATGATGGAGCCGCGCAGGCCCGCCGCGATCATGCCCCCCGCCACGATCTGCGCGGCGAAGAAAGCGGCGCGCAGGTTAAGGCCCAGCACCGCGTCATAATCCTCCTCCGATACCTCGGTGAAAGGCTTGGGGCGATTGGTCCCTGCATTGTTGAGCAGGATGTCAAAGGGTGCCAGCGCAGCGAGCGATCGGGTCGTGCCCGCCACGTCGCTGACGTCCAGACGGACCCAATCCGCCTGCCCGCACGCGGCCCGGATGGCCTCGGCACCGGCCGCGATCTCCTCGCCGCTGCGGGCGGCCAGCGTCACATGCGCACCGGCCTGCGCCAGTGCGGCGGCGCAGGCGAGGCCGATGCCCCGCCCCGCCCCCGTCACCAGCGCGCGCCTGCCATCCAGCCGGAAGCTGGGTGTCGTCGGCAAGGCCTCCATCGTCAGGCGGCCGTCGCCGACGTGGGTTCAGCCGTCCCGGCATAGGGAACATTGCGGCCACCATAGCGGCGCACCCGGATATTGGCCTGCTCGCCATGGCCGGCAAAGCCTTCCAGCGCACAGAGCCGACTGCAATATTCGCCTACCAGCGCGGAGGCTTCGTCCGTCAGCACCTTCTGATAGGTGCAGGTCTTGATGAATTTGCCGACCCACAACCCGCCGGTGTAGCGCGCGGCCTTCTTCGTCGGCAGGGTATGGTTGGTGCCGATCACCTTGTCGCCAAAGCTGACATTGGTGCGCGCGCCGAGAAACAGCGCGCCATAATTGGTCATGTTTTGCAGGAAATAATCGGGATTGGCAGTCATTACCTGGACATGTTCGGATGCCAGTTCATCGGCGATCCGCACCATTTCGGCCTCATCTTCCGCTACAATCACCTCACCGAACGTCTCCCACGCCTGGCGCGCATAATCGGCGGCGCGCAGGTTATGACGCGGGCCACGCCCGCAACCTTGGCGGTGATGACCGACATGTGGGCAGATGCGAGCAGAGGATATTTGCCCCCCGGCACATAGCAGCCGGCGGAATTGAGCGGCAGGTTCTTGTGGCCCAGAATCACGCCCGGCATCGTCTCGACTTCGACATCATGCAGGCTGTCGCGCTGAATCTGCGCGAAGTTGCGAACCTGGGTCTGGGCAAATTCTATATCCTTGCGCTCCTGTGGCGTCAGGCTGTCGATACAGGCGTCGATTTCTGCCTGGCTCAGGCGATAATCGTCCCGATCCCAGCCATCGAACCTGATCGACAGGTCGCGCACCGCTGCGTCGCCACGCTGTTCGATGTCGGCCAGCGTCGCTTCGACGATGTCGCGGACCTTCCGGTCGGCATCGCCTTCGCCTGTGCGGTGGCACCGTGCTTGAGATAATGTGCCATATGTTCGTTCCTTCTGAGGGGGCCGTCCCGGCCCGAAAATGCGTCAAAATCCGTCGATCGCGGTTTCGATGTGGAAGACGTCGGGCGTTGCTGTGAAAAACGGGCCGACAAGAGCGCGCCACGCCTGAAAGCCGTCGGACGCGCGGAAATCGACCATGTGCGCGTCGATGCTGTCCCAGCCCACCACCAGCAGATAATGGCCTGACCGATCGACGGCGCGCTCCAGCGCGAAGCTGCGGCAACCAGGTGCCGCACGGAAATGCGGCTGTGCCTGCGCGACGGCTGCTTCAAAGGCAGCGGCCTTGGCCGGATCAATGTCGATCCGGGCTATCTCCTTGATCATGTCCATTCCTTTCTTCGTCGGATCACCAGGCGGTCGCGCCCGCATCGACCGCGATGTCCGCCCCGGTCACATAGCGGGCCTCATCGGAGGCCAGCCACAGCGCGCACCATCCAATGTCGTCGGGTTCGCCCAGTTGTTTGAGCATGTTTTTCGCCAGCACCTTCGCTTCGAATGCCGGATCGTCATCCAGATGACGCGCAGTCGCGGCCGTCCGGATGAAGCCGGGCGCGATGCTGTTGGCGCGGATATTATGCGGCGCGCCTTCCATCGCGAGTTGGCGGGTCATCGCCAGCACCCCGCCCTTGCCCGCGCAATGGGCGAGCGCAGGCGAGCCTTCGAGCGCGTGGCGGGCGTTGGCCGACGCGAAATTGATGATGGAGGCACGACCGCTTGCCTTGAGCCAGGGCCAGGCGGCGCGGGTCGCAAGGAAGACGATGTCGAGTTCGCCGCTGAGCGTCGTCCTCCAATCGCTGTAGGAAAGATGCTCGATCCAGTCGAAGATGGCGAAAGCAGCGGCGTTGACGAGGATGTCGATGCGACCATGGTCGCTGCCGATCCTGTTGAACAGCGCATCGGTCGCCGCTTCGTCAAGCAGGTCGCATTGCTCGTCGGCCCCTGCCCGGTCGACGCCAATGACCTTGGCACCTTCCGCTGCAAAGAGCCGCGCGCAGCCCTGGCCAATGCCGCTGGCCGCGCCTGTGACCACCGCCACCTTGCCCGTCAGCCGCTCAGCCATGTACGACCATGCCTTCCACCGGCTGCGCGCCGCGGCGGAACGGCGCGACGAGCGCGATGCCCGCGCCCAACAGCGCGCCAACCGACAATAGCAGGAACGCCCCCATCAAACCGCCAGCAGGCCGTGCCAGCAGGGTGACAATGACGGGGCTGAGAAACTGGCCGAAGGCAAAGGCGCTCTGCCACATGCCAGCGCCCCGCCCCCGTATCTCGAAAGACAAGAGGCTCATCGACCACACGAGCAGCGTGGGCAGCAGCAGGCCGGCACCGACTTGATTGAGGAAGCAGCCGACAAGGAAGGACGTCGCCCCCGTCGCCAGCCCCATGGTCGCAAAGCCCGCCGCCAGCAGGCCGAATTCGATCAGCAGCAGGCGGCGAATGGGCCAGCGTCCGATGCGGGAATAGACGAATGTGCCCAGCGGTACGCCGATGCTGGCGATCGAGGTCAACAGGCCAATGCGGGCGGGGTCGGTCAGGCCGAGATGCACCAGCCCCGACGATGCCTGTATCTGCACCGCATAGAAGAAGATCGAACCATAGACGGTGATTGCGAGGATCGTCATCATGCGCCGCCAGGGGAACTCCAGCGGCGCAACAGGCGCCTGCGCCACCGCCGTTGAGCCGCTGCGGTCCCCCTTGGGCTCCCAGGTAAAGCGCAACACCAGAGCAAACATGAGCAGCGCGGACGTATAGACCCAGAAGGGCATACGCCAGCCGAAGGTGCCGAGTTGGCCACCGATGTTGAAGAAGAGCAGCGCCGACATGGACGCGAAGGCGGTCTGCCCCGCCAGCCATTTATCGCGCGCCGCACCCGTAAAATAATCGCCGATCAATGTTGTCGACAATACCATGATCAGCGCTTCGGAAATACCTACGCCAACGCGCGACACCAGGATGGCGGGAAGGCTGGTGAGAAAGACCGGCGCAACGCCGGTCATCGCATAGAGCAGGAAAGCGGCCAGCAGCAGGCGGCGTCGGCCGAAGCGGTCCCCCAGCAATCCGGCTATCGGCGAGAGAAAAGCAACGCAGAGCGCCGGGACCGTCAGGATCATCGGCACCCAAAATTCAAAACCTGGAATGGCGCGATATTCGTGCAGCAGTTGCGGCAGGATCGGCGCAAGCAGCACGATCGCCATGGTCGATAGGGTGATCGGCAACAGCAGCGCGATTCCGGTCAGCGTGCCGGGCACAGGGTCAGACGCGGTTTGGCCTGCCATGCCGCTAATCGCCCGGCCGCAATATGGTATTGGCGCGCATCGTCTTTCCCCTCCGCTGTTTTTCTGGATCACAGGATCATGCCGCAGCGCGATCCGGTCAAACCGAAAGGATCAAATCGACCTATTCATGGAAGTGCGCTGGCCATGCGCATACTTGCAACGCACAGGGTTCGCCGCAAAGGTCGGGCTATGGCCGCCGATGATCCCGCTCCACTCCTGTCAACCAATGGCAAGCACCGCGCCGCAGATGCCCGTAAGGCCGCGCTGATCCATCACGCCGGGGAGCAGATGATGTCACCGCGAGAACCGGGCTGTCCTTCTCCTCTATCTATAGGTTGGAAACAGTCGGCCGCTTCCCTCGCCGCCGCCGTATCGGATTGCGCTCTGTCGCCTGGTACGAAAGCGATATCTAGGAATTCATTGCTGATCCTTCAGGCTACCGTTCAGATACCGGCTGACCACTTCATGTGCCGGATCGAGCCCGCAGGTGATGAGGTCAGCCCAAATCTGAATAAGCGTGGCCCGCGGTTTGCGATAGCGGGATCGGTTATAAGACCATTCTGATGCCGACACCCCGCAGGAACATGGGCGAGGACCATATCGATCACCATTCGATCTCCATCCCCTTCAAGCTCGGCCGCTCGTTCGTTCATGATGGTTGAAAATGATGATCGCCAGCCATGGGGCACCATCACATGCTTGTACCGTCCGCCTGCCATGCGTTTGTACATTATACTCAAAGCAGCATCGGACATGGGCTCACGCCATGTTTTGGAGCTTGGAAAAAGCAGTCCGAGACCGCCCGTCAATGGCCGAAGTGCTCGAAGCACTTCCACCGCCTGATGTGACAGCGGCACGTCATGACCGAAGGCTGGATTGCCTTTGTCCTCGACGTGGAGCTTCACACGGCTTGCAGGGATGCGCCAAATAGGTGCATTCGGAACTGCATCGGGGTTGTCCCAGTCGATAAGCGACATGGGATTATACCCACAAATCGGCTCGCCATACCCGCAATTATACCCGCAAATTCGCTGAACTGTCCTGGTCTGTTACGACCTGTCCTGCCCAGCAAAAAGCTCAAAAACCCCTTGTATCACAGAGGGTTGTTAAAGCATCTGAACTGTCTTGAAAGTATATTTGGTGGGCCCGGCAGGAATCGAACCCGCAACCTAGCCGTTATGAGCGGCCAGCTCTAACCGTTGAGCTACAGGCCCCACCTGTTGATAGAGGGGGGATTAGGCAGCATCAGGCGGCTTGGCAAGCCTCTGCGCGCATCGGAACTGCGGCTAGCAACTGATCAAGGCTGGCAGATTGCACGCCACGCCGGGCCAAATGGTCTAACACGACGTCCCACCACGCATAAAAGGCGCTGCGATCGGTCTCATCCCGGACATAGGGTGTATGTCCCGGCTCCAGAGTCGGCGAATGGAAACTGAAATTCAGCACCGGAACGCCCTCTTCCATCAGGGCGTCGATGGCTGCCATCGCTTCCTGCGCCGAAACCCCCTCTGGCGTCAGCGGAACCCGGCTCAGCAGCCGTGCCCGCGCCATAGCGCCCGCCAACGGGCCCATCGTCTGCGCGGCACGATACAGACGTTCCCCCGCCCCGCGCAGCAAGCCGACAAAAGCCGTTGAAAGCGGCAATTCCACCAATGTCCGGTTTGGCCCCGTCCAATAGGGGAACAAAGGCATGCCGCGAAAATCAGGTCCATATTGACCGCTATAATCGAACCGGCTGCGTACCGAACTATCAAGCCGAAATCCGGCCGCTTCCAACAGCCGCGCGCTGTTGGGACCAACGCCATAGCGCCCGGCGCGGTAAGCTATCGGTCGTTGTCCGAATCGCTGTTCGATTCGGCGACATAGCGCCTCCAGCTTAGCCTGCTCGACCGCTTCGGGCAGCGACCCGACATAGCTGTTGGCGGCCGTCACCTCTTCGACATGCGGCGGATTGACCCAAGGGTGAAGATGCGCGCCGATGTCAGCCGCACCATCACTAACCCATTGCCCCATCATCGCCGCAGCCGCATCGCAATCCACGACTGGATAGTCGGTGACATAGACGGGCTTGACGCCCGCAGCGGCAAAATAGCCCTGTCCGCGCGTCATACCGGCTAATGCCGTAACCCCGTGGCCGGTACGACTAAACGGCGCATTCCAGTCAAACTCTTCCTCGGTATCAACAAAGAGCATGAAACGGACGCCAAATTCGGGCGCGAGCGTGATTCGATCCTGCGGCGGCGGCGGGGTCAGGAGATTTCCGTCGAAGGGATGAGCGATCATGCTTTTCGCTTTACTCCCCAATGGTTGCCATAGGGTTTCGCCGGCCGCCGGTCACGCGCGATCGACAGCATCGGTGGTGATGGTCGCCGCCGGGATAGCCAACAGCAGACGCCCTGGCTCGATTTCCAGGCTGCCGTTACAACTCGCCGCCAGACTGCGTATCAAGCGCAGGGAAAAGCCAAGGCCAAGCAACGGTCCATCGGCCCAGTCGCCATCAGCGCTGTAGCCCGGATCGAGCAACTGCGCTTCGTCCAGGCTGGTGAGGCTGGAGGGACGGTCGATAGCCAGCACGACCCGCCCTGCTCCGCCATCAGGCTGGAACCAGCAGGCGCCCGTTACCGTCTCTCCCATCGGCGCAACCGAAATCACGGTCCGCAGCAGATGCTGCACCATTCGCTCGCCCTGCACCGGATCAATGCGTATCGGAGGCAGGGCGGGCGCAACGGCTATATCTATGACCGTTGCGCCCGCCGAAGCCTGATCTTCGAACCGGGCCGCAATCTGGTTGATCAACAGATCGGGGGCCATCAATTCCGGTTCCACCGCGCCATCCCCGCGCGATACGCGCGCGGCGAGATCAAGATCGTCGAAGGCCGCCAGCAAATGTCGCGCATCCACCGCTATCTTGCCCGCCATGTCCCGATACTCTGCACCGGCCGCGCCGAATAATTCCTGCTCAATGATCTCGGCAAAACCCAGAATCGCGTTCAGGGGCGTGCGTAGCTCGTGAACCAATTGGCGCAGGGAATCCGACGAAAGGCCGCTGATCGCCGAATGTTCGGGCCGGATCGCGACTTCATGCAGATAGGGGCGCCGCGCCTGCCCGCGATACCCTTGAAAACGACCGGAGCGCGGGTCAAAAAACGGTGTCGCCGACAAGCGCCATTCGCCAGCCATTCGCCCGCCGACGATGGTAAAACGCCCATTCTGGAACCCGCTGCGGCGAGCAAAAGCCCCAGCGACATGGCCATCGGGGCCGCTGCCCCCATCCAATGCCACGTCACCCAATGACAGGCCGATCAATGCCGCGCGCGGCCCTTGATCGACCCAAAGCAGGACACCCGCAGCGTCGGTTTCGAACGCAAATTGACGCGGAGCGTCAACTACAGGTGGATCGCCCGGTTCGGATGCGATGCCGATGGGACGTCGTGTGCTTGTAAAATGGGCGATCCGATCGACCAGATTTCGGATCTGGTCCTGATCCTGATCCGGCGTTGGCGCAGCACGCAAGGGCGTTACGACCGACGATGCGGCTGAATCTGTCGGTTCTGCCACCATGTCCGGCGTCAACAGCATGTCGGCATCACCGACCATGTCCTGCCGTTCAGTGGTCAGCACCAGATCAACCGAGCCAAATGTCTCAAGCGCCTTCCGCGTCAGCGGCCCGATGTCGCGGCGACCGCGCAATACACCGCGCGCCGTTGGGGTCAGATCGGGCAGCAGGTCAGCCCAGGTCTCGTCAGGAAGCCGCGCGCGCGCCATTGCGGCTGCTGCTATTGCCGGGCGATCCTTGGCGAAAAACAGCACAAGACTGGCAGATCGCAGCCGTCGCCCCAGTTCAACCACGGTCGCGATTCGCTGTGTTTCGGAAATTGAAGCCCGCAGACCTTCCAACCGATCAAGCAGCATGTCGCGGTCGGTTGCGGCCATCGCCTTCCGATCGGCGCGATCATGCTGAGCCAACAGATCGACACATTGGCGCCAGGATGTCACCGCACCCAGTCCCGCACGGTTATCGGCCGCCAGCACTGTTTGCATGAGATCGTTAAAACGCACCGAAAATCCTCATAGGCCGCGCAATGCGGCACATTCGCCCTATCGTTAGGCGTTCATCGCGGCAAGGGAAAGGGCGGGCGGAGCGCGATCAAAAAGGACCGTCGCATAGTGGGACAATTGCATTGCCCTGAAACATTATTATGATGGGTGCTTCGAACAAGACAGGAAATAAGCACAATAATGGCCGGCCCGAATATCGACGACATCGACCTGCAGATCCTCGGAGAACTGCAAGAGGACGGCAGGATGACCAATGTGGAGCTGGCGCGTAAAGTGGGCCTGACCGCACCGCCATGCCTGCGTCGCGTCCGTGCTTTGGAGGAAGCCGGAGCGATCACATCCTACCATGCGGTGGTCGATCCGGGAATGCTGGGCTACACCATCACGGTCTTTGCCATGGTCAGCCTCAAGAGCCAGGCGGAGGCTGATCTGATGGCCTTTCAGGATCACATCGCCAAGCTGCCCGAAGTCCGCGAATGTCATATGCTGAATGGAGAGATCGACTTCATCCTGAAGGTCGTGGCCAAAGATCTTCAGAGCTTCCAGCAATTTCTGACATCGAAGCTGACGCCCGCACCTAATGTCGTGAGCGTCAAAACCTCGCTTACCATTCGCACATCGAAAAACCTGCCGGGCGTACCGCTGCCGGTTTGACCCGGCAGCGGCGCATCAGGCCGACTTGCGGCTCTGCTGTTCCACCCACACGGACCAGAAACCGGCAACGCTGGCCCAATCGCCAGTTGCCTGGCTGAGAGCAGCCTGTGCGCCTGACAGGTCGCCAGACCGCGCCAGCGCGACGCCCAGCCGCGCATTGATCCGCCCTGCATCGACCCCACCCTTGGTCAGGGCGAGCCGATATTGCTCGACGGCCTGCGGGAATTGGCCCAACGCAAAATAGCTGTCGGCCAAGGATGCGGCATCCTTGCCGTTCGATGCGCTTGCAGCCTTCTTTGCCAATGCGGGCAGTCCGGCAATTTCCTTGGTAGCCTTGGGCGCCACGCTGGTCAGCAGCTTGCTCGTTGTCGCTTGGGTCGGAGTCAACTTGCCGACCTTACGGCCTGCCTCGATGATCGCCTTGGCCTCCGCATAATAGCCGGCCTTTTCAGCGAGCAGCGCATAGGATTGATAGTCCCGTTCGCTTGCCATCGCACCATTGGCCGCTTGCAGGCGATAAAGGTCGAGTTGCAACTGAGGCTCGACGTCGCCGGCCGCGAGATAATTGGTCAGCGCTGAACGCCAATCTTCCTTGTCGCCCGCCTGCCCCAGACGATCGCGATATAATTGACCAACTTCCGTCCAGTCGCGCGCCTGATACGCCATTGACAAAGCGCGGTCGGTCCAGGCGATCGGAACCGGCTGACCCGACGCCCGCTGCTGGGCGATCGCCTCCTGCACGAAACGCCGCGCATCCTTGGGTTTGTTGCGTCGAAGGGCAATGTCAGCGCGCAACATGGTCGCATCGACCCCGGCATAGCCCAATGTTTTGGCATAATCGAGCTGCGCCGTCGCATCGTCATAATTGCCGACCTGATAGGACAGATAGGCAGCGACAAAACGCATACGCGGCGCAGCGTTGCTAGGTAATGCGCTGGTCTTGAACAGGTCGGTCAAAGCAATACGTTGTGCCTGCACGTCGCCACGCAAAACCGCCAATTGGTAACGCAGGCTGGCCGTCGCATAGGTTTCAAAGTCGTTGGATGGGGTCAAGGCACCAATCCGTGCCGCAGCCGTGGCAACATCGCGAGCGCGCACCGCAGCGTCAGCGGATTGCAGTGCTGCCCTAAACGTGTCCGACATGACGATAGGTGGTCCCGCCACCACCATTTTCTTCTTGGCCATCACAGGCGCGGTCATCAAAAACGCGGCTGCCAATGTCATTGGCAAACCATATGTAACCTTAATCAATCGCCGCATGGCCTTGCGGGCCTCCCCAGTTCAATTGCCGGGATAATGCCCGGCCTCACCTAACCCTAAACCACAAAGTTAAAAGGCGCGCCACCCACGGGATGGCGCGCCTTGTCTTCAAGCGCCCTTGCTGCCGAGATACGCCAGCCACAGGCCCGCAATCTGCTTGCGTGCTCCGCCCTGCACCGCCTCGAAAGCGGCTTTGGCGGCGGCATTGTCCCCGGCCTTCAGCTTGGCGATGCCCATGCGGGTATTGACTTCATCCGCATCCACACCGCCCTTTTCCTTGGCGAGTTCGAACATCGCTGCTGCCTTGGCAAAATCGCCATAGCCAAGATAAGCGTCAGCAGTGGCCGCTGCGATCTTGCCGTTCGCTGCCTTGCGCGCATCCGCTTCGGCCGCGCCCAAGGTGCTCTTATCGCCTGCAATGCGCGCTGTGGCGGTCTGATACAGATCAGCGCCCTGATTGGCGTTCAGCACATTCTTGGACCGGCCCAGGTCAATCGACGACTTCACTTCGCCATAGATGCCCGTCTTCGATGCCATTTCGGCAAATTCGAGATAATCGCCAGCGACGACCAACCCATCGGACGCAGAGAGCAGGCGCAGCACATCGAGATTTTCACGGTTGGTGATGTTGGGGTTTGCGCGCTGGAACAGGCGCACCAGCGTCCGCAAATTGGTACCGCTCGGTTCAGCCTCATAGGCCATCTTGGCCCATTCGGTGACTTCGGGCAGCTTCGCGGCTTCGGCGCGGCCGACACCGATCTGATACCATTGCGCGGGCACTTGCTGCCCCGAAGCCTTCATCGCGTCTGCTGCGGCCTTGAGCGCGGCGAGCCCCTGCACATTAAAGCCTCGCGCAGGCTCGGCAGCGGCGTTCGTCGTGCCAGCCTTACCGAAATAGGCTTGGGCCAAGGTCGGGTTGATGGTCTCCGACTTCGCACCAGCCGCCAACGCCGCCTGAGAGCGCTGAATGGCGAGATCGTAATTTTTCGCATCGAGCGCCTGGCCAGCAGCGACGGAGTTGAACTGAGCGGCCTGCTCCGGCGGTGTCAGGCCGCTGTCGAGCATCTGGGTCAGGGCTTCGCTCTGCAAAGCGGTATCCTTCGCCGCGATCGAGGTGTTCAGCTTGATCGCACCGATCTGATATTTGTCATCGTTCGACACGGCCTTGCTGTCGGCTTCCGCCAGCGCTGCCTTTGCACCCGCGAAATCCTGCGCTTCGGCGGCTTTCTGTGCTGTCTGCAACGACTTGATCACGTCGGGCGTGACGTTCAGCTTGGGACCGGCTGCCTTTTCCTCTTTCTTGTCCTTCTTGGCAGCGAAAGCAGGGGCCGAAACGGCACCACCGGTTACGGCCAGAGCCAATACGAGCGCGAACGGGGTAACAAAACGCATAATCCTCATCTCCTATGCACGCCTGGGCCGATGGCTGGAGGCGCGTTTTGGGGTTGAACGCCGATTAGGGGTCGGCGGGTGAATGGGCATTGAACAAGCCTATATCGGCTGATTTTGCAACTGTCATGCCCGCAGCTTCGTTCCAGCAAGGTCAATGCGATAGCGGCCCGACTTGTTGATCCCCCGCGCGAGCGCGCGTTTGCGCGCGAGGGGTGACAGATTTGTTTCGCTCGGCTAGAGATCGCGCAACACAGCCAACATCATCGAAAAAAGAGAATCGCATTGACCGACGAGACTGTCCTCGCCGACCCTTCGGACATCAGCCCCGTCTCCATCGTCGAGGAGATGAAGACCAGCTATCTCGACTATGCGATGTCCGTCATCGTTTCGCGCGCCCTACCGGACGTGCGCGACGGGTTGAAGCCGGTTCATCGCCGCATTCTCTTTTCCGCCCAGGAATCGGGCTTCCTCTACAACCGCCCCTATCGCAAGTCCGCGCGCCTCGTCGGCGAGGTGATGGGTAAATATCACCCGCATGGCGACAGTTCGATCTACGACGCCTTGGCGCGGATGACGCAGGACTGGTCGATGCGCGTGCCGCTGATCGACGGTCAGGGCAATTTCGGATCGATGGACCCCGATCCGCCAGCCGCCATGCGCTACACCGAAGCACGGTTGGCCAAGGTTGCGGGCGCACTGCTGGAGGATCTCGACAAGGATACCGTCGATTTCACGCCCAACTATGATGCGTCGGAACATGAGCCGCAGGTTTTGCCCGCGCGCTTCCCCAACCTGCTCGTCAATGGCGCGGGCGGCATTGCCGTCGGCATGGCGACCAACATCCCGCCCCATAATCTCGGCGAAGTGCTGCGCGCCTGCCTTGCCTATATCGACAATCCCGGCATCACCACCGATGAACTGATCGCCATTGTTCCCGGCCCCGATTTCCCCACCGCACCGCTGATCCTGGGTCAGTCGGGCGCAAAGTCGGCCTACCATACCGGCCGCGGCTCGATCATGATGCGCTCGCGCTATGTGATCGAGGAAGGACGCGGCGATCGCCAGTCGATCGTCCTGACCGCCATCCCTTATCAGGTCGGCAAGAACGGCCTCGTTGAGAAGATCGCCGAGGCCGCCAAGGAAAAGCGGATCGAAGGCATCAGCGATATTCGTGACGAATCCAGCCGCGAAGGCGTGCGGATCGTCATGGACTTGAAGCGCGACGCGACGCCCGAAGTCGTCCTCAACCAGTTGTGGCGCAACACGCCTGCCCAGTCGAGCTTCCCCGCCAACATGCTCGCCATTCGCGGCGGTCGCCCCGAATTGCTGGGCCTGCGCGAGATCATCGACGCCTTCATCAAGTTCCGCGAAGAGGTCATCACCCGCCGCACCAAGTTCGAATTGAACAAGGCGCGTGAGCGGGCGCATATCTTGCTCGGCCTGGTCGTTGCGGTCACCAATCTTGATGAGATGGTCAAGATCATCCGCGGTTCGTCCAGCCCGGCCGAAGCCCGCGAAAAGCTGCTGGCGCGCGAATGGCCGATCAGCGAGATCGCCCATTATATCCGGCTGGTCG
Organism: Sphingobium xenophagum; assembly: GCF_031457465.1. GTDB lineage: Bacteria > Pseudomonadota > Alphaproteobacteria > Sphingomonadales > Sphingomonadaceae > Sphingobium > Sphingobium xenophagum_A. The sequence continues at coordinate 95,078 of NZ_JAVDWV010000003.1, forward strand.
AAGCCATCGACACCGAGATTTCGGGCGAAGTCTACAAGCTGTCCGAAGTGCAGGTCCGCGCCATTCTCGACCTGCGCCTCCATCGCCTCACGGCGCTGGGTCGCGATGAAATTGGCAAGGAACTGGCTGGCTTGGCCGAAGCAATTGCCGAATATCTCGCCATCCTGGGTGACCGGGTGAAGCTCTACGCCGTCATGCGCGAAGAACTGGAAGCGATCGAACGCGAATTCGCGACCCCGCGCCTGTCCGAAATCACGGCGGCCGCTGACGGCATCGATGACGAAGACCTGATCGAGCGCGAGGAGATGGTCGTCACCGTCACCGTGCAAGGCTATATCAAGCGCACCCCGCTCGAAAGTTTCCGGGCCCAGGCGCGCGGCGGCAAGGGCCGGTCGGGCATGGCGACCAAGGATGAGGATGCGATCACGGAACTGTTCGTGACCTCGACCCACACGCCGGTCCTCTTCTTCTCGACCGCGGGCAAGGTCTATCGCATGAAAGTGTGGCGCCTGCCCGAAGGTGGCCCGGCGACACGCGGGCGGCCGATGGTCAACCTGCTGCCACTGGCCGCCGGGGAAACGATCCAGACCGTCTTACCTTTGCCGGAGGATGAGGAAAGCTGGAAGGATCTGCACGTCATGTTCGCGACGGCGAACGGCACGGTGCGCCGCAACAGCATGGATGCCTTCGCCAACGTGCCGAGCAACGGCAAGCTCGCCATGCGCTTCGATGAAGGCAGCGATGATCGGCTGATTGGCGTTGCGCTTCTGTCGGAAGACGACGACGTGCTGCTGGCCACCCGTCAGGGCAAGGCGATCCGTTTCGCCTCAACCGATGTGCGCGAATTCCAGAGCCGCACCTCGACCGGTGTGCGCGGCATGACGCTCAAGGGCGATGACGAAGTCATCTCCCTCTCCATCCTCCACCGCTCCGGTGCCGATCAGGAACAGCGTGAGGAATATCTGCGCTTCGCTCCCTGGAAGCCGGAGAAGGAAGGCGAGATGGCCGATCAGGCGATGTTCGCGCTAATGCGCGAGCGGGAGCAGTTCATCCTGACGGTGTGCGCCAATGGCTATGGCAAATTGTCGTCCGCTTATGACTATCGCCGCACCGGACGCGGGGGTCAGGGCATCACCAATATCGACAATATCGGCCGCAACGGACCCGTGGTCGCCAGCTTCGCTGCAACCCAGGGCGACCAGTTGATGCTGGTCACCGATCAGGCCAAGCTCATCCGCATGGGGCTGGACAGCCTGCGCGTCATCGGCCGCAATTCGGCGGGCGTTCGCCTGTTCGATGTCGCCAAGGACGAGCATGTCGTCAGCGCCGCCAAGATTGAGGAAAGCGACGAGGCACCTGAGGCCGAAGAAGCGTGAGCGACCTCTTCGCCTATAAGATATTGACCGGCGAGCAATATGACCAGTTCAAGGCCGATGGCGTGTTCAAGGGCGCGCCGGTCGACCTGGCCGATGGCTATATCCACCTGTCGACCCGCGATCAGGCGGCCGAAACGGTCGCCAAACATTTCGTCGGACAGGATCGCCTGGTCATGGTGATGGTCGATCTCGCCCCCTTTGGCGAGGCGATCCGCTGGGAAGAATCGCGCGGCGGTGCACTCTTCCCGCATCTCTATGCCGACCTGCCGATCAGTGCCGTTGCGGGCAAAGTGGTGCTGCGCATCGGCGACGATGGCACCCATTCCTTTCCCGCAGGCTTTTAGCGCGCAACCCGCGCCATCAGCGCCACCTTCCCGCGTTGCATCCAATAGTCCCAACCACCCCAACGGATATGGTTGGAGGTCACGGCCGATATTTGGACGATCAGATGCGCCCAGTTCACAGCAAAGGGCGCGATAGAATCCCACCAGAGCGAGCGCGCGGCGCGTCTCGCCTGGTCCGGCTCCAGCACAGCGCCGATGATCCGCCGCCGTACCACTGCCCTGCCCCAGGCCGCGGCATAGCCGATCGCGATCGCTCCTGAGCCGCCCCAGCCCAGCGCCCACACCCATGCGCCCGCCTGCACCGCTACCACCGCCGTCGCCAGCGCCCACATGCCCAGATGGTTGGTGGCGATATGCCGATATTGCCGTACCCCAAAACCGAGCAGGTCGCCCGCACGTCCATCAAGCGGACTCGCGACCAGCAGATCGCGCACCGGCCGCAGCCGCAGTTTCGAACGCCAGCCTGCCAAGCCGATCGCCATATCGTCGGACAGGCGCCCGGCCAGCACCGCATCCAGCTCCAGCCGCTCCGCCACCGTGCGGGACAGCGCCATTGCCCCACCCCAGGGCATGGTCGCACTCGCGGCACGCGGCAGGGTCGCCAATTGCATCTCGACCGCGCCGACCATTGCGGCCATCAATCCTCGCCCCGGCAGCAACAGCCGATAACCCGTCACAATATCCGCCTTGTCGCGCACCAGCGGAAAGAGCAGCCGACCGACCAGCCGCGCTGGCGGTTCGATGTCCGCGTCGATGAAGACCAGCCACTGGTCATCGGGTCGCAAAGTTCGCAAGGCAGCGCGGAGTTTATGGACCTTCTGCCCCTCGTCCGTTGCCACACCGGCATGCACGACCTGCACATTGTCCCCGACCAGCGCCTCCGCAGCAGGGCAAGCCCCCGATGTCGCGATCAGCAATCGAAACGGCGCGCTTTGCGCCGTCAGCCGCGCCATCAACGCCGCGCCGCCATCCCAATCATCGCGCACGCTCAGGATCACGACCACCCCATCGGGCGCTTCCTCCTGGCGCTCGGCCGGCAGATGCCGCCAATAATTGACGACTCCCAGCAGCGTCAGTCCCTGAAGGACAATCCAGACCCAGATCATGACCGCTGCACACCTCTTTACCGTCTCGCCGCCTGCTGTATGACGGCAGGCTTATGCTCTCCAGCCCCTTTCTTTTTTCCCTGATGCGGGTGCTGCCCGCCCGCTCGGCCTCCTGGCTTGGCGGATGGCTGTCCGTTCATGTCGCCCGCCCGCGCATGAAGCTGCGCGACGCCCGTGCCCGCGCCAATCTTGCGCTGCTCCGCCCTGATCTGGACGAGGCGACGCGGGAGGCGGTCCTCACCCGCCGCTGGCGCAACATCGGGCGGACGCTGGCCGAACTCGCCAATGTCGATCGGCTGGTAAACGACGCGCATGTCGAAGTCGTCGATCGCGCAGGCTATCAGGCGGTGCTGGACGGGCCGCGCCCCTTGCTCGCCTTGTCGCTGCATCTGGGCAATTGGGATTTGCTGGGCGCGCATGGCAAGGCGTTGACGGACCGACCGGGCCTCGGCGTCTATGCGCCACCCCGCGACGAACGGACGGCCGCGCAGCTAAAAAAGGCGCGGCAAAGCTATATGGGCGAAACCATCACCGGCGATGGCGCGGCGCGGCGCATATTGAAGCATCTGACCAGCCATCCACGCGCCAGCCTCTATATCCTGCTCGATGAACGGCGCGATTTTCAGGTCTGGTTTCCCAAATTGGGTCGCAAACTCCCGCCGTCGGGCAATCTGTCCGTCGCGCTGCGGCTGGGGCGCAAGGTCAATGCCCGCTTCCTGCCCTTTTATCTGGAACGGACGAACGGCCCGCATTTCCGGCTGCATTGGCACTCGCCGCTGGACCCGCAGACGATGAGCGACGAAGAGATTGTCGCGGCGGTCGACGCTTTTCTGGGACAGGCCTGCAGTACCCATGCCGACGAATGGCTGGCGCTGCATGATATGGACCTGACGCAGCCGGGCCATGCGCCCACTGCCCCACCGGTCATGTGACTTGGGCGCACTTGCCCGCTAAAGCCCCTGCATGTCCCGACTCGCGATCAAAATCTGCGGCCTTTCCACGCCCGACACCGTGGGCGCAGCCGTGCGTGCGGGGGCGAGCCATATCGGCTTTGTCCACTTCGCCAAAAGCCCGCGCCATGTCGATGCGGCCCAGATCGCCGCGCTGGCCGCAATCGCGCCCGGTCACATGGAAAAGGTCGGCGTCGTGGTCGATCCCGCCGACGATCTGCTGGCCGAACTGACCGCAGGCGGCGCGCTCACGGCGCTGCAACTCCATGGCAAGGAAAGCCCGCAACGCGCTGCTGCCATCCGCCAGCGCTTCGGCCTGCCCGTCTGGAAGGCGATATCGGTTAAGACCCGCGCAGACATTGACGCCGCCACTGCCTATGTCGGTGCAGTCGATCTTTTGCTGTTCGATGCCAAGACGCCCGATGGTTCCGCATTGCCCGGTGGCATGGGCCTGCGCTTCGACTGGACTTTGCTGCGTGGCCTTTCGATCCCAATGCCCTGGGGTCTGTCGGGCGGCTTGTCGGCTGACAATGCGGCCGAGGCCGTCCGCATCACCGACGCCCCGCTGATCGACGTATCTTCCGGCGTGGAAAGCGCGCCCGGCATCAAGAGTGTGGACAAGATCATGGCCTTCTGCAAAGCGGTATCCGCATGTTGACGCTCATCGCTCCTGTCGAGCGCATCGGGATACGATGGCGCTGATCGCTTCTCCCCTGATCGAAGCGAACCGCCCTTCATGCCTGAAAGATTGAAATCATGACCGACACGATAACCTTGCCCAACAGCCTGCGATCGCAGCCCGACGCCAATGGCCATTTCGGCGCCTTTGGTGGCCGCTATGTCGCCGAAACGTTGATGCCGCTGATCCTGGACCTGGAAAAAGTGTATCGAGCGGCCAAGGACGACCCGTCATTCGAGGAGGAATATGACCACCTTCTCAAACATTATGTCGGCCGCCCCAACCCGCTTTATTATGCCAGCCGCCTGACCGAAGCGCTGCGCGCCAATGCGCCCACAGGCAAGGGAGCAAAAATCTATCTGAAGCGCGAGGAATTGAACCACACCGGCGCGCACAAGATCAACAATTGCATCGGCCAGGCGCTGCTCGCCCGGCGCATGGGCAAGAAGAAGGTCATCGCGGAAACCGGCGCTGGCCAGCATGGCGTCGCCACCGCGACCGTCGCCGCGCTGTTCGGCATGGAATGCAAGATCTTCATGGGGGCCAAGGATGTGGAGCGCCAGCGCCCCAACGTCTTCCGCATGAAGCTGCTGGGGGCCGAGGTCATTCCGGTCACCTCCGGGTCGGCGACGCTCAAGGATTCGATGAACGACGCGCTGCGCCATTGGGTGTCGAATGTGCATGACACATTCTACATCATCGGCACGGCGGCGGGTCCGCATCCCTATCCTGAAATGGTGCGCGATTTTCAGTCGATCATCGGCAAGGAAACCCGTACCCAGATCATGGAAGCCGAAGGCCGCTTGCCCGACATGCTGATCGCGCCGGTCGGCGGTGGCTCCAACGCCATCGGCATGTTCCACCCGTTCCTGGACGACCCGGACGTCGCGATGATCGGCGTGGAAGCGGCGGGCGAAGGTCTTGACAAAAAGCATGCGGCCTCGCTTGCGGGCGGCGCGTCTGGCATCCTGCACGGCAACCGCACCTATTTGCTGCAGGACGAGGACGGCCAGATCACCGAAGCGCACAGCATTTCGGCGGGGCTCGACTATCCCGGCATTGGGCCGGAACATAGCTGGTTGCATGAGATTGGCCGGGTAAAATATATGCCCGTGACCGACGATGAAGCCCTCGCCAGCTTCCAGAAGCTCTCGGCGCTGGAAGGCATCATCCCCGCGCTCGAATCCGCCCATGCCATCGCCGCCGCCGAGCAGGTCGCGCCGACCATGGATGCGGACAAGATCATCGTCATCAACCTCTCCGGCCGGGGCGACAAGGATATCTTCACCGTCGCCGAAGCGTTGGGAGTGGAAATGTGAGCATGACTGACCGCCTCTCTACCCGCTTCGCCACCTGCAAGGCGCAAGGCCGCGCCGCGCTGATCACTTTCGTAACGGCCGGTGATCCCGATGTCACGGCGACCCCTGCCATCCTCGACGCGCTGGTCGCGGGTGGCGCGGACATCATCGAATTGGGCATGCCCTTTACCGATCCGATGGCCGATGGTCCCGCGATCGAACTGGCCAATCTGCGCAGCCTGGGGTCGGGCACCAAGACGAAGCATATCTTCGCGCTCGCCGCCGAGTTTCGTGCGCGGCACCCCGACACGCCGCTGGTGCTGATGGGCTATGCCAATCCGATGCTGGTGCGCGGATCCGACTGGTTCGCCGACCAGTGCAAGGCCGCTGGTGTCGATGGCGTCATCTGCGTCGATGCGCCGCCGGAGGAAGATGCCGAGATCGGCCCGGCGCTGCGCGGCGCGGGTGTTCACCTCATCCGCCTCGCCACCCCAACGACCGACACCGCACGCCTGCCTGCGGTGCTTCAAGGCGCGAGCGGCTTCCTTTATTATGTTTCGGTCGCCGGGATCACCGGCAAACAGCAGGCGGCCCAGGCCAATATCGACATGGCCGTCAGCCGCCTGAAGGCCGCCACTGACCTGCCGGTTGCGGTCGGTTTCGGCGTCCGCACGCCTGAACAGGCCGCCGCCATCGGCCGGATCGCCGATGGCGTCGTTGTCGGCTCGGCCATCGTCGATATCGTCGGCAGCCATGGCGATGCCGCTGCACCCTTCGTTCAGCAATTCGTCGCGGCCCTGTCCGGCGCGCTCACCCCCAAAATCCAAGAGACCGCTGCATGAGCTGGATCAACCGCGTCCGCAAGGCCATCCCCTTCATCGCCCGGAAGGAACAGAGTGCCGAGACATTATGGCATAAATGCCCATCCTGTTCGGAAATGCTGTTCATCAAGGAATGGGAAGATAATCTCTCCGTATGCCCGCGCTGCGACCATCATGGCCGCATCGGTCCTGCGGAACGGTTCGAGCAGATTCTCGACGCGGGTTTCATCCTCCTGCCAACGCCGCAGGTGCAGGAAGATCCGCTCAAATTCCGCGACACCAAACGCTATCCCGATCGCATCCGCGCGGCGCGCGCCGCGACCGGCGATCAAGACGCGCTGATCAACGCGCGCGGCGCGATCGACGATGTGCCGTTGGTTCTTGGCGTGCAGAATTTCGCCTTCATGGGCGGCTCCATGGGCATGGGCGTGGGCGCGGCCTTCATCCAGGGCGTCAATGACGCGATCGCCCATCATTGTCCCTATGTCATCTTCACCGCCGCGGGCGGCGCGCGGATGCAGGAGGGCATTTTGTCGCTGATGCAGATGCCCCGCTCCACCGTGGCGATCCAGAAGCTACACGCAGCGGGCCTGCCCTATATCGTCGTGCTGACTGATCCGACCACCGGCGGCGTGACGGCCAGCTATGCGATGCTAGGCGACGTGCAGATCGCCGAACCCAACGCTCTGATCGGCTTTGCGGGCCAGCGCGTCATTGAAAGCACAATCCGCGAGAAACTGCCCGAAGGGTTCCAGCGCGCTGAATATCTGCTCGACCATGGCATGATCGACATGGTGGTCCATCGCCACGCATTGCGCGATACGCTGGCGCGCGTGATCGGCTATCTTACGCCGCGCATCGCCGCCTGAACCAACGCGCCGGGGGGACGCGACTATGGCCGATCATGCCGTTTCGGACGACCCGCAGGTGCAGGCGCAGCTTGACCGGCTGTGGTCGCTGTCGCCGGGGGCCGACATATTGGGGCTGGAGCGCATCACCCAGTTGATGACGCGGCTCGGCAATCCGCACCGCGCCCTGCCCCCAGTTTTCCATGTGGCGGGCACCAATGGCAAGGGGTCGACCTGCGCCTTCCTGCGCGCGGCGATGGAAGCGGATGGCAAGACCGTCCATGTCTTCACCTCGCCGCATCTGGTGCGCTTCAACGAACGCATCCGCGTGTCGGGGCAGTTGATCAGCGACGAAGCGCTCGCCCGCTATCTCGCCCGCGTATTGGACATTGCCGAGGGCATCGGGGCCAGCTTCTTCGAAGTCACCACGGCGGCCGCGTTCCTGGCCTTCGCCGAACATCCCGCCGACGCCTGCATCATCGAAGTGGGCTTGGGGGGACGTCTCGACGCAACCAACATCATCGTTGATCCGGTCGTCTGCGGCATTGCCCAGCTTGGTATCGATCATCAGGCTTTTCTGGGTGACACGCTGGCTGAGATCGCGGCGGAAAAGACGGGAATCGCCAAGCCCGGCGCGCCTTTGGTGACGCAGCGCTACGCCGAATCGCTCTTCCCCGTGATGATCGACGCCGTGGCCAAGGCGCGCACCACCTGGATCGCCCAAGGCGATGGCTGGGACGCCGCCGTCTATCGCGACCGGCTCCATTATCGCGATGATCAGGGCCGGATCGACGCGCCACTCCCCCGCTTGGCGGGCGCGCATCAGGTGCAGAATGCCGCACTGGCCTTTGCCATGCTGCGCCATCAAAGCGCTGTCCCACTCTCCGATGCCGCACTCAAGGCAGCGCCGCTCTGGGCGCATTGGCCCGCGCGACTCCAGCGGCTCGACTATGGCCCGCTGCTGGCGCTATTGCCCGCCGGTGCCACCGCCTGGCTCGATGGCGGGCATAATGCGGGCGCGGGCGAGGCGATCAGTGCCTTCTTCACGCCGGAGCGGCTGGAAGGCCACAAGTTGCAGCTCGTCATCGGCATGCTGGCCAACAAGGATGTCGATGCCTTCCTTGCGCCCTTTGCCGGACGGATCGCCCATATTCATGCACTGCCTGTCCCCGGTCATGATCATCATCCGGCGGAACGTTTCGCCGCGATCGCGGCACAATGGGGCATTGGCTGCACGGCGCATGATGATGCGCAAGGCGCTATCGGGGCCATAGCCGCGCTGGGCGATCCTGCGCCTAAGCTGCTGATCGGCGGCTCGCTCTATCTGGCGGGCGAAATTTTGCGACTAAACGCGCAATTGCCTGACTGATTATACTTGCGACTAACTCGCAATAGCGTAGTCTGGGGAGAGCAATCACCGCAGAAGGCGTATCATCATGGCTCATGGAGAGACCTCCCCCATCGATCTGCCCCGGCCCATGCCGACGGGCTATGGCAACCGGCTATTCCTCTTCGTCATGCGCCGCATGGCCAGCGCGGGCGTCAATGATGCCCATGCCGCCAACGCCATGCTCGGCGCGTTCGGGCGCAGCTATCGTCGCCCACTCGTGCTGATGCGGGCCATGATGCTGGAACTCGCCCGCGCCTCCAGCCGCAAGATATTGGTCGCGCCCTGCTGCTGCGCGCGCATGACCGCGGATGAGGGGATGTTGATGCAAGCGACGGGCGAAGCGCTGCGCGATCCCAACGCCGCTTATGAGCAATTAAGCGACCTGCTCGGCAATGACCATGCATTGGGGGCGCTCACCTGCATGCAGGCGGTCGCGCAGGCGCATGCCGATCTGGGGCGGCCGCTCGAACTCTATTCGGGCGGCTGAGCTGTGCGATCGGTCGCGGCCGTGCCGACGCTGGCGTCGATCAGACCGGCGCGCATCATCAGCCAGAACAAAGCGATCCCCGGCATGGCCGCCAGGGTGGTGAACAGGTAGAAATCGACATAGCCGAACTGTTCGATCAGACCGCCCGCCGTCGTGCCCGTCAAAAACCGCCCGACGATGCTCGCCGCCGCCGAGATCAGCGCATATTGCGCCGCCGTAAAGCGCAGGTCGCACAGAGCCGAGAAATAGGCGACCACAGTGACACCGCCGATCCCGCTCGCGAAATTCTCGAACCCGATCGCGCCGGCCATGCCCCAATTGCTTTTGCCCAGCGCCGCCAGCGCGGCGAAGCTGACATTGGACACGCCCATCAGGATCAGGCTCAGCAACACCGACCGCTTCATGCCGATCCGGGCATAAAGGATGCCGCCGATGAAGATGCCGATCAGATAGGCCCAGAAACCAATACCAATGTCATAGATGGCGATTTCGTCATTGCTATAGCCCATGTCGTCGAACAGCAGGCGGAACGTCAGGTTCGCCAGCGTGTCGCCGATCTTGTGGAGCAGAATGAACAGCAGCACGAGCATCGCCCCGCGTCGGCGGAAAAATTCGAGCAGCGGTCCTGAAATGGATTGCCACAGTTCGCCTGCCCCGCGTCGGGCCAGCGGATCGCGGTGCCGTTCCGGTTCGCCCAGCAGCAGGCCGGTCAACATGGCGGGTAGCGCGAACATGGCGCAGGCCATATAGGCACCTTGCCAGCCGATCCGTGCCGCCAGCACCAGCGCCAACGCGCCCGCAGCGACCGAGCCGATGCGCCAGCCATATTGCGACATGCCCGACCCGACGCCCAATTGTTCGGGCTTCAACGTTTCGATCCGATAGGCATCGATCACGATATCGAACGTGGCCCCTGCGATCCCGACCAGAATGGCGGCATAAGCTGTTTGGATCAGGCTGGCGGAGGGATCGACCAGCGCCAGATTGACGACCGCCGCCATCACCAGCAGTCCGGCAAAGACCAGCCAGGAGACGCGCTGGCCCAATCGGCCGAGCAGCGGCAAGCGGACGCCATCAACCAGCCAGGCCCAGAGCCATTTGAGATTATAGACGAGGAAAGCGAGCGTGAAGGCGGTGACTGCCTTCTTGTCGATGCCGTCCTGCGCCAGCCGGGTCGTCAACGTCGCGCCGATCATGGCAAAGGGGAAGCCCGACGACACCCCCAGGAAGAAGGCAGCCAGCGGCGCTTTTTCCACATAGGGTTTCACGGCGTCGAGCCAGCTTTTTCGGCCCGCAATGGCGTCAGTCACTTCATTCCCCCGGTCTCTTTCTGTTGCGCGCCACCATATGGCCTCGCGCCGGGCTGGCAAGCGCTGCGTGGGGTCAGTTCGGCTCGAACAGGCTGAGGCCCACCGGCAGGCGTGGCTGGCGAGCGCCGCGCAGCCGGGCGTCGATCACCCGGATCGCGGCGACCAGGTCACGGGGGGCATAGGGTTTGGCGAGGCATCCGACCGCCAGTTCGCGGGCGTCGATCGGGCAATGGCCGGTGACGAACAGCACCGGCAGTCCCTTGGCATGGGCGTGGCGGGCGACGTCGATGCCGCTCTTGGGACCATGAAGCGCGACGTCGGCGATGACGAGATCCAGCGCCCCGCCGTCGATCACCGCGACGGCATGGTCATAATCATCGACCGTCGCGGCAATGCTGTATCCGGCCTGTTCCAGCGCATGTTCATTGTCGAAGGCGACCAGTGGCTCATCCTCCACCACCAGCACGGTGCGGATCGCCTTGCGGCGCGGGAGGCGCACGCTCCCGCTATTCAAAAGCCCGAAAAACATTTGCCAAGTCCGCCCTGTTTCCGCCATGCAACCGAACAAACGCCGCGCCCCCGCGCCGGGTTGCCGAAGCGATGGGTTTTACCCCCTCGCTCAAGCGCCGGGACGGCACATTTCAGCCTGTTGCTGGCTACCCACCCATATGGGGGGAGCCAGAGCCTACGCAAAGGAACTTATCCGTGGAACCGCCGAAAAAATCAGGACCGCCGCGCCGGTCCGGCCCCGGCGGCCCTAAACGCCCCGGTGGCCCCGGCAAGCGGCCGGGCTTTGCGCCGGGTCGCGACGAGGGAGCGGGCGGCAAGCCGCGCTTTGCCAAGCCGGGCGAACGTGCCCTGCCGGGTCGTGGCCCACGGCCCGATGCCGCTCCCAGTGGGGACCGTACCGGACGCGACCGCACCCGGCCTGTGACTGCCAAGGCAGACGCGCCTCGCCCCGACCGTAGCCGGGCCGACGCGCCTGCGCGCCCGCCCCGGCGCAACGACGGCGACAAGCCGCGCGGCGCGGCTTTTGGCGCTGCTGCAAAGCCTTGGGCCAATAAGCCGCCACGCAGGTCGGGCACTGGCCCCAAGACCACCGCCAACCCGCACCCTGCCCATGCTGCCGCCAGCGATGGCAAAGGCGAGCCGCAGCGTATCGCCAAGTTGCTGGCGCGCGCGGGCATCGCTTCGCGCCGGGAAGTGGAACGGATGATCGAGGAAGGCCGCGTCACGCTGGACGGCGCGACCGTCGAGACGCCCGCCACTTTGCTTGCATCGCTTGCGGGGGTCGCGGTGGATGGCGTGGCGGTCGCGGCCCCTGCCCCGACCCGGCTGTTCCTGTTCCACAAGCCGAGCGGCTGCCTGACGGCCGAGCGCGATCCGGTCGGGCGACCGACCATCTATGACCGGCTGCCCGACGACCTGCCCCGCGTCATCCCGATCGGGCGGCTCGACATGAATACCGAGGGTCTGTTGCTGCTCACCACCGATGGCGGATTCAAGCGGCAGATGGAACTGCCCTCGACCGGCGTGCCGCGCACCTATCGCGCGCGGGCCTTTGGCGAGATCAGCCAGGCGCAGTTGGAAGATTTGTTCGACGGGCTGGAGGTCGATGGCGTCCGCTATGGCCCGATCGAGGCGAATCTGGAACGGCGCACCGGGCGCAACCAGTGGATTGAAATGACCCTGACCGAAGGCAAGAACCGCGAAGTGCGGCGGGTGCTCGAACATCTGGGGTTGCAGGTCAACCGCCTGATCCGCACCAGCTATGGTCCGTTCGTCCTCGCTGATCTGCCGATCGGCATGGTGGCCGAGGTGAGCGAACAAGATCTGGCGATATTCCGCAAGACATTGAAGGACGCGAAATGAGGATCATTTCCGGCCAATGGCGCGGCCGCCCGCTGACCGCGCCCAAGGGCGATGCCACCCGCCCCACCGGCGACCGGACCCGCGAGGCGCTGTTTTCGATGCTGACCAGCCGGATCGGATCGTTCGAGGGGCTGGCCGTGGCGGACTTCTTTGCAGGTTCGGGCGCGCTGGGGTTCGAGGCGCTGTCACGCGGCGCGGCCACCTGCCTGTTCGTGGAACAGGACAAACCAGCGCTCGACGCGATCCGCGCCAATGCCGAGCGGCTTGGCATTCGTCCCGACATTCGCGCGGCCAGCGTGCTGACGCTGGGCCAGACCGCCAAGCCGCTCGACCTGATCTTCATGGACCCGCCCTATGGCACCGGCGCGGGCCAAGTCGCACTCGACAAACTGTCGCGGCTGGGCTGGACCAGTCCGGCCACCTGGATCAGCATCGAGACCGACAAGCGCGAGGATGTGGCGGTGAAGGGCTTTGCCATCGACACGGTGCGGGACGCTGGCAAGGCGCGGATCACCCTGCTTAGGGCAGAGGGGCAAAGCGACGCCTAGCGCAAGCAAGGCGGCTTTCTTCGTTCCCACGATCGAAAAGCGGACAACGATGCGGACAATGGAATCGCTTTTTCACGAGCCATTACGATCTATCTTGGATATATCTTAAACACATTAAGGACGCGAGCGACAGACCTGTCATTCGCGTCCTCCACACTATATGGATCGGCTCAGCGCTTACGCATCTTCCGCGCTTCGCTTGGGTTCACGCACCCGTCGGTTACCGTTTTCGAGCAGACCGGATAGTCCTTCGCCTCGGCGGGCGGGGGCGTCATATTGCCGCCGACCGTGACGGGATTGTTCGACGAGCCCATGGGTGCGGCCGGGTCGCGCGGCGCGCCGGGCGGAGCTGGCACCATGCCGGGATCAGCGGGGACTGCGCCGGTCGGCATGCCCGCATTGGGATCTTCGGCGGGCGGCGGTGGCCCCATGGACGGATCGCCTTGCGGCGTCATGGCGTCACCGGGCATCTGGTTGGCGGGCATATCCTGCGCAATCGCCGCAGTGCCAAGTGAGGCGATACCTATCAAAGCTGCGCCTGCGAACATGAGGGATTTCATCGGGGGTGATCCTTTCCTTATTCTTGTCGCTGCCCCGTTCTGCTGCGTGGGCGTCGAAAGAACCGGCACCAGCCCATCCCCGTTCCGCCGCTGGCGACGAACCGAGGCGCTGGTGCCATGAAAGGAAAGGCGAATCGGCCCTATTCGCCGGGGAAGCGATCGAATTTGGGCAGCAGATGGGCGTTGGCCATCCAGTCGGCGGCTTCGGCTATCTGGATATGGGCTTGCGGCGGCAGAGCGCTGATATCGTCCAGCGTGCCGGTCTGGATGTCGATCTTGCCGGGAAAGATTGTCGCATTGGTATAGAACAACCCCGACCCGCACGTCCCGCAGAAATGGCGGATGGCATGTTCGGAGGAGCGATATTCGACCGGCGTCCCGCTGATCGTTACTGCATCCTGAGGGTATAGCGCCCATCCGACCATGGGTGCGCCCGCACTGGTGCGGCAATCCTTGCAATGGCACAGCGCGCTATGCGCCGGTTCGCCCTGGGCTTCGTAGCGGATTGCGCCGCAATGGCATCCCCCTGACAACATCACTCTGCTCCCTTGCATGATTCGCCTTTTGTTCTCATAGAAGGCGCTTCGCCGCAAGGGTCATGCCTTGCCCCTGCCGCCCCCTGTCCCTAGTTGTCCTCCATGACTCTTCCATTGCCCTCGCCCAATGATCCGCCCTATTTGCGGGGTTTGAACCCGCCGCAGCGCGAAGCCGTGCTGACGACCGAAGGGCCAGTGCTGGTGCTGGCGGGCGCGGGCACGGGTAAGACGGCGGCGCTGACCGCGCGCTTGGCGCATCTGGTGGCCACGGGCCGCGCCTACCCTTCGCAAATCCTGTCGGTCACCTTCACCAACAAGGCCGCGCGCGAAATGCGGGAGCGGGTCGGCAAGATGATCGGCCCGGCGGTGGAGGGGATGCCGTGGCTCGGCACCTTCCATTCCATCGCGGCCAAGATGCTGCGCCGTCATGCCGAACTGGTGGGGCTGCAATCCAATTTCACGATATTGGATACCGATGATCAGTTGCGGCTGATGAAGCAGTTGATCCAGGCGGAAGGGATTGACGAGAAGCGCTGGCCAGCCCGGCAATTGGGCGGGCTGATCGACCAGTGGAAGAATAAGGGCTGGACCCCGGACGATGTCGGCGCGGGCGAGAGCGAAGGCTATGCCAATGGCCAGGGGCAGAAACTCTATGCCGCCTATCAGGCGCGATTACGCGCAGTAAATGCCTGTGATTTCGGGGACTTGCTACTGCATGTTCTGACGATTTTGAAGAAGCATCGGGATGTGCTGCAAAGCTATCAGGAGCGGTTTCGCTATATATTGGTGGACGAATATCAGGACACCAACTCCAGCCAATATCTGTGGCTGCGGCTGCTCGCCCAGACGCGCAAGAATATCTGCTGCGTCGGCGATGACGACCAGTCCATCTATTCATGGCGCGGCGCAGAAGTCGCCAATATCCTACGGTTTGAAAAGGATTTTCCCGGCGCGACGATCATCAAGCTGGAACAGAATTATCGATCGACCCCGCATATATTAGGGGCCGCGTCCGGGGTGATTGCCGAAAATGGCACACGGCTTGGCAAGACATTGTGGACCGACATCGACGTGGGCGAGAAGGTGCGCGTCGTCGGCATATGGGACGGGCCGGAGGAAGCGCGGCGGGTCGGCGAGGAGATCGAGACGATCCAGCGCGATGGCGGTTCGCTGGACGAGGTCGCTATTTTGGTGCGCGCGCAGCACCAGACCCGCGAGTTCGAGGATCGCTTCATCCAGATTGGCCTGCCCTATCGCATTGTCGGCGGCTTCCGCTTCTATGAGCGCGCCGAAATCCGCGATGCGCTCGCCTATTTGCGGCTGGTGAACCAACCCGCCGATGATTTGGCGTTCGAGCGGATCGTCAATGTGCCCAAGCGCGGGTTGGGCGACAAGGCGGTGGAGAAGTTGCACCGGCTGGCGCGGGCCGAGGGGATTCCGCTACTCCATGCTGCCGCGCGGATATTGGATACGGACGAACTGACGCCGCAGGCGCGGCGGTCGCTGGGCAGTTTCGTCGGCGATCTGGCGCGCTGGCGCGACCGGGCGGCGCAATTGCCGCATGCCGAACTCGCGCGGCAGATATTGGACGAGAGCGGCTATACCGCGATGTTGCAGGCCGAACGCAGCACCGAGAGCGCGGGGCGGCTGGAGAATCTGTCCGAGTTGGCGCGCGCGATGGAAGAATATGAGACGCTGGGCGCGTTTCTGGAACATGTCTCGCTGGTTATGGATAATGAGGCGCAGGCCGAGTCCGCCAAGATCACCATCATGACCATCCATGCCGCCAAGGGGCTGGAATTTGATTCGACCTTCCTGGTCGGGTGGGAGGAAGGCATTTTCCCCTCGCAGCGGGCGCTCGACGAAGGCGGGCTCAACAGCCTAGAGGAAGAACGGCGGTTGGCCTATGTCGCCATCACGCGGGCGCGCAAGCGTTGCACTATCCTGCATGCCGCCAACCGGCGCATCTATGGGCAGTGGACCAGTTCGATCCCGTCGCGCTTCGTGGGCGAATTGCCGCCGGAGCATGTCGAGGAAGAAAGCAGCATGACCGGCGGCGCGTCGCTTTGGCGGGCAAACTGGTCCGAACGCGACGATCCCTTTGCCCATGTCGGGCGCGGCGAAGGGCGCGGGCCGGGCTGGCAGCGGGCGCAATCATCGGGCCAGTTCAGCCGCGAACCCGTGCGAATAGTCGAGGCACGCGCGTCGGCGGTGTCGATCGGCAATAAGGGGCGCAGCGACATGGCGGTTGGGCTGCGCGTCTTTCACCAGAAATTCGGATACGGAATCGTCGCGGAGATTGAGGGCAACAAGCTGGAGATTGATTTCGAGACGGCGGGCCGCAAGCGAGTGATGGACAGTTTCGTCTCGCGGCCCTGAGCGTGATACCGAAAGCTGTCGCGTGCCGTTGGTTCTGTTCCCCGACGAAGGTCGGGGTCCAGATCAGAGCGTGGAACTGGACCCCGACCTTCGTCGGGGAACAGATATGCTGCGGCGCGTAACGGTCAGTCGGCGCGGGGGAGCGACAGGATGAAGCGGGCGCCTTCGCCCGGTGCGCCGCCGATGCGGATGTCGCCCCGCATAGCGCGGGCAAGGCGGCGCGAGATATAGAGGCCAAGCCCTGATCCGCCCGCATCGTCGCGGCCGAGCCGTTCGAACTTCTCGAAAATGCGTTCGCGGTCGGCGAGCGCCACGCCCTGCCCCTGATCGATGACCATGATCCGCGCTTCGCCGGGCGCAGATTCGGTGACGATGCGGACCTGCGTGTCTTCGGGCGCATAGCGCACGGCGTTGCCGATGAGGTTGACAAGGATTTGCAGCACGCGGCGAAATTCGCCGGTGGCGAGCAGGCTCTGTTCCTCCTGCGGCGGCAGGAGGGTGATGCGGCGATCGAGCGCCTTGACGGTCAGCAATCCGGCCGCGCGTCGTCCGAGATCGGCGAGATCGACCTCTTCGGCAATGACCGCAAAATCGGGCCGGTCGATCGCCTGAAGATCAGCGAGATCATCGACCAGCGCCATCAGGTGCCGCCCGGCTGAAGCGATATCCTTGGCATAGCCCGCATAATCGGGGCGAAGCGGTCCATCGCGTTGCGCGCTGATGGTATCGGCATTGGCGATGATCCGCCCCAATGGCTGGCGCAACGAGCGGTCGAGCCGCTTGCCAAATTCGCCCGGATAGAGGGCGAGGGTCGCGCTTTCCTGCGGAAGCGGTGCGATGACGGCGCGTTCCAGCGGCATGGCGGTGCCACGATAGCCCATAAGATGCCCCGCAAGATCGAACAGCGGAACGGCAGATAGCCGAAACAGGCGCGCAGGATCGCTGACCAGCGCGGCGTCCTGATCGCGGAAGGCGCGCCGCTGAGCAAAGCCGCGCAGCATCGCCATATCGCCATCGGCATCGGGGCGCAGGTCGAAATAGGCGGAAAAGCGACTGCCCGGCTGCGGTGGATCACGCGGCAGCGCGCCTTGCGGCCCGCCATTGTCCATCGCCATTTGAAAACGCAACTGCGTGTCGACCTGCCAGGTCCAACCTTCGGCCAGGGTGGCGATGTCGGCTTCGCGGTCGATCGGTTCGACCGGCGCGAGCGGAATCGGCCGCTCCTGCCAGTCGATGATCGAGAGCGATACGCCCGCGCTATCGGGCTTGGCGCGCACCCACATATCAATGTCGCCACGTTCGGCGGCGGCAGCGACCGGCCGCGAGACGGGGACGCCGAGGCGCTGGGTGAGGCGCGCAATGGCGGCAAGCTGGGGGATAACGAGCAGGGTACCGAGGCTGCCTCCGGCCTCTTCCTGCAGCGCGAGCAGCGGCGCGTCGGCGCTGAGCAGCCGCCCGTCACTAGCGACGGTTGCGCGCACGATGGCCGGATGGAGGGGCATGTTCAACGGGCAGTGACTTGCAGCAGATGGTCGAGCTTGGCGCGGAAGGGCGCGGGCGTGCGCAGGGCGCTGACCGCCGCATCGGCTGCCATTTCGGGCAGGTCGCGATAATGGGCCGACGCCTCGACGATGGCGAGGTCGGACAGAGCGGGACGAATCGGGCGCAGCGACAGGAGCAGATGGCGATAATCGGCATCCGCTCCGCCCAGCGCCCGGCACAAAGTCGCAATCTGCGCCACCGGCCCCATCACCAAAATGTCGATGACCTGCATCGCGCGCATCCGCAGCCGCCGGGCGGCGAGCGCAGCGAACAGCAGGAAGCGTCGCTGGTCGAGCGCTGCGCCGAGCAGGTCGGGTGCATCGGCCGCCGCGCCCATGCCGCGCACGAGCCGTTCGGCTTCGGCGATCGGGCTGACGCTTTCGTCATGGTCGGCGAGCAAGGCCCAGCCCGACCGCTCGAACGCGACCAGCATGGCGTCGCCCCCCTCCCCAGCGCCGCGCCGCGCGATCGACGCGAGGCAGGCTGCTGCGGTCCAGACCAGTTCGGCATGATGTTCGGCGGGCAGATCGGGCCGCATCGGCTGATCTTCTCCCCCGCGCGCGATCCAGCGACCCTCGGCCAGAGTGAGCGCGGCGACGGCGTTGCCGATCAGGGGATCGTCGGCGCGCAGCAGCGGTTCGCCCTCTTCCTCGGTAATGTGGTCGGCACCGGGCTGGCCGAACTGGCGCAGCATCAGCGTGACGCCCGCGCGCATCTGCATATGCGCAAGCAAGGCCGGGCTGAGCATGGCGGGCTGATCGCAGAGCATGCGCCAGCAGACGGGATCGGGCCAGGGCGCGAGCGCGGTGGCGATGGCCGGGGCATGATCGAGCGAGACGCGCAGCGCCATTTCGATCGCCGTCAGGCAGCCACCCAGATGCCGCCGCGTCTCCGCGATCAGCGCGTCATGGCGCTGGCGATCGTCCTTCGGAAAGAAAAAGGCCAGGTCGATGGCATGACCGACCGGCACGGCGGACATGCCCGCCAAGACTCGCGTCATCGGCCAGCTATCCGTCATTGTCGAACCGGCAAGGGACGAAAAGACGCTCATGCGGTGCAACATAACCGCACGTCCTTAAAATGCACTAAACCGTCCGCAGGAAATCTTTACGATCGACGCCGCAATATGATCGCGCCGATCGAGGCCACAGCGAGCAGCATGGCAACGCGCAATCCCTGCGCCAGCACGCCGAACAGGCCGGTTGCGAACATCAGCAGCAGCGCGCTGCCGGGCGTGAAGATCATCCAGGGTCGAGCCTCGCCAATGCGCCCCTGACGGTCGGCAACGGAAATGATCGCTAGCAGCAAAGCGAGATCGACCGCGAGCGGACTGCGGCCCGCAAGGACGATGCCGACCAGCGCCATGACTGGCGTGGCAAAGGCGAGCGCCCCGGAAGGCGGCGGCCGCAACGCCATGGCGTCGAGCCGGTCGGCCAGTTCGGCAAGCAGCAAAGCGATCAGCAACAGGCAAAAGCCGGTCAATGGCCAGAGCAGTTCGATCGGCACGAGCGCGACGGCGGCGAGCGCGATAGCGCTGACCCGTACCTGAAAGGCCGGCACCTGCATCCGCATCAGCGGGGCGCTGGCCATGCGGGCGAGCGGCGCGAGGACATAATGTTCGATGCCGCCGCGCGTCGGCGTGCGCGACACCCCGGCGGCCGTGACCGCCTGCGCCACCAGATCGGCCTGTTGCTGGCTGTCGACGATGGCGACGCGGCCTTCGAGCAGATCGTCCTGCGGCGCGGTGATGCGGCGCGCACCCTTTTGCACCGCGGCACGCACCAGCGTCAGCGACAAGTCCCAGTCGCCGATCATGTCGAGCGTGTCGAACATCAAAGCGGGACTGATCCGCGCGACGCCCGCCCAGCGCTGACCCGCATCGATTCGTTCGAACGGGGCACTGGCGCGGGTGTCGTCTGCCACGAGCAATGCGTTGCCCTCATTCGCTCCCAGCGCGTCGATATGCGCCTGCGCCACAATCGCGCCGTCGGCGATCAGCAGGACGTCGGCGTCGCGGGGCACATCGCGCACCATGGATATCATGTCGCGCACCAGCGCCACGGCAATGCCGTCGGCGCTCAGCCGATCGACCGCCTGCGACACGGCGGGCGTAATGACACTGACCAAGATCATGATTCGGTTGGCACCCGCGCGCGCCGCCTGCCGCGCTTGATATTCCACCAGCGTCTGACCCGCGAAATGCAGGCTCGCGCGCAAGCCCGCGGGCGTATCGGCCGTCGTGCGGCTGGCGCTGAGAATCGCGGAAAAACTCATATTTTTGTGCTTGTCGACCCATTGGTGGTTAGGCCGACCTTTTTGCAAGGCCGGAGGGCAGACGCAAGCAAAGCCGTATCAATCGTGCGGAATAGCTTGCTCCAGGCCCGCCAGCGCCGTGCGCAATCGCCGCAGCGCGCGCGGATCACCCGGTGCCGCCTGTGCCGCTTCGTCAGCCAATGCCATCAATGTCGTCAGCCCGAAACTGGCGGCCAAGCCCTTCAACCGCCACGCCGCCAGCGTCCAGTTGGCGTCGCAGCGGGCGCGGCCCAGCAAATCGACTTGGCGCGCGGCGCTTTCCAGGAAAGCGACGCGCAGATCCGCGATCAACGCGCGATCATCGCCGACAGCGGCGGCCAAAGCCGCGTCAAGGGCACCTGGATCATAGGACATGGCGACCAACGCTATCGAAGACGGGTTAAGTTTTGGTAACGGGGCATTCCCGCGCGCGGAAAAGATGCTAGGATGCGCGCATGACAGGGGGCAGCACAATCGTCGAGTTCTGGCGCGACGAACCATCGGAGACGCCCGCGCAAGCGGACGACATCCTGCTTTTGAAACAAGCGGTTCTGGACATCGAAGAAGATGATCCGGCGGCCGGTTCCGGCCAGGCCTGGGTCAAGCGGGTGCGCATCGCCCTGACGCTCGTGGCAATGGCGTGGATCGGCTTTGCCGGTTGGGCGATGATCGCGTCGGGTGACCTGCGGGCCGGTCCATCGGCCTGGGCCAATGCCATCGCGACGCTGCTGATCCCGCTCACCTTGTTGGCGCTCCTCTATCTGCTGTTGGTCCGCAACAGCCGCACCGAATCGCGACGCTATCTCGACACGGCGCGCGCACTGCGCACCGAAGCGGACCTGCTGGAATTGCGGCTGGGGCGGATCGCCACCCAGTTGGAAGCGGCGCGCCAGACGATGCAGGATCAGGCCGAATTGCTCGACAGCTATGGCGCAGCCGCCAGCAGCAATATGGAGGCATCGGCTGAACTGATCGCAAGCCGCACCCAGGCCAGCGCGGAGCGAGCCGAAGCCGCCGAACGCGCCGGTGCCGCGTTGATGGCGCAAATGGACGCGCTGATCGGCACGATCCCCGAACTGGAGGATCGCACCGGCCGGATGGCGGCGCAGATCATGGACAACGGCCATGCGCTGGGCGACCGGATTGATACGTTGGAAGCGCGGCTGCATGCGTTGGGCGAATTGTCCGACGATGCGCGGGCGCGCACCCTGTCGGCGACCAAGAGCCTGTCGAGCCAGTTGACTCAGTTGCAGGAAGCGACCCGGTCAGCGACCGAGGAAGTCACCGGCATGGCGGAGATTGCCGCTGGGCGCATTGATGCCACGGCGCAAACCGCGCGGCAGGCGATGGATCGCACCCGGCAGGATGTGGAGGCGCAATCCGCCGCGCTCACCGCCCTGGTCGAGGCGGCTCAGGCAGGCGTCACCACCACGAGCGAAAGCGTCCGGGTGGCGCTGGTCACGGATCTTGATCGCGCGCAGGCCGATTTGCGCAAACGGCTCGACGAGGCGATGGCGCAGGTGCGCGAGACGATGGCCGCGACCGATGATGGTTTGACGCGCCGTGCGGACACGCTGACCGCGCTGGTCGCCGCAGCCCAGGCCGGGATCGGCAGCGCCAGCGAAAATGTCATGGGCGTTCTCGCCCGCGACCTGGATCTGATCGAGCAGGAAATGCGACAACGCATGGGTGGCGCGCTCGATCGGGCCGAAGAAGCCCTGACCTTTACCGATTCGCGGCTATCGGCGCAGGCGTCGGCGCTGGACGCGCTGATCGCGCGGTCGCGTGAGAGCCTGGATGCGATCGGCAATGATACGGTTGCTGGCCTGACCGACTCGATCGGCGATGTCGAAAGCCGCCTGCATCAGATCAACGATCTGGTGGAGGGGCAGAAGGCGCTGATGACCAGCCTGCATGATGGGCTGAATGACACGATTGCCGGGACCGAGGGCCGCTTTGCGACGCTGGAGGAAACCACCCTTAAGCGCAGCGAGCGGATGGCCGAGGCCTTGGCCCGCCTGACCGTCGAGACTCAGCGGATCGACGGCGCGCTGGCGGCTGGTGGCCTGACCGCCGACAAACTGATCGGCAGCGCCGAAACCTTGCTGGTAGCGCTGGATTCGAGCGTGCGCGAACTGGATGAAACCTATCCAGCCGCGCTCGAACGGTTCGACGCCCGGATGGAACAGAGCCGCGCGCTGCTGGGCAGCGCCACGCCGGAAATGGAGCGGCTGGAGGCTATCTCGCAGGCGCTCGTCGGCCGCGCCGAAGAGGCCGAATCGCTGTTGCGGGGACAGGGCAGCCGCCTGACCGAATGGCTGGAAAGTACGCAGAGCGGGCTGGAGGCCAATCGGCAATTGGTCGATCGCCTGCGCGCTGCGCTGGATGGCGCACATCAGGACGCGACGCGGATCACCGAGGGGGCAGGCCCCCTCCTCGTCACCGCCCTGCTGCGGGTCAAGGACACGGCCGATCAGGCCGCCGAGCGGGCGCGGCAGGCGTTGGCCCGCGCCATTCCCGACGCGGCGCAGCAACTGGGCGACGCCAGCGAAGCGGCAATGCAGCGAGCGCTGGGCGACAAGGTCACGGCGCAGATCGAACAGGTCGCCAAGGTGGCCGAGGAAGCGATCAAGGCCGCGCATCAGGCGTCGGAGCGGCTGACCCGGCAGTTGCTGACGATCGCGGATACCAGCGCCAATGTGGAGCAGCGCATTGTGCAGGCCGAACAGGCGTCGGAAGATCGCGATCGCGACCATTTCGCGCGCCGCTCGGCCGCCTTGATCGAATCGCTCAACAGCACGGCGATCGACGTTGCCAAGATATTGTCCAACGACGTGACGGACACGGCCTGGTCCGCCTATCTGAAGGGCGACCGGGGGGTGTTTACGCGCCGCGCCGTGAAGCTGCTGGATGCGGGCGAATCGCGGGAGATCGCGCTTCATTATGATGAGGATGCCGAGTTCCGGGATCATGTGAACCGCTACATCCATGATTTCGAAGCGATGCTGCGGATCATCCTGTCGGCGCGCGACGGCAATGCGCTGGGCGTTGCCGTGCTGTCGTCGGACATGGGCAAGCTCTATGTCGCGCTGGCGCAGGCGATCGAGCGGCTGCGGCAATAGAGCGGGATGCCATTCCCCGGTCTGCGCCGGGGAATGGCTCCGGCTCAGCGCGTGCCGCTATATTTGGGCAGCATGTCCGCCGTCACCCAGCCCTGCACATAATTGGCATAATAAAGGCCGAACAGGATCGACGCCAGGATCGTCGCGCGCAGGGCGACGCGGCCGGGGCGGAAGTTGCTGGGGGCACTGTCAGCCTGCCCCTTCAGCATCACCTCACCCGTTTCATCGGGCGTGCGGATGCCGAAGGGAAGCATGACGAAGGCGCAGACGACCCACATCAGAAAATAGATGGCGAAGATGGCGTAGAGATTCATGCGCGCCTGATTAGGCGCGAATGAGCAGCACGTCCACTATCGGCTTCTTACCAGTCCAGCGTGTCGCCGTCCGGCGCACCGCGAGGCGAACCCGCTCGCGCACGGCGTCATCCTCCAGCGACCCCTTGGGGATCACCGCCGCGGCATCATTCGACGCTTCGGCAAGGAAGGCGGCCTTGTCTTCCTCGACCGGTACGCCCTGCGTGCGCAGCGTCGGCTTGCCGATCATCTTGCCTTTGCGGTCGATCGCCACGGCGACGCTGATCTGGCCATGCAGGCCGAGTTTGCGCCGTTCGTTGATGGTCGCGCCATCGGCCGGCAGGATGACATCGCCATCCAGCACCAAACGTCCAGTGTCCTGCTTGCCGATAATCTCCGGCGCACCGGGGGCGAGGCGCAGCAAGTCGCCATTGGACTGGACCGGCGCGTGGCGGATGCCGCTGGCCAGCGCCAAACGGGCTTGTTCGGCCATATGGCGGCGTTCGCCATGGACCGGAAGCAGGATTTCGGGCCGTATCCAGCGATACATGGCTTCGAGTTCGGGGCGACCGGGATGGCCCGACACATGGACTTCGGCCTGACGGTCGGTGACCATCAGCACGCCGGACATGGCCAGCGCATTCTGGATGCGGCCGATGGCGATTTCGTTGCCGGGAATCTGCTTGGAGGAGAAGACGACCAGGTCGCCTTCGGCCAGCTTGATGGGATGGCTGTCGAACGCCACGCGGGCGAGCGCAGCGCGGGCTTCGCCCTGGCCGCCGGTCGCGATGATCATCACTTCGTTGCGGGGCAGCGCCATCGCATCGTCCCAATCGACGGTCGGCGGGAAATCCTTGAGATAGCCGCTGGCCTTGGCCATGCCGATGATGCGGTCGAGCGAGCGCCCGGCGACGCACACCTTGCGGCCCGTCGCCGTGGCGACTTCGCCCAACGTCTGCACGCGGGCGGCGTTGGAGGCGAAGGTGGTGACCAGAACGCGGCCCTTGGCCCCGGCGATCGTTTCCATCAGCCCTTCGCGCACATCGCCTTCGGAACCGCTGGCCTTGTCATTGAAGACGTTGGTACTGTCGCAGACCATGGCGAGGATGCCCTCGTCGCCGATGACAGTCAGTTCCTTGGGGGTCGCCGGTTCGCCGAGCAACGGTCGCTCGTCGAGCTTCCAGTCGCCCGTGTGGAAAATCTTGCCGTGCGGCGTGTCGATCAGCAGGGCATTGCCCTCCGGGATCGAGTGGGCGAGCGGCACATAGCGGAAGCCGAATGGGCCGAGATTGAAGCTGCCCTCATTCTCGATCACATGGAGTTTGACCTCCTTTGTAAGCCCTTCTTCCTCCAGCTTCAGGCGGATGAGGCCTGCGGTGAAAGGCGTCGCGTAGAGCGGCACGCCCAAGTCAGCGGCGAGATAGGGGATCGCGCCGATATGATCTTCATGCCCGTGCGTCAGCACGATGCCGAGCAGATCCTTGCGCCGTTCCTCGATGAAAGTGAGGTCGGGCAGGATCAGTTCGATGCCGGGATAGGTGGGGTCGCCGAAGGTCATGCCGAGGTCGACCATGACCCATTTGCCCTGGCAGCCGTAAAGATTGACGTTCATGCCGATCTCGCCCGACCCACCGAGGGCCAGGAAGAGCAGCTCATCCTTGGGTGTCATTATGCTTGTAAACTCCGTTCGTGCATCAGCGCGAGGCCCTGAATCGTCAGATCCGGCGCGATCGCATCGAAAATATCGCTGTTGTCGTTGAAGAGGACCGCAAGGCCCCCCGTTGAAATAACCCTGGTCGGGCGGCCGATTTCGGCCCTCATGCGGGCGACCAACCCCTCCATCATGGCTACATAGCCCCAAAATACGCCAATATGCATCTGCGCCTCGGTCGTCCGCCCGATCACCGAACGATTTTCCGGTGGGGCGATCGCGATGCGGGGCAGCTTCGCGGCCGCCGCTACTAGCGCATCAAGCGAGAGATTGATACCCGGCGCGATGATACCGCCCTTATAGGCACCGCTATAGTCGATCACGTCGAACGTTGTCGCGGTGCCGAAATCAATGACGATCAGGTCGCCGCTGTAGAGATGGTGCGCGGCGATGGCGTTTACAACCCGGTCGGCCCCGACCGATCCCGGCTCCGCCACGTCGAGTTCGATACCCCAGTCGAGCGGCGCTTGCCCCGCGATCAGGGCGGTGGTCCGGAAATATTTTTCGGCCAATACCTGCAGATTATGCAGCGCACGGGGCACGACCGTCGCGATGATGACGGTGTTGACGTCGGCGATCTTATAGCCTTCGAGCATCAGCAACTGGTTGAGCCAGACGGCATATTCGTCCGCCGTGCGGCGCGCGTCGGTCGCGATGCGCCAGCGCGCGCGGATGTCCCGCCCGTCGAGCAGCGCGAAAACCACATTGGTATTGCCCGCGTCGATCGCGAGGAGCATGGCCGTTCCTTGGGTCAGATGAGAAAGATGTCACCGGCGTGAATGGCACGGCTCTGCCCGTTCGCCAAGCGCAGGATGAGCATGCCCTGGCGATCGAGCGTATCGAAAGCGCCTTCCACCGTGCTGCCGTCCGGTTGCTGGACCCGCATCGGTGTGCCGGTGGGGGGGGCGTTGAGCAGCCAATGGGTGCGCACAGGGTCGAGGCCTTGCGCGCGCCAGATGGCGAGCCAATGGGCGAAAATCTGGGCCAGTCGGTCGAGCAACGCACCGGCTTCCGCATCAGTAGCCCCTTGCGCTGCGAGGCTAGTTACGGGGCGATCAAGATCGCGGGGATGATCAGTGACGTTGAGGCCGATGCCGATGACGATGGTGTCGCCGGTGCGCTCCAACAAGATGCCTGCAATCTTTGCGCCGTCGACCAATATGTCATTGGGCCATTTGATCCGCGCCTGCCCGGCGCATAATGGCGCGACGAGGGCATGGACGGCGTTCGCCGCGACCAATGCCAGCGTATGGGGTAGCGGGTCGCTGGGCTGCAAGCGGACCAGGGTGGAGCAATAGAGATTGCCGGCCGGGCTGTCCCATGTTCGGCCCATCCGTCCCCTGCCCCCGCTCTGACGCCGGGCGCGCAGCCAACTGCCTTCGCTTAAACCGGTATCGACCAATGCCAGCATGTCGGCATTGGTCGATATGGTATCTTCAACGAGGCGTATGTCGGTCAGAACAAGGACGCCGCCGCGGCAGCGCTCGCCTGATCCAGCATGGGGTTGAGCAGATAGCCCAGCACAATGACAGCGGCGCAGGCGGTCAGGATGATATTTTCGACCGCGCCACCCTTTGCCTCATAGGCAGCAGCAGGCTCGTCGAAATAGATCGTCTTGATGATCTTGAGATAATAGAAAGCGCCGATCACCGATGCCGCGATGCCCACAGCGGCCAGCGCCGTCAGGCCAGCCGCGACGGCGGCATCGAACACCAGGAACTTCGCCCAGAAACCGAAGAGCGGCGGAATACCGGCCATCGAGAACATGAAGATGGCGAAGGCGGCCGCGAGGCCTTTGCGCGATTGCGACAGGCCCGCGAGGCTGGCGATCGTCTCGACCGGCTTGCCGTCGGCATCGCGCATCTGGAGGATGCAAGCGAAGGCACCGATGGTCATGACGACATAGATCGCCATATAGCTCATCGTCGCAGCGACACCGGCCGGCGTTCCGGCGGCAAGGCCAATGAGCGCAAAGCCGACATTGTTGATCGAAGAATAGGCCATCAGCCGCTTGATATTACTCTGACCGATGGCGGCCACCGCACCGAAGATGATCGACGCCAGTGCCACAAAGATCACGATCTGCTGCCAGTCCATGCCCGCCGGGCCCAGGGCTTCAATCGCGACGCGCACGGTCAGGGCGATGGCCGCAACCTTGGGCGCGCTGGCAAAGAAGGTGGTGACCGGGGTGGGCGCGCCTTCATACACGTCGGGCGTCCACATGTGGAACGGCACGGCGCTGATCTTGAAAGCGAGGCCCGCCAGCACGAACACCAGGCCGAACAGCGCGCCCTTGCTGACGCCGCCACCCAGCGCGACGGCGATGCCGTCGAAGGTGGTGCTGCCGGTAAAACCGTAGAGCAGCGAGATGCCGTAGAGGAGGATGCCGCTGGCGAGCGAACCCAGCACGAAATATTTGAGGCCCGCTTCGGACGACCGCCCATCCTGCCGCATGAAGCTGGCGAGGACATAGGAAGCAAGGCTGTTCATTTCGAGGCCGATATAGAGCGTCAGCATATCACCCGCCGACACCATCATGCCCATGCCGATCGACGCAAAAACGATGAGGATCGGATATTCCGGGCGCAGCGCGCCATCGGTCGAAAAGAAGCGGGGTGCAAGCAGGATCGCGGCGGCGGCCGCGCCATAGATCAACGCCTTGGCATAGACCGAGAAAGCATCCGCCCGATATAGCCCGTCAAAGGCGTCAGGCCCGTGCGCCAGCGAGCAGAAGAGCGCAATGCCACCGCCGATCAGGGTCACGACCGACAGGCTGCCGACAAGGCGGGCCGTGCCGTCGCCACCAAAGGCCGCCACCATCAACAGGATGAGGCCGCCAATGGTGAGCACGAGTTCCGGCATGACCGCCAGAAGGGAAGTATATTCAAACATTAGTGCGCCTCCCCCGACGCTGAATGTGAGGGCGCAGAGGCGTCTCCATGATGGGCCTCGCTCGCGGGCTTGGGCGCGCCCAGCTTGATCTGGGCATCGCCTGCCGGTGCGGCGGGCGCGAGGCGGGCTTCCAGCGCAACGATGTCAGGACGCATCGGGGCGAGGAAGCTTTCGGGATAAATGCCCATCCACAAGACGACGGCGGCAATGGGGGCTAGCAGCCACAATTCCCGCGCCGACAGGTCGGGCATGGCGGCAGCATCGGCATTGACTTGCTCGCCGTAGCAGATGCGGCGGTAGAGATAGAGCATGTACGCCGCGCCGAGGATGATGCCGGTCGTGCAAACTAGCGCGACCCAGGTCGATGCCTGATAAATGCCCATCAGCGCCAGAAATTCGCCGACGAAGTTGGATGTGCCGGGCAGGCCGACCGACGCCATGGTGAAGAAGAGGAACAACAGCGCATAGCGCGGCATGTTGATCGACAAGCCACCATAGCGTGCAATCTCGCGGGTATGCAGGCGATCATAGATGACGCCGACACACAGGAACAGCGCGCCTGCGACCAGACCATGGCCCAGCATCACCATCATCGCGCCTTCGATGCCCGCCTGGTTGAAGGCGAACAGGCCGACGGTCACGATCGCCATATGCGCGACCGAAGAATAGGCGATCAGCTTCTTCATGTCCGACTGCACCAGCGCGACGAGGCTGGTGTAAACCACCGCCACCATCGACAGGCCCCAGACCAGCGGCGCAAGCTGCGCCGAGGCTTCGGGGAACATCGGCAGCGAGAAGCGGATGAAGCCATAGCCGCCCATCTTCAGCAGAACGCCCGCAAGGATGACGGAGCCTGCGGTCGGTGCCTGAACGTGCGCGTCGGGCAGCCAGGTGTGGACCGGCCACATCGGCATCTTGACCGCAAAGCTGGCGAAGAAGGCAAGGAACAGCCAGGTCTGGACCGCAGGATCGAAATTATAGGCCATCAGCGCCGGGATTTCGGTCGTCCCTGCCTCATGCACCATCCACATCATCGCGATCAGCATCAAGACCGAGCCGAGCAGCGTGTAGAGGAAGAATTTATAGCTGGCGTAGATGCGATCCGCACCGCCCCAAATGCCGATGATCAGATACATCGGGATGAGGCCGGCTTCGAACATGATGTAGAAGAGGTAAAGATCCTGCGCCGCGAAGACGCCGATCATCAGCACCTCCATGAACAGGAAGGCCGCCATATATTCGCCGACGCGCTTTTCGATCGCGCGCCAGCTTGCGCCGATGCAGATCGGCATAAGGAATACGGTCAGCGCAATAAGCATAAGCGCGATGCCGTCAATACCCAGCGCCCAGGCGAATTTGCCGAAGATCGGCGCATATTCCTGGAACTGCCACTGCGCGCCGCTGCCTGACTGGTCGAAATTCGCCCACAGGGCCATGCCCAGTACGAAATCAATGAGGGTCGCGATCAGCGCGATCCAGCGCGCGTTGTTCGCGCCCACGAACAGACAGGCGATGGCCCCCGCCATCGGCACTGCCATCATCAGGGAAAGGATGGGGAAGCCGTCCATTATCGTGTCATCGCCCAGGTTGCGGCAGCGGCGAGGCCAATCAGCATCACCAGCGCGTAGGTGTAAAGATAGCCGGACTGGAGCCGACGGGTCACTTTATTGCCCTGCACGACCAAGGCAGCCAGACCATTGGGTCCGAAGCGGTCGATGAAACCAACGTCACCGAACTTCCAGAAGAAGCGGCCGATGGCGAAGGCAGGCTTGACGAAGAGCAGATTGTAAAGCTCGTCGAAATACCATTTGTTGAGCAGGAAGGTGTAGAGGACGCCGAACTGAGCCACGAAGCGCTGCGGCCAGTCGGTATATTTCATATAGGCGAGCCATGCGATCGCAAGACCCGTCAGCATCACCGTGAAGGGCGAGAATTTGACCCAGGTCGGCACTTCATGCGCGGCGTGCATCAGATGGCTGTCGAACGCCAGCGACCCCTGCCAGAAAGCAATGCCGCCTTCCGATCCGATGAACTGATCATGGAAGACGAGGCCCGCGAACACCGCGCCAATGCTGAGCACGATCAACGGCACCAGCATGACCCAAGGGCTTTCATGCGGATGATAGCCGCCCGTACCTGTCGCCATATGAGCGGGCGCGGTTTCATGGCCATGCGGGTCGTGACCGGCATGTTCCTGCGCAGGCGCATTGGCCTCTTCGGAGCCATGACCGTGCGTGGCATGATCGTCATGGCCGTGGCCATGCGCATCATGCAGCGCATGCTGGATATGCTCCGATGCGGCCCAGCGCGGCTTGCCGAAGAAAGTCAGGAATACCAGACGCCAGCTGTAGAAGCTGGTGAGCAAGGCGGCGAACACGCCAACCAGGAACGCGCCCGTGCCAGCCCCGCCAGCGGCATAGGCCGCTTCGAGAATGCCGTCCTTCGAATAGAAGCCCGCAAAACCGATGCCGACGAGCGGCAGGCCGACGCCGGTGATGGCGAGCGTGCCCAGCGTCATCGTCCAGAAGGTGATGGGGATGCTTTTGCGCAGGCCGCCATAATAGCGCATGTCCTGCTCATGGTGCATCGCATGGATGACCGAGCCAGCGCCCAGGAACAGCAGCGCCTTGAAGAAGGCGTGGGTGAAGAGGTGGAACATCGCCGCGCCATAGGCGCCGACGCCCGCCGCAAAGAACATATAGCCCAATTGCGAACAGGTCGAATAGGCGATGACGCGCTTTATGTCGTTCTGCACCGTGCCGACGGTCGCCGCGAACAGGCAGGTCGCCGCGCCGACATAGGTAACGACAGTCAGCGCGGTTTCCGAGGTTTCGAACATCGGCGACAGGCGGCACACCATGAACACGCCTGCGGTCACCATGGTTGCGGCATGGATCAGCGCCGACACAGGCGTCGGGCCTTCCATCGCGTCCGGCAACCAGGTGTGAAGGCCCAGCTGCGCCGACTTGCCCATCGCACCGATGAACAGCAGCAGGCACAGCACTGTCATCGTGTCGAACCGCGCGCCCAGGAAGCCGATGGTGGAACCGGCCATCGACGGGGCCATTTCCAGGATTTCGGGGATCGAGATGGTATTGAACACCAGATAGGTGCCGAAGATGCCCATCATGAAGCCAAGATCGCCGACGCGGTTGACGACGAATGCCTTGATCGCGGCGGCATTGGCGCTGGGCTTGCGGAACCAGAAACCGATGAGGAGGTAGGAAGCAAGGCCCACCCCTTCCCAACCGAAGAACATCTGCAGCAGATTGTTCGCGGTCACGAGCATCAGCATCGCGAAGGTGAAGAGCGAGAGATAGGCGAAGAAGCGCGGCTGATCCGGCTCCTCATCCATATAGCCCCAGCTATAGAGGTGGACGAGGCTCGACACGCTGGTGATGACCACCAACATGACCGCCGTCATCGTGTCGACCCGCAGCGCCCATTGGGCATCGAAGCTGCCCGACTGAATCCAGGTGAAGAGCGGCGCGACATAAGCCTGACCGTCGCCCGCCACGAAGGACAGGAAGATGGGCCAGCTCAACGCGCAAGAGACGAACAGCGCGCCGGTGGTGATGATCTTGGCAGGCAGCTTGCCAAGAGCCTTGTTACCAAGACCGGCAATGATGGCTGCGAGCAGCGGAAGAAGGACGATAAGCTGGATCATGTTGTAAGGCTCAGCCCTTCATCCGGTTGACATCGTCGACGGCGATGGAGCCGCGACCACGGAAGTAAATGACGAGGATGGCAAGGCCGATGGCCCCCTCACCCGCCGCGACGGTCAGCACGAACATGCTGAACACCTGCCCCACCATGTCGTTCAGGAAGACGCTGAAGGCGACGAGGTTGATGTTCACGCTCAGGAGGATCAACTCGATCGCCATCAGGATGATGATGATGTTCTTGCGGTTGATGAAGATGCCCAGCACCCCGATCACGAACACAATGGCACTGACCACCAGATAATGTTGAAGGCCGATCACAGCTCCACCCCCTGCCCAATGGGCTGATTGATATTGCGGACCGCATCCTGCGGACGACGACGGTTCTGCTTGCTGATATTCTGGCCCTTCACGCCGCCACGGGCACGGTGGGTCAGGACGATCGCGCCGATCATGGCGACCAGCAGCACGACGCCGGCCGCTTCGAACAGGAAGATGTAGCGCGTATACAGCAAGATCCCGACCGCCTTGATATTCGAAATATCGGGGTCAGTCGGCGCCGCGCGCTGGGCCAGCTCAACCGGACCGGCGCTCCACAGGCCGATGCCCAGGATGATTTCGGCCAGTAACACGAGCGCGACCAGCAGGCCGAAGGGCAGATAGCTGACGAACCCGGCGCGCAATTCGGCAAAGTCGATGTCGAGCATCATGACCACGAACAGGAACAGAACCGCGACCGCACCGACATAGACGATGACGAGCAGCATCGCGATGAATTCGGCACCGATCAGGATCAGCAGCCCTGCCGCATTGAAAAAGGCCAGGATCAGCCACAGCACTGAATGGACCGGGTTGCGCGACAGGATGGTCATCGCGGCGCTGCCGACCACCATGAGGGCGAACAGGTAAAAGGCTAGGACGTGGATCAATGGATGGCCCCCGGAAACCGTTCGGGCTGAGCGAAGTCGCAGTCTTCCACTGAACGAAGTGAAGTGACTTCGCGACGCTCAGTCGAACCCTTCGACAGGCTCAGGGCGAACGGGTTTGAGTTAGACACGGCGCCCATTAGCGATAAGGCGCGTCGGCGGCAAGGTTCGCGGCAATCGCCCGTTCCCACTTGTCGCCATTTTCGAGAAGCTTCGCCTTGTCGTAGATCAGCTCCTCGCGGGTTTCGGTCGCAAACTCGAAATTCGGGCCTTCGACGACCGCGTCCACCGGACAGGCTTCCTGACAGAAACCGCAATAGATGCACTTGGTCATGTCGATGTCGTAGCGCGTCGTGCGGCGGCTGCCATCCTCGCGCGGCTGCGCTTCGATGGTGATCGCCTGCGCCGGGCATACTGCCTCGCACAGCTTGCACGCGATGCAGCGCTCTTCCCCATTGGGATAGCGACGCAGCGCATGTTCGCCCCGGAAGCGCGGCGAAATCGGGTTCTTCTCGTAAGGGTAGTTGATGGTCGCCTTGGGCTTGAAAAAATATTTCAAGGTCAGGGCGTGCGCCTTCACAAACTCCCAGAGGGTGAAGCTCTTGACGTAGTAACCGATACTCATTGCCTGATAGCCTCTTCCGTCTCCGCCGCGTTCAGCGGGGCTTGGGGCGCTTTCTTCACATCGCAGAAACCGAGCATCTGCACATCCGGCCGAGGCCAATTTCGGCGGATCAAGATGGCATATCCGTTATCGCGGTCAGTTCTAATGGTCTCAACCTGAACAATCCGGCCCATGATCGGACCGGATCTCCTCGACGCCTCGACCCTGCCTGGCCAAGTTTCGCGCGGCCCGGTCTGAAACTCGAACCCGTCAAAAATGCCAGCGGTGTCGCGGGCTACTTGGTGTCTCACCATGGTCCGCGGTGTCCATGTGGATCCGTCGCCATTGACCTTTTTGTAAGCACGCCCGCCGGTTTGGCGGACAATCAGATCATGCTGGCGGCCCTGCGAATCGGAAATTCTACAGGTCGCGTCCACTATAGGCATTGTCAGTTGCGCCAGTGTTGGCGGCGGAGCAGACGTGGGCACGCTGGCCTGAAGTGCGGTAACTACTAGCGCCATCATCCCCCATACCTCGTCAGCATGAGGAAGCCCGACACCAGGAAGATGAAGAAGAGCGACACGGGCAGGAAGATTTTCCAACCCAATCGCATCAACTGGTCATACCGGAAGCGGGGCACCGTCGCCTTCACCCAGGAGAAGACGAAGAAGAAGAAGAGGATCTTGGCGAACAGCCAAAGGATGCCGGGCACATAATAAAGCGGTGCCCAATCGAACGGCGGCAGATAGCCACCCCAGAAGAGAATGGCGTTGAGCGCGCACATGAGGATGACGTTGGCATATTCGCCAAGCCAGTAGAGCGCGAACGACATGGACGAATATTCGGTCTGATAACCCGCGACCAGCTCGCTTTCCGCTTCGGTCAGATCGAAGGGCGCGCGCGCGGTTTCAGCCAGCGCCGAGATCAGGAACATGACCGCCATCGGGAAAAGCAGCGGATTGAAGCCGTTGCCGTTCAGGAAGCCATAATAGCCCTTCTGGCTTTCGACGATGGCGCTCAGGTTGAAGCTGCCCGCCCACAATACCACCGTGACGATGGTAAAGCCGATCGAGACTTCATAGCTGATCATCTGCGCGCTGGCGCGGATCGCGGAATAGAAGGGATATTTGGAGTTGGAGGCCCAACCAGCCAGGATGATCCCGTACACGCCAAGCGAACTGATCGCCAAAATGTAGAGCAGGCCGACATTGATGTCCGCCAGCACGACGCCGACATCGAACGGCACCACGGCCCAGGCCATCAGCGCGACGGTGAAGGTGATGATCGGCGCGATCAGGAACAAGGCCTTGTTCGACGCCGACGGGATGATGGTTTCCTGCAGGAAGACCTTGAGGCCGTCCGCGAAGGATTGCAGCAGGCCGAACGGCCCCACGACGTTGGGACCACGGCGCAACGCCATCGCCGCCCAGATCTTGCGATCGGCATAGATGATCATCGCCACGGCGAGCATCAACGGCAGGGCGATCAGCAGGATGCCGATGATGGTCGACAGCAGCCAGGCACCCTCGAACGGCATGCCCAGATTTTGGAAGAAAGCGGTCACTGATGCGGCCCCTTAAAGCCCTCTCCCTGGAGGGAGAGGGTTGGGTGAGGGTGTGCTGAGGTTGAAGGCATGTGGCGACACTGGCGTCGAGCCCCCTCTCCCCAGCCCTCTCCCCCATGGGGAGAGGGAGCTTTGATAGCGTTCCTCATCATTCCGCCGCCTCCGCAAATTCGACGCCGTGGACCAGTTCGGCCGAGCATTGCTGCATCGTCGGGCTGGCGCGGCAGATGGCGTTGGTGAGGTAGAAGTCCTTGATCGGCGATCCGAATTCGCCGGTCGCGCCGGTGGGCAGCGATGGCATGGACCAGCCATAATCAGCCAGACCTTCGACACCCAGAGCCGGCACGGCCTTGGCCATTTCCGCCCGCAGCGCATCGAAGCTGTCGAACGGCAGCTTGACGCCCATCACGTCGGACAGGGCGCGCAGGATGGACCAGTCCTCGCGGGCGTCGCCCGGCGCGAACACGGCCTTTTCGCCACGCTGCACCCGGCCTTCCAGATTGACATAGGTGCCTGCCTTTTCGGCATAGCTCGCCCCCGGCAGGATCACGTCCGCCGCATGCGCGCCCTTGTCGCCATGATGGCCGACATAGACTTTGAAGCAATCAGGGAAAGCGGCATAATCGACCTCGTCCGCGCCGAGCGCGAAGAGCAGCTTCGGCTTGGCCGCCGCCATCGCCTTGATCCCGCCAGCGGTGGCGAAGCCGAGCATCAGTCCGCCCATGCGCGATGCCGCGAAATGCAGGACGTTATAACCGTTCCAGCCCTCCTTCACGAGGCCCAGCGTCTCAACCAGCGCCAGCGTGTCGCCATGCGCGCCGTCCTTGGCCAGCACGCCACCGCCCACGATCATCGCGGGCCGCGCCGCCTTGCCAAATGCCTCGACCACCGCTTCCGGCAGCTTGGCGAGCAACGACGCATCATTGCCCAGCCATTCGACCTTGTAGGTCAGGTCGACTTCGGGGCCGATGGCAAAAACCTTCGCGCCCTTTCTAATCGCCTTGCGGATGCGGGTGTTCACCAGCGGCGCTTCCCAGCGCAGATTGGTGCCGACCAGCAGGATCATGTCCGCCGTCTCGATGCCGTTCAACGTCGTATTGAAATTCACCGCGCTCAGCGAAGAGACGTCATAGGCGAGGCCCGTCTGACGCCCTTCGAGCATCGTGCCGCCCAGCTTTTCGACCAGCAGCTTGCCCGCGAACATCGTCTCGCAATCGAGCAGATCGCCCGCAATCGCCGCCACGCTGCCGCCATGCGGCACGGCCGCGATCGCCGCGAATGCTTCGGCCCAGGTCGCGGGCACCAGCTTGCCGTCCTTGCGGACATAGGGCTTGTCGAGCCGCTTGCGCACCAGGCCGTCGACATTGTGGCGCGTCTTGTCCGACGCCCATTCCTCGTTCACGTCGTCATTGATGCGCGGCACCGCGCGCAGCACCTGACGGCCCCGACTGTCGAGCCGGATGTTGGTGCCGACCGCATCCATCACGTCGATGGCGTGGGTCTTCTTCAATTCCCAGGGCCGCGCTTCGAACGCATAGGGCTTGCTCGTTAGCGCGCCGACCGGGCAGAGATCGACCACATTGCCGGACAGCTCGCTCTTGGCGGCATGTTCCAGATAGGTGGTGATCTGCATGTTTTCACCGCGATAGATGGCACCGATTTCCGGCACACCCGCAACTTCCTCGGCAAAGCGCACGCAGCGCGTGCACTGGATGCAGCGGGTCATGACCGTTTTCACGATCGGCCCCATATTCTTCTCGGTCACCGCCCGCTTATTTTCGTCATAGCGCGACGCGCCGCGCCCATAAGCGACCGACTGGTCCTGCAGGTCGCATTCGCCACCCTGATCGCAGATCGGGCAATCGAGCGGATGGTTGATGAGGAGGAACTCCATCACCCCTTCGCGCGCCTTCTTGACCATTTCGCTGTCGGTGCGGATGTCCTGCCCTTCGGCAGCGGGCAACGCGCACGACGCCTGCGGCTTGGGCGGTCCGGGCTTCACTTCAACCAAGCACATGCGGCAATTGCCCGCGATGGACAGCCGCTCATGATAGCAGAAGCGCGGAATTTCCTTCCCCGCCAGCTCGCACGCCTGGAGGACAGTCGCGCCCGCCGGGACTTCCAGTTCTACGCCGTCTACTTTGACTTTAGGCATTATTGAGCCTTCTCAGCAATCAACTGCGGCGTCGCACTAGCGAGCCGGAAGTAGTTAATGGCAACAGCGCCTCGCAGCGTTACTCGCGTAAACTTCACAGTTCCTCCATCGAGGCAATCGGAGAAGGTAGGGCGCAGATCGCCTATTCTACTAACCTCCTCCGGTCCGTCGGGCGGAGTAAGCAACCAAAGCCGCGCTCGGACGGGGTCTTTACGAACTATACACTCCCCATAGTGGGACAGCCAGGTAATCCCAGCTCTTTTGTCCTCATCCTCTTGGATTTTAGTACGAGCGCGCTTGCTTTTTTCTTTGCCTAGCTTTGCCTCCAATTCCTCCGGCGTCGAAGGACGAAGGTGCGCCAATGGCAGACGGTTTGAAAAATTCGTTTCGAATTTCTCGGAGAATTTGGCGTTCACCAAAGCGTCAGCAAGCGCATAGCGATAAAGATCGCCGCCGAACGTCATTTTAACATTGCCAGCAACCTGAGCCATGCAATTGCTGCTAATGAGATCAGGATATTCCTTCAGAATTTCAGAATTATCAGAGTTAGCGAGAATGGCATTCGCCGCTCGTTGTGGCTTAAGCTTTACCACGCACCGGGCATAATCATACATGATCTTGCGCGCGCGCACGTCTTCTTTGGCATTTCCTGCAAATGCTGGAGAAGAGGCTGCAAACATAACCAACGTAACGAACAGCGTCGCTCTCACTCCGCCGCCTCCATGATCGGGGCGCTACCCTTATTGTCGTTAATCCGCCGCTCGATTTCCGGCCGGAAATGCTTGATCAGCCCCTGAATCGGCCAGGCCGCCGCGTCGCCGAGTGCGCAGATGGTGTGGCCTTCGACCTGCTTGGTGACCTGATGCAGCATGTCGATTTCGGACAGTTCGGCCTCGCCGGTGCGCAGCCGTTCCATCACGCGCCACATCCAGCCCGTGCCTTCGCGGCAGGGGGTGCATTGGCCGCAAGACTCATGCTTGTAGAAATAGGACAGCCGCGAAATGGCGCGGACGATGTCGGTGGACTTGTCCATGACGATGACGGCGGCGGTGCCCAGGCCGGAGCCGAGCGCCTTCAACCCGTCGAAGTCCATCGGCGCGTCCATGATTTCGCGCGCCGGGACCAGCGGGACCGAAGAGCCGCCGGGGATGACCGCCAGCAGATTGTCCCATCCACCGCGAATGCCGCCGCAATGGCGGTCGATCAGTTCGCGGAACGGGATCGACATCGATTCCTCGACCACGCAGGGCTTGTTCACATGGCCGCTGATCTGGAAGAGCTTGGTGCCGCGATTGCCCTCGCGCCCGAAGCGGTTGAACCAGGCCGCGCCGCGCCGCAGGATCGTCGGCGTGACCGCGATGCTTTCGACATTGTTGACCGTGGTGGGGCAGCCATAGAGGCCCGCGCCCGCCGGGAAAGGCGGCTTGAGACGGGGCTGGCCCTTCTTGCCTTCCAGGCTTTCGATCTGCGCGGTTTCCTCACCGCAGATATAAGCGCCCGCGCCGCGATGGACGAACACATCGAAATCATAGCCGGAACCGCAGGCGTTC
This sequence comes from Sphingobium xenophagum, assembly GCF_031457465.1. Taxonomy (GTDB): domain Bacteria; phylum Pseudomonadota; class Alphaproteobacteria; order Sphingomonadales; family Sphingomonadaceae; genus Sphingobium; species Sphingobium xenophagum_A. The sequence continues at coordinate 133,895 of NZ_JAVDWV010000003.1, forward strand.
TTGCCCAGGAAACCCTTGGCATAGGCCTGCTCGACCGCCGCGAACAACACCTTGGCTTCGTAGATGAACTCGCCACGGATGTAGATATAGGCGGCGCGCGCGCGCATCGCGAACCCGGCGATCAGCGCACCTTCGATCAGCTTGTGCGGATCGTGGCGGACGATTTCGCGGTCCTTGCAGCTGCCCGGCTCGGACTCGTCGGCGTTGATGACCAGGAAACTGGGACGACCATCCTTGCTTTCCTTGGGCATGAAGCTCCACTTCATGCCGGTCGGGAAGCCCGCGCCGCCACGGCCGCGCAGGTTCGACGCCTTGATGATGTCAATGATCGCGTCCTGGCCCAGGCTCAGCAGATCCTTGGTATTGTCCCAATCGCCGCGTTTCATCGCCGCGTCGATGGCCCAATCCTGGAAACCATGGACGTTGGTGAAGATGCGGTCCCTGTCCTCCAGCGGGCCGACGAACGGCGGCGGAGGAGGCGGCGCAACAGGGGCGGTGTCGTCGGCCATCAGCGGCCCTTTCCGATCAGTTTTTCAGCCACGAAATATGCGACAACGGCGAGGCCCAGCCCGATGACCAGCCCCAACACCGCGCCGATGATCTTGAGCGCGATCACGAAGACAATGAGGCCCAGGATGATGGCGACGAGAGCGCTCATGCGAATACCCCGCAGTTCCGTTCGCCCTGAGCGAAGTCGAAGGGTTCGGCTGAGCGAAGCGAAGCCACTTCGACAAGCTCAGTGGAGGGCTTCGACAAGCTCAGCCCGAACGGGGTTGGGTGGATTGTTTTCACGCCCACTCCCCCCGATAATCATGATTTTCAGCGACCATGTCCTTCAACGCGGTCGGGCCACCTTCCGGGCAGCTCGTCTGGCGCTCGATCTGCGGACCGATCTTCGGTTGCCCGCCAGCGGCGAGCGTTTCCAGCACCGCGCTCATGCTGTCATAGGTCAGATCTTCGAAATTATCGTCGTTGATCTGGACCATCGGCGCATTGGCGCAGGCACCCAGGCATTCGACTTCGGTTAGCGTGAACAAGCCGTCGGGCGTGGTCGCGCCCTTCACCAGACCCTTATTCTTGCACGCCGCGAACACATCGTCGGAACCGCGCAACATGCAGGGCGTCGTCCCGCACACCTGCACATGATAGCGACCGACCGGCGCGAGATTATACATGGTGTAGAAGGTCGCGACCTCATAGACGCGCATATAGGGCATATCGAGCTGGTCGCCGATAAACTCCATCACCGGGACGGGCAGCCACCCTTGCGTCTGCGTCTCCACACCGACCTGCCGCTGGGCGAGATCGAGCAGCGGCATGACCGCAGACTGCTGGCGACCGGCGGGGTAGCGCGCGATGATGGTCTTCACCTGTTCGGCATTTTCCGCCGTCCACGCGAAATTGCCCCAGCGCGCGCGGGTTTCGGTTTCGTCGGGGATATGGGGTGCGTCAGCCATTCAGAACTTCCAACCGCTTGCGATACAGCGCCGACTGGCCACCGATCACCTGAGCCTTACGAATAGTGCGACGAGCCAAACCCGCCGCCAACAATACAACACCTACTGCCAAACAAGCATACGCCCGGACATCCGTAACAACAGCATCAAACCTCAGCATGAATGCCAAGGCATTGGGCAGAATCCAGAAAACGCCCCAGACGATTAGCGCCCACTCAACCAACGGGTTAATGGGACGATTTTGGTATCGCCAATAGGCGTATTTCCAGAACGCCTTCTTCACCGATCACACTCCCCGAACACGATGTCCATCGAGCCAAGGATAGCGGTGATGTCGGCGAGCATATGACCCTTTGCCATGAAGTCCATCGCCTGCAAATGGCTGAACGCGGTCGGGCGGATCTTGCAGCGATAGGGTTTGTTGGAGCCGTCCGCGATCAGATACACGCCGAATTCGCCCTTGGGGCTTTCGGTCGCGACATAGACTTCGCCCGCAGGAACATGGAAGCCTTCGGTATAGAGTTTGAAGTGATGGATCAGCGCTTCCATCGACCGCTTCATCTCGCCGCGCTTGGGCGGCGACACCTTGCGGTCGAAGCTGGCGATCGGGCCTTCGGGCATGTCCTGCAGGCATTGCTTCATGATGCGCGCGGACTGGCGTACTTCCTCGACCCGGACCATGAAACGGTCATAACAGTCATAATTGGTGCCGACCGGCACGTCGAAATCGACGCGATCATAGACATCATAGGGCTGCGCCTTGCGGATATCCCACGCAATGCCGGAGCCGCGCAGCATCGGGCCGGAAAAGCCCCATTTCAACGCATCTTCCTTGGACACGACGGCGATATCGACATTGCGCTGCTTGAAGATGCGGTTGTCCGCGACTAGGCTGACCGCATCTTCGAACAGGCGCGGCATACGGTTGTCGAGCCAATCGCCAATGTCGGTCAGCAGCTTGAGCGGCACATCCTGATGCACGCCGCCGGGCCGGAAATAGGCGCTGTGCATGCGGGCGCCCGAAGCGCGCTCGAAGAAGTTGAGGCAATCCTCGCGGATTTCGAACATCCACAGGTTCGGCGTCATCGCGCCGACGTCCATGACGTGCGAACCCAGGTTGAGCATATGATTGCAGATGCGGGTCAGTTCCGCGAAGAACACGCGCAGATATTGCGCGCGCAGCGGCACTTCCAGGTTCAGCAGCTTCTCGATCGCCAGCACATAGCTATGCTCCATGCCGAGCGGCGAGCAATAATCGAGCCGATCGAAATAGGGCAGCGCCTGGAGATAGGTCTTATATTCGATCAGCTTTTCGGTGCCGCGATGCAGCAGCCCGACATGCGGATCGCAGCGTTCGACGATCTCACCCTCCAGCTCCATGACGAGACGCAACACGCCGTGCGCCGCAGGATGCTGTGGGCCGAAGTTGATCGTGTAATTCTGGATTTCCGTGTCGCCATAGGTCGGATCGGCAGCGTCCGTGTGGTGGTCCAGCTTTTCGAGATAATCAGCCATTACGCCTTGTCCTCCGGCTTGGCCACGCCTTCGCCTTCATCGGTCGCCGAAGCCGCCTTGGTCGGCGCGTCGGCGGATTTTCTTTCCGCCGCCTTGTTCGCCGCTTCACCAGCGCCGGTGTCGGACTTTTTCTCGGTGGTCTTGGGCGTCGAGGCCACGGCATCGCCCTTGGGCGCAGCAGGTGGCGGCGGCGGCGCAGCAGCCGGGGTCGGTGCACCGGGTGCCTGCGGTGCCTTTTCGTCGCCGGGCAGGATATATTCCGCGCCTTCCCACGGCGACATGAAGTCGAAGCTGCGGAAATCCTGCGCCAGCTTCACCGGCTCATAGACGACGCGCTTGTCCTCCTCGGAATAGCGCAGTTCGACATAGCCAGTCAGCGGGAAATCCTTGCGCTGCGGATAGCCCTTGAACCCGTAATCGGTCAAGATGCGGCGCAGGTCGGTGTTGCCGTCGAATACGACGCCATACATGTCGAACACTTCGCGCTCCAGCCAGCCGGCGACCGGCCAGAGATGCGTGACGGTCGGCACCGGCATATCTTCGTCGGTCGACACCTTGATCCGGATGCGATGATTCCGGGTGACCGACAGAAGATGATAGGCCACCTCAAACCGTTCGGCCCGTTCGGGATAGTCTATCCCGGCGACTTCCATAAGCTGCTGATACTGCGCCTGATCGCGCAGCAGCGTCATCGCCTGCGCCAGCGCGTCGCGCTGCACGGTGAAGGTCAGTTCATCGGCATGATCGACGGTTTCGATCAGCATCGAACCCAACAGGGTCTCGATTTCCTGCGCGATCCCATCAATGGTCGCGATCCGGGGTGCGGAATGGCCCATTACAGACCTCCGTTCGTATCGAGCGCAGTCGAGATACGCTCGCACTGTGCCAGGAACAGGTTTCTCGACTTCGCTCGAAACGAACGGTGAAAAAGAGACGTCATGCCTGTCATTACCGTTCAATCGTCCCGATCCGGCGGATCTTCCGCTGCAACTGCATCACGCCATAAAGCAACGCTTCGGCAGTCGGCGGGCAACCCGGTACATATATGTCGACCGGCACGATCCGGTCGCACCCGCGCACTACAGAATAGCTGTAATGATAATAGCCCCCGCCATTGGCGCAGGACCCCATGGAAATGACATATTTCGGTTCAGACATCTGATCGTAAACTTTGCGCAACGCAGGAGCCATCTTGTTGCACAGCGTTCCCGCGACGATCATCACGTCACTCTGGCGCGGAGAGGCGCGCGGGGCGGCGCCGAAACGCTCCATGTCATAGCGCGGCATGTTGACGTGGATCATCTCGACCGCGCAGCAGGCAAGGCCGAAGGTCATCCACCACAGCGAGCCGGTGCGCGCCCAGGTGAACAGATCCTCCGTCGAGGTCACGAGGAAACCCTTGTCATTCACTTCGCTGTTGAGCGAATTGAAGAAATCCTGATCGGGCTGAGTCCCGACGGGCGGCAAGGTGCCGGGCGCCGGGTTATAGAGTTCTACTCCCAATCGAGCGCTCCCTTCTTCCACGCATAGACGAGACCGAGCACCAGTTCCGCTATGAAAATCATCATCGTCGCCCAGCCGGCCCAGCCAATCTGGTCGAGGCTCACCGCCCAGGGAAACAGGAATGCCGCTTCAAGATCGAAGATGATGAAGAGGATCGCCACCAGATAGAAGCGCACGTCATATTGACTGCGCGGCTCTTCGAAAGCGGGAAAGCCGCATTCATATTCGCTGAGCTTGGCCGGATCGGGCTTATGCGCGCCAGTCAGACGACCGACCAGCATCGGCAGGAAAACGAACGTGCCGGACAGCAGCAAAGCGATCCCCAAAAAGAGCAGGATCGGCAGATATTGGGCAAGATCGACCAATGGTATCCCCTGGGCGAAAAGGTTGTGGGGGCGCTTTAGGCCTGCTGCATATGCGAAGCAAGGGGCCAAGGCCGTGAGAATGAATCGCAAAAAGGCCAAGTGCTTGAAGCGCTTGGCCTAGCTGCACCTTAGCGCAGGGCGTTTGCCACCAACTTGTGCAATTTGCTGTGGATGGCGTCATTGCCCGCAATCACTTCGCGGCGCTCGATCATCTGCTCGCCACCGCGAAAATCGCTGACGAAACCGCCCGCTTCGCGCACCAGCAGCATGCCGGCCGCGACGTCCCAGGGTTGCAGGCCGCTTTCCCAGAAACCATCATAGCGCCCCGACGCCACATGCGCGAGATCGAGCGAGGCCGCGCCAAAACGGCGGATACCCGCGATCGACGGCGCGACCGCGCCGAAAATACGCACCCACTGCCCCATGTCGCCATGGCCCATGAAGGGGATGCCGGTGGAGATGACGCAATCGGCCAGATCGCGGCGCGCGGAGACGCGCAGCCGCTGATCATGGCGCCAAGCACCGCGATTCTTTTCCGCCCAATAGCTTTCGTCGGTGAAGGGCTGATAGATGAGGCCGGTCGTGATCTCACGCTTGCCGCCATAAAGCGGTTCTTCGACCGCGATCGAAATGGCGAAATGCGGGATGCCGTGCAGGAAATTGGTGGTGCCATCGAGCGGATCAATGATCCAGCGCGGCTTGGTCGGGTCGCCCTCGATCACGCCGCCTTCTTCGAGCAGGAAGCCCCAGTCCGGCCGGGCGCGCTGCAATTCCTCGACCAGCGTCTTTTCGGCCTGCTCGTCCGCCTTCGACACGAAGTCGGCCGGCCCCTTGCGGGACACCTGCAAATGCTCGACCTCGCCGAAGTCGCGACGCAGCTTGCCGCCCGCCTTGCGCGCGGCGCGTTCCATGACGGTGAGAAGGCCTGAATGAGATGCCATTTTAATTCTCCCCCCTCCCTGTTCAGGGAGGGGCCGGGGGTGGGTGCGATTGCACGGCAATCGCCTGCAACATCAGGGGCCAGGTCAGACGCTCCCTCCGGTCGCGACCCACCCCTTCCCCCTCCCTTGAAAGGGAGGGGCGTTTTTTTGGTCGGCTTAGTCCGCGCGCTTCACATATTCGCGGGCGTAGACATCCACGACGATGCGGGTGCCGCTGACGATATGCGGGGGGACCATGACGCGGACGCCATTGTCGAGGATCGCGGGCTTGTAGCTGGCCGAGGCGGTCTGCCCCTTGACCACGGCGTCGGCCTCCACGACCGTCGCTTCGATGGTGTCGGGCAACTGCACCGAAATCGGGCGTTCCTCATACATTTCCAGCGTCACTTCCATGCCATCCTGCAGGAAATCGGCAGCGTCGCCGAGCAGTTCCTTGGGCAGATTGATCTGCTCATAGGTCTCATTGTCCATGAAGACGAGCATGTCGCCTTCGGCATAGAGATATTGGAAATCCTTGGTATCGAGGCGGATACGCTCGACGCTTTCGGCGGAGCGGAAGCGGACGTTATTCTTGCGGCCGTCGATGAGGTTCTTCAACTCCACCTGCATATAGGCACCGCCCTTGCCGGGCTGGGTGTGTTGAATCTTGACAGCGCGCCACAGGCCGCCCTCATATTCGATATTGTTGCCGGGACGAATGTCCACGCCGCTGATCTTCATGGGAAGAGCCTGCCTATATGTCCAAGAGTGAAAGAGCCGGCCTCGCGGGAGGCTGGGCGGCCGTTTACAGCGGGATGGTGCGAAGGGCAAGGGGGCGCGGGACAGGTCAGGGCGTCGCTAGCAATGGATAGGGATTGATCGGGTCGCCGCCATGCCAGGGCGTGGCGGGCATCGCGCGGTGGATGGCGAAATGGAGGTGCGGCGCGCCGGGATCGGCATTGCCGGTGCTGCCCACGGTCGCAATGCGCTGCCCCCTTCGCACCATCTGCCCTTCGCGCAGGCCCGGCGCATAACGATCAAGATGCGCATAATAATAGAGCGTGCGGCCATCGGGCGCGCGCTGATAGACGGTGCGCCCGCCCTCCTTGCTCCAATGGATTTTGTCGATCCGGCCATCGGCGACGGCCAGCACGGCCCTGCCGCGCGCCGCCAAGATGTCGATGGCGTCATGCGATCTTTCGCCCAAGGCGCGGGCTTGGGTAAAGGTATCGGTCAATGCCGAGGCGGGCACGCCTTCGACCGGCATCAGCAACGCGCCCGATGACGACTTGGCGACAGGTGCCTTGGCAGGAAATAGGGGCGCATCGGCTGGGACGATCTGCACGCAAAAATGCGCGAAAGCCACGCACAGCGCGACCGCCCCCGCGCCCCACAGCCACCGACGCCATTTAAAGGTCGTCGGCATGGCCCTACGCCTGGAACTTCGCCTTGGTCCCCGGCTTAACCATCTGCGCCAGCCGCGCCGCATCCCAATTGGTCAAGCGGACGCAGCCATGGCTTTCGCTGCGGCCGATCGTCTGGGGTTCGGGCGTGCCATGGATGCCGTAATGATCCTTGGACAGGTCGATCCACACGACACCGACAGGGCCGTTGGGGCCAGGTTTCAGCACCGCCTTCTCATCTTTCGCACCAGCGTCCCAGAAGAGCGCAGGATTATAATGATAATCAGGATTGCGACTGACGCCCTTGATCGTCCATTCGCCGAGCGGCAGTGGATCATATTGCGACCCCATGGTGGCGGGGAACTGCGCGATCAGGCGGTTGTCGGCAGCATAGACCTTGAGCAGGCCTTCGGACTTGTCGACCACGACATGGTCGGCCTGCGGCTGATCCTTCGCGACGCCCAGGCTGGCGAGCGTCGCGCCCCAGCCGCGTTCGTCGCCCTCGATCTGCGCCACCGGCTGATTCTCGATCGCAGGCACGCGGATGGTCGTCCCCGCCCCGACCTTGGTGCCCGGCGCATTGATCGACACGAGGAATTCGGGCGTGGTGTGGAAACGCTCGGCGAGCTTTTCGAGCAGATTGCGGTAGGTTAGCGCCGGAAGCTCCGCCTTTTCCTTCATCCCCTTGGGCATGTCGAAAAATGGACCGCGCGCGAAGTCGGCCGGGATACGCACCAGCCAGGTGGTCGGCCGTGCCTCGCCTTCCAGCAGCGCGAGCGCCGTCTTCTGGTCATAGTCGCCCGTCACCGGCAACTTGTTCGCCTCCTGAAAGCCGCGAACGGCCGCCTTGAACGACATGCCGTCCTTGCCATCAAGCACACCGGGCGAAAGGCCCCAGCGATCGAGTTGAACCTGCGCCTGGAATATGCGGTCGGCTTGCCAGGCATTCTGCTCCGGCACGACCTGAAAATCATAGGCCTCGTTCGCGGCGGTCGCGGCATTGCCAGGCGCAGCAGCGTTGGCCGTCGGCGCGCTGTCATTGGCGTCAGTGACGGACACGTTGCAGGCGCTGCACAACAGCGCGGTCAGCAACAACATATGGCGGGGCAGCAAGCGGTGGTGGTTCAAGGCGATTCTCTCCCGGACTATGGGCGAGCAACGCTTGATGGCGCGGAAAGCTGCGTCGGGCGGGAATTTGGGCCGACGTGGCTTAGCGTGGCGGCGGCGGCTTGCTGGCGAGGACGTCGGCAAAGGCGGCGACGCCCGCCTTAGGGCCTTCGGGATGGTCCCAGACCGCGCTGCTTACCGCCAGGAAATCCGCGCCCGCCATCACCAGCGGCCCAGCATTTTCAGCCGTAACACCGCCGATCGCGACGCAGGGCAGTTCGAACAAAGTCGTCCACCAGCCCAGGATCGACGGTTCAGCGCGATGCAACGTTTCCTTGGTCGTGGTCGGGAAGAACGCGCCGAAGGCTACATAGTCGGCCCCCGCCTCGCCCGCTTCCATCGCCAGATGACGGCTGTCATGGCACGTCACGCCGATCTGGACATTGGGACCAAGCTGCTTGCGCGCATCGCGCGGGTCGCCATCCTCCTGCCCCAGATGCACGCCGTCCGCGCCCAACCGCTTGGCCAGGCCAATGCTGTCGTTGACGATGAAGGCGACCTCATGCTCGGCGCAGATCGCCTGCAGCGGCGGCGCGAGCGCGGCGATCGCATGATCGTCCACCCCCTTGAGCCGCAACTGAAACGCCGCAACCTTGCCGCCTTCCAACGCTTGTGTGAGGCGCGGCGCAAAATCCGCGTCGATCGCGGGCGGCGAGATCAGGTAAAGCTGGCAGGCTGGGCGAAAGCCCGTCTGGAACTGATCGGCAAAATGCGGATCGAGCGCCAGTTCTTCATCGGTAAAATCGGTCATGGCATGCGCCCTAACCGATCCCGCCGATCCGGGAAAGGGGTGCCGGGCAGGCGCAAGGCCCGCCCGGCCAATCGGGTTCAGGCCGTAACGGGCGTCTTGGCGACCGATGCGCCGTGGATCTCGTCGATCGCTTCGCCCAGCGCCGCGTTGAATTCGTCATCGCTCATCTGGTGGCGCAGGTCGTTGAGCAGCGCACGGCTGAAGCTGGCGATGATGCCGCGATTTTTGGCCAGCTCGATACAGGCTTCGGGACGGGCAAAGCCACCCGACAGGGCGACGACGCGCAGCACGCGGGGATGATCGACCAGCGGATCGAACAGACCGGCCTTGGTCGGCAGCGAGAGCTTGAGCATCACCTGCTGGTCGTCCGGCAGCGCGTCGAGCGCCTTGACCAGTTCGTCGAGCAAGATCGCGTCGGCTTCCGCGCGTTCGGGCGATTTGATGTTCACTTCCGGCTCGATGATCGGCATCAGCCCGGCGGCCAAGACCTGCTGGCCGGTTTCGAACTGCTGCTTGACCACGGCGGCAATGCCTTCGCGGTTGGCGAGGTTGACGACCGAACGCTCCTTGGTGCCGAACACGCCCAGCGCTTTGGCGCGGTGCAGCAGGACGTCGAGATCGGGGTTCGGCTTCATCAACTGGACGCCATTGGCCTCGTCCTCAAGGCCCTTGTCGATCTTGATGAAGGGCACGACGCCCTTGTCGATCAACGCCTGCGGGGTCGGCTTGCCATCGACGGTGCCGTCCATCGTGCGCTCGAACAGGATCGCGCCCAGCACCTTGTCGCCGGTAAAAACGGGCGAGGTGATGATGCGGCTGCGCATCGCGTGGATCAGGCCGAACATCTCTTCTTCGGAGCCCCACGCCCCTTCTTCGATGCCATAGCCCTTGAGCGCCTTGGGCGTCGATCCGCCGCTCTGGTCGAGCGCGGCGATGAAGCCTTCGCCATCAGCGATTTTCTGTTTCATGGTCTGATCCAGCATCTGCACATACCTTCTTCATGATAGAGGCCCCGCCCCCTCGGCGACACCTGGTCATTTTTCGGTCAGCGCCCGCCCTCTCCCTGGCGGCGCGAACCATTGGCGAACCTTCAGGCCATCAGCGCCTTGACGCCGGGCAAGTCCTTACCTTCCATCCATTCCAGGAAAGCGCCGCCCGCCGTCGACACGAAGGTGAAGTCGGCCGCGACGCCCGCATGGTTGAGCGCGGCAACGGTATCGCCGCCGCCCGCGACCGAGGTCAACTGACCTTCCTTGGTCAGTGCCGCCGCCGTCCGCGCCAGCGCGACCGTGGCGGTGTCGAACGGCGCGATCTCGAACGCGCCGAGCGGGCCGTTCCACACCAAGGTCCGGCAATTCTTCAGCACATCGGCCAGCGCCTCTACAGCGGCCGGGCCGACGTCGAGGATCATCTCGTCCTCAGCGACTTCATGCACGTTGCACGTCCGCACCGATGGCGGATTGGCGGCAAATTCCTTCGCCACCACCACATCATAGGGCAGATGGATGGTGCAACCGGCCGCTTCCGCCTTGTCGAAAATGGCCTCCGCCGTGTCGGCCAGATCCTTCTCGCACAGCGACTTGCCGACATCGACCCCGCGCGCGTGCAGGAAAGTATTGGCCATGCCGCCGCCGATGATCAGATGATCGACCTTGGTGACGAGATGGTTCAGCACATCGAGCTTGGTCGAGACCTTGGCCCCGCCCACGACCGCTGCGACCGGCTTGGCCGGGGCGCCGAGCGCCGCCTGCAACGCATCGAGTTCACGCTCCATCGCGCGGCCGGCAAAGGCGGGCAGTTTGTGGGCGATGCCCTCGGTCGAGGCATGGGCGCGATGCGCGGCGGAGAAGGCGTCGTTGACATACAGGTCAGCAATTGCCGCCATCGCATCGACCAACGCCGGGTCGTTCTTTTCCTCGCCCGCATGGAAGCGGGTATTTTCCAGGATCGCAATGTCGCCGGGGCGCATCACCGCAATGCCATCGATCGCCGCCTGACCGGCGCAATCAGGGATGAACTGCACTTCGCGGCCCAGCACCTGGCTCAAGGGGCGGGTGATCTTCGACAGCGAAAATTCGGGGTTCTTCTGGCCCTTGGGACGGCCGAAATGGGCGAGGATCAGCACCTTCGCGCCGCGATCGGCCAGTTCCAGCACGGTCGGCATCGCCGAGCGCAGGCGGGTATCGTCGCTGACCGACCCTTCGTGCATCGGCACGTTGAGGTCTTCGCGCACCAGCACGGCCTTGCCGCTGATGTCGCCCATATCGTCGAGTGTCTTGAACGGCTTGGTCATTCAGGTTTTCCTATATTCCCAATCCGTTCGGGCTGAGCCTGTCGAAGCCTCTTTCTTCTGAGAAGGAAGGCCCCTTCGACAGGCTCAGGGCGAACGGAGGTTAGTCCGTTCTGTATCTTACAGGAACTTCGCCACCACGCCGCTGGTGTCGATCATGCGGTTGGAGAAGCCCCATTCATTGTCGTACCAGCTCAGCACACGGACCAGCGTGCCGTCGATGACGGCGGTTTCCAGGCTATCGACGGTCGAGCTGCGCGGGTCGCCATTATAGTCGATCGAGACCAATGGTTCGTCGGAATAGCCCAGCACGCCCTTGAGCGGTCCGGCTTCCGAAGCGGCCTTGAGCAGAGCATTGACTTCCTCGACGCTGGTCGCGCGCTTGGCGTCGAACTTCAAATCCACCACCGACACGTTCGGGGTCGGCACGCGAACCGACGAGCCATCCAGCTTGCCTTTCAGCTCAGGCATAACCTCACCCACGGCGCGCGCGGCGCCAGTGGTCGTCGGGATCATCGACAGGGCAGCGGCGCGGGCGCGGCGCATATCCTTGTGGATCTGGTCCAGCGTGTTCTGGTCGTTGGTATAGCTGTGGATCGTCGTCATGAAACCACGCTCGATGCCGATCGCATCGTGCAGCACCTTGGCGAGCGGGGCCAGGCAGTTGGTGGTGCAGCTGGCGTTCGAAATCACGATATCGTCGGCGGTCAGCGCGTCATGGTTGACGCCAAATACGATCGTCTTGTCCACGCCGGTCGCGGGCGCCGAAATGATGACGCGCTTGGCACCGGCGGTCAGGTGGGCGCTGGCCTTGCCCTTGTCGGCGAAAATGCCAGTGCATTCCAGCGCGATTTCCACACCCTGCGCGGCGTGGGGCAGGTTGGCGGGGTCGCGTTCGGCGGTGACGGCGATGCGCTTGCCGTCGATGACCAGGAAGTCGCCATCAACGCTAACATCACCCTGCCAATTGCCATGCACCGAATCGCGCTTGAACAGCAGGGCGTTCGCCTTGGCATCGCCCAGATCGTTGATGCTGACCAGTTCCAGGTCATGGTCGGTGCGCGAGAGGATGGCGCGCGCCACCAGGCGGCCGATACGTCCAAAACCGTTAATTGCTACCTTCGTTGCCACTGCACTAGCCTCCCTTAAGGTGTTGATTGTCGATCAGTTGTCGAGCGCGGCCACGATCTGCGGCGCGATCTTCACGGCGGTCAGGCCGAAATGGTCATAGAGTGCCTCGGCCGGCGCGGACGCCCCGAAACTGTCGATGCCAAAGCGCAGGCCGCCAATGCCGGTATGCCGTTCCCAGCCAAAGGTCGTCCCCGCCTCGATCGACACGCGCAGCACGTCATAGGGCAGCACCTCATCCTTATAGGATTGCGGCTGCGCCTCGAAATGCGCCCAGCTCGGCATCGACACGACGTCGGCGCCGATGCCCTGCTCTTCCAGCAGCTTGGCGGTATCGACCGCGATCTCGACTTCCGACCCCGTGGCCATGATCACCACGCGGCGATCGCCGGTCGCGGCGCGCAGGCGATAGGCACCCTTGGCGCAGAGATTCTCGCTCTTTTCGGTGCGCAACTGCGGCAGATTCTGGCGGGTCAGCGCCAGCACCGACGGGCCGGTCGCGTCCTTGAGCGCCAGTTCCCAGCATTCCGCCGTCTCGACGATGTCGGCCGGGCGATAAACGTCCAGGTTCGGGATCATGCGCAGCGACATGACATGCTCGATCGGCTGATGGGTCGGGCCATCTTCACCCAGGCCGATGCTGTCATGGGTCAGCACATGGATCACCCGCTGCTGCTGCAGCGCGGCGAGGCGAATGCCGCCACGCATATAGTCGGAAAAGACGAGGAAGGTGCCGCCATAGGGGATCACGCCGCCATGCAGCGCCATGCCGTTCATCGCGCAGGCCATGCCGAATTCGCGGATGCCATAATAGACATAGCGGCCCGAATAATCATCCTTGGTCAGCGGGCCGGTCGACTTGGTCTTGGTATTGTTGGAGCCGGTCAGGTCCGCCGAACCACCCAGCGTTTCGGGCAGCAGGTCGTTGATCGCGCCCAGCGCCAATTCGCTCGCCTTGCGCGTCGCGACCTTCTGCGGCGCGGCGATCAGGCTATCGATATAGGCGTCGAGCGAGAAGTCGGCGGGCAGCTCGCCGCCCATGCGACGCACAAATTCGCCGCCCTTCTCGTCACTTGCGAGGCGGGCTTCCCATGCGGTGCGCGCGTCGCCGCCCTTGGCGCCGATCGCCTCCCAGGCAGCGGCAATGTCTTCGGGGATGACGAAAGGTTCGGCAGTCCAGCCCAGAAATTCGCGGGCGGCCGCGACTTCGTCCGTGCCCAGCGCCGAACCATGGACGCCCGACGTGCCCGCCTTGTTGGGCGAACCATAGCCGATCTTGGTCGCGCAGGCGACGAGCGAAGGCCGCGGATCGGCGATCGCTTCGGCCAGCGCCCGGCGCACATCGGCGACATCATGGCCATCGCACGACACGACATGCCAGCCAGTGGCGACATAGCGCGCGCGCACATCTTCGCTGCTCGACAGATCGACCGCGCCGTCGATGGTGATCTTATTGTCGTCCCACAACACGATCAGGCGGCCAAGGTTCAGGTGCCCGGCCAGGCCGATCGCCTCATGGTTGATGCCTTCCATCAGGCAACCGTCGCCCGCAATCACCCAGGTCCGGTGATCGACCAGATCGTCACCGAACTGCGCGTTCAAATGCCGCTCGGCGATTGCCATGCCAACGGCGGTGGCAAGGCCGGAACCCAGCGGGCCAGTGGTCGCTTCCACGCCCGCCAGCTCGAAATTCTCAGGATGGCCAGCGCAGGGGCTGTGCAACTGGCGAAAATTGGCGATGTCCTCGATCGTCGGCCGCGCATAGCCGGTCAGGTGCAGCAGGCTGTAGATCAGCATCGAGCCATGGCCGGCCGACAGGACGAACCTGTCGCGGTCGGCCCATTTCGGCTGGGTCGGATCGAACTTCAGATAGTCGCTGAACAACACCGTCGCGACATCGGCCATCCCCATCGGCATCCCTGGATGGCCGCTATTGGCGGCCTGCACCGCGTCCATGGAAAGCGCGCGAATGGCGTTGGCGAGCGACTTTTCGGTGACGGTCATTATGGGCGGGCGTCTTTCCTGAACGAATAGGGCGGATCGTTTGCGGGCGGGCGAACGAGTCGAGATCGCGCTTCCTTTGTCGCGTCAAGCCCCATGCGTCAACCATAGCGGGGCGCAATGCCCGTCGCTTAGGCCCAAAGACCGCTTTTGTAGGCGCGCGAATCGAGCTATGCTTGGGCCATGGCAAGCGAGCGCATGATGCTGGCGATCGGCACGCTGGAGCGGGCGATCGGTCGGCTGGAACAGGATGTGACCCATTTCGTCGCGGCCATCCCGCCCCCTGCGCCGCCGGACACCCCGCAAATCGACCTGCCCGCCGCCCGCGAAGCCTTGCGCTCGCTCGATCAGTTGATTGATGATCTGAAGGCCAAGGCCCATGGCTGAAACCACGCTGCACATTGCCGGGCGTCAGTATGACATACGCTGCCGCGATGGCGAGGAAGCGCATCTGGCGCAGCTTGCCGCGATGATCGATGGCAAGGCCCGCGCCGCACAGCAGGGCATGTCGGGCATGACCGAAGTGCGCAACCTGCTCTTCGCCGCCCTCTTCCTGGCCGACGAGGTGACCGACCTGCGCCGCGAGGTCACGGGACGGCAGGAGAAACTGGCGCTGGAAACGCAGGATGACGATGCGGCGCAAGCGGTCGAGGCACTGGCGGCCCGGATAGAAAAGCTGCGCGAGAGACTTGCCGCGCCGCACGCGGACGCCTAGATTGGGGATGACGGGTACTGCCTGGTACGAGCTTTAGCGAACATCCCTGAGGCGATAAGCACATCCTAGGGGGCTGTCCCTGGGCGGGTTCCGGCCCGATCTACATGGTCCCCACCTGACGTTGAGGCGTCAGAGGATCTTCCAGCACACGGCCAAGGTGGTCCCGTCACCCCTGCCAAACGCGCTCAATGATTGGGTGATGATGCCCCTAACCTATCCGATACATGCCCATCCTCCCCTCGCAGGGGAGGTGGCAGGGCGAAGCCCTGACGGAGGGGTGTCACCCTATCGAGAGGGTGACACCCCTACGGCCATCCACCTCCCCCACAGGGGGAGGATCGTTTGACGCACGGGAACACCGCAATGACCAGGCAGACAATTGAGTGAATAGCGACAGCGCCGACAAAGCCGACCTGCGCGTCCTCGCGCGCGATCAGCGGCGCGCCTTCGTCGCTACGCTCGATCCGTTGGCCCACCGGCTGGCGTTCAAGGTGCTGCCCTCCCCGCTCGCCCGGCGTCTCGCCGATGCCCGCACCGTCGCCCTCTATATGGGGCTGGACGACGAAGCCCCGGCGCAGCGGCTGGCCGCGCCCTTGATCGCGATGGGCAAGCGGGTGGCGCTGCCGCGCGTGCTGGACCGGCTGGGGTCGATGGATTTCCTAGCGTGGACGCCCGACGCCCCGCTCATCCCCGGCCCGTTCCGCACCAGCCATCCCGAACCCGGCGATGGTCCCGTGACGCCCGACGCAATCATCGCGCCGCTGGTGGGGTTCGACCGCGCGCTCAACCGGCTGGGCCAGGGCGGCGGCTATTATGATCGCGCCTTCGCCCGTTTTCCCGACGCGCTGCGCATCGGCCTGGCCTGGTCGGCGCAGGAACTGGACGATGTCCCCGCCGACCCGTGGGACTTGCCGCTCGACATCATCCTGACCGAAGCCGAACTGATCGAAGGACCGGACGCATGAGCATCGACCCGCGCCATTATCATCAGCCCAGCTGGCGCAAGCCTGTGGGGATGCTGGCGATCGTCGGGCTGATCGCGCTGTGGGCGGTGCTGGTGGGCAGCCTGTCGGGCCAGATAGGCACTTTGCCCATGTGGGCACAGGTGCCGGTCTATATCTTCCTTGGCCTGATATGGATCTGGATTTTGCCCCTCAAGCGCCTGCTGGCCTGGATGGAAACGGGGCGCTGGCGTCGCGGATAGCCCGTGACATAGCCTTTGTTTATCCTTATCGCTAACCGTTGAGTAACCGTAACGGAAAACCCCGACTATGGGGCCGTGAGCGCTTACCGATGACGGGAGGCAAGCCATGTCCATGAACCGGCCATCAGCATTGCAGATGCTCGCCCGATGCGACTCGCGCCCTCACCTACGGACTCCGTTCTCGACTTTGCCGGGTGGTGCCACCCCGCCACGGCAAGTCTGCAATCCGGTGGCGATTGCACAGGCTGACAGGAGGAAGCGATGGTTCCCTTGAGCAAACGGCTCTTCGCCGAAACATTTGGTACATTTTGGCTGGTCTTCGGCGGATGCGGCAGCGCCGTGCTGGCGGCGGGCTTTCCCGACGTCGGGATCGGCCTGCTGGGCGTCAGCCTGGCCTTTGGCCTCACCGTGCTGACCATGGCCTATTCGGTCGGCCATATTTCGGGGTGCCATCTCAATCCGGCCGTCACGGTGGGGCTGTGGGCGGGCGGGCGCTTTCCAGTGCGCGACATCGCGCCCTATATCGTCGCGCAACTGGTGGGTGCAGTGATCGCGGCGGCAGTGCTGCTCTATATCGCCAGCGGTCAGCCGGGCTATGCACTGACCGACACCGGGCTGGCGGTGAATGGCTATGGCAGCCAATCGCCTGGTGGCTATGCGCCGTCGGCCGGGCTGCTGATCGAAGTCGTGCTGACCTTCGGCTTCCTGATGGTGATCCTGGGATCGACCGACAGCCGTGCGCCCGCAGGATTTGCGCCAATCGCGATCGGGCTGTCATTGACCCTCATCCACCTGATCAGCATTCCGGTAACCAACACATCGGTCAATCCGGCGCGCAGCACGGGTCCGGCCCTGCTGGTCGGCGGGCTGGCGATGCAGCAATTATGGCTGTTCTGGCTGGCACCGATGATCGGCGCTCTGGTCGCAGGCGGCACCTATCGCTGGCTGGCCAAGGAACCGCTGGCCCCCGCCATCGTCGGCGACAATCTGTAAAGCTAAGGAATCGGGGCCGGTGTCAATGGCGTCGGCCCGTTCCTCTGCGCGGTCTGCGTCACTTCCTGTATCGACAGGCAAGTGGCGCGAGTGACGGGGCTCGAACCCGCGACCTCCGGCGTGACAGGCCGGCACTCTAACCAACTGAGCTACACCCGCGCAGGGTGACATCTATTTCCACACCAAGTTCGCCAGACGATGCTGATCCGGGAACCTTTCCACCTTCCGGTCAAGGAAAGTGGCGCGAGTGACGGGGCTCGAACCCGCGACCTCCGGCGTGACAGGCCGGCACTCTAACCAACTGAGCTACACCCGCGTTCGGTGTGGAAGCGCCGTCTATGGGCGCGCGCCAAAACTGTCAACCGTCCGTTTCGGCTGTTTTCGCATTCTCGTCATTTTCTTTGCGCGGCGCGACCGTCAACGTCCCCTGCTCGAACAGGAAACCGGCGATATCGGGCGTTCCCGCTGCCTGCACCACGGTCTGGATGATGATGAGCAACGGCACGCCGAGCAACGCGCCGGGCGTCCCCCAGACCCAGCCCCAAAAGGCCAGCGACACCAGGATCAGCAACGGATTCATCGTCAACCGCCGCCCCAGCACGGTCGGCGTCACCACATTGGCCTCGACCATGTGAAAGCCCACCTGCAAGGCGGCAGGCAACAGCGCCACCCAGATATCGTCAAACACCATCAGGCCACCCAGCCCCAGCAGCACCGCGGCCAGCATCGGCCCGAAATAGGGAATGAAGTTCAGCAACGCGACGATGCCACCCCACATCCAGGGCGACGGCATCCCGATCAGCCACAGCGAGACGGCGATCGCCAGCCCCAGCCCCAGATTGATCGTCGCGATGGTGATGACATAGGCCGACGTCGCATCGACCACATTCTGGATCACCCGCGCGACCGCCAGCGCGCCGTCGAAACTGTCGCGGCTGTTGATCGTGCGGCGACGCAGGCGCGTCCATCCGGCGAGGAAGAAATAGATGATGAGCAGCGCGAACACCATCTGGACGATGGCGGACGGCGCAGAGGCGGCGGCGAACTGCAGCAGCGAGCGCGGCGTGTCGACCGCCGCCGTCTGCGCCGCCGCCACCGGCCCGGTGGCCAGCATCCGCACGGTTTCATCCACGAACCGCTGGAGGTTCGCATAGAAGTCGATCAGCGGCGCGAGATTGGCCTGAATCTGCGGCAATCGTTCGGGCAGGATGCGGAACCAGTCGGTCGCCGGCACCACGATCAGCACCAGCGCCGTATTGGCGACCAGCAGGAAGCCGATCAGCGCCAGCAACGCCGCCAGCCCCGACGGCAATCGGCGTCGCTCCATCCACTCCAGCAACGGCACCAGCGCGATCGCGATCACCAGCGCGGCGGTCAGCGGCAGAAAGAACTCCGCCCCCGCCCGCAACGCAAAGGGCAGCGCGATGATGAGGCCGATGCCCGCCGTCAGCGCGATCGACGCCAGCAGTCGGTCGCGCCTGCGGTTGATTTCCTGTTGTTCGCCGACTGTCACTTTTGTCCGATTCGCCAATAGTTTCGCCAAGATGTGCGCTGCCCGTCGCGGGCCGTCAATTTGCAAAGCGATGCGAAAGTGCGTGCAGGAAAATCAGGCCCTTAACCAAATATTCGGCCGCCCTGTCTATGTCCGCCATCGGGGACGGCGACAACGGGGCTTTGGCATGAAGACGGCCACAGGATCAGCGCTGGGCGCGCTGGCGATCATCATCGGCGCGCAGGCGGCGCAGGCGCAACCCGCCGTGCGGGTCGACACGCAGATGTTCGTCGAGCGCGTCAGCACCGACGTCAACGGCCGCACCCGGCGTATCCTCGCCAGCGCCGATCGCGTCGCACCGGGTGACCAATTGATCGTCATGGTCCATTGGCGCAACCAGGGCGGCGAACCGCTGCGCGACTATGCGCTCGTCCGCCCGCTGCCCAAGGGGGTGGAACTCGATCCCTCCGATCCCACGCTGCAAGTGTCCGTCGATGGCGGCGTGCGATGGGGGCGCATGGCGCAACTCTGGCTACCGACGCCGCTCGGCGGTGTGCGCCGCGCCGTCCCCGCCGACATCACCCATGTCCGCTGGTCCCTCCCCGACAGCGTTCCGCCGGGCCAGACAGGACGGCTCAGCTACCGCGCGACGATACGCTGAGCGGATTGTGCAACGCAATAACAGCGCTTGAGCCAGGCAAGGCGACGGGTTAGGGCCGACGGCCTAACCGGAGACCCCTCTGATGCCCAAAGATGCAGAGCGCGCCTATCTTGCCAATATCGGGGAGGATGGCGCTCATCACTCGCTGCATAAGCCCTTTTCCGATCCCTATTGCGGACTGGAACTGGCATCCATCGGTTTCATCATGGGCCTGCTGCCTTCGCCGCCCGCCCATATCTTGGACATGGGCTGCGGTGGAGGATGG
This sequence comes from Sphingobium xenophagum, assembly GCF_031457465.1. Lineage (GTDB taxonomy): Bacteria > Pseudomonadota > Alphaproteobacteria > Sphingomonadales > Sphingomonadaceae > Sphingobium > Sphingobium xenophagum_A. The sequence goes on from NZ_JAVDWV010000003.1 coordinate 153,725, forward strand.
ACAAGCCAGTTCTTCGCGCGCGCCGGATACACCGTCACCGGGCAGGATATCGCCCCTGACATGATTACGCTGGCGCAGGAGAATGCGCGGGTCAACGGCGTCACGGACCGCACGACCTTTATTTGCAGCGACTTTGAAAATCTCGATCTGGATGGTCAGTTTGATGCGGCGATCTTTTTCGATGCACTCCATCATGCCGACGACGAAGCGCTGGCGATCCGCAGCGCCTATCGCGCCTTGAAGCCAGGCGGGATGCTCATCACCCATGAACCGGGCGAAGGGCATAGCATAGCGCCAGGGTCGATCGAGGCCATGGAACGATATGGGGTCAATGAGCGCGACATGCCGCCGCATCTCATCATGGCGCGCGGCCGGGAAGCAGGCTTCACCGGCTTTCGCGTACTGCCGATGCCCCATGTCCTGCAGGATATTTTCTACACGCCGCGAAGTTACCCGAACCGGCGACTGAGCGCACGGCGCTGGCGCATGACCAAGCGGGTGCTGAAGCTTCTGTTCGAGCCTGACCTGAAACAGGGTGCCATCGTCGTCATGACGAAATAGGCACCCTGCCTTTTTATCAATCCACGAACAGGAAAGCGGGCGCTTCCAGCAGCTTGCGCACCGCCTGGACGAAGCTTGCCGCGTCGAAGCCATCGACCACGCGATGATCGCAACTGATCGACAGGTTCATCAGCTTCGCCGCGACGATCTCCTTGCCCCTAAACATGGGCCGTTCGATCACCCGGTTGGGACCGATGATCGCGACTTCGGGCCGGTTGATGACCGGCGTCGTGGCGATGCCGCCCAACGGCCCCAACGATGTCAGCGTCAGCGTGGAGCCGGACAATTCCTCCGACTTCGCCTTGCCGGTGCGCGCAGCGTCCGCAAGGCGGCGGATTTCCGTCGCAAGCTGCCACACATTGCGATTCTGCGCATCGCGGATCACCGGCACCATCAGCCCGGCATCGGTCTGCGTCGCGAGGCCCAGATGCACCGCCCCATGGCGCGTCACCACGCCCGCTTCGTCATCATAACGAGCATTGAGCATCGGAAAATCAGGCAGCGCCTTGCACAAAGCGACGATCAACAGCGGCAACATGGTGAGCTTGGGCCGATCCCCCCGCCCGTCATTCAACTGCGCGCGCAACTCTTCCAGCGCGGTGACGTCAATTTCCTCGACATAGGTGAAGTGGGGAATATGGCGCTTGGACGCCGCCATATTCTCGGCGATGCGGCGGCGCATGCCAATGACCTTGATCTGCTCGTCCGGCCGCGTGGCGGACCGCCCCGCCGGGCGATAGCCTTGCCCTTCGCCGTACAGCAGGAACGCATCGAGATCGGCATGACGAACATGCTCGCCACTCGCCTTCACCTGCGCCAGGTCGATCCCCAGATCCTTCGCGCGGGCGCGCACGGCGGGGGAGGCGAGCACCATTTCCTCCCCGGCACGGGGAGGGGGACCAGCCGCAGGCTGGTGGAGGGGGCTGGCCTCTTGCTCTGCCTTCGATGGCTGGGAGGTCGTTTCGGCGGGCACCGCAAGGGGCGCACCCCCTCCACCACCGACTGCGTCGGCGGTCCCCCTCCCCGTATCGGGGAGGATATCGTCGGCCCCCACCGTCTCCGCCTCGATCACTTCCACCGAAGGCGGCGGCGGCGCAGCCACCTCGTCGCCCTCGACCTCGATCTCCACCAGCATCGCGCCGATCGGGATCTGGTCGCCCGGCTCGCCCGCCAGGCGGACGACGATGCCCGCCACCGGGCTTTCCATCTCGACCGTCGCCTTGTCGGTCATCATGTCGGCGATCGGCTGGTCTTCCTCGACCCGATCACCGACCGCGACATGCCAGCCGACAATCTCGGCTTCCGAAATGCCTTCGCCGATATCCGGCAGCTTGAATGTAAAAAGGGCCATAAAAAGCTCCGTTCGTGTCGAGCAAAGTCGAGACACTTGACTTGAAACTGCGCTTCCGTTCCTCGACTTCGCTCGAAACGAACGGAAGCTGGGTGAAGGCTTAGTCCTTCATGATCTTGGTAATGGCTTCGCGGATACGCACCGGGCCGGGGAAATAGGCCCATTCCAGACTGTGCGGATAGGGCGTGTCGAAGCCGGTGACGCGCTCGATCGGCGCTTCGAGATGATAGAAGCAACGCTCCTGCACCTGGGCCAGCAATTCCGCGCCAAAGCCGCTGGTGCGCGTCGCCTCATGAACGATCAGGCAGCGACCCGTCTTCTTCACCGACGCCTCGATCGTGTCGATGTCGAGCGGGATCAGGCTGCGCAGGTCGACGATATCCGCGTCGATACCCATCGCCTTGACCGTATCTTCGACGACATGGACCATCGTGCCATAGCAGAGGATGGTCAGCGCCTCGCCCGGCCGCACGATGCGCGCGGTGCCGAGCGGAATGCGATAATAGCCGGTCGGCACCTGTGCATCGGGATGCCCGGCCCAGCTTTTCGCCGGCGTATCATAATGGCCATCGAACGGGCCGTTATAGATGCGCTTGGGCTCGAAAAAGAGCGTCGGATCATTATCCTCGATCGCCGCGATCAACAGCCCCTTGGCATCATAGGGGGTGGACGGGATCACCGTCTTGATTCCCGAACAATGGGTGAAGATGCCTTCGGGGCTTTGGCTATGCGTCTGGCCGCCGAAAATGCCGCCGCCGAACGGCGACCGCACCGTCATCGGCGCAATGAACTCCCCCGCCGACCGATAACGCAACCGCGCCGCTTCCGACACCAGCTGGTCGAGCGCGGGATAGATATAGTCGGCAAACTGGATTTCCGGCACCGGACGCAGGCCATAGGCGCCCATCCCCACCGCCACGCCGATGATCCCGCATTCGGTGATCGGCGTGTCGAACACGCGGTTCTTGCCATATTTATCCTGCAAACCCGCCGTGGCGCGAAACACCCCACCGAAAAAGCCGACATCCTCGCCCATCACCACAACGGTCGGGTCGCGCTCCATCATCACGTCCATGGCGCTGTTGATCGCCTGGATCATGGTCATTTGTTGTATATCTGATGTGTCAGTCATGGGACTTCCTTCCCTCTCCCTTGAGGGAGAGGGTTGCGCAGACTTGGCGGCTCTGCCGCCTAGTCGAAGCTGGGAGAGGGTGAACGGCGGCGATGAAAGGCGAAAGCATAGCCCCCTCTCCAACCTTCGCTAGGCGGCAAGCCGCCAAGCTACGATATCCTCTCCCCGCCGGGGAGAGGGGAAGATGGTGCGCCATCACAACCCCGCCGCCTTCCATTCGTCCAGCATCTGTTGCTGCTGTTCCTTCAAATGCCGGGGCATTTCCTCGAACACATCCTCGAACATCGACTCCATCGGATGATGGTGCAGACCGTGGCCAAGAATGCCGTTCTTCTCCGCTTCGCGCGCGGCGTCGCGGACATATTCGGCCAGTTCCTTGTCCATCGCGGCGTGCCGTTCCTCGTCCCAGATGCCCAAGCCAATGCAATGCTGCTTCAACCGCGCGATTGGGTCGCCCAGCGGCCACAGGCTGCTTTCCTCGGCCGAACGATAAGCGGTCGGATCGTCCGACGTGCTATGCCCTTCGACGCGATAGGTGAAATGTTCGATCAGCGTCGGCCCGGCATTGGCGCGCGCCCGGTCGGCGGCCCAGCGCGTCGCGGCATAGACCGCCAGCACATCATTGCCATCCACCCGCAGGCCGGCAATGCCATAGCCGATCGCGCGCGCCGCGAAGGTCGTCGACTCCGCTCCCGCAAAACCTGAAAAACTGCTTATAGCCCATTGATTATTAACGACATTCAGGATCACCGGCGCGCGATAGACGCTGGCGAAGGTGCAGGCCGAATGGAAATCGCCCTCCGCCGTCGATCCCTCCCCGCACCAGGTCGCCGCAATGCGCGTGTCGCCCCGCGCCGCGCTCGCCATCGCCCAGCCGACCGCCTGCGGATATTGGGTGGTCAAATTGCCGGAAATGGAAAAGAAGCCCGCCTCGCGCGCCGAATACATGATCGGCAACTGGCGGCCCTTCAGCCTGTCGCCCTTGTTGGAATAAATCTGGTTCATCATGTCGATGATGGGCCAGTCGCGCGCGATCAATATGCCCTGCTGGCGATAGCTTGGAAAACACATGTCGTCGCGTGACAGCGCCAGCGCCGCGCCGATCGACACCGCCTCCTCGCCGGTCGACTTCATATAGAAGCTGGTCTTGCCCTGCCGCTGGGCGCGGAACATCCGCGCATCGAACGCGCGGGTCAGCGCCATCGCGCGCAGCATCCGCAGCAGCGTTTCGGGCGGCAGCTTGGGGTTCCACGCCCCCACGGCCGCACCCTCTTCGTCCAGCACGCGCACCAGCCCATAGGCCATGTCGCGCATGGTCGCGGGCTGCGCCGCTTCGTCCGGGCGGGGCGCGGCGTCGGCGGCGGGAATGTCGAAATGGGTGAAGTCGGCGCTCTCGCCCGGCCGGGCTGGCGGCTCTGGCACATGCAGGCGCAGCGGGGGCAGGTTGCGCCCCGGTTCGCCTATATCATGAGGATCGGTCATCCTGCCTCCTATGCTGCGTTGCAATAATATTGCTTGGCTTGGATATTAAATTACAACACCAAGAAAGGCAAGCCTCCCTTACCCAATTTTTCTCAAACCTATGTCCGCCTCGCTGTCCGCTTCACACGGCGACGGGCGCGGAAATGTGGGATTGCGGCGCATAATCGACCACCTCGAAATCCTCGATGGCATAGTCGAAAATGGATGAGGGCCGGTTTTTGATCCGCAATTTCGGCGCGCCCGAAGGCACGCGACTCATCTGCTCCTCCACCAGCGCAGCATGGTTCAGATAGAGATGCACATCGCCCCCCTGCCAGACCACCTCGCCCGGCTCCAGATCGCATTGCTGCGCCAGCATCCGGGTGATCATCGACAGGCCGAAAATGTTGAAGGCAAAGCCCAGGCCCAGGTCGCAACTACGCTGGAACAACAGGCCATTGAGCTTCCCGTTCGACACCTGGAACTGATAGGTCATGTGGCAGGGCGGCAGCGCCATCTGCGCCACTTCGGCGACGTTCCAGCCGGTGAACAACAAGCGGCGCGAGCCCGGCGTCACCCGGATAGCCTCCACCAGCGCGGCGATCTGGTTGTGCCCCTTCTCGGCCCGGCGATACAGCCCCTCGCCTGCCGGTTCGTAGCGCGGCCAGTTCACCCATTGCGCGCCATAGACCGGCCCCAAATCACCCCACTCCAGCGCGAACCCTTCATCCGCGATGATCCGCGCCTCGAACGCATCCCGGTCGATCGTCTCTCCCGTCGCCTTGCGATAGGCGTCGAGCGGCCAATCGGTCCAGATATGCACCCCCTGCCGCACCAGTTCGCGGATATTGGTGTCGCCGGTCAGGAACCACAGCATCTCGCGCGCCGCGGCCTTCCAGTAGACCCGCTTGGTGGTGAGCAGCGGCACCGCATCGTCGGCCAGAGAGAAGCGCATCGTCGCGCCCAGGATCGACCGGGTGCCGACCCCGGTACGGTCGATCCGCTCATCGCCATGCCGCCAGATATGCCGCATCAGGTCGAGATATTGCTGCTCATAATGGGGCGTGTCGGGCAAGGCGCTGGTCCTGTCGGAATCGAATCTATGATCCGCAGGCTTTAGCGCATCGGGGCATCGCTCCGCCCCGTAAAAAAAGCGTCGCTCGCCGCTTGCCAGCCCGAAAACCCGTCTCTATAGGCTGCGGCCTGCCTTACGGGGTCGCTTCACGGCGGCGTCGGCATCGGTCGGGGAATAGCTCAGCCTGGTAGAGCACTGTCTTCGGGAGGCAGGGGCCGGAGGTTCGAATCCTCTTTCCCCGACCACATTTCTTCACAGCTTTGAACAGATCATCCCCTTGCGGGGGACGCTTTTCCGCGTGCTTCGTTCACGTCGCGCACCCGCGCGAGTGGGGCGCTTGCATCCCTCTGGCCAGCCGCTTTCGACAGATGTCATATGTCGAAAGCGGCGACCCCCATGTTGTTCGAATGTAAAAGATATTTGACCCGCCGCGTTCACCCGGCGATGATCCCCCGCATCGGACGGCCGACCGGCCGCTTCCCAATCACTATCCGACCCGCATCATGCGGGCGTTCCGCAGGTGGGAGACGAACCTTGCATAGACGTGATTTTCTGGCTTTTGGGGCCATGGGTGTCGGGGGGCTTGTCCTCCCATCAATGTTCGGCAAGGTCATTGCCGCCGAGGAATTGAACAGCGCGATCGACGTCGCGGTCAAGAAGGCGCTGGCCGACGCCGCGATGAACGCAGCCAAGAGCGCGGGCGCATCCTATTGCGACGTGCGCGTCGGCCGCTACCTGCGCCAGTTCGTCATCACCCGCGAACGCAATGTCGAAAATGTCGTCAACACCGAATCGAGCGGCGTCGGCATCCGCGTGCTGGCCGACGGTGCCTGGGGCTTTGCCGCCACCAATGCGATGACCACCGACGCAGTGGCGAAAGCCGCGCAGCAGGCCGTCGCCATTGCCAAGGCGAACGCACCGACCCAGACCGCGCCGGTCCAGTTGGCCCCGGTCAAGGGCGTTGGCGAAGTATCCTGGCGCACGCCGATCGCCAAGAACAGCATGACCGTGCCGATCAAGGACAAGGTCGACCTGTTGATGGGCGTCAACGCCGCCGCCATGGATGCGGGCGCAGACTTCATCCGCTCGATCCTGTTCCTGGTGAACGAGCAGAAATATTTCGCCAGCACCGATGGCAGCTATATCGACCAGGATGTCCATCGCATCTGGGCACCGATGGAAGTCACCGCCGTCGATAAGAAGACCGGCAAGTTCCGCGTCCGCGACGGCCTGTCCGCGCCCATGGGCCTGGGCTTTGAATATCTCGACGGGCGCGCAGCGGACAAGACCGTCGGTCCCAATGGCATCATCAGCTACGGCATGTCCTACGACATGAAGGAAGACGCCATCGCCGCGACCAGGCAGGCGCGCGAAAAGCTGACCGCCAAATCGGTTAAGCCTGGCAAATATGATCTGGTTCTCGACCCCAATCATCTCGGCCTCACCATCCATGAAACGGTCGGCCATCCGCTCGAACTGGATCGTGTGCTCGGCTATGAAGCCAATTATGCCGGCACCAGCTTCGCGACGATGGACAAGCTCAAGGCCAATTTCCAATATGGGAGCGACAAGGTCAACATCGTCGCCGACAAGACCCAGCCGGGCAGCCTGGGTGCGGTCGCCTATGACGATGAAGGCGTAAAGACCAAGAAGTGGGATCTGATCCGCAACGGCAAGCTGGTCGGCTATCAGGCCACCCGCGATCAGGCGCATATCGAGGGCAAGAGCGAAAGCGACGGCTGCTCCTACGCCGATAGCTGGTCCAATGTGCAGTTCCAGCGCATGGCCAACATCTCGCTGGAACCCGGCAAGGACAAGATGAGCGTCGCCGACATGATCAGCAATGTCGAAGATGGCATCTACATCCTCGGCCGCGGCTCCTTCTCGATTGATCAGCAGCGCTACAACGCACAGTTCGGCGGCACGCTCTTCTACGAGATCAAGAACGGCAAGATCACGCAGCCGCTGGAGGATGTCGCCTATCAGATCAGGACGCCCGAATTCTGGGCCGCCTGCTCGGCGATCTGCGATTCCAGCGACTATCGCATGTTCGGCTCCTTCTTCGACGGCAAGGGACAGCCTTCGCAGGTTTCCGCCGTGTCGCACGGGTCGTCGACCACCCGCTTCGACGGCATCAACGTCATCAACACCGCGCGTTCGCTCGGCTGATCGCTCAGGGGAGTTAGTATAATGGGCATCTTTACCGAAGCACAGGCGAAAGACATTCTGACCAAAGTGGTCACCATGTCGAAAGCCGACGAATGCACCGCGCAACTGACCGGCCAGATCCAGGGCAATGTGCGCTTTGCGCTCAACAATGTCTCGACCGCCGGCCTGACCGATGACACCGACCTGCAGGTCCAGGTCGCCTATGGCAAGCGGGTCGGCATCGCCACGATCAACCAGTTTGACGACGCCTCGCTCGAACGAGTCGTGCGCCGCGCCGAAGAACTGGCCAAGCTCGCCCCGGAAAACCCGGAATTCATGCCGGCCGTGGACAAGCAGGTCTATAAGACCAGCCCGACCTTCAGCGAAGCGACCGCCGCGATCACCCCCGTCTATCGGGCCAAGGTTGCGGCCGCCTCGATCACGGCCTGCAAGGCGCAGAATCTGATCGCGGCCGGTTTTCTGGAGGATGGCCAGAGCTTCGTCGCCTTCGCCAACAGCAAGGGTAATTTCGGCTATCAGCGCTCGACCGTGCTGGACTATACCTGCACCGTCCGCACGCAGGATGGCCGGGGATCGGGCTGGGTCGGCACCGATACGCAGGATGCCACCCGCTTCAAGGTCGAGGATGATATCCAGATCGCGATGCGCAAGGCATCGGCCTCGTCCGAAGCCAGGGCGCTGGAACCGGGCAAATATACCGTCATTCTGGAACCGATGGCCGCCGCCGGGCTGATCGGCTTCATGTTCAACTTCTTTGGCGCCCGCGAAGCGGACGAAGGGCGCAGCTTCCTGTCGAAGGCAGGCGGCGGCAACAAGATCGGCCAGCAGGTGTTCGGGCCGCAAGTCAATTTCTACACCGACCCCTGGGATCCGATCGCACCAAGCCTGCCCTGGGACGAAGACGGCGTACCGCGCAAGCGCATGGACCTGGTCAAGGACGGCAAGGTCGTCGCGCTGGATTATAGCCGCTATTGGGCGCAGAAACAGGGCAAGGCACCTGTCGGCCAGATGGGTAATATCCTGATGACGGGCGGCACCAAGTCGACCGCCGAACTGGTACGCTCGACCCAGCGCGGCGTGCTGGTCACCCGCACCTGGTATATCCGCATGGTCGATCCGCAGACGGTGTTGCTGACCGGCCTGACCCGCGACGGCACCTTCTATATCGAAAACGGGCAGATCAAATATCCGATCAAGAATTTCCGGTTCAACGAAAGCCCGGTGATCATGCTCAACAATGTTGAGGAACTGGGCAAACCCGTCCGCGTGCCGCCCGACGAAGTGTCGATGAACATCATGGTCCCGCCGATGAAGCTGCGCGACTTCACCTTCACCTCGCTCTCGGACGCGGTGTAATATCCTCATGATCCTCCCCTGAAAGGGGAGGTGGCAGGGCGTAGCCCTGACGGAGGGGTGTCACCCTCACGATAGCGTGACACCCCTCCACCACCAGCTTCGCTGGCGGTCCCCCTCCCCTTGCAGGGGAGGATCATGCAAGAACAGGCGCTTGATTGAATTTCATGACCCGCAATGATTTCCTCCGGCTGATGGCAGGCGGTCTGGCCAGCGCCTTGCTGGCCCGGCCACTCGCTGCCGCCGGGGGCTATGATTTCTGGTTCACGCGGCTGCGCTATGATTCGGGCGACTGGGATGTCGATCAGCGGATGCCGTCCAACGTCATCACCTCGCTGATCGATTATACCACCTTACGGGTCGATCCGAAGGAGCATGTCCTCGCTCTGTCGGACCCCAAGATGCTGACCGCGCCCTTCTGTTACCTCGCCGGGCACAAGCTGGTGGAGTTCTCACCCGCCGAGCGGCGCAATTTCGAACGCTATGTCCGCAATGGCGGCTTCGTTCTGGTGGACGATTGCAACCACGACATTGACGGCCTGTTCGCCCGCTCGTTCGAAGCGCAGATGGCCAAGATATTCGGGGCCAAGGCGATGCAGACCCTGCCCAAGAACCATGGCCTCTATCGCAGCTTCTTCACCTTCGACGGGCCACCCAATACCGGCCTCGAACTCAATGGCTGGGGCGACGATCTGGTCCATGATTATCTCAAGGGGATAGAGGTAAATGGCCGACTGGGCGTTCTCTACAGCAACAAGGATTATGGCTGCGAATGGGACTATGACTGGCGCAACAAACGCTTCCTGGCCGAAGACAACACCAAATTCGCGGTCAATATCGTGATGTATGCGCTGTCGGTTTGAAGGCGCGACCGAACATCCTCCCCTGGTAGGGGAGGTGGCTGGCCGCAGGCCAGACGGAGGGGTGTTACCCTCTCGATAGGGCGACACCCCTCCACCGGCTGCGCCGGTCCCCCTCCCCTTCCAGGGAAGAATTTTGCAGAGCATCAGCCTTCGACAAGGAAGCCATATGACCGACCTCACCGAAGCCGAAATCCAGACGCGCCTGGCCGCGCTTACCCAGTTGCGCGCCGCGATCGGACAGGCGATCGTTGGCCAGGCCGATGTGGTCGAACAATTGCTGATCGGCCTGCTCGCCGGTGGCCATTGCCTGCTCGAAGGCGTGCCGGGCCTCGGCAAGACCCTGCTCGTCCGCTCGCTCGGCGAAGCATTGAAGCTCGACTTCCGCCGCGTCCAGTTCACCCCCGATCTGATGCCCAGCGACATATTGGGCACCGAATTGCTGGAGGAAGACCATGGCACCGGCCATCGCAGCTTCCGTTTCCAGCCCGGCCCGGTCTTCACCAACCTGCTGCTGGCCGACGAACTCAACCGCACCCCGCCCAAGACGCAGGCGGCGCTGCTGGAGGCGATGCAGGAAAAGACGGTCAGCTATGCCGGCGTCACCCACCGCCTGCCCGCGCCCTTCTTCGTGCTGGCGACGCAGAATCCGCTGGAACAGGCGGGCACCTATCCGCTGCCCGAAGCCCAGCTCGACCGCTTCCTGCTGCACATCCGCGTCGATTATCCCAGCGAAGCGGAGGAGCGCGCAATCCTGGCGCAGACCACCGGGTCCAAGCCCGGCACCGTCCCCGCCGTCATGGCGGGCGAGGAAGTGCTGGCGCTGCAAAAGCTGGTGCGCGACGTGCATTTCGGCGACGAGCTGCTCGACTGGGTGACGCGGATCATCCGCGCCAGCCGCCCCGGCGAAGGCGCGCCCGACGACATCGCCCGCTATGTCAAATGGGGGGCTGGTCCCCGCGCGGGACAATCGCTGATCCTCGCCGCCAAGGCGCGCGCGCTGCTGCAAGGCCGCCTCGCCGCCACGCGCGACGATATCGTCGCGCTGGCCGCGCCGGTAATGCGCCACCGCCTGCTGCTGTCCTTCGCGGCCGAGGCCGAGGGGCGCAGCGCCGACGATGTCATCGCCTCGCTGCTGCGCGCCGTGCCGCTCGCCTGATCGCGCACCATGGCCGACCTGATCCCCGCCGATGTCCGCCGCAGGCTGAAAGGCCTGCGCCTCGTCACGCGGCGCGCGGTCGGGCAGCATGGCATCGGCCTGCACCAGAGCCATAGCCGCGGCGCGGGTTTGGAATTCGCCCAATATCGTGCCTATGAACCGGGCGACGAACTGCGCCAGATCGACTGGAAACTCTACGCCCGGTCGGACAAATTCTTCGTGCGCGAAGCCGAGCGCGAAAGCCCGGTCGCGGTCTGGATAGTGATCGACGCCAGCGCCTCGATGGGCCAGGCCGATGCGGGCCGCCCCGACTATAGCCGCTTCGACGCGGCCAAGGCGATGGCCGCATCAATCGGCGAACTGGCGATGCAGCAGGGCGACCGGTTCGGCCTGATGGCGCTGGGCGACAAGGGCCTCACTTTGCTGCCACCCGCCACCGGCCTGCGCCAGCGTGACCGGCTATTGCTCGACCTACTGGCGCTGCGCACCGCCACCGGCTTCCCGCCCGACGAGCAGCTTGCTCCCGTGTGGGAGCGGATCGGCGCGCATGATCTGGTCATCCTGTTGAGCGACTGTTTCGATGAAGGCGCGGTCGCGCTGGTCGAGAAGTTGGCCGCCGCCGGGCGCGAAACGCTGGTGGTGGAGATGCTGACGCTCGCCGAGCGCGATTTCCCCTTCAACGGCGGCTATCGCTTTCGCGATCCCGAAACCGGCGAGGAACTGCTCGCCGATGGCGTCGCCCTGCGCGCTGAGTTTCTGGCCCGCTTCGGCGAAGCGCGCGCCGCGCTCCATGCCCGGCTGGACGCGGCGGGCGTGGTCCATGTCGCGCATATGCTGGACGAGCCAGTCGACCTGCCGCTGCGCCGCCTGTTCGCGGCGGTCTGACCATGGGGTTGAGCCTGCTCTTTCCCGCCGCGCTGGCGGCGTTGCTGGCTCTGCTGGTGCCGCTTGCCATCCATATCGCGCGCAAGAGCGAACAGTTGCCGACCGACTTCGCCGCATTGCGCTGGCTGCGGTCGAAACCCCGGCCCCGGTCGCGCCTGCGCTTCGACGAATGGCCGCTGCTGCTGCTCCGCCTCCTGCTGCTGGCGCTGGTCGCGCTATGGTTGGCGCAGCCGGTCCTGTCGGGTGCAGGCGACGACACGCCCTATGTCGCGGTCGTGCCCGGCGCGCAGATGGATCGCGCGCAGTTTACGGATGCGCGGGTCCATTGGCTCGCCCCCGGCTTTCCGTCGATCGATGAGGCCGCACCCACCGGCCCCCTGCCGGTCGCCAGCCTGATCCGCCAGCTCGACGCCGATCTGCCTGCCGCAACGCCGCTCACCATCCTCACGCCGCAAGTCATCGACCGCGTGGATGCCGCCCGCCTGCACCTGTCGCGCAAGGTCGACTGGCGCATCGGACCCGGCACCATGCCCTCGCCCAAGACGGTCGCCGCCCCCGCCCCAACCGTCGCGATCCGCTTCGATGCCGCGCATCGCCCCGCCTTGCGCTATCTGCGCGCCGCCGCGATGAGCTGGCAGCCCACCGAACGCCCCATCGACAGCGCCCCACTCGACAGCCCCTTGCCCGACCGGCAGCATGTGTTGATCTGGTTCGCAGGCGGCACCCTGCCCGACAGCGTCACGGACTGGATCACCCAAGGTGGCACTGCCCTGATCGCCAGCGACACCACCGCGCCGAACGGCACCCCGACGCCGCACTGGCGCGATGCCCTGGGCATACCGCTGGTCGAGGGCGCACCGCTGGGCGCGGGCCAGTGGCTCCGCTTCACCCGGCCGCTACGCCCCGCCGACATGCCGGTCCTTCTGGACGGCGATTTCCCCGCGCAACTCCGTCACCTGCTCGCCCCGTCCCTCTCGCCGCCCACGCGCGTCGCCGCAGCCGACTATGCGCCGCTGACGGGCGGACGCGCCTATGACCAGCAACCCGAACCGCTCCGCCCCTGGCTGGCGCTGCTCATCGCGCTACTGCTGATCGCCGAACGCTGGCTCGCTACCCGCCGCAGCCGGGGCGTATCGCCATGAGCGCCACCGCCCTCATCCGTCCATGGACGGCCCCCGCCCGGCAGCGCGCGTTCCTCAACGCCGCCGCGATCGGCGTGCCGCTGGCGATCAGCGCGGGTGTCGTGGCGTGGCGGCTGGCAGGGATCGGCGCGGCGATCGCCGCCATCGCGATCGGCCTGACCCTATCGCTGCTCGTCGCGCTGCGGCTGGCGGCGCGGTTCGACCTGAACTGGCTGATCCGCACGCTCGACGCCCGTCGCCCCGACATGGAGGACAGCGCTGCGCTGCTGTTCGCCGACGAGGCCAGTCTCGGCCCGCTCCAGCGACTCCAGCGCGCGCGCCTGACTGCCCGCATCGACGCCGAAACGCCCGACCAGCTGGCCCCCGACTGGCATCGACGCAGCATCGCCCTGACCGCCATCGCCGCGCTGATCATCGTCGCGCTCGCCTTGCTCTGGCCGCGTCCCGGCCAAGGCCCGCCCACGCTCGCCCCCGCCAGCGAAGGCGTCGCGGCAACGCCCGGCATCCCGCGCCTCGTCGCGCAAAATCTCCGCATCCTTCCGCCCGCTTACACCGGCCTGCCCGTCCGCGATTCCCAATCGCTCGACGCCCGCGTGCCGCACGGATCGCGGCTCGAATGGACCTTACGCTTCGATCCGCAAGCCAGCCTCCCGCGCCTGCTGATGCTGGGCGGCCAGCCGCGCGCGCTACGCCGCGACGGCCCGGACTGGATCGCCAGCCGCACGGCCGACGCCGCCTTCCTCTACCGCGTCGACCCCGCCACCGGGCGCGGCCCGACCCCGCCGCTGCACCGTATCGACGCCATCGCCGACGCCGTGCCCCAGGTCAAAGCCCTCAGCCCGAAGGCCAGCCTGAGCATGGTGACGCGCGGACAGCGCAGTTGGTCCCCCGCCTTTGCCGCGACCGACGATTATGGCGTGGCCGCCAGCGCCCGGCTGCGCATCACGCTGGCGATCGGCGAAGGCGAAAATGTGACCTTCACCGAGCGCGAGATTGCGGTGAGCGGCAGCGGCCCGGCGCGCGACCGCCGTTTCGCCCCCCGCCTCGATTTCGGCGCGCTGGGCTTTGGCCCCGGCAGCGACATGGTCGTGCAACTCATCGTGCGCGACAATCGCAGCCCCGCCCCGCAGGAAGCGCGCAGCCCCAGCCTGATCCTGCGCTGGCCATCGGCCCAGCAGCCCGAAGGCAGCGGGCTGGAGGGCATGGTCAACACCGTCCTGCCCGCCTATTTCCGCAGCCAGCGGCAGATCATCATCGACGCCGAAGCGCTGCTCAAACAAAAGTCCCGCCTCAGCGCCGATCGCTATCTCGCCCGTTCCGCCAGCATCGGCACCGATCAACAGATTTTGCGCGGCCGCTACAGCCAGTTTCTGGGCGGCGAAGAATCGGCCCAGCCCCAACTCCCCACCGCCGACGCGGAAACCCATCATGACGGCGACGGCCATGACCATGGCCCGCCGCGCCAGCCCGCGCCGGGCTTCGGCGTCGCCGAAGACGTGCTGGCCGACTACGGCCATCCCCATGACGATAGCGCATCGTCCAGCCTCGACCCCGAAACCCGCGCCATCCTCAAAAACGCCGTCGATGAAATGTGGCAATCCGAAGTGCATTTGCGGCAGGGGCATCCCGATCTCGCCCTCCCCTTCGCCTATCGCGCGCTCCGCTTCATCAAGGAGGTGCAGCAGGCGACCCGCATCTTCCTGTCGCGCGTCGGGCCGGAACTGCCGCCGATCGACCCCAGCCGCCGGATGACCGGCAAGCGCGAGGGCGCGGCCAGCCGCACGCTAGCGGTCGCACCGATCGAGCGCGGCGATGGCCCGGCTGCCGCCGCGTGGCGCGCGCTGGGCGATGGACCGGGCGCGATCCGAGGACCGATCGCGCTTGATGCGCTCGACCGCTGGGTACGCAGCGAAGCCGCCCGCCTACCCGACCCGCTGGCCCTGTCGGGCGCGCTCGACGCGGTGCGGCGCGACCCGGACTGTGGCCCCTGCCGAGCGAAGCTGCGCGGATTGCTATGGACGGCGATGGAACGGCCGCCCGCTCGCCCGGCCCGCCGCGCCGCACCCGACGCCAATGGCACGCGCTATCTCCGCGCGATCGAGGGAGCCGCGCCATGACCATCGAACGGATCGTCGCCGCCCTGCTGATCATCGCCGTGCTGATCGCCTCGCTGCGCCTGGTCCTGTGGCAGCGGTCCAGCCCGTCCGCACCTTGGCGATTGGCGGCACTGGTAGCGCTCCAGCCGCTCTGCGCAGGCCTCCTATTCCTGACACTCTTCCCACCGCCGACGCCGACAACGGGCGACACGCTGCGCATCGCGACCGCCGGAACGCCGCGATTGGCCGCTGCGACACCCGGCGCGCCGCTCGTCATCCTCCCCGAAGCCGGCGACATCAGCGGCGACGAAAGCGCCCCCGACCTCGCCACCGCACTGCGCCGTCATCCCGCTGTCGGCACCATCACCGTACTGGGCGAAGGCTTGCCCGCCCGCGATCTGGAGGCAGCGCGTACCGTCGCGGTTCGCTTCACCCCGCCCCCGCCCCGTCCCGGCATCAGCCATATCGCCCCACCCCGCAGCATCGCGCCGGGCGAGGCTTTCAGCGTCGGTGGCCAGCTAACAGCCCTGCCCCGCGCGACCATCGACCTGCTCGACCCCGCCGGGCGCGTGACCGATAGCGCGACGCCCGACGCGAACGGTCATTTCACCCTGACCGGCACCGCCCGCGCCGCCGGAACCACCGCCTTCACCCTGCGCGTGCGGGATGGGCAGCGCGTGGTCGAGCAAGCCGCCGTCCCGCTGCTGGTAACCGACAGCGCATCTCCGCGCCTGTTGATCCTGGCCGCCGCACCGGGGCCGGAGGTCAAATATCTGCGCCGCTGGGCCACCGACGCAGGCTTTGCCGTCAAGACGCAGATGAGCGCGGGCGGCGGCATCGCGCTCGGCGATCCCACCATCGCCATCAATAGCGCTACGCTGCGGCGGTTCGACCTCGCCATCGTCGATGATCGCATCTGGGCGGCGCAGCGCGGCGTCCTGACCGGCGCCGCGCGCGAAGGACTGGGCCTGGTGCTGCGCCCCAGCGGGCCGATCGACGGCGCGACACGCGCGCAATGGCGCGCCTTGGGCTTCGGCATCGGCGGCGGCGATCTCGCCCCCATTGCCCTGCCCAAAGTCGCCGCACCCGCGCTGAGCAGCACCCGTCTTGGCATCGGCAGCACGGATGCGCCGGTCGATATTGCCACGCCTGACGATCTGCTGCCCGATATCAGCCGCCTGCCCCTCGCCCCCGCTACGCAGGCACCCACATTGTTGCAGGACGCCAGCGGTGCCCCCCTCGCCCAGTGGCGCGCGATCGGCACCGGGCGTATCGCCCTGTTCGCGAGCGTGGACAGCTATGCGCTGACCCTGACAGGCCATCGCGCCCTGCATAATGATTGGTGGAACGCCCTGCTGCGGACCGTCATCCGCCCGGCCTCCGGCGGGCAACAGTCTGGCCTGATCGGTTGGGCGAACGAGCGCCTGACCCTCTGCGGCCTGTCCGCCCCGACGCCGGTCGAGCGTCCCGACGGGCGGCAGTCCACCCTATTACCGGTACAAGGATGTGCGGCCTTCTGGCCCGATAGCGCAGGCTGGCACCGGACCGGCACCGGCCAATCCTTCTATATCTATCCCGCCCAAGCCCTGCCCGCGATGCGCGCGGCGCGGGATCGGGCCGCGATGCTGGCGCTGCGCCCGCCAACCGCGACCGACCGGGCTGGCGACAGCGCACCCGGCCCGTCCTGGCCCTTCGCCCTCGCCTGGCTGATCGCAAGCGCTTTGCTCTGGCTGCTGGAACGCGCGCGCCGCGGCCGTCAGTCGGCCATATAGAAATCGCGCAACGCCCGCGCATCATGCAGGGCATTGTGCGGCACCCGGCTGTTGGCCGCCGCGCTGAACCCGGCCGCGTTGATCAGTTCGAGCCGCAACCCGAAATCGACCCCCGCCATCTGCCCCGGCCCGGTCACCAGCAATGCGCAGAAATGCGCCAGATCCTCCGGCCAGTCGGCGATGATGACGGGATCACTGTCCCCCTCCAGATAGGCCGCGACATGGTCCGCCGCCTCCACCCGGTTCAGTTCCAGGTCGATGCCGGGCGGCACATGGCGCAGATAGGGGACGACATGCTGCGCCACCCAGGGTTCGACATCGTCGGGCAGCGGCAACGAGACATAAAATTCCTCATCATCCGCATGTTCGGGCACCAGCGCCACGCTGATCAGCACGCCGCCAAAGCCGTTAAATTCGGTGTCGAGAAAATAGCGCATGAAAAGAAGAACTGCCTTGTCGGTGTCGGATAGGACAGGGCCGATAGCATCGCCGCCGCCCACATGCCATGCCGTGCGACGCGCCGTAGCATTTGCGCGACGCACGCCAAGCTGCCATGCGCGCCACAACGCCATCACCAAAGGATTGATCATGACGCCGCGCGAATTTCTGGGGTCCGCCGCCGTGCCAGGGGGGCAGGAACTGATGCTCTACCGGCGTGGCGGCGATTTCATGATCGTGCTCGACCGCAATGAGTTGATGAGCAGCCGGATGAGCGGATCGGAAAAGGCGCTGGCGCTGATGACGATCGAGCGGCTGGCGGGGCGCAAGGCACCCCATCTGCTGATCGGCGGCTATGGCATGGGCTTCACCCTGCGCGCGGCGCTCGGCGTGCTGGGGCAGGATGCGCGCATCACGCTCGCCGAACTGGTGCCCGAAATCATCGACTGGGCACGCGGGCCGATGGCGGAATTGGCCGATGGCTGCCTCGACGACCCGCGCGTCGATCTGCGGATGGGCGATGTCGTCCCCGTCATCGCGGCGGGCCGCGCCTGTTATGACGCCATCCTGCTCGATGTCGATAATGGCCCGGACGGTCTGACCGCTGCCGCCAACGACCGGCTCTACAGCGCGACGGGGCTGGCGGCGGCGCGGGCGGCGTTGACGCCGGGCGGCATCCTGGCGGTCTGGTCGGCGGGGTCCGACGATGCCTTCTCCCGCCGCCTGGCCAGCGCCGGCTTTGCCGTCGATGAAGTCGCCGTGCGCGCGCGCGACAATGGCAAGGGGCCACGCCATGTCATCTGGTTTGCACAA
Organism: Sphingobium xenophagum; assembly: GCF_031457465.1. Taxonomy (GTDB): domain Bacteria; phylum Pseudomonadota; class Alphaproteobacteria; order Sphingomonadales; family Sphingomonadaceae; genus Sphingobium; species Sphingobium xenophagum_A. The sequence goes on from NZ_JAVDWV010000003.1 coordinate 171,992, forward strand.
AAGCGTTGAACATGCTGGATTGAAAAGGTCCGTCCAGCCGGGCCATAAAGACAATGCCGACACTAAAGGGATGCCTGCGTGATCCAGACCGTTTCGACCCAGCCTTTCACCGACCAGAAGCCCGGCACATCGGGCCTGCGCAAGAAAGTGCGTATCTTCGCGCAGCCCCATTATGCCGAAAATTTCGTCCAGTCGGTGTTCGACAGCCTCGACGGATTTGCGGGGCAAACCTTGGTCGTCGGTGGCGACGGACGCTATCTCAACCGCGAAGTCATCCAGATCGTGCTGAAAATGGCGGCGGCCAATGGCTTTGGCCGGGTGCTGGTGGGCCAGGGCGGCATATTGTCCACCCCCGCCGCCTCGCACCTCATCCGCGCATCGGGCGCCTTTGGTGGTCTCGTCCTGTCGGCCAGCCATAATCCGGGCGGCCCGGACGAAGATTTCGGCATCAAATATAATATCGGCAATGGCGGCCCGGCGCCTGAAAAGGTGACCGACGCGATCATCGAGCGCACCCTGTCGATAGAAAGCTACAAGATCCTCGACGCCCCCGACATGGATCTCGACACGATCGGCACCGCGACGCTGGGCGGCATGACCGTAGACGTGGTCGATCCCGTCGCCGCCTATGCCGACCTGATGGAAAGTCTGTTCGATTTCGCCGCGATCCGCGCGAAGATTGCAGGCGGCTTCACCCTCGCCTTCGATTCGATGAGCGCCGTGACCGGGCCTTACGCTGTCGAGATTTTCGAAAAGCGGCTCGGCGCGCCGCAGGGCACGGTGATGAACGGCACGCCCCTGCCCGACTTCGGCCATCATCATCCCGACCCGAACCTGGTCCATGCCAAGCAATTGTACGACCGGATGATGGCCCCGGACGCGCCCGATTTCGGCGCAGCGTCGGATGGCGATGGCGACCGCAACCTCATCATCGGGCGGCATTGCTATGTGACGCCATCGGATTCGCTCGCGGTGCTGGCGGCCAACGCTCATCTCGCGCCCGGCTATGCGGCGGGTCTCAAGGGCATCGCCCGCTCCATGCCCACCAGCGGCGCGGCCGACCGCGTGGCCGAAAAGCTGGGCGTGCCGCTCTATGAGACGCCCACCGGCTGGAAATTCTTCGGCAACCTGCTCGACGCGGGCATGGCGACCATCTGTGGCGAGGAAAGCGCGGGCACTGGCTCTGACCATGTGCGCGAAAAGGACGGCATCTGGGCGGTTCTCCTGTGGCTCAACATCCTGGCCGTGCGCGGCGAAAGCGTCGCTGCGATCATGGCCGATCATTGGGCAACCTATGGCCGCAATTACTATGCCCGCCACGATTATGAAGCCATCGCCAAGGACAAGGCCGACGCCCTAATGGCGGCGCTGCGTGCGTCGCTCGACAGCCTGCCCGGCACGACCAACAGCGGCGGCACGATCAAGAGCGCCGATGATTTCGCCTATACCGATCCCACCGATCAATCGGTCAGCCGCAACCAGGGCGTCCGCATCCTGTTCACCGACGGATCGCGCGTCGTATTCCGCCTGTCGGGCACCGGCACAGAAGGCGCGACCCTGCGCGTCTATCTCGAACGCTATGTCGATACCGACGGCGACCTTGGCATGGCAACGGGCGACGCCCTCGCCCCGCTGATCGCCGCTGCGCAGGATGTGGCGGACATTGCGGGCTATACCGGCATGGATGAGCCCAGCGTCATCACCTGACGCCCCTCACGAAATCGCCATTTGCAACAATAGGGAAACGAAGCGAACCTACGGGCCATCCTTCTCCCGTCCGTTTGAAGGAGCGCCCATGCGCCGCCTCTGCCTATCATTATCCGCCTGTCTCGTAGGTCTTGCCATGCCTGCCCAGGCGCAGACCAGCCAGGACGAACAGGTCTGGCTCAACCTGACCGCGATGGGTTCGGTAAAGGGTGACCTCGTCTATCTTGCCGAAATCCAGCCGCGCGTCGGCGATGGCGTGTCGCGGGTCAATCAGGCGATCTTTCGCGGCGCGCTGGGCTGGAAATTGTCCCCGACTATCACCGTCTATCAGGGCTATGCCCATATCGTGTCGCCAGTCGAAAACGGCACCGATCTGAACGAGGATCGCAGTTTCCAGCAACTTAACTGGACACTGGGCAAACCCTGGGGCGGCGAACTCATGTCGCGCACCCGGCTGGAACAGCGCTGGCGATCGGACGGCGACGATATGGGCTGGCGCGTGCGCGAAATGCTCCGCTACGAAAAGCCGCTGCGGCCGGGCAGTGATGCGGTCAACGCGCTGGTCTATGCCGAAGGGTTCGTGGCGCTCAACGACACCGACTGGGGCGTGAAAGGCAGCTTTGATCAGGCGCGCGGCTTCGTCGGGGTGGAACTGGGCCTGCCGGGCGCCTCCACGGCGGAGGTCGGCTATCTCGCGCAAGTGGTCGATCAGCGCGGCGGACGCACCGCCGTCAATCATGTCGCCTCGCTAACGCTCTTCTTCCGACATTGAAGCGCACGATCCGGCTGGGGGCAAATGGCCCTGTCGTTCGTTGACGGGGGGCACTATGGCCCCTTGCATGACCAACCACCCGCCCCTGCCCGATAGCACCCTTAGCGACAGCATGACCGCCATCGGCTATGCCCGGCTGGAGGGGCACGACACGATCGCGCGACTGCATGCCGATGCGACCGATTGGCGCGCCTTCGCCGCCAGCTGGAACGATCTCGGCCCCGATCTCTACATGGCCGACGGCGGCCGCTATCGCCGCCGCCGCCATGCCGTCTTCCTGTGCGACCATGGCGCGTTCGCGCGGATGCCGCACCAGCCCCATTATCAAAGCCGCGACTACAACCCGCTCAACGGCGACGTGCAGCGCTGGTTCGATCCGGTCGAACAGGCGGTCGTCGACAATCCGGTCTGCCAAGCGATCTTCGCCCTGTGCGCCGCCCAGTTCGACCCGGCGGCCCAGGGTCGCTGGCATGTCGAAGTGCACCAGTTCCGCATCGAAGCGAAGCCCGATGAAGTCGGCCGCCCGACACCCGAAGGGCTGCATAGAGATGGCGTCGATCACGTCTTCGTCATGCTCGTCGAGCGCAATAATGTGCGCGAAGGCATCACCCGCATCGGCGCACCCGACGGCACGTCGCTCGGCGAATTCATGCTGGCGCAACCGGGTGACGCCATGCTGATCGACGATCGCCGCATCCTGCACGGCGTAACCGAAATCCACCCGCACGACCCCGCCCGCCCCGCCTGGCGCGACGCGCTGGTGGTGACGTTTGCCGCGACCTGAAAAATTCGTTCGGGCTGAGCTTGTCGAAGCCCTCCGTTGATTGAGGTGCAGCGGCTTCGCTACGCTCAACACGAACGCATTATTTCAGCAGCACCAATTCTTCGGCCATGCTGGGGTGCAGAGCGACGGTGTCGTCGAAATCCTGCTTGGTAAGCCCCGCTTTCACCGCGACGGCTGCCGCCTGCAATATTTCCGGCGCGTCGGGGCCGATCATGTGCAGGCCGACCACCTTGTTGGTCGTCGCGTCCACGATCATCTTGTAGAGCGCCCGCTCCTCGCGGCCTGCCAGCACATATTTCATCGGCCGGAAGTCGGAGGTGTAGACCCGCACCGTGCCCAGCTTGTTCTTGGCCTGCGCTTCGGTGAGGCCGACGCCTGCCAGCGGCGGATGGCTGAACACGGCGGACGGCACGCAGTCATAATCGACCGTGCGCGGATTGTCGCCGAACACCGTGTCGGCAAAGGCATGGCCCTCGCGGATCGCCACAGGCGTTAATTGCAGCCGATCGGTGACATCGCCGACTGCATAGATGCTCTCGCAACTCGACCGGCTATACTCATCGACCTTGATCGCGCCATTGTCGGCCAGATCGACGCCCGCACTGTGCAGCCCAAGACCGTCGGTATGCGGCTTGCGCCCGGTGGCGAATAGCACGACATCGGCGGCGACCGGATCACCGTCCTTGAAGCGGACGCAGAGCGTGCCGTCGTCATTCTTCTCGATCTTCTCCATCTTCGCATTGAAGCGGAAATTAATCCCCTTGGTCATGGAAATCTGGAGCAATCGGTCGCGAATCTGTTCATCATAGCCGCGCAGCAGCGTGCCGGAGCGATTGACGATGGTCACATGGCTGCCGAACTGATGGAAGATGCCGGCAAATTCATTGGCGATATAGCCGCCGCCGACGATGACGATGCGCTTGGGGCATTCGTCCAAATGGAACACCTCGTTGGAGGTGATGCCATGTTCCGCGCCTTCGATATCCGGCAGGATCGGCCAGGCGCCAGTCGCGACCAGGATATATTTCGCCGTAACTTCCCGCCCGCTGGCGAGCTTGACGCTATGCGGGCCGGTCACGGTCGCGCGTTCAGGGATCATCTCCACCTTATGGCTATCGAGCGTATTTTTATAGAGACCTTCGAGCCGATCGACCTCGCCCAGCACATTGTCGCGCAGCGTTGCCCATTCGAACCCGCAATCGGGCACGTTCCAGCCGAAGCGGCGGGCGTCCTTCAGATCTTCGGCGAAATGGGCACCATAGATGAGCAGTTTCTTGGGCACGCAGCCGCGAATGACGCAGGTGCCGCCGACGCGAAACTCCTCCGCCACCGCAACCTTCGCGCCATGCCCCGCTGCGACGCGCGAGGCGCGCACGCCGCCCGATCCTGCACCGATGACGAAAAGGTCGAAATCATAGTCGCTCATGCCTGGCCTCCGCTTGGTTGCGGGGGATATGGCGGGTGCGGTGGCGGGTTACAATCACTTCCTCCCCGCTTGCGGGGAGGGGGACCGCCGCCGCAGGCGGTGGTGGAGGGGGATTGCCCCAAGCACAGCATTAGCCGCCCGCCCCCTCCACCAGCCTGCGGCTGGTCCCCCTCCCCGTTCCGGGGAGGAACTATTCCCCCAGCGCCAGTTCGATCAGCGCCATGGTCGAAGGATCAAACCCCTTGGCCCCGTCCGCCTCGATCGACTTGGCGATCTCCTTGCCCAGTTCGACGCCGAACTGGTCGAAGGGGTTGATGCCCATCAGCACCGCATTGGCGAAGGTGCGATGCTCGTAGAAAGCGATCAGCGCGCCCAGTGCATGGGGCGTGACGTCTTCGAGCAGGATCGTGGTCGATGGCCGGTTGCCGGGATAGGCACGGGCCGGGTCCGCGTCATTGTCCTTGCCGCGCATCAACGCCGCGCCTTGCGCGAAACAGTTGACCAGCAGCGCGCGATGATGCGCCGGGTCGAGCGCATGGCCCGGCTCGATCGAGGCGATGAATTCGACCGGCGAGAGGATCGTCCCCTGGTGCAGCAGCTGGAACACCGCATGCTGCGCATCGGTGCCGACCCCGCCCCAGGTGATGGCGGCGGTGGGGCCATCCACCGGCGATCCATCAAGCTGCACCGCCTTGCCATTGCTCTCCATCTCCAACTGCTGGAGGTAGGAGGGCAAGAGCGCCAGCCGCTCGTCATAGGCGAATAAGGCGCGGGTCTGACAGTGCATGACGCGACTATAATATTGATCGACGAAGGCGGCGATCAGCGGGATATTCTCATTTGGAGCGGACAGGCGGAAATGCCGGTCCATTTCAGCCGCGCCTTCCAGCAGGCTTTCAAAGGCATCCCAGCCCAGCGCCAGCGCGGCGGGAAAGCCGATCGAGGACCAGAGCGAATAACGCCCGCCCACGCTTTCCGCGAAGGGCAGGATACGGGTTTCATCGACGCCCCATTCGATCGCCTTGTCGGGCGCGGCGGTCAGTGCGATCACCCGGCCATAGGGGTCTTCCACGCCGCCCTCGACCATCCAGTTGATCGCACTGGCGGCGTTCAGCAGTGTTTCGCTGGTGGTGAAGGTCTTGGAGGCGATCGCGATCAGTGTGGTGTGCGGATCGAAGCCCTCGATCGCCCGCTCCAGCGCGGTGCCATCGACGTTGGAGACGATCCCCACATCATAACGCACGCCATCGCCGTCAAGCGCATCGACGATCAGCTTGGGGCCGAGCGCGGACCCGCCGATGCCGATATGCAATATGTGGCGAATCTCGCCCAGCGCGCCCGCCTCGATCGCGTCGATCAGCGCGCGCATGCGGTTGTGCAGCGCCTTGGCCTGCGCCACGCTGTCGGCATTACCCTCGCCCCGTTCGGCGGTATGTTCGGCGGCGCGGCCTTCGGTGTTGTTGACCGCCTCACCGGCAAACAGCGCATCGCGGCGCGTGGCGAAGCCCTGATCCTGGGCCAGATCGAGATAGTGCACCATCAGTTCGTCGGTCAGATGGGTCTTGGACCAGTCGAACCGGATCGGCCCCTGCGACAATACCAGCTTGGATAAACGGTCGGGATCGGTCGTGAAAATGGACTTCAGATCAGCGATAGGCAGTGCGGCGATGGCCGCCAGTGCAGTGCTGGGCATGCGATGGTCCCCTATGACGTTGGTCGAGATCGACGCTGCACCGGTCGATTCTTCCTGTCCTTACCCAATTTTTGCGCGCTTTGCATGGTCAAGGACATGCTTGACGTGCCCGACGCCAGGCTTCACAAGCCGCCACGGCCGCGTTGTCGGCGCATCCAAGGGACAAGACGACCACCCATGACTGCAAAATCGGAAACGCGGGACTTCCTATGGTTCCTCGCCAGGCTGGGCCTGTTCGTCTTCATCCTGCGCAGCTTCATCATTTCGCCGTTCAACATTCCATCGGAATCGATGCAGCCACGGCTGCTGATCGGCGACTATCTGCTGGTGGCGAAATGGCCCTATGGCTATTCGCGCTATTCGCTGCCGTTCAGCGTCCCGCTGATCCCCGGCCGCATCTTCGCCTCCACGCCCGAACGCGGCGATGTGGTGGTGTTCAAGGCACCGCCGACCCAGAAGAACGACTATATCAAGCGCGTCATCGGCCTGCCCGGTGACATGATCGCAGTGCGCGGCGGCACGGTCTATCTGAACGGCGCCGCGGTGCCCAAGCAGAAGGTCGCCGACCTCGTCATTCCGGTGACGCCGAACATGATCGACGCCGCAGCCAAGGAAGGGGCCGTCTCGCCCTGCTATCGGCCCGATTTCGAGGAACCGGCAGCGGGCGGGGGCAAGCAATGCCGTTATCCGCAGTTCCGCGAGACCTTGCCAGCGGGCAAGGATTATCCGGCGCGCAGCTATAATGTCCTCGACCTTGTGCCCGACGGCGCAGCGGACGATCGCGACACGGTGCTGGTGCCCGAAGGCCATCTCTTCATGATGGGCGACAATCGGGATCGCAGCGCTGACAGCCGCTTCCCGGCGGTCGAAGGCGGCGGCATTGGGCTGGTGCCGGAGGAAAATCTGGTCGGCAAGGCGATGATCTCGGTCTTCTCCACCGACGGCAGCGCCAACTGGCTGATGCCCTGGACCTGGTTCACTGCCGCGCGCTGGAGCCGAATCGGGGAAGGCTTTTGAAATTGAGCGTCCATGGGCCTGATACGACAGGCTGGTTGAAGGCGCTGATCGGCCGCGCACCGCGCGACCCTGCGCCCTTCCACCAGGCACTGACCCATGGCAGCGCCAAGCCGGATAATTATGAGCGGCTGGAATTTCTGGGCGACCGGGTGCTGGGCCTGCTGGTGTCCGAATGGGTCTTCGAACGCTTTGTCGGCGAACCCGAAGGCAAGCTGTCGCGCCGGTTCAACGCACTGGTGTCGGGCGAAACCTGCGCCGAGGTCGCACGGGCGGCGGGCGTGCCGACGCATCTGGTGCTGGGCAAACAGGCGCGCGACGATGGCGCCGCCAATAGCGACAATGTTCTGGGCGACGTAATGGAAGCGCTGATCGGTGCGCTCTATCTGGAGGGCGGGCTGGAGGAAGCGCGCACGCTGGTCCGCCGCCTGTGGGCCGACCGGGTCGACACCCAGACCGCGGCGCCGCGCCATCCCAAGTCCGCGCTGCAGGAATGGGCCGCCGCCAACAAGCGCAAGCCGCCCGAATATGTGATGATGAACCGCTCCGGCCCACACCATGCGCTGCGCTTCACCGTGACGGTCAGCATCAAGGGCGCGGGCGAAGCCAGCGCGACCGGCGGGTCCAAGCAGGAAGCGGAAACAGCGGCAGCGGCGGCGCTGCTGGAGAAGCTGGCGGGGTAGAGGAAGCTGAAAAATCCGTTCGCCCTGAGCCTGTCGAAGGGCCGTCCTTATCTTCTGAATAACAGAGCAGGGCTTCGACAAGCTCAGCCCGAACGGTTTCTTTTGAAGGCTTGATGTTCCGAAGCCCTTCTGGACCTACATGCTCCATTGCGCCGACCGCAGCTTTTATGTGGGTCATACGGATAATCTGGCATCACGCATCGGCCGGCATGAAGCGGGCCAAATCACCGGATACACGCAAACGCGCCTGCCGGTGAAACTGGTCTGGTCGCAATCGTTCGGCACACGTATAGAGGCGCTGGAAGCCGAGCGGCAGATCAAGGGTTGGAGCCGGGCAAAGAAGCTGGCGCTGATCCGTGAAGATTGGTCTTTGATCTCCATATTGGCGCGATCAAAGATAGACGAGTAAGGCCCTTCGACAGGCTCAGGGCGAACGGAGTAGTTTTGACAAGCATTACTGAAAATCAGCGCTGTGGCGTCATCGCCGTTGTCGGTGCGCCCAATGCGGGCAAGTCCACGCTGGTCAATGCGCTGGTGGGGCAGAAGGTGGCGATCACGAGTCCCAAGGCGCAGACCACGCGCACCCGCGTCATGGGTGTCGCGATCGAGGGCAATGCGCAGATCGTGCTGGTCGATACGCCCGGCATCTTTGCGCCCAAGCGGCGGCTGGACCGCGCGATGGTGCAAGCGGCCTGGGGCGGCGCGCAGGGCGCTGACCTGATCGCGATGGTGGTGGATGGCAAGGCCGGGCGCGGCCCCAAGCTGGAGCCGATCATTGAATCGCTCAAGCATCGCAGCGAACGCAAGTGGCTGATCCTCAACAAGGTGGATATCGCCATCAAGGAAAAGCTGCTCGTCCATACCGAGAAGCTGAACGAGACGCTGGGCTTCGATGAAATCTTCTTCGTATCGGCCGCAACCGGCGATGGCCTGCCCGAACTCAAGGCCGCCTTCGCCGCTGCCATGCCCGAAGGTCCATGGCATTTCCCGGAGGATCAGGTGTCCGATGCCACAGACCGGATGCTCGCGGCTGAAATCACGCGCGAACAACTCTATCACCAGTTGCACGCCGAACTGCCCTACGCCACCGCCGTCGATACGGAGCAATATAAGGAACGGCCGGACGGATCGGTCGAAATCCACCAGCAGATCCTGGTCGGTCGTCCGACCCAGCGCGCGATCGTGCTGGGCAAGGGCGGCCAGCGCCTCAAGGAAATCGGATCGAAGGCGCGCGAAGAACTGTCAGCGCTGCTTGGCGTGAAGGTTCATCTCTATCTTCATGTAAAGGTTAAGGAAGACTGGGAGAATGATCGCGGCATCTATCGCGACATCGGGTTGGATTGGGTGGAGTAATATTCCTTCCCTTAACGGAAATGGCTTGTTTACCTTCTGTCGTTACGCTCCCGGTTCATGGGCCCGAAACAGAAGATCGTCGCGTGCATCGGCATTTCCGTCATCGGAACAATGGTCATCATGGCCATCGTGTCGGCCATCCCCGGCATGTTCATTCCGCCGCGTTTTTTCGTCGTGGGCATTTTCTGCGCGGCCAGTTTGTCAACACCCGTCTGCCTGCTGCTGACCCGGCAGGCCGCAGAAAATCAGCGCCTGCGCGAGCAACTGGAGCAGCGTGTCGCCGAATTGGCGCTTTTGGCCCAGATTGACGGATTGACCGGCCTGCTGACCCGCAACGCTTTTTTTGATCGCGCCGCCACGCTGCATGACAAATCGGATATCTGGTTCTTGCTGATCGACATTGATCATTTCAAGAAATTCAATGACGATCATGGTCATCAGGCGGGTGACGCGGTGTTGCAGGCCGTCGGCCAGGCAATTCGCGAGGCGCTTGGTCCAGATGCCATCTGCGGCCGGATGGGCGGCGAGGAATTCGCCATATGCCTGTCCGGCTGCGATGGTGCGCAGGCCAAACGCCGCGCGGAGCATGTGCGTGCCGCGATCCAGGCTCTTCGCGTCCGCGCGCCATCAGGGCGGATCGTGCGCGCCACTGCCAGCATTGGGCTCAGCGCAGGCGATCCCGCCGTACCGATCGAAGTCAGCCTCCATCGCGCCGATCTGGCCATGTATGCGGCCAAGACCGGCGGTCGCAATCAGGTGCGCCTCGCGGCCTGACCGCGTGCCTATTCCGCCGCTGCTACTTTTTTCTTTGCCGGTGCTTTTTTGGCGGCAGGCTTCTTTGCCACGCTATCCTTCTTGGCAGCGTCCTTTTTCGGTGCAGCTTTTTTGGGCGCGGCTTTCTTCTTCGCGCCCTTCTTGGCCGGGGCCGCCGCCGCGCGGGCGTCGATCAGTTGCGCGGCTTCCTCCAGCGTCAGTGCATCCTTGTCCATCGTCTTGGGCAGGGTCGCATTGGTCGTGCCGTCGGTGACATAGACGCCGTAGCGCCCTTCCATCAGCTTGATTTCCAGCTCGGTGCGCGGATGGGCACCCAGCACCTTCAACGGCTCGCGCCCGGCGCTGCGCGGCCCGCGCGTCGCCGCCTCGGCCAGCTTCACGACCGCACTGTTCATGCCGACTTCGAATATCTCGGCAGTATTGGCCAGGCGACCATATTTGCCGTCATGCAGCAGATAGGGACCAAAGCGGCCGATATTGGCCACGATGGGCAGGCCGGTTTCAGGGTGCAAACCGACTTCGCGCGGCAGGCTGAGCAGTTTGATGCCCCAGTCCAGCGTCAGTTCGCCATCGGGCAGATCCTTGGGGATCGACCCGCGCTTGGCTTCCTTGCCCTCACCCATCTCGATATAGGGGCCGAAGCGGCCGACCTTCTTGACGATGTCCTGCCCGGTTTCGGGATGCTGGCCTAGCACCTCTGGCCCGCTATCTTCGCCATCCTTGCCGCCCGGCTGGCCGAACTTCCGCGTGAATTTACATTCGGGATAGTTGGAGCAGGCAATGAACGCGCCGAACCGCCCGCCCCGCAGCGACAATTGCCCGTCCGCGCACAGCGGGCAGGCGCGCGGATTGCTGCCATCGGCCTTGGGCGGGAACAGCATCGGCTCCAGGAACTTGTCCAGCTCGGCAGTAATGTCCGACGGCTTCTGCTCCATGATTTCCGCCGTCTTGGGCTTGAAATCGCGCCAGAAAGCTTCGAGTACTTCCTGCCACTGGGCCCGGCCGCCGGAAATATCGTCCAGCTCGTCCTCAAGGCCTGCGGTGAAGTCGTAGGACACATAGCGTTCGAAGAAACGCTCCAGAAAGGCCGTTACCAGCCGCCCACTCTCCTCGGCGAAAAAGCGGTTCTTTTCGATCCGCACATAGTCGCGGTCCTTGAGCACCTGCAACGTCGAGGCATAGGTGGACGGACGCCCGATCCCCAGCTCCTCCAGCCGCTTGACGAGACTGGCTTCGGAATAGCGTGGCGGCGGCTGCGTGAAATGCTGGTCCGCCATGACCTTCTTCTTTGCTGGCGCATCGCCTTCCGCCATGCGGGGCAACAGCTTGCCGTCCTCATCATCGCTATCGTCGCGCCCTTCCTCATATAAAGCGAGGAAGCCGGGGAAGATCACCACCTGCCCCGTGGCGCGCAGCGTATGCGTGCCGGTGGCGTCGTTCATGTCGATGGTAGTGCGTTCCAGCCGCGCCGACGCCATCTGACTGGCGAGCGCCCGCTTGAACACCAGGTCATAGAGCCGCGCATGGTCACCGCTGCCCACCTTGTCGCGCGAAAAATCGGTCGGACGGATGGCTTCATGCGCTTCCTGCGCATTCTTCGCCTTGGTCTGGTAGATGCGCGGCTTGTCCGGCACATAACCGCCATCATAGCGCTGCGCGATCGCGGCGCGCGCGGCGGAAATGGCGCTGCCGTCCATCTGCACGCCATCGGTTCGCATATAGGTGATCGCGCCATCTTCGTAGAGCTGCTGCGCGATCCGCATCGTATGGCTGGCCGAGAAGCCAAGCTTGCGCGCGGCTTCCTGCTGGATCGTAGACGTCGTGAAAGGCGGCGGGGGGTTGCGCGTGAGCGGCTTGGTCTCGACCCGTTCGACGGTGAAGCGCCCGGCCTCGACATCGGCCTTGGCGGCCATCGCGTCGCCTTCCTTGCCGATCGTCAGCCGCTCGATCTTCTCGCCCTTCCAGCGGACGAGACGCGCGGTGAAGGCGGTGCCGTCCTGCTCCATTTCGGCGGCGACCGACCAATATTCTTGCGGGTTAAAGGATTCGATCTCGCGCTCGCGCTCGACCACCAGCCGCAGCGCAACGGATTGCACGCGGCCCGCCGACTTCGCACCGGGCAGCTTGCGCCACAGCACAGGCGACAGCGTAAAGCCGACCAGATAGTCCAGCGCCCGGCGCGCGCGGTATGCGTCGATCAGATCTTCGTCCAACGCGCGCGGCTTGGCCATCGCGTCCAGGACTGCCGCCTTGGTGATCGCGTTGAACGTCACCCGGTCCACGACCGCGGGCAGCGCCTTCTTGGCGCGCAGCACCTCCTGCACATGCCAGCTGATCGCTTCCCCTTCGCGATCAGGGTCAGTCGCGAGGATGAGGCGCGTCGCCTTCTTGGCGGCATCGCTGATGGCCTTGAGCTGCTTGCCCTTGTCGCCATAATTTTCCCACGACATCGCAAAGCCGTCGTCCGGGTCCACCGATCCGTCCTTGGCAGGCAGGTCGCGAATATGGCCATAGCTGGCGAGCACATGGAAATCCCCGCCCAGATATTTTTCGATAGTCTTCGCCTTGGCCGGCGATTCAACGATGACAAGCTGCATTTACGGCCCCGAACTTTGATGCCTCACACGTACGCGCGAGTCTGGAAGGCGATGACGGCGGGCGTCAAGCGGTGCGTGTGATTAGGGGAGATGACGAGCGATGGCCAGTACTGATCGCGCAACTCTACCATGCAAAACGCCCGTCGTGCCAGCGAAGGCTGGCATCTGAGGCCGCTAGACGAGGAGGCCGAATAGATCGCCCCATTCTGGGTTGTGTTCTTCGATCAACCGGATTTTCCATTCACGCTTCCATGCTTGGTCGCCTTTTCGCGCGCTATGGCGTCCGTGATATGATCATGGCGCTCGGCCAGAACGAGACGATGTAGATTAAATAGACGGCAAAAATCCGATCCACCCCCGCGCCGATGCTGGTCAACGCGCGCATGGAGTGAACTGGTCACACCGACATACAGCACGCCACGCGGCTTGTTGGTCATTATGTAGGTCCAGCCGCCGCGCATGGCGCAGATGTTATGTGCCGCTGCCTGAGACGCCAGCTTTCGCGGCACCAACAATGTTGTAACTCGCTGGAAATTGCGATCTGATCCGACGTAACTTGGCTGGTGGCCGTAGGGGTCACCCTCCTGCATTAAATCGTTCATGCGACGCCGTGTTGTTGCCCCTAAAGGGCAGACAGTTCCTCACAGATGGCTTCTTGTCACGCTGGAACAGGGGGAGGCATCTTTGAACAGACCGAGACGATCGCGGAACGCACTGCCTGCGTCCGTCCCTGAAAATTGCGATCATTGGCGGTCCTGTTCGCCCGGCGCACATGCACAATTAGACCGGCGTGGCAGGCCTCTTGACATGTTCCGCTGTCATTCCAACCTGCTGGCTGTCCAGTGCCACGCTACACCAGCTATTTCACCGCTGCGCAGTTCAGCGATGCGGTGACCGCAAAGGCGCGACCGGTCCCCGCAAAGCGGGGCCAGGCTCTGTCTCTATATTTCGCCCCTGCCACGATATTTGCATAATTTGCATAAATGCCGACGCCTGAGCCCGCCGCCTTGCCCAGTCCCTTCAATTGAAGCTTGCCTCCATCGTATATCACTTCTATTAATATCCGACGTTTAATCGGATTAAGATTTTTATGCAGCCTTCCACCCACTGCGCGAACTTTGTTCAGGCCACCGCCTTCAGTGTGGATGTCGTACCTGCCAGGGATTCAGCGGTCGTTGCGATATTTTCCGCTCAACATGGCTTGCCGGGCAAGGACCATTTTATCGCAGGCGACTGGACGTCGGCAGATTGGGGCAACCAATTAAAAAAAAAGCGGCGGCGCAGCGTTCGAATGCGTACTGCAAGCCAAGAATGTATACGGCAAGCGCCGCCTCTTCATCTGCCGGATCGATACTGTCCTGCAGGGCGAGCAGCCCGATGCTCTGTTATATGTCGATGTTGGATATGGGGCGACGCAGATGCTGCCCCGAAAATAAAGACCGCACCCTTGCCATAAACTGAAATATTATCGGGTATGTGCAGAACAGAAAGATGAGAGTGAGAGGAGTTTCGCATGATTGACAAGATCAGTCCTTCGCTGCAGCACGCGATCGCCGGTCTGCGTGATGGCGCATCCATCATGATCAGCGGCTTCGGCGATGCCGGCGCGCCTCACGAACTGATGGAGGCGGTCATCGAACATGGCGCAAGCGACCTGACGATCATCAGCAATAATGCGGGCGCGGGCGAAACAGGCATCGCGGCGCTCATTAAGGCTAATCGGGTACGCAAGGTCATCTGTTCCTTCCCGCGGCAGGCGGCTTCGCATCATTTCGATGCCCGCTATCGTGCCGGACAGATCGAGTTGGAACTGGTGCCGCAGGGCAATCTGGCCGCGCGTATCCAGGCCGCGGGATCGGGTCTGGGCGCCATCTTCACACCGACCGGCTATGGCACACTGCTGGCGGAGGGCAAGGAAACCCGCGAAATAGACGGGCGCAACTATGTGCTGGAATATCCCATCCATGCCGACTTCGCGCTAATTAAGGCGCGCGCTGGCGATCGTTGGGGCAATCTCATATATTGCAAGGTAGCGCGCAATTTCGGTCCAATCATGGCGATGGCTGCCAAGACGACGATCGCACAGGTGGCAGAAATCGTGGAATTGGGTGCGCTCGATCCCGAAGCGGTCGTGACGCCGGGCATCTTCGTCAATCGGGTCGTGCAGGTCGCACCGCTAACCGTCGCGGCTGCGGCCTGAAGGAGACAAGCATCATGCAGCGGATGAACCGTGAAGAAATGGCCGCACGCGTGGCGCGAGATATTCCAGAGGGCGCCTATGTCAATCTGGGCATCGGCCTGCCGACCAGGGTGGCGAATTTCCTGCCGAAGGAACGCGACATCTTTTTGCAGAGCGAAAACGGCCTGCTGGGCATGGGACCGGCACCGGCCGAAGAGGATACCGACTGGGAACTCATCAACGCTGGCAAGCAGCCGGTGACGCTGCTGGCGGGTGGCTGCTTCTTCCACCATGGCGATTCCTTTTCGATGATGCGCGGCGGGCATATTGATATCTGCGTCCTTGGAGCGTTCCAGGTGTCGGTCAACGGCGACTTGGCCAATTGGCATACAGGTGCGCCGGAAGCCATTCCGGCCGTGGGAGGCGCGATGGACCTGGCCGTGGGCGCCAAGCAGGTGTTCGTGATGATGGACCTGCTAACCAAAGCCGGCGAGAGCAAGCTGGTCGCCCAATGCAGCTATCCGCTGACAGGCCTGTCCTGCGTGTCGCGTATCTATAGTGATGTCGCAATCTTCGACGTGGGGCCGGCGGGCGCGCACGTCATCGAAATGGTGCCAGGACTGACGATCGACCAACTGCGCGACATGACAGGCGTGGAATTGCAACTGGCGTTGGAAATCGCGTGAGAAGGAACGCGGCATGACCGTCAGCCACAGCTTCGGCGCTTTCACGCTCGATGTGCGGGACAATGGGGTGGGACTGCTCACCTTCTCGCGCCCGCCGGTCAACGCCGTGTCTCTCTCCGTCTATGAGGAGATTGGCCGCTTTGCCGACCATGTCGCGGCGGACGAGACGGTCCGGGTCATCGTCATCACCGCGCCGGACGATGCGCGCGCCTGGTGCGGCGGCGCGGACTTGCACGAATTTAAAGGAATGACAGCGGAAAAGCGCAAGGAACGCTATCAGTTCATCAACGCACAATTGCCCCGTTTCCATCATATCGACCGACCCATGATCGCTGCAATCCGCGGCGCGACGGTGGGCGTTGGCGTGATGCTGGCTGGCATGTGCGACCTGCGCATCGCGGCTGAGGATGCGCGCTTCGCCTGCCCCGAAGTCGATTATGGGCTGGTCGGCGGCAGCGCAGGCCTGTTCGCGAGCCTGCGTATGCCCGAAGCCAAGGTCCGCGAGATGATCTACACCGGCCGCACCTTTACGGCGCGGGAACTCGAATCCACAGGCTTTTTCAACTATGTCGTTCCTTCCCCGGCCGTGCTGCCGATCGCGCTGGACCTTGCCAACCAGATGGCGCGCAAGAGCATGCCGACGCTGCGCGCCCGCAAGCTGGCGTCGCTGACCTGGGAAGGGTCGGAATGGATGGATGCCTATCTGGAGGCGCAGGAGCTGTCGTCTGCCTTGGTGGAGCATCCCGAAAGCGAAGCTGGCGTGTTGGCCGCGCTGGAACGGCAGAAGAAGCAATCGCGTTCGTGATTGACCGAAAGACGCAAAAGGGTGAAAAACATAAGTCGGGCTAGCCGCGAACCATCCCCACCAGCCGGTCCGTGATGATCGCACGCGCATCAGCGATCATGCGGTCTATCAGATCGGCGCAACTGGGTATGTCGTGGATCAACCCCTGCGCCATGCTGGCCCAATAGATGCCACTGTCGATCTCACCCGATTGCAGCAGCGCCTTACCGCGCAGTCCGCTGACCAGTTCCGCGACATCAGCGAAGACGGCATCGGGCACCGCCGTCCTTCGGAGGACTTCTGTGGAAACGGCATTGCGGCCGACGCGGGCGGAATTGCGGAACGGGCGGAAGAGGAGGTCGGTGTCCCGCTCATCCTTATCGACATAGGCCTGCTTGACATTATCGTGGATCGGCGCTTCGCGCGTCGCGCAAAATCGGGTACCCATCGTCACACCGTCCGCGCCGAGCGCCAGCGCCGCGGCCAGCCCGCGGCCGTCGGCGATACCACCGCTCGCCAGCACGGGCACGGACAGGCGATTGGCGGCGGCAGGGATAAGCACCAGGCCCGGCACATCATCCTCGCCCGGATGTCCTGCACATTCGAAACCGTCGATCGACACGGCGTGCACGCCATGGCGTTCCGACGACAAGGCGTGGCGAACCGAGGTGCATTTATGGATAACGCGGATGCCGCGCGCCAAGAGCATATCCCAAACGTCCCGGACTGCTGGTGTGCCGGCAGTCTCGACCACCGTCACACCGCCATCGGCGATCGCGTCTACGATCCTGCCATAATCTGGCGGCCGCATGGTCGGGAAGACGGAGATGTTGACGCCGAAGGGCTCCGCCGTCAGTGCCCGGCAGGCCGCGATCTCCTGCGCCAGCGCGCCTGTATCGGCAAAGGTCAGCGCGGTTATCATGCCCAGGCCGCCGGCGTTGGAGACCGCCGCTGCCAGTGGCGCATAGCCGACATTTTGCATTCCGCCCTGCACGATGGGATAACGGATGCCCAGAAGATCGGTGACGCGCGTGCGCAAACGCATCCTCCATCAGCTCGAAGGCGCAAGACCGAGCTTCGCGAACAGCGCAGCATCGGCATCGCCGCCATTGTTGCTGGTCGTCAGCAGGCGATCGCCGGTGAAAATGGAGTTGGCACCGGCCATGAAGCAGAGCGCCTGTCCCGCCTCGCTCATGCTTTCCCGTCCGGCCGATAGGCGCACGACACTATGTGCCATGGTGATCCGCGCCACCGCAACCGTGCGCACAAATTCGATCTCATCAATGCGCGCCAGCGGCGTGTCGGCCAGCATGTCGCCCAACACAGTGCCAGGGATTGGGACCAGCGCGTTGAGTGGAACGCTGTCGGGCGGTTCAGGAAGACACGCAAGCGCATGGATGAAGCTGATTCGGTCTTCGCGCGTTTCGCCCATCCCCAAGATGCCGCCGCAGCATACCGCCATGCCCGCCTGGCGCACATGGTCCAGGGTGTCGAGCCGGTCCTGAAAGCTGCGGGTGGTGATAACCCGGTCATAATAGTCCGGGCTGGTGTCGATATTATGGTTATAATAGTCGAGCCCGGCTTCTGCCAGTGCATCGGCCTGATCGCCGCTCAACATGCCGAGCGTCATGCAGGTTTCCAGGCCCAGCGCCTTCACCCGCCGCACCATGTCGAGCAGCGCGGGCATGTCGCGCGCCTTGGGTTCGCGCCACGCCGCGCCCATGCAGAAGCGGGTGGAACCGCCGGCCTTCGCCTCTTGTGCGGCGGCGATCACCGTGTCGGCGTCGATCAGCTTTTGCGCCTTCACTCCGCTCTTGGCAAAGGCGGACTGGCTGCAATAGCCGCAATCTTCGGCGCAGCCACCGGTCTTGATGGACAACAAGGTGGACAGTTGCACGGCGTTGCGCGGATGGTGGCGCAGATGCACGGCATGGGCCTGCGCCACCAGATCCAGGAAGGGCAAATCGAACAGGGCGGCGACGGTCTCGCGCGATATGTCGGGCAGCGATGTCTCCGTTACAGATTGGGCGGATGCTGCGGCCAGCCGGGATGGATGGTTCATGTGCCGCTCCATTGCGGGTCGCGCTTCTCGAAGAAGGCAGTGGTGCCTTCACGCTTGTCGGCGGTGCCGAACAGCGCGGAAAAGGCCTGGCGTTCCATCAGCAGATGCGCGGACTGGTGCATTTCGAAAGTCGCGCGGACCATGGCCTTGCCCTGCTGCATCGCCAGTGGCGCGCGGGCGGCGATGCGGGTGGCAAGGTCCGTCGCGACCGCCAGCGCCTGTCCATCCTCGACTACTTGTGCAATGAGGCCCGCTTGCAACGCTTCGGCGGCGGACAGCGGATCGCCCAGCAACACCATCCGCATCGCGCGGCTGCGCCCGACCAGCCGTGGCAGAACCGCGGTGCCTCCGGCGCCGGGAATGATGCCGAGATTGGTTTCGGGCTGGCCGAATTTCGCCCCTTTGCCGGCCACGACCAAGTCGCAGCACATGACCAGTTCGTTCCCGGCACCCAGCGACCATCCCTCGACTGCCGCGATCAGCGGCTTGGAAAAGCCGCGAATGCGCGTCCAGATCGCCGGGCGGGGATCGGCGAGCGCGCCGCCGGTATCGCGCGCCGCCAGTTCGTTGATGTCCGCGCCGGCCGCGAAGAAACGGTCCGCGCCGGTAATGACGACTGCGCGAATAGCGGGATCGGCAGCGGCGGCGTCCAGCGCATCGGCGACTCCGCCGAGCAGGTCGGTCGCCAGCGCGTTGCGCTTTTCGGGCCGGTTCAGGCGCAGCAGCAGCCCATGGGCGCCGATCGGTTCAATCAGCAATATGTTCATGCGCCGTTCCTCAGATACTGGGATGGCCGATACATGGCCTCGCCAGTGCCGTCTGCAATGCCGTCGAGCAAGCGGACGAGCGCCGCGCGGCCGTAGCGGTCGGCCCAGGCGAAGGGGCCATAGGGATAGTTAGCACCGTAACGCAGCGCCGCGTCGATACCCGCCTCGTCGGCCACCTGCTCCAGCACCGCGTCGGCGGCGGCGTTGGCGAGTTGCGCCAGCGTCCGTGCGACAATCATGCCCGGCCGGTCGGCGACTTCCACGCCGGCACGCGATTGCGCCGCGAGCAGGCCGTGCGCCTCAGGCCGTGCCCTCTCGTCGGACAATGTGAAGCCGATCGGCCCGGCGGCATCGTCCGGGGACCAGTCGAACAGGATGACCGGCGCGCCCAAGGCCTTGCTTTCTTGCCGCGCGGTCAGTCCTTGGGTCGTGCCGACGAACAGCGCGCCGCAGCGCAGGAAAGTGCCGGGCGTGGCATCCTTGATTGCGGCAGCCGCTAGCCGATGCGCATCGGTGACAGTCGCATCCGGCACCTGAGGGTCAACCGCCTTAGGCGCGCCATCGCGATAGTCATAGACCCCCCTGCCCGTCTTGCGCCCAAGCCAGCCGGCATCGACCAGCGCCGCCTGGCGCAGTTGCGGCACGAAGCGGGTGCGACCGAAATAAGAATCGAAGACCGAACGGGCGACGGCAAAGTTGACATCCTGGCCGATTAGGTCGGTCAATTCCAGCGGCCCCATGCGGAAGCCCGCCGCGCGGAACAGGGCGTCGATGGCCGCGGCGTTTGCCGCGCCCTCGTTCAGCGCAGTGAAGGCCTCGCCATAGAAGGGTCGCGCCACGCGATTGACGATGAAGCCGGGCACGTCGGTAACGGGGATCGCGACCTTGCCCCAGCTTTCCGCCGTTGCCTTGACCCGCGCCGCCACCACCAAGTCGGTCGCCGCGCCGGAAATCACCTCGACCAGCTTCATCGCGGTCGCCGGGTTGAAGAAATGCATGCCGATGAACCGGTCGGGCTGCTTGAGGCTACGCGCAAGCCGGGAAATAGGCAGGGATGAGGTGTTGGTAGCGATAATCGCGTCCGATGCAATGATCGCCTCTATCCGTTCGAACAATTGGCCCTTGATGTCCGCATCCTCAACGATCGCTTCAATCACCAGCTCACGGTCGGTCAGCGCATCCAGCGTCGATACCCACTGCATTCGCTCGACGATCGCACGCGCGTCGTCCACCGACAGCTTGCCGCGCGCGGCAAGCTTGTCGAGATCGGCCAGCGTTCGCGTCCGGCTTGTCTCCAGCGCCTGTACATTAACGTCGAAGATCAGAACGGAAGCCCCCGCCTGCGCCGCGACCTGGGCGATGCCCGATCCCATGGCGCCCGCGCCGCAAATGGCGACTTTTGCGATGGTAGCACTCATCACGCCACCGCCGCGATCGACAGCAGGGTCGCGCCATATTCCAGCAGCACGCCGGGCACCGCGTCCACCCGGACGATCGTGCCGGAAACCGGCGCAGCTATATCCTCCTGCTCGTCCAGCACTCGAACGGTTGCGACCGTCTGGCCAGCAACCACCTGCGTACCCGCCGCCAAGGCCTGCTCCAGCGTAGCGACATGAGGCACCGGCACTGCGGTTTCGGGGCCAGCCTGCGCCGCGGGAGCCGCAATGAGGGGTGCGGCCGCAATCATCCGCATCGGATTGGTCCCGCCGCCATCGCGCGCCAGAAAAATCTCCGTTTCGCCGGACGCGACATGCAATTGCAGCCAGCCGCTGGTCAGCAGCGTGTCGAGCAGAGCGCGGGCATCATCGATCGCCGCGATCACCGGGTCTTTTTCGGCTATCATGCCGCCTTCTTTCCATAGTCGGGGAGAAGAACCTGTTCCAGCCAGCGGGTGTGGATGCGGTTCTCGATAAAATCAGGATGGGCGATGATCGCGCGGTGCAGCGGCAGCGTGGTCGGTACGCCTTCCACCACGAAATTGTCGATCGCGTCGGCCAGCCGGGCGATAGCATCAGCCCGGTCGCTGCCATGGACGATCAGCTTGCCCACCATGCTGTCGTAGAAAGGCGGGATCATGGCTCCGGCAGACATATGGCTATCCAATCTGATGCCCGGTCCCTGCGGCGGTTCCCAGCGAGTGATGCGGCCAGGACTGGGCAGGAAGTCGCGCGCGGCATCCTCCGCATTGATGCGGCATTCGATGGCATGGCCGCTAATCTTGACGTCCTGCTGGCTGACGGACAGGTCCGCGCCGCCGGCAATGCGGATCTGTTCCTGCACCAGATCAAAGCCAGTGATCGCTTCGGACACCGGATGCTCCACCTGAATACGGGCATTGACCTCGATAAAATAGAATTCCTGCCGCTGGACATCGAACAGGAATTCTGCGGTTCCGGCGTTACGATAATTGACGCTGGCGGCCAGCGCGACGGCGGACTCGTGCAGTTGGCGGCGCAGATGATCGGGCATCGCGGCGCAGGGCGCTTCCTCGATCAGCTTCTGGTAGCGGCGCTGGACCGAACAGTCGCGCTCGCCGAAATGCAGCACCTGGCCCTTGCCATCGCCCATCAACTGCACCTCGACATGGCGCGCTTCCGGCACGAAGCGTTCCATGAACAGGGTGCCGTCGCCAAATGCGGCGACCGCCTCCGCGCTGGCCTTGTGAAAGCCGGCTTCCGCCTCGTCGCCATTGTTCGCGATCACCATGCCACGCCCGCCACCGCCGGCAGACGCTTTGAGCAATACCGGATAACCGATCCGGTCACCTTCCCGCCGCGCATCAGCGGCCGAGGCGACGCACTCGCTGCCCGGCACCAGCGGCACGCCCGCCGCGCCGGCCATCGCGCGCGCACGCAGCTTGTCGCCCAGTGCGTCGATGACATCGGGTTCCGGCCCGACAAAGGCGATACCATGCTGCGCGCACAGGCGCGGCAGGATCGCGCGTTCGGACAGGAAACCATAGCCCGGATGCAGGCCGTCGCAGCCGCTTTCCTTGGCAGCATGGACGATCAGGCGCGGGTCTAGATAGGATTTGGCGGCCGCCGCCGGACCCAGCACGATCGACCGATCGGCCAGCCGGGCCGCCGCACTATCGCGGTCGGCGTCCGACACGGCCACCACCGTTTCAATGTTGAGCGCCTGCGCGGCGCCGACGATGCGGAGCGCGATTTCGCCCCGGTTCGCCACGAAAAGTCGTTTGATCGGCATCAGTCCCTCACCAGCGCAAACAGGGGTTGGCCGCCTTCGACCATGGCGCCATCCTCGACGAGGACGGCATGGACCGTGCCCGACGTGCCAGCGCGAACGGCGGTGAAGAGCTTCATCACCTCGATCAGGCAGAGTTCGTCACCGGCCTGCACTTTCGATCCTACCTCGACATAGTTGGCGGCACCCGGCTTGGGTGCACGATAAAAAGTGCCCAGGTTCGGCGCATTGATGATGACGGCGTCATCCGGCAGCGACGATATAGGTGCGATGGGCGCTGCGATCGGCTTCGGTGTCGCGGCGGGTTGGGTGGGCGACGCGGACACCGGCGCGACGACAGTCATGGCGGCCCGCGGACGCGCGGCCGACGCATCGGACGATAGATAGAGTTCGAAATCCGACTTGCGGATATGCAATTCTCTAATTCCCGACCGCGAAAACTCGTCGAGCAATTGTTTCAGCGCATCAGGAAAATCATGTCCGGTCATCGGCACCTTCCGAAAAAGAGGGGCGCGCCGACCGGATCGGCCGCCGCGCCCCGCGGGAGAGTTCAATATTTGTAGGAAAGCGACAGGCCATAGACGGTCGGTTTGCCCCGATAGCGAATAAGCGTGTCGAGATAGGTCGAAACGGCGGTCACATAGGATTTGTTCGTGATGTTGCGCCCATAGATGCTCGCGCGCCACCGTCCGTCGCTGCTGTTCACGCCCGCCCGCACATCGAGCAGGGCATAGCCGTCGATCGTAAAGTCGTCGGCTGGCAGTCCGTCATTGTGGAAAGTGGTGTTCTGCCTGCTCTGATAGGTGAGTCCGCCGCCCAGGAATGCCTCCAGGCTGTCCGACACCGGCACGCTATATTGCGCGTCGACATTGGCACTGAACTTGGGGGTATAGGGCAGTTCCGATCCCTTGAAATTACCGGTATAGCCGGCCGCATTGTAAACGGCGAACCCGTCGGCCGTGGCGGAATAATCCGAAGTCACCTTGCTCTTGAGATATGTGGCGCCCGCGCTGAGGCGCAGGCCCTGGGTCGGCCGAGCGACCAGTTCGCCTTCCAGACCGAAGACATAGGATTTGGGGACGTTCAACATCTTCTCCAGCAAGCCGAAGATGACATCCTGCACGCGGCCGCGCACCTGCTTGTTGGAATAGTCGTAGTAGAAGGCCGCCCCATTGAATTGCAGCGCACCATTGGCGAACGGCGCTTTGAAGCCACCTTCATAGGCGATCACCTTTTCCTGCGTCGCGGGGCTATATTGGTTCGCACGCGACGCACCGATCGCCGAGAAGATGCCCGCCTTATACCCTTGGCTGACGGTCGCATAGATCAGAGCGCCGCCGTCGAACTTGTAGTTGGCGCCGACACGGAAGGAGATATTATCCTCCGACAGCGACTGGTTGACCGGCGTCAACGTCGATGCCGCGGTACCAAGCAGCAGGTCGCCCGTCGTCGGGAAACACTGGCCCGCCGCAATCGTGATTGGCACACTGTTAAGGGCGGCACCGAACAGGACGGCCGCGCCGGTGCCCGTTGGGTCGCTATAGCAGTAGCTCGCCTCCTGCTTGTTCTTCGTATAGCGGATGCCACCCTGTACGGTCAGTTGCGGCGTCACCTGATATTCGCCGTTCGCGAACAGACCGTAGCTGCGCATCCGGGAGTCGAACTCGTTGAACGTGACCGATATGAGGTCGGCGTTCGCGGAATAATCGCCCAGATAGAAAAAGTTGTTCTGCGACGTGCGTAGATTGTCATAGCTGGCTCCGACGATGCCGTTGAAGCTGTCCGTGTCCAGCGACAGGCGCAGTTCCTGGTTGAAGGATCGCACGTCGCCGAACAAAGGCACATCGACCACTTGGGCGGCGGTGCCGTCCAGATCCTGGTTATAGTCCAGCTTCTGCTTTGCCAGCGCCGCAATATAGGTCAGTTTGAGCGTGTCACTGAGGTCGAGATCGGCGCGACCCGCGAACTGATAATAGCTGTTGTCCGACTGTCCAAGAAGGCCTTGCGTCCACTCCGCGTCCCGCGCTCGGCTGCTGACCGGTGTGCCCAGAAGGGCGCGCGCGCCGGCGGCTTTGGCGGCATCTGCGCCATTCATCCGACCGACGACGACAGACTGGCGTCCGAGAAAAGAGGCATCGTAACCTGCCGATGTCGGGGTAGTGAGATCCGCATATCGCTGGGCATCGACCTGCGCAAAGGGATTGCCCGATGCGGCGGCGGCCGCCTGGTCGGGATAGAGGTTCAGCGTGGTGCCGGCATATTGCGGGGCGAGAGGGTCGGAGCGGTCGCGTGATCCGGTCGCCATCAGTTCGATCTTCAACTTCTCGGTCGGCTGGATATCCAGGGTGAACCGCCCCATGAATTTGCGCTGGTCGCCATTTTCGTCGTTCGGCCGCGATAGGCTACGCTGCCAGGCACCGCCTGATACGCCCTTTACCGCCAGGCGAGCGCGCAAGCCGTCAGCCAGTGGTCCGCTGACGAAACCGGACAGTTCGGCGCGGTTGAACCGTTCATAGGAGGCGTCGAACCCGGCAGCGAAAGCGTCGGTCGGTTTGCCCACGATATAGTTGATGGCGCCGCCAGTGGAGCTTTGCCCGAACAAGGTGCCCTGCGGTCCTTTGAGCACTTCGACACGCTCAATATCGAGGTCGAGGGCATCCGACATGACCGGCACATTGCGTGGAATCTGGTCAGTATAGACCGACACCGAAGGTGCCGCGCCAAAGGTCGCATCATAGAGGCCGATGCCCCGCAAGGTGAAGACCGGGGTCGAGTAGATCGACTGGGTAAAGGTGAAGCCCGGTACCAGCTTCGCCAAGTCCGCCGGCCCGGAAATGCCGCGGTTCGACAATTCCTCCGAGGACGCCGCAGTGATGGTGAGGCCCACGCTGTTCACCGACTGCTCGCGCTTGTTGGCGGTGACGATGATATCGACGCTGCTGGCGGCCGGGGCCGCAGGTGCCTGTGATGCGGCCGGGGCCGTTTGGGCCAGAGCTGACACTGGGGTCGCCACTAGGGCCAACACGGAAACCCGTGTCGCAAAAATCGTCCTGTTCATGTTATCCTCACCTCCCGTCTACGCTTATGCGAGATCCGTTATGCAGGCCGCTTGCCGGGCCTTCCTCTTGTTGCGCCGTCAACCGGCGATCATTGCGCCGTCGACCACATGTTCGGCCCCCGACACGAAACTGGCTTCGTCCGACGCCAGGAATAAGACGACGTTGGACACTTCCGAAGGCTGGGCCAGCCGACCGAGGGGAATGGCGGCAGCCGCGCCCCCGCCATGCTCGTCGGTCGCGGCGATCATCATCGGCGTCAAAATATAGCCCGGATGCACCGAATTGACCCGGATGCCGGCATAGCCAAACTGCGTTGCGATTAGCTTGCTCATGCCGCGCACGGCGAATTTGCTGGCGCAATAGGCTGCGTTTGAGGATTCTTTGGTGCCCAGCATCCCCGCGATCGAGGAGATGTTGACGATTGAACCGCCACCTGCCCCGATCATGCCGGGGACCACCGCCTTCATGCCCAGGAAGACGCCCAACTGGTTGATCGCGCAGACCTGAAGGAACTCGGCCTCCTCAAAATCCAGCAGGCCCTTCACTGGGCCGATGACGCCCGCATTATTGATCAACACCGTCACCGGGCCGAAACGGTTTTCGGCCGTAGCGACAACGTCGGTCCAGTCCTGCGCAAGGGCTACGTCGTGGCGCAGGAAGAGCGCCGCATCGCCCAGTTCCGCGGCCAGCGCCGTTCCGCCCGCCTCGTTCACGTCGGTCAGCACGACCTGTGCGCCTTCCCGCACGAACAGCCGGGCATGGGCTTCGCCCATGCCCTGCGCCGCGCCCGTGATAATGGCGACCTTGCCAGCGAGCCTGCCCATGGTTCAGGCCGTGACCGTCTGCTTGGCGTCCGACAATTTAGGCGCGACCTCCTTCACAAGCAGTTCCATCGACCGCTCCCAGGGTTCGGGATTGTCGATATAGTCGTGGCTGTAGACCAACAGCGTGCCGAACGGTCCACCCAGGTCGCTGAACCAGGCTTCCATCTTCTGCCGCACGGTTTCGACTGATCCCACGATCCAGACATGTTCGGCCAAATAGTCCGCATCCACGTCCGCCGGATCGACGGACGGATCATGCAGCAGACCCTTGAGGACACCGAAACGCTCATAGGTCGGCTTGATATATTCTTTCCAGGCAAGGCCGATCCCGCCCTCGGTGGCCAGCTTGCGCGCTTCCTCGTCGGTGTCGGCGACGATCACGTCGCGCACGACGCGGTGGGCCGACCGGTCGGACTCGCGCCCTGCGGCCTTCATCGTGTCGCGATAGGTTTCGAAATGACTGCGCAGGAACGGATTGCCGGCATAGACCGACGCTGGCAGGAAGCCATGCGTCCCGGCAAAGCCAATCGACGGCGACGGCGCGCTGAGGCCCGTCATCGCCATCTGCATCGTCCCGCCCCAGGGGCGCACGTCGCGCAGCGGCTTGTTGGGACTGGCTTGCGGGAAACCCGCGTTCCAAAACTGCCCTTCAAACTCGAAGGGTTCGCCCTTCCAGACACGCTCCATGATGTCGATCGCTTCGAGCATCATGGCGTGATTGCCCGACATGTCCTTGATCCCGCGCACGGCGGCGTCGGTCGGATAGGCGCCGGTGGCGACGCCCAGCATATAGCGCCCTTCCAGTATCTGGCTGAGCCAGGCGGTCTGGATCGCGAGCGTGGCCGGATGATGGTAGGGTAGAAGATGGGCCAGCGGCCCGAACTTGATCTGGCTGGTCTGGAGCGCGGCGGCCGCAATCACCAGTTCGGGGCTGGGAATGCCTTCCCAATTGAGCGTACCATGCTCACCGACCCAATATTCGCTGAAGCCGATCTTGTCCGCGTGCACCGCCTGACGCAGCGCCCATTCGAACACCTGCCGCGGCGTGCGCTCTGGGCGCACGAACGGCGTCTGGAACATCCCAACCTGCATCACTCACCTCTTCTGCGAAATATTATCCTATGGATGAGGCAGCGCCTCAGCCATGATCCTTCCATTCGACCAATATGCCGGCCGCATCAAACCGCATCACGCTGCAAAATTTCAGGCGGAAAGCTTCCCCTTCCGCGCCGAAGCCGGGAAGGTCCACGCTGGCCGTCCCCACATACCAAGCTTCACGCACCACAATGTCGCCCGCCACCGTCACCCGTTCGGGCGCTTCGAAATGGCGGTCCGGCACATAGCTGTCGGCAAAATCGCGCAATACACCCAGCAACGCATCGCGACTGGTCATCTCAAACGCCCGGTTGAAATGCGCGAAATCGAGATCGGGCGCCATCAAGCGCTCCATCACATCGAAATCCTTGGCATTATATGCGTGAATCAACGCCTCTGCCGCTGCGGCCACGTCAACCATTTCGATTCTCCCGGCATGTGGAAACACATGGCAACCGGCCTGTAATTCTGGAAAGGCATAGGGAAATAGTGGGACAACGGCCCATCTTCCTCTCCTTCATTTCGCGCCGTTCGGCCCAGCAATCTGTTCTCTTATACCGATCTAGCTACATCCAGGCTTGCTCGACGTCAATTATAAAATCGACGTTTTATCGGAAAAATTTCGCCAGTTTGAGCCCTAGCCTTCACAAGTGTCGGCTTTCCGCCATTTCTGCCACACGCAGCCATTAACCCTTGTGTTGATTTTCCTGCATCTGTCAGGCTTTAGGGTTGCGGAGGATGCCAACCCAAGGCAGTAAGAGTGAGACAGAAGCGTGTATTGGGCGGCGTTCGCGGTCCGCGCGCGGTGTGGACTTGGAGGCCTTCGTGGCGACAAAAGAGGCCGTTGGAGAGTCGGAGCAGGTCGCATCGGACACCGCGAGCGCATGGGACAGCCTGCTGGAGGAAATCGCCCACCGGCCCAAACGGGCGACGGAGCGCAAGCAGGACCGCGCCAAACGCACCGAGCAACAGATATTGAACGCGGCGCTTCGGGTGTTCGCGCGCGACGGCATTTCCCGATCGCGGATTGCCGACATCGCGGCGGAGGCCGGCATTTCCACCTCCACTCTCTATGAATATTATAAGAGCAAGGAGGATCTGGCCTATGACGTGCCATTGTCCCACCTCGCCGAATTTTTTGAAAGCTATCATGCGAACGCCGCCAGCCGCACGTCTGCGCGCGAGCGGCTGCTACTCTATCTGGTGATGTCCGCCGATTACGCGCGCGAACATGCCGAATGGGCGCGGTTGCTCTATCTGGAAATCTGGCCCAGCGTCTTCGTCAGCGATACCGAACTGCGCCATAGCATCGACGACTTTACCCGCGTGATCCTGTTCCTGGTGAAGGAAGGCGTGGCCGAAGGCTGGGTCGCCCCGGACCGCAATCCTTATGAAACGGTGGCGGTGCTGATCGGCGGCGTCAACCAACTCATCATCACCTGGCTACTCTATCGCAAGCCCAAGAATCTAACGCGCGCGGGCACCGAAATGGCCGAGCGGCTGATCGCGATGCTGGAGAATGAAGTCCGCCGGTAATGCTGGGCGGAAGAACAGCCTAGCGATCGTCATAGTGCGGCGTGCGATGGTCCAGAAAGGCGCGCACGCCCTCCGCGCCGTCGCTGCCGACGGTCAGTTGCGCAGTGAAGGCTTGCGCATCCAGATAGGCTTCGGTCCAGCTCATGCCTTCCATACGGGCGGACGCGATCTTGCGAGCGCGGATCGCAGGCAGGCTCTTCCCTGCAATAGTGCGCGCGAGCGCCATGGCGCGAGGCAGAACTTCAGCGGTGGGCAAGACATAGTTGAAAAAGCCCGTCGGTTCGAGTTCGCGCGCCGTAAAGCGTGCGCCGCTGAACAGCATTTCGCGAATCTTCGCCTCCGGCATGTTGACATGGGCGAACAGGCCCGCCCCGCCCGCAACCAGGCCATAATCAATCTCCGGGCAGGCGAAGGCAGCGTCTTCGGCCGCGATGCGCATGTCGCACAGAGCCGCCAAGATCATGCCGATGCCGATCGCCGCGCCCGATATCGCGGCGATCACCGGCCGGTCGAGCCGATAGAAACGCGGCAACTGGGCATTGATGAAGGCATAGCGCGCCTTTCGCCCCGCGACGTCGATGCCATCGAAATCATCCAGGTCGGCGCCGCCGCACCAGGCGCGCGCGCCCGGTGGCGCGGCAAGCACCATCGCCCGGATATCCTCGCTGGCCGCGACATGGTCGGTGATGGTGCCGATGGCTTCATAGACGTCGATCGACACCGCATTGACCGGCGGCCGATCGAACAGGATGAGCGCGACGCCATCGTCCATCACGTCCATGGTGAAGGCGCCGAACGTCTTGCGGCGCAGGACATGGGCGGTCATCATATCGCATTTCCCGTAGCGAAAGGCCGGAGGGCGGTATCAGACATCCCATACCAGGGTGAACGGCTTCACGCTGCCCACGATGCCGTTGGAAAAGCGCAGCGGCTCGTCCCGTGCCAACCGAAATTCGGGGATGCGCGCGAACCATTCACGCAGGACCGTCTTCATCTCCATTCGCGCCAGATGCGCGCCGGGGCAGGTATGCGACCCCTTCCCGAAGGTGGAATGTTTGCGCGCGGTCCGACCGAGGCGAAATTCCAGTGGATCATCGTTCATGGCGTCATCTAGCGCCACGACCACGGTCGGGGCCATCACCATCTCGCCCGCCTTCAGTTCCACGCCCTCGAAAATGACATCCTGCTTCACTTCCCGCGAGGATGAGACGACCGGGAAACGGCGGAAAAATTCGAGTAGCGCGTCGTCGATCCGTGACGGATAGGCGGCGATCGCCCGGCGCAGATCATGGTCGCGGGCGAGATAGGAGAAGGTGAAACCCAGCATATTGACGACGGTGTCAAGACCACCGACCAGCACCTGGATGCAGATATTCTGTGCCTCAAGATCAGTCAGCGGCCGCCCGCCGACCTGGCCGTTCACCATACGGCTGATCATGTCCTGCCCGTCTGCGCCGCGCCGCGCCGCGATGACCGGGGTCAGATAATCGCGAAACAGTTGCGAGACTTCAGGATAGGTCAGCGACCCGTCAGGCCGCGTGAACTGGTCGGCCAGATGCTTGAGCTTGGGCAGGTCCGCCAGTGGCAGGTCCACGATCTGCATGAAGATGCGGACGGGCAGTTGCTCGGCAAATTCCTCCACGAAATGGCATTGACCCTTGGCCCGGAAGCCCTCGATCAGACTGACCGTCAGGTCGACGATGCTGTCCTCGATTGGCTTGAGCGGCTTTGGCCCCAGATTTTCGTTGAGCAGATTGCGGAAGGGTCGATGTTCGGGCGGATCAAGCGACAGCGGGATGAGGCGATAGGCCTCCCCCGCCGTATCCTTGGGCACCAGCACCGTGCGGTTGGAGAAGCGATCGGAATCTGACATCACCACATCGGAAATATCCGCTCGCAGCGCGACCCAATGTCCTCCATTATGCGGGGTCCACATCAGCGGATAGGGCACTTCGCCCATCAGCGCGTGCCAACTGGCGTGAAAATCGCTGCCTTCTGGAACGTCGCGATATATGTCGAAGTCGAAGACGCGATCGTCGGGTACATTGTCGGGCCGTTGCGCCAGCATCGTCGCCGTGGCGGTCATATCCGAAACCATATCTCTCTCCCTTGGGCTGGCGCTGTGGCACCCAGCATCGGCTGACACCTTATCCACCGCATCGGAAAATTAAAAGATTTTTCGTCGGTTTTTATATATTATATTGCCGAAATAACTGGTATCATGAATGTAATTTATATATTTTGCGATAATTCGTCGGTTTTGGAGAGCGTAATGAAGCGATTGAAAGGTAAGGTGGCGATTATCACCGGTGCCGCACAAGGCATGGGCGCGGCGCATGCCCGCCGCTTCGTGGCCGAAGGTGCTAGGACGCTATTCACCGACATCAATGAAACCGCAGGCGCGGCGCTGGCCGAAGAACTGGGCGACAATGCCCTCTTCGTACAGCAGGACGTGACGAGCGAAGCGGACTGGCAGGTGGTCGTAGAAACGGCCGAGCGGCATTTTGGCCCAATTAGCGCCCTCGTCAACAATGCTGGCATCATCGGCCCCGTCGCCAAGGCAGCCGACCTGTCCGAAGCCGATTTCCTGAAGGTCTGCGCGATCAACCAGACGTCTGTCTTCCTGGGCATCAAACATGCGGTCCCGTCGATGATCCGCGCGGGCGGCGGCGCCATCGTCAACATTTCCTCCATTTCAGGCATCGTTGCGATCTACGGCACGCCCAATGTCGCCTATGCCGCCAGCAAATTCGCGGTGCGCGGCCTCACAAAACAGGCGGCGATCGAATATGGCGAACATGCGATCCGCGTGAATTCCGTCCACCCCGGTTATATTCGCACGCCGATGATGACGCAGGCCTTGGATGACGATCAAATCAGGATCGCTAGCGAATCTGTACCGATCAAGCGCGTAGGCGAAGTGGAGGATGTGTCGAACCTGGTCGTCTTCCTGGCGTCGGACGAGGCCAACTTCATCACAGGCACCGAATATATCATTGATGGCGGGCTGACCGCCCTTTGACGGGTGGCGCGTCCCTAACCGAATGGCGGCACAACTGGCATCTGGTGCTGCTGACCGTCATTGGCATTACCTGCGTGCCGACGACCCTGCCGGTCTATATGATCGGCCTGTTCGTGGCACCGCTGCAGGCCGATTTCGGGTGGAGCCGGGGCACAATCCAGGGCGCGATATTGTGCAGCACCGGCCTCGGCCTGGCCGGCGGCCCGATCGCGGGCTGGCTGGTGCAACGGATCGGCCTCAGGCGGGCGATCCTGTCCGGCCTGATCGGCATGGCGTGCGCGCTCGCACTGGCGGCGACGATCAGCGGGTCGCTGTGGCATCTCTACCTCGCCTATGCGCTGATCGCCCTGATCGGTGCCGGGACAAGCGCGGTGACATGGAGTTGCCTGATCGCAGAGCGATTCGCGGCGAGCCGCGGGCTGGCTCTCGGCATCGCGTTGTCGGGCAGCGGCCTGTCAGCGGTGCTGATGCCGCGCCTGGTGATGTTGGGCATGGAATGGGGCGGATGGCGGATCGGCTATCTGTTGCTGGCAGCCTTTGCGCTGCTGATCATCCTGCCGCTTTGCGCGTTGATGTTGCCGCGAGAGGGCCAGCGTGCGTCGGGTGGCACCACTGTCCCCGTCCCGGCCCGATCCGGCCTACCGCTCACTGCCGTATTGCGGGACCGTCGTTTTTGGCTGATCGGAACCAGCACAGCGGCCATCTATCTGGCGGTTGGCGGCCTCATTCCCAATCTCGTACCCGCGCTCGGCGACCGGGGCCTGCCGCTTGCCGAGGCGGTGACGATCATGGGCATATTGGGCGGCGCCATCATTGCGGGCAGGATCATCGTCGGCCTGTTGATCGACCATGTCTGGGCACCGCTGATAGCGACGAGCATCCTGCTGCCGGCTGCCGGCGCCTGCCTGCTGATGGCGAGTGATGCGGGCTTTGCCGCCTATGCAGTCGCCGCCGCGCTGCTGGGCGCAGCGACCGGCATGGAGTTCGACATGCTGGGCTTTCTGGTGGCGCGCTATTTTGGCCTCGCCGATTTCGTGCGCATCTATGGCAGGCTTTACATGTTCGTCGCGGCAGCGGCGGGTACGGCGCCCTTGGCCTATGGCGCGCTGTACGACCATTTGCGCAGCTACGACATCGCCTTCACCCTGTCGGCACTGCTGCTGGCGGGTGGCGCGGCAGGGCTGCTCGCGCTCGGCCGCTATCCGGTCGATCCTATCAAGGCGAACGCGGCCTGACCGCGGTGCCCCACGTGGTCCCAACCGAAATTTCTTCGTGAACATTCCCATGAGCACCCATATGCTCCATGGAACTTAAGGGAGACGCGGCCTCTTTTGCCTTCCCGCCCCATACGGCATCACCTAGGAGATCATAGTGCCAGCAAAAGACGTGATGACGGCCCAGCCGCCGATGGTACCGGAATCCGATAATGGCTGGGACAGTTTGTTGCAGGAAATATCGCATCGGCCCAAGCGCGCGACCGAGCGGAAGCAGGACCGCAGCAAACGGACAGAACAGCAGATATTGACCGGCGCGCTGCGCGTCTTTGCGCGCGACGGCATCTCGCGATCCCGCATCGCCGACATCGCGGCGGAGGCCGGCATTTCCGCCTCCACTCTCTACGAATATTACAAGAGCAAGGAGGATCTGGCCTATGATCTGCCGCTGTCCCACCTCGCCGAATTTTTCGAAGGCTATCATGTGGCGGCCGCGAACAAGACGACGCGCGAACGGCTGCTGCTCTATCTCGTCATGTCGGCTGACTATGCGCGCGAACATGCCGAATGGGCGCGCCTCTTCTATCTGGAAATCTGGCCCAGCGTGTTCGTGACCGACACGGACCTGCGCCACAGCATCAACGACTTTACCCGCGTCCTGCTGTTTCTGGTCAATGAAGCGATTGCGGAAGGATGGATTGCCCGGGATCGCAACATTTATGAAACCGTCGCGATGCTGACTGGCGGGATCAACCAGATCATCATTACCTGGCTACTCTATCGCAAGCCCAGGAATTTGACCAAGGCGGGCAACGAGATGGCCGAACGGCTGATCGCCGTGCTGGAGATAGAGGCGCACGCGAAGCAATGAGGCAGTCCGACCGCGGCGGCGTCGCCCCGGCAAAGCCTGGCTCTGTCCGTTAGTCCTTGGCGAAATGTCCACGCACGAACTGGCCGATCTGGTCCAGCGATCGATCCGCTTCCGCCAGGAAAGGGAAGAGTGTCCAGATATGCACCATGCCTTCAGCCAGCACGAGTTCGACTTCGCCGCCCTCTTCCCGTACGCCCGCAGCCAGCCGTACCGCGTCATCACGTAGCGCCTCTGCATCGCTGGCGGTCAGGAAGAGCGGCGGCAATCCATGATGCTGGCCCCATACCGGGGAAGCCAGAGGATGAGCGCGCGGATCGCGATCCTCGATGTAGACCTTGCCCATTTCCACGATCATGGTGCGGTTGATCAAAGGATCAATGCCATCCAGCGTGATGGCAGACTCCCCTTCCCCCGCCAGGTCGAGCAGCGGCGATATCGCGACTCCTGCCTGCGGCAGTGGCAGGCCCGCGTCCCGCGCTGCCATGAGGACCGCGATCGCCAATCCTCCGCCAGCAGAGTCGCCGCTCACGATCAGCCGATCAGCGCCATGAAGGTCAAGCATCGCGCTATACGCTGTCATCGCATCGTCCACGGCCGCCGGATAAACATGGTCGGGTGCGAGCCGGTAATCGGGCACGACCACCGGCGCGCCGCAAACGCGCGATAGCCGCTCCGCGAAGTTGCGATAGGCCTGGGCGCTGCCCATCACATAGCCGCCGCTGTGGAAATGCAGTACGGCGCGGCCATCGGCATCGCCAACGCCGGCCGCCGTCACCTTGAGCGCGGCAACGCTGTTCAGGTCGATTGCCTCGATCCGGGCGTCGTTGGGAACGGGGAAGGTCGCGCAAAGCGCTTCGAACCCGTCGCGCCACGCACTGATCGGCGCGGTCGGTTCGGGCGTCGCCGCGCGAAACAGATCGATCGCGCGCTGGTGGTCCGCGCTGGTGGACACCCCGACCATCGCGCGCGTCAAGCCGCGGCCGTCGCGTAATCCCGCGCCATCGCCTTGGCGTCCGGGATGACCTTATCGCCGAAGAGTTGCAACGACATCATCGCTTCGTCACGGCTCATGCCGCCATAGAAGAAGCAGCCCGCCAGGCTGATTTCAGGCCCCAGGACTCGGAGGCGCTCCTCGACGCGGGCCAACACCTGCGCTGGCGTACCAACGCCCACCTGTGCGTCGACATAGGCCTTGGCCGCCGCCTCGACACCCATTTCGCGCAGCGCGGCGGCCCCTTCGGCGTAGGATTGATAGGCAGATGATTTGGCGAAATGGTCGCCAGTCATCTCATAATGGCGGACCACAGTCTGATAATAATTGCCGGCATAGATATAAGCCAGTTCGCGTGCTTCGTCTGCGTCTTCACGGATCAGATAGAAGTCATCCATGATGATATGCGGGCGGCGATCGGGATGATGGGCGCGGAAGGCATCGCGATATTCGTTTAGCAGCGGCAGCATCCCGTCCAGTGGCTTGGTCACGAAGGTCAGCAGACGCCCGCCGATCTCGCCGGCGGTGCGGGAGGATTCGGGGGACATGCCGACGGCGCAGAAACTGTCCGCCATCGACGCGCGCGGGGCAGGGTGCACCGGGGTCGGGGTTTGCGGATAATATTTTCCCGTGCCCTCGATCACGCCGCTGCGCAGCGCGCTCAGCACCATTTCGAGCGCCTCGTCGAACCGCTCGCGCGACTCATCCATGGGGATGCCCATATGACTATATTCCATCTTGGCGAGGCCGCGACCGAACCCGGCGATGCAGCGGCCGTCGCTCAGATGGTCGAGGAACGCCAGCTTTTCGACCACGCGCAGCGGATCGTTCCATGGCAGGATAACCGCGCCCAGGCAGAGCTTGAGCGTCGTCGTCTTCGCCGCGAGATAGCTGAGCGGCAGGAAATTGTCGGGACAGGCCGAATAGTCGATATCGAAATGATGTTCGGGAGAGCAACAAATATCGAAACCCAGCCCCTCCACCTTTTCCATCAGCGACAATTCGTCCTGAACGAACTGGAGCGGGCTGCGGATGTTGCCGGGGTTCTGCCAAACCGGCGTGTAGATAATGTCCATTAACCTCTCCTTGCTTTCGCCGGGCCGCTGCATGAGCCGCCAATGTCATCCATTCTAATATCCGATATATTATCGGATTTATAGTCTTCGTTGATGCTGTTTACGCGCACGCCTGGTGCGACTGGGCCCAAAAACGGCGCCGCTCCCAACATGGAAACGGCGCCAGTCGCCCCTTTTATTTGATCTTGAACGACATGGTGACGCCATAGGTCGCCGGCATACCGGCCAGGCGGCCTGCCGAGGCGCTCGCCGGAACCACCGCAGCGATATAATATTTGTTGAAGACATTCTTGCCCCACAACATGGCCTTCCACGCGCCGCCGGGTGCCTCATAGCCAAGCCGTGCATCCACTGTTGCATAACCGGGAATCTTGTAGACAAGTCCGATCGGCGCCTGCTTGCGGAATTCAGCAGGATTGTCCGGCCACACAATCCGGCTGCCGCCCAGCGCGGCGTCCTGAGAGCTGCGGAAATTAGTCGATACGCCAACGAAGGGACCGCCATCGCCCGGCGTGCGATAATCGATCGATGCCGTACCCGACCATTCGGGCGTGTATGGCAGCGCGTCGCCGAAAGCGCCGAAATCATTGACTTCGCCAATGATGTTGTAATCACGCGGCGACACCGGCCCCTTCTGCAGCTTTGAGTTCAGATAGGTGACGCCGCCCGATAAAGTCAGCCCTGCAGCCGGACGGATCGTGACATCCGCTTCGCCGCCGTAGATGCGCGACTTGGGGATATTGATCAGGATATCGAGTACGCCAAAGAGCGGATCAAGCAGCTTGCCGCGGATTTGCTTATTCCGGTAGTCATAATAGAAGCCCGCCGCGTTGAACTGCACCGCACGGTCGAACAACTGGGCCTTCACGCCCGCTTCATAGGCCGTCACGGATTCCTGCACGACAGGTTGCAGGCCGACATAGCCTGACGCCGCGAGCGCCGGGAAGCTGCCAGCCTTGTAGCCGCGCGAGACGTTCGCATAGAGCAGCGTCGTATCGGTCACTTTATAGTCGACACCCACCCGCCAGGAGACATTGTCTTCCTTCAACGTCTTGCGGAAGGGTTCGCCCGGCACATTATTGTCATTGAGGGTGTAGCAACCCTCCGGGCCGATCGGCGTGAAAGGCACGGTGCCGAGCAAACCGCCGAGAAAATTAAACAGGTCGTTCACATAGCCGTTCGCATCGGTGAAGCCGCAATTATAGGCCTTGTTCTTCGACTGAGTATAGCGCACGCCGCCCTTGAGGGTCAGTTGCGAGCTGATATCAAATTCAAGATTGCCGAACGCGGCATAGTTGGTGATCTTCTGCTCCATCAAGTCGCCGCTGAAGTTGATGAACATCAGGCCGGCATTGTTGGTGTCATTGTCATAATAGCGCAGATGCTGAAGCTCGCTCGTCGTGCTGCGCTCAAAATTGCCACCAATGATATAGCGCAGCGCTGACGTGCTGGCGTTGGCGATCCGCAATTCCTGGCTGAAGGACGTCAACTTGCCGTCCGACTTTTGAAGATCGAAACCGACGGCGACCACACCCTCACCATCGGTACGCTGGTTTTGCTTGAAATGGTCATAGGTGGTGATCGACGTCAAGGTCATGTCATCGGTCAGGTCATAGTCTGCCCGGACGGAAGCCTGAATGAAGGTTCGCTTCGACTTGGGCGAGAAATCGGCGAGTTCATCCGTCGGCGTGCCAGCCGGGCCACCAAAGGGATCGACCGAAAAATGTGTCCAGTCCGCGACGCGGGCATTGCCGAAAGCAAAGGGCTGGTTGGCATAGATCGGTTTGACATTGGTGAAGTCGGTCGGGCTCATCGCCACATATTGGATGGCCTGCGGGTCGGACGTGTCGCGCGACCCGTTCAGGTTGAACGCCAGCTTCAGCCGCTCCGAAGCCTGCCAGTCCAGCAGGATACGGCCCGCGATATAGTCCTGCGATCCGTTGGTGTCGGTCGGGCGCGTCAGGCTATATTGCCAATCGTTGAGGTGATGCGCCGTCATGGCGATGCGCCCGTTCAGATTTCCTGTCAGCGGCCCGCTGATATAGGCATTGCCGTCGATCTGGTTGAACCGACCATAGGTAATGTCGCCGCCGGCTTCGAATGTATCGGTCGGTTTCGCGGCAATATAGTTGATCGCACCGCCGGTCGCGTTCTGACCGAACAAGGTGCCTTGCGGCCCCTTAAGCACTTCGATCCGCTCCAGATCGAAGGCTGCATGCGAAGCCATTACCGGGAAAGGTAGCGGCGCCTGGTCGATATAGACGGATACGGCCGGATAGACGCCCAGCGAGCTTTCGTTGAAACCGACCCCCCGCAGCGTGAAGATGGGCGTGTTGGTGACCGACGGCGTGAAGGTCAGGCCTGGAACAGCGGACGCAACGTCGGAAAGGGAAACGATCTTGCGATCCTGCAATTGTTCCGCGCTCAGGGCAGTTATGGTCAGGCCGACCTTATTGATATTCTCCTGCCGCTTGTTTGCGGTCACGATGATATCCGCATATTGCGAGGGTTGTGCGGTTGAATCCTGTGCTTCCTGAGCCTGCGCGGCGGTTCCCATGACCAGCCCCGCAACGCCCGACAATAAAAGCGCCTTTGCAGCGTTCATTTCGGCATCCTCCCATTTTCTTCGCTTTTTTACGAAGCCGAATTAGTATCGGATTTTTGGCAACATCCTGTCAACCGAAATGATGTATGGTCCTACCAATATAATTTCTCTTTTTTATTCAATATATTATACATTGAGCTTCAACCAGAACCGCCGCCGCTTGCACCGTTGCTCAAGAATGCAATGTCGTTGCGGCGGTCTACGCACCACGCAAAGGGAGCATTGGTTGGCTATTTCGCCTGTGCCAGCGACGGAGGATAAGGGTATCGGCCGTTGCCATTCGGCGAGAGCCGCCCGTTTTACGCCAACAGCCATGATAAGAGGCCTCCGATCTGACGCTCCCAAACCATTCAACCTGAACGGTTTTTCTTCCAACGCGCGTGACGTAGGGCGGGTCGATATGTGGGACTCCCACGTCGCCGGAACCCACCGCGATCGCAATTCAAGAATCGGCTTTAATCCGAATTAATTTCGGTTACTATCGAGTCGTAGAGGATGTGTACGAAGAAGTGGCACGATAGGGAGAGGACGAACATGCCCCAGGATTTGCCCAGCCTGGCTGTGGCGAACAGCGATCGAAACGATGGCGTTCGCCGGTCCCGCCTCGCCGTCCGCATCGTCGCATGCTTGCTGGTGTCGATCGCTTTTGTCCTGATCATCGGCGGAGGCCAGCTCGTTTTGCTGGGCGGCTCGCCTTATTATCTCCTTGCCGGCCTCTCGATCGGTGCCACCGCCATCCTGTTATGGCGCGGCGACCGGCGGGGTGCCTGGATCTATGGCACGATGCTGACGGCGACGCTGGTCTGGGCGCTTTGGGAAACCGGTGGTGACCTCTGGGCGCTGGCACCGCGTCTCATCGGCCCGGCGGTCGTCGGGCTGTTGCTGCTATTGCCGCCCGTCCGTCGAGGTTATGGCGCGCCGCCAATCCACGGCGGCTGGTTCGCCGGTGGCGGCGTGCTGATGCTCCTGCTGTTCGCCAGCGGCGCGTGGCTGTCACAACCGGTCGCGACCGACAATGCCGCCGCCTGGCCCGCCGCAGCTCCGCCCAGCGAATGGCGACAATGGGGCAATGGCGCGGGTGGCGATCGCTTCGCCACCGCAGCGCAGATCACGCCCGCCAATGTCGCCCGGCTGCAACCCGCCTGGTCTTTCGAGACGGGCGCGAAGCCGCGCCCCGGCGGCGCCGGCGCGCTGGCGTTCGAGGCGACGCCGATCAAGATCGGCAACCGGCTGTTCCTGTGCTCGCCGCACAATGTCATTTTCGCGCT
This sequence comes from Sphingobium xenophagum, assembly GCF_031457465.1. Classification (GTDB taxonomy): domain Bacteria; phylum Pseudomonadota; class Alphaproteobacteria; order Sphingomonadales; family Sphingomonadaceae; genus Sphingobium; species Sphingobium xenophagum_A. Next base: position 212,038 of record NZ_JAVDWV010000003.1, read on the forward strand.
CGACGCGACTACCGGCCGCCAACTCTGGCGGTTCGACCCGCAGACCAAGGATATGGGCCATGCCTTCGCCAACTGCCGCGGCGTCGCCTATCATGCCTTTGCCGACCCCACCGCGCCCTGCGGCGAGCGGATATACAGTGCGACGATCGACGCGCGCCTCATCGCGATCGACGCGCGCACCGGCGCGCGATGCCGCGATTTCGGGCGCGATGGCGAAGTGTCGCTGATCGACGGGATCAGCAACTACTCTTCTGTACTCTATTATGTGACATCGACCCCGGTCGTGTCCGGCAATGTCGTGGTCACCGGCTCCTATGGGCTGGACGGGCAGAAGATGGACCAGCCGTCCGGCGTCGTGCGTGCCTATGATCTGGCCAGCGGCAAGCCGGTGTGGGCATTCGACCCCGCCGCCCCCGAACGCGGGACGCCGCAGGCGCGCTATGCGCCGGGCACCCCCAATATGTGGAGTGTGGCGAGCAGCGATGAGAAATTGGGCCTCATCTACTTGCCCTTCGGCGTTGCCACGCCGGATTTCTTCGGCGGGCACCGTTCATCCGGTGCAGAGCGTTTTTCCAACGCGATCGTCGCCGTCGACAACCGCACCGGGCGGCCGCGCTGGACATTTCAGACGGTGCATCATGACCTGTGGGACTATGACGTCGCGTCGCAGCCGGTGCTGACCGACGTTCGCGTCGGCAACAGGATGGTTCCCGCGCTCGTCAGCATCAGCAAGACCGGCCAGAGCTTCTTACTGGACCGAGCGACCGGCCGCCCATTGTCGCCAGTCGTGGAGAAGCCGGTGCCACAGGGCGCTGTGCCGGGAGACTGGACCGCACCAACCCAGCCCTTTTCAGTAGACATGCCCGCTTTTGGCGCGCCGCCGCTCACAGAGGCGACGATGTGGGGGCTGACCCCGCTCGACCAACTCTGGTGCCGCATTGCCTTCCGCAAACTCCGCTATGACGGCGCTTTCACCCCGCCGCGGCAGGACTGGTCGATCCAATATCCGGGGTCGGCCGGCGGCGTGAACTGGGGCAGCGTATCGATCGACCGGCAACGGCGAATCATGATCGTCAACAGCACCAATATGCCCACGCTCAACCATCTGATTAGCGCGGAGGAAGTGAGGGCGCTCGGCCTTGCTCCGATGGGCACGCCGGGGCAGACGCCGTCGCTGGAACGCTTCCGTCTGGGCGTGCCGCAGACCGGCGCGCCCTATGGTGCGCAGAACCATATGTTTCTATCCCCGCTGGGCGTGCCATGCATCCAGCCGCCCTTTGGCACGCTGAGTGCTGTCGATCTGGATCGTCGCACGCTGTTGTGGAGCCAGCCGATCGGCATGGCCGACAGCATGGGATCGCTGGGCATCCCGTCCCACTTGCCCTTCACCATCGGGCTGCCGACGCTCGGCGGGTCTATCACGACCGCCAGCGGCCTGACCTTCATCGCCTCGACACCGGACCGACGTTTCCGCGCGATCGAGACGGCGACGGGACGGCTATTGTGGCAGACCAGGCTGCCCGCCAGCGCCAATGCGACGCCGATGACCTATGTCGGGAATGACGGACGGCAATATCTGGTGATCGCGGCAGGCGGCAGCGCCGCATTGGCGAGCAACGAACGCAATGTTCTTGTCGCCTATGCCCTGCCGCAGGTCAGCCCACGCTGACCTGCGGCAGGGCATTTAACGGGCGAGCAGGCCGCCATCCACGGGCAGGCTGATCCCGTTCACGAACGGGCAGAGGTCCGAGAGCAGCCAGCGTGCCGCCTCCGCCACATCGTCGGGCTGACCGAACCGGCCGACGGAATGGCGCACCAGCAGCGGTTCCAGCGCCGCGGCGAACCCCGCATCGTTGAACAGCCGCTCCTCCGTCATCGGCGTCAGGATCAGGCCCGGCAGCACTGCGTTGACCCGCACCTGCGTTTCGCCATATTCGCATGATGCCGCGCGGGTCAGGCCGGTCACGCCCGCCTTGGACGTGGCATATTCCGCCATGTTGGGCGATGCCGCCACCGCCGCGCCGGACGCGGTGTTGACGATGGCACCGCCGCCCGACTGGCGCATCTGCGCGATCTCATGCTTCATGCAAAGAAACACGCCGTTCAGGTTGATGTCGATCACCCGGCGCCATTCCGCGAAGCTGAGGTCCGGCACGATCTTGCTGGCGAATTCGATCCCGGCATTATTGAACGCGCCGTCCAGCCGACCGAAGCGCGCCACCGTCGCCGCGACCATGGCGGCGACCGAATCATCGTCGGCGACGTCGCAGGCGACGAAGGCGGCTTCGCCGCCCGCAGCACAGATGGCTTCGGCCGCTGCTGCGCCTGCGTCCGCGCTCCGATCCGCAATCATCACGCGGGCACCGTCGCGCGCGAACAGATCCGCCGCGGAACGGCCAATCCCGGAAGCGCCGCCGGTTATAATGATAACCTTGTCTTTCAGCATGTCGGTCCTCTCCTTACCTTCCGCCACCGTCCTGACTGCGGAATTGCGGGTAAATTATCGAATCTTGTCGGAATCTGCCGGGGCGCATATATAGTTGTCGGGGATATTTATCGCTATTTCACGGATCACGTCAATATTTTCCGAATATATGTCGGATTGACAGCGTCGTGATGACCCGGCACAAGATCGCACCCAGAAGAGGCGCCGCCGCCTTAAGCGCGTGCCCGCCCCCAAAAGAGCTGGAGAGAAACATGCGATTTTTCGAAGACAGAATGCGGTTCGGGATTTTCATGGGGCCTTATCACAAACCCAACCTGAACCCGCTCGTGTCGTTCCAGCAGGACATGCAGACGGTCATCAACCTCGACGAACTGGGCTTTGACGAGGCGTGGATCGGCGAACATCATTCCGGCGGTATCGAGACGATCGGCAGCCCCGAACTGTTCATCGCCGCCGCGGCCGAGCGGACCAAGCGCATCAAGCTGGGCACCGGGGCAATCACCCTGCCCTATCACAACCCTCTATGGGTCGCGGACCGCATCGTGCAGCTCGACTATCAGACGCGCGGCCGCATGATGTTCGGGGTCGCACCGGGTCAGCTCGTGCAGGACGCGCAGATGATGGGCCTTCACCCCTCGCAAAACCGCCAGCGGTTGCAGGAAGCACTGGAGGTCATCATCCCGCTGTTCAAGGGCGAGCGGGTGACGCGCAAAACCGACTGGTTCGACTTGCAGGACGCGCGGCTCCAGATGCTGCCTTATTCCAATTTCGACATGGCCACGGTCAGCGTCCTGTCCCCGTCCGGCCCGCTGCTCGCTGGGCGGCATGGCATGGGGATGCTGTCGGTCGCAGCGACCGACCCGGACGGGATCGAAAAGCTGCTGGGCCATTGGGAGATTATGGAACAGGAAGCCGCCAGTCACGGCCAGCCCAAGCCGTTGCGCAAGGATTGGCGCCTGATGGGGCCGATGCACCTGGCTGAAACCATGGAGCAGGCCAAGGAGGATGTCCGCTACGGCCTGTCGATGCTGGAGGATTATCGCGCGCATATCAATCCGGCACCCGACATCGACTGGTGGGACATCGACAAAATCGTGGACATGCTGAACGAGAGCGGCGCGGCCGTGATCGGCACGCCGGAGATGGCGCGCGCGCAGATCAATCGCCTGATCGAAAAGTCCGGTGGCTTCGGCACCTATCTGCTGATGGGCGTGGATTGGGCGCGCTATCCCGCGACGGTGCGCAGTCACCAGCTCTTCGCGGAGGAAGTCATGCCCTATTTCAACGGCTTGGGCGATCCCCTGCGCAAGAGCTTCGAGGAGGTGATGGCGACGGGCTATGCCGGCGCGCAACTGACCGCGGCGGCGCAGGCGTCGATGCTCGAAAAATATCAGCGCGGATCGGTTTGAAGACGTGCGTTCCCGCGACCGATGCGGCCGATAACAGGATGTCGGCCGCATGAGCGGCACGGCACGCAGGAGAGGATGAGTGACATGCCGATAGCCTATAATGACGACGAAGCCATGGTCCTGGAGTTTCTGGATCATTGGGACAGCGGCAATGTCGATGTCCTGCTCGACTATTTCGCCGAAGGCGCCAGCTATATCGACATGCCCCTTCCACCGCGCCACGGGCTGGACCAGATCCGCCTTTATCTGGAAAAGATCTTTTCCGCCTTTGCGGTGCGGATCGAAACGCTCAACATCGCCTCGCGTGACACCATCATTTTCACCGAGCGCGTGGATTATCTGCAGTCCAATTCCGACCCGTCCGTGGTCGTGCCGCTACCTGTGACCGGCGTGATGGAGGTGCGCGAGGGCAAGATCGTCGCCTGGCGCGACCATCTGGACCTGCGGACGGCAGAAGACGGTCTAGGCATCACCATAAGACCAGTTGAAAACGCCTGAGGGCAGCATTTCATCACAAGCGGGAGGGTATTTCATGGGGGAATTGACCGGCGCGACCCTGGGGCTGTTCCTGGCCGCCACGCTGTTCCAGCTGTTAGGCGCGTCATTGTTGCCGATAACGCGCGGCATGACCATGATCTGGCCCAGCGCCGCCGTCTTTGTCTGTTATGCCGTCGGCCTGATCTGCATGGCGCGGCTGGTCGTGTCAGGGGTAAACCTCAGCCTGCTGATCCCAATCATTACCTTGGCCATCATCGTCGGATCGGTGATTGTCGGTATCAGCGTCTATGGCGACAGCCCCTCCCTCACCAAGCTCGCCTGGTTGGGCGGCGCGATCTTTTGCATGGGCGTTTCTTTCAGATATTAGGGCCATCGCCCGGGCGGTCCGCGACGTCGGACAGGAATTCCAGCAACGCTGCCGTTACTTCGGACGGGCGTTCGGCCGGCGTCCAGTGCCCGCAACCCGGCAGCATACGCTCCATCCGCAGGTCGGGACAAAGCGTGCGCTGCGTTTCCAGCCCACGGTCGAACATCAGTAGCACGATCTCCCGGTCACCGCATAGGAAGCCGGCCGGTTGCCGAATGGTCTGGTCGCCATAGGCACGGGCCTGCGCTTCGTTCGCGTCCCAGTTCCTGTACCAGCAAAGCGATCCATAAAAGCCGTTGCGCGCAAAGGGTTCGGCATGGGCGTCCAGTTCCGCGTCGCTCATGAAGGACAAAGGCCCCTCCGGTGGCGACATCAGACCGGGCAATAGGGGCGCGTCCAGAGGACGGGGCTTCAACCATTCACCGAAGGGTGCGTCGCCAGACAGGGCATGGAATATCCGCTTAAGGCTATCCCTGGCATCGCGCCCCAATTCCTGCTCGGCTGGTCCGACCTGCTCGAAATAGCGCATATAATAAAAGCGGTCGGGATAGGCGGAGTCGAACCATTCATGCGCGCTCACCGGGCTGGGCAGGCGATGCGGCACGCCCAGGGAGAAGACGGCGCGAACCCGATCGGGAAAGCGCTGCGCCGTGCGCCACGCCACCGGCGATCCCCAGTCATGGCCCACGGAGACCCACGTCCGTTCCCCTAGCGCATCGGCGATGGCGGCGATGTCGTCGGCGGCATGATCAATGCTATAAACGTGCGGGTCTTCCGGGGCGGATGATGCGCCATAACCCCGCATGTCGGGAACCGCGACACGATATCCCGCGCCCGCTAGCGGACCGATCTGGTGACGATAGCCCAGCCCCAGGTCGGGCCAGCCGTGGATCAGGATGACGAGCGGCCCGCTCCCCGCGACGGTCATGGACAGCGTGGCATCGCCCGATCGAACGGATATGCGCTTCGCGCTGGTCATGGCAAAATCCTCCCCAACTACGCGGCGGGCATAGCCGGATCGTAGATTTCATGCGAGATAAAATCGACCTTGATTCGGATTATGAACGATTAGACAACAGGCCTTACCTTTCATGAAACAACCGGCCAAGAGTTGCCCGATCACATGATCGGAATTGCTTCTAGCCGCCGTACCTGAGTTTCCTGCGACAATCGCCGCCATCACTCCCCGCACGCCACGTCAGAAAGCACTTGTCTTTTTATAGCTATTTTCCGACAATGATTCGGATAATGGCGAAAGCCGCACATATTTCGGAATGGAGAGGATATTGACCCAGCAATTTGAGGGTAAAGTCGCGCTCGTGACAGGCGGCGCTTCGGGCATCGGCGCGGCCTTCGCCCGTACCGTCGTGCGCGATGGCGGCCGGATCGCGATCGCCGATCTCAATGAGGATATGGGGCGGGCGCTGGTCGCCGAATTGGGTACGGACAAGGCCAGCTTCACCCGCACCGACGTCTCACAGCAAGACGATGTCATCGCCTTTGTCGATGGTGCCGCGGCGCATTTCGGACGGATCGACATATTGTTCAACAATGCTGGCATCGGCGGCATGGGCACCACGCTGGACCTGGACGCTGCAGCTTTCCGGCGGGTGATAGAGGTCGATCTCTTTTCGGTTTTCTATGGCTGCAAGGCGGCGTTGCCACACATGTTGCGCAACGGATCGGGGGCGATCGTCAACAATGCCTCCATTGCCGGGATGCTGGGCGATTTCGGCATGACCGCCTACAACACGGCCAAGGGGGGCGTGGTCAACTATACCCGCGCGCTGGCGATGGATATGGCCAAGTCGGGCATCCGCGTGAACGCCGTCTGCCCTGGCTGCGTCGACACCCCCCTGTTTGCGGGGCTAAAGGCCGCCGAAAGCGTGTTCGACAATTTCATCCGTGCGGTGCCCATGGCCCGGATCGGCCAGGCTGAGGAAATCGCCGAAGTTGTCGCCTTCCTGGCGTCGGACAAGGCATCCTATATGACCGGCACGGTAATCCCGGTCGACGGCGGGATCACCGCCACATCCGGCTTCCCCGATCTCGCGCCTTTCATGGAGATATTGCAGAAGGGCTTCAACGCATGACGGCGGTGATGGCCGTTTCAGGGCGATCGCCCCGGTCATGATCTGGCCGGTCCGCCTTGTCGCCGCGCTGCTGCTGATCATCGGACTGATCGTGGCTGCGGGCGGGGCACATCTGATCTGGCTGGGCGGATCGCCTTATTACCTGCCGGGCGGGAGCGCAGTGGCGCTGAGCGGTTACTGGCTGTGGCGCGGCGACCGCCGGTCCGGATGGCTCTATGCGCTGTTCCTGGCCGTCACGATCGTCTGGGCACTGTGCGAAGTCGGGTTGGATGGCTGGCAGTTGACCGCCCGGATCGTCGGCCCGGCGCTGTTCGCCCTTGCTTTTCTGCTGTCCTTCATCCGCCGCCGGGTGGGCAAAGGTGCGATTGCGGCGGGGCTGGTCGGCTTTGCCAGCTTCCTGCTGATCCTCGGCTGCGCACTCCAATCGCCCATGGAGATAGCGGCCCTCTCCGGCCGGACCAACACCCCGATCGCCATTCCCGGCGATCCCGGCCAATGGCCAGCCTGGGGGCGCGATACCGCAGGCACGCGCTTTTCGCCACTTACGCAGATCACGCCAGCCAATGTCAGAAAGCTGCAACTCGCCTGGACCTTCGACACCGGCCACGACCCGATGAGCGCGCCCGTCCCCAGCCCGCTGCAATCCACGCCGCTGATGGTGGACGGCAAACTGCTGCTTTGCACCCAGACTAACATCGTCTTCGCGCTCGACCCGGAAACTGGCAAGCAGCTCTGGCGCTTCGACCCAAGGGTCGATCCGAAGGGCGGGTCGGCGGTGCGGACCTGTCGCGGCGTCGCCTATCATGATGGCGGCGCAGCAGCGCCCGCCCCATGCCCGCGCCGCGTTATCACCGCAACCTACTGCGCGCAGTTGATCGCACTCGACAGTGCCACCGGGAGACCCTGCCCCGGCTTTGGCCAACGCGGCTTTGTCGATCTCAATCAGGGCATGGGACGCACCGCGCCCGGCCTCTATTACGTCAGCTCGGCGCCGGTGATCATCGGCGACGTGATCGTGCTGGGCGGCTGGGTCGCGGACAATGTCAGCACGGACGAGCCGTCGGGCGTGGTGCGCGGCTATGACGTAATCACCGGCGCGCTGCGTTGGGCCTGGGACATGGGTAACCCTAACAATATGCATGGACCGCCGCCAGGCGACACCTATACCCGCTCCACGCCCAACAGTTGGGCGCCGATGAGCGCCGACGCAAAGCTGGGCCTGGTATTCGTCCCCACCGGCAATGCGACGCCGGATCATTTCGGCACCTATCGCTCCGCGCAGAGCGAGAAATACAGCAGCTCCGTCGTCGCGCTGGATGTCGCTACCGGTGCGGTGCGCTGGTCCTTCCAGACCGCGCATCACGACCTGTGGGACTATGACGTCGCCTCGCAACCGACCCTGATCGACCTGCCTGCATCCGGCGGCACGATCCCTGCGCTGGTCCAGCCAACCAAGCGCGGCGAACTATTCCTGCTCGACCGCCGCAGCGGTAAGCCCCTGGCCGAGGTCCGCGAACTGCCGGCGCCGCAGGCAGGCAAGGTACCGGAAGAACGCCTCTCCCCCACCCAGCCTTTCTCGGTCGGCATGCCCTCTCTCGCGGGTCGTCGAATCAGCGAGCGCGACATGTGGGGCATCACCCCTATCGACCAATTGTGGTGCCGCATTCATTTCCGCAAGCTGCGCTATGACGGCCCCAACACGCCGCCAGGGCTGACCGAATCCCTGCTCTACCCCAGCCTGGGCGGGGGCATGAATTGGGGCGGGGTATCCTATGATCCCGAACGACGGCTGCTGATGGTCAACAGCATCTATTATCCCACCCTGATGCAATTGGTCCCGCGCGCTGCAGCGCGCGGCGGTAAGGGACCGAGGGCGAGCCATAACGCCACCGATTTCGCCGCGCCGCTGCCCATGGCGGGCACCCCCTATGCCGCGCGGCTGCGCGGCTTCACCAGCCCGCTCGGCACGCTCTGTCTCGCGCCGCCCTACGGCCGCATGACCGCGATCGACATGACGACGCGCAAGATCGCTTGGCAGCGACCCGTCGGCACGGTGCGCGACAGCGGCCCGCTAGGGCTGGAAGTCGGCCTGCCGGTCCGCATGGGGATGCCCGGTTTCGGCGGCACGCTGGTCACGCGCAGCGGCCTAATCTTCTTTGGGGGCGTGAAGGAACGTGCTTTCCGCGCGTTCGCGACGGATACGGGCAAGGAACTGTGGTCGGTGCGAATGCCCGCCAGCGGCAACGCCAATCCCATGACCTATGTCGGACCCCGCACCGGACGGCAGTTCGTGGTCATCGCCGCCACCGGCCATGTCACGTCGCAATCCTTTCCGCTCGGCCGCACCTTCCACGCCTATGCGCTGCCACAGGAGGCGAAATGACACCTGACCATCCCGCCGGAGCTTTTCGGCACAGCGAATTGCTGCTGAAAACCAGCAGCCAAGACGAGCGCGAATGGGTGCCCGCCGCCATGGATGGCGTATGGATGCGCCCGTTGATGTTTGACACTGTGTCGGGCGCATGGGCCAATGTCACTCGCATCCGGGCGGAGGGCAAGATCAGCCGCCACGCCCATGCCTGCCCGGTCCAGGCTTATGTCCTGTCGGGCCAATGGCGTTATCGGGAGCGCGACTGGATCGCCACCGCCGGCCACTATCTGCTGGAGCCGGCCGGCGACACCCATACGCTGATCGGGCTGCCCGGTGGATCGGAAACGCTGTTCTGGATCGCTGGGTCGTTGATCGAACTGGACGATGACGACCGGCCCGTCGGCCAGTCCAATGTCTTCACCCGCATCGAACAGAGCGCCGCCCATTTCGAGAAAGTCGGCCTGGGCCGCGATTATGTCCGCCGTTACATCCGCTAGGGAAGAAAAGATCATGCCCCCCGCCCTTACATATCCGTTGACCCTGCCCTGCGGCACCGTGCTCAAAAACCGTATCGTCAAAGGCGCTATGACGGAAGGCATCGGCACGCCGGACAATCGCGCGACCGACGATCATGCCGCGCTCTACGGCCGCTGGGCGCGGGGCGGCGCAGGCCTGCTGTTGACCGGCAACGTCCAGATCGACCGGCGCTTCGTCGAGCGACCCGGCAATGTTGCGATCGACGGCAATGGCGGGCGGGAACAACTTGCCGCCTATGCCGCCGCAGGGCGTGAGAATGGCACCCATATCTGGATGCAGATCAACCATCCCGGACGCCAGGCGGGTGCGTCACCTGACACTTTCGTCGCGCCATCCGCCATACCCTTGGTGGGCGGCGCAGGCATGTGCCGCGCACTGAGCGTCGCGGAAATCGGAGACATCCAGCGTCGCTTCGTCCATGTCGCCGTCACGGCCCGCGACACGGGCTTCACGGGCGTGCAGGTTCATGCCGCGCATGGCTATCTCCTGTCCCAGTTCCTCAGCCCCCTGACCAACAAGCGCGACGACGATTGGGGCGGCAGTCTAGATAACCGGGCGCGGCTGCTGCTCGACATCGTCAGCGCCATTCGCGCGGCAACCGGCCCCGACTTCCCCGTCTCGGTCAAGCTCAACAGCGCCGATTTCCAGAAAGGCGGTCTGACCGAAGAGGAATCGATCCAGATCGTCCACTGGCTTTGCGCGGCAGGCATCGACCTGCTGGAGATTTCGGGCGGCAGCTATGAATCGCAAGTCATGGTGGGGCGCGAACAGGACGGCACGCTGCTCAAAAAAGAATCGACCATCGTGCGCGAAGCCTATTTCCTCGATTTCGCCGCACGGCTTCGGCCGCATGTCTCCGTCCCGCTCGCGGTCACCGGCGGTTTTCGCAGCCGCTCCGCCATGGCGCAGGCGCTGGAAACGGGCGCGCTCGATGCTGTCGGCATTGCCCGCCCGCTCTGCCTCGACGCTGGCCTTATCGAAGCGCTGCTGGACGGTCGTATTGATCGCCTGCCCTCCCCGGACGATCAGCCGGGGACGGAGGCGCAGGCGACCATCGCTTATTATTTCAACCAAATTCGCCATCTGGCGACCGGCGATCCAATCGAGACGGACATCGACTGGCAAGCGCAACTGGATCAGCATAGCGCTTATGATGCGGCGCTGACCCAACGCTATCTTGCGACCTTCGCATCATGACGGGCCGCCCCCTTATCGACCTCGACGGTCGCCATATCGCTCTTGTCGGGGCGGCTGGCGAACTGGGTGCGGCCATGACAAGCCTGCTGCTCGATCTTGGCGCGCATGTGCTGGCGATCGACCGGGATGCCGCCGCGCTCGATGCCATGGCCGGCCCGTCGCGCCTGCGCACCATCGTCGCCGACGTCGTGGACGAGGCCGCGATGATCCGTGCCTTCGATACGCTGGAGGCGCCGCTCGACGGCCTGGTCAATGGCGCGGCGATTGAGAATGCGGCGACGCCGATCGCCGCGCTCGACACCGCGCTGTTCCGCAAGGTGATGGACGTCAACGTGACCGGCCTGTTCCTTGGCATGAAACATGGCGTGCCTCACATGCGCACGCCCGGCGGAGCGATCGTCAACATCGCCAGCACGGCGGGCGTCAAGGGCGCGGCCGGTATGGGCGCCTATGTCGCGAGCAAACATGCCGTGATCGGCCTCACCCGCTGCGCCGCAATCGACTATGGACCGGCGGGCCTGCGCGTCAATGCACTCTGCCCCGGTCCGCTTGACGGACGGATGATCGACGCGATCATGGGCAGCAAACCCGGTGCGCCGTCCGACCGCGCCAAAGCACGCATGGCGGCAATCCCCAGCCGCCGCTTTGGCCAGATGGCGGAGGTCGCAAGGGCCGCCGCCTATCTGCTGTCGGACGCTTCCACCTATGTCAACGGTGCCTGCCATATGGTGGATGGCGGCATATCGGCGATATGATGCGATCGGGAGAAAGCGACATGCAGAAACTATCCCTGCCCACAGGCGCGATCATCGCGTTGGACGATACCGGCGGCGGCGGAACCGCGATCCTGTTCAGCCACGGCTATATGATGAACAGGTCGATGTTCGCGCCGCAGTTCGATCATTTCGCCAGCCGCTGGCGCTGTATAGCCTGGGACGCGCGGGCGCATGGCGACACCATATGGGAAGGCCCGTTCGATTATTGGGATTCGGCGCGCGACATGCTAGCGATGATGGACGCGCTGGGCCTGACCAAAGTGATCCACGTCGGTATGAGCCAAGGGGGCCTTGTCGGCATGCGTGCCGCCCTGCTCGCGCCTGAGCGGTTCCATGGCCTGGTACAGCTTTCGACCCAGGCGGGCGAAGCACCCAAGAGCGATGACGACACATTTCCCCGCCAGATCGCCGACTGGATCGCCAACGGACCCGACCCGGAAAAGCTGGCCTTCCTCGGCAGCTTTATCCTGGGGCCGGGCGTCGATCACAGCTATTGGCATGAAGCCTGGTCACGCATGACTAAAGAGCAGGTGCGCGACGCCACAGGTGCGCTCGCGACGATAGATCCTCTCTTCCACCGTCTGGCAGACGTCACCGTGCCTGTCGCGGTGATCCACGGCCTTGCCGACCTGGCCACCTCGCACGAACTAGGATTGCTGACGGCGCAGGGCGTGCCCGATCCGCGGGTGGTGACGCTGGTGCCGGGCGGGCCACATGCGGTGAACCTCAGCAACCCGCGACGGGTGAACCGGGCGATAGAGGACTTCATCCTCGAACTGGTAAACGAAGATCCAACGATAAGGCAGAGAGCATGATCGGCATTGATCTGACCGACAAGGTCGCCTTGGTGACCGGCGGCGCATCGGGTATCGGCAAGGCCTGCGTGGAGGCCCTGCTCGCTGCCGGAGCCAAGGTCGTGATCGCCGATCTTAACGGCGACGCTGCGCTGGCGCTGGCCGCCACGCTCGGCCCGAACGCAGTTGGCACGAAGGCAGACACGGCGGACGAAATGTCCTGTTTCGCCATGGTGGACTTTGCGAAACAGCAGTTCGGCGCGCTCCACATTGCGGTCAACAATGCCGGCGTAACCAGCACCCACACCCCGATCAGCGAACTCGACTTCGCGGAATGGCGGCGGGTCGCGTCGGTCAATATGGACGGCGTGTTTCTGAGCCTCAAAGCGCAGATTCCAGCAATGTGCGATGCCGGCGGCGGCGCGATCGTCAATATCGGATCGGTCATGTCCGCCGTCGCGGCCGCTGGCGCGGCTGCTTATACCAGCTGTAAGCATGCCATCGTCGGCTTGACCAAGGCGGCCGCGCTAGAGGGTGCGCCGATGGGCATCCGTGTGAATGCGGTAGGACCAGGTTATGTCGAAACGCCGCTGCTCCAGCAGGCGACGCGCGGGAAGATGGGGGAGATTGCGGCCCTACATGCGCTCGGTCGCATCGCGCAGCCAGAGGAGATAGCCGCCGCCGTCTGCTTCCTGGTTTCGCCGCTGGCCAGTTTCATGACCGGCACCTATTATCCCGTCGATGGCGGGTATCTGGCGCGGTGAAAAGCGTCAGTTTGCGATGCGGATGACAACCTTGCCGAAATGCGCGGCCGACTGGAGATAGGCAAAGGCGGCGGCCGCCTCGTCGAAGCCAAAGACGCGGTCGATCAGGCGAGCGTGCCGGGGCCGCTGACCTCGACCACGGTGTCGATGCCGCGCCCACCAGTCAGCCGCCCGACCTCCGCTCCCTATTTGGGCGTGGTTGAGCGATGCCGCCTGCATCGCCACCAGCACCTGGCCTCGCCCCGGCTGCAATGGTGCGACGGTCTCGATCCGCAATCCATCTGCCCCGCCGCCGGGCGTCACGACATAGCGCCGCATCAGCCGTCGCGGCGCAGGCTCAGGTTGAGGCCGGCGGACTTGAGTTCCACCACCGGCATGGTGGCGACTTGCATCAGCTTACGCATCTGTTCCAGTTCGGGCGACGACAGTAATGGATAGTCGCGGCGCACTGGTCCCGCCGCGCGCATCTTGTCAATGTCCGCCTGCGGCACTGTGGCGCGCAGGATCAGTTCATCCTCATCCTGCGTGCCATATTGCTTCATCAGTTCGGCCAGGTCCGGGTCAGGCGGGGGATTGTCCAACACTTCCTTTGCCCGTGCGCTGCCCATGATGCGGTCCAGCACATTGGCGTCGATCGGCGCGACGGTATCGCCATAGAAGCCCGCAGCATATTGCACGACCTCGTCCGGCACCGTGCCATAGCGCTGGCCGGTGACGATGTTGAGGACCGCCTGGATGCCGACCAGTTGGCTGAACGGTGTCGCCATGCCGGGATAGCCCAATTCCCGGCGCACCGTCGCTACCTCCGCCAGCACGTCGCTGATCCGGTCGGTCATATTGTGCATGGCCAGTTGCGCCTTGAACGTGCCCATCATCCCGCCGGGAATCTGATGCTCGATCGAGAAAATGTCATATTCAGCATATTGATCGACCAGGAAGCCCGCCGCCTTGCCGACCGCGCGGAAATGATCGGCAACCGGCTGTAACAGGCTGGTATTCAGATTATGGGTATGCCCCTTCAACTCGATATTGCGCACCATCGTCTCGGTCGCGGGCACGGATGGGCCGTTCGCCATCGGCTTGCTCGCCGTGTGGAGGACGGACACGCCCAGGTCCACCGCGTCAAGATAGGCCTTGGCGGTTTGGCCCAGCAGATTGTTGGCGTGGAATTCGATCGGTTTGCCATTGGCCGCCGCGACGATGCCGGGCATCAGCGTTTGCAGCCGCTCCTTTTCCAGCACCCCGGCCGTATCATAGAGCAGAATGCTGTCGACGTCCGGGCTGGCGGCCAGCACGCGCACCTTTTCCGCATAATATGCGTCGGTGTGGACAGGCGAAAGCGCGAACATGACGGCGGCCGCCACCCAGGCATCGCTTTCCTTGGCAACCTTGGCCAGGCGCAGCATATTGTCGAAGCCGAATAAGACGTCGTAGATCCAGAAGGACCGTACGCCATGCGCGCACAGGCGACGGACCCACAGGTCCATCAGCGCGCGCGGGCTAACGCTGAAGGTGACGTTGGCATTGGCACGCAGTCCTGCCCGCAGCGGCGTATTGGGCATGGAGGCGACCAGCAGGTCCAGACCTTCCCAGTAATTTTCCTGACAATAGCGCGTTAGCACGTCAAGCATGCCGCCGCCGGTCAGGTCGATCGTCTTGAACCCGGTCTTGTCGATCAGCGGTGATACCGGCAGCGCCATGCCCGCACGCATCCGTAGACCCCACAGGCTCTGCTGCCCATCGCGCATCGTTTCGTCGAGAAATTCGATATGAGCCATTTGCTTATACTCTCCCGCAGCCGTCCGGCGCGTCTTTCAGGATGTTTGGGTGCAGACCTAGTCGCACGCGATGTAGAAGAGCGGTTGTCCGCCCTCGACCAGATCGGCGTCGGCCACGGCGACGTGTCGGAGGGTTCCGGCAATTCCCGCCTTGACCGATGTAAAGAGCTTCATCACCTCGATCAGACAAAGTTCGGTGTGCGCCTCAACCCGCTGCCCGACCTCCACAAAGGGCGGGGAGCCGGGCTTGGGCGAACGGTAAAAGGTGCCCAGATTGGGTGCGTTCACCGCAGTCCACGCCGCATCAATCGGGCCAGCGCTTGCGCCCGTAGCGACGGGCTCCGGGGCGACCTTTGACGCAGCGACAGCCGGTGGCACCGCTGCAATCGGCGCGGCTGGCTGCTGCACCCCGTCCAGCGACAGCGTCGCCTTGTCCTTCGACAGCAGCAGGCTGATCGCATCGCTTTCGACCCGCAACTCGGTCCAGCCGCCGGACATGAACAGGTCAGCCAATATCTCGATGTCACGCAGCAATTGTTCGCTCATCCTGTCCATACCATATGATGAAGGGCCTGTTCTTCAAGCCACCTGGGCTTTGCCGCCGGCCGCCTGCGCCGCCAGCGTTTCCGCCATGATCCGTTCATAATGCCAGACATGATTACCAAAGCCATGCTCCAGTACCTTGGCCCGGCGTAAAAAGCGGTGCAGTCCCAGTTCCCAGGTGAATCCCATCCCGCCATGGATCTGCACCGTTTCGTTGCAGACATCGCGCGCGACTTCACCGCAATAAGCCTTGGCCATGGATGCGGCGCGGCTGCGATCGGGGTCATTTTCCGCCGCGGTCCAAAAGGCGTAATAGGCGGCCGAGCGCCCCGCCTCTACAGCCACAGCCATGTCGGCGCAGCGATGCTTGATCGACTGGAACGCGCCGATCGGCTGGCCGAACTGGACCCGCGTCTTGGCATAGTTGACCGACGCATCGAGCATCCTGGCGGCCATGCCCATCGCCATCCCGGCATAGACAATCGCCGCCGCATCCATAAGGCGGGGCACGACGTCGCCCGATCCCGCATGGCCGACCAACGCCCCTTCCATCAGCGCCGCGCCATCCAGTGTCACTTCGCATAGGCCGCTCGACGGATCAATATCGGCGTGGTGCCGGATAGACACGCCCCGCGCATCGCGTGCGACCAAAACGAGCCCAACACCGCCATCGACGCGCGCCAGCACCATCAACAGGTCAGCGATATCCGCATCGGGCACCAATATCTTCGATCCGGTAACGCCATTGCCACCCATCACGGTTTGTACCGCGTCGGGGTCATAGCTTTGCCCATTCTCCAACACCGCGAGTGCGATGCGCAATTCCCCCGTCGCGATACGTGGCAGCAAAGATGCCTGCTGCACTGCCGTGCCTTCGCGAACGATGATGTCGGTCGCGATCAGCGTGGATGCGGCGATCGGCGGCGCAAGCCCTGCACCTAGCGCCTCGATTGCCAGTGCCACATCGACCAGCGCCAGCCCCACGCCACCATGCCCCTCCGGCACCAGCAGGGCGAACAGGCCAAGGTCCGCCAGCGCCTGCCAGACCGCCGAATCGCGCGCCTCGGCGGGGTCAGGGCCGGTCAGCGCGGGGAAGTCGGCCAACAAGGCGGCGACCGTTTCCCCCAGGCTCTTCTGTTCTTCGTTAAAGCCGAAATTCATGGCACCGTCCCCCTAACGCGGCAGGCCGAGCATACGCTCGCCGATGATGTTACGCTGGATTTCCGAAGAGCCGGAATAGATGGTGAAGGCCTTGGACTGGAGGTAGCTCAACTGGAACCGCCCGCCACCCGCGCTCAGCGGATCGGGCGCGGCGATCGGCGCCGTCGGCCCCAATATGTCCATCGCCGCCTCGTACATATTTTGTGCCGCATGGCTCCAGTACAGCTTGATGACGGAAGCATCCGGCCCCCGATCGTCGCCGTTTAGATATTTGCTGAAGGTGCGCACCGCATTCAGCCGCATGATCTCGACTTCCGTGACGGAGCGCGCGAGCTTTTGCCGCACGATCGGATCGTCGATCAGCATGGCGGCGCCCCGCGACGTCGAAGCGACCGTGTCGATCAGCTTGTCCAGTTCCTGGCTAAAGCGGATCTGGCGACCGAGCGCATCTTCCGGCCCCCGCTCATAGGCCAGCGTCGTCATCGCGATCCGCCAGCCGTCATTGATGTCGCCGACGATATTGTCCACCGGCACCTCGACATCGTCGAAGAAGGTCTCGTTGAATTCGCACTCACCCGATATCTGCCGCAACGGGCGGATCGAGATGCCGGGGCTCTTCATGTCGATCAGCAGGAAGCTGAGACCCTTATGCTTGGGCGCGTCCGGGTCCGTGCGCACCAGCGCGAAACACCACTGCGAATATTGCGCGAAACTGGTCCAGATTTTCTGGCCGTTGACGATAAACGTGTCGCCTCGCCGCTCGGCCCGCGTGCGCACCGACGCCAGGTCGGACCCGGCGTTCGGCTCCGAAAAGCCCTGGCACCACACATCTTCTGACGACAGGATGCGGGGCAGAAAATATTGCTTCTGCGCCTCCGTCCCATGGCGCAGGATCGTCGATCCCGCAAGATTGTGGCCGATGATGTTCAGCCCTTCGGGGGCGCCAACCCGCGCCATCTCCTCGGCAAAGATTGCCCGCTCGACCAACGTGGCGCCGCGCCCGCCATATTCGACCGGCCAGTTTATCCCGCTCCAGCCACCCGCATGCAACTTTTTCTCCCAGGCGAGGCGGAACATCGCTCGTTCGTCCTCATCCTCCGGTTCGAACACCGTCTCGCCCCAGCCCTCCGGCAGGGCGTCGGCCAGCCAGGCGCGCAGCTCGGCGCGAAACGTCTCTTCCTGCGGACTGTAGCTGAAGTCCATGATCTTAGCCCCTTGCTGCGGCCGCGGCGAAATCAGGCGCGCGCTTTTCGCGGAATGCCCGAACGCCCTCCTCATATTCCGGGGTCAGATAAGCGACGGTCTGGGCATAGCTTTCATATTCCAGCATCTGGTCGAGGGTGGAATTGCTGGCCTTGTTCAACAGCGTCTTGGTCATGCCGATAGCGGTCGGCGATCCGGCGGTGATCTTTGCGGCGATAGCGCGGGCGCGCTCCAGCAGTTCGTCATGCGGCACGACATGGTTGACGATGCCTAGGTCAGCGGCTTCCTGCGCCGATACCTTGCGCGCGGTGTAGCAAAGCTCCTTGGCCTTGTTGATACCGATCACCCGGCCGAGCAAATAGAGGCCACCCAGGTCAGGAACCAACCCGACGCGGGCGAAGGCCTGAATGAAGCTGGCATTCTCGCTCGCTACGATAAAATCGCAGGCGAGCGCGATGTTGAACCCGGCACCGGCCGCTGCGCCGTTTACCGCCGCGATCACCGGCTTTTCGATGCGGAATAACGGCTCCAATATATCCTTCAAGATCCAGCGATGCCGCGCGCGGCGTTGCAGCGGCGTCATGTCGTCCTTGCGCGCCTTGAGGTCCGCGCCGGCGCAAAAGCCGCGACCTGCGCCGGTCAGGATGATGCAGCCGACGTCGCGGTCGGCCGCAACCTTGCCCAGCGAGTCCTGCAATTCCTGATAAAGTTCGTCGGTCGTCGCGTTCATCGCGTCAGGCCGGTTCAGCGTGATCGTCGCGATCCGGTCGCTGACGTCGTAGAGCAATGTATTATAGGCCATGGGACATCCTCATGCGGAAACGGCCGGATCTGGCGGTTCATGCGCCAGGTCGCCGTCGGTAGAATCAGGGATCGCGAACCATTCGTCGGGAATGTTGCGCGGAATACGGAAATCATGAGCGGGTATGACGATGTCGCTATTGTCCTGCACACGGCGCATCGCTCGCTGCCAGTCACGCTCGCTCTCGCTGCGGATGTTGCCGGTCAGATAGGCGCCGGTCAGCGACCGTTGCGGATGGCTGGTGGCGCGTGCGTCCGCCGGGAACCAATAGCGATAATGATCGCCCAGGTCAGACACGATCGCCGCCCTGCCCTTTACTGTATCGACAATGACGACCTGCATCCCCTCAGTATGACTGGGCACGAAGAGCAGGCGGATGCCGGGAAACAGCTCGTGATCGCCGTCCAGCAGCATCAGTTGCGCCGGCCGCTTGCGCGCCATCAGGTTGTCGAGCGTCGATTTCCAGTAGAAGACCCGCTGCGAAGGCACCGGATCAACCGCTGCCAGCAATTCGGCCCGCTGTACGACAATGCAGGCGTCGGGAAACAGGTCCAGATTGTCGGCATGGTCGAAATGCATATGGGTCAGTACGACATGGCTGATGTCGGTCGGCGTCAGCCCCTCCCCGGCGAGCGCCGCGATCAGCGCCGGATGACCGCCACCTGTGCCCTGTACCCGCAATCGCTTGTGGATGGTCAGGATGTCGGCCATCCCGCTATCCACCAGGATGGTGCGGCCTTCACCCCGGACAAGCCAGCAATGTATCGGATCGCGCATCACCGACCCGCCATGCGGCAGATACAGCTCGCCTAGCCGAAGGGAAGTGATACGATATTGGCTCACCCCTCGATAACCTCGAAGCGTTCGATGTCGGACACCCGGCCCTTGCGCTCACCCTGCGTCCATACGGCACGGACGCGGGTGCCCGGCTTGATCTTCTCCTTGGCCTCCTCCAGGCTGTCGATCTCGATCACATGGATCATGCGGGTGGATGCGCCGTCCAGCACAATCTCCGCATAGACATAGGGCACCTTGCGGGTCTGGCCATAGACTTCCATGTTGATGATGGAACAGCCGCGGATGGTCCCGGTGTCGGCGCACGCCTTCCACGTGCCGGTGCGGCTGTGGGTGACGTCGTCTATCTCGCGCGGCGGCAGCAGCGCGACGTCGCTGCCGGGCGATCGGACGCCCATGAAGCGGCCATTTTCTCGAATCTCATCGAACATGCGGCCGTAATAGGGGCCATAAGCATGTTCATAGTCGAGCTTCATCGCATAGGGGATGACGCCCAGCGGCTCTTCCGTCGCGACCAGCGGCTTGACCGCGCCGACGGGCGCATCCGGCGCGATCCGAAAGCCCTTGATAGCCAGTATTGATTGTTCGACGCTGTCGTCCCATTCCGCCTCAACCCGCTGACCGATCGAAATATCGTCCAGATCGGCCAGGATTCGGTGCGGGAAATCATTGTCGCAGCCGTCCAAGCGGATGAAGCCGATGACCTGGCCATCGACGCGGGTGAAGGCAGTCAGCACTCCGGTCTGGGGCGCTTCGACAAAGGCTTCGGGTTCCTCTCCGCCAGTTGAGGAGAAATCCTGCGCGGGTGCGACGACCTGCCCCGAAGCGAAGCGCGACGCGACGATCCGGCGGTTCTTGACCTCCGCCAGGAAGGTGCCCGCCGCGCGGCCGGGCGTCAGCGTATAGGGCAGGTTGATCTCGCTGTGGAAGGTCGGCAGATCAATCGGATAACTGTCCGGTGCGGAAAACATCGTGTCTCTCCTTATGCGCTCAGAACGGCGCAACCGCGCAGATTGGCCCAACCGCCACCCGATTGGACGAGTGCGGTCTTGGCATCCTTGATCTGGTGGGTTTCATTCTTGCCCATGACCTGCGTCGCCGCCTCGATCAGGCGAATGACGCCGACCGCGCCGATGGGGTTGGCCCCCATGCAGCCGCCCGACGGGTTCACCGGAATGTCGCCATCCAGTTGGGTCGCTCCGGACGCGATCAGGTCGGCCGCCTGTCCCGGCGGGCACAGCCCCAGGCTTTCATAATAATTCAGCTCGAAGCAGCTATAAGGCTCCTGCACTTCCACCACGTCGAACTGGCGGCGCGGATTGGTGATTCCGGCGGCGCGATAGACCTGGCGGCTGGCGATCGCCAGCGGCTCGGACAGCATCAGCGACCGTTCGGGCGCATTGTCCGCTTCGCAGCAATAGGCCATGCCCCTGATCCAGGCCGGACGGCTGGTCGAATGATGCGCCATCTTCTCGGAAGACAACACGATCGCGGCCGCGCCGTCCGAAATAGGCGGTACGTCGAGCAGCTTGATCGGCCAGCACAGCGGCTTGGAGTTGAGGACGTCCTCAACAGAGACTTCCTTCTTCACATGCGCATAGGGGTTGGCAATCGCATTCTTGCGGTTCTTGGCCGCGACCATGGCCGCCGCTTCCTCCGTATGGCCCAGCACATCCATGCGCGCACGCCAGTAAGCGGCGGAAAAGCCCATGATGCCGACCGCGAACTCCCGGCCCCAGAAGGGATCGTACAGCGTGGAGATCGAATATTGCAGTTGCCCTTCGGACAGCTTGTCATAGGCGACGACTAAAGTGCGTTCGGAAAAGCCGCCCGCGACCTGATAATAGCCAGCCAGCGCCCCGGCGAAACCAGCGCCGCCGCCGCTGGTCAGGCGGACCACCGACTTGCCTTGCGCGCCGATCGCATCGACCACCCATTTTTCCGGCTGGTTCACTGCGGCGAACAAGACCGGGCCGGTGGCGACGACGACGGTGTCTATGTCCTCCATGCTCAGCTTGGCGTCCGCGAGCGCGCGGTCCACTGCTTCGCGCACAAGTCCCGCCTGGCTGACATCGGTCCGGCGGCGTGCATGATGGGTCTGTCCGACCCCTACTATTCCAACATGACGGCCCATGATCAAACCTCGAGAGTGAAGACGCAGTTGTTCTGCATGCCGACGCCGCCGGCGCCGTGGACGATGGCGCGGCCGGGAGCGCCGCCGCTGGACGTTTCAGGCTGGCTCAGTTGCCGACTGGCTTCCGCCAGTCGGACGAGGCCGGTCGCCATGATCGGATCGGCCGGCAAAGCACCGCCCGAACGGTTGATCGCGACCTTGCCGTCGCGCGCGGCCGACAGACCCTTGCCCGCCTCCGCCAGACCCAGCGCCTCGATCGCGAGCAATTCGCCGATTACCGACGATCCGCTGATTTCGGCAATGTCCGCATTCGCCGACGTCCAGCCGGCATTGCGGTAAGCCATGGCGGCGGCCGTGGCGGCGGATGACAGTCGGCCGGCTTCACGCGCAGCGACGCTGTGCGTGTCCATCGACGTGCCCATGCCGGTGATGAAGGCCGGATTGCGGCTGACCCGCCGGGCGATGTCTTCCCGCGCGATCAGCACGGCCACGGCGCCGTCGACCGGCCGGGCGAACATCAGTTCGGTTAGCGGGGCGGCTCCTTCCTTCGCGGTCAGAATGGCATCGGCATCGGGCAGCGCGTCGATCGACACCTTGCCGGACGCCGCTGCGGCGGCCCAGCGGTCCGCGACCAGATCGGCCAAGTCGCGGGTCGAAAGACCAGTTTCAGCCAGATAGCGCTGTGCCATGATGCCATTCGCGGCACGCTGACCGAAACCGACGGGCCGCTGATAGAAAGGCTCGACCTGCGCGTTCCAATACAAATCGACATTGGATTCCGACGGCTTGGAGTAGGCGACGATCAGGCCGACCGAAGACGAGCCCGCACGGATCTTGTTCACGCCATAGAGCGCTGCCCAAAGACCGTCTTCCTCAACCCGCGCCTCTTCCTTGTGATGCGCGCCGAGCGCACCGAGGAATCCGCAGTTGGAAATGGACCGGCCGTCGAGCACGTCGCTGCCGGAATCGATGATGAAATCCACATCATCAATCGTCAGGCCTGAACCCTTGAATACTGACGTGACCACCGAAGAGATCAAATCAATATGCTGGGCATTATTCCAGGCAGGTCGAAATTCTGTCTGGGCGGTCGCAACGACCCCCACCTTGCTTAGTGCCATCAGTGCATTCCTCATCCCAGCACCATTCCCATGCTCGAAGCGGTGAACGGCGTTGTAGCCTTGGTTATGCCGCGCTCCAGACCCTAGTCAAGATAATTCGACGATTAGTCGGATTTTTATATCAGGAATGAAAATGGCATATACCCAAGCGGAATTGACGATTATGTGGAAGAAATAAGGAGATTGCTTTTTGCTATTATCCGAAACAATATCGGGCAAAGTCGGAATGGAGAGGCAGGATATGGGTTTGGACGTGACGGGCCGCTATCGCTATCCAGCGCCGAATCCGGCATGGCTGGTCCGCGCCCGCGAAGAAGCCATTGATCCCGACCTGCCGATCATTGATCCGCATCATCACCTATGGGAAGAAGCGGGCAACCCCTATCTGCTCAACGAATTGCTGGCCGATCTGGGCGAAGGCCACCGAATCGACGCGACCGTCTTCGTGCAGGCGCATTATGCCTATCGCGCTGAGGGGCCGGCCCATCTGGCGCCAGTGGGCGAGACCGAAGCGGTCGCCGCCATCGCCGCAGAAGCCGCGCGACGCGGCGCGTCCACCACGGTCGCCGCAGGCATCGTCGCCCATGCCGACCTGATGCTGGGCGATGCGGTGGAGGACGTACTGGCCGCCCATGCGGACGCCGCAGACGGCCGACTGCGCGGCATCCGGCATTCCGTGTCCCGTGACGCGCTTTTTCCCGACGGCATCGTGCTGCGCCCTTCTCCCGCCGGGATGCTCGCCGACCCGGCCTATCGAGCCGGGCTCGCGCGGGTACAGGCGGCAAGTCTTGTCTATGATGCGATGCTTTATCACCGGCAGATCCCGGAACTGACGGCTCTAGCCCAGGCGATGCCCGGCCTGCCCATCATTCTCGACCATATCGGCTGCATCATTGGCGTCGGCCCCTATGAAGGGCAGGCGGAGGAGAATTTCCAGCGCTGGTCGCAGGACATGGCCGACCTTTCCCGCTGCCCCAATGTACGGGTCAAGATCGGCGGCTTCGGCATGATCATCTGCGGCGCACGCTGGCATGAACGTGACACGCCGCCCTCCTCGGTCGAACTGGCCCACGCATGGCGCCCCTATGTCGACCGATGCATCGCCCTGTTCGGCGCGGACCGCTGCATGTTCGAAAGCAATTTCCCGGTCGATAAGGCGATGTATTCCTACGGCACGCTCTGGAATGCCTTCAAGCGGCTGACCGCCGGTGCCAGTGCCACGGAAAAGCACGCCCTGTTCGCCGGCACGGCGACCGCCAGCTATAGTCTGTCCTTGCCCGCCCTGGCCGAGGCGACCCATGGCTAATCGCGCCGCCCGCCTCTTTGACCTCGCCGCCGAATCGCCCGACAGCACGGCGCTGGTCTTCGAAGGCGCGACATACAGCTTCGCCCGGCTGGCGCAGGATGTGCGGGCCATGGCCGGGGGCCTTGCCGCGCTCGGTATCGGCCATGGCGACCATGTCGGGCTGTTGCTGCGCGCATCGCCCGATTTCATCCTGGCCCAGCAGGCACTGTTCGCACTCGGCGCAGTGGTGACGCCCATCAACATTCTCTATCGTGCGGGCGAAATCCGCCACGCCGTCGCCTGCTGCGCGCTCGATCATATCGTCACCACCCGCGACCTCGCCGACACGCTGGACGCAGATACGGGCTGCCCGCTGATCCTGCTAGACACACCAGCGGACGGCGCGAACAGCCGGTCGCTGTCCCGTGCGATGGACCGCGCTGCGCCCCTGCCCGCGCCCGTTCCGCTCCAGCCGGAGGACGTAGCCATGCTCCTCCTTACGAGCGCCACGACGGGCAAGGCAAAAGGCGTGATGCTGTCCGCCGGCAACCTCGCCGCCAATTA
Organism: Sphingobium xenophagum; assembly: GCF_031457465.1. GTDB lineage: Bacteria > Pseudomonadota > Alphaproteobacteria > Sphingomonadales > Sphingomonadaceae > Sphingobium > Sphingobium xenophagum_A. Next base: position 236,676 of record NZ_JAVDWV010000003.1, read on the forward strand.
TGATAGCACGCCGGGTTGGCTAGGGCTGGACGGCGAAAGCGTCATTCTGTGCGCCCTGCCGCTCTACAACACCTTTGGCCTCAACCAGTGCATCAACGCGATGCTGGTAACCGGCTGCACGCTGGTCCTGCACGCGCGCTTCGACGCAGGTACCTGCATTGATGCCATCGCGGCGCACCGCTGCACCTTCCTGCCGGCCGTGCCGACGATGCTGCAGAAAATTCTCGATCACCCCTCCGCCAGCCGCGATTCGCTCGGTTCTTTGCGGACCGTCATGACTGGCGGCGCGCCGGTGCCGTCCGCCCTGCTCCAGCGGCTGCTTACCGTGGCCCCGGACGTCCGGTTGCTCACTGGCTATGGCCTCACCGAAGCCACCGCGCTGGTCACCCTGACCCAGGTCCGGCTTGGCGGTAATGGCGGGGTGGAAAGAGAACGCACCATTGGCCGCGTGCTGGACGGCATGGACCTGGCCATCGTCGACGATAGTGGCGCCCCCTGCCCCACCGGCGTCAATGGCGAAATCGTCGTGCGCGGGCCGAACGTCATGGCGGGCTATTATCGCGCCCCGCTCGACAGCGCTATGGCGCTGCGCGACGGATGGCTGCGGACTGGCGACGTCGGCCATCTGGATGCGGACGGCTATGCCTACATTGTCGATCGAAAGAAGGACGTCATCATCCGCGGCGGCCAGAACATCTACCCCGCTGACATAGAGGAAATCCTCTACCAAGTGCCTGGCGTGGCGGAAGCGGCCGTGATCGCACAAGAGGACGCAACGCTGGGCGAAGTCCCGGTTGCCTTCGTCGCGCTCCAACCCGGCCGCCACCCGACACCCGATCTGATGCTAGCCCATTGCCGCAAACACCTGGCCGCTTACAAGGTGCCCGTCGTGGTCACCGTGCTGGACGAACTTCCTAAGGGGCCGACCGGCAAGATACTTCGCCGGGCGCTGCGGCCTCAGCCGGTCGTCGGCTGACCCATGATCGCACCCCATTCCGCCTTCATAGATATCCTCGGATCACGCCGCCATGTCCTGACATGGGGCGATCCGACGGCGTCCCCGGTCGTGATGGTCCATGGCCTGCTCGACCATGCCCATAATTGGGACTGGATCGCCAGCGCTCTGGCCGACCGACATTATGTCGTCGCCGTCGATCTGCGCGGCCATGGTGACAGCGACTGGACCGGGCGCGGCTCCTACGCTCTTTTCAATCATGTGCTAGACTTGGCCGACTGCGTCCATGCGCTCGGCCTCGGCAGTCTCCATCTCGTCGGCCATTCTATGGGTGGCCACATCGCTTTGCGTTTCGCCGCCACCTTCCCCGAACAGGTCCGATCGCTGTGCAGCATCGAGGGGGTCGAACTGCCGATCATGCGCGATCAGGCCAAGGCGCCCAAATCCTATCCCATCCGCCTGCGCCAGTGGATCGACGGCCAGCGCCGCGACCGGCAGCGCACAGCCCGCATTTACGCCGACGTTGCAGCAGCGGCTGCGCGTATGGCCGAACATAATCCTGGCGTGGACGCAGAAACCATAGCCCACCTCGCCCATCATGGCGTGACCCGGACCACCGATGGTGGCTGGCGCTGGAAATATGACGACGCCTGCCGCAATCGCGCGCCGGAAGATGCCCATGGCGTCGACCTGGACGAGATATTGGCGGCCATCGCCTGCCCCACCCTGCTGGCCTATGGCGGGGATAGCTGGATTCCCGAACCCGCAGCCGACCGGCTCGCCTGCATCGCCAACCACCGCCTGGTCCGCTTTCCCGGTGCCAGTCACTGGCTGCACCATCAATCGCGCGCTGCCTTCCTGGCCGCGCTCACCGATTTCTTCGAAACCATCCGCTGAAAAAGAGAATGTCCATGCGCGAAGCTGCCATCGTCTCCACCGCCCGCACGCCCGTCGCCAAGGCGACGCGCGGCGCATTCAACGATACCGACGCCCCGGCGCTCGCCGGCCATGCGGTCAACGCCGCCATCGCCCGCGCTGGGATCGATCCCGCCCGGATTGAGGACGTCATTTTCGGCGCGGGATCGCAATGGGGCGATCAGGGCTTCAACATCGGCCGCACCACCGTCTTCGCCGCCGGCCTGCCTGATTCGATCCCCGGTGCGTCAGTGGATCGCAAATGCGCCGGCGGCCTCACCGCGCTCGCCTTCGCTGCGCGCGGCATTATTGCGGGCGACATGGATATTGCCGTTGCAGGCGGCGTCGAATCGATCAGCCACACACGCGACTATGCCCCAACCCATCGTGCCCGCCCCGCCGCCGTATTGGACCGCAAACCGCACGCCTATATGGCGATGATCGAAACGGCGGAGATCGTCGCCGAGCGCTATGGCATCAGCCGCGCGGCGCAGGACGAGATCGCCGCCATCAGCCACCAACGCGCCGCCGCTGCGGTAGCCGCCGGCCGTTTCACGGACGAAATCGCGCCGATCACCGTCACCAAAAATATCGTGGAAAAGGATGGCAGCATATCGGGCACCGAGACGCTGACGCTCTCGGTCGACGAAGGCATCCGCGCTGACACCACAGCGGAGGGACTTGCCCGGCTGAAGCCGGTCTGGCGCGATGGGCAGATCGTCAAGGAAGGCAAGTTCGTGACCGCCGGCAACGCCAGCCAGTTGTCCGATGGCGCGTCCGCCCAGATAGTGATGGACCATGCGACGGCGAAGGCAGAGGGACGCGAGATACTCGGCCTCTATCGCGGCTTCCAGTCGGCCGGCTGCCCGCCAGAGGAGATGGGCATCGGTCCGATCTTCGCCATTCCCAAGCTGCTGGATCGCGCGGGTCTGAAGGTCGAAGATATCGGCCTATGGGAAATCAACGAAGCCTTTGCCAGCCAATATCTCTACTGCCGCGACTTTCTGGGCATTGATCCAGAGACGATCAACGTCAATGGCGGCGGCATCGCGCTCGGCCATCCCTTCGGCATGACCGGCAGCCGCATCGCGGGCCATGCGTTGATCGAGGCGCGACGGCGCGGTGTGCGCTGGGCGGTCGTGTCCATGTGCGTCGCGGGCGGTATGGGGTCGGCTGGCCTGTTCGAGATTCCGGGCTGAGACGGCGCATGAACCAGATGCGCTTCGACGACGATGTCGTCATCATCACCGGCGGCGGCCGAGGACTGGGCCGCGAACATGCGCTCGCCTTTGCGGCGCGCGGCGCGGCGGTTGTGGTCAACGACATCGGGGTCGAACCAGATGGTCTGGCTGGATCGGCGCAGGTCGCGCAATCGGTGGTGGACGAGATCATCGCCGCCGGCGGCCGGGCGGTCGCCGATGGTCATAGCGTCACCACGGCGGAGGGCGCCGCCGCCGTGGTGCAGACCGCGATCGACGCCTTTGGCACGGTCAGCATATTGGTCAACAATGCGGGCATCATCGACTTTGCAACGCTGGAGCATATCAGCGACGACGGCTGGCGGCGGATGATCGCCGTAACGCTGGACGGCACCTTCCAGATGTCGAAGGCGGTATGGCCGCATTTCGTCAAGCAGCGTCATGGCCGCATCGTCAACACCACGTCGAATGCGGGCTTCGCGGGCAACGAACAACTCGTCCATTATGGCGCAGCGAAGCTCGGCGTGGCGGGATTCACCAAAGCGCTGGCGAACGAGGTGGGCGACAGCGGCATCACCGTAAACGCTATCGCGCCGATGGCGGTCACCCGCATGAATCGCGACGCCTTTTTCGGTGGGGCCGATGCCAGCGGCGACGATTGGCAGGCGGATATTCGCGCGGGCAAGGTGCCGATGGGACCACCCGCCATCGTCTCGCCGACGGTGCTATGGCTCGCCCATCGCTCCACCACGCTAAACGGCGACATCTTTAGCGTCTCGTCGGGCAAGGTCGCCCGCGTCGGCTTCGTCGTGGGCGCAGGCTATTTCAATCCCGACCATGGGCCGGAGTATCTGCGCGACAATGTCGACACCCTCCGCTCACTCGATGGGGCGCTCGACCCGCGCAGCACACTGGACGAACTCCTCCTCATCCCGAAGCTGTTTGGAGTACCCGCCGCCGGGTAGGGCGCTCGTGCACTCAATCGTCCCTAGAAGGAGGTGATGACGCTGCGCGCAATCGCGCCGCCCTTCAATTCCTTATAGGCGTCATTGATGTCGGCCAGATTGATCTCGCGCGAAATCAGGTCATCCAGATTGAGCTTACCCTCCAGATACAGTCGGGCATACATCGGGATGTCGTGCTTGATGTTGGACGACCCCATATAAACGCCCCGCAGATCGACCTGATTGGTCAGCAGGTCGATCGTGACATTGACGTCGATCGTGCTGGTCGGCGAATGGACACCGATGAGATAGGCACCGCCGCCCTTGCGGACCATCTTGATCGCCTGTTCCGACGTCGCCTTGATACCCACAACCTCGAATGCGTGATCGACGCCACCCTCGATCAGCCTCTGCACCGTAGCCACACTGTCGCCTGCGGATGCGTCGATGAAGTCGGTAGCACCGAACTTGCGCGCCAACGCTTCCTTCTTGGGCTGCATGTCGATCGCGACGATCCGCGCAGCACCCGCCAATTGCGCGCCGGAAATCACGTTCAGCCCAACCCCGCCAATGCCGATTACCGCGACGGTGTCACCCGGCCGGACCAACGCCGTGTTGATCGCCGCGCCAGCGCCGGTGATCGTCCCACATCCCAGCAGGGATGCCTGGGCGAAAGGCAGTTCCTTGGGCACTTTGGCAAGCTGGTTTTCATGCACCAGCGCGCGCTCCGCAAATGCGCCCGTACCGAACACCTGCGCGACCCCCTCGCCATTGCGGGTCAGGCGATGCTCATGGTCGGGATCGCTGCGCAGCGTCTCTTCAGGATGGGTGCATTGATAGGTCCGCCCACCGATGCAGGCGCGGCAATGGCCGCAAAACTGGATCAGCGATCCAACGACATGGTCACCCACCACGAATTCGCGCACTTCCGGGCCGATCGCCAGGACGACGCCCGCCAGTTCATGCCCCAGAACGGCAGGCAGCGGCACACCGAAATCCTGTTCGGCGAAATGGAGGTCCGAATGGCACAGGCCGGACGCCTTCACCTCCACCAGCACCTCGCGGCCGCGCGGCGCGTCGATATCAATCTCCTCGATCTGGAATGTGCCGTCGAGGCTGTTGAGAATGGCGGCCTTCATGATGTTCTCCAATGTTGCGAAAAGGTCAGGAATGTCAGGCGATCATGAGGGTGAGGACGGCGCGCATATCCTCCACCTCCTCCATGGTGCGGCACAGCGCAACCAGCCGGTCCAGCTTCGCCTGCGGCAGCGCGACGGCAGCGAAGGGCGCGCAGCGGCGCAGCTTGTCGGCCAGGTCGTCCCAGTCCATGGGATTGCGGCTATGGCCCTTCACATAAGGGGTTACATGGGTGAAACGCCGTCCGTCCGTCAGCGCGATCGTAACGGAAAAGCCCTCAAACTGGTCGGCATGATCGGGATCGGCGATGATGTGGACGCGCTCCATGAGCGCGCGCCGCTCTTCGTCCATGATCCGTTCGACATGTAGGTCCTGTAGGAAAAAGCCGCCGGTGATCGCCGCCGTCGCGATCGTATAAGGCGCGCTGAACATCGCTTCGGGAACGCTGCGCGGATTCCATTTCGCCACCGCCGGTTCGAATGTCATTCGCGCGCTGTTGCTGCCAACGCAGTCGATCCGGTCGATATCGCGCCAGTCCAGCCCCTCGCCCTGCATGATGGCGACCGTACTGGCTATGAAGCTGTGCGTGAATTTGCACGCGGAATAAGGCTTCATCGACAGCCCTTCGGCCAGCTGCCAGCGCGTGCCCAGATCCTCGGTCAGTAATCCGGGGCGTACATCGTCCCACGCGACATGGCGTAATATGCCGCTCGGTACGCCTTGGAATATGCCGCGCGGCGCCGTCACGCCGCGCCGCGTCAGCAGCGCCGCCTTGACCGCCGTGTCGCCAGCAAAGCTGTGCTGCACGCGGGCCATCTGCGTGCCTTCGGAATATTTATTATATTCCGACATGCCATGGACGGTGTAGGCCATGCCCATCGCATTCCATGTCTCGTCAGCGTTGAGGCCCAAAATACGTGCGACCGATGCGGCGGCGCATAGCGGCCCGTTCCATTCGCCCGGCATACCCCAGGTCGTATGATAGCGGACAAGGTTAAGCGCCGCACTGGCGCGCACGCCCACTTCCGCGCCGGTGACATAGGCGGTCAGGAAATCCCTGCCGCTAACCGGCCCACCGGCGATCCCCAGCACCGACAGCATGGCCGGCACATTCCATTCCGTGACATGACCGCCCGTCTCATGCACGTCGCCCATGTCAATGGCGCGGGCCATCACGCCGTTGGCGAACGCCGCCATGGGTGCGGGCACCCTATGCCCATGGACCAGCACGGTCGCCTGCGGCGCGCCGCCCCACTCCGCCACCTGATCGGCAATGGCGGGGCAGACCTCCCAGCCCGAACCCGCAATTGTCACGGCCAGCGTATCCAGGATCGCCCGCTTGGCGAGATCGATCACGCTGGCCGGCAGGTCGGCGTAGCGCGTGTCCGCGACCATCCGCGCCAGCGCACCAGCGGGATCATGCGCGGGCAGGACGGGATTTGCGTGCTTCATCGCGCCATCATCGCCTTGATGCTCGGCAATTCCTTCCGGTCAGGGTCCAGGCCAGTGGCGGCAAACCATATGCGTTCGCGCAACGCCTGCTTCTCGCCATAGTCCAGCACCGCGTCCCAGACGGCAGGTGCCAGCGCCACCTTGCCGTCTTCGCCCAGGATGATGCGGTCGATCAGGCCGCCCAGCGCGACGATGGCATGTTCGACCTCTGCCAGGTTCTGCCCTTCCACCGCCTTGGCCGATGCAATCGCCTGCGCCAGTTCTTCGGCATAGCCGGGATCGACCGCGGGCAGCATCGTCTCTGCCAGCGCGATCATGGCATGAAAGGAACCAGCCTCGAACGCTGCCGCCCATCGCCATTGCTGCGCGATCATCTGCAAATGACCGATGCACAAATTGACCTGATCCTTGGCGAGCCGCTCGCGCCCGGTTAAGGCGGGCAGGACCACCTGCTCCAGCGCCTTGACGATGTTCGCGATCCGCAGGTCGATACTGGGCAGCATCGGTCAGCCCTTCCGAATGAGTTGGACGATATGGCTCAGGAAGACGGCGCCGGCAGAACCCAGCCAGGTCAGCACGACTTCTTGATGATTGTTGCTGGCGATCGAAGCGCGCATGGCCTGCCCCAGATCCATGACCGCGCATTTATAGGCGTTGAGAACCTCGTAATAATGAAGCCTGACCGGGTCGATCCTGTTGCCGGAAGCAGCTTCATATTGCGTGATGAAGTCGTCGCGGGGCAACAGGCCGCTGACCAGGAAAACGCCGTCGTCGCCCCAGGCCCCGAACAATTTCTGCATGGTCCAGGCGATATCCTCATGGAAATCGCCGATATGTGCCAGTTCCCAGTCGAGGACAGCCGTGAATTGCCCGCTCGGTTCCTCGAACATGAAATTACCCATGCGCAAGTCGCCATGCACCAGCATCGGCCGGTCGCACACCGGCGCATTCTCCCGCAGCCACCGCTCGGCGAGCGCTATGACCGGCACGGGCTCCACCAGGCAATCCCACCAGACCTGCGACCACCAGTTGACCTGCCAGATGGCCGCCTGCTTGCTGTTCGCGCGCGGCGCGTCGAAAAATTCCAGATGCGCGCGCGACCAGTCGAAACGGTGCGTGATGGCGAGCGCGTCGATATATTGCGGTGCCAGCCGGTCTACCAAACTGCCGAGTTGCCCGCCCATGCCGGACACGCCCTGTTGGCCGGTATCGCTGGGCTGGGTGACCCCGCACACGAACCCCAATATGACGGCAGGCTGCCCAAGCAAGTCGCCGTCGGCATCGATCCAGTGAACTGGCGCGACCGGCATATGATTGCCCATGATCTTCTGGATCTCGCCCTCCCGCCCCCGGCAGGTTTGGGCAATAGCCTCCAGAGGATCCATCCGGAGCACCAGCCGCTCGCCGCTTGGGTTAGCGCGATGGCCCAGGGTGAAGGCGAACTGCTCTTTCGACGCGCCCCCTGACATACGCTCCACGCCGGATATAGCGATGTCTTCGAGTCCTTTCGCCTCGAAGAAGCGGGTCAGCATATCCGTCACCTGCGTGTCGGACTTCGGCCGATATGGCCCGGTATCGCGCAGTCGCAAAGTGCGTTCTAGGACATGGCGGATGCGCGGCTCCATTTCGGAGCGGTCCCATATATCGACATCGTCACGGGTCGACTTCATGGCGTGGTTTCCCATCGAGGTTGCATCACCATGCGAAGCGCCGGACATAAGGCCGTGCAAAGTTCAGATAATCACGGGTCCAGCAGAATTCGCACCAGCCCGTGCCTTCTTCGCCATTGATGGTAACCGTGACAACGGCCTCGTTCAGGGCGACGACAGGGTCGAGGTCGGCTTGATATTTGGCGAAGGCCTTGCAATCGACGAATACCGATCGGCCCTGCATATCCGTCACGGTCACGCGGAACCGATCGTGCATCATGTCGTCGTCATAATCGATTTCGTAATCAATAGCTTCGATGTGCTGCATCACGCCGTCCTTGTACAGGTAGCCGCGCGTCTCAACCTTGCCAAAGGACATCATTTCGAAGAAATGCACCGACACACCCTGTGTCGTCGCGTGGAACCATTTATAATGCTGGTTCAATCCCCAGACGCGCGGCCCCCAACTGTGATCGCGGATCATGAAGTCGTTGAGCGCATGGTCCTTACCGTCGATCCGCAGATTGCCCTTGATGATCCCATGCTGTTCGGTGCGGTCGTCGCCGTAATAGCGCGGATTGCCCTTGGGATGCATGCTGAAGGCATAGGGCGGATGGATGGCGTTCCACTGTCCTTCGAACTGGACCCGGTCGCCCGTCCATCCCAAATCTATAGTCTTGAACGGTTCACGCACGGCCATCAACAACGGCCCAAAACGCCAGTCGTCGAAATCCATACCGTCGGACACCATCTGTTCGACATCTTCCTCGATCGGTGCGTCCAGTCCCGGCCCAAAAAGATGCAACCGGCCTTTCGCTTGTCCGTTGGCGCGCACGGTCGGGTAATAATAGCCGGCGATGCCATATTGCGGCAGGACGAACTGGTGCGTGGTCGATTCTCGCCCATCCTCGGCCAGCTTATGGCGGAAGGCGTTGCGTACCGGAAAATCCGCGATCTGCTTCGTCATGTCGTGCATTTCTGGGCTCTCCTTGCCTGGCTGTTTTGCTCTATTCTAAGGTGTGCGGCGGTCAGGCTGCGGTGTCGAATAGTGCAGCCAGATCGGGCAAATCATTCCGGTCGGGATCAAGGCCGTTGCGCTTGAACCATGTCCGTTCACGCCGGGCATGACGCAACCCATGGTCGAGGATCGCGTCGATCGACACCTGTGACAGCGGCGCATGCGCCTCACCGCCCAGAATTATCGCATCGACCGCATGGCCCAGTCCGATATTGGCTTGCTCCAGCGCGGTCACACTCTCGCGGTCGCACGCTTGTGCGTCGGCGAGCGCGTCCGCCAGCTTATCCAACGGCGTCGGCGCGCTCCGCATGAGGTCGCGGGCAAGCGTCATCAAATCGTCCAGCGATATCTGTTCGTAGCGCAACGCGGCCTTCCATTGTTCGCCCATCATGCGCAGATGCCCGGCCACCAGCTGGGCCTGGTCGCGAGCAAGTCGCTGGTCGCGCGGTAGCGCGGGTAGGACGACCTGCTCCAGCGCCTTGATCATGTTCGCGATACGCAGGTCAATGTTGGGCAGCATGAGTCAGGCCTCCCGAATGAGCATGACGAGTTGCTCAAGGAAAACGGCACCGGCGGAGCCGAGCCAGGTGAGGATGATATCCTGGTGATTATTGCTTTCGGTCGCGGCACGCATCGCCTGCCCCAGGTCAATCACCGCGCATTTATAGGCGTTGAGAACCTCATAATAGCGCAGCTTCACCGGATCGATATGGTTGCCGGACGCGGCCTCATAGGCGCGCAGAAATTCATCCCGCGCGATCAGCCCGCATACCAGAAAGATTCCATCGTCCGTCCATGTGCCAAAAAGGCGCTGAATGGCCCAGGCGATATCCTCGTGGAAATCGCCGATATGCGCCAATTCCCAGTCCAGTACGGCGGTGAACTTGCCGCTTGGCTCCTCGAACATGAAATTGCCCAGCCGCAAATCGCTGTGGCACATGACGGGCGCTTCGCAGATCGGCGCATTTTCGCGCAGCCAGCGTTCCGCATAGGTCACCATCGCGACCGGCTGAACGACACCATCCCACCAGACCTGCGACCACCAGTTGACCTGCCAGATCGCGGCCTGTCGCGTTCCCGCTTCGGGCGCCGCATAATAGGACAGGTCAGCAGAGCGCCAGTTGAACCGATGCACTTGCGCCAGCGCATCAATAAATTGCGGGGCCAGCTTGGCCGCCCAATCGTCATAGCGCGTGCCGATGCCTGATACGCCATGTCCCGTACCTTCGCTCGGTTCGGTCACGCCGTCTACAAAGCCCAGGATAATCGCAGGCTGGCCCAATATCTCGCCATCCGCATCAATGCTGCGGACCGATGCGACCGGCAATATATCGGCAAAAGCCACATGCACCTGCGCCTCGCGGCCGCGACAGGTCTGCGAGATCGCCTCCAGCGGGTCCATGCGCAGCACCAACCGTTCCCCCACCGCGTCATCCCTGTGCCGCAGGGTGAAAGCAAACTGTTCCTTCGACGCACCACCGGCCATGCGCGCCACGTCGGCAATCACGATCGCATCCAGCCCTTCGGTCCTGGCGAAATAGTTCTCCAGCATGGCGATGACCTCGCTGTCGGTCTTCGCTGCATAGGGGCCTTTCACCCGGTCCCGCACGGTCCGGTCGAGTATTTCCCGGATGCGCGGCTCCATGTCGTCGCGATTCCAGATATCGATCTTGTCGATCGGCGGCGCGTCGATGATGTCGCTCATGTCAATTGCCATTGCCTTCCCAGGGAAAGCGGAAGCCGCCTTCGCCCATGCCATAGCCAATCGTCCCATCGCTCAGACGATATTCCATCATCTGTTCGACCATCACGAAACTGTCGAAGGGGAATTGCCAGCGGAACAACGGCTTGGCGGTAAATTCCCACAAGCGATCATCTTCGTCCCACAGCTTCCAATGGACATGGCGAAAGCCCATTTCATCGGCTTCATAGTCGATGACCTCTTCGACCCGCCCGATCTTATGCCAACGCTTTCCGTCGTGGAGGATTTTCTGATAGCCTTCGCCCTGTTCGGTGATGGCATGGACCGCAACGCAGGACATGCCATTGTCGAAGATCGGCCATGCCAGCCGATAATGCTGCACCCCCGCCCAGTTGCGCGGGCCGCAACTGACATCGCGAAAACCCGCGTCCTTGATAGCGATGGTCTGTCCGGTGCGCAGGCGTACCGTGCCGGTCACGTCGCAGGCACCCTCCAGATGAATATGGGCCAGTTCACGGGCGATCGCGTCATCCCCGTTGCCAGCTATGATACTGTCGCCCATCGCAAAGCGCTGATCCCAACTGAGGTCGACGCCAAAATCCTCCGTATCAATGGTAATCCGGCAAGTCTGCAAAGGCCGCACCACTTCAAGGCGCACCCCCGCAACGGTCACACCGCCTTCGGGACGATCCTGGGTGTAGGGAAGGTTCATGTTGACGCGGGTGAACAGCGGCTTTCCGTCCATGAAGAAGATCGCGAAGCCATTGGTTTCGCTAATATTCTCCATGAACCCGAAGCGGATGAACCCGCCCAGTTTTGCCTGCCGGTCATAGAAATTGAAATAATAGCTCTGGTTCCATTTAGGGATGGCCGGATTGGGAATATGACGCTCACAATTTTCAGCCATGTAAGCGTTGGTGAGTGCCGTCATGCTCATCCTTTCCATTGCCATCCCCCCTCCACGATTTTTATTTTACTTGCCTTCAATCGCCCAGCAGCGCCGTCACCGTCTTTGTTTCGGTATAGTGCAGCACGCCCTCTTCACCGACTTCGCGACCCCAGCCGGATTCTTTCACACCGCCAAAGGGCGCGGACGGATCGTTCATGCCATGGGTATTGATCCACACCGTCCCCGCCTGCAGCTTGCGCGCGGTCAGGTGTGCGCGCGACAGGTCGCGGGTCCAGATATTGGCGGCCAGGCCATAGCGGGTGTCATTGGCTTGCCGGACCACTTCGTCCACATCGTCAAATGGGGTCGCCACCAGCACCGGGCCGAAAATCTCCTCGCGCACGATGCTGGCGTCGGCGTCAGGATTGGCGAAAATAGTAGGTTCAACGAAATAGCCGTCCCGATCGCCCGTCCCGCCGCCAGTGACAAGGTCCGCCCCGCTGGCCTTGCCCTGCGCGATATAGTCCAGAACGCGCCCTTGCTGCACCTTCGACACCAACGGCCCCAGCATCGTATCGGGATCGCGCCCATGGCCGAGCTTGAAGGTCTTGGCGACCTGCGCGACGCCGTCCACCACCTTGTCGAATACGGAGCGTTCGACATAGAGGCGCGACGCGGCAAGGCAGACCTGGCCTGAATTAAAGAAGATTGCGAGCGCGGCGCCGATCGCCGCCTTGTCGAGATCGGCATCAGCAAAGATCAGCGAGGGTGACTTCCCGCCCAGTTCCAGCGTGACGCGCTTCAGATCCTTCGCCGCCGTCTGAACGATCTGCTTGCCGACGCGGGTCGATCCGGTAAAGGCGATCTTGTCGATGCCGGGATGTTCGACCAGCGCCTGCCCTGCCTCATGCCCATAGCCGGTGACGATGTTCAGCACGCCTTCGGGCAGCCCCGCCTCCAGCGCCAGTTCAGCCAGGCGCAACGCGGTCAGCGGCGTGACTTCGGACGGTTTCAGCACGATGGTACAGCCCGCCGCCAGCGCCGACGCGATCTTCCAGGCCGCCATCGCCAGCGGATAATTCCACGGCACGATCTGCCCAACGACACCGATCGGTTCGCGCACCGAGTAACTGTGATATTGGCGGCCATCGCCCGAAATCGGATTTACCTGACCATAGATTTTCGACGCCCAGCCGGCCATGTAGCGGAAGATATCGACCGCAGCGGGCACATCCACCGCCAGCGCATGATGTACCGCCTTCCCATTGTCATAGCTTTCGAGCAGCGCCAGTTCCTGGGCATGATCCTCAATCTTGCGCGCGATCGCCTCGATGATCTTGCCGCGGTCGAGCGGGCGCATCCGTGCCCATGCAGCGCTCTCGAAAGCAGCGCGCGCCTTGGTCACGGCCCGGTCCACATCCATAGCGCTGCCCGCCGGAACACTGGCGAACACCCGTCCCGTCGCCGGGTCTTCCACATCAATGGTGCGACCGTCCCCGGCCGCTTCCCATGCCCCGCCGATCAGCATCTTCTGCTGGGGAAGGCGGACTTCATGACCCTTCTCGCCATGCAGTTCGGGGGCGATCATCGTGGGTGCATTCATGGGCCATGTCTCCATTGAATAAGAAGGAGCCGCGCCCGCCTTTCAGGGCGCGGCCCAGGGGGAGCCGTTTACAAGCGCGCCGACAGGGTCGCGCCGAATGTGCGTGGTCGTCCGGCAAAGCGGACCGTCGTATCGGTGATGCCCTGGTTCGCCAGCTTCTCGCCGGATGCCGCGATGATCGACAGCGGCACATCGTTGATCGCCTGCTCGCGCTTCTGTGCCGTCACGACGATGTCGCCAAGGCCCGATGATGTCGCCTGTGGTGCAGCATCGGTCTGGCTCCAGGCCTGCGCATGCAATGCAACGGCCGATACGGTGGCGGCCAGCGTGATAATCCTCTTGGTCATGTTCAGACTCCTCCCATTTATCGCCCGGATGTTCCCATCCTGGGCCTGTGCGCCGGTCCCGCTTTGGCGGTGATCCAGCCGCGATGTGCGTCAGTTCTTCGTGAAGCGGATCGGCAGCGCCTTGTACCCGCCGACGAAATTGGTCTCGACCATGCGGGGATCGCCCGCCATCTCGACCGACTTGAGATGCGGCAGCAATTCCTCGAACAGGATGCGCATCTCCAGCTTGGCGAGATGCTGGCCCAGGCACATGTGCGGACCAAAGCCAAAGGCGATGTGCGGATTGGGCGAGCGGGTAATGTCGAAGCGGTCAGCGTCGTCAAACACCGCCTCGTCGCGATTGCCCGACGGGTAACAGATCATCAGCCGTTCCATCGCGCGAATATCCATGCCGCGCACCTGGGTATCGGCTGTTGCATTGCGCATGAAATGCTTGACCGGACTGGTCCAGCGGATCGCCTCATCCACCAAGCCGGGGATGAGCGACGGGTCCGCCTTCACCTTCGCCCAATTTTCGGGATAGAGCATCATGCCGTGCAAGCCACCTGCGGTGGACGACGATGTCGTGTCATGGCCCGCCGTGGCGATCGCGACATAATAGCCGTTCGCCTCATCACGCGGGATCGGCGCGCCGTTGATCCGCGAATTGGCGATCAGCGACAGCAGGTCGTCGGTCGGCTGCTCACGGCGCTGCGCGCTCAGCTTATCGAAATAGGTGTAGAAATCCTCGATAGAGGCCGCCCATTGCTTCGCCGCGACCACCGGGTCAGCCGCCATGTCGGGCCGCTGTTCTTCGGGATCATGCACGCCGAAAAATTCCTGCGTCAGCTTGAGCATCCGCGGTTCGTCTTCGGGTGGCACGCCGAACAGCGTCATGATAACGCGCAGCGGATAATGCAGCGCGAAATCGCGGACGAAATCGCATTCGCCATCGAAGCTCAGCAGATTGTCCACCGACTGGCGCGCCAGCACCCGGATCTGATCCTCCAGCTTGCTGATCTTGCCAGGCAGAAACCAGTTGGACGTCAACGAGCGGTAGGACGCATGTTCGGGCGGGTCCATATAGGTCAGCGACGACAAGATGCGGATTGATCCGCCGTTAATCTCACGCGTGAAGGCATCGGAGGCCTGATCGACCAGGATGGGATTGTGATCGGCGTTGTGGAACAGCTTGCCGTTGCGTTCCACTTCCTTGATGTCGGCATGTTTGGTGACGACCCAGACCGGGTCATAGCCTGGCACCTGTGCGATACCCAGCGGCATATGTTCACGCAGCCAGCGAAAAGCGCCATAGATCGTCGCGTCGTCCGTATAGCTTTTGGGCGCGATCACGATCCGCGCAATGTCTTCGGGGATGATGGGACGCACGTCGGCATCCAGCGAAGTCGCCATGAAACTACCCTCTCCTGCTACGCTGCCCTAAGTATCTTTGCGTATTGCGTATATTATTTACGTAACTTGTAATCGGGAGAGGCGTCAATCGCAAAAATCAGTCGGACCATTTGGCCGCTAAGGGACAGACAATGCCGGATTTCCGACGTTTTCCGCCGCAAATGTCGCCATCCTATCCTCAAAACTGAATGATCGTCCGAAGATTGAATAGGCTGATGGGGGTTGGGCCGCGTCGCCCAATGGAGGTGAGATCAGCAAATGCGCCATCGACGCTCGCACGATCCGGCCCCCCCCCCACGTCCCACTTGATATCAATGTTGAGCGGAGGACGGCTTGACCATTTCGTCGGGGCGATCCGTTTCCTTACCCGCGCGGATCGCATCGACATGACGAAAGAAGGCGCGCTGACGCATCAGGCCGAAGAAATCGAGCATCAGCGGAAGCGCATGTTCGACCATGGTCGCCGCTTCAGCCACATCAATATGCCCGTCGACCCGCTCCATGAAGGTCGATGCTTCCCAGCGTCCGACGAAATCCGCCGCCTCTGTGTAGAAGCCCAGAATGTCGGGCGTATAATCCAGCCGCTGGTCGAACCCGGCCTTGCGCATGTCGCCCCAGATACGCACCAGTTGCGCGCAGGTGATACTCAGCGCCTCGCCCTGATCCGTTTCGATGATATCCAATATGCCGATCTTCGCCAGCGTGCGGGCATCCTCCGTCGCATGCGGATAGCGTTCCAGCAGCGACGCGATGGTGACCGGCGGTCCATCCACGCCGACACGGTGCGCGACCAGTTGTTCCAACTGGTCGAACGCGCTGGCCTCGACCCGGCCTTCGGTGCCTTCGCCGCCGATGATCGCCTTGATCTGTGCCAGCGTCAGCCGGTTCTCACGCTGGAGCCGACGCACGGAGAGGATCGCCTGGACATGCTCCTCGCCATAGTCGGCGACCGTCTTGCGCGGCCGCTCTGGCGCCGGGATCAATCCTTCGCGCAGATAGACGCGGATCGTTTCCCGATGAACCCCCGTCCGATCCTCCAGTTCGCGCATCTTCATGATGGCGCTACAGCATGGCGCACCGGACAGGGCAAGCCGCTATGTTACTTATATACGCAAGGCTGAACGGTTCAGGCCGCGACCTTGCCGCCATCCTCCGCTTCCTGCATCGCGCTGAGCAGTCGCCGCGCCTGGTTGACCGCGCCGTCGCTGGCGATACCCACAAATGCCCGGTCCGGTTCGTCGTCGATCCGCCGCTGCTGCGCTTCCAGCGTCACCTCATCCTCGGTGATGGTATCGAAAAACTGGTCAAACAGCACGTCCGGCACGCCGCTTTCCTTGGGCGCGGTGGTGCAGATGGTCCACAGATAATGGCTGGTCGTTTCCGTTTCCGGCGTGATGAAATGGTTGTTGGCCAGCATGAAGCCATGGTCGCGCTTGCCTTCATAGGCACCGGTGCCAGCGTCACAGCCCCCCGCGTTGACGCGGCACGTCATGCCGATGCCCGGCTCGAACCGCACCTCCTGCCAGCGATCGACCCGGCCTTTGAACCCACCCGCATCGATATAGGATTTGGGCGGGATCGAATTGGGCATCTTGCGCAGCAACGTCACCTTGCGACCGTCGAACTCCACCTTGGTATCCGCATTATAATGCTGCTCCGGATTGCCGCCGATCGTGCGCGCATGGATATAGGGCACATGGGTCAGGTCCAAGATATTGTCGATGATCAGCTGCCAATTGGCCTTCACCGGGAAATTATAGGGCCGCCAGGACCATTTCGGGTCGTTATGTTCCGGGCTGTCGACGATGATCGACGGATCGGCCAGCGCCGGTTCGCCCATCCAGATCCAGATGAGATGATCCTTTTCTACCACCGGATAATGGCGGACATTGGCGGCGGCAGGGATACGCGCCTGGTTGGGGATGCGGGTGCAGGTGCCTTTGCCGTCAAATTCCACGCCATGATAGCAGCAGCGGATGACGTCGCCATCGACATGGCCGGCGGACAGCGGCATCGCGCGATGGCTGCACCGATCCTCCAACGCGGCGATCTCGCCGCTTTCGGTGCGGAACAGCACGACCGCCTTGTTCAGATATTTGCGCCCCAGCGTCTTGCCCGGTTCGATATCGGCGGCGAAAGCGGCCACATACCATGCGTTGTAAATGAACATGATGCTCTCCATTGTCCGGCCGGGCCGTTCACGGCTCCGGCGCTACCCTATTGTTGGTTGTGATTATGGATGGCCCGCGCAGAACCGCCAATCGCAATCCCATAACGCCATAAGAAAAGCGGGAAACAAAGACGGTAAAGCGGGATCACCGCAGATACAGCCCCCCATTCATGTCCAGCGTCGCGCCCACAAAGAACCCACCGCGATCCGAAGCCAGCAGCGCCGTCGCCGCCGCGATCTCGCCAACTTCCATGAAGCGGCCGACCGGCACTTCGCCCTCGACCTGCGCAATCTGTTCCGCCGACAACCGCGCCTTGGCCGTGTCGATCGGTCCCGGCGCGATGGCGTTCACGGTCACGCCGGTTCCGGCCAGATAGCGCGCGAAATATTTGGTCAGCATGATCGCTCCGGCCTTGGACGCGGCATAATGGGGGGAGGCCACCGTCCCGCCATTCTGCCCGGCGAGCGAGGTGATGTTGACGATCCGCCCATAGCCATTCTCGCGCATATGGTCGGAGAATATCTGGCAGCTCAGGAATACGCTGCGCATGTTGATCTGGACGATCGCGTCAAACTCTTCCGGACTGATATCCTGCGTCGGCGTGCGCTTGGCGAAGCCTGCATTGTTCACCACGATGTCAACCTTGCCCCACAGGCTCGCCATCTGATCCCGCGCAGCGATGAAATGCGCCTTCTCCCGCACGTCCAGCGTCAAGGCGATCGCCGTCTCGCCCGACGGATCGAGCGAAGCCGCCACCGCCTGCGCGACATTGCTGTCCACATCGCTGACGGCCACGCGCCCGCCCCCGGCGTGAATCTCGCGCGCCACCGCCTCCCCCACACCACGGCCGCCGCCGGTCAACAGCGCGGTGCGGCCTGCAAAGGAAAAACTGCCATTGGCAGGCAGCGTGAAGTGATCGCTCATGATATCGTCCTGCAATAAAATGGCGGGGAAGGCCGCGCCCTCCCCGCCCATGCCGCTCGTCAGCGGCGGATCGACAGCGTCAGGCCATAGGTCCGCGGCGTATTGGTAAAGATCTTCCAATAGGTCGTGCCATTGCCCGGTACGGCCAGGAAGGCGGTGATGTCGTCCGCATTCACGATCTGATAATTGTTGGTCAGGTTCTTGCCCCACAGACCGATCTGGAAACGGCCATCGGCCGTTTCATAATTCAGACGGGCATTGAGTGTCCGGCCCCGCGTGTCGCGATGCAGATTGTCATAAAGCCGCAGCGTATTGGCGTCGTCGGTCGAAATGCGGGTGGAGAAGTTGAAATCCGCCTGCGGCGTCAGCGTCGCGCCATTGCCCAGCCGCCCGGTATAGGCCGCGCCGACAGTGAAGCTGTCACGCGGCGCGAACTTGGCCGGATTGCCCGAATAATCGAGGTTCACCAGCGGATCGCGCAGATCGGTATAGGTGCCGACCAGATGCGTATAATTGGCGGTCAGGCGTAGATCCTCGACCGGGCGAATGACGGATTCGACCTCCATCCCCTTCATCTTGAGCGTGCCATTATAGGTATGGGCAATACCGCCCGCGCCGGAGAAATTCTGGAGATTCTTGGTTGTCTGGTGGAACAGCGCGACGTTCAGATCCAGTCTGTTGTCGAACAGGCGGGATTTCGCGCCGATTTCATAATTTTCGGCATTTTCCGGCTCCAACGGGATGGTCGGGTCGCGATAGGCATTGTCGACGAAGCCGCCCGATTTGAATCCCTTGGCATAGGTCGCATACATGTTGATCTGTTCGGTCGGCTCGAACTTGATCGTGAAGCGCGGCGTGAAGGCGTCCCAGGTGCGGCCGCCCGATGCGCGCACTTCGCCGGGGAAACCGAAACCGGGAATGGCCCCTGCATCCGTGGTCGAAAAGGCACGATAATCGACCTTCTTGCGATCCGACGTGTAGCGACCGCCCGCGACCACGGCCAGATTGTCAGTGATTTCGAACGTCGCTTCGCCGAACACGGCCAGGCTGCGGACATTGCCGTCCTGGACGCGCGTGATGTTGGTAACGTCGGGATTGCGACGGATGCTGCCGGGCACGGCCGATCCGGGCAGCGGGCTGTAGAAGAAGATGTTGGTCGTCGAAACATCCGCCGACAGGAAATAGGCACCCACGACATAGGAGAAGCGGCCCGGTGCTGAAGCGAAACGCACTTCCTGCGTGAAGCTGCGGTTCTTGACCACCTGGCGGCGGTCGAACACCGGCACGACCGTCCCCACCGGCACGTCGTCATTGATCGCGCGGCTGTCGTTCATGCGATAGCCGGTGATCGACGTCAGCGTGCCGCCGAGCAGGTCGAGGTCGCCGCGCAGATAGCCGCCGCGCAGCCGCTGGCGATAGGGTGACGATACGAAGTCGTTATTGGTCCATTCGTCATCGGTATAGGCACCGAACGTATCGGGTATGACCTGATTGCCGCCAATGCCGAGTTGGATCGCGCCGCCATTGCCTTTGGTATAGCTATAGTCACCTGACAGGACGACCTGCAGCGTATCGGTCGGCTGGAACAGCAGCTTGCCGCGCGCCGAATAGCTGTCATATTTGCCGTAACGTCCCGACTGGTTGGGCGTGTCGATCAGGCCATCGCTATGTTCGGTGCTGAACGCGAAGCGAGCGGCGATCTTGTCCTCGACCAGCGCGCCGTTCAGCATCCCTTCGGTCCGCACGAAGCCGCCATTGCCGCCACTGATCTGGGCGAAATAATCATCGTTGAATTCAGGATTGTTGGTGACCACCGCAATCGCGCCGCCCACCACGTTGCGCCCGAACAGCGTGCCCTGCGGGCCACGCAACACTTCGACGCGGTTGGTGTCGTAGAAATTGGCGTTCAGGTCGTTGTTGAACACATAATAGACGTCGTCCATGAAAAAGGCGACCGGCGTGTCCAGCGTGGCGGTACGGAACGTCGAGACATTGCCACGGATCGCGACGATCGACAGCGACTTGTCGGCGGTGTTGATGGTGATGCCCGGCATCTGCTGCGTCAGCGCGGCGGGGCTGTAGACCTGCGCCTCGCGCAGCAATTCGCCGCCGAACGCCGCAATGGAAAAAGGCACTTCGCGCACCGTTGATTCGCGCCGCTCGGCGGTGACGACGATGTCTTCGGGGAAGATCGCCTGCTGGGGCGCGGCGTCCTGCGGCACTGGCGGGTCGGCCTGCGCAAAGGCCGAAACGCTCGTCATGGCGGCCATGATCGCGCCCATGGCGCAGGATGTTTTGAAGCTGAAAGGCATTCCCGGACTCTCCCTTGACAACACGGCTTGATGCCGTCTGCCAACCGTGAAGCAGCAAAAACAAAAGAGGCGCAATAGCATCGTCCCGGTTATTGAATGGTCCGACCACATTCCGATTGGGGCGGGACGTGGAGTGGCTCTAGTCAGGGATCAGGGAATGGCACTGGCTTCGATTCACGCCGCGCCGATAACGAAAAGCAAGGAAGAGGCTGAAAAACTCATGCAGTCCACAGATAGCGCCGACATGACCAGGGTAGGACCGGGCACGGTCATGGGCACGATGATGCGCCAATATTGGCTGCCCGCCTGCCTGTCGTCCGAAGTTACTGCTGACGGCGATCCATTGCGCCTGATGATCCTGTGCGAAAAGCTGATCGCCTTCCGCGACAGTTCAGGCCGCGTAGGCATCATGGACCATCGCTGCCCGCATCGCTGTGCGTCGCTGTTCATCGGCCGCAACGAGGAAAACGGCATACGCTGCGTCTATCACGGCTGGAAGTTCGACGTCGACGGCAAGTGCGTCGATATGCCGTCCGTCCCCGCCCGCATGGACTTCAAGGACAAGGTCCATGCCAAGGCCTATAAGACGCACGAAGCCAACGGCCTGATCTGGGTCTATATGGGCGAAAACCAGTCCGCCCCGCCGCCCTTGCCGGAAATCGAAGCGACGATGCACCCGGACGCCGAAATCTGGTGCCTGCAGCGCGACTGCAACTGGCTCCAGGCGCTGGAGGGTGACATCGACACCAGCCATGTCGGCTTCCTGCATGTCGGCTCGATCGAAGCGGACGATCTGGATGAGGATCATCCGATGCGCCCGACCGTCCTCAACCGCGCGCCCGACTATGAAGTGGCGCAGGCCGACTGGGGCGTCATGTATGGCGGCTATCGTCCGAACGATGATGGCCAGATGAGTTGGCGCGTCGCCCATTATATGTTCCCCTTCTGGACGCAGACGCCCAACAACCGCTTCGCCACCCGCGCGATCGCCCGCGCCTGGGTGCCGATGGACGACGAACATTCGATGCTGTTCGACATCACCTGCGGCGTGGACGCGGGCAACCCGGCCTATACGTCGACGCTCAAGGACGGCACGCCCTTGTTCGCGCCGCTCGAATATGCGCCGACGACCACCGGCTGGTTTGGCCGCTGGCGCTCGCCCGATAGCGAGAAGAATGACTGGGCGATCGACCGGGAATCCCAGCGCAACGGCACCCAGTTCACCGGCATCCCCAACATCACGATGCAGGATCAGGCGGTGACCGAAAGCATGGGACCGATCACTGACCACAGCTTTGAAAATCTGGCCCCTACGGACCAGATGATCGCCCGCGTCCGCCGCCGCGTGCTGCTGGCCGCCCGCGCGCTCGCCAACAAGGGGACGCTGCCACCGGGCATCGAAGACCCCAGCATCTTCTATCGCGCGCGCGCAGGCTCCTTCCTGCACGACCCTAGCGACACGCTCGCCAACGCCTATGAATCGGCACTGGCCAAGGCGGTACGCTGGCCCGACAAGGTCGAAGCGGCTGAGTGACACATATATAAGGGCCGGGGCGATCCATGCCCCGGTGCCTCGGACAAGGATGATAGAGGTGACGACACGCATTGCGGTTTATCCGGTGCGCCGATCCATGGCGCCCCGGCCCTGCCAAGAGACGCATCGCACCGGACGGAGAGGGTGATGCGCGCACGACTGAAGAATATCCGCTGGGAGGCCGAAGGCATCAACAGCTACATCCTCGAACCCGTCGATGGCGGGCTGATGCCGCCCTTCGATCCGGGCGCGCATATCGACGTCCAGCTTTCCCCCGGTCTGGCGCGCAGCTATTCGCTGGTCAACGATCCCGCCATTCGCGGCTATTATGAAATTGCCGTCCATCATGCCATCGACGGTCGCGGTGGATCGCGCCACATCCATGAAAAATGGCAGGTCGGCCAGATCCTCGACATCTCGGAGCCGAAAAACAATTTCCCGATGGTGGAGGATGCCAGCCACACCGTGATGATCGGTGGCGGGATCGGCATCACGCCGATGCTCCCCATGATCGCACGTCTCGAAAAACTCGGCAAAAGCTGGGAACTCCATTATGTCGCCGCCTCGCCGGAGCGCGCCGCCTATGTCGATCGCCTGTCCGATTATGACCGGGTGGAAATCGCCTATGACGGCATTCCCGGTGGCCGCCGCCTCGACCTCAAAGCCATCTGCGCCGCAGCGCCCGCCGACGCGCATCTCTATTGCTGCGGTCCCGGTGGGATGCTCGATGCTTTCGTCGCGATCAATTGCGACCGGCCCAAGGGCCACGCCCATATCGAATATTTCTCGGCCGAAACCGAAATGGCGACCGAGGGCGGCTATACGCTTGAACTCGCCAGGAGCGGCAAGACCATCGCGGTCAAGGAAGGCGAGACGATGCTCGACGCGCTGCTCAGCGCCGGTGTCAATGTCGGCTTCGCCTGTTCCGAAGGGATTTGCGGCACCTGCGAGGTCAAGGTGCTGGACGGTATTCCCGACCATCGCGACCATTTCCTGTCGGACGACGACAAGGCCGCCAACAGGTCGATCATGGTTTGCTGTTCGGGGTCAAAAAGCGCGAACCTCGTCCTCGACATCTGATAGCGATATTCCGGTTTTTCAATTGCCTGTCGATAAATGAATAGAGCGGCCACACATGGCCCAGGGTAAGGAGAAGGTGTTGGCGGTCGTCCCAAGGAAAGGCAGCAGTAAAGGGATGCTGGATGACATACCCATGTCGTCCTACCAGATCTGGTCCGTGCTGATGATCGCCGCGACCGTCATTCTCGACGGCCTCGACAATCAGATGCTTGGCCTCGCCGCGCCCTCGCTGCTCCAGGAATGGGGCATCGACCGCACGGCATTGGGGTCCGTGTTCGCGCTGGGCTTTGTCGGCATGGCCATCGGCACGCTGACGTCGGGCTGGGTCGGCGATCGCTTCGGACGGCGCGGCGCGCTCATCATCGGCGTCGCCATCTTCGGCGTTGCGACCCTGCTTACCGGCTTTTCCACGACATTGTGGCAAGTCGCTGCGCTCAAGACGCTGGCGGGCGTGGGCCTTGGCGGCGTCCCCGGCACCGCCAGCGCCATGATCGCCGAATTCACCCCCGTCCGCTGGCGCAGCGTCGCCGTGACCTTCGGCGTGGTGTGCGTGTCGATCGGCGGGATATTGGGCGGGGTCGCGGCCGCACTGATCCTGCCGGGCCTTGGCTGGCGCTGGCTCTTCTATATCGGCGGCAGCGTGACGATGATCTTCGTCGCGTGGCTCTGGTTCGTCCTGCCCGAATCCCCCCGCTATCTGGCGGAACGGCCCGATCGCGCCGCTGAACTGGACCGCATATTGCGCCGCATCGGCCATCCCGACCCTGCCTCCGTCGCGCATGTGCCACGCGCCGCCGGGGAAGCGCCCCGCTACGAACCGATGCGCAACCTGTTCGGCACGGCCCTGTTGCGCGACACGCTGGCGCTGTCGGTCGCGATGTTCTCCGGCATGTTCATGATCTACCTCATGTTCAACTGGGCACCGACCATGCTGACCAGCGCAGGCTTTGGCCTGCAGACCGCCAGCCTTGGCCTGACTAGCTTCAACATCGGCGGCACCATCGGCGCGATGATCGCGTCGCTGGCGATCATCCGCTTCGGATCGCGTCCGGTGCTGATCCTGATGGCAATCGTCGGGGCGGCCGTCTGCGCCACCCTCGCCCTGCTGCCAATCAGCGGCGCGCGCAACGAAGGGGCTGTCCTAGCCTGCCTCGGCGCGCTCGGCCTCTTCGCCAGCGCCGCGCAATCGGCCATGTTCGCGGTCGGCGCGCACGCTTTCCCGACCGGCCTGCGCGCCCGTGGCCTCGGCCTTATGGGCGCAGCGGGCCGCATCGGCGCGATCGTCAGCGCGGTGGCGGGCGCCGTCCTGATCGACTGGGGCAATCTCGGCTTTTTCGGCGCGCTCGCGGCTTTGATGCTGGTCAACGCCTTGGGCTTCATCGCCGTGCGGGGCCATGTGCCCGCGCTCGGCCGCAAGGACGCAATTCTATGAGCGACAGCTTCGACTATATCGTGATTGGCTCCGGCTCGGCGGGCAGCCTGATGGCCAATCGCCTGTCCGCCGACCCGACCAATCGCGTCGCTCTGATCGAAGCCGGGCCATCCGACAAAAAATGTCCGATCAACCTCAAGACCGCGATGCCGGTCGGCAATATCTTCCTGCTGCCGCACGCAAAATATAACTGGAAACAGGCGCTGACCGGCAACGCCGCCGTGAACAACCGCACCATCAACTTTCCGCGCGGCAAGCTGTTCGGAGGATGCAGCGCCATCAACGGCGGCGTCTATATTCGCGGGCAACGGGCAGACTATGACGCCTGGGCCGATGCGGGCAATGACGGCTGGGCCTATGACGATGTTCTGCCCGCGTTCAAGGCGGTGGAAAATTACGCCGGTCCCGATACGCCCTGGCACGGCAAGGGCGGCGAACTGGATGTGCAGAAGCCCAAAAGCTGGAACCCGGTCAGCGCCGCTATCGTCGACGCGGCAGAACAGGCGGGGCATCGCCGCAATGATGATTTCGCCAGCGAGCGCCAGGACGGCTTTGGCCGCTACGACCTCAACCAGCGCAACGGCACCCGCCTGTCGAGCGCCCGCGCCTTTCTCCATCCCGCGCTGGATCGCACCAACCTGACCGTCATGGCGGACACCATGGTCCGCCGCATCCTGTTCGACCGGGGTCGCGCGGTGGGGCTGGAAATAGAGACGAACGGGGCACGCAGCACCATCGCGGCGCGGCGAGAGATCATCCTGTGTGCGGGCGCGACCAATTCGCCGCACCTGTTGATGCTGTCGGGCATCGGCCCGCAGGATCATCTACACGAGATGGGCATCGACCTTGTCCACCATTTGCCCGGCGTCGGCGCGCATTTGCAGGACCATCCCACCGTCCATGTCGCGATGGAAAACCCGTCGGCGGAATCCTATGCCGTGTCGGGCAAGGTTCTGCCCCGCATTCTCGCCAGCCCGTTCAAATATCTGCTGAAGCGCGAAGGGATGCTGGCTTCCAATGTCGCGGAGGCAGGCGGCTTCCTTTGCACCGACGGAACGGGTCGCCCCGACATCCAGATCACATTCCTCGCCGGGCTAAAACTCGACGCCCGCTCGGTCCCCCGCCGCCACGGCTATATGGGCCTCATCCAGTTGTTGCGTCCCAAAAGCAGCGGGTCGGTCCGTCTGGCCAGCAACCGGCCGGAAGACAAGCCGGTCATTGATCCCAATTTCTTTGCCGATCCCTATGACATGCAAACGCTGATCGCCGGGTTCCGCGCCTGCCGCCATATCTTCGCGCAGCCAGCGCTCGCCGCCATGACCGGCGCGGAAATCGAACCGGGCGCGCAGCATCAAAGCGACGCCGAGATCGACGCCGCCCTGCGCCAGATCGTCAACACTGCCTATCATCCCACCGGCACCTGCAAGATGGGGCCGGACAGCGACCCGATGGCCGTCGTGGACAATCGCCTGCGCGTGCGCGGCGTATCGGGCCTGCGCATCGTCGATGCCTCCGTCATGCCGGACATCATCAGCGGCAACACCTCCGCCCCCACCATGATGATCGCCCAGCGCGCAGCGCAGTTCATCCTGCAAGACGCCGTCACATCCAACATCGCCGCCTGAAAGAAGCTCCCATGACCCAGCTTATCATCCCCCCGCGCCCCGCCCTGCTCGACACCCCGCATCAGGACATGCTGATCGGCGGCCAGCGCGTCCCCGCTTTGTCGGGGCAGCGGTTCGAGACCCGCAACCCCGCCACCGGCGACCTGCTCGCCACCGTGGCGCAGGGCGGCGCGGAGGATGTCGACCGCGCGGTCAAATCGGCCCGCGCCGCGTTCGAGGGGCCATGGCGGCGGATGAAGCCGGTGGAGCGCCAGCGCATCATGCTGCGCCTCGCCGATCTGGTGGAGCAGCATTTCGAGGAACTGGCGATGCTCGACACGCTGGACCTTGGCGCACCCTATAGCCGCACGATTATGGGCAAGGCGCGGGCCGGGGCGCTGCTGCGCTATTATGCGGGGCAGGCGACGCTGATCGCGGGCGACACGATCGACAACAGCGCCATGGGCGACGTCCTCTCCCACACGCTCAAGGAACCCATCGGCGTGGTCGCAGCAATCAACCCGTGGAACGGCCCGATCGGCATGTCGGTGTGGAAGGCCGGGCCGGTACTCGCCACCGGCTGCACCCTCGTCATGAAGCCCGCCGAACAGACGCCCCTGTCCGCGCTGCGCTTTGGCGAACTATGCCTGGAAGCGGGCGTGCCGGACGGCGTCATCAACATCGTCACAGGCCTTGGCGATGCAGGCGCGGCGCTCTCCAGCCACCCGGACGTCGACAAGATCGCCTTCACCGGCTCCACCGGCGTCGGCGAAAAAATCCTGCACGCCGCCGCCGGGACGATGAAGCGTGTAACGGTGGAACTGGGTGGCAAGTCGCCCAACATCGTCTTTGCCGACGCCGATCTCGACAAGGCCGTCCCTGCCGCCGCCATGGCCGTGTTCGCCAATGCCGGGCAGATTTGCAGCGCGGGCACGCGCCTGTTCGTGCAAAGCTCAATCCACGACGAATTCATGGAGCGCCTGGCCGCCTTCACGAAGACGATCAAGGTCGGCGACCCCCTGGACCCGACCACCCAGATGGGGCCGGTCGTTTCCCTGCCCCAAATGGACAAGATCCTCGCCTTCATCGAAGGCGCGAATACAGAAGGCGCCCGCCCCCTGACTGGCGGCGCGCGCATGAGCGGCCCGGCCTATGATGCGGGCTATTTCATCGAACCCACCATCTTCACCCATGTCGCCGACGACATGACGATCGCGCGGGAAGAGATTTTCGGCCCGGTCCTCTCCGCCTTCATCTTTGACACGATCGAGGAGGTGCTGACCCGCGCCAACGCCACCGAATTTGGCCTGGGCAGCGGTGTATGGACCCGCGACCTTGGCACGGCGCACCGCATGGCGCGCGGCATCCGCGCCGGGTCCGTCTGGGTCAATTGCTACCAGATGCTCGACCCCGCCGTCCCCTTCGGCGGCTACCGCATGAGCGGCTTCGGCCGCGAGTCCGGCCCGCATCATATCGAGGACTATCTGGAAACGAAGGCTGTCTGGATCAACCTGGATTAGCCCCTCACACCCAGCCCGATTCCCGCAAGTCCGGCGGCGCGCCCGCCACCCGCTCGCCCTTGGCCGCCTCGCCCAGCATTTCCAGAAAGCGCCGCTGCGTCGCGGTCGGGCGCCAACTCCGCCGCGTCGTGATTCCCACCACGCGCTTGCTGCCTTCCAGCGGCGGCCCCACCTGCGTCAGCAGTCCGCTGCGGATCTGTAACGCCACCTGATCGGGCGACAGCAGCGTCAGGAAATCCCCCTCCGTCAACAACCGCCCGATGATCATCACCGACCCGCACTCGACCGGCGTCGCTGGCACCTTGCCTTGCCCGAACAGCTTTTCCCACTGTTCGCGCAATGGCGAATTGGCCGGCGCGACGATCCACGGATAGCTCGCCAGTTGCTCCATCGTCGGCTTGGCCACCTTGGCCAGCGGATGCTGGCTCCCCGCCGCGATCACCAGCCGATCCTCCGACAAGGGCAATTGGTACAGGTCGGCAATCTCGAACGGCCGCAGCGCGCCGACCACCATGTCGATCACCCCGTCGCGCAGCGGCTCCACCAGTTCCCGCCAGCTTCCCTCCAGAACCTTGAACGCCGCGCGCGGGTCGCTCCGCGCCATCCGCGCCATCGCCGCCGGAACCAGATAGGGCCGCGCCAATGGTAATGCCCCGAACGCGATCAATTCGCTCCCGCTCCCGCTATCGCGCCCGATGTCCGCCAGCGCCGCGACGATCTCCGCTACCGCCAGCCTTGTGCCCCGCGCCAGTCTTTTGCCCGCCGGATTAAGCCACACGGCCCTACCCCGCCGCTCGACCAGCTTCCCGCCGATCATCTGCTCCAGATCGCCGACCGCGCGATGCACCGCCGTCTGCGACAGGGTGCTGCCATGCGCCGCCGCCGCGAAACTCCCCGCCTCCGCCAGCGCCAGGAAGGCGCGCAACTGCGTCATCGTCATTAACCGCTCAGGGTAATGGAACACGCCCGACAAGCCCTTGGCCGCCTGCGACAGATGATCCAGCGCCGCGCGCGCCCGTTCGATGACGATCTCGCCCATGGGCGTGGGCACCATGCCGCCCGACCGCCGCTCGAAAAAGGTGTAGCCGAATTGCCGCTCCAGCTTGGCCAGCCCCTGCGTCAATGCCGGTTGCGACAGGCTGACCACATCGGCGGCGGCGGTGATGCTGCCATGTTCGCGGATCGCCAGCAGCGCGCGCAGGTGGCGCAGATTAAGGTCGAACGGATCGGTCGCCATGCCGCTTACTCTTGTTACCCTCCACCCGCGCGCTGTGGCGTCATCGGGCGACCTCAGCCTTACCGGACAACTGCCCCAAAGGACAGCGGCCCCTTGCCCCAATAGGCAGAAATTGTAATGGACTGACCATTATCACAATGGTAGGACCATTAGCGAGAGGTGCGCACGGCCGCCCCCACGGATTCGGATAAGAAGGAGGCACAAGATGGACTTTGAACTGCCCGACGACATCAAGGAATTTTGCGACGTCACCCGCGCCATCGTGCGCGACCTGCTCCCTTATGAAGCGGAATTTCAGGCCACCGGCAAAGTCCCGCCGATCGTGCGCCAAACGCTGGTCGATAATGGCTATTTCGGCCTGTCGCTGCCGGAAGAATATGGTGGCCTGGGCCTTGGCGCACTCGCGCAGGCGGCAGTGCAGATAGAACTCGCCCGCCTTCCCCCCCAATTCTGGACCGAATTGCGCCCGCTCATGGGTCCGGGCGCGCGCAACATCGTCTATCATGCCTCGGAAGCACAAAAGCAGCAGTTGATCCCCGGCATGGTGTCGGGCGAAATCCCGATCGCCTTTGCCCTCACCGAACCCAATAGCGGCTCCGATCCGGGCTCGATGCGCACCACCGCCACCCGCAACGCCGACGGCTGGGTCATCAACGGTTCCAAAACCTATATTTCCAACGGCAAGAACGCCAAATATGTGATCGTCTATGCCTATACCGACAAGGCCGCCGGGCCACGCGGCGGCATATCCGCCTTCCTGATGCCCGCCGACACGCCCGGCTTTGCCGTCACCGGCACGATCGAACTGATGGGCACCGCGACCCCCGGCGTCTACGAACTGACCTTCGACGAATGCCAGTTGCCCGCCGACGCCCTGCTCGGCGAAGAAGGGCGCGGCTTCCACTATGCGCTCGAAGGCTTGAACGAGGGCCGCATGAATGTCGGCGCGACCGCCGTCGGCATGGGCGAATATGCGCTGGAACTCGCGATCGAGGAATCGAAACAGCGCCCCGCCTTTGGCGGCGTCATCTCCGATTTCCAGGCGATCCGCCACTATATCGCCACCATGGCGACGGACATGCGCGCCGCGCGCCTGATCCTGCTCGACGCCTGCTGGCGCTACGACCAGGGCGAAAAGAAACGCGAACTCGCCTCCATGGCCAAACTGTTCGCTACCGAAGCGGGCAGCCGCACGGTCGACACCGCGGTCCAGATTTTCGGCGGCTCCGGCTATTGCCGGGGCTTCGCGATCGAGCGCCTGTATCGCGACATTCGCATCACGCGGATCTACGAGGGATCGTCGGAGATCCAGAAGAACACGATCGCACGGGAATTGTTGCGGTAAGGAGGGTGTGGGCGGGAGGGGTCTAGGGCCTCTCCCGCTGAATGCCTGGTTTGCGCCATGTATGGCCGTTCACGCAACCGCGCTAGAGCCTCGAAAGCGGACATAACAATGACCAGCGCCTATCTCATGCGTGACTTTAGCGCTTCGCAAACTGCTTGGTCATAGGCAATGATGCCGCCGACGATGGTTGCCAAATCAGTATCTATAGCCGTCAATGTGTCAGTTCGTTGAACTTTGAATTTATGTGCCACATCACCCCTTTTCGCACCGAAAGAGTGTAGATTATTCTTCAATACCAAATCGACAGATGCGGGATCAACTCCAATCGGAAGAAGAATACTATTTTGATCTCTTTCAACTATTCCGTTGTTTGATAGCACAACATCCCGATAGCGATTGAACGCCTCTTTAGAAAATTCTTCGATATTCGAAGCCAACTCTGATGTTAACTTATATTTGCTTTTTTCTGGGAGGTCGCTCACTAATTTGGACGAGATGAGGGCTACAAGCGTCTTGGTTATCACGCCTGAACTGGCATAAGCTGAGCGAGCGGCTTGAGCTGCTGACAGTCCCAAATCTTCAATATATTGCTCAAGTGCTGAATGACAAAGTAGAATGTAGGATTGCAACTTCAAATGTTGAAGGTCTGTCTGACATCCAAGCTTATTTATTCCACCAGTAATTAACTTGGCCTTTCTGATCGAAGTAGCCAGCGCCCGGTAGTGAGGTGTAGGAAATTTCACTGTTTGATATCTGGAATGGGCATTCGTATGCCAGTTATATTTTCCACGGCTTCATACCAAATTGTAAACCGGTTACGCGTTGCCTCAGGGGATTTCGTAGTGGTTTCAACCGCTTTAACGAACTCAGGATGGCGGTCGCATACACCTTCATAGAGTTGTTTCATTTTTCCCGGATTGGCAGCAGTCCACTGCCGCACGTCAGGTCGCGACAATGCGCCGACCAATACGTCGAACAACGCTCTATTGAATCGAGTTTCATAGGAGCCGGCAGAATATTTGCGACAAAACTCACGATCAGTAAATTCAGCTAGTCCGGTATCTATCGCCTCATTCATTTGTAGCAAAAGATTTTCAGCTTCAACTTCTTTGTTTGGATCAGCCGTAAAATCGGAATTCTTACTTTTACAGAACTCATCTAAAAATAATTTAAGATCGCCAGCGTATTGTGTCTTTTGATTCTTGAATGCGAGGTATCTAATGGCAAGCTCAACGTCTGACATGCGTGCGTCTGGCTGACGTTTCCGAAGAAGATGGTGGATCGGGCCAATCGTCTCTGTCCAAGATATTATAAACTTAAGAAATTCTCCTGGAAGTAGCGACATGCGAAGTTCCATAGGGGAGAGCTTTACACTTCCAGAATTGAGTCTGTAGAATATCTCATAAAGAGCAGACTCATTTTCCCAACCCCTAAGAACTGTGGTTCTAAGTGGTTCATTACTAAGTCTGTCGGCCCAATCATCATTATTTCGCAGATCAGTCCAACTCATTCCCTCTAAGGTATTGAGTATACGTAGGCCTTTAAGTTTGAACACTCGTCCGTCTGACGATCTTCCGTCGATGAATTCTTTAATTGTGGAAAGGCGTTGTTTGCCGTCGAGCACCAAAAAGGAGTTTTTTTGCCCGGCCTTTGATGCAAGCAGAATCTGCGGAATCGGTATTCCCAGTAACAATGACTCGATAAACTGCGACTTTGCCTTGGCTTGCCATACGTTCCGCCGTTGATAAGCGGGATCGAGTTGCAACTGCTTACCTATCAAATCATAAATCGTACTGACAGTCCAATCGCTCGGTGCAATGAGCAGGCGTTCGAAGTCAGAGGCCGCAACGTGGATGTCCTCCTCATTCTCTACAGCAGAATCGTTCTCAAAGTCGTCCCGGTCGTCCCAAGAAATCTCAGTGTCGTTCGTGGTCATGAGCATGCCTTGGTTTGTGCCGGCTTAAGGAAATTCGATTATCTGAGCTGACGAATTTTAGGTCAATTCTAACTTCTAGGTCCTGGCAAGCAGCAGTTCAATCCCAAACGGCAACACTTCCGGTTTGCCGAGAGAGACCGCCAAAACCCGACATTCCGCAATCGGCCAAAATCCCACTGTCCTACACCACCGCCCTCATGCCATCATTGTCCCCGGCTCTTTCCAACAGTCCGTCCCACGCCACCCTGTCCGCACGAGCGCGCGCATGAACTTCGCAAAAATTCTCCTATTGCGAAATCCACGCCACGACTCCGCTCTCACGCAAATGCGTGGCCTGCAACGGTGTGAACTTCGCAGCCTTTGCAGCGGCGCGTGTCAGCCCAGATCGCCGCTGGCCCGTAATGCCGCCACCGCTT
Source organism: Sphingobium xenophagum (assembly GCF_031457465.1). GTDB lineage: Bacteria > Pseudomonadota > Alphaproteobacteria > Sphingomonadales > Sphingomonadaceae > Sphingobium > Sphingobium xenophagum_A. The sequence continues at coordinate 269,389 of NZ_JAVDWV010000003.1, forward strand.
CCGCGCTGACGCCCAGCCCGGCCAGCACCGCCGCGCCATCCTCGCCCAGCCGCGCCACATGGTCCCGCGCCTCGACCCGCGACCCGCTCATGCGGAAGGGCGGGTTGGTCACCTTGAAGGCACCCGCATCGTCATGCACCTGCGCGAACGCCCCCCGCGCCGCCAATTGCGGATCGTCCAGCAACTCGCCAATCTCGCGATAGCGGGCGCAGGGCACGCCATGGCGCGACAGGATCGCCTCGGCCTCCGCCGCGCTGCGCTCCAGCGTCCACTCTTCGGTCAGCGCCAGCAACGTCGCCCAATTGGCATTGCGATCCGCATTGGTCAGGAATCGCGGATCGTCGCGCCATTCGGGATGGCCGACCGCGTCCGACAATTGCTCGAAATTGCGCGGACTGGTCGGCGCGACCATGATGAAGCCGTCATTGGTCTTGAGCGGCGTATAGAGCGGCCGCCGCGCGTCGCCCGGAAATTGCGCCTCCTGCGTTTCGAATACCAGCATGCCGACCATCGCTTCCAGCATCGACAGGTCGATATGCTGCCCCTGCCCCGTCCGCTCCCGCTGATAGAGCGCGGCCTGGATTGCGCCGAACGCATGGGTGCCGCCCAGCACGTCGGCGATGAAGATGCCGCTGGTCGCCGGCCGGTCCGCCCCGTCCTGATAGCGCAGGTTGACCATGTCGAAGCCGCTGGCCGCATGGATCACCGGCGCATAGGCCGGGTGCAGCGCCTTCGGCCCGGTCTGGCCATAGCCGGAGATCGAGCAATAGATGAGCCGCGGGTTGATCGCCGCCAGCCTCGCAAAATCGAGACCGAAGCGCGCCATGACGCCCGGCCGGAAATTTTCCACCAGCACGTCGCAGGTGGCGACCAGTTGCTTGATAAGGTCGATGATCTCCGGCGATTTAAGGTTGCAGGCGATCGACTGCTTGCCCGCGTTCAGATTGCCGAAATAGGCGCTATGCCCATCCCGCTTGGGCGGCCGCGCACGGACCTGATCGCCCTCAAGCGATTCCACCTTGATGACCTCCGCGCCAAGGTCTGCGAGCATCCGGGTGGCGAAAGGCCCGGCCATGACGCTGGTGAAATCCAGCACCCGCACGCCGTCCAGCGCGCCCGCCATCACTATCTTGCCGTCATCCGCCATGCCGCACCTAACCTATGGAGCCATATATTCAATGGTCCTACCTATTGCATGGCGAGGATAGCCCGGTCAATCAGCCCTTGGCGGCGGCCTTGCTATTCTTGCGGACATGGCGATGCACCCGCTCCAGATGCTTGCGCATTTCCCCGACGGCCGCTTCCTCATCCTTCGCCCGCAAATGCCGCACCAGCTTGAACCGAGATTCGATCAGCGATTGCTGCAACGTCTCATAGTCCGGCCCCCGCACAAATTCGTGCAGGATCGCCGATAGCGAATCGACGAAGATGCCAAAGATACGGTTCTTGGTCGCCCGCGCCAGCACGGCATAATATTCCACCGCACAAGTATAGCGCGCCTCCACGCTGGTTTCCCGCTTGGTCCGCTCGGCAATCGCCTCCAGCTCAGCCAGGTCGGTTTCCGTGGCGCGCGCGCACGCCAGCCTGACGATAATGTCCTGCAACGCCAGCCGCGCCTCGGTCAGTTCACCCAGCGAAATATCACCCAGATGGACATAATCCTGCATCGCCTGCACGATCCGGTCCGGCTCGGCCGTCTGAACGAACGCCCCGCCCTTCGCCCCCTTCACATTACGGATGATGCCCGCAACCTCCAGGCTGCGCAAAGCCTCCCGCAGCGCGCTGCGACTGACCTGAAATTCGACCGCCAATTCCCGTTCGGCGGGCAGTTTGTCCCCCGCCTTGAGCGTGCCCGCCGCCAATTGTTCGCGGATCTGTTCACAGATCACCTCGAACGCGCGCCGCGTCTTGATAGGGGCGAAACTGGGCTTGGGGGACGGGGACGATGCCATAGAGTGCGCTCCGATAGGGGTACGCAAAGCTATAGCCGACGCCCAGAAAGGCGCAATGGCCGGACCGAACGGGATTGACAGACGCGTCTCATTCCTTAATGGTCAGACCATTATAGAAATGGAGCAGGCCATGAAGATCCTTGTGCCCGTGAAGCGGGTCATTGATTATAATGTGAAGCCGCGTGTGAAGGCGGACGGCACGGGCGTCGATCTGGCGAACGTCAAGATGAGCATGAACCCGTTTGACGAGATCGCGGTCGAAGAAGCCATCCGCCTGAAGGAAAAAGGCGTGGCGACCGAGGTTATCGCCGTGTCCATCGGCGTTGCCAAGGCGCAGGAAACGCTGCGCACGTCGCTGGCGATGGGCGCGGACCGGGCGATCCTGATCCAGACCGATGAAGAGGTCGAGCCGCTGGCCGTGGCGAAACTGCTTGCCAAGGTCCAGGAAGAGGAAGGCGCTGGCCTGATCATCCTGGGCAAGCAGACGATCGACGACGACAGCAACCAGACCGGCCAGATGCTCGCCGCGCTGTTGAACCTGCCGCAGGGCACGTTCGCGTCGAAGGTCGAGGTCGAGGGCGACAGCGTGTCGGTGACGCGCGAAGTCGATGGCGGGCTGGAGACGGTGAAGCTGTCGACCCCGGCGATCATCACCACCGACTTGCGCTTGAACGAGCCGCGCTATGCGTCGCTGCCCAACATCATGAAGGCCAAGTCCAAGCCGCTCGCGCAGAAAACGCCTGCCGATTATGGCGTGGATATCGGCGCACGGTTGGAGACGCTCAAGGTCGTAGAACCGCCCAAGCGGACAGCGGGCGTCAAGGTCGCCGATGTCGATGAACTGGTTGCCAAGCTCAAGGCCATGGGAGTTGCCGCATGAAGACGCTTGTCTGGGTTGAACATGAGGGCGGCGCGGTCAAGGACGCGACTCTTTCCGCCATCACCGCCGCTGCGAAGCTCGGCGAAGTGCATCTGCTGGTCGCTGGCGCAGGCGTCGAGGGCGTAGCCGCCGCCGCCGCGCAGATTGCGGGTGTCGGCAAGGTGCATGTCGCTGACGATACCGCCTATGGCCATGCGCTTGCCGAGAATATCGCGCCGCGCGTTGCGGCGCTGCTCGACGTGATGCAGATCAGCGATATTCTGTCGGTCGAGGGCGAAGACACGTTCACGCGGCCGATCTATGCGGGCAATGCGATTGCCACGGTCAAGAGCAAGGATGCCAAGAAGGTCATCACCGTTCGCGGTACGGCGTTCGAGAAGGCGGCTCGCGAGGGTGGTTCGGGTACGGTGGAAGCGGTGGCTTCGACGGGGGACAAGGGGCTGTCGTCCTTTGTCGGGGCGGAAATCGCCAAGCTGGAGCGGCCGGAACTGACCAGCGCCAAGATCATCGTGTCGGGTGGTCGGGCGCTCAAGGACGGGCCGACGTTCGAGGAGGTCATCTATCCGCTCGCCGACAAGCTCGGCGCTGCGGTCGGGGCCAGCCGGGCCGCGGTCGATGCGGGCTATGTGCCCAACGACTATCAGGTCGGGCAGACCGGCAAGATCGTCGCGCCGGAAGTCTATGTCGCCGTGGGCATTTCCGGGGCTATCCAGCATCTTGCCGGAATGAAGGACAGCAAGACCATCATCGCCATCAACAAGGATGAGGATGCGCCGATCTTCCAGGTGGCGGATATCGGCCTGGTGGGCGATCTGTTCAAGATCGTGCCGGAGTTGACGGAAAAGCTGTAAGACAGCCTTCATGTAAAATGGGCACGAGAATGATTACATCATTTTTACCCTTCGCAGTTGATGTCATGTAGGTGCGTTATGTCACATGGCCCTCGAAACTTAATGGCTGCTGCCGCCAGATTGACCGGAACAAAGGCCAACACCCTTCTCTCCTCCATTTTAATCGGCAGCACCGCCGCCCCGATGCGGCCTGCCACAGCATCTTGGTACGGCAGACCAGACTACTGACAATCAGGTCAGAGAGAGTGAGAGCGCGGGCTGCGCTGCCGCGCCGACGGCGAGGCCGACCAGACCCGCCGACGCGGCCAGCGTCACGCCGATCGTCCGCACACCGGGAATCGCCATCAGGATCATCGCGATCACTGGCACCGCGATGGCGCCCCGCTCCCAGCGCCAGCAACACCACCAGCCACCGCGTCGGCTGAAACAGCGTCGGCAGCAAAACCGGGTCCATCCGCTGCCGCACAAGCCGCAACGCGATGGCGTAGAGCGCCCAGTGCAGCAGGAAGGCCGAGACCATAGCGAGCGCGATCGAAACGGCGGCGATCGACGTGATATGGGTCAGGCTGATGTCCATCCCAAGAAAACGCGGCACAACGCTGATTGCTTCGCAGGTGCAGCATAGTTGCCGAGCGTTTGGGCTTCTTTCCTCCCCGGCCCTTCGCCGAGGGAATTTAGTCGCAGCGGGGTGGGCTAGCGCACCGTCGCGCCTGCCCACCCCCTAACCCCCTCCCGCCTGCGGGAGGGGGAACAATGCTCGATTCTGGCAGCCTCCCAAAATTCCTCCCCCGGCGGGGGAGGTGGCTGGCCGCAGGCCAAACGGAGGGGTGTCACCCTATCGTGAGGGCGACACCCCTCCGCCACTTCGTGGTCCCCCGCCCCTTGCAGGAGAGGAATTTATGTTAGCGAATGCTCGTCTTCCGCCAACTACCCTCCCCTCAACAACCCCACAGCCGCGTCCTTCTCGAACAGATACAGGCACACCCGCGCCGCCTGCCCGCGCACACTATCAAGCCCGCCGTCGCGTTCGATCAACAGCCTGGCGTCATCGCGCGCCGGGTCGATCAGCGCGGCCATATGTTCGGGCGTCGCCAGCTTGAGCGCTGCCTCGCCCGATTGCCGCGTGCCCAGCACTTCGCCCGCGCCGCGCAGCCGCAAATCTTCCTCGGCGATCAGAAACCCGTCATTGGTCTCGCGCATCAGCGCCAGCCGCGCGCGTGATGTCTCGCCCAGCGCGCCGCCCCGGATCAGCAGGCACACCGACGGCTTGTCGCCGCGCCCCACCCGCCCACGCAACTGGTGCAACTGCGCCAGGCCGAAGCGTTCGGCCCCCTCGATGATGATCAGGCTGCTATTGGGCACGTCGACGCCGACCTCGATCACCGTGGTCGCGACCAATATCTGCGTCCGGTTGGCGGCAAAGGCCTCCATGGCGGCATCCTTGTCCGGCCCCTTCATCCGGCCATGGACCAGCCCCACCGCCTCGCCAAAACGCAGCCGCAGCGATTCCGCCCGCGCCTCGGCCGCCGCCTGATCGCTGGTTTCGCTCTCTTCCACCAGCGGGCACACCCAATAGGCCTGCCCCCCGCCGCCCACATGGCGGGCCAGCGCATCGACCACCTCGTCCAGCCGGGTCGCCGCCATCACCACCGTCTGGATCGGCTGCCGCCCCGGCGGCATCTCGTCCAGCTTGGACACTTCCATTTCGCCATAATAGGTCAGCGTCAGCGTGCGCGGGATCGGCGTCGCGGTCATCACCAACAGGTGCGGGGCCTGCGCCGCCTTGTTGGCCAGCATCATCCGCTGCGCCACGCCGAACCGATGCTGCTCGTCGATCACCGCCAGCCCCAGCGCCTTATACTGCACCTTTTCCTGAAAGATCGCATGGGTGCCGACCAATATGTCGATGCTGCCGTCCGCCAGCCCCATCAGCGTCGCCTCGCGCACCTTGCCCTTGTCGCGCCCGGTCAGGATGGCGATCTCGACCGGCAATCCCGACGCCATCTTGCGCAGCGTCTCATAATGCTGCCGCGCCAATATCTCGGTCGGGGCCAGCATCGCCCCCTGCATCCCGGCCTCGACCGCATTGAGCAGCGCCATCAGCGCCACCAGCGTCTTGCCTGACCCCACATCCCCCTGCAGCAGGCGCAGCATCGGCGTCGCCTGCGCCATGTCGCCCTCAATCTCGCCAAAGGCGCGGCGTTGCGCCCCGGTCGGCGCGAAGGGCAGCTTCAGCATCGCCCGCAACCGCCCGTCGCCCGCGATCGGCACGCCCCGCCGCCGCCGGGACGATTGCCGCACCAGCATCAACGCCAACTGCCCCGCCAAAATCTCGTCATAGGCCAGCCGCTCGCGCGCCGGGGCATCGGACGGATCGGCATGAATGCGCGTCAGCGCCGCGCGCCATCCCGGCCAGCCCTTTTGCGCCAGCAGGCTGGGTTCGATCCATTCGGGCAGGTCGGGCGCACGGGCCAGCACCTGCGCTACCAGATCGCGCATCCGGTTGTTGGTCAATCCTTCGGAGAGGCCATAGACCGATTCGCGCGCAGGAACGCTGCCCGCCTCTTCCGGCGGCAACACATCGGGATGCACGATCTGGAGCGTCTCGCCATAGCTTTCCAGCTTGCCCGACACGAATTTGGTCTCGTTCAGCGGCAACAGCTTGCGCGGCCAACCGCTATTCTTGCCGAAATAGACGAGCGACACATAATTGCCGTACCGATCGGTCGCCTGCACCCGAAACGGGGTGCGCGCGCCGCCGCTGGCCTTATAGTCCACCGGCGTCAGTTCGATGCCGATCACCCGCCCCGCATCAGCCATGTCCAGTTCGTCGGTCAGGTGCCGGTCGACCCAACTGACCGGCAGATGAAAGGCGATATCGACTGCGCGCGCCAGCCCCAGCCGCTCCAGCGGGCGGGCCAGCGCCGGGCCAATGCCCTTAAGGACAGAGATTTCGGCAAAGAGCGGATTGAGAATATCGGGTCGCATGTCTATCTGCTGCGCTCTACTCCAGGCAGGACATATACTCAAACGCACGTTCGGCCCGGCTGTTTTTGCTCAACCCTACTCCCGTTCGTGCTGAGTAGGGGCTGAGCGAAGTCGAAGACCCGTATCGAAGCACCGGCCCTTCGATACGCCATTTCGACTTCGCTCAATGGCTACTCAGGACGAACGGAAATGGGAATGACCATGAACGACAATCCCCAGATGCGCCGCATGAAATTCCGCGCATGGCACCGTGGCACGCGCGAGGCGGACTATACCGTGGGCGGCTATTTCGAACGCTATCATGCCGAATGGGACGAAGCCGACATCGCCTGGTTCGAACGCTTCATGGACGAACAGGATGCCGACATCATCGGCTGGGCCTTGGGCACCATCCCCGTGCCCGACCAATGGAAAGGCCCGATGATGGACAAATTCTTGAAACTCGATTTCGTAAAGATCGAGAACTAAATCCTCCCCGGCACGGGGAGGGGGACCGCTCGCGAAGCGAGTGGTGGAGGGGGTTCACCCCCCCCCGCACCACGCCCGGACGATCCCCCCCTCCGTCAGGGCTTCGCCCTGCCACCTCCCCGTACCGGGGAGGATCATTGGATAGCGACAACGACAATGACCGATCTCCAAACCATCCTCCGCGCCAAAGCCCCGCTGACCCTGTCGGGCGTGCCTGCCGGGTTCCAGCCCTGGCTGCTCGCCGACATCGCCCGCGCCGTCTATGGGTCGGGCCAGGCGCGCGCGCTGTTCATCGCCGCCGATGAGCAGCAGATGCGCGCCATCGCCGACACTGCCCATTATTTCGCGCCAGAGATCGGACTCATCGAAATCCCCGCCTGGGACTGCCTGCCCTATGACCGGGCCAGCCCCTCGCTGCGCGCTGCCTCGGCGCGGCTTGCAGGCCTGCATGCGCTGCAAGCCGCGCCCAAGGCACCGCAACTGGTCGTCACCACGCTCGCCGCCATGACGCAGCGGACGCTCACCCCTTTCCGCGTGCGGCAACTCGTCGCGCATCTCGCACCCAAGGAGCGGATCGCGATCACGCGCCTCGCCGCCATGCTCCAGGGCAATGGCTATGTCCGCACCGACACCGTCCATGATCGCGGCGAGTTTGCCATTCGCGGCGGCATTGTCGATCTGTTTCCCGGCGGCGAGGAGCAACCGCTCCGCCTCGACTTTTTCGGCGACGAGATCGAAACCGTCCGCCGCTTCGACCCCGCCGACCAGCGCACCACCGGCAGCGTCGATGGCTTCACCCTGCTCCCCGCTTCCGAAGCGCTGCTGGACGAGGAAACGATCAAGCGGTTCCGCAGCCGCTATCGCGAAACCTTCGGCGCAACCGCCACCGGCGATCCGCTCTATCAGGCGGTCAGCGAAGGCCGCCGTCTCGCGGGCATGGAACATTGGCTACCCTTGTTCGAAGAGAAGCTGGTGCCGCTCGCGGACCATATCGGCGCGGACACCGTCATCATCCGCGACCATGGCGTCGCCGGAGCCGCCGATGCCCGGTTCGAGGCGATCCGCGACTATCATGCCAACCGGGTGCAGGCCAAAACCTCCGACCCCGGTGCCTATCGGCCATTGAAGCCCGACCTGCTCTATCTCGACAGCGCCGAATGGAACGCCGCGGTCGCCACCCGGCCGATGCACGCCACCACCCCCTTCCACGAACCCGCCAGCGCCGACGTGCTGGACTTCGCGGTCGATGGCCCGCGCGATTTCGCGCCCGAACGCGCGCAGAATATCAACATCTACGAAGCGGTCGGCAAACATATCGCAGCGCTCCAGCGCGCCAAGAAAAAGGTCGTGATTGCCAGCTATTCGGGCGGCGCGCGCGAGCGATTGTCCGGCCTGCTGCTCGACCATGGCGTCAAGCGCCTCGCCGCCGCCGATGGCTGGCAGGAAGCGCTCGGCATCGCCGCCAATGGCAGCGTGACGCTGACCGTCCTGCCGCTCGACCATGGCTTTGCCGCCCCCGATGTCGCGGTCCTGACCGAACAGGATATGCTGGGCGACCGGCTCGTCCGCCGCGCCAAGCGCAAGAAGAATACCGACGCCTTCCTCGCGGAACTCGCCACCCTGTCGCCCGGCGACCTCGTCGTCCACATGGACCATGGCATCGGCCGCTATGAAGGGCTGACCCAGATTCCGGTCAGCAAGACGGCGCATGATTGTGTCGCCTTGAGCTATGCGGGCGGCGACAAGCTGTTCGTGCCGGTCGAAAATCTCGAAGTCCTCTCGCGCTACGGATCGGACAGCGACGGCGTCGGCCTCGACAAGCTGGGCGGCGAAGCCTGGCAGCGGCGCAAGGCCAAGATGAAGGAGCGCATCCGCGAAATCGCGGGTGAATTGCTCAAGACCGCCGCCGAACGCGCGCTGCGCGCCGCCACCATCGCCGAACCCGATGTCGCGGGCTACCCCGCCTTTGTCGATCGCTTCCCCTATCAGGAAACCGAGGATCAGGACCGCGCGATCAGCGACGTGATCGAGGATCTGGGATCGGGCAAGCCGATGGATCGCCTCGTCTGCGGCGATGTCGGCTTCGGCAAGACCGAGGTCGCCCTGCGCGCCGCCTTCGTCGCGGCGATGGCGGGGATGCAGGTCGTCCTCATCTGCCCCACCACCCTGCTCGCGCGCCAGCATCATATGCAGTTCGAGGAACGCTTCCGCGGCTTCCCGGTCAATATCGGCCGCCTCTCCCGCCTCGTCCCCGACAAGGAGGCGAAGGCGGTCAAGGCGGGCCTGGCCGACGGCACGGTCGATATCGTTGTCGGCACCCATGCGCTGCTGACCAAGGGCATAGAATTCAAGCGCCTCGGCCTCGTCATCGTCGATGAGGAACAGCGCTTCGGCGTCACCCACAAGGAACGGCTGAAGTCCTTGAAGACCGACGTCCATGTCCTGACGCTGACCGCCACGCCGATCCCGCGCACGCTGCAAATGGCGATGTCGGGCCTGCGCGAACTCTCGGTCATTCAGACGCCGCCGGTCGATCGCCTTGCGGTGCGCACCTATATCATGCCCTGGGACGGCATCGTCATCCGCGAAGCGCTGCTGCGCGAACATTATCGCGGCGGGCAGAGTTTCTTCGTCGTTCCCCGCATTGCCGACCTCGCCGAGATCGAGGAATTTCTCCGCACAGACGTCCCCGAAATCCGCTCCGTCGTCGCCCATGGCCAGATGTCGGCGACCGAAGTGGAGGAACGCATGTCCTCCTTCTACGACAAGCGCTACGATGTGCTGCTCTCGACCACCATCGTCGAATCCGGCCTGGATATCCCCAGCGCCAACACGCTCATCATCCACCGCGCCGACCGCTTCGGCCTGGCGCAACTCTATCAGCTACGCGGGCGCGTCGGCCGGTCCAAGACGCGCGCCTATGCCTATATGACGACGCCCGCCAACCGCATCATCACCGAAACAGCGGAAAAGCGGCTCAAGGTCTTGTCCGATCTCGACACGCTCGGCGCAGGCTTCCAGCTTGCATCGCACGATCTCGACATTCGAGGCGCGGGCAATCTCGTCGGCGACGAACAATCGGGCCATATCCGCGAAGTCGGCTTCGAACTCTACCAATCGATGCTGGAGGAAGCGATCATGGACGCCAAGGCGGGCGGCGTCGGCCTCGAAATCCGCCGCGACAGCTTCTCGCCCCAAATCAGCGTCGATGCGCCGATCATGATCCCTGACGATTATGTCCCCGACCTTGACCTCCGCATGGGTCTCTATCGCCGCCTCAACGAGTTGGAGGACCGCCAGGCGCTCGAATCCTTCGCCGCCGAACTGATCGACCGTTTCGGCAAACTGCCAGCCCCTACGCAAAACCTGCTCAAGATCATCGAGATCAAGCAGAATTGCATGAAAGCCAATATTGCCAAGATCGACGTGGGGCAGAAGGGCGCGCTCGTCAGTTTCTTCGAAGACAGCTTCCCCAATCCCGCAGGCCTCATCGCCTATGTCCAGCGGCTCGACGGCGTCGCGCGCCTGCGCCCCGACAGCAAGATCGTGGTGAACCGCGCCTGGGCCGATCCCGCCGCGCGTCTCAACGGCGCCTTGCAATTGTCGAAGGGGCTGGCCAAGGCTGCGGCTTGACCGGGCAGGACTTTGTCGCTTGTCAGCAATGATCTGGCAACAGTGGATACCTACATCTGGCTCAGGTGATCGGGCAACATAGCCTGACGCCAAAAAGCAGGAGAATGACATGAGTTTGACCCTTATCGCCCTGGCGGCCGCGGCCGCCACCCACACCGTTCCACTCACGCATCAAGGTACGCCGGTTCAGGCGATCTATACCGCCCGTGCCGACGTCCAGACGCGAACCGTGGGTGCAAAGACGCCCAATCGCATGGACATGCAACGCTGCAACTGGACCGCCACGGTCGTCGTCGATCGCAAGCTGGATCACGGCCCCGCGCTCGCCCGTACCATCGCCAGCGATACCCGTTTTTCGGGCAGCGAGTCTGGGGCCTGCTCGCGCGGCAAAAATCTCGAACAGCGTGTGCTGGCCCAGCATAGCGATCGCATCCATTCGACCTTGATGGCGATGGCCGAGCGCGATCGCGCGCCCTTGATGGCGGAACTGGATTCGGTGCGCGCGCTTGCGTCGAACTGATTTCGCCATGCGGCTGGCATGGGCGGCGGCGCTGGGCGTCGCAGCCCATGCCATTCCCGCGGCCGCGCAGGATCGCGGCCTTGCCGCCACGATAGAAGCCGCCAGTGACGAACGCCGCCGGGGCCTGAGCTGGAGCGATGGCGATCCGGTGCTGCGCGGCACCTTGTCCGTCCCCGTCACCTCCGGCCTCAGCCTCGACGGCGCAGCCACCACCCTATGGGGCAGCACCCGCCATGGCGGTGCCGACGCGGCGATCGACATCGGCCCAAGCTGGTCGCAACAGATCGGCGGCTGGCGGCTGACCGCGCAGGGCCGCTATCATCTCTTCCCCGGTGCCTCGGATCAGGGCTATGGCGAAGTCGGCGCACAGGCGGGCTTCCTCATCGGCCCGGCCAGCGTCGACATCGCCGCTCATTATGCCCCGCGCCAATCGGCAATCGGCGGCGACAATCTCTATGTCTCCGCTGCCGCCGCCGTCGCGGTCCCCGGCACGCCCTTCACCGTGTCGGGCCATGTCGGCCGCTCGTCAGGCAGCGTGCGCGACCCCGTCGCCGCCGCCCGCCTGCGCCCCGATGGCAGTTATTGGGACCATGGCGTCGCGCTCGACTGGTATCGCGGCCAATGGTTCGCCGGGATTCGCTATGCCGGCAGCAGCATCGACGGCCCCGCCCGCACCCATGCCGGCGACCGCCTGATCGCGCGCGTCGGCTTCAGCCTCTAAGCGCACACCCATCCAGCGCTTGTCGCGCCCGCCGCAATGCCATAGCGTGTCTGCCTCATCCCAATGGAGGCGCGCCTGCGGCGGTTGGCAAACGGGTCGGCAAGAGGCTGCCGGATGCAATTCTGCTCATACCCTGAAAAATAGAGTTGCAACCGACATCATATGGAATTTATTGAATTTCTCAGCAGAGAATATCGACATCAACTGGAATAGAAATGATAACTAAAGAACAAATATATTTTGATATAAAAAGAGATATGCACTCTCCTTACGGGTCAGAAAATATTTCCAGTGGTGTCACTGTAACCGACAATGTTACCGTCATGCATGGTCCCTATGTTCAAATTCCATCCGGCCGATGGATGGTATCGATATCGGGCAAGGTTGAAAATGCATTCTCTTGTTACGCTGATGTATCGGCCGAGAAAGGACAGGTTATTCTTGGACGGGGTGATTGGAAAGACGGCAAGATTTTATTCGAAATAAATGCCAAATTTCCCATTCGGGATTTCGAAGTTCGCTTTTTTGCAAATTCCGGCGCATTTGTGCGATTGGATGAGATCGTCTTGATAAAAGATTATGATCTGAGCAGCGATCGTTCATTTTCTGCCTATCAGCGCCTGGGCCTTGACTTGATCCTCGACAGATCATCTATGGTTGATAGCGCGATCATCACACGCAACGCTTGGGAGCCAGAGAGAATAGAGGCTCTTTTGGACCTCGCATACACGTTATCGAACGGACAGAGGGATTTGATCTTCCTGGACATCGGATCATATTTTGGTCTTTACTCGTTAAAGATGGCCCAGACCAATATGTTCGAACGCATCATCGCTTTCGAGGCCGACCAGTTTAATTATCGCCAGTTGAGCGCCAATCTTTTGCTTAACGACCCGCAATCGCTCATCGAACCGATCTTCATGGCTGTTTCAGATAGCGAAGGGTCTGCACATTTCGTTTCCGCCATAGGAAAAGCAGATGGAAATCGCGGAGGGGCAGGGATAAGCACGGCGGGAATTATCGTAGCAAAGAATAAAATAGACAATATCGTCAAAGAAAAAAATAGAAAAATCATAATCAAGATTGACGTAGAAGGGCACGAACCCTTGGTCATTCCTGGCATGAAAGAGCTTCTCCAGAATAATCTATGCGCACTTCAGATAGAGTGTTTTGATAGCCTGAGTTACATCAACAGCATGCTTACGGATATTGGATATAAATATATCAAGACGCTCGAACATGACCATTATTTCTCTAATTTCTGATGGGTTACCCCTTAAAAATTGAGCATGGCGTGATGAGGCGTTTGACTTGATGAATGGCAATTCGCCCCGCTCGTCACGCGGCCTGCACCATCCCCCGATGGCCAACCGCCGCTGGCTTCACCGGGGCGGATGGCAAAACGGGGCATTGCTTTCCAATGACTGTCCGCTTCGAGTCCCTGTCCGCCTGCCAGCAATGGTCGACTTCAGGACTCGAAACGAGCCGTATACATTGCCTCCTATGTTACTTGCCGCGGCTTTGCTACATACGCCTCAGGAGGACGTTATATGCCCGTCGAACTCACAATTCTCGCATGGGCCATGGTCCTGCTGCTCGTCCACATTTTCGCGGCCGTGCATTTCAAGACCAAGCAATATGGTCCCCGCTGGAACATGGGCGCGCGCGACGAAAAACTCCCGCCGCTCCATCCCCTCGCCGGACGCCTTACCCGCGCCCAGGCCAATTTTCAGGAAACCCTTCCCATCGCCATCGTCGCGCTGATCGGCGTGGTGCTGGCAGGCCGCACCAGCGACACGACCGCGCTCGGTGCCTGGATCTGGCTCGGCGCGCGCCTCGCCTACCTCCCCGTCTACGCGCTCGGCATCCCCATGATCCGCACGCTGATCTTCCTCGTCAGCATGATCGGCCTCGGCATGGTCCTGTGGCCCCTGCTCGGCCTCTGACCCTTGCCCCGCGCGCCCGCGCCCGCTAAGCGGCCGCCCCATGACAGCGCATAAACCCGGCGATCCGACCACGCTCAACCGCCTCTATGGCCGCCAGTCGGGGCACAAGCTGCGCCAGGGGCAGCAGGAACTGGTCGATACCTTATTGCCCGCCGTGTCCGTGCCAAACGAAGGCCCGATCACAGCCGCCGACCTGTTCGGCTATGACCGCCCGCTCCATTTCGAGATCGGCTTTGGCGGCGGCGAGCATATGGCCTGGCGCGCCGACCTGCTGCCCGACCATGGCTTTATCGGCTGCGAGCCGTTCCTCAACGGCGTCGTCACCGCGCTTGGCCATATCCGCGATGGCGCGCTCGGCAATATCCGCCTCCATATGGGCGATGCGCTGACCGTGCTGAACCGCATCCCCGACGGATCGCTCAGCTTCGTCTATCTGCTCCATCCCGACCCCTGGCCCAAGGCGCGCCACGCCAAGCGGCGCATGATGAACCCCGGCCCTGTCGCGATGATCGCGCGCAAGCTCAAACCCGGCGGCGAATTCCGCTTCGGCACCGACCATCCCGTCTATCTACGCTGGGCGCTGATGGTGATGAACGGCCATCCCGATTTCGAATGGCTGGCGAATACCCCCAAGGATTTCCTCACCCGCCCCGGCGGCTGGCCCGAAACCCGTTATGAGGCGAAGGCCCGGCGGCTCGGCCATGAAGTGTGGTATATGAGATACCGTCGTCGATAGAATCCACGTCAGCGAACTTGGCGGTCTTATCTCACATAATCAGTATCTTGAGACGCCATTTCGTGATTACCCGGTGATTATTTTTCTCCGGGTGGGTCATAAGGTTTTTTGCTTGGTCAACGAGTCGTCAACGGCGCGATGATGCGCATGGTAGATGTGCAAGTTGGTACGCCGCCGCCATAGCCGACGACTGCGGCGAACGACAACTTTCAGAAGCAACAGACGTTAGCAAGACAACCGACTTTCAGATCCGACCGTGCAATATTGGTCGGCGCACGAACCCGCGGTTCGGGAAGAAATCAACAAGCTCTATAACATCTACGGCAAGTTCCTCTGATCGAACCACCGCTACCCACGGTCGGCTCATTGCCGCGCCGAGCGCGCCAGTTCACGCGCAAGATCGACGAAGACCTTGAATGCCGCAGGCGGATTGCGACGGCTCGGATAATAGAGGCACAAGGGCGCCAGCGGGGCCGTCCATTCGGGGAGCAAACGCACCAGCCGGCCCGCCGCGATATCCTCGCGCACGTCGGATTCCATGAAGAAGCCGATCCCGCACGATGCCAGGACCGCCTGCCGTGCCAGGCTGGCTTCATCCAGCGTGATCGGCCCATCGACATCCACCTGCACGGGCTGCCCTTCAACTTCGAACGGCCAGCGGAACATGGCGCCATTGGGCAGCCGCGTACGGATGCAGGCGTGGCCGAGCAGGTCAACAGGCACCTTTGGCGAGCCGTGCCGGGCAAGATAATGAGGCGTTGCGACCACGGCATAGCGTCGCGCCGGGCCGATCGGGATAGCGATCATGTCGGAAGGCACCAGATTTTCGCTGCGCACCCCGAAATCGAATCCTTCCGCAACGATATCCACCAGATTTCCTTCGGTCACCAGGTCGATGCGGATCTGGGGAAAGCGGCGCAGGCATTCCAGCACCAGCGGTGCCAGAATCTCCCGACCGGCGGTGGCGAACGTGTTGATCCGCAGCGTGCCCGAAGGCACGTCCTGCTGCGCGCGAACCGTGTCGAGCGCCTCGTGAATATCCTTCAACGCAGGCGTGACCTGCTCGACAAAACGGCGGCCCGCTTCGGTCAGCGCTACGCTGCGCGTGGTGCGGTTGAACAGGCGCACGCCCAATTGTCCTTCGATCTTCGCGATCGTGTTGCTGAGCGCACTGGTCGACATGCCCAGATCAAGCGCGGCGGCACGGAAAGACCCCCTGCGGCTGATCGCCAGAACCGCATCGAAATCGGTCAGATTGTACATCCGCATTATCCTGATATCCGCAATGTAACGTCCCTGTTTATCCCGCTTATGCGGACGACGTCAAAGCTCTAGATTGGGCGTCGAGACAGCAGCCAAGACAGGAGACACACCGTGACCATCAAGCTACCGGATGTAATCGCCATATATTTCGCGGCGGACAAGAGCGACAATGCGCAGGCGATTTCCGAGTGCTTTACCCCGGATGCAATCGTTATCGACGAGGGCAACACCTATACCGGGCGCGATGCGATCCGGCAGTGGATGGCCAATGCCTCGACGCAATATTCCTATTCGGTCGAGCCGTTCGCCTTGTCCGAAGCGGATGGACGCACGGTGGTCACCAGCCATCTGGTCGGCAACTTTCCCGGCAGCCCTGTGGACCTGCGCTATCTATTCTTACTCGACGGCGACCGGATCGCCGCGCTGGAGATCGTCCCATGACCCCGTTCCTCACGCTGGAGGGGAAGCGTGCCCTCATCACCTCCGGGACACGCGGTGCCGGGGCTGCCACGGTTGCGCTGTTCGAGACGCTTGGCGCACGGGTGCTGACCACGGCGCGGAGCAAGCCGCAAGCGATGCCGGACGCGCAGTTCGTGGCGGCGGACCTGACAAGCGCGGAGGGTTGCGCCAATGTGGCCGCCGCTGTGTGCGCGCGGCTGGGCGGAGTCGACATCATCGTCCACATGCTTGGCGGGTCTTCAGCGCCGGCGGGCGGCTACCGGGCGCTCGACGACGGCCAATGGCAAAGGGAAATCGACCTGAACCTGATGCCCGCAATCCGCCTTGATCGCGACCTTGTGCCGGGCATGGAAGCGCGCGGATCGGGCGTGGTGATCCACGTCACTTCCATCCAGCGCACATTGCCGCTGCCCGATGCGACGACCGCCTATGCCGCCGCGAAGGCTGCCCTGTCGACCTACAGCAAGAGCCTCTCGAAGGAAGTGTCGCCCAAGGGCGTGCGCGTGGTCCGGGTTTCGCCCGGCTGGATCGAGACCGAAGCCTCGACTGACCTGGCGATGCGTCTGGCGGCAGAGCATGGCGTCGATGTTGAGCAGGGCAAGCAGATGATTATGGCTTCGCTCGGCGGCATTCCCATCGGAAGGCCCTCCAGGCCAGAGGAGATCGCCAGTCTGATCGCTTTTCTGGCATCCGATCGCGCAGGCACGATCACTGGGACCGAATATGTGATTGATGGCGGCACGATCCCCACAGTTTGACGCCCGGCGCTGCAGTGTCGGCAACCCAGGTTGGGGACTTGCCCTCTCCGGCGGCGGGGTGGAACCGACGGAGAGGGCACCTCCGGGGCATAGGGACGGGCGATGCCCCGTCCCCACGCCCCGACGACTTCAAAGGCGATAGGTGTCGCGGATGATCTGCGCCGCCCGCTCGCCCACGACGGCGCATGGCGCTTGCAGGTTGCCGGTCGGGATGGTGGGAAAGATTGATCCGTCGGCCACCCGCAGGCCTTCCACACCCCGCACCTTGAGCGTCGCATCGACCACTGCCAGATCGTCGCGGCCCATGCGTGCGGTGCCGCTCTGGTGCCAGTAGGTCACCGCAGCATCGCGCAGAAACCGATCATCTGTCGGCTTACCCTCGCCGGGGATCGCCTCTCGTTTGACGAAAGGCCCGAACGCGGTAGCTCCGCCCAGATCGCGGCACAGTTTGACGCACGCTCTGGCGGTTTCGACATCGGCCGGGTCGGACAGCATGGCGGGATCGACGATCGGCACCACATGCGGATCGGCTGAAGCAAGCCGCACTTCGCCCCGGCTTTGGGGATGAGCCAGGCCGCCGAACATCGTCCAGCCATGATCGGGCACGCCCAGAGCAGCCGTACGCTCGCTCGGCACCGGGAATTCCACCTGGCACAGCAGCAGGTCGGGCGCGGTCAGTTCGGGCCGGGACTTCCAGTATAACGTTGCCTCGCTGCCGCTGTTGCGCGGAGCGAGCGGCTGACGATATTCCCAGGTGCAACAGAAGGCGACGTGATCCTGCAAATTCTGGCCGATGCCGGGGATATGTTCGATCAATGGAATGCCGAGACGCGCGAGGTCGGCGCGCGACCCCAGACCCGAAAGCATGAGCAGCTTGGGCGTGTTGATCGCGCCGGTGGAGACGATAATCTCGCAGCCGACCCCGATCGACCGGATCTCGCCTGCCCGTTCAATCTCGACACCAGACGCACGTCGCCCGGTGAAGAAAATGCGCCGGACGAGCGTATCGGTGAGGATGGTCAGGTTCGGGCGATCCGCCCACGGCCGCAGATACGCCCGGTACAGCGAGTGGCGGCGCCCGTCGCGCACCAGCATGTCGGAAATCGCGGCACCGCCGTCGCCCGCCATCATGCGGCCATTGGGACTGTCGAAACGCGGGATGCCGAGGCTCTGCGCAGCATCCAGTAGCGCACCGGCAATCGGGCTGGGATCAGCGGCAGGCTGAACCCAGACGGGGCCATCGCTGCCCCGATAGTGCGGATCGGGCGCGCCCTGCCAGTTCTCGATCCGGCGATAGATGCGCTGTACCGCATCGGCGCCCCAGCCGGGATCGCCCGATTCGGCGGCATAATGATCCCAGTCGCTGCGATGGCCCTGCGCCCAGACCATGACATTGACGCTCGATCCGCCGCCAAGCCCCTTGCCCATCGACATCGACAGCGCGCGCCCGTCGACATGCGGATTAGGCTCGGCCTGGAAGCCCCAATCGCGCTCGCTACCCAGATTGGTCGGCCACAGGGCCGGATCGAGCACGCTTTCAGCCTCGTCATCGCCGCCAGCTTCGATGAGCAGCACCTGGCAGTCAGCATTTTCGGCAAGGCGTCGGGCGATGACCGACCCGGACGATCCGCCGCCGCAGACGATGAAATCATAGGATGGTTTCAAATTGGCAGTGAGCCGTTTCTGATTATCGCGCGCGCGACGCTCGAAATCGGCGATCTCGATAAGGTTGATCATGACGTTATCCTTCGACCGGACAAGGCTCCGCCGTTGCGCGAACGGTGGGAACGCCACCGCACGCGCATCGGGAATCCGGGTCGTGGTTGGTGAAATTGGGGTGGTTAGTTGGCTTTGGCCGAGACCTGACGTGCTGCGTCGTCGATCACGTCGGCGACCAGCTTTGGCTGGGTCATGAAGACCGCATGGCTGGCGGCCACTTCGGTCACCTTTGCGCCGATGCGGCCAGCCATGTCGTGCAACATGCGTTGGTCGAAGGCACGATCATCGGTGGCGATCACCGCCCAACTCGGCTTTGAGCGCCAGGCAGCATTTTCAAGCACAGTTGCAAAGGCCGACATATTGATGGGCACCTGCGAATCCCGCAGGAAGGCGGCATCAGCCGGAGCGGCATCGGCGGCGAACCCAGCGCGGAAGTTTTCAGCCTTGATGAAGCCAAACCCGTCGTCGTGCGTGTCGATGACAAATTCGGGCGGCGTGGTGTAGCCGTCATATTGTTGCGCGGTGGTCTGCCCGGCATCGGGCGACAGCGCGGACACATAAACCAGCGCGCTGACCTTCGGATGCACACCCGCTTCCGTGATGACCGTTCCGCCCCAGCTATGCCCTACGAGTACCGCCGGGCCGTCCTGCCGATCGAGCGCTCTTCTGGTTGCAGCGACGTCATCAGCCAGCGAGGTGAGAGGGTTCTGGACAATCGTCACGCGATAGCCGCGCGCGGTCAGCTCGTCATAGACGCCCCGCCAGCCCGATCCATCCGCGAAGGCCCCGTGGACAAGAACCACATTGCGCGCCTGCGCACGGGACTTGTCCGGCATGACTTTCTCTGCCGATTGCGCGGCCGGGGATAGGGAAAGCGCAAGCCCGGCGAAAATGATTGCTTTGGTTATCATAGGTCAACTCCTGGTTCGTGGAGACCCGTGAAAGACAACCGGGCCAGACGATTATTCCCGTGGCCGCATAAAATTTTTCGCATGTCCACCGATCGCCAGAAAATTTGCGGGCCACGGGAATAATCATCTTCCGCGACTGTCTAACCCTCCATGGCGACACATGGAGTGACGATGACATGACGTTCGGTAGAGCTGCGAGTGCCCTGCTCACCATTTGCGTTGCGGCTACCGCGTTCGGCCCGGCCGCGGCGCAGGATGCCCATCATCATTCCGGGCCGGCGGACGGGGCGAGCACCGGGTTCTCACCGGAGGCTGCCCTCTTTCTTGCGGAGAACGATGAGGCGATGGAGCGCATGATGGCGGCCATGCACGTGGCGCCGACCGGGAACATCGACAAGGACTTCGTCACCATGATGATCCCCCATCATCAAGGTGCGATTGATATGGCGCGCGCTCTGCTGCGGTCGAGCCGCAACGAGCCGCTCAGACGGCTCGCGCAGGAAATCATCGTCACGCAGGAAGACGAGATCCGGGCAATGCGTCTGGCGATCGAAAGCGACGCAACGCCTGCGGCATCGCCAGCCAGCAGAACCACAGAGCAGGACCGCTGACCATGCACAGATCTCTTCTCGCCTTTCTTCTTCTGCCCGCCTCCGCTCTCGCGCCCCTGTCGATGGCGTTCGCCGGCCAGGTGCCGCGTGCGGCTACTTCGGCGGATATTCCGATCAGCGCGAAGGATCGGGTCTATGCGGCAGACCAGTTCTCGAACACCGTATCGGTCATTGATCCGGCCAATAACCGCCTGCTCGGTGTGATCCGGCTGGGCGATCCGCAGCCCGCCAGCCTCAGCCCGCTCTATCGTGGCCAGCTTCTCGTTCATGGCCTTGGCTTCGCGCCGGACGGCAAGACGCTCGCGGTCGTGTCGATCGGCTCCAATTCCGTCACCTTCATCGACACCGCGACCAACGCGGTGAAGGCCACCACCTATGTCGGACGCTCGCCGCACGAGGCATTCTTCACGCCTGATGGCCGGGAGCTGTGGGTTACGATCCGGGGCGAAGACTATATCGCGGTCCTCGACACCAAAACCTTTGCGGAAACAAAGCGCATTCGCGTGCCCGCCGGTCCCGGCATGCAGATTTTCTCCCCGGATGGCGCATATGGCTATGTGTGCTCATCCTTCACTGCCGAGACGGTGGCGATCCGGCTTGCCGATCACCAGATCGTCGGTCGGATCAAACAGGACTCAGCCTTCTGTCCAAATATCGCCGCGAGCCCGGACGGAAAGCAGGTCTGGCTTACGCTGAAGGACATCGGCCGCGTCATGATTTTGAATGCGCGTCCGCCGTTCAACGTCCTGCACACGATAGACACCGGCCCGCTCACCAACCATGTCAACTTTGCGCGCACCGCGACGGACACATTCGCCTATGTCACCATAGGCGGGCTCAATGTCGTCAAGGTCTTCCGCACGGACAGCTTCGCGCAGATCGCGACGATCCCCGTAGGCAAGCTGCCGCATGGCCTCTGGCCTTCGGGCGACGGCAGGCGCATCTATGTCGGCCTGGAAAACGCCGACGTGATCGCCGCGATCGACACGAGCAGCAATCGCGTGGTCGCGCAAATCCCAGTGGGCCAAGCGCCCCAGGCCGTGGTCTACGTGCCCAATGCGGTGACTACAGGCCCTGGAATAGCGGGGCTGACGCCTCTCGGACTCGCGGCACAGGCCGTTCATCTTACGCTCGACCCGGTGCGCTCATCATCGGGTTCGTTGTCGACGAGCGTGTCGCTCTTCGATCAGGGGCTGACGCAGATATTGCAGGCGGCGGTGGCCGGGCTGGAACCACGCAAACCTTATGTGTTGGCACTGGCGCACCTGCCCGATGGCAGCGGCGCGATCGAGCCGCTCGCGAGCTTCATGACAAACCCGGCTGGTTCCGCTGTCGTGAATGCGATAGGAGCGATCGGGCAGATCGGGGGGGATGCATCGGGTGACAGACCGCGCATCCTCGTCATCGTGCCGGGCACCACGACTGAATATGGGCCGCCGGTTCAGGTGCAATCGCGCGCGTCGTAACGGCGACGTGGTCAGGAGAATAGCTTGCGGGATATGATGGCCCTTGTCGAACCGCTGATCCCCTCGCTGCGGCGCTATGCGCGCAGTCTGCTGCGCGATCAGAGCGCTGCCGACGATCTCGTGCAGGATTGCCTGGAGCGCGTCATCAGCCGCTGGCACCAGCGCCGAACAGATGGCAATGCGCGGACCTGGGTCTTTACCATCCTGCATAATCTTGCGATCAATCGACTGAAGCAGACGGCGCGACGCGGCGGCCATGTCACCGTGGAGGATACAGATGAAGCTGCGTTTGCGACCGCGCCCGCGCAGGAGCACCGGCTTCATCATCAGGCGGTCGTCGAAGCGCTTTCGTGGTTGCCGGAGGACCAGCGAAGCGTCTTGCTGCTCGTCTCGGTTGAGGAACTGTCCTATGCGGAGGCGGCATCGGTGCTCGACATTCCGATAGGGACAGTGATGTCCCGGCTTTCCCGCGCCCGTCATCGGCTAGCGCAGATGCTCGAAGACGGACCGGTCCGACAGGCGACGGCTGGAACTATACTCAGGAGGGTCAAATGAGCCGTCCCATCTCAGAAGACGATCTTCACGCTTTCGTGGACGAGGCGTTGCCCGATAGCCGCCGCATGGAAGTGGAGGCCTATCTCGAAAGCAATCCCGATGTGGCCGAACGTTATGCGCGGTTCGGGGCGCAACGCGACGCGCTCCGTGCGGCGCTGGGGCCGATTGCGGCCGAGCCGGTGCCGCTGAACCTCAATCTGCGCCATCTCGTGGCGTCTCGACGCCGATCGAACTGGACCGGCTGGCGGGCGGCAGCGGCGGCGTGCCTCCTCCTTGTCGCCGGGGGCGGCAGCGGCTGGATGCTGCGCGGTATTGGAATGGACCGCCCCGCAGGCATCGACGCGCTCGCTCAAGAAGCATCCTATGCCTACGCGGTGTTTAGCCCCGATGGCGGTCATCCTGTCGAGATCGCGGCCGCAGACAGCGACGCCCTCCTGCGTTGGGTGGAGAAACGTCTCGCCAAGCCGATTTCGCTGCCAGACCTCTCTGGGGCCGGGTATCGCTTCATGGGCGGCCGTGTCGTCGCCACGCAGAATGGACCAGCAGGCCTACTCATGTACGATGACGCAAAGGGCATGCGCATCGCCATTCTGATGCGGCCGATGATACGACGCGACGAGAATGCACCCATGGCCAAACATCGCGAGGGCGACGTCGTCGGATATGCCTGGGCGGACGATGGCATGGGCTACAGTCTTGTTGGCGGGCTAGCCGCCGCCGACTTCCTGCATCCGATCGCCGACGAAGCACGTCGGCAAATTCGGGCGAGAATATGATCGCTGGGGCCACGGCCAATCTGGCGTCAAATTCGCTCCCTCCCAAAAGTGCGCGCAATACCATCTGGCACGCGAATCCGGCGGCCGCTTGCGCATCAGCGGCGGGGCGGTTCGTGACTTTGAAGTCGAGCTTGGGGCCTAGTCCGTGCCGGTCAGGATCGCCGCATAGTCAAGCGGATCGACATTGCTGCCGGACAGCACCACTACGCTCACCCCGTCACGCGGCGGCGCAAGCCCCTGCATCATTGCCGCCAGCGCCACTGCCCCGCCCGGCTCGACCACCAGTTTGAGCGTCGAAAAGGCAAAGCGCATCGCCTCGCGCACCTGCCGGTCAGTCACCACCAGCCCGCCCGTGACCAGCGCCCTGTTGATCGGAAAGGTCATCGCGCCCGGCATCGGTGCCTGCAACGCATCGCAGATGGATCGCGCGTCCGCCGCCACCGCCTCACGCACGCCGCTGCGCAGCGACCGGGCGGTATCATCAAACCCCGCCGGTTCGACCGTATAGATCACGGCTTCGGGTATCTGCGCCTTCACCGCCGTCGCGACCCCGGCCGTCAGCCCACCGCCGCCGCAACAGACCAGCACCTGCCCCAATGGCGCGTCCAGTTCCTTCACCTGCTCGACAATCTCCAGCCCCACCGTCCCCTGCCCGGCGATGATGAACGGATCGTCGAAGGAGGGCACCAGCGTCGCCCCCCGCTGTTCCGCCAATGTGGTCGCAATCGCCTCGCGACTCTCGCGGAGCCGGTCGTACGTCACGACCTCCGCCCCCAGCGCGCGCGTATTGGCGAGTTTGATCGCGGGCGCATCGGCGGGCATCACAATGGTCGCCGCGATGCCGAGCAGCCGCGCGGCATCGGCGACGCCCTGCGCATGATTGCCCGATGACCAGGCGACCACGCCCGCCGCCCGCTCCGCCGCATTCAGCCGCGCCAGCCGGTTATAGGCCCCGCGAAATTTGAACGACCCTGTCCGCTGCGCGCCCTCGAACTTGAGCAGCACCCGTCCGCCGCACAGAGCATTGAGCTGCTCATTTTCGATCAGCGGGGTGCGGACGGCCGCGGCCGCGATGATCCAGGCGGCATCGGAAATGTCGGAGAAGCTGATGGCAAGCGGGTCGGTCATGCCGCATCCTAGCGTCATGACCGACCCGCACACAATCAGTGCATCGCGCTCCAGCGATCGGCCATCAGACGGATGTCGATGGCGAGCGAGAGCGGGTTGAACGGCTTGTTCAATATCCCGGCGGGATCGAGTACACGCATTTCCTCCTCCGCCTCATGGCCGGCACTGTCGGTCAGAAAAATGACCGGCATCTTTGCAAAAGCAGGGTCGCAACGCAGCCGCCGCAACAGGTCCGGCCCGCTCATATCGGGCAGGCGATAGTCGAGCATCAAAATGTCAGGCCGCGCATGCTGCTCCAGGCACAGGTCGAGCGCCGCCGCGCCGCTCGCTACGCTGCGAATGGTCATGTCGGTGTCCAACAGCGTCGCCATTTCGACCACCAGTCGCATGTCGCTGTCATTATCGACATGCAATATTCGATAGCTCTGGCTCATCGCCACTGGCTTTCCTGCTATACGATAGGGCTGGCTCATGTCGTGATCATCCCCTTCCGCCACCGCAGGAAGCGGCGATCGAGCGCGATCCCCCGCACCATGAACAACTGCATCGGAATCGCCCACAGGCTATGCAGCCCCTGATAGACTTTGGGGGTGAGTTCGGGCTGCACCAGCGTCGTCACATGGATCGCCACCGCCAGAAACTGGCAGGCGGTCGACCATAGTGGCCAATAATGGTCACTCCGCAAACTCAGCCACAAAAACGCCAGCAGACAGGCCGTATCCACCTGCAACAGCGAATAGGAAGTGATCTGCCAGTCGCGCTCGACATAGGTAACGAGCGCTATGGCTACCGTCTTAAACAGCACGATGCCGGCCCCGGCGCGTCCGGTTACACCACCCCTTGCCGCTGCATAAATGCAGCAGCAAAGGGTCATCATCCAGTAAGTGAGAAGAAGCATGGCTTTGGTATCACTTCATGATGACAGGCACCGCGTCCCTGCGGATCGTCTTACGCAACTTCGCGCAATTGCGCTTCTTCGACGAAGGGCAGCGGACAGATCGGGCCGATCGAACAACCAATCTCGACCTTGCGCAGGTTGGACTCCATCTTCATCTCGATGAGTTTCTGATGCGCGCTGACAAATGCGCCGCGCCCCGCCACGATCGTCGAAAAGCCATTGGCGATATCTTCCAGCACCGGCTGCGTCATCGCATCGTTCAACTGCGCATCGCCAAAAGCTTCCAGCACGTCGGTCGTCAGCATCGACAGCTTCTTGAGCGCCCCGTCGATCGCATTATGCGTACGGCCGATATCGGTCACGACACGGCGGGCGAGCATCGGATTATAATCAGGCATGGCATATCCCCTCGCGGAACCGCATGGCTCCACGTTGCTAGGTTGAAAAGATGGAAAGGTCGGGCGGCGTCGTCAGGGTCAGGACAGGACGACGAACGCACCCTTGCTGATGATGATGATCGCCGTCGCGGTGATCATCAGGAAAAAGGCAATCCGGGCTATCGCATATAGCCTTTGCTGAACGGTCAGGTCATTCGTCTTGCCTCCGATGGGCGGCAGGCCGATCCGTTCGACTAACGTCACTGGCTCGGCAGCCGGTAGGTCCACAATGGCGGAATCCTGCGGGTCATCAAGGCGTGACGGCTTTAATTCAAATTGTTTGAACGGCTGCGCGCTCTCCGCTTCCATCAGGATGCGGGCCGCGTCGCGCCGATTTTCCGCGCCCAGCGTGACGCGGGCGCGGTGGATATATTGATCCACCGTCTGGTGCGACAGACCGACTTCAGGCGCGATTTCCTTGGAGCTGCGCCCGCTCGCGGCGAGGCGCAGGCACTGCTTCTGCACGTCGGACAGCTTGGCGATCCGATCTTCCAACATGCGTCTCCCCTGCATCTGCTGCGACGGTACGGGCCGGGCCTGGATCATAAAGGAATACCATGAAGCATGAGCAATATCGCAACTTATTAACGCGCAGCCCTTTCCTATCTCTGAATCGCGCCGGGAAAAATCGGAAAATTCGGACATATTTCGCATGGCCCACGCCCCGACTGGTTCCGCTGCCGCTCTTGCCGCATAGTCGCCGCCGCCCCACAGGAGTCGATCCCATGACCAGCCTCACTTTTTACACCAACCCCATGTCGCGCGGGCAGATCGCCCGCTGGATGCTGGAAGAAACCGGCGTCCCCTATGACACGGTCATCCTCGACTATGGCACGACCATGAAGGCACCCGACTATCTCGCTATCAACCCGATGGGCAAGGTGCCCGCGATTCGCCACGGCGACACGGTGGTCACGGAATGCGCCGCCATCTGCGCCTATCTCGCCGACGCCTTCCCGGCCGCCAATCTTGCCCCGCCCACCGATGCGCGCGGCGCCTATTATCGCTGGCTTTTCTTCGCCGCCGGGCCGCTCGAAGCTGCCATCACCAACAAGGCGATGGGCTTCGTCGTCCCCGAAGGTCGCGAGCGCTCGGCAGGCTATGGCTCGCTCGACGATGTGTTGCATGCGCTCGAACAGGCGGTGTCGGTGCCCCAATGGATCTGCGGCAACCAGTTCACCGCCGCCGACGTCTATATGGGGTCGCAGATTGACTGGGGCCTCGCCTTCGGCACCATCCCCGCCACGCCTGCGCTGACCGCCTACGCCGATCGCCTGCGCACCCGCCCCGCCTATCAACGGCAAAAGGCGATCGACAACGCCCTCATCGCCGAAATGCAGAAACCCGCCTGATTTCACCAACCTGCCGTTCGTGTCGAGCGAAGTCGAGACAAGCTGTCACGCGCAGCCCCAAAACGAAAAGGCCCGGCGGATCGCTCCGCCGGGCCTTTTCCTATTCTCTCACCGCAAAGGGATTAGTCGCGGCTGCCACCCATGAAGCGCAGCAGGAACAGGAACATATTGATGAAGTCGAGATAGAGGTTCAGCGCCCCCATGATGACTGTCTTGCCCATCATGTCCGTGCCAGCCACATGAGCATAGATGCTCTTGATCTTCTGCGTGTCATAGGCCGTCAGCCCTGCGAACAACAGCACGCCAACGCCGCTGATGACCAGATCCATCACGCTGGAGCGGAGGAACAGGTTGATCAGCATCGCGACGATCAGGCCGACCACACCCATGATCAGGAAGGTGCCGAAACCCGACAGGTCCTTCTTGGTGGTGTAGCCGAACAGGCTGAGGCCCGCGAACGCTGCCGCAGTCGCAAAGAAGGTCTGCGCGATCGACGTTCCGGTATAGACCAGGAAAATCGACGAGAGCGACAGGCCCATCACCGCGGCATAGGCCCAGAACAGACCCTGCGCAGCGGCGGTCGACAGCTTGTTGATGCCAAAGCTCAGCACCATCACGAAGACCAGCGGCGCGAACATGATGACATATTTCAGGATGCCGGGACCGCCCAGCACCTGCGCGGCCATGCCGCTCGACGCGAACAGCATCGCGACGACGCCGGTCAGCAATACGCCGCTCGCCATATAATTATAGACCGACAGCATATAGGCGCGCAGTCCGGCGTCGAACGCCGCGCTGCGATCAGCGGTCGCGCCGCCAAAGCCCGCCATATTCGAACGGGTGTCGGAACGGGGGTCGGACCAGTTGGCCATGAAATTCGTCTCCTTTGTCGGTCATCCAATGCCGACATCTCTATTATCGGCCTTTTGCCCGTCGGATTCAAGTCCGGGATGATCCAGCATTCTTACGTTACAATTGGCACAGCAGCCTTCCAGCGGCTATGATCACGCCATGCACCGCCTGTTCGTCGCCATCCGCCCGCCCGCCAGCCATCGGGCCGCGCTGCGCGCGATCATGGGCGGCGTCATGGGCGCGCGATGGCAAAGCGATGACCAACTCCACCTCACCCTGCGCTTCGTCGGGCAGGTCGATCGGCATCGCGCCGACGATTTGGCCGATGCGTTGCGCACCGTCCGCTTCGCCCCTTGCGCGATCCAGCTATCGGGCGTCGGCACCTTTGACCGCAAAGCTGTCGTCGACACGCTTTGGGCCGGGGTCCAGCCGCGCGAGCCACTTGCAAGCCTCCATCGCAAGATCGACCGCGCCTGCGTCGCGGTCGGCCTGCCTCCAGAGGAACGGGCCTATCTCCCGCACGTCACCTTGGCGCGCTTTGGTCGCAGCGGCGGCGCGGTTGCGCCCTTCCTGGCCCGCCACGCCGCGCTGGCCAGCCCTGCCTTCACCGTCAAGGGCTTCACCCTGTTCGAAAGCCGTCTCGGCCATGGCGGCGCGAGCTATCATGCCATCGATCATTATGGGGGCGACCCCGATTAAACTGGGCCGCCCACCCAATGTCACTTCGCGGCAATCACGCCGCAGGCAATCCGCCCGCCCGCATTGCCCGCCGGGTCGCTCTTATTGTCGTCAGCCTGCGCGTGAATGACCACGGCTGCGCCATCGGCATCCAGCAGAGGCGTCGCGCCACTGCGGATCGTACCGCCAGCGATATGATATTCGATTTCGCCCGTGCCGTCCGGCCCCGCCAGCATATTGGGCATATCGCCCATATGCATCCCGGCCGGATTATCCTTGCCATGCTGGCGGCCTGTCGGGTTCCAATGCCCGCCCGCGCTGGTAAAGTCCGGTCCGGTACAAAGCCCTGTTGTGTGAACATGCACGGCATGCAGGCCCGGCGTCACGCCCATCGCCTTGACCACCACATGCAGGCCATCGGCCGCCTCGGTGATGGTCGCCTCGCCCCGCGCAGCGCCATCGCCAGCCATCAGCTTGGCACCCGCCATCGGTGCGGCCGTCGAGGCAGTATTGGAGCCAGTGGTGGCGCAGGCACTGACGGCCAGGGCTAAAGGCAGGGCGGCAAGAAGCGGGGAAAAGCGCATAGCGGACTCCTAAAGGACATGAATGAACAGGCAACGCGACAGACGGGCTTTTGTTGCCGATCCGTATCGTCCTATCATCACGCACGCGCAATAATCACCACTTTCCCGCATGATCGCGCGATCATGCGCGCAACAGACACATCCACGTCGGCCGCTCCCTGGCCATCGACCACCGGATGGACGACAGCGCCCGCAAGCTGATCCGGTATCGCCAGCACATCGGCGTGCGTTCGCTGCTCAAGCGGGTTGGATTGAACTCGGCTCGTGATCGCGGACGCGGGACCGGGAGAAGGGATCGAGAAAAGCGATCGCATGTCATCGAGCCTTATAGAGTGCGCGGCATCCGCCCTCCTCCGAAGATCGTCACCCGCTCCTGCCATAATCCCAAAGAAAAAGGGGCTGGTCTTGCGACCAGCCCCTCATCCATTCTCCATCCCGAAGGACGGAAAATCTTACATGCCCGAACCGGGACCGTAGGTGATTTCCACGCGACGGTTCTGCAGTTCGCGAACGCCGTCGGCGGTTTCGACGCGGGGGTTCGTTTCACCGAACGCCTGGGTCATCATGACGCCGTCAGGGATACCCTTCGAAGCCATATAAGCCTTCACGCTGTCAGCGCGACGCTGCGACAGACCAACGTTGTAAGCGGCCGAACCCGACTTATCCGCATAACCGGCCAGCATGACCTGGGCGCTGCCGCAGTTGCTGTAGGCCGAAACCGCGTTGTCCAGAATGGTGGCGGCGTCAGGCGTGACGTCCGACTTGTCCCATTCGAAGAACACGATGTACGGTCCGGGGCTGCATTCCGCGACCGGAGGCGGCGGCGGAGGAGGCGGCGGGGGCGGCGGGGGCGGCGGCGGGGGCGGCGGAGGAGCCACATCAGCCGGTGCGCCGAAGTTGTAGGTCAGGCCGAGCAGCAGGCTGTGCGTGCGCAGCTTGGTGTCTGCGGTCGAACCAGCCTGGCCGTACACGCTCTGATATGCCGGGATCAGCTTGATATCGTCCTGATTGAAGAAACGATACTTCAGCGAAACGTCGACATTGTTGGTGACGGGGTAACGCACGCCGGCCAGAGCCTGCCATGCAAAACCGGTGTCGCTGTCATTGACGATGTCCGAGGCAACCTTGCCGCGCGAAACGCCAACACCGCCGCCGACGAAGCCCTGCAGGCCGTCATCGGGACCGAAGTCCAGCAAGCCGTTCAGCATGAACGACAGAGCCGAAGTGGCACCGCCGAAGCGAACGCCGGCCGGGCCCATCTTGTCGATGTCGATCTTCGCGCGCTTGTAGGCCGCTTCGGCCTCAAGACGGAAACCACCAAAATCGTAACCGATGTTGGCGTCGACGTCATAACCCTTATGATAGTCGATCGACGGACCGGCGCGACCGCCGGGAGGTACAGCCGAGAAGGTCATGTTCTGGTCTTCGACCAGCAGCACGCCGGCATCTACGCCAATGTACCAGCTATTATCACGTGCCATGGCCGGGGTGGCCAGGACAGTGGTAGCAAGAGCAGCCGCGAGGGCAAGCTTCCGCATCTGAATTCCCCTTTCAAAAGTGTCACGAAGGACTGCTGAAACCCTGTATCGAGAAGAAGGTTTCATGGCAAGTCCACAAATAGAGAAACCGTTGCAAAAATAGCGCAGTAGCACGCTCTTCGTTCGCGATTCAGGCTATTCATCGCCCCCCTACTGCTAATAGCGGAGCATCCCAACATAAAAATACAATTATGACAGAATTACGAAAGAATGAGGCCATGTGCCCGCAAAGCAGCCAGTATCAGTGCGATGCTATTACGCGCCTCGCTGTCAATCGTTACGCCTCCGGTCGGCGCAGAGATTCCCGGCTGCCGCACGCCGACGACTTTTACATCGTCGATATAGAGGCCATCGCTACGCTCGGCACCGCCGCGCCACGCGCTGCCATCATGGTGCAGTGCATGATCGCGATCCACGACCAACAGCCGCAATCCCGCTTTCGCCGCGATGAAGCGCCACCCGCCGTCGGTCCATAACGCCACCGCCCCGTCATTCCCGTCCCACGCCCCAGTCGCTCCATCGGCGACGATCCAGCATTGGCCGATCTCCGGCGCAACCGGCGGGCTGGCCAGGTCCGCGCTCTGCGCAACCCCGTGAACCAGCGCGTCGATCCGCACCAGCGCCTCATTGTGGAACATTTCCTTCTGCGCCTGCCCGGCGAACAAAAAGGGCAAGGCCCATCGCGGCGTCCCGTCCATATTCCGTCTCCCGATAAGGTTCCGCCGATCATCAGGCGGTAAAATCTATCCGCGCCGCCCGCCCGGTCGCCCGCGTCCCCATTTGCCGCACGTCCAGCACCAGCGCGCGGCCAGCCACCCCGTCCGCCGCGATCATCGCCGCGTCATAGTGCCATTGCGGCGTCGCGCTTTCCGCAGCGCGCACCACCGCCCCGCCCTCCAGCACCGTCACCGCATAGCGCTCGCTCTCCTCGCCCAGCGGCACGTCGCCCCCGCTCGCCCAGCGCCACCCGTTGCGGCTCCGCCGTGTCCAGCCAAACGCCCAGCCGTCCGCCGTCGCCTGCGCGGTCAGATGCACCGGCGAAGGCGGCATCACCGCCTCGCCGCCGATCGTCAGCGCCGCCGCGACCGGCACCGCATCGCCGCGCCCCACCGCACGCACCTCGACCATCGCACCGATCTCGCCCTGCCCGCCCAGCGCCGTCAACGGCTCGACCAGCCGATCCTCCTCGATCAGCAGAAAAGCCTCGCCCGCTTCATGCACCGCCATCGCCCATTCGGTCCCACGCAGCCCGCGCCGCAAGCTGCTTAGCCGATAGCGCCCAGCCCCCAGCGCTTCGACGCCTGCAAACTGGATCAACTCCCGCCCGACCAGGCACAGGTTCCGCCCCTGCGCCAACCCCGCCTCATCGGCCGGGAACATATCCATATCGTCGGCCAGCAAAGCGACGGTCAGCGCATGGCGCGCATCCACCAACGTCGCGCTCCCGACCGGCAAGGCCGTATCCGCGACACCCACCACCGCGCGCGGCGCGCTCGGCCCGATCGGCACCGCCTCGCCCGTCCCGCTCATCACGAACAGCGCCGCGCTGCGCCACCCCGCGCCCCCGCTCGCCGCCGCCACGATCAGCGGCGCATCGGCCAGCCCCTCACGCACCGGCGGCAATTCGGCGAGCAGCAGATACGTAGCCCCATGCGGCGCATCCACCTGCCGCACGATCGCGCCGGACGACGCCGCGCCCGGCATCCCTGGCCCGGCCCCTGGCACCCGGCGCAGCGCAAGCCGCACCGCCATCCCCTCCCATTCGCGCTCCTCGATCCGCCACAGCCCCGGCGCATCATCCACGCTGACCACCGCGCCCACCGTCAGCGCCAGCGCCGACCAGTCGCAGCGCAAAGTCATCGTCGCCCGCCCGGCCCATCCCGCCTGCAACCGCGCACCCGCCAAAGCCCGCGCCGCGCCAGCCTCCAGCACAGCGGGCAGTTCGATCCCCCGCTCGACCCGCCCCGGCCCCGGCCGCATCACCCGCTGCACCCCCGCTTGATAATCGCGCGCGCCATCATAATGGCGCAGCGACAGCGCCACCGGCACCGTCTCGGCCGCCGCCGCCGACCGCTCGACCGCATCCATCGCCCGCCCATTGACCCGCCGCGCCAGCATCGCCGCATCGACATCCGCGCTCGCCACGCTGCCCGCCGCCGCCAGCCGCAACCCGTCCGCATCGCTCTGCAGCGCCAGTCCATGCACCTCGCTCAGCGCCGCAATCGCCTCACGCACATCCCCGCCGCTCGCCGCAAAGCCCGCCACTTCGGGCAACCCCTCACCCGCAAGCGCCCCGTCGCTCAAATCCGCCGCAACCGCCGCCACCGACACCGGCCCCGCATCCGCCACCACCTCGAACGTCAGCGACGGAATACGATTGCCATAATCGGCCAGCGCCAAATCCTCGAACAGCACATAGGCCATCCCGCGATGCGCAGGCGTCATCGCCACCCCTTCCGCGGACGCGATCAGCGGATCGACCGGCTGATCCGCGCCGCCCCCATGCACACGAAAGGCGGACAGTTCGGTCTTGAAATCCCCCGCCGCCCCGCGCAGCAAATTGCCATCGGCCCAGATCCGCCCGATCGACCCTATCGCCCGCGCCGACAAGGCCACCGCAAAACTCGCGCTATAGCTATAGCTGGCCACGCTCGGCCGCCCCTTGCCGCCGCCGCTCTTGCTGCGCACTTCCTTCAGGTCCGTCGCCCAGATCACCGTGCCCGCCACCCGCATCGTCCCGAACAGGCGCGGAATTTGCGCGCCATAGGTCGATGTCTGGATTTGCAAATCGGACAGGCGCGGTCCCTCGCGCCCCTTGGGCTTGAACAATATTTCCCGGTCGATCACATTGCCCAGCACCGCGCCGATCGCCGCCCCGATCGGCCCGCCCAACGCTGTCCCCACCGCCGTCAGCACCACCGTCGCCATAATGATTTCCCTTAAAAATCCTACCCTTGCAGGCAGGGCTATCGCATATGGAACGCACCCCATTTTACTTCGTCATGCTGAACTTGTTTCAGCATCCATCGTGCCCCAAAAATGGCGGCTCGTGGTGATAGATGGACCCGGAAACAAGTTGGCGACTATCCCCTTTGGACATGTTGCGCTAAGGGTGGCGGGGGAGTCGGATGGGCAAGCTTACATCGTTACTTGATTGGGTTGGTAGAGCAAACGCTATTGCGTGGGCTTGGTCCTGCATCCCTTCGTCCGTTGTGGCGGCAGTAATGGGCTGGATCACGCATTACGCGGAACAGCAAGCTTGGGTAGTTGGCCTTGTCGTCATCGCCTCATTTATGATGGTTTCTATAGCCCTTGCAGCCTGGAGGTCGCATAGAATTTCGTCTGTTTCGCAAAGCTCCTTTGATGAGCTAAAAAAGCGCGCTTACGATGCAGAACTTGCCCTATTGACTGGAAAGGAGAATGCGCGAGTTCAAATGGTTCGCAATAAAGGCCTGCAAAGTCCTATGCTCCAAGGCCTTGATCTTGCGCGCGGTCTTGGTGAGGCAGAAGAAGAACGGGAGGCACATCGGCAAGCCAAGCTTGACCGTATAAGGAAGGGCGAGGAGTGAAACAAGTTTAGGGTGACGGCTTTGGATAGGGTTGGGCACCATATGCGATAGCCCTCCCCTTGCCGGGGAGGTGGCTGGCCGCAGGCCAGACGGAGGGGTGTCACGCTATCGTTGGGGACTGTCAGGATTTCCGTGTGTGGCCGGGCATAATGGGTAACAAGGAGTCCCACTATGTCACGACGCAAAGAGCCTGCCATACCGAATGAGCT
>NZ_JAVDWV010000004.1:0-271061 GCF_031457465.1 Sphingobium xenophagum
CCCAGATGCTGATAGCCGTTCATCATGTGCCTTCCTGGAAAAGGGATCAAACCCCTATAAATCCTAGGATTTCGCACTTCGATCTAGAATCCACCCTGCTACATCAAAAATAGTCGATAATATATATTATGTTAATTACATCTTCTATTCGGCCTGACATGCTTCCTGCCGATCGCCCGCCCACCGAACCGCATTTTCCAACAACCGTACATGATGCCCATCGGCATAGGTTTCCGGGCGATGGCCGATAGCGCTGTAGGACATGCGCCCTTTGCCGATGCAGCGCGTCCAGGCAATAGGATGATCACCCATCGTCAACGGTTCGCCGGGCTTGTAGCTGCCTTCGTCCAACGTCGCGATGATCGTCGCCTCGGTCCCGCGCGGGTTGCTTTTGAAGGAATACCATTCGTCATTCATGACCCACGTCTGGGGCAGGCCCTGATTGACAGGATGACCTGTATTTTCGATCACGACCCGCGCATCCTGAAATTGCGGGTTCATCGGATGTCCGGCAAAGCGCGCGCCGATCAGCGTATCGACATACCAGTCCCAAAACGTCGCCGGATCGCCGGCCGATCCATGAACCCCTACGAAACCGCCGCCGCCCTCGACATAGTCGCGAAAGGCCTTGCGTTGCGACAGGGTCAATACGTCTCCGCTGACGTTGTTCCAGATGACGACATCGAACTGCGCCAGGGTCGCAGGATTCATCGCGCCACCCTTGTCGGTCACGACGATCGCCCAGCCTTCACGCTGTGCCATGGCCAGAAAGGCAGCCTTTGCCGCTTCGACCGATGGCCCATCACGGAAGCCGGTCATCTTCTCGAACAGCAAGACCGCCAGCTTATTGTCAGGCAGCGTAAAATTTGGACGATCATCATCATAACGGGCGCACCGTGCTGCCCGGTCCGCATCCGTTACCGGGATTGCCCGCAAACGCTGGTCGATAGAGGCCAACGCTTCTGGCGTCATGGCCTTTTCCCTCATCGTCCGCACCGTCAAGATAGCCGCGAATGTCGGCGCCTTCGTCGAGGTAAAGCTGGGAGGCAGAGCTTTGAAGAGATCGGGAGCCTGCGTATCCAGCACGCTTTTCGCCACCGGGTTGAGCAACAGATCAACCAAGGGTGACTCGATCGAAAACGGCGCATCGCGAAGCGGGCAATCTATCAGCGTCCGCGCCGTGACCGGGCTGCTGGTTAGGCTGGCCAGGAACAGTCCAGCCAGTATCGCCCCCATCCGTTTCATCACCGCTCTCCCATCATCTTGTGTAAGATAAGGCTATAGCAGTGCGACAGCGATGAAAAGGCGAGCCGTGGCCGACCGACCCGCCCTTTCCATTATCCCATCGTCGGGATGACGAAGCTCTGGTCCATCACCGCACCGCCGCTCGGCCAGCGCTGGGTGATCGTCTTGACCCGCGTATAGAAACGCACGCCATCCATGCCATATTGGTTCATGTCGCCAAAGCCCGACCGTTTCCAGCCGCCAAAGCTGTGATAGCTGACCGGCACCGGGATCGGCACATTAATCCCCACCATGCCGACCTCGACATTGGTGCAGAATTTCCGCGCATAGTCGCCGTTACGGGTAAAGATAGCGACGCCATTGCCATATTGATGCTTGGTCGGATAGCTCAACGCCTCCTCGAACGTGTCGGCTCGCACCATCTGCAATACCGGGCCGAAAATCTCTTCATTGTAGCTTTTCATGTCCGGCTTCACATGGTCGAGCAGCGTCGGCGCCAGGAAGAAGCCTTCCTCATAGCCCTGCAACGCAAAGCCGCGCCCGTCGATAACGAGTTCAGACCCTTCATCAACGGCCATCTGAATATAGTTTTCAATCCGTGCCTTATGCGCCGAACTGACCACCGGACCATAATGGGCGTCAGGATCGCTCGGCACGCCGACGCGCAATCCCGCTATCCCGGTTTCGAGCTTGGCCCGCAGCGTTACTGCGGTCGCTTCGCCCACCGGCACCACCACCGGCAAGGCCATGCAGCGTTCGCCCGCCGACCCGTAAGCCGCGCCAAGAATGTCGGCGACCGCCTGGTCCAGATCGGCGTCGGGCATGACGATACCATGATTCTTCGCGCCGCCCATGCACTGCATCCGCTTGCCGTTCGACGCGCCGCGGCCATAGACATATTGGGCGATGTCGGACGAGCCGACAAAGCTCACCGCCCGGATCGCCGGATTGTCGAGGATCGCGTCCACCACCTGCTTGTCGCCATGAACGACGTTCAGGATGCCTGCGGGCAGCCCCGCCTCCATCGCCAGCTCCGCCAGCCGTACCGGCACCGACGGGTTCCGTTCGGAGGGCTTGAGGATAAACGCATTGCCACACGCGATCGCTGGCGCAAACATCCACATCGGGATCATCGCCGGGAAATTGAACGGCGTAATCCCCGCCGCGATGCCGATCGGCTGGCGCATCGAATAGACGTCGATCCCCGGTCCTGCGCCTTCGCTATATTCGCCCTTGAGCAGATGCGGAATGCCGCAGGCGAATTCCACCACGTCCAGCCCGCGCTGGATATCGCCCTTGGAATCCGAATGCACTTTGCCATGTTCGGCCGACAGCATTTCGGCCAGCTCATCCATATGCGTTTCGATGAGCGCCTTGAGGTTGAACATCACCCGCGCCCGGCGCTGCGGGTTCATCGCTGCCCAGGCGGGCTGCGCCGCCTGCGCATTGGCGACGGCCGCGTCCAGTTCGGTGGGATCGGACAGGCGGACCTGCGCCTGCACCTTGCCGGTCGCCGGATCGAACACATCGCCCAACCGGGTGGAGGTCGATGCCTGCTGTTGGCCGCCGATGAAATTGTCGATGATGCGCATGATGCCCTCGCGATAAATGCCTGACGCGGCGATTAGCCTATGGCGCCCTGCGCAAAAATGATCATATCTGCGCATCTGTTGTGCAAGGATATATATGCTGCATTGGGATGATCTTCGCCTCTTCCTTGCCGTCGCGCGTGCTGGCCGCCTGACCAGTGCGGGGCAGGCGCTGGGCGTTAACCACACCACCGTCGCCCGCCGCCTGACCGCGCTGGAGGAGGCGCTCGGCGCACGCCTGTTCGATCGCACTTCGCGCGGGGTAGCGATGACGGCGGCGGGCGCGCTGCTGCTCGACCATGCCGAACGGGTCGAGCGTGAGTTCGAAGCCGCCGCCGCAACGCTGTCG
The DNA here is from genome assembly GCF_031457465.1 of Sphingobium xenophagum. GTDB lineage: Bacteria > Pseudomonadota > Alphaproteobacteria > Sphingomonadales > Sphingomonadaceae > Sphingobium > Sphingobium xenophagum_A. The sequence continues at coordinate 3,184 of NZ_JAVDWV010000004.1, forward strand.
GGACGGGCCGAAGCGATCGCAGGCGAAGTGCGCCTTGCGACCCCCGAAGCCTTCGGCACCTACATTATCGCCCCCAACATCGCCGATTTTCACGATCGTTACCCCGACCTTTTGCTGGAACTCGTGCCGGAATCGCGGGCCGTCAGCCTCGCCAACCGTGAAGCCGACATTGCCATCACCGTCGATCGTCCGCCGCGCGGCAAGCTGGTGATGCGCAAACTGTGCGACTATCAGCTCGGCCTCTATGCATCCGCCGACTATCTCGCTCGCCATCCGCCGATCCGCACCGCCCAGGATGTCGCCGCCCAGCCCTTCGTCGCCTATATCGACCAGATGATCGACATGCGTGGCCTGCGCTATTTGTCCGAAGTCGCGGGCGAAGCCCGCCCCGTGTTCCGCTCAAGTTCGATTGTCGCCCAGCAAAAGGCGGTGGCGTCGGGCGTCGGCCTTGGCCTGCTCCATCGGTTTTCTGCCGACAGCGAACCCGGCCTCGTCCGCATCCTGCCCGACGAGGTCGAAATCACGCGCAGCTACTGGCTGGTCCTGCGCCCCGAACATCAAAAATCTCCCCGCACCCGTGCCGTCATAGCCTTCATCGACGATCTGCTGGCGCGATATCGGGCGTTGCTCTGACCCTCCATCGCCAGAGCGTTGGATTGCCACTCGGCTTGCTCGTGCCGCCCATCTCCCGCATTTCTGCGCCATGTCCGACATAGCTTCACTCCGGCGCACAACCCCCACCGGCTGGTCCGTCCGCCGCGACGATGCCTTCGCGGCGCAGGCCTATAAGGATGGCTGGTGGCAAGCGGAAACCGCCGCCGATGCAATGGTGCGGACCGCGCGCGAAACGCCCGACCGCGTCCTCCTGATCGACGGTGACACCAGCCTGACCGCCGCCACCCTCTATGCGCAGGCTACCCGTCTGGCACAAGCCATGCTCGCCCGCTTCGCACCGGGCAGCGCCATCTCCTTCATGCTGCCCAACTGGCACGAAGCCGCGATCATCTATATGGGCGCAACGCTGGCGGGCATGGTCGCCAACCCCATCCTGCCCTCGCTGCGCGACCATGATCTGCGCTTCCTCCTCGCTGATCTTAACAGCGCGATGATCTTCATCCCCGCCAGCTTTCGCGGGCATGATTATGCCGCGATGCTCGCGCGCGTCACCCCGGCGCTGAAAAGCCCGCCCGCCGTCGTCGTCTTGCGCGGCGATGCAGGCCCGCACATCGTCTTTGCCGACCTGCTGGCAGAAAGTGCCGACGCGCCGCTCCCAACCGTCGACCCCGACGATGTTCGTATGGTCATGTATACCAGCGGCACCACCGGGCGGCCCAAGGGCGTCCTCCACAGCCACAACAGCATCAATGCCTTGATCCGCCAGATCGGCCGCCACTGGCTGGTCGAACCAGGCGACCGCTTTCTGGTGCCGTCCCCCATCAGCCATATCGGCGGGTCGATCTACGCCTTTGAAACGCCTTTGCTTTTGGGCGCGACCGCGATCCTGATGGAACATTGGAATCCCGATGAAGCCGTCGCCATCATGACCACCCAGCGCTGCACTCATATGGCCGGTGCGACGCCATTTCTCCAGCATCTGCTGGCTTCAGCCCGCGCAGCCGGAACGCGCCTGCCCGACCTTAAACTCTTCATTTGCGGCGGCGCTTCGGTTCCGCCAAGCCTAATCCGCGACGCTGCCGCCTATTTCGACCAGGCGATCGTCAGCCGTGTCTATGGCTCCACTGAATTGCCTGTCACCACTGTCGGCGTGATCGACCCGGCCGATCGCGATCATGCCGCCGACACCGATGGCCGCCCCGGCATCGCCACCATCCGCATCGCGCCCGATGGCGAAATCCGCGCGCGCGGACCGCAGATGATGGTGGGTTATCTCCACCGGGAGGATGAGGAAAACAGCTTCGACGCCGACGGCTATTATCGAACCGGTGACCAGGGTGCATGGATCGACAGCGACCATCTGGTCGTCACTGGGCGGATCAAGGATATCATCATTCGCAATGGCGAGAATATCGCACCAAAGGAGATAGAGGATCTGTTGATCGCCCATCCCGACATCGCCGAAATTGCGATCGTCGGCATCCCCGATCCGCGCACCGGGGAAAAGGCGGTGGCCGTCATCGTCCCGCGCAATGGCGCAAAACCCGACATAGCCTCTTTGGCTGATTTTCTCGCCAGCCAAGGCGTCGCCCGCTTCAAATATCCCGAGAGCGTCCTGTGGGTCGATGCCCTGCCCAAGAACGACGCTGGCAAGATACTCAAAGCTGCGATCCGCACGAGCCTGACGACCGGCTGATCAAAGCGCTTGAAACCGGAAATTGCGGAACCGCGCCTCCCCCGGACCCGCCGCATACAGGCCCGGTCGGAGCATCAGGAACCCGCCGCGCACATTATGATGATAGCCCGACACTTCCATGCCCCGGTCGAAACGGCTCCACGTTCGCCCTTGGTCCCCGCTCAAATGATAAGAGACGATATGGTGGCGGTTGGTCACCTTCATCGTCAGCTTGCGGCCATGGGGATTGGCGGGGCGGCCCCGCTCCATGCCATATTGATGGGTGACGAAGCGCGTCTCGTCAAAACCCAGCCCGCAATAGAGCTTGTCATCATAGAAGAGCAGCAGTCCCGCTGTCCCACCAGGCGCAATCTCGATTTCGCACTGAAATTCATAGGCCGGGTCGCCCGCGATCAGCAGCAGCGGCGATGAATTGACTGGCGCGGTCCCCCGCCCCTTCAAGAACAATATGTTGTCTTCCACCCGTGCCCGATCTGCTTCGTCGGACGTCGGCTTGAAGAAATTCCACTTCGCGCCGAGGTTCAACGTCGCGAAATCATCCGACAGCGCCAAGGCGTGCGGCAGCGCTTGACCACCGCGTGGCTTGGCGATCGGCTGCGACAAATCGCCGCCGGTCATGCGGAACCAGCCATTCGGCGTCCATTCGACCGGATCGAGCAGGGTTTGCCGGCCCAATGTCCAAAGGCCATTTTCATAGCCATGATAGACCGCCCGCCAGCTTTTATCGGGCGCTTCGACCAAGCTGGCATGGCCGCGCGACCACCAGCGTTCGGCCAGCCTTTCCGTCCGTACCAGCGGATTGCCCGGATGCTGCTCCCAGGGACCATGAATGGAGCGGGATCGCGCTGCGATCACCATATGTCCGGTCGGCGGTCCCGCTGTCCCGCCCACCGCGGTCAGCATGTAGAACCACTCGCCATGACGATGGATCTTCGGCCCTTCCGGTGAAAATCCTTCCACATCCCACGTGTCGGGATAGCGCCAGGGATCATAGACATGCTCGACCGCGCCGACCGTGGACAGTCCGTCATTGCTCAATCTTATGCGGTCGCCGCCCGACAGGAACAGCCAGCGGCTGCCATCCTCGCCAACCACATGGCAGGGGTCGCTCCATGGCCCGTCGATCGTGTCGGCATGGATTACGAAGATGCTGTTGGGGGCTGCCTTGACCGGCATGTAGAGGAAATAGCGCCCGCCATGCTTTTCCAGGCTGACCGCCCACACCGAGCCGATATTCTTGTGCAATGCCGCCCCGCGCGGCTGCCAGTTGATCAGGTCGCGGCTATGCCAGATCGTGACCCCCGGATAGCTGTCGAATGTCGAGAAGGTCATGTAATAATCCGCGCCATCCTTGAGGACGGCCGGATCAGGGCGATCGCCCGAAATCAGTGGATTGAGAAAGCGCCCGTCGCCCAAATCGGCGATACGCTGATTGTCAAAGCCCCGCTTCCAGTCCGCCGCGGCCATAGGCGTTGTGGCAGCTTCCGCGCGGCCAAGCGCCAGCGCGCCGCCCGCCAATACCCCCGTCATCGCGTCGCGCCGACTGATCGCCATAGTCTTTCCCAACTAAAAAACCGGGCCGCCCGTGCAGAGGCGACCCGGTCATGAGCCTTACATCTTGAAGCGCGCGGTCATGGCCAAATATGCAGGTTACATCCTCGACGGCATCGGCAGCTACACGCCGCTCTTTGCCGTCGCGGGCAGTGCCTATTTCGTCGCATTGGGTGCCGTCCACCTGCTCTCGCCGCGGCTGGAGCGTGTGAGCGTATCGACCTGATCTTCAGGCCCCCGCTACGGCCCGTTCAAAGCTGTAGCGGATATGGTCGACATGGCCGTGCAAGCCAAAATCGAGCGGATCGGCGCTGTCCATGATGGCGTCGATTTGGCTGCCGACATCCTCCATCGACCAGGCTGGCTGATAGACGCCCTTGCTTTCCGCCACGAAGACCCGCGCGATGCGCCCCGCGATCGAGGCCAGCATCTGGCCGGTGATCGAGCAATCCTCATGCGCCAGCCATCCGACAACGGGCGCGACCAGTTCAGGCCCCATCGGCGGATAGGCGGACACGTCGATGCCTTCGGCCATGCGGGTGACGGCACCGGGCACGATGATATTGGACCGAACGCCCTGCGCCTCCCCCTCCAGCGCCAAAATATTGTTGAGGCCGATCATGCCGGATTTGGACATGGCGTAATTGACGCAATTTGCATTGCCGTAGACCCCGCCGATCGAGGAGGTCAGCACGATCCGGCCATAGCCCGCACTGCACATGATCGGGAAGGCGGGCCGGGTAACATGAAAAGCGCCGCGCAGATGCACGTCTAAGACGGCGTCGAAATCGTCCTGGCTTAATTCCTGCATAGATCCGTAGCGCACATTCCCGGCATTATGGATCAGCATATCGGTGCGACCATAATGGTCGAGCGCGCAGTCGATGATAGCGCGGCCGCCTTCGGGTGTTGCGACCGACTCGGTGCAGGCGACCGCTTCGCCACCCAAAGCCTTGATCTCCGCCACGACATCGGCTGCGGGTCCGGCATCGCCGCCCTCGCCCCGGATCGCGGCACCCGGATCATTGACGATCACCTTTGCGCCGCGGGCGGCCAGCAACAGTGCATAGGCGCGGCCCAAGCCACGACCTGCACCCGTGATGACGGCGACGCGATCGTCGAAGCGCAACTCGGCCATGGCCCTATCCTTCTCATCTGGTTGTCGCGCCAACGGGTTACCGGGTGCATCCGCCCGTTCAAGACAGGCCGACAAGGCATCGCTCCAGCGGTTCGCGATGGCGGGCCTAGCGCGATAGGACAGGCTCAAGACAGAGAGAGGGACATAAACGATGCAGGTTGCGATCATCACCGGGGCGGGCAGCGGCATCGGCCTGGCCACCGCTAAGATGTTGGCAGAGGCTGGCATGGCGATCGTGGGCGTCGGGCGCGACGCCGACAAGCTGGCGACGCTCGAACAGGCGATCGGCGATCCGACGCGGATCGCGACGCTCCCGGTCGATATCACCGCCGACGATGCGCCGACCCGGATCGTCGCTCTGGCGCTCGACCGCTTCGGCCGGATCGACTTCCTCGTTAACAATGCCGGGGCAGGCAGCCCCAAGCCGCTGCATGAAACCGACGATGAGACGCTCGACTATTTTCTGGGGCTGATGCTCCGCGCGCCGTTCCGCCTGTGTCGCGAAGTCATCGGCCATATGGGGGATGGCTGTGGCATCGTGAATGTCAGTTCAACCTATGCGATGATCGGCGGGCGGCGGGGCGGCGCTTATTCGGCGGCCAAGGGCGGCCTTGGCGCGCTGACCCAGCATATCGCCTGCGATTATGGCCCGCTTGGCATTCGCGCCAATTGCGTCGCGCCTGGCGTCACCATGACCGACATGGTGCGGCACCGATTCGACGATGAGATGTTCAAGCGGGTGAATGTCGAAACGACGCCCTTTCCCCGATTGGGCGAAGTCGAGGATATCGCCAGCACGATCGCCTTCCTTTGCTCGCCAGGCGCGGGGTTCATCAATGGGCAGACGATTGTCGTGGATGGTGGCTGGACCACCACCAAATATCTTTCCCCGCGCGCGCTGACCACGAAGTGGGTGGAGCCGGACGCCGAATAAGCGATCAGGGGTGGCAAGCGTCGCGGCAGATCTGGCGGAGCAGCGCCAATATCTCGTCGCGCCGTTCGGGCGGTATCGAACGGCCGATCACCTCTTCATGGCGCGCGAAGGCCTGCTGCACTTTTGCATGGAGCTGTTTGCCTTTGGATGACAGCGAGAGGGCGATCGCCCGCCCCTTCCCCGGATGCTTATCGAGCGCGCCGAGCAGCGCCAGTTTGTTGATCAGCGGCACCAGATTGGCGGGCTGGGCACGCAAAGCGCGGCCGATGTCGCTCTGGGTACAGCCCTGGTTCGCGCCCAGGAACAGCAGCAGCGTTGCTTCACTGACATTGAGTTCCAGAGGCTGAAGCATATTCGCCAGAGCGGCGGTCGCCGCCGTGGTGGTGCGGCGCAGATGATAGCTGAGCAGAGTGTCGAGCGGATCGACCAGATCGGATAAAGCGGACAGCGACACGGACATAGGTTTCAATAGTCTGCTTGCGCTCCCCACTCAAGTCTGTAGATTATGTTGTATAACATACAATGCAGAGGAGATGAGCATGTCTAGACTATCTAAAGGAATTAGAACGGTTTTCCTGGCCACTTCGGCTTGTGCGCTGAGTATCGCCGCCGCTTTTGCCCAGACGCCACCCTTGGCCGGACCCGGCACGATCGAGCCGGACGGTACGGTGGTTGTGCCGTCCTTCCGCTTGCCGCCATCGGACTATCTGAGCGAGGCGGCGAAGAAGGCGCTGCCCCGGACACCGTCGGACCCCGAAGAACCGATGATGCGCGCCGTCGCGGCCGGTCAGGCCGGTGCGTTGCGCGCGCGGATGCCGCAACTCATGGCGCCGCGCATTGATGCCCTGAAACAGATGTACAAGGTGACCACGCAAGAGACGGTGATCGCAGGCATCCCCGCCGTTCGGGCGACACCGACAGGCGGCGTCCCACGGGCGAACCGGGCCAAAATCCTGCTCAATCTGCCCGGCGGTGGCTTTGTCATGGGGGCCGCGCCAGGAACGGGCATGATCGAATCCATCCCGCTTGCGGGTCTGGCCGGGGTGGAGATTGTCAGCATCACTTATCGGCAGGCGCCCGAACATGTTTACCCGGCCGCAACGCAGGACGTGCTGACCGTCTATCGCGAATTGCTCAAGACCCATAAGCCACAGGATATCGCGATATTCGGCTGTTCGGCAGGTGGTCTGCTGACGGCAGAAACCATCGCGGCGCTGGTGCGCGACAAACTGCCCCTGCCAGCGGCGATCGGCATCTTCTGTGCGTCGGCCGATGCGCGCTGGGGCGGTGACAGTCGGGCGTTCGGGCGTCCGTTCCAGGCCTTGGCGCAGCGAGAAGATAGTCGCGGCTATTTCAAGGATAGCGACCTGTCCGATCCGCTGGTTTCCCCAATCGAGTTGCCCGCGACCTTGGCGCAGTTTCCGCCGACGCTGGTGATCACGGGCACGCGCGCGTTCGAGATGAGCGCGGCGGTCAACACGCATAAGGAGTTGGTGAAGGCCGGGGTCGATGCCGACCTGCATGTCTGGGATGGCCTGGGCCATGCCTTTTTCTACGATCCGGCGTTACCCGAATCGCGAGAGGCGTTCGACGTCATGGCGCGCTTCTTCACCCGTCACCTGAACCTCCAACGCTAGGCGGCAAAGGCGGCCCTCCGGCAAAGTCTCGCGCGTGACACTTTACCGGAGGGCAAAGTGTCACGCGCGACAAAGTGCGACTCGGCAGAAATTAGGGATTCACAGGAGGGCTGCACTGTGCTTGATTCACCTTATGTTTCACGCACCCCTTCCCTCCCGCGCAGCCGGCGGCAGCGATGTGTCGCTGCTGCTCGACCAATTGTCGCATTGCTGTTCGCGTCCGCGCTATGCCTTCATGCTGCTGACCTTGATCGCGGACGTGGCGCGGCCCGATGGCAGCGCCGGACCATTGGTGCGGGTGGACGACAGCCTGGTGTCGTTGCGCGACTGGTTGTGCGATGCGTTGACGCCCATGGGCCATCGCGACCCCCGGCGGATGGCGCTGGTCGAACGTGTCAGGGACGAATTGCGCAAGGAAGAGCGGCTGACCGGCGACGCGGCGGCGGACGAGGCTTTGGTGCAGGATGAAGTGCGTATGCGTGTCCGCACCTCCGGCAAGACGAACCTCAGCCGCGCGGTGTCGGAACTGGTGAAGGCCGGGTTGCTCAAACGCCATTATCAGGGGTTTCGCGTCGATCATTTGAACCGCGGCGCGCAGCGACAGGCGGTCTATACCCTGGCCGGACGCGCCCGCGCGCTGGTCAGTGCGCCGCCCCTGGCACGGCGTCCTGCCACCCGGCCACGGCAGGGCGATCTCTTCGCGTCCTGACGTGTGAACGTGCCGACATGTATGTGACGATTTCATGTCGCTACTGTCATAAAAACCGATAAAATCTGTCATTAGATTGTCATTTAAGAGTCATAGCTGGCGCCCTTGTCGAACAAGGGGCAAGGCTGTGAAACAATCGAGACATATCGGCATGGGTCTGGCGGTCAGCCTGCTGGCGCTGATGCCCCAAGCCGCGCAGGCGCAAACGGTTGAGCAGTTGCAGAGCCAGATCGACGAGCTGAAGGCCCAGGTCCAGGCTCTTACCGCCGCCTTGTCCACCCATCAGTCCGCCCCGACAACCGCGTCCGCCGCCGCCCCTGCGCCGGTCCCGACCAGCCCTGCCCCTGCCCCCGCGCCACAGGTAGCGACCCTTTCGGCACCCAGCCCGGAGCCTGTCGGTGCCGCGCCGGTCCAGAAGCCGAAGAAAAGCTGGTATGATCGCCTGTCGCTGCGCGGCTATACCCAGATGCGCTACAACGCCTTCCTGTCTGGCGACGATAGCGCACCTGCCGGGGTTTCGCGCCTGCGGTCGGTCCATGACAGCGGCATTTCCGACAATGGCGGCTTTACGCTGCGCCGGGTCCGCCTCGTCCTGCAAGGCGATATTTCCGATCGCGTATCGCTTTATCTGCAGCCGGACTTCGCGACCGCCGTCAGCAACCAGAGCGGTGGCGAACGGCGTGAGGGCTTTGGCCAGTTGCGCGACGCCTATGCCGATATCTTCCTCGACAAGGCCAAAAGCATCCGGTTGCGGTTCGGCCAATCGAAGGTGCCCTATGGCTGGGAGAATATGCAATCCTCGTCCAATCGCCTGACGCTCGACCGCAGCGACGCGATCAACAGCGCCGTGCCCGGCGAACGCGACCTGGGCGTCGTGGCCTATTATACGCCGCCATCGGTTCAGAAAATCTGGGACCGGCTAGCCGATGACGGGCAAAAATTGTTCGGCAATTATGGCGCGTTCGGGCTGGGCGTTTTCAACGGGCAGGGCATCAACAAGACCGAGCAGAATAAAGACCTGATGAAGGTCGCCTTTGCGACCTGGCCGTTCGAACTGGATGGCCTGGGCGATGCCTTTGCGGGCCAGGTGTTCGAGATCGGCGGGTCGGCGATGCTCAACACCATCCAGCCGGAAATCCGCAGCGGCGGGGTCAGCGCCCTGTCCTATGACGATAATCGCGCTGGCATCCACGCCATGCTCTATCCCCAGCCGATCGGCATTCAGGCCGAATGGAATTGGGGCCGCGCGCCGCAATATGATCTGGCCAGCCAGTCGATCCGCGCGAGCAAGTTGAATGGCGGCTATGTCCAGATGATGGCCCGACTGCCGACGTCGGACAGCTTCGGCCCGCTCATGCCTTATGCGCGATGGCAACATTATCGCGGCGGCTGGAAGGCGGCGACCAATGCACCGCGTCTGGAGACAGACGAATTCGAACTGGGCCTGGAATGGCAGCCGTGGAAGGCGCTGGAAATCACCATGACCTATGCCCGGATGAAGCGTACCGAAGCGGATGAGCGCCGCACGGGGCGCGCCGAAGGCGATTTGATCCGTACCCAGGTCCAGTGGAATTATTAAGGCCCGGCGCGCGCTGATCGACCGTTAATGCGCCTCGCTGCGCATCCGCACCACCAGCGCTTCGATCTCATTGGGTTCGAGCAACCAGGTCCGCGTCTTGCGGCCTTCCCGATGGACGGGATGGGTCAGCAACACCCGCGCCTGCGTCTGGGCGTGGGGCTTGTAGAGCGCGAAATGGGTGGCGCAGTCGCGGATCGTGCCGATCAGCGGCGGCTTGCCGTCGAGGTCGATCATCGTCGCGGGCTGGTCCCAGGGGATGGCGGCGACGCCGGGATATTTCTGTTCCATGGGGGCCGGAACACCACGGCGCGCCGCCAAAATCAAGGGGCTTATCGCAGCAGCGCCATCAGGATCGGGTCGCGCGTGGCGGCAGGGTCGCGGCGTATCTCCGCTTCCTCGCGGCCGATGGCGCGAAAGATGGCATCGCCGATCTGCCCCGACACATTGCCCGCCAGCGCCGCATAATCGCGGCCTCCGGTGGCGGACAGCGCCGCCGTCAGCATTTCAAACATGTCCGATTGCAGTGCGCGCGACGCGCCCGGCAACAAGGCTTCGACCACCGAACCGCGCGCTTCGCGCGCCAAAAGGTCCGTCGCCGCCGTCGGCCCGCCACGTAGGACGGACACCGCATCGGCCAGCGTCATGCGCTGCACCGCATCCATCACGATCGGCGCGGCATTGTCGGCCAGATCGACGGCGACATCGTTGAGCGCCATGCCCACCCGATCGCGCACCGCGCGCGTGCGCAGCAGCGCCGACAGCACCGCCCCGCCCCGGTCCCCGCCCAGATCGGGGGGCGTGATGCGGGTAAGTTGATCGTCGTAGAAACCACCCGGTTCGGTCAGGCGCGCAAAGGCGCGTTGGCTCGACAATTGGAGCAGGCGGCGCACCGCTTCCTCCACGGTGTAGCGCCCCATCGGTGTCGCGCAGGCGGCAAGCGGCAGCAGCGCGATTGTCGCGATCAAGCTGCGCCTGTCACAAAGGCCGGTCGGCGCTATCCCCAATTTGTCCACCATGATGCGTCTCCCTGTTGCTGGGCTGACGCTATGGTCCGATCCGCCTTGCCGGTCGCTGAACGTCAGGGGTGATCCATCACCACCACCGGCTTTACCACATCGCCGCTTTCAGAGGCGGCGAAGGCGGCCTGAAGTTCGTCAAAGGCATAGCGCTGGATCAGCTTTTCCAGCGGCAACCGGCCGTCGCGATAATAGCCGATCAGGCGGGGAATGAAGCGCTGCGGGTCGATGCCGCCCTCGACCACGCCGACGATTCGCCGTCCCATGCTCATGATCGCCGAGGGGTCGATGGCGCAGCCACCGGGTGGATAGGCACCGACCAGCGCAAGCGTGCCGCGCTGCGCCAACTTCTCTACGGCGACGCCAAGCAAGGCGGGGACGCCGGTCGTATCGACGATATGGTCGAACAGGCCTTCGACCGAGGCGAGATCATCGCCTGTTTCGGTCGCGCCTAATGTGCGGGCAAGGTTCAGGCGGCTGGCATGGCGGTCAATCACAACTATCCGTCCCGCTCCAGCTATCACCGCCGCCATGACGGCCGACAGGCCGACGGCCCCGGCCCCCAGGATGGCAATCGACTGGCCAGGCGCGACGTTGAGCGTTTCCAGCACCGTGCCCGCGCCGGTCTGTATCCCGCATCCCAAAGGCGCAAGGATATCGAGCGGCAGGTCCGGGGCGATCCGCACCACATTGTCGCGATGCGCAAGCGCATGGGTCGCAAAGGCCGACTGGCCGAAGATATTGCTGCCGATCCGCTGATCGCCGCGCCAGATGCCGCCTTCGCCTGCCTGGGTTACCCCCATGAAATTGCGCGGCACGAACTCGACACAATAGCCCGGTTGATGGTCATGGCAGGCCCTACAGGCGCCGCAGCTATGGAAGCTGAGCAGTACATGGTCGCCGACTGTCACATGGTCGATAGCGGACCCAACCGCATCGACTACGCCCGCTCCTTCATGCCCCAATATGACCGGGAAGGGCGTGGGCAATGCACCGTCCCGCATCACCATATCGGTGTGGCAGATGCCGCAGGCATGAAGCCGCACGCAGATCTGGTCGGGACCGGGCGGGTCCATGGACAGCGTTTCGAAGTGGAAGGGACCGCCAGCTGTTTGCACCACGGCGGCCCTGATCGCGATCCGCCCCATCATCAGAAATCGAAGCCGAAGCGCAGATACCATTCGCGCGGCCGGTTATAAGTGCCAAAGATCGCACCCGCCGCGATGTTTGACCCGCCCGATGTCAGGAAGCGCTTGTCGGTCAGGTTGGTGCCGCCCGCCGTCACCGACCACCGGCCGTCCGGCGCGCGATAGCTGACCGAGGCGTTGATGATGTCGGTCGATACCCGCTTGAGCAGCAGGGTGCGTTGCGTGTCGTTCCAGGCGCTGGACGTATAGGTCCAGTCGGCCAGCATGACGAGCGACGCGCCATTGCCCAGCCTGGCTTCGTAGCGGGGGCTGAGATTGACCTTCCATTTAGGTGTTTTGGGCAGGGTTTCGCCGACCAGCGTCCCGGCCTGGAAGGCATTGGCCCCGCCGACCGCCGCGGCACCGGCCGAGACGGAAGTATATTGCGCGTCGATATAGCCGACCGCGCCATTGATGGTCAGGCCATCGACCGGCGCTGCGACCATTTCCAGTTCGAAGCCGCGGATGCGCGCATCGCCCGCATTGGCGATGGTCGGCGATGTGCCGACCTGGATATTGAGCTGAATGTCGCGATATTTGGTCGAGAAGACTGCTGCGTTGAGTTGCAGCTGCCGGTCGAGCAGCGTGGATTTGATGCCCGCTTCCCAGGTCGTCGCCTTTTCCTCGTTGAAGTCGGGGGCGACATTGCCCTGCGGGTTGGTCAGGCGCGTGGTCCAGCCGCCGGTCTTATAGCCCTTCGACCAGCTACCATAGAGCATGACATCGTCGGTGGGATGGATCTGGACGCCGACCTTGGGCGAGAAATCGCTGAATTTCTTGCGGTTGACGCCGGGCGTGTAGACGCGGACCGGATTGTTCGGGTCGGGATAGCCCAGGCCCGCCTGGCAGGGGATCGGCGCCAGCGGAAACGCGCCGCCGGGGAAGACATTGCCATTGGCATCGGCGCAACCGAACAGCTTGTAGTTGAAGCCGTTCAGTTCCTGTTGGCCGCCCTCGAACCGCTTGCGTTCATTGGTGTAGCGGCCGCCGATGGTGATGCCGATCAGGTCGATCGGGCGATAGTCGATCTGGCCGAAAAAGGCGTAATTCTTCGTTGCCAGTTCATTGGGACCATCGACCTGCACCAGCCCTTCGGCGAAGGTCACATAGTCGTGCAGGTCGCCCGCTTCCTTGAAATAATAGGCGCCCAGAACATAGTTGAGCTTTTCATCCAGGGCGTTGCCGAGCAGCTGCAGTTCCTGGCTGAACTGCCATTGGTTCATGGTAAAGCTCAACTGCACGAAATTGAGCGGCGAGCCGTCTGCATCCAACCCGGCATTCCAATGCAGCTCGCGATAGGCGGTGATGGATTTGAGCGCGAGATTGTCGGCCAGGTCGAAGTCGACGATGCTGCTGAGGCCCCAGCTTTCCAGGTTGGAATAGCTGTTGCCGCTGGCATAGCTGCGGTCCTTGTCCGCAACCAGATAGCGACCATCCCAGGGCAGGCGGTCATTGGCGGGATTGCCATCGACATTGGCGCTGGCGACGCTGGCCAGCTGGAATTGCGGATTAAATTGCGTACCCGCCACGCCGCACAAGGCCTGGGCGTTGCGTGCGGCGATCTGCGCGCCCGTGCTGCCGATGCAGAAATTATAGAGGCCTGCAAACAGGAAGCCGGTGGTGCCGGTCGGGTCGAACGCCGTGCCGGGCAGGTTGGTCGTGCCCGCGAAATTGCCGGGCACGAACTCGGTCGTGCCGATCAGCTTGTTCGCCGACGTGCCCTTGTCCTTGCTATAGTCGCCGGAGAAGGTCGCGCGCACCGCCCCGCCATTGTCCCAGCGCAGCTTGCCGCGCAGGTTCCAATTGTCATTGGCACCTTCCTTGGCCGCGCTGTCATAGCCCGCAGCCGAGAAAGCGTCGAAGGAGGGCGTATTGTTCGCGCGCTGATCGGGATAGGGCAGGCGCTTCAAGAAGCCGTCGCGCGACTTGATGCCGAAGGTGAAAGCGGAGCTAAGGCCATCGGTGATCGGCACGGTCACCGACCCGCGCACCTGGAACAGCTTGTAGCTGCCCAGCGTCACGTCGCCCTTGGCTTTGAATTCGTCGCCCGGATCGGCCGTGACGATCGAGATCGCGCCGCCGATCGTATTACGGCCGAACAAGGTGCCTTGCGGCCCCTTCAATATTTCCACCCGCTCGACATCGAGCAGATCCTGGTTCGCGCCGACCGTGCGGGCGAGATAGACGCCGTCGAGATAGATGCCGACGCCCGGATCAATGTTGAAGGCGAAATCGTCCGACCCGATGCCGCGAATATAGGCGGACAGCACGGCGGTGGAGCCGGAAAAGGGCGTGCCCGCGTCCAGATTGACATTGGGGGCGATGGCGGAAAGCTGCGACACGCTACCGACGGCGCGTTCCTGCAAGGATTCGGCGGTAAAGGCCGAAATGGCGATCGGCACATCCTGCACATTTTCCGCGCGCTTCTGCGCCGTGACGACGATTTCGGCGATGCCGCCCGATTGTTCGGCATCCTGTGCCAATAGTGGCGTGCTGGCCATCGCGCTCGACGCCATCAGCGCCGCGATCATCGACTTGCCCATTTCCAATCCTCCCATAATGGCCCACCTGTTCCGGTGTGTTGTCGGCCATCATAGGCGGCGGCCCCCACCGCGTCTTGGATAGGGGCGAACCGAGGATCAGGACAAAAGCGAACCACCCTGGCCACTGCGCCACTGGCGGGGTGAGACGCCGAAATGGCGGCGGAAGCAGCGGGTGAAGAAAGCGGAGTCGCTGAAACCGACGTCGAAGGCGACGTCCGTGATCGTCATGCCATCGTCACGGGCCAGCAAGGCCGCCGCCCGTTCGAGCCGCCGCGTGGTGATGAACGCGGTCGGCGTCAGGCCGACATGGCGAAAGAAGCTTTTTTGGACAGCGCGCGGCGACAGGTCGAGCGCTTCGCAGATCAGCGCCGTGCCAAGGTCTGGATTGCCCAGATGCTCCAACGCATAATCGACCGGCGAGCGCGGCATGGCGATCGCCGGTCGATCAACCACGCTGCGTCGGCAGAGCATCCTTGCCGCATCGGCCAGCAACACACCCGCATCATCGTCCAGCGCGGCCAGCTTATCGCGTTGCGACCATAGGCCTTGCAACACATGGGCCAGGAACAGGACATGCGGGTTGGTCGATGGCACCAGACAGCCGTGCCAATCGCGCGCGGCGATATCATCGCCCATCATCGACACCGGCACCTGCAGGATCAGGCAGTCGTTGAACTGCGAAATGTCGATGGCATAAGGGTGACGATCATCGGCGATGACGACGTCGCCGACCCGCGCCATGCTGCTGCGGTCGCCATGGATCATCGTCATAGATCCCCGGTGAAGCAAATGCAGCAACAGGTGCCGCTCTTCGCCTTCCGTCACCACCCGGCTGACCTGCGCCCTCTCGCTGCGCGCGCGGGCAAAGCCGACACCGCCGAGCGACCAGCGCGCAAGCTCGGCCTTGATCCCTTCGGGCGCATGGGCGGTCATGCCGGGAAAGGCCTCTGCCACCACCTCGCGCCAGAAGAGCTGGCGACTCTGTGGCGGCACGAGCCGCGTGGAGTAACGCTCGACCGCGCTCATCGACGGGCCATCTTGCGGCCATATGCACGGTGGATCATAGCCAACATCCTCTCCCCTTTTCGTCGCGCGCTTATCTTTGCCCGTCGACCGATCTTGCCAATCGTCGCAAAAGTATCCCAGGCATACGGATATGGCAATATGATTGAACGGTCACACCCTTCGCTGGACCGGCGACCAACAGCGTTGCCTTTGCAAAGGCCTCGATATACTCGGACAATATGGGAATATCGCATTTCATCGCCGTCGATTGGGGCACGACCAATCGCCGCGCCTATCGGATCGAGCATGGCGCGGTGGTCGCCACGCACCGCGATACACTGGGCGTGACATCGGTGCCGCCCGGTGGATTTGCGGATGAAGTCGATCGCCTGCGCGAGCGGCTGGGCGATGGCCCGCTGTTGCTGGCGGGGATGGTCGGGTCCAATCGCGGCTGGATCGATGCGGGCTATGTGCCCACGCCTGCAACGCTCGATACGCTGGCGGCCGCGATGGCGCACCCCGCCGACGGCGTCATGATCGTGCCCGGCGTGTCGCATATCGCGGACGGCCGGGGCGACGTGATGCGGGGCGAGGAAGTGCAATTGCTCGGCGCGGTCGCCGCTGGCCTCGTCCCCGCCGACGCGCTGCTGTGCCAGCCGGGCACCCATTGCAAATGGGCGTGGATGCGTGGCGGCGCGATCGCCGCCTTCGTCACCGCCATGACCGGCGAGATGTTCGCCCTGCTCAAGGCCCATGCCCTGATCGGACAGGATATGACGGGGCCGGTCATAGCGGGCGACGCCTTCCTGGCGGGCGTGCGCGAAGCCAAAGGCGGGGACATGCTCGCTTCGCTATTCGCCATCCGTCCGGCGTGCCTGCTTGGCCTGCGCGACCGCGCCGATGCCGCGTCCTTTGCCAGCGGCCTGCTGATCGGCAGTGATTGCGCCGCCCATGCGACCGGCGGCACCGTCCATCTGTTGGCCGATCCGACGCTGGGCGCCCTCTATGGCTGCGCCATCACCGAACTGGGAGGCACCGCCGTCATGGTCGATAGCGAAGCCGCCTTTATCGCGGGCATGACCCGCCTTTGGGAGCAGATTGCATGAGCCTGGATTTTCCCACCGCCTTTACCCGCTGCCCGCTGGTCGCCATTTTGCGTGGCGTGCGGCCGGACGAGGTCGAAGCGATCGGCGACGCACTGGTCGAAGCGGGCTTCACCCTGATCGAAGTGCCGATGAACTCGCCCGACCCGATCGACAGCATTGCCCGACTGGCGCGCCGGTTCGAGGGACAGGCACTGGTCGGCGCAGGCACCGTGCTGACCGTCGCACAAGTCGAACAAGTGCGGCAGGCGGGGGGACAGCTTGTCATCTCGCCCAACAGCGACGTCGCCGTGATCGCCGCGACCGCGAAAGCGGGCATGATTTCGATGCCCGGCTATTTCACCCCGACCGAAGCCTTTGCCGCGATCGCGGCGGGCGCAACGGCGCTCAAGCTCTTCCCCGCCGAAGCCGCCACCCCTGCCCTGCTCAAGGCGCAGCGCGCGGTCCTGCAGAAGGATATGCCGGTGCTGATCGTCGGCGGCATCAACCCCGGCAATATGGCCCCCTGGGTTGAGGCGGGTGCCAATGGGTTCGGCCTTGGCTCCGCGCTCTACAAGCCAGGCGCAACCGCGGCGCAGGTCGGCGAAGCCGCGCGCGCCTTCATCGCCGGTTGGCAGGCCTTGTCGGCCTAACGCAACCTTTCCTTACCCCTTCATGTCGATGGTGGCGATCAATCCGCCATCATCGGCGTTGCGCAAGCGCACCGACGCCTCGAAACTCATCGCCAGCGACCGCGCGATGGTGAGCCCAATACCCGTGCCGTGCCGCCCGCCGGGTTGACCGCTCGGCCCCCGCGTGAACGGTTCGAACATCTGATCGAGCTGATCAGGCGCAATGCCCGGCCCCCGGTCGCGCACATGGATCAGCACGCGCCCGCCGGTCCGCGCGCAGCTTATGTCGGCGCTGCCGCCATATTTGATCGCATTGTCGACCAGATTGCCGATGCAGCGGGTCAGCGCATTGGGCTTCACCCGCACCGTGCCGCCGCATCCCGTGATGAACCGCACCGGCGCGCCTAGTTCCTCCGCGTCTTCGGCCATGCTGGCGAGCAGCGAGTCGATATCGAGTTGCGACCAAGGCTCGCGCGCTTCTGTGCTGCTGGCGAGGTCCAATCCTTCACGCACCAGCGTCTGCATCGCCTGCAGATCCTGCAGTAGGCGCGCGCGCAACTCACCCTCCTCCATCAGTTCCAGCCGTAGGCGCATCCGTGTCATCGGCGTTTGCAGGTCGTGGCTGATCGCGGCAAGCAATTGCGTGCGCTCGGCAAAACCGGCGCGGGCGCGGCGCTGCATCAGGTTGAAGGTGGAGAGCGCCGCGCGCACTTCCTCTGGCCCCCGTTCGGGAATTTCCTCCGGATCGAGCGACACGGAAAAGGCTTCGGCCGCGCGTTCAAGACGGCGCAACGGCTTGGACACGAAGCGCGCGACCAGAATCGCCAGTCCCGCCGAGGCCACGATGATGACCATCAGATAGAGCGGATTGTAGATGGCGGGCGGCGGCTTGGCGAGGCGAGGAAAGGTCAGGGCGAGCGCGCGCCGCTGCCCACTGGTGTCGGTAAAGCGCACGACCCAGCAATCGGGGCGCGGCGCATCGACCAGCCCGGCCGCGCGCTCGGTCGTCCGGGTAAAATCTGGGAAGCACAGGCCAAGCGGCACCTGCCCGGCTTCGGGCAGTGAGCGAGGACCAAGGCGGTCGGCCAGTGTTGCCTGCAGGTCGGCGTCCGGTTCGTTGATCGCGATCCCGGCGGGCGCGGGCGAGGCGCCGATGATGCTGTGCGTCGCCATCATCGCCTCGATCCGGGCGGGATCGCGGCGCAAACGGTCGGCGATGTCCAGTGCGCTCGCCACCACACGCTGGCGCCGCACCCGCTCGAAATCATGCCGTCGTGTCTGTTCGGCGACCATCAGCGCGATGATCGCGGCGACCGACATGCCAAGCGTGAGGATCACGAAAATCTGGCCGGTCATGGACCGGAAGAAGACCGGCACGCGCGACAAGGATCGGCGGATCATGAATAATCCACCGCGCTGGCCAATACATAGCCTTCGCCGCGCACCGTCAGGATCAATTCGCTACCGCCCGGCAGCACCGCCAGCTTTTGTCGCAATCGGCTGATCTGCAGGTCGATCGTCCGATCGAAGGCAGCGGTCGCGCGCCGTTCGGGCAGCAACGCCTCGCGCGCCAGCACTATGTTCGGCTCCTCGATGAAGCGACAGAGCAAGCGATATTCCGCCGATGAGAGCATCACCAGCCGCTCGTCGGGCGCGACCAGCCGCCGTTGTACCAGGTCCAGCCGCCACGGGCCGAAATGGGCGTAGCGCATCGCCTCGACGGGAGCCACAGGTTCGCTCCGCCCGCGCCGCAACAGGTTGCGGATGCGTACCAGCAACTCGCGCGGTTCGAACGGCTTGGTCAGATAATCGTCGGCGCCCAGCTCCAGCCCCAACACCCGGTCGATCGCGCTGCCGCGCGCGGTCACCATGATGATCTGCACGGCCGAACCCTCGGCCCGCAATTCGCGGCACAGCGACAAGCCGTCGCCATCGGGCAGGTTGAGATCCAGCACGATGAGGTCGACACTCTCCTCACGCAGCGTCTGGCGCAGTTCGGTCAGGCTGCCGACACCCAGCAGCCGGTAATTTTCCTGTCGCAACTGCCCGATGATGAGATCGCGAATATCGGCATCATCATCGACCACCAGCACCGTGGCGGCAGGGGAAATGGGAGGATCAGTCATGCGGCCTTCTATCGCGCACGGCTGCAAAAGTCTGCGCTTCTCCGCACGGTGCTACAGGCTGATACAAAGCGTTACCCGACAGCAACGCCATGCGACAGGATGACGATAAGTCGCTCTACCATGTGACAGGCAATGGCGTCAGGACAGCAGCGTCGGCACCCCCTAGCCGACGCCAAGCGGAGTCCTCGCGACGTCAGCGGAACAGGTCTGTCCGGCGCACGATCCCTCCCCCCTCCCCCCGTGTCCGGCCGGCCCGCCGATGACGCGAGGCTCCGCCTGGTTCACGCAAGGATCGACGTTACTCTATGCCCTCGCCTTTTCGCACCGTGCCGCTGGCGCTCTGCATATTGATCGCCGCCTGCGCCGACCCCAAGCCACAGCAAAAAGGCCCGGTCGAGGTGGGTGTCGTTACCCTGACAACGCAGAGCGTAACCGTGGCGAGCGAACTGCCGGGCCGCACCGTGTCGGCGATGATGTCCGAAGTTCGGCCCCAGGTTGCAGGCCTGATCCAGAAGCGGCTCTTCACCGAAGGGGCAATGGTGACGGCGGGGCAACCGCTCTACCAGATTGACGAGCGGCTCTATCGTGCGTCGCGCGACGAAGCGCAGGCCGCGCTCGCCAGTGCGCAGGCGACTCAGATGGCGGCGCAGGCCAGGGCGCGCCGCTACACATTGCTTGGCGACAGCGAAGCCGTCAGCGCGCAGGATCGCGACGATGTCACCGCCACTGCGCGACAGGCGAGCGCCGCCGTGCAGCAGGCGCGTGCCAGCCTACAGACCAGCAACGTCAACCTGCAATTCACGCTGGTCCGCGCACCAATCAGCGGGCGTATCGGTCGCACCCTGTTCACGCCGGGCGCGCTCGTGACCGCAAGTCAGGCCGATCCGTTGACGACGATCCAGCAGCTTGACCCGATCTATGTCGATGTCACGCAATCCAGCACCCAATTGCTCGCGCTGCGCCGGTCGCTGGCGTCGGGCCAGACGCTGCCCGCGAGTGCGACTATTCGCCTGAAACTGGAGGATGGCAGCGATTATCCGCAGGAGGGGGTGATCGCGTTTGCCGAGCCGATCGTCGACGTCAATAGCGGCACGGTGACGCTGCGCGCGCGCTTCCCCAATCCCGACGGGCTGCTGATGCCCGGCATGTTCGTGCGGGTCGTCGCCCCGCAATCGGTCGTGCCCGGCGCCATCCTTGCGCCGCAGCAGGGCATCACCCGCGATCCCAAGGGCAATGCCACCGCGATGGTGGTGAACAGCGCCAACAAGGTTGAGCGCCGCACCGTGACGGCGGGTCAGGCGATCGGCGACAAATGGCTGATCACCAAAGGCTTGAAGGCCGGCGACAGACTGATCGTCGAAGGCACGGGCAAGGTGCAGCCCGACGAAATCGTCAAGCCCGTCGCGGCATCGAAATAAGCCATGCTCAGTCGCTATTTCATCGAACGGCCAATCTTTGCCTGGGTCATCGCCATCGGGATCATGCTGGCGGGTTTAGGGTCGATATTTTCGCTGCCGATCGCCCAATATCCTGACATTGCGCCGCCCGGCGTTGGCATCAGTGCGACCTATCCCGGTGCATCCGCCGATACCGTCGAAACTGCCGTTACCCAGGTCATCGAACAGCAGCTGACCGGCATCGACGGGTTGATGTATTTCTCCTCCTCTTCATCGGCGACGGGCCGGTCGCAGATCACCGTCACCTTCCAAAAGGGCACCGATCCTGACACCGCGCAGGTGCAGGTGCAGAATCGCGTGCAGCAGGCGCTCAGCCGCCTGCCCAATCCGGTGCAGCAGCAAGGGCTGACCGTCACCAAGCAGCAGACCGACTTCCTGATGCTGGTCGGCCTCTATGACGAGAATGACCTGGCTACCCAGGCCGACATTTCGGACTATCTCGTCAATAATTTCCAAGACCCGATCGCACGGATCGAAGGCATTGGCGCGACCCAGATTTTCGGGTCGCAATATGCGATGCGCGTCTGGCTCGATCCCTATAAGCTCGCGGCCGTCAAGCTGATGCCGTCGGACGTGCAGAGCGCCATCGCGGCCCAAAATGTCGAAGTCTCCGCCGGACAGATCGGCGCTGACCCCGCACCCGCCGGGCAGCAGATCAACGCCACGGTCACGGCCCGATCACGGCTGGAAACCCCCGAACAATTCCGCAACATCGTCGTCAAGACGCAGCGTGACGGGTCGATCGTCCACTTGTCCGACGTTGCGCGCGTGGAATTGGGCAATGAAAGCTACACCACCGCCGCGCGTCTGAACGGTCATCCCGCATCGGGCATTGCGCTGCAACTTGCGCCTGGTGCCGATGCGCTCAAGACCGCCGAACTGGTGAAGTCGAGGGTGACGGAACTCTCACAGAACCTGCCCCATGGCTATAAGCTGGTCTATCCGCGCGATACCACGCCGTTCATTAAACTGTCGGTCAATGAAGTCATCAAGACCCTGATCGAGGCTGTCTTACTGGTCGTCGTGGTCATGTTCGTCTTTCTGCAAAGCTGGCGCGCGACCCTGATCCCCACCATCGCCGTGCCGGTGGTGCTACTCGGCACCTTCGGCGTGCTGGCGCTGTTCGGCTATTCCATCAACACGCTGACCCTGTTCGGCATGGTGTTGTCGATCGGCCTGTTGGTCGATGACGCCATCGTCGTCGTCGAAAATGTCGAGCGGATCATGGAGGAGGAGGGGCTGTCGCCCCGCGACGCGACGATCAAGTCGATGGAGGAGATCGGCAGCGCATTGGTCGGCATCGGCCTCGTCCTGTCCGCCGTGCTGTTACCCATGGCTTTCTTCGGCGGATCGACCGGCGTCATCTATCGCCAATTCTCGATCACCATCGTCTCGTCCATGCTGCTCTCGGTCGTGGTCGCGCTCATTCTCTCGCCCGCGCTCTGCGCCACTTTGCTCAAACCCGTGCATGACGAACGGCGCAATCATGGCTGGGCGGGCAAGTTCAACCGCTGGTTCGATCGGCTGACCAACGGCTATATCCGCCGCACCGAACAGATGCTGGGACGGCGCAAGCTGTTCTGGGTCGGCTATGTCGTCATCCTTGGCATTCTCGCCCTGCTGTTCGTGCGCTTGCCCTCCAGCTTCCTGCCGGTCGAGGATCAGGGCCAGGTAATGGTGCAGATGACGCTGCCCGCCGGTGCCAAGTCCAGTCGCACGACCGAAACCGCGGCGCAGGTGCAGAATTACTTTTTGAATGACGAGAAGGACAATGTCGCTTTCGCCTTCATCATGACGGGGTTCAGCTTCCAGGGTCAGGGTGAGAATGTGGCCCAAGGCTTCATCAACCTCGCGCCCTGGGATGATCGTAAAGGCGCGGTGAACAGCGCAGGTGGCATTGCCCAGCGCGCGAACAAGCAATTGTCGGCCATTCGCGATGCCAGCGTGTTGGCGATGACGCCGCCCGCCATTCGCGGCCTCGGCCAATCCAATGGGTTCACCTTCGAACTGCTCAACACCGCCGGGCTCAGCCGCGCACGTTTTCTGGAACTGCGGAACCAGTTGATCGCCGCCGCCGCGAAAGACCCGCTGCTTGCAGGCGTGCGCGCCGCCGCGCTGGAGGATACGCCGCAACTCAAGATCGACATTGATTCCGAAAAGCTCGCCGTCCTGGGGCTTAGCCAGAGCGACGTGGACTCGGTCCTCAGCGCCGCCTGGGGCAGCCGCTACATCAATGATTTCGTGGATCGCGGCCGGGTGAAGCGCGTCTTCATGCAGGCCGACGCCCCCTATCGTGCATTGCCGACCGATCTCGACAACTGGATGGTGCGATCCGCATCCACCGGCGAGATGGTGCCTTTCTCGGCCTTTGCGACCACTCACTGGACGATGGGGCCGTCCACACTGGCGCGCTTCAACGGCCAGTCCTCCTATGAATTGCAGGGACAGGCGGCGGCCGGTGCCAGTTCGGGTGAAGCGATGGACCGTATTGTCGAGCTGCAACAGCAATTGCCCACAGGCACCAGCTATGCCTGGAGCGGCCTCTCCTATCAGGAACAATTGTCGGGTGGGCAAGCGCCGTTGCTCTACGGCCTGTCGGTGCTGGTCGTCTTCCTTTGCCTCGCCGCCTTGTATGAAAGCTGGTCGATCCCGATCGCGGTGCTTCTGGTGGTGCCGCTTGGCCTTGTCGGCGCGGTGATCGCGGTGTGGGCGCGCGGGCTGGAGAATAATATCTTCTTCCAAGTGGGCTTGCTCACCACCATGGGCCTTGCCGCCAAGAACGCCATTCTGATCGTCGAATTTGCCGAACTCGCGCATCGGCAGGGCAAAGACCCGCTCTCGGCGGCAATCGAGGCGGCCAGGCTGCGCTTCCGCCCGATCCTGATGACGTCACTGGCCTTCATTGCGGGCGTCATTCCGCTCGCCATCGCCACCGGCGCGGGGGCGCAGAGCCGGGTCGCGATCGGCACCGCCGTCGTCGGCGGCATGCTGACCGCCACCTTGCTGGCGATCTTCTACGTACCGCTCTTCTTCGTAACCATTGCGCGGCTGTTCGACAGCGACAAAACCAAGGCCAAAGCCCCGCCGCCAAGCCCCGCCCCGGACGCAGGACTGCCCGCATGATCCGCTCGCTCCTTCTGCTGACCAGCGCGCTGACGCTGGCGGGGTGCAACATGGCGCCGACCTATGTCCGCCCTGCCGCGCCGGTTCCGGCGGCTCTGCCCACTGGCGAAGCCTATGCCCCGGCACAGGCGGGGGCAGCGGCGGGCCTGCCCTGGACGCAATTGGTCGGCGACGCCAAACTCCAGGCGGTGATCGAGCGCGCGCTCACCAATAATCGCGACCTGCGCGCGACGCTCGCCAATGTGCAGGCCGCCCGCGCCCAATATCGCATCCAACGCGCAAATCAGTTGCCCACTGTGACCGGCGACGCCAGCGCCGCCTTCGTCCGTCAGAATGATGCGCGGCAGAATAGCTATAGCGCCGACATCGGCTTTGGTGCGTTCGAAATCGACCTGTTCGGGCGGTTGCACAACCTGTCGGAATCCGCGCTGCAATCCTATCTGGCGACAGAAGAAGGCGCGCGCGCCGCGCGCATCGCGCTCATTGCCGAGACAGCTTCCGCTTATGCAACACTGGCCGCCGACCAGGAATTGCTCGCCGTCTCACGCCAGACGCTCGCCAGTGCGCAGCGCACGCTCGACCTCGTCAGTTCGCTCAACGGCGCCGGGTTGACGGGCAAGCTGGACGTTTATCAGGCGCAAACAACGGTCGAACAGGCAGCTTCGGACGTCGCCGCCAATGTGACGCAAGTGGCGCAGGACCGTAATGCGCTCGACCTGCTGGCGGGTGCCCCAGTCGAGGACGCGCTGCTCCCGGCCTCACTCGACAGCCTGATCGCGGGCATCGCCAAGGTGCCCGCCGGGTTGACCTCAGACATCCTGCTCCAGCGTCCCGATGTGCTACAGGCCGAACATCAGCTCATGGCCGCCAATGCCGATATCGGCGCGGCGCGCGCGGCAATGTTTCCGCGGATCAGCCTGACCTCGGCGATCGGCGTTGCCAGTTCGGCCCTGTCCTCGCTGTTTACCGGGGATGCCCTTGCCTGGTCGGCCGCGCCGTCGGCGAGCTTGCCGATCTTCGGCGGCCCCGTGCGCGGCAATATCGACTTTAGCAAGGCCCAGCGCGATAGGATGCTGGCGCAATATGAGGGCGCGATCCAGACCGCTTTCAGAGAAGTTGCCGATGCCCTCGCCCGCGACGGCACGATCGACGCCCAGCAGGCCGCCCAGCGTCGCCTGGTGATCGCCAGCCAGCGGGCCTATGCCCTGTCCGAAGACCGCTATCGCGCGGGTATCGACACATTCCTGACCACACTCACCAGTCAGCGCACACTGTACGCCGCGCGCCAGTCGGCGATCGCCACCGACCTTGCTCTGCTCACCAACCGCATCCTGCTTTATCGCGTGATCGGCGCGGACCAGTAAGCTCTTCCCCCGCTTCCTATTTGTGATATGCTTGCTCCATAAGATAAATGGAGAGGGACCATGCTGTTATTGGCGCGGTATCTGGATTGGTTTTGTCGGCAATGTGCCGCCGGTGCGCAGGATGAACTGCGCCTCAATCAATTGATCATCAGCGCGCGGGCACCGCAGCCGCGCAAGGATGCTGCGCCGCAGCGCCGCTGAACCCCGCTTCTTCGCCCTTGCCTCTCCGCCATTCCCGCGCCATGGCACGGGCGATAGCGCGGCGGAGGAAAGCAGAGCCATGAGCAAGGACCGCCCGCAAGAGCTGCGCGACATTGTCGAGCGGATCGGCCAGCGGCCTGCCAACCCGATCACCCGCGCGCGCCAGATGGTGGAGCAGGAAGTGCCCGTCGCCAGGCGCGGCCCAGGCTGGGACCGGCATTGGCGCGAATTGGAAGCCTATCTCGAAGTCGGCGTCGTCTGGCGCGACCCGGCCCAAACCGCCTGCGTCGATCCCGCAGGACCGGAGGGCGAAACGCAAACAGACAAAAAAAGGGCCGATCCGAAGACCAGCCCGTAAAAGTTTTAGGAGAGGATGCCTGAAAGGCGAATTTGTTTTCGCTCCAATGGCGTTTTGCTGCAAGTGCGAAAACATCCTGAGCGATTGCAAAAACTGCATCCGTAGCGCAATGCAACGCTTTCCGTAGGGGAATTGATCCCTACCCTGTGGCCTCGCGGTAGGCGACGGCTAGTTGCGACTCGGCGAATCACTCGCTGATCCAGGCTTTGCGCACAGCGTTAGGCTGCCTCTATGATGACTGCGCGAACACGGCCAACTGATCGGCGAAGGCGTGCTGAAAGGCTGGGCGCGCCTCGCCACGGGCGACATAGGCACATAGATTGGGATAGGCGGTCAGCAGGCCAGACGTGGTCAGCCGACGCAGCACAGTGACCATCAGCAAATCGCCCGCGCTAAATGCGCCATCAAGCCATTCCGCATCACCCAAATGCTTTGACAGGGCGTCGAGACGGTGATGAATCTGATCGTCCATCATCTGCAGACGTTCAACATGCCAAGGCTTGTCGCGTTCAGTGAACAGGGCGCTTTCACGATGGAGGATCGGGGGCTCGACCGTGCTGAGCGCCGCGAACATCCAACTGATCGCCCGCCCTCGCGCGACTTCGTCGTTCGGCAATAGGCCGGGATGCTGCTGTGCGATGTTGAGGATGATCGCGCCAGATTCGAACAGCCTTAAATCCCCTTCCTCATAGGTCGGGATTTGCCCGAACGGGTGCAGCGACCGATGCGGAGCTTCCTTCATCGCCGCAAAGGACAGCAATCGAACTGCATAGGGCTGGCCCACTTCCTCCAAGGCCCATCTGACCCCCATATCGCGTGCCAGACCCCGGCCGCGATCAGGCGATTGGGCAAAAGCGGTGATGGTGATAGCCATTGTGAGGTTCCTGCATTCTGCCGACGATATGCGCAGGCTTCACCTCTCCCGTCCGGCATGCAAGAGTGTGTCGACATTTTCGTCCATCGCCAATCCCTGACCCGCAAAGGCCAGCCATGACAGCAGCGTCCCCGCAGACCGATCAGCCCTGGTGGAAGGGCGCGGTGATCTACCAGATTTATCCGCGCAGCTTTCAGGACAGCAATCATGACGGCGTGGGTGACCTGAACGGTATGACCCAGCGATTGGAGCATGTCGCCAAATTAGGCGTGGATGCGATCTGGATATCGCCCTTCTTCACCTCGCCAATGCGCGATTTCGGCTATGATATCGCCGATTATTGTGGCGTTGATCCGATCTTCGGCACCCTCGCCGACTTCGACGCGCTAATCGCCCGCGCCCATGCGCTGGGCCTTAAGGTGACGATTGATCAGGTCTATGCCCATAGTTCGGACCTGCACGGCTGGTTCGTGCAGAGCCGCGCCGACCGCACCAATGAGAAGGCCGACTGGTATGTCTGGGCCGATCCCAAAGCCGACGGCACGCCGCCCAATAATTGGCAGTCGGTATTCGGCGGCCCGGCCTGGACCTGGGACGCGCGGCGCGGCCAATATTATATGCACCAGTTCCTGGCCAGCCAGCCGCAGCTCAACGTCCATAACCCGATGGTTCAGGATGCCTTGCTGGACGTCATGCGCTTCTGGTTGGACCGCGGCGTCGATGGCTTCCGCCTCGATGCGCTCAACCACGCGATGCACGACCCTGACTTCCGCGACAATCCTCCCGCCCCCGATGATGGCAGCCCCCGCACCCGACCCTTTGATTTCCAGATCAAACGCTACAGCCAGTCGCATCCCGCCATCGTCCCCTTCGTCGAACGCATCCGCACGCTATGCGACGCCTATGGCGCGATCTTCACGGTCGCCGAAGTGGGCGGCGCGCTCGCGGAACAGGAGATGAAGGCCTTTACGGCGGGCGATCATCGCCTCAACAGCGCCTATGGCTTCACCTTCCTCTACGCGCCCGCCCTCACGCCAGCGCTGGTGGCGGAAACGGTTGATCGCTGGCCAGACGAGCCGGGCATGGGCTGGCCCAGTTGGGCCTTTGAAAATCACGACGCGCCGCGCGCGCTGTCGCGCTGGTGCGCGCCCGAAGATCGCCCAGCCTTTGCCCGCATGAAGATGGTTCTGCTGATGGCGCTACGCGGCAATGCCATCCTCTATCAAGGCGAGGAACTGGGCATTACCCAGGTCGACATCCCGTTCGAGCGATTGCAAGACCCCGAAGCCATCGCCAATTGGCCGCTCACCTTGTCGCGCGACGGCGCGCGCACCCCACTGCCCTGGTCGGCCGATGCGATACAGGCGGGCTTTTCCAGCGTCGAACCCTGGCTACCCCATGGCAACGATCATCTCGCGCTGGCGGTGGACGCGCAGGAGGCAAACCCCGACTCCCTCCTCACCTTCACCCGCAACATGCTGGCGCTGCGCAAGGCCAACCCGGCGCTGCGCCATGGCGCGCTCGCCATCCTGGTTGCCGACGCCGCCTGCCTAGCCTTCCGCCGGACCAGCGGTGATCAGTCTTTGCTCTGCGTCTTCAACCTGTCGCACGAGGCCATAGCTTGGCCCGCTGGCGTTGACGGGTCAGGTCGCATCCTGAGCGCCGTCAACGGAGCATCGTCGGAGAAACTGCCGCCGTTCGGCGCCCTGCTGATCGAACAGTGACGCTCAGGCGGCGACCCGTTCGCCGCTTAGCATGGCGCTCAACCGACCCCGGATGATCGCCTCGGCATCCGCCACGATGCGCTTCACCAGCGCGTCGCAGGTCGGGATGTCATGGATCAGGCCTTGGACCTGCCCGGCCCAGACCAGCCCCGCGTCCAGATCGCCCGTTTCCAGCGCAACCCGCCCCTTCGCGCCCGACACGAGCGGCTGAATGTCCTGAAACACCGCGCCCTCGCGCGACGATATCTCGACCACCTGATCCGACACGCTGTTCTTGGCGACGCGCCCCGTATTGTGGAATTTGCGGAAGATCAGGTTGGTGCCGCGCTCGTCATTTTCGACCAGAAACTGCTTCACATTGTCATGGATCGGCGCTTCCACCGTCGCGCAGAAGCGCGTGCCCATGTTGATGCCGTCCGCCCCCAGCGCCAGCGCCGCGGCAAGACCGCGCCCGTCGCCGAAACCGCCGCTCGCGATCATGGGGATCGTCAGCTTGTCGGCCGCCGCCGGGATCAGGATCAGCCCCGGAATATCATCCTCGCCCGGATGGCCCGCACATTCGAACCCATCGATCGAGATCGCATCCACGCCCATCCGCTGCGCCGATAAAGCATGACGGACGGCCGTGCATTTATGGACGACGATGATGCCATGCGCCTTGAAATCATCGACATGCTCCTGCGGCTTATGCCCTGCCGTCTCAACAATCTTGACCCCGCTGTCGATGATCGCCCGGCGATATTCCGCATAAGGCGGCGGATTGACCGACGGCAATATGGTCAGGTTCACCCCGAACGGCTTGTCGGTCATCGTGCGGCAACGATCAATCTCGCGCCGCAGATCGTCGGGTGTCGGCTGCGTCAGCGCGGTCAATATGCCAAGCCCGCCCGCATTGGAGACGGCCGCGGCCAGTTCCGCCCGACCGACCCACATCATGCCGCCCTGCACGATCGGATGCTCGATCCCGCACAGATCGGTGAAGCGCGTCCTGATCCCCATTACAGCGCTTCCACGATCGTCACATTGGCAACGCCACCGCCTTCACACATCGTCTGCAAGCCATAGCGCTTGCCCTTGGCGCGCAGGGCATGGATCAGCGTGGTCATCAGCTTGGTGCCGCTGGCGCCCAGCGGATGGCCAAGCGCGATCGCGCCGCCATGGACGTTGAGCTTCGCCGGGTCCGCACCGATCGCCTTGAGCCATGCCATCGGGATCGCGGCAAAGGCTTCGTTGACTTCGAACAGGTCGATATCATTGAGGCTGAGGCCCGACCGTTCGAACGCGCGCCGGGTCGCCGGAATCGGCTCTTCCAGCATGATCACCGGGTCGCCCGCCGTGACCGTCAGGTTGACGATGCGCGCAATGGGCTTGAGGTTGAAGCGCTTGATCGCCGCCTCGCTCGCCACCAGCACGCCCGACGCGCCATCGGTCATCTGACTGGCATTGGCCGCGGTGATGGTCCCGCCCTCCTCCAGCGTCTTGACGCTGGCCATCGCCTCCATCGTGCCGCCGCGGCGCACGCCGTCATCGGTGTCGAACAGGCCTGCGGGCGTTTCCACGCCGACGATCTCGCCCTTAAACGCGCCGCTGTCGATCGCAGCCGCCGCCTTGGCATGGCTGGCCAGCGCAAAAGCGTCCATATCCTCGCGGGTGAAGCCATATTTGTTGGCGATCATCTGCGCGCCATGAAACTGGCTGAACTCGGCGACGCCATAGCGGTTCTGGATGCTCTTGGGCCATGGCCCGATGCCGACACCGGCAGCGGCATGAAGCTGATAGTTGGAGCCCATCGGCACCCGCGTCATGCTTTCGGCACCGGCCGCGATCACCAGATCCTGCGTACCGGACATGATTGCCTGCGCCGCGAAATGCAGCGCCTGTTGCGAGGAACCGCATTGGCGGTCGATCGTCACGGCGGGCACGCTGTCGGGCAGCTTCGACGCCAGCACCAGGTTGCGGCCGAAGGCAAAGGCCTGCTCGCCCGCCTGGCTGACGCAGCCGACGATGACATCCTCGATCGCAGCGGGATCGACGCCCGTGCGATCGACCAGCGCATTGAGGATGGTCGCGCCCAGATCGGCGGGATGCACGTCGATCAGGCCGCCCTTGCGGGCGCGGCCCCCGGCGGTACGGACGGCTTCTACGATATAGGCGTCGGCCATGGTCTCAAACTCCCCTAAAATTGGCGGGGCGTTTTGCAAGCAATGCGCTCAGCCCCTCTTCACTTTCCCGTCCCGCGCCTGCCGCCGCCATGCTCCGCAATTCGCGGTCCAGCTGCGTCTCCAACCCGGTCTCGAAACTGTCGGCCAGCAGCGCGCGGCTGGCGGCCAGCGCCGCCATCGGCGCATCGGCGAGCGCGGTGGCGACGCGCAGGCCTTCGTCGGCCAGTGCTTCATCATCGACGATCCGCGTCACCAGCCCGATCGCCTCGGCCTCCTCCGCCTTGATCCGGCGATTGGCCAGGATGATCTCCTGCGCCTTGCGCAACCCCACCAGACGCGGCAGCAACCAGCTAAGGCCCCCATCCGGCGTCAGGCCGATCGCCCCATAGGCGGCGGTAAAATGGGCCGAGCGCGCGCCGATCACGACGTCACCCAGCATCCCCAGGCTGAACCCCGCACCAGCCGCCGGGCCATTGACCAGCGTCACCAGCGGCTTGGGCGCGCGCGCCAGCCGCGCAACGGCGGCATGAAAGGTCGCGATCAACTCGCTCAGCACTTCCGATCGTTTGTCGCCAGCGCCGGCAAGCAATTGCACATCGCCGCCCGCGCAGAACAGCCGCCCGTTGCCGGTCAGGACGATACAGCGGATCGCCGTGTCGGTCTGACAGCGGATTGCCGCCGCCAGCAGCGCGCGCGCCAGCGGCAGGGTGATGGCGTTCCCCGCTTCCGGCCGGTCGAGCGTGATCCACCCGATGCCCTCCTCGACCGTAAAGGCGATCCCGTCCATCAGCGCGGCGCCATGCGGATTGCGCCGTCCAGCCGGATGACTTCGCCGTTCAGCATCGGGTTGCGGACGATGGTTTCCACCAGTTGCGCATATTCGGCCGGTTTACCCAGGCGACTGGGATGCGGCACTTGCGCGCCCAGCGCATCCTGCACATGCTGCGGGAAGGCTTCGAGCATCGGCGTCAGGAAAATACCCGGCGCGATCGTCATGACACGGATCTTATGCTGCGCCAGGTCGCGCGCGATCGGCAGGGTCATGCCGACGACGCCGCCCTTCGAAGCGCTATAGGCGGCCTGCCCGATCTGCCCGTCATAGGCCGCCACTGATGCGGTGTTGACGATGACGCCGCGCTCGCCGTCAATCTCTTCCGCAGCGGCCAGCCGTGCGGAAAATTTCGAAATGACGTTGAATGTGCCGATCAGGTTGACGGTCACCGTCTTGGCGAAGCTGTCGAGCGGATGCGGTACATTCTCCTTGCCCACGGTCTTGACCGCAGGCGCGATCCCCGCGCAGTTGACCAGGATGCGCGCCACGCCATGCGTTGCTTCGGCCGTGCCCAGCCCAGCGGTGACGCTGGCATCATCTGCGACATTGACCGATACATAGACTCCGCCCAGTTCCGCCGCGACGGCCTTGCCCGCTTCTTCGTTCAGGTCGAAGATCGCAACCTTCGCGCCCTGCGCCGCCAGCATCGTCGCGGTCGCCCGGCCGAGGCCCGAAGCGCCGCCCGTGACAATGGCCGATAACCCGTTGATATCCATAACATCCAACCCCTAAACTATCAGACCAGCTCGATCGCCATCGCCGTTGCTTCGCCACCGCCAATGCACAGGCTAGCAACGCCGCGCTTCAACCCGCGCGTTTCCAGCGCGCCGATCAAGGTCGCGACGATACGCGCGCCCGATGCGCCGATCGGATGGCCAAGCGCCGTCGCCCCACCATTGACGTTCAGCTTCTCCGCCGGAATGCCCAATTCCTTCGCCGCAATCATCGCGACGACGGCAAATGCTTCGTTGACCTCGAATAGATCGACATCGTCCACCGACCAGCCTGCCTTTTCCAGCAGCTTGCGCATCGCCGGAACCGGTGCGGTCGTGAATTTCGATGGCTCATGCGCGTGCCCTGCGGTCGCGACCACGCGGGCGACAACCTTCATGCCTTGCTTGTCGGCGACGCTCTGCCGCGTCATCACGAACGCTGCCGCACCGTCCGAAATGGACGAGGCGTTGGCCGCCGTAATCGTGCCATCCTTGACGAAGGCGGGCTTGAGGCCGGGAATCTTGTCCGGCCGCGCCTTGCCCGGCTGTTCGTCGGTATCGACGATCGTGTCGCCGCCCCGGCCCTTGACCGTCACCGGCGTAATCTCGCGCACGAAAGCCCCGTTGCCGATCGCCGCATTGGCGCGTTCGAGCGAGCGGATGGCATAATCATCCTGATCCTGCCGCGTGAACTGATAGTCGCGCACCGCTTCTTCGGCGAACACGCCCATCGCCTTGCCCGGCTCATAGGCATCTTCCAGCCCGTCCATCATCATCGTGTCGATAATCCGGTCATGGCCGATCCGCGCGCCGCCGCGATGCTTGGGCAGGGCATAAGGCGCATTGGTCATGCTTTCCATGCCGCCTGCAATCACGACATCGACCGCGCCAGAGCTAAGCGCTTCATGCGCCATGATCGCGGCCTGCATGCCCGATCCGCACATCTTGTTGACAGTGGTGGCTTCGGTATTGAGGCCAAGCCCCGCACCCAAAGCCGCCTGCCGCGCAGGCGCTTGCCCCAGACCCGCCGGCAGGACACAGCCCATATAGATGCGATCGACCGCATCGACGGAAACGCCCGCGCGCTCGACCGCTGCCTTGACCGCTGCCGCGCCCAGTTCCGTGGCTTTGAGGCCCGACAAGGCACCCTGAAAACCGCCCATCGGCGTGCGGGCATAGCTGGCGATGACTACCGGATCGTCCTGCATATCAATTCCTTTCAAAGACTGCGCGCGATGACCATGCGCTGGATGTCCGACGTGCCTTCGTAAATCTGGCACACGCGCACATCGCGATAGATTT
The DNA here is from genome assembly GCF_031457465.1 of Sphingobium xenophagum. Lineage (GTDB taxonomy): Bacteria > Pseudomonadota > Alphaproteobacteria > Sphingomonadales > Sphingomonadaceae > Sphingobium > Sphingobium xenophagum_A. The sequence continues at coordinate 36,744 of NZ_JAVDWV010000004.1, forward strand.
TGGCGACGCCATATTCTTCCAGATAGCCATAGCCGCCGAGCGTCTGGAGCGCGCCCGATACGATCTGTTCGGCGGCTTCCGACGCAAACAGCTTGGCCATCGACGCTTCGGTCAGGCAGGGCAGGCCCGCATCCTTGACCCGCGCGGCGTTCAGCACCAATTGCCGCGCCGCTTCCAATCGGGCGGCGAGATCGGCCAAGCGAAAGCCCACCGCCTGATGCTCGATAATGGGCTTGCCGAAACTCCGGCGCTCCTTGGCATAGGCGACCGCGATGTCCATTGCCGCCTGCGCCATGCCGACGCATTGCGCGGCGATACCGATACGGCCGGTTTCCAGATTGGCAAGCGCAATACGATAGCCCTGCCCTGGTTGGCCGATCAGCAGGTCATCCTCGACGAACATATCATCGAACCGCAGCGCACAGGTGTCGGACGCGCCCTGCCCCAGCTTATGTTCGACCTTGTCGACGCCGAAACCGGGCCGATCGGTCGGTACGATGAATACGGACAGACCCTTCTTACCCGCATCGGGATCAGTCACGGCGGCGACCATCACCAGTCCGGCGATCTTGCCCGACGTGATGAACTGTTTGGAGCCGTTGATGCGCCAGCCGCCATCGACCTTGGTCGCGCGGGTGCGCACGGCGGATGCATCCGATCCGGCATCGGCCTCGGTGAGCGCAAAGGCACCGATGGCCCGCCCACCGATCAGGCCGGGCAGGAAACGCGCCTTCTGCGCCTCGCTACCATCCTTGAGCAGGCCGGACACGAGGATGCTATTCTGGATGGAAACGATGGTGGACAGCGCCCCGTCCGCCGCCGCCAGTTCGATCAGCGCCAGCGCGTAGGACACCGCGTCCGCCTCCGCCCCGCCATAGCTTTCCGGGGCGGTCATGCCCCACAGGCCGAGCCCCGCCATCTGCTCGAACAGTTCAGGCGGATAGCCGCCCTCGGATTCGAAGCGCGCACTATGCGGACGGATCGTCTCCTGCGCGAAACTGCGCACCGTGTCGCGAATGGCCGTCTGAATTTCCGTCAGCATAAAACCCATTCGTCTCCTATATACTCGTCGGTATATTGATTATCTCAGGGTTTCTTGTCAAGACGGTCCGTAACTCCACATCCTCCCCCGGCGGGGGAGGTGGCAGGGCGCTGCCCTGACGGAGGGGTGTCATGCTCTCGATGGGGTGACACCCCTCCACCATCGGCTACGCCGACGGTCCCCCTCCCCTTTTCAGGGGAGGATGCGGAACAGACAGTCGATCAGACCCAAGGATATTATGGCACCCCGTCTTGCTTCTGCCGCCCCCTCCCCCTTTCGATCGCGCGAAGAGCGTGAGCGTGACCGCGAGGAAAAGCGCGAAGCCGTGCTGCGCGCGGCGGTGCGGATGTTCAACGCGCGCGGTTTCCACGCGACCTCGCTCGATGACGTCGCCGCGAGCCTTGGGATCAGCAAGCCGACCATCTATCATTATCTGGGTAATAAGGAGCAGGTGCTGATCGAATGCGTGACGCGCGGGCTGGAATTGCTCAGCGCCGCGGCCGACACCGCTCGCGCCCAGCCCGGCGATGGCCTTGCCCGACTACGCAGTGTCCTGCGCAGCTATGCCCTGGTAATGATGGACGATTTCGGCCGATGCGTGGTGCGTACCGGCGACGAATTTCTCTCCCCCGAAGGCGCGGCGCTGTTTCGTGCGCGCAAGCGAGCGATCGACCTCTCGATCCGGGCGCTGATTCAGGACGGGATCGCCGACGGCTCGATCGCACCGGTCGATGTGCGGATGACGGCCTTCACCCTGGCGGGTGCGCTCAACTGGCCGGGCCGTTGGCATGCGCCGGACGGGCCATTGTCCCCCAGCGAGATCGCCGACGCGATGGTTGACATATTGATCGGCGGCCTCGCCCCGCGCACCTGATCAGTCCGCCAACACGCCGCGCGCCGCAGCCACGATCGGCGGGGGTGACGCCGCCAGCGCTTCGGACGTCGTGGCGTAAAGCAGCCCGATGGTGCGGGTCTGGTCGAAGCCCGCCAGCCGGGGCCGGGCAACGTCGGGCGCGGCATAGCTGATCGGCATCAGCGTGATCCCCACCCCCGCCGCCACCATCTGCATCACCCGTTCGTCATTGACCGACCGATAGGCGAAATGCGGCCGCACCCCGCGCTCGGTAAAGAAGCGGCTCGTGTCCGACAGAACCTCGCAATGGCGGCGCACGATCATCACATCCTCGTTCAGCGTCTCGGCTGCAACCGACGCCTGCCCGGCGGCCGGGTGGTCCAGCGGAACGGCAAGCGCATAGCCCTCCTCGCGCAACGGCTCTTCCAGAAACCGGTCGCTGCCCCGCCCGACCAACGTCAGCGCACAGTCGATCCGCCCGCGCGCAACATGGCCCAGCAATTCGCGTTCGGTTCCTTCCACCAGTTCCAGCCGCGCGTCGGGGTCGATGCCGCGTGCCGCGCGCGTGATCGCCGCTATGGTCGCACCGGGCAGGCTGCGGATCACCCCCATCCGCGTCAGCGGCCCTTGCGCTGCGCCCGCCAGCACCTGCTGCGCCAGGTTGAACTCGCCTTCGATCCGCCGCGCATGGGCCAGCAGGCGCGATCCCGCCTGCGTCAGCTCGACCCGATGCCCCGACCGCAGGAACAACGCCCCGCCCAGCGCCCGCTCCAGCTTGGCAATCCCCACCGACAGCGTCGGCTGCGCCACATTGCAATGCCCCGCCGCCCGCGAGAAATTGCCATGGTCGACCACGGCCAGGAAATAGCGGAGCTGATAGCGTTCGATCATAGACGCCATCTATGACACCTTGCCAATTCTTTCAATTTTGAATTAGCGGCTGGTTCCGTTAGTCTTGGTGCAAATAGGAGAGGCCAATGAGCAATTTCGATTTCGCCCTGGGTGAAACCGCCGACATGATCCGCGAAAGCACCGCGCGCTTCGCCGCTGACAAGATCGCACCGTTGGCGGCCGAAATCGATGCGAAGGACTGGTTCCCGCGCGACCTGTGGCCGCAAATGGGCGCGCTTGGCCTGCACGGCATCACGGTCGAGGAGGAATGGGGCGGCCTTGGCCTCGGCTATCTCGACCATGTCGTCGCACAAGAGGAAGTCGCCCGCGCTTCCGCTTCGATCGGCTTGTCCTATGGCGCCCACTCCAACCTCTGCGTCAACCAAATCCGCCGCTGGGGCAGCGACGCGCAAAAGGCGAAATATCTCCCCAAGCTGATCTCCGGCGAGCATGTTGGCAGCCTCGCCATGTCGGAAGCAGGCGCTGGCTCGGACGTCGTGTCGATGACGCTGAAGGCGGAAAAGCGCGGCGACCGCTATATCCTCAACGGCACCAAATTCTGGATCACCAATGCGCCCTATGCCGACACGCTGGTCGTCTACGCCCGCACCGGCGAAGGGAGCCAAGGCCTCACCACCTTCCTCATCGAAAAGGGGATGAAGGGCTTTTCCATCGGCCAGAAGATCGACAAGATGGGCATGCGCGGCAGCCCGACCGCCGAACTGATCTTCGACGATTGCGAAGTGCCGGAAGACAATATCATGGGGGCGCTCAATGGCGGCGTCGGCATCTTGATGTCGGGCCTGGACTATGAGCGCACCGTGCTGGCGGGCATACAGCTTGGCATCATGCAAGCCTGCCTCGACACCGTCATCCCCTATGTCCGCGACCGCAAGCAATTCGGCAAAGCGATCGGTACCTTCCAACTGATGCAGGCCAAGATCGCCGACATGTATGTCGCGCTCAACAGCGCGCGCGCCTATGTCTATGCGGTCGCCAAGGCCTGCGATGCCGGACGCACCACCCGCTTCGACGCGGCGGGCGCGATTTTGCTGGCATCGGAAAATGCAGTGAAGGTCGCGCTGGAAGCCGTGCAGGCCTTGGGCGGCGCGGGCTATACCAAGGATTGGCCGGTCGAACGCTATCTGCGCGACGCCAAGCTGCTCGACATCGGCGCCGGCACCAACGAAATCCGCCGCATGTTGATCGGCCGCGAGGTCATCGGGGCTTAATAATCCTCCCCCAGCTTGCTGGGGGAGGGGGACCGCCCGAAGGGCGGTGGAGGGGCGCAGGCCCGCAATACAGGGTAAGAACAATATGACCGCACCCATCCTCGACACCAAAGTCCTGCGCGATAGCGAAGCCTTCCGCGCCAATGTCGCGCACAACCGCGCCCTGGCCGAAGAATTGCGCGCCAAGGTCGCCGCCGCCGCCCAGGGCGGCTCCGCCAGCGCGCGCGACAAACACACCGCGCGCGGCAAACTCCTGCCCCGCGACCGCGTCGAACGCCTGCTCGATCCCGGCTCGCCTTTCCTCGAAATCGGCCAGCTTGCCGCCAACGGCCTCTATGGCGATGAAGTCCCCGGCGCTGGCCTGATCGCCGGGATCGGTCGCGTGTCGGGCCGTCAGGTCATGATCGGCTGCAACGACGCCACGGTAAAGGGCGGCACCTATTATCCCGTCACCGTCAAAAAGCATCTGCGCGCGCAGGAAATCGCGCTCGAAAACCGCCTGCCCTGTATCTATCTGGTCGATAGCGGCGGCGCGAACCTGCCCAATCAGGCGGAAGTATTCCCCGATCGCGACCATTTCGGCCGCATCTTCTACAATCAGGCAAACCTGTCCGCGCAGGGCATCCCCCAGATCGCCTGCGTCATGGGTAGCTGCACCGCGGGCGGCGCCTATGTCCCCGCCATGTCCGACGAAACCGTCATCGTCCGCAACCAGGGCACGATCTTCCTCGCCGGCCCGCCGCTGGTGCAGGCCGCAACCGGCGAAGTCATCACCGCCGAAGATCTGGGCGGCGGCGACCTGCATGGGCGCAAATCGGGCGTGGTCGATCATGTCGCCGACAGCGACGATCATGCCCTCACCATCGTCCGCGACATCGTCTCGACCCTGCAACCCGACCGCCAGCCCGACCTCAACTTGCGCGAACCCCGCCCGCCCAAATATGATGCGAGCGATCTCTACGGCATCATCCCCGACGATGTCCGCGCCCCCTATGACGTGCGCGAAATCATCGCGCGCATCGTGGACGGCAGCGAGTTTCACGAATTCAAGGCGCTCTACGGCACCACGCTCGTCTGCGGCTTCGCTCATATCTGGGGCATGCCCGTCGCGATCCTCGCCAATAACGGCGTGCTATTTAGCGAAAGCGCGCAAAAGGGCGCGCATTTCATCGAACTCGCCTGCCAGCGCCGCATACCACTTCTGTTCCTCCAGAATATCTCCGGCTTCATGGTCGGCGGCAAATATGAGGCGGAGGGGATCGCCAAACATGGCGCCAAGCTCGTCACCGCGGTCGCCACCGCGCAGGTGCCCAAAGTCACCGTCCTGATCGGCGGCAGTTTCGGCGCAGGCAATTACGGCATGTGCGGCCGCGCCTACCAGCCGCGCTTCCTCTTCACCTGGCCCAACGCCCGCATCAGCGTGATGGGCGGCGAACAGGCCGCCTCCGTCCTCGCCACCGTCCACCGCGACGCGGCCAAATGGTCGCCTGAGGAAGCCGAAGCCTTCAAGGCCCCCGTCCGCCAGAAATATGAGGAAGAAGGCAACCCCTATTACGCCACCGCCCGCCTGTGGGACGATGGCGTCATCGACCCCGCGCAAACCCGCGATGTGCTGGGGTTGGCGTTCGCCGCGGCGCTGAACGCGCCGGTGCCGGACCGGGCGCAATTCGGCCTGTTCCGGATGTGATGGGGGTGGGCACCGAGGACAACGCCATACCTCCCCGGAACGGGGAGGGGGACCGCCCGAAGGGTGGTGGAGGCGCGCAAGCCTCGTTTCTGGCACACCAGTTTGCTCAGCACTTTCGTCATGCTGAACTTGTTTCAGCATCCATCAGGCAGCAAAGGCGGAAGCCCGATCGACGGCGCAAGGTCCGCCCAATGCGGATTGTCGCTCTCGATCAGGTTGATCTTCCATTGGCGATGCCAGCGCTTGAGCTGCTTTTCCCGCAGGATCGCCCGCTCTATATCACCAAACATCTTGAACCGTACCAGATGATGGACATCGTACCGGCTCGTGAAACCCGGAATACTGCCGGTGCGGTGTTGATAAAGGCGACCGATCAAGTCGGATGTCACGCCGATGTAAAGCGTCCCGTAGGACGCGCTACTCAGAATATAGACGCACGGTTGCTTTTCCATCGTAGCACCGAGCCTGCCGCTAAATGGATGCTGAAACAAGTTCAGCATGACGGATTGGGAGATCCCTGTGCTTGAATCCCTCCTCATCGCCAATCGCGGCGAAATCGCCTGCCGCATCATCCGCACCGCGCGCGCCATCGGCATCCGCACCGTCGCCGTCTATTCCGACGCCGACGCGAACGCCCTCCACGTCCGCTCCGCTGACGAAGCCGTCCATATCGGCCCGTCCCCGGCGCGCGAATCCTACCTTATGGGCGACCGCATCATCGCCGCCGCCCAGCAAACCGGCGCGCAGGCGATCCACCCCGGCTACGGCTTCCTCAGCGAAAATGCCGAGTTCGCCCAGGCTGTCATCGACGCAGGCCTCATCTGGGTCGGCCCCAACCCGTCCTCCATCACCGCCATGGGCCTCAAGGACGCCGCCAAGCAATTGATGCAGGATGCAGGCGTTCCCACCACGCCCGGCTATCTCGGCGCGGACCAGTCGCCCGCCCATCTCGCCGCCCAGGCCGACGCCATCGGCTACCCCGTCCTGATCAAGGCCGTCGCGGGCGGCGGCGGCAAGGGGATGCGCAAGGTCGATGCCGCGCAAGACTTCGCCGACGCGCTCGCCTCCTGCCAGCGCGAAGCCGCGTCCAGCTTCGGCAACGACCATGTCCTGCTCGAAAAATGGGTCACCAACCCGCGCCATATCGAGGTGCAGATATTCGGCGACAGTCATGGCAATGTCGTCCACCTGTTCGAACGCGACTGCTCGCTCCAGCGCCGCCACCAGAAGGTGATCGAGGAAGCGCCAGCGCCCGGCATGACGGAGTCTACTCGCGCCGTCATTTGCGCAGCGGCTGTCCGGGCGGCGAAGGCGGTCGATTATGTCGGCGCAGGCACGATCGAGTTTATCGCCGATGGGTCGGCAGGCTATATCAAGCCGGATCGCGTCTGGTTCATGGAAATGAACACCCGGCTTCAGGTCGAACATCCCGTGACAGAAGAAATCACCGGCGTCGATCTGGTCGAATGGCAGCTCCGCGTAGCATCGGGCGAACCATTGCCCAAAAAGCAGCATGAACTATCAATCAACGGTCACGCAATCGAAGCACGGCTCTATGCGGAAGATCCGGCCAAAGGCTTCTTGCCGTCGATCGGGACGCTGGAACAATTCGAACTCGACGCCAATGTGCGGATCGAAAAGGGCGTGGATCAAGGCGCGACTATTTCGCCTTATTATGACCCGATGATCGCCAAGATGATCTCGCACGGGCTGGACCGTGAAGAGGCACGGGAGATTCTGGCCTATGCGCTTAATGGCAGCGTGATTTGGCCGGTGCGAACCAATGCTGCATTTCTGATCAACGCGCTCGACCACCCTGATTTCATTGCCGGAACAATGGACACGGGCCTCATCGAGCGTGCCGGGGACGCGCTTATTCCTCCCCTTATGCCATCGGACGAAGCGCTGTCCGATGCCGCCCACCGCTATGCGCGTCAGGCGCTGGCGGGGTTCAGACTGAACGCACCGCCGCAGCAGGACATCATGCTCTCGGTCAATGGGCAGCCGGTTCCCGTCTATATGCCGATCCACGACTATGTCGATCAGCATGCGCTCGCCGGGCCAAAAGACGATCCATCTTCATCCTGGCTGACCGATAGCGGACAAACCTGGCGGATCGAGCCGATGCGCGCTTCATCCACAGGAGGCGCCGTCGCCTCCGACGGCGCAATCCTTTCCCCCATGCCCGGCCGCATCATCGCGGTCGCCGTCGCGGCGGGCGACGCGGTGATCAAGGGCCAGAAGCTCCTGACGCTGGAAGCCATGAAGATGGAGCATAGCCTCATCGCCCCCTTCGACGGCACCGTCGCGGAACTGAACGCCGCCGAAGGCGGACAGGTGAGCGAGGGCGTCTTGCTCGCCAAGATCGCCAAAGCCGCTTAGCCGCTGTCCTACATCCCGCCTTTCAGGCTATGATGCGGGCCGCGGCTCCGTTTGAAATATTCAGTCCCCAGCGTGGCATATAATGTCAAAAACTGCGGGAAATATGCGAAGTTAAGGGAAAAACATGGCCGGGCGCTTTTACGATCAATGGACGATCGGCGACACGATCACCCACGATATCCGCCGCACGGTGACGGAGACCGACAATCTCCTGTTCACGACGATGACGCATAATCCGCAGCCGCTGCATCTCGACGCCGAGTTCGCCAAGGCCAGCGAGTTCGGCCAGATCCTCGTCAACGGCACCTTCACCTTCGCGCTGATGATCGGGCTGTCGGTGGGTGACACGACGCTCGGCACGCTGGTCGCGAACCTGGGCTATGACAAGTTGGTGATGCCAAAGCCCGTCTTCATCGGCGACACGCTGCGCTGCGACTCCGAAGTGACGGACCTCAAGCCCAGCAAATCGCGACCCGGCGCAGGCATCGTCACCTTCACCCACCGCCTGCGCAACCAGCGCGACGAGATCGTCTGCCAATGCCTGCGCATGGCCCTGCTCCAGGGGAGCGGCGCGGCGGCGTAAGAAAATGACGCACGGGGCGGGCAAAAGGAATAATTTGTTCCAAAGCTGGCCCCTGCGCTGTAGAGGGGCCGCCTCAAAGCCCTGAAGGACCGCCATCATGCCTGCCTATCGTTCACGCACCACCACCCACGGCCGCAACATGGCGGGCGCGCGCGGCCTGTGGCGGGCGACGGGCATGAAGGACGAGGATTTCGGCAAGCCGATCATCGCGGTGGTCAACAGCTTCACCCAGTTCGTGCCGGGCCATGTCCACCTCAAGGATTTGGGCCAGCTCGTGGCGCGCGAGATCGAGGCGGCAGGCGGCGTCGCCAAGGAATTCAACACCATCGCAGTCGATGACGGCATCGCCATGGGCCATGGCGGCATGCTCTATTCGCTACCTAGTCGGGATCTGATCGCCGACAGTGTCGAATATATGGTCAACGCCCATTGCGCTGACGCGATGGTCTGCATCTCCAACTGCGACAAGATCACGCCCGGCATGTTGATGGCTGCAATGCGCCTCAACATCCCCGCCGTGTTCGTCTCCGGCGGGCCGATGGAAGCGGGCAAGGTCGTGATGCGCGGCAAGGAGGTCGCGCTCGATCTGGTCGATGCCATGGTCGTCGCCGCCGACGAAAGCTATACCGACGAGGAAGTGCAGACCATCGAACGCTCCGCCTGCCCCACCTGCGGCAGTTGTTCGGGCATGTTCACCGCCAATTCAATGAACTGCCTGACCGAAGCATTGGGCCTTTCGCTTCCGGGCAACGGTTCGACGCTCGCCACCCATTCGGACCGCGAGCGGCTGTTCCGCGAAGCGGGTCATGTCATCGTCGATCTCGCCAAGCGCTATTATGAGCAGGACGACGACACCGCCCTGCCCCGCACCATTGCCAGCTTCAAGGCGTTCGAGAATGCCATGAGCCTCGACATTGCCATGGGCGGCTCGACCAACACCGTCCTCCATCTGCTCGCCGCCGCGCATGAAGGCGGCGTCGATTTCACCATGGCCGATATCGACCGCCTGTCGCGCCGCGTCCCCTGCCTGTGCAAGGTCGCACCCGCCAAGCAGGACGTCCATATGGAGGATGTCCACCGCGCGGGCGGCATCATGGCGATATTGGGCGAACTGGAACGCGCCGGGCTGGTCGATACGTCGCTGCCCACCGTCCACGCCCCGACCATGGCGGCCGCCTTGGCCCGCTGGGACATTGGCCGCACCAATAGCGAAGAAGTGCGCAATTTCTTCCGCGCGGCCCCCGGCGGCGTGCCGACCCAGACCGCATTCAGCCAGTCGGCGCGTTGGGAGGAACTCGACACCGACCGCGAAAAGGGCGTGATCCGGTCAGCGGAGCATCCCTTCTCCAAGGATGGCGGCCTAGCCGTCCTGTACGGCAATCTTGCGCCCGAAGGCTGCATCGTCAAGACGGCGGGCGTCGATGACTCGATCCTGACCTTCCACGGCACAGCGCGCGTCTATGAAAGCCAGGATGCCTCGGTCGTGGGCATATTGGGCAATGAGGTCAAGGCAGGCGACGTCGTCGTCATCCGCTATGAAGGGCCAAAGGGTGGCCCCGGCATGCAGGAAATGCTCTATCCGACCAGCTATCTTAAATCCAAGGGACTGGGCAAGGAATGCGCGCTCATCACCGATGGGCGCTTTTCAGGTGGCACTTCGGGCCTGTCGATCGGCCATGTCTCGCCGGAAGCCGCTGAAGGCGGGCTGATCGCGCTGGTTCAAACCGGCGACCCGATCGTCATCGACATTCCCAACCGCGTCATAAAGCTGGACCTGGACGACGCCGTACTGGCCGAACGCCGGGCGGAGATGGAAAAGATGGGCGTCAAGGCCTGGAAGCCTTTTGGCCGCAAGCGCGCCGTTTCCCCGGCCTTGCGTGCCTATGCGGCGATGACCACCAACGCCGCCAAGGGCGCGGTGCGCGACGTCAGCCAGATCGAGAAATGAGCGTCATGCTGCGCGGCGTTCATCATATCGCGATCATCGGGTCGGACTATGCGCGTTCGCGCCGCTTCTATGTCGAAGTGCTGGGGCTGCCAGTGCTGCATGAGGTCTATCGCGAGGCGCGCGATAGTTGGAAATGCGATCTCGATGCGGGCAATGCCCGGATCGAACTCTTCTCCTTCCCCGCGCCGCCACCCCGCCCTTCCCGCCCCGAAGCCTGCGGCCTGCGCCATCTCTCCTTCGTGGTGAGCGACATCGACGCCGAAGTCGCGCGCCTCGCAACGCATGACGTGACGTGCGAGCCGATCCGCGTCGATGAATATACAGGGCAGCGCTTCACCTTCTTCAGCGACCCCGACGGTCTGCCACTGGAGCTATACGAGGAAATCTGACCCTCGCCGATCTTGCATATTGCGCATTTGTCTGACTTAATAGTTCTCAAGACTAGGGGGCGAGGCAGCATGAACAATAGCGGCGATCCATTCGCAGCCCTGCATGCGCGCAGCCACCCGCTGCGCGGTTCGCTCTCGCGGGAAATGCATGTCCGCAAAATGCCCCGGCTCCAGGCGCCCGCGCGGGTCGTTCAATTCGTCCTGCTGGTCGATGACGCCGACGTGGACGCGAGCCTGACGATCATGCGCAGCCTGCTCGCTCCCCATGATGTGCCGTTCGATCCGACTGGCCGCTTCCTCAATTGCCGGATCGGTGCGCTGGGTTTCACTTGGGAACGGCATAGCGAGTTCATGACCTACAGCTTCCTGGCCGCTGGTCGCGGGCCGCTGTTCGACCTCACCCCCTTCGCGCAGGCGGCCCTATGGATCGGCGCGCTGCCGGGCCGGGTGATCCGCTCGACCCAGATTGCGGTCATCGCCGATGCGCCCGATGAGGCGACCATCGCCACCCATTTTGCCCAGGACGACCTCATCATCTCCGATGTGGCCGATGGTCAGGCGCGCATCTGGAGCGACTTTCGCCTCCATGCCGATGGCTTCGGTCGGCTACTCGTTCAGGACAAGGGATTGCAGGGGGCCGAACTCGCCCAACTGGTCCAGCGGCTTCAGGAGCTTGGCAATTATCGCAAGATCGCTTTGCTAGGCCTTCCCGAAGCGCAGGCGGCGACCCCGCTGCTCACTGGCCTGGAACAGCGATTGACTGCCATTACAGGGCGCGTCGCCGAGCCGGATGCCGACGCCGATGTGGTGCTGGAGGCGCTGTCTGCGCTGGCGGCCGAACTGGCCCAGATCGTCGCGCGCACCCGCTATCGCATGAGCGCGACGCAGGCCTATGCCGCCATCTGCCGCGACCGCATCCGCGCTCTGGAGGTCGCGCCGGTGCGGGGCTATGGCTCGCTTGATGATTTCACCGAACGGCGGCTGCTCCCCGCGATGCGCACCTGCGACGCCTTCACCCGGCGGCTGGAGGATCTGTCGCAGCGCACCGCCTGGACCAGCGCGATGCTGCGCACGCGGGTCGATACCGCGCTCGCCCGCCGCAACCGCGATCTCCTGGCATCAATGGACCGGCGCACCGGGCTGCAACTGCGCCTGCAACATACAGTCGAGGGGCTGTCGGTGGTCGCGGTCAGCTATTATTCGTTGGGGCTGTGGCATTATCTCAAGGAAGCGCTGGAGCATCAGGGTGCGCATCTGCCCGGCTGGATCGACATTGCCTTGATCCCCGCCATCGTGCTGGCTGTCTGGCTTGGCATCCGCCAGCTCAAGAAGGTGAAGCGCCCCTCCCCCAACAGCCACTAACCCGTGTTCAACGCAGGCGGCAGTTCACGCCGCAGCAGCGCGACCAAGGCCGTGACCTTGGGCGAGAGATGCCGACGTTGGGGATAGACCGCCCAAATGGCTTCATCCCGCGGCCGGATGTCGGCCAACACCAATTGCAGCGCCCCGCTTCGCAAATGGGGCAGCACATAAAATTCGGGCAATTGGCAAATGCCCATACCCTGGACTGCGGCGTCCAATATTGCCCGACCACTATTGATCTGCAATCGTCCGGTGGGGCGATGCAGCCGATCGCGGCCCTCTTCGCAGAAGTGCCAGGTCGTTGCCGATCCCAACAGACATTGATGGGCGTCCAGATCTTCGACCGTCCTGGGTCGGCCGACCGCGTCGAGATAGCCCGGCGCAGCGCAGGTGCAAAGCGAGCGCGACGCGATACGTGTGCGGATCATCTGCGAATCCGCCATGTCGCCGGTACGGATTGCAAGATCGAAGCCGTCCGCTACGATATCGACGAGACGATTGGTCAGTTCCATCGTGATACTGAGCTTTGGATAGGCGGCGGCGTAGCGGCTGACTATCGGCGCGACGAATAGTTCGCCCAAGGCGGTCGAACAGGTAACGCGCAATTGTCCTTGTGGTTCGCCTGTCGCGCTGACCGAGGCGATCGCTTCCTCCCGCTCCGCGACCAACCGTTCGCAATGGCCCAGGAAGGTCCGGCCGGTATCGGTCAACGTCACCCGGCGCGTGGTGCGATGAAACAGGGGCGCGTCGAGCCGCTGTTCCAGCCGAGCCACCGCACGACTGCAATGGGTTACGGAACAGCCGAGCTTTGCCGCCGCGCCGGAAAAGGAGCTGGCATTGGCCACCGCCACAAATTCGTCGATCCCCGACCATCTATCCGTCATTATAACCATAGGGTTGTAAACTTTTGCCAAAACACGTCTTTATCACATCCGTTGCCGGGCGCTAGAAGGCCGCCAACTGGATAGGGAGTGCCATATGAAGACCCGCGCCGCCGTCGCTTTTGAAGCCAAGAAGCCGCTTGAAATCGTCGAACTGGACCTGGAAGGGCCGAAGGCGGGCGAGGTTCTGGTGGAAATCATGGCGACGGGCATCTGCCATACCGACGCCTACACGCTCGACGGTTTCGACAGCGAGGGCATCTTCCCGTCCGTACTGGGTCATGAAGGCGCGGGCATCGTGCGCGAAGTCGGCGCTGGCGTCACCAGCGTCAAGCCGGGCGACCATGTGATCCCGCTCTACACCCCCGAATGCCGCCAGTGCAAAAGCTGCCTGTCGGGCAAGACCAACCTGTGTACCGCGATCCGCGCGACGCAGGGCAAGGGGCTGATGCCCGACGGCACGACCCGCTTTTCCTACAAGGGCCAGCCCATCTACCATTATATGGGCTGTTCGACCTTCTCCAACTTCACTGTCCTGCCGGAGATTGCGGTCGCCAAGATCCGCGAGGACGCGCCGTTCGACAAGAGCTGCTATATCGGCTGCGGTGTCACGACGGGCGTCGGCGCGGTGGTGAATACCGCCAAGGTTCGCGTGGGCGACAATGTCATCGTATTCGGCCTGGGCGGCATCGGCCTGAACGTGCTGCAGGGCGCGCGCATGGTGGGTGCCGACAAGATCATCGGCGTCGACATCAATCCCGACCGCGAGGCATGGGGCAAACGCTTTGGCATGACCCATTTCGTCAATCCCAAGGAGATTGAGGGCGATATCGTCCAGCATCTGGTGGCCCTGACCGACGGCGGGGCGGACCATACGTTCGACTGCACCGGCAACACGACGGTCATGCGCCAAGCGCTGGAGGCTTGTCATCGCGGTTGGGGCGTGTCGACGGTCATCGGTGTCGCGGAAGCGGGCAAGGAAATCAGCACGCGGCCTTTCCAGCTCGTCACGGGCCGCGTCTGGCAAGGCAGTGCCTTTGGCGGGGCAAAGGGCCGCACTGATGTACCCAAGATTGTCGATTGGTATATGAATGGCAAGATCGAGATCGACCCGATGATCACCCATGTCCTGAGCCTGGAGGAGATCAACAAGGGCTTTGATCTTATGCATGCCGGCAAGAGCATCCGCAGCGTCGTGGTGTTCTAATGATGGAGACGGTTTCGACCAATCGCGCCTTTGGCGGGGTGCAGGGTGTCTATCGCCATGCCTCCGCCGTCTGCGCGATCGACATGACCTTCTCGGTCTATGTCCCGCCGCATGCGCCCGGCGCGGAGCTACCAGTGGTCTGGTATCTGTCGGGCCTGACCTGCACCCATGCCAATGTCACGGAAAAGGGCGAATATCGCCGCCTGTGCGCGGAGCTGGGCCTCATCTTCGTCGCACCTGACACGTCGCCGCGCGGCGACGGCGTGGCTGATGATCCTGAGGGCGCCTATGATTTTGGCCTCGGTGCGGGCTTTTACGTCGATGCGACGCAGCAACCCTTCGCAACCCACTATCATATGTGGTCCTATGTGACCGAAGAACTGCCCGCGCTGGTTGCAGCGGAATTCCCCGCCGACATGGCGCGCCAGTCGATCATGGGCCATTCCATGGGCGGCCATGGCGCATTGACCATCGGACTGACCTTCCCCGACCGGTTCAAATCGGTGTCGGCCTTCGCCCCGATCGTTGCGCCCTCGCAAGTTCCCTGGGGCCAGAAAGCGTTGAGCGGCTATCTCGGTGATGATCGCACAGCCTGGCGTCGTCATGATGCGGTGGCGCTGATTGAGGATGGCGCGCGGATCGCCGACCTGCTGGTGGATCAGGGAGAGGCCGATCCCTTCCTTGCCGAACAACTCCGCCCCGACCTGCTGGACGCTGCTTGCAGGGCGGCGGGCATCCCGCTGACGCTGCGGCTCCAGCCCGGCTATGATCATAGCTATTATACCATCTCGACCTTCATGGAGGATCATCTGCGCTGGCATAGCGCCCGCCTCTGACCCATGGAGCGCTTTACGGTCATGCCCCGCCCCGTGTAAGGGCAAGGGCATGACCCAAGCTAATCCCCTGCTCGACAGCCGCCTGCATCCCCAGTTCGGCGCCGTCCATCCCGACCATGTCCTGCCCGCCGTGGAAAGCGCGATCGCCACCCACCGCGCCGCCATGGCCCAGTGCGCCCAGGCGTCGGGCTTTGCTGCCGTCTTCCTGGCCAAGGAAAGCGCCGACGCAGCCCTGTCGCGCATATGGGGCACGGTCGATCATCTGATCGGCGTGACCAACAGCCCCGAACTGCGCGCCGCCCATGGTGAAGCCCAGCCGCTGATCCACAGCTATTTTGCCGAGGTGGGCCAGGACCGGCCGCTCTATGACGCGCTCGCCGCGATCCCGACCGAGGGATTGGACGACGCGCAAGCCCGCGCGCTGGCGCTGACGTTGCGCGGCTTCGAATTGTCGGGCGTCAGCCTGGACGGGGGAGATCGCGCCGCCTTTGCCGCCAACAGCGTCGAACAGGGGCGACTAGCGACTACGTTCGCCAATGCAGTGATGGATGCGACCGAAGCCTGGACGCTGCACCTGACCGACGACTCGCGCCTGGCGGGGGTGCCGCAGAGCGATCAGGATGCTATGGCACGCGCCGCGCAAGCGAAGGGGCTGGACGGCTGGCTCGTCGATCTTCACGCGCCGTCGGTGCGCGCTGTCACAGCCTTTGCGCAGGATCGCGATTTGCGCCGCACCGTCTACGAAGCCTATGGCACCCGCGCCTCCGACCAGGGACCGCAGGCGGGCCAGTTCGACAATGGCGACCGGATCGCGCAATTGCTGGCCTTGCGGCAGGATGCCGCGCGTTTGCTGGGCCATAGTGATGCGGTAGCGCTGTCGCTGTCGACCAAGATGGCGCGCGATGGGGCTGAGGTGGACGCTTTCCTCGTCGACCTGGCACAACGGGCGCGGCCGCGCGCGCAGGAGGAACTGGCCGAACTGACCGCCTTCGCCCGCGATCATCTCGACATCGCGACCATCGAGCCATGGGACGTCGCTTATGTGACTGAGCATATGCGCCGCGCGGTGCATGCGGTGGACGAAGCGGAAATCCGCGCGCACCTGCCGCTGGCGCGCGTGCTTGATGGATTGTTCGCCTTGGTCACCGACCTGTTCGAACTGGAAATCCGCGCCGCCGATGGCGAAGCGCCGGTGTGGCATCCCGATGTGCGCTATTTCACGTTGCACCGGGCGGGCGAGGACGCGCCCGTCGCCGCGCTCTATTGCGATATGTTCGCTCGTGCGGGCAAGCGGGGCGGTGCGTGGATGGATGTGTGCCGTCCCCGTCTGCGCGAAGCCGACCGGGAGCAGATGCCGATCGCCTATCTGGTCTGCAATTTCGCCAGCGGCGGCGCGGACCGTCCGGCGCATCTTACCCATTCGGATATGGTCACGCTGTTCCACGAAATGGGGCATTGCCTGCATCATCTGCTGACGCAGGTGGACCTGCCTTCGATCGGCGGCATATCGGGCGTCGAATGGGATGCGGTGGAACTGCCGAGCCAGTTTCTGGAGAATTTCGCCTGGGAACCCGCCATGCTGCGCCGGGTGTCGGCGCATGAGACGGGCGGCGCGCCTTTGGACGAGGCGATGATCGGCCGGATGCTCGCAGCCCGCCGCTTCATGGGGGCGCTGGCGCTGTTGCGGCAGGTGGAGTTCGCTCTGTTCGACCTGCGCCTGCATCTGGCGGCGGCGCGACCCGATGGCCCCTCCGCGCAGGAAGTGCTACAGGCAGTCCGGCAGGAGGTAGCCGTTATCCATCCGCCGGAGTGGCATCGCTTTGCCCATGGCTTCAGCCATATCTTCGCGGGCGGCTATGCGGCGGGCTATTACAGCTATTTGTGGGCCGAACGCCTGTCGGCCGACGCCTTCGAAGCCTTTGCCGATGAGCGCGCCGACCGGGCCGCCTTGGGTGGCCTGTTCCGCGACCATGTGCTGGCACGGGGCGGATCGCGACCTGCGCTCGACAATTTCGTCGGCTTCCGGGGCCGCGAGCCGGATTCGGCCGCTTTGCTGCGGGCATTGGGCCTGGCCGCATGAGTGGTGGGGTGTCGCGGGACTGGCTGGCCGAAGCGATAAGGCGGATTGAGGCGGATTATAACCGCTCCGCCGACACCCACCTTATCCGCCTGCCCCTGCCGCGCCACCCCGGCATCACCCTCTATCTCAAGGATGAAAGCTCGCACCCGACCGGCAGCCTTAAGCATCGGCTTGCGCGCTCGCTTTTCCTTTATGCGCTGTGCAATGAATGGATCGGGCCGCGGACGACGGTGATTGAGGCCTCCTCCGGCTCGACCGCCGTGTCCGAAGCCTATTTCGCTAAGATGCTGGGGCTGCGCTTTATCGCCGTGGTGCCCGCCTCCACCGCCGCGCCCAAGCTCGATGCGATCCGCTTTCACGGCGGCGAGATCCATGCCGTCGATGATCCCCGCACCGTCTATGCCACCGCCCAACGACTGGCGCGCGAAACGGGCGGCCATTATCTCGATCAGTTCACTTATGCCGAGCGGGCGACCGATTGGCGCGGTAATAATAATATCGCGCAGAGCATCTTCACCCAAATGGCGCAGGAAGAATATCCCATCCCTAGCTGGATCGTCTGTGGCGCGGGGACGGGCGGCACATCGGCGACGATCGGCCGCTTCATCCGCCACGAACGGCATGCGACGCGCCTGTGCGTCGCCGACCCCGTCAACTCGGTCTTTCACCGCCATCATGCCGACCCGTCGGTCACGACCCTCCCCGAAGGTTGCGCCGCGCGGATCGAGGGGATCGGGCGGCCCCGCGTCGAGCCGAGCTTCATCCCCTCGGTGATCGACCGGATGATCGCGGTGGAGGATGGGCAGTCGATCGGCGCGATGCATGCGCTGGCCGGAATATTGGGCCGTCGCGTCGGCGGATCGACCGGCACCAATATCTGGGTCTGCATGGAGATCGCCGATGACATGGCGCGAGCCGGTGAACAGGGGAGTATCGTCACCTTGCTGTGCGACAGTGGCGATCGCTATGGCTGCACCTATTATGATGCGGACTGGACGAGCGCGCACGGCATCGACTGGCAGGCTGATGCGGCCAGCATTGCCGCGCGGATGACGGAATAGAGGCAGGCCGAGCGTCGATCGATGCGACAGGAGCATTGCCGTTGTCGCTGGGTTGCCCGATAAGGCGATATGACAGACTCATTACAGAGTGGCCCCGGCGCGCTCGACCGCATACAACAGAATTTTCTTGCCAAGGCCGAACGACGACTGCTGACCTGGCTATGCAGCCGGATGCCGAGTTGGGTCACGCCCGACCGCCTGACCTTCGCCGGGGTGATCGGCGCGGTGATGACCTTTGCCGGTTATGTGGCCAGCAATTGGGGCGCGGCGTGGCTGATTCTGGCCATTATCGGCTATGTCGTCCAGTGGTTCGGCGATTCGATGGATGGCAGCCTGGCGCGGTTCCGGCGGATCGAGCGGCCATCCTATGGCTATTTCATCGACCATAGCTGCGACGGGCTGGTGACGCTGCTGATCCTGGCGGGGATAGGCCTCAGCCCCTTTGTGACGATGGATGTGGCGATGGTGGCGCTGGCAGGCTATCTACTGCTGTCGATCCACGCCTATCTTTCCGCCCGCGTGCTGGGCGAGTTCAAACTCTCCTATCTGTCGGCCGGGCCGACCGAATTACGGCTGATGCTGATCGGCCTGACCATCATGATGATGGCGCTTGGCTATGGGCCGGGCCTGTTCGGGCGGTGGTCGGGCTTCGACATCTTCGTCGGCGCGGTCGGCGGCCTACTGATCATCCTGTTCATCGGCCAGACGCTGATCACCGGGCGGCGGTTGGCGCATAAGGATGCGGGGCTGCTTTAAGCGCGGTCGGCGTCGGGCTGCCGGTCGGGATGGGCTTGGGCGACGAGTGCCAGGCCCGACAGGCGGGTGCCGATCGCGCGGATCAGCGGGAAGGGCTGCACATCGACGCCAAAGCGATTGGCACCGTAGAGTTGTGGTAGCAGGAAACAGTCGGCCAGTCCGGGTGTATTGCCGAAGGTGAAGTCGCCGCCGTGGCGGGCAATCTGTTGCTCCAACGCGGCGAAGCCTTCGCTGATCCAGTGGGCGATCCAGGCGGCGATCTGATCGGGGGTCGCCGCGAAATCGCCGTGTAGCCGGTCAAGGACGCGCAGATTGTTGAGCGGGTGAATGTCACACGCGACGAGGGCCGCCATGCCGCGCACCACCGCCCTGTCGAACGGAGTGGCGGGCAGCAGCGGCGGATTTGGATATTGCTCGTCCAGCCATTCGATAATCGCGCCGGACTGGGTGAGGACACCGTCCGGCGTCTCCAGCGCGGGAATGAGCGCTTGCGGGTTGAGTGCGCGGAAGGACGGGGCGCGATGCGCAGCGGTGCGCAGGTCGTGGGGCGTCTGGCGATAGTCCAGCCCCTTGAGCGCCAGCGCGATGCGGACCCGGTAAGCGGCGCTCGACCGCCAATAGCCGTGCAGGATCATGTCAGTCAGCCTTTCGCCGGAAGGATGCGGGCGCGGCATTCGCCAAAGCCGATGGACGCAAAGCCTTCGCGCTGCGCGGTCGCGGTGAGGACCACTTCGTCGCCATCCTCCAGAAAGGTGCGCTGTTCGCCCGATGGCAGAGTGATCGGCTCCGCGCCGCCACGGCTGATTTCGAGCAGGCTGCCATAGGCGCTGCGATCGGGACCGGAAATGGTGCCGGTGCCGAGCAGGTCGCCAGGCTGGAGGTTGCAGCCGTTCGAGGCATGATGAGCGACGATCTGCGCAGGCGTCCAATACATGTTCGATGAGGGGCCGTGGCTGAGCGCGAAGTCCGGCAGCCCCTGATCGCGCATCCGGGTGGTGGACAGGGTGACGCTAAGGTCGAGCGCTAGAGCGCCGCCAGCCTGATCCCCATCGTCCCAGAGATAGGGCAAGGGCTTGGGGTCGGCGGCGTCCCGCGCTGGCTGTGCAGTGCGGAAGGGGGCGAGCGCTTCGGGCGTGATGACCCAGGGCGATATGGTCGAATGGAAATTCTTGGCGAGGAAGGGGCCGAGCGGCACATATTCCCAGGCCTGAAAATCGCGCGCCGACCAGTCGTTGAGCAGGCAGAAGCCCGCAATATGGTCGGCCGCCTGGCCGATCGGGATGGGTTCGCCGAGCGCATTGCCCTCGCCGATCCACAGGCCGAGTTCGAGTTCATAATCGAGCCGCCGGGTCGGGCCGAAGCGCGGTTCGCTATCCTGTGGTCCCTTGGTCTGGCCGACCGGGCGGACGACCGGGACACCTGAGGGGCGGATCGAGGAAGCGCGGCCATGATAGCCGATGGGGACATATTTATAATTGGGCAGCAGCGGATTGTCGGGGCGGAATAGCTGGCCGACATGGGTGGCGTGGTGGATGCCGACATAGAAATCGGTATAGTCGCCGATGGTCGCTGGCAGGTGGAGTTCGCAAGTGTCCATCGGGTGCAGAGCGGGTTCGACCACTTTTTGAAACGCCAAATCGGACAGCGAAGCGGACATTACTTTGCGTAATTCGCGCCGGAGGGCGGTGGGCAGGGCGAAGAAACTGTTGAGGCGGGTTTGGTTCAGCGCGGCTTGCAAACCCGTTGGCAGAATGTCAATTATGGATTTTATATCAAGGATATAGTCGCCGATTGCGACGCCCGCGCGCGGAGCGCCGCCGGGTGGCGAGAAGATGCCGAGCGGCAGATTCTGGATCGGGAAGGCAGCATGGCCGTTCGCGCTGGTGACCCAGCTTTGCAGGTCGGCGGCGTGGGTGTGGTCGATCATGCGGCGTCCTTGTCTGTGGGGAGTTGCGCCTTGCGGAAGCCATCCCAGCATTGGTCATAGTCGGGCTGGGCGAAGGGCGCTTGCGCGGCGAAAGAGGTGGGACTGAAGGGAAGACGACTTTCGAACATGAAGGCCATGGTCGCTTCGATCTTGTGCGGGGCCAAGGCGGCAATGATGCCCGCTTCATAGCTGGCGCGGTCGGGACCGTGGCTGGCCATCTGATTGTGCAGCGATGCGCCGCCGGGCGCGAAGCCACCTGCCTTTGCGTCATAGGCTCCTGTTATCAGGCCCATAAATTCGCTCATGACGTTGCGGTGGAACCAGGGCGGGCGGAACGTGTCCTCCGCCACCATCCAGCGCGGCGGGAAGATGACGAAGTCGCAATTGGCGGTGCCGGGCGTGTCGCTGGGGCTGGTCAGGACGGTGAAGATGGACGGATCGGGATGGTCGTAGCTGACCGTGTTGATCGTGTTGAAACGGCGCAGGTCATAGCGGCAGGGCGCGAGATTGCCGTGCCAGGCGACGACATCGAACGGACTGTGCGGCAGACGGGTGGACCAGAGCTGACCCTGGAATTTCTGGATGAGGTCGACCGGCGCGTCGACATCCTCGAACCAGGCGACCGGCGTTTCGAAATCGCGGGGGTTGGCGAGGCCGTTCGATCCGATCGGGCCGAGATCGGGCAGGCGGAAGGCCGCGCCGTAATTTTCGCAGACATAGCCACGCGCGGTCGGCTCCAGCAATTCGACGCGGAAGCGTAGGCCGCGCGGGATCAGGGCGATCTGGAGCGGGGCAACGTCGAAACGGCCGAGTTCGGTTATCATGCGGATGGCCCCTTCCTGCGGCACGATCAGCATTTCACCATCGGCGTTGAAGAAGGCCCGGTCGTGCATCGAGTGGTTGCAGGCGTAGAGATGCACCCCCTGCCCCACGCCCGCCGCGACATCGCCATTACCGCAATAGGTGACGAGGCCGTCGAGGAAATCGGTCGGATCGGTCGGGATCGGCAGCGGGTTCCAGCGCAGGCGGTTGGGGGATGGCGGCAGGTCGGTGAAAGGCGCGGAACGGAATTGGCCAGCCCCCTGCCACGGTCGATAGGCGCCATGTTGCGCGGTCGGGCGCAGGCGGTAGAGCCAACTTCGGCGGTTCTCGGCGCGAGGGGCGGTGAAGGCCGTGCCTGAAAGCTGTTCGGCATAGAGGCCAAAAGGCACTCTCTGCGGCGAGTTGCAGCCGACCGGCAGCGCGCCAGGTACGGCCTGCGTCGCGAAATGATTGGCAAAGCCGGTCATCATGTTGTCGCTCGCGCCCATTGCCCTGCCCTCTCCGGCCGATAGTTTCCTTTGCAACCATCATAGGCCTTGCCGAACTGGTGTCAAATGTTACTATCTGCCATGTCCGCTGCTACGCTCATGCTCGATCATTTCCTGCCCTATCGCCTGTCTTTCACCGCCAATCTGGTGAGCGACGCGGTGGCGAGCGCCTATCAGGCGCTGTTCGGACTGCGCATTCCCGAATGGCGGGTGATTGCGGTGACGGCCGAAAGCGCGGACGGAATCACCCAGCAGGCGATCGGCATCCGCACGCGCATGGACAAGGTGACGGTGAGCCGCGCGGCGAAGAGCCTGATCGCGCGCGACCTCATCGCACGCAGGCCCAACGCCGCCGATCAGCGGTCGCATCTGTTGGTGCTGACGAGCGAAGGACGCAGTTTATATGAGGCGGTCGTGCCCAAGGCGCTGGAGTTGGAACAGCAGATTTTCAGCCGCTTCGCCAAGGCGGAACTGGACCAGTTCGCGGCGATGTTGCGCGAGATAGATGGAATCGTGCTGGCATCCGGCCTGTCGGGCGGCGCGTCATCGGGCGATTGACGGGGCGGTATAAGAGAGGGGGCCGGTCCTTTGTGGATCGGCCCCCTGTTTGTGTCAGGCCATCAGGGCCTTGACCGTTTCGACCACCCGGTCGGGCGAGACGATATAGGCGTCTTCCAGCACCTTGGCGAAGGGCACCGGTGAATAGGGCGCGCCGAGGCGGCGGACCGGTGCCTTCAACTGACCGAACAATTCTTCGGCTATGGTCGAGGCGATTTCGCCGCCGGGGCCGAAATGGCGCACCGCTTCATGGGCGATCACGGCGCGCCCTGTCTTGGCGACGGAGGCCAGCACCGCTTCCTTATCCCAGGGCGATACCGTGCGCAGGTCGATCAGTTCGACCGAAATGCCCGCCTCTGCCAAGGGTGCCAGCGCCTGCTGGCAGCGGATGACCTGCGAGGACCAGGAAACGATGGTGACGTCGGTTCCTTCCTGTACCACCCGCGCCTTGCCGAGCGGAACGGGCACTATCACATCGGGCACTTCGGCAGGGATGAACAGCGATCCGGCCGATTCGATGAAGATACAGGGGTCCGGGTCTTGGATGCAGGACAGGAGCAATCCTGCATAGTCGACCGGGTTGGAAGGCGCGACCACCTTGATCCCGGCCGTATGCGCGAACCAGCCTTCGAGATGATCGGCATGTTGGCCCGCCGTCTGCCAGCCGGCACCCGTCAGCGTGCGGATGGTGATCGGCACGGTGCTTTGCCCACCTGACATGAAGCGCAGCTTGGCGGCATGGTTGAAGATCATATCCATGGCGACGGCGGTGAAGTTCATCAGCATGATTTCGGCGACGGGCTTATAGCCCGCCAGTGCCGCGCCGATGGCCGCACCGATGATCGCCTGTTCGGAAATGGGCGTGGATTTTACGCGATCGTCGCCGAATTTGGTCGACAGGCCCGCCGTCGCGCCGGTGACGCCGCCGCCTTCGCGATCGGCGATATCCTCGCCCAGCACGATCACCTTGTCATCTTCGGCCATGGCCTGATGCAGGGCTGCGTTCACGGCCTGGAGGCTGTTCATCTTCTTGGCGCTCATGCTGGGATCTCCTGCGCAAAGACATCGCGGCGGAGTTCGTCCACCGAGGGCAAGGGACTGGCGAGGCCGAATTCCTGTGCGTCCTCGATCTCGGCTTCGATCGTCGCCTGCATTGTGGCCAGCGTCTCTTCGGTCGCATGGCCCTTTTCGATCAGCCAGGCCTTGAAGGCGGGCAGCGGGTCTTTTTCGATGGCCGCCGCCTTTTCTTCCTTGGTCATATATTTATCGTCATCGCCCAGCACATGGCCATGGAAGCGGAAGGTCTTGCATTCCAGCAGGGTCGGGCCTTCGCCATCGCGCGCGCGGGTGATGGCGTCATGCGCGGCGGCGAACATGGCGAGCGGGTCGTTCCCGTCGACCGTATGGCCGGGCATGCCGTAGCCGATCGCGCGCTTGGCGATGAAGTCGACCGAGGTGCCGTTCTCATAGCGCGTATGTTCGGCAAAGCCGTTATTCTGGCACACGAAGATCACCGGCAGCTTCCAGACCGAGGCGAGGTTGAGCGATTCATGGAAAGCGCCGATGTTGGAAGCGCCGTCACCGAAATAGGCGATGGTGACGCGCCGCGACCCGTCCAGCTTTGCCGCCCAGGCGAGGCCATTGGCGATCGGCATGGAGGAACCGACGATTCCGGTCGTAACCATGACGCCGCTTTCGGGGTGGGTAAGGTGCATCGGTCCGCCCTTCCCCTTGCAGGTGCCATCGACCCGGCCAGCGATTTCGGCCCAGAGCGGGCGCAGTGGCATATCCTTTGCCACCATGTCGTGGATGCCGCGATAGATGGTGCAGATCTTATCATCGTCCGTCATCAACGATGAGAGGGTGGCGGGGATGACTTCCTGCCCGCGCGCGGAATAATAGGGCATGACGAGCCGCCCAAGCCGGATGGTCTTGCGGATGGCGTCATCATTGCGTTCGATGCGGATCATGCGCCGGTAGATGTCTACCAGCTGGTCCGGGGTCGGCGCCGGGGCGTTGCTCAGCTCTGCCATAAAGTCCTCAGATGGCCAATGGGATGCCCCCTGCATTGGCCGTTGCGGGGCGAGGGTCAACTCGCCGGGGCGATATGTCGATGCTGGCGGGGACCAAGGCCCGGAAGGCGGCGTTGATCCCCTGAAACACACCGCCAATTCGCCCCGCCGATATGCGCGCGCTGCCCTTTGCGCGGCGCGCGGGGGCGTTCATGCTCGACGGGAAAGGAAGGATTTTATGACCAAGGACACACGCGACATCAGCGAGCGGACGGACCGGGTGCTACAATTGGAAGCCGAACTGGAGGCGGAAGGCGCATCGACGACGCAAGGGGAGGAACTGGACCATGCCCGCGCGATGCTGCACCAATGGGTGGATAGCGTGGTGGCGGTGGTATCCTCGCCGGGGGTCGGGCGGGTGTCGCTGATCCATGCCGATGGCGGCGAATCGCGTATTTCTTCGCCTGCCCTGCCCTATCTTCTGTCCCGACCGGCACGCTTTACCGATCAGGGCTGATTATCGAGCCCTGCGGCGTGGCGGGCGGCGATATAGCCGAACACCAGAGAAGGACCGATGCTGGCCCCCGCGCCGACATAGACATTGCCCATGACGGATGCCGTGGTGGTGCCGGTGGCGTAGAGCCCGTCGATCACCTGGCCGTTGGCCTTGACCACGCGGCCTCGCGCATCGGTGACGACGCCGCCATAGGTGCTGACATCGCCCGGCACGACGGGCACGGCGTAGAACGGTCCTTTGTCGATCGCGCCGAGGGCGCTTTGGTCGGAGAAGGGATCGCCAACGAAGCCGCAATTATCATAAGCGCGGGCACCTCGCTGGAAATCCTCGTCCACGCCCTTGGCCACGAAACCGTTCCAGCGGGCGACCGTCGTCGTCAATGTGGCGGGATCGACCTTGATGCTGGTGGCCAGTTCGGCAATCGAGTCGGCGGTGTGGAGATAGCCGCTTTCGATCCAGCCGTCGGGGATTTTCTTGTCGATGAACTTGCCCGCGATGGCGTATAGTTCGACATAGTTGCGGTCGATGATCGCCCAGCTTGGGATGGCGGGGACCAGCGTGTTTCGTTTGCGCATGGTTTCGCAATACAGTTCGTAGCTGCCGCCTTCGTTCATGTAGCGCTGGCCGCTCTGGTCCACCAATATGGCGTGGGGCTTGCCGGTCATCGACTGGGCACCGGGCGCGACATAGGTTTGATCCCAGCCGGGCGCGGGCGTCATCTGATAGCCGACCAACTGGTCCATCTGCGCCAGATGACCGCCGATCCGTTCCAGTTCCTGGTGCATGTCGCCGGTATCGCCTTCGGGCGTCTGCGACCATAGGACGCTGGTGCCGGGGATATAGCGATCGCGCATAGCCTGATTTTGCGAGAAGCCGCCCGCATTGATGAGGACGCCAAGGCGCGCACCGATCCGCCAGGACTTGCCATCGCGCACCGTTTCGACGCCTGTCGCGGCGTCATCGGCGATGATGATGTGGCGGGCGGGAGCGTTCAGCCTTATGTCCACGCCGGCGGCCAAGGCAGCCTTGAGCATCCGCCCCTGCAGCGCTGCGCCGGCGGTGGTATATTCACGCCCCAGCAGCTTGTCCCGCAGCGTCCGGCCGATGATGCGCAGCAGCATTTTGCCTGACGCCTTGTTGGTACGGCGATGGCCCTGCGCCTCCATCCCCTCGACCAGGGTGACGTTGAATTCGGCGAAACCCTTGCGCAGCTTGTCGCGCCATGGCCCCAATTCCTTGCGGTCGAAAGGCTTGGCGACGACGGTGCGCGACGTTTTGCAGCCGCCGGGCAGTTCGTCATAATAATCGGGCCAGAAGGTCGCGCCGCGTTGCAGGGCGATGCCCTTGTCGACCAGGAAATCGATCGCGCGCGGGGCTTGTGTCACATAGGCGCGCCGCTTTTCGGGCGAGGTACCGGGGGCGGGATGATCATCCTGCGCGGCGTCGAGATAGGCCATCGCCGCCTCGGCGCTGTCGCTTTCGCCATCGGCCAACATGAAGCGGTTAGCTGGAATCCACATCACGCCGCCCGACTTGGCGGTCGTACCGCCAACGAAGGCCGTCTTTTCGAGGATGACGACCGATTTTCCGGCGTCGCGCATGACCAGGGCCGAAGCCATCGACCCGGCGCCGCTGCCGACGACGAGCCAATCGACCATTTCGTCAAATCCGGTCATGATGTGCGCTCTCCTCTGCTTATGGCGCAGGCTATATCGGTTATGCAGCCTGCCGCCACGCCAGCCCTGCGCTTATCGCCGGGGCGACGTTGGCGGCGGCGCGGCGCGTGATATGGGGAGCGTCGAGGAGACCGAGCGATGACCCAGATGCTGCCCGCCTATGAGACGATCCTGCTGGAGCGACGCGGGCGGTTGCTGGTGGTGACGCTCAACCGGCCCGATGCGATGAACGCGGTCGATCGCGTGCTGCATGACGAATTGCCCGACGCCCTGACCTTTGCCGGGACCGATCCCGATTCCGACGTCGTGCTGCTGACCGGCGCGGGGCGGGCCTTTTCGGCGGGGGGCGACATCGGCCATATGGCGCATAATGCCGCGAACCCGCACCTGTTCGACCATGAGGCGCGGCAGGCCAAGCGGATCGTCTTTGCGATGCTGGACATCGAAAAGCCGGTCGTGTGCCGGATGAATGGGCATGCCGTGGGGCTAGGCGCGTCGATCGCGCTGCTGTGCGATGTGATATTTGCCGCGGAGGGCGCGAAGATCGGCGACCCGCATGTGGGCATCGGGCTGGTCGCCGGGGATGGGGGTGCGGTCGTGTGGGCGCAGCGGATCGGGCTGGCCAAGGCCAAGGAATATCTGCTGACCGGTGAGTTGCTCAGCGCGCAAAAGGCGGCGGAGATCGGGCTGATCAACCACTGTGTTGCGCCGGAGGCACTGAACGAGGCGGTCGATGGCTTTTGCGCGAAGCTGCTGGCGGGCGCGCCCAATGCGATCCGCTGGACCAAGATATTGACCAATATCGAACTCAAGCGGATCGCAGGCGCGGTGATGGAGGCGGGGATCGCCTATGAATCGCTGAGCGTGCGGAGCGCCGATTATCGCGAGGGGATTGCGGCGCTCAGGGAGAAGCGCGCACCGTGCTTTACCGGGCGGTAGCGCGGCGCGGGCGTTTCTCGACTTCGCTCGAAACGAACGGAGAGGTTAAGCGACGTCCGCCAGTCGTATCCAGCATCGCTGCTCACTCGACAGGCGGATCGCTTCCTGCAGGCGCTCTACTTCCAGCGCTTCGGCAAAGTCGGGTGCGGCAGTCCCCCGCCCTGCAATCGTCTCGACCATCGCGTGCATCGACAGCGCCATCGGGAAGCTGGGCTGGGGTTCGCTTTGCCAGTCGAGCGTTATTCCAGCGGCCGCCTTGAAGGCATCGGGAATCGCGATTTCCGCCATCGTGCCGCCCAATTGTCCGGCACGCAGCGTGCAGTCGCGCGCAGTCGGAAAGGTCGGCGACGACACGGCGATGCGGCCCTTGTCGCCGAAGACGTCGATCAGCCAGCCATCGTGCAGCGCCATGGACCAACTGATCTGCATCTGCATGGTGAGGCCGCTTTCGAAGCGTAGGATGACATTGGCGAAATCAGTGGTGTCAGGCGTGATCGTGTCGCCATCGGCGAAGCGCCATTCGCGCAGGATCTGGCTGTCGTCGGCGACCAGTTCGGCGACCGGCCCGAACAGGTGGCGCAGCATGTAGAGCGCATGGCTGCCATTGTTGCGGACGGCCGACACCCCCTGCCCGCCTTGCGCGAACCAATTATAGGGGAATTGCTTGATCGGACTGTTGAACAGCGAGATGTTGAAATGGCAGGTGCCGCCGAGCGGCGTGCCGACATAGCTATCATCGAGCATCGCCTTCATCTGGCGGTGAGCGGGCAGCCATTGGGAGAAAGCATCGACCACGCCGGTGCTGCCGCCCGCGCGCCACCCCGCGTCGATCGCTTTGGCGCCTGCCCAGTCGGGGGCATGGGGGCTGGCATTATAGACATGTTTGCCATGGGCCAGCGCCGCCAGCACCATCGGCAGGCGGACGGAGGGCCGGGTGCCGAGATCAACGATATCGATGTCCGGGTCGGCGCACATGTCCTGCGCGTTCCAGAAGGCGCGCGGCAGGCCCAGCCGATCGGCAGCAGCGCGTGCCGTTTCCTCGCGCGAGGTGCAGATGGCGGTCACCTCCACGCCGGGAATGGCGCGCCAGGCGGGAAGATGGGCGAAGGCGCCCCAAGCGGCGCTGACGATGCCGACGCGCAGGGTCATTATTCGATCGTGCCCAGGATGGTGCCGACTTCATAGGTTTCGCCAGGCTGGGCGACGATGCGCAATGTGCCGCTGGCGGGCGATTCGACTTCATTGGCCGACTTGTCGGCTTCGAGCAGATAGAGCGGCTGGCCTTCGGTCACTTGCGCGCCGTCTTCGGCGAGCCATTCGGCGATCTGGGCCTCGGTCATCGAAAAGCCGATCTTGGGCAGCAATATGTCGGTCGCCATGGGTCTTGTCCTTCGTGAAGATCTGGCGCTCGTCATGCCCGCTGGGGCAGGCGCGCGGCAATGCGCAACAGGGCGTGCCGCCCCGATATCGTTGCCGCGATAGCGCCTGCATCAATAGCCGCGGCTGTCGGTCCAATCCTCGGTCTCGCCGGGCTTGTAGGTCTTGCCAGGTATCTTGCCCGATGCGGTTTTGAGGTCGAAGCCGATCGGGTCGGCACCCCCTTCGATCCCAACGCCAAAGGCGGACAAGGCCCAACTGGTCATGACGTAATGGCCGATCGAAAAGACCAGATCCATCTGCTGCTTCTTGTCGAAATGACAGCCCAGCACGGCCCATGTCGCATCGCTGATCGTGCCGTTGGCGATCAGTTCATCGACCGATCGCAGGACAGCATCATCGGCTTCTTCCCAATTGCCGCCGGCGGGATAATCGCGGATCGCGGCGATATCGTCCAGCGTCAGTCCAGCGTTGAGGCCATAGCCCACATGATTATGCCATTCATAAGCGGACTTCACCTTCCAGGCGACGCGCAGGATGAGCAATTCCAGATGCCGGGTCGAGAGCGTGTTCGACATCAAGAGATGCTTGCCCCAGATATTATAGACTTTGCCCAGATCAGGGTGGTTGGCCATAACCATCAGGACATTGGTCTTGGAGCCTTCTTCCCACGCATTGGGTTCACCCCAATAGGCAAACACTTCGCGGGCGTCGTCCGTCCATTCCGCGCGGGGCAGTGGCAGGATGCGGGGCTTGATGTCGGTCATGGCGGGGTACCTCCTTGGGTCAGGGCAGCAGTTTCCGCGTCGCAGCGAGCGGGCGGAGCCTTGGCACGCCCCAGTTCGGCGCGCGCGGCCTTCATATCTTTCTGGAAGGCGGGTTCGGCATTGAGCCGAGCGAGCGTTGCCGAAGCGGCGAGCCGTCCCTCTTCCGTATCGCTCAACCAATGGGCATTGCAGATGCGCCGACTATCGCCAAAGGCCCGGCCCCGCGCGGCGAGAGTCGAAGCCAGGTCAGGGCGTAACTGGGAGAGGATCAGTCCCCAGCCATAGCCGATTGCACTATGGCCGGACGGGTAAGAGCCGTCCTTGCGTAGCACTGTTTCCATGTCAGGAGTGCAGGTCGGCTTACCATTGACCATGAAGGCGCGCGGGCGCGTATAGCCCTGCTTGATCTTGCTGGTCGAGCGCCCGAAATCGGCAATGGTCCGGCGCAGCAGCTTGTCCAGCCGGGGCGTCGTAGCTGGGCCGATCGCAACGCCAACCGTGCAGGAAAAGGCTGCCGTCGCGGTTGGACCGAAAAGCTCTGCATCAGCCGTCGCCAGCGCCCAGCGCGGGCTGTCCCGCAGCATAAGGGCGGCCTTCGCGCCTTCATCATCGCGGGCCTGCGCCGCCGAGCCGGGGGCCGGTGGCGGCGGCGAAAAATCAGCGGCAAGCGCCGCATCTTTGAGATAGCCGCTACCCAGCCGGGATGGCGGTGCTTCCGGTGGCGTGGCGGCGGCGCACGGCAGCGCGACAAGGCACAGACCGGCGATGGTTGTGGCGAATTTCATGGCTTATAGTCCCTCGACCAGCAGGGCACGATAGGTTGCGCCTTTCTGCCGTAACGCCTTGGCCTCCTGATATTCCGGGCTGTCGTACCAGGCGCGGGCCTGGGCGGCGTCGGGGAATTGCAGGATGATGACGCCATCGGGTGCTTCGCCCTCCAGCGTGTCGAGCGCACCATAGACAGCGAGCGGCTTTAGGCCATAGTCGGCGACGAAGCGACCCGCCTGGGCACGGTTCATGGCGCTATAGGCGTGCATCGCCGCCTGATCGCGGATCGGCCCTTCGCGGGTGAAGATCATATAAGCGGGCATTGTGCGTCTCCTGTTTCAATGCGGCGCGTGGATGATGGCCGCCCCGTTCCAGCCGCCCGCGGCCGCGAAATCGGTGCGGCAGGAGCGGCTGGCGATCCAGGCGAGGAAGGTGCTGGGGATGCCGACCAGCAGCGCCCAGCGCATCGCCATGCCGAGCGAATCTTCGCCATAAATGGGCCGCAACATGTCGCTGAGCCAGCCGACCAGCACGGGACCACCGCCAAGGCCGATGGCCTGGATCGACACCATCAGCACCGCGATCGCCGTCGCGCGCGAGCGGGAAGGGACGAGGCCCGCGACCACGGCCATCAACGGCGCGGCGGACAGGCCGCCGATCAGCATGTTGAGGCCATAGAGCGGGAATACGCGGTCGGCCGAGCCGGTCAGGATCATCCAGCCGATGCCGGTGGCGAGCGCGCCGCTGATCATGAGCATCCAGACATACCAGCGCATGTCGCGACGCCCAAGAAAGTCCGCCAGGGGACCGCCGACCGTATGGCCGATCGCCGAACCGAAGAAGAGCGCGCCGCCCATCTGCAAACCCGCTTCATTGGCGGGCATGCCGTGCGTGCGCTCCATGAAGGCCGGTGCCCAGCTGATGAAGCCCATGGTCAGCAGCGCATTGAGCGAGGCTGCCAGGATGAGCGGCGGCAATGTCCGGATCGCCATCAGTTCGCGCGCCGTCTTGAGGAAGGAAGGCGTCGCGCCCGTTTCGACCGGCGCACCATCGGCAAGGCCAGCACGGGTGTCGCGCAGGGTGAACCAGACGATGGGCGCGAGGATGAAGCCGGGAATGCTGGCGAAGATCAGCGTGTTGCGCCAGCCATATTCCTGCACCGCCCAGCCGCCGACGGCCGGGCCGAGAAAGGTGCCAAGCGAGGCGCCGAGCAGGAAGATGGAAAGCGCGGTCGCACGCTGACGGATGGGGAAGAGGTCGGCGATCCAGGCCTGGGATGGCGGGGTGAAGCCGCCTTCGCCAAGGCCGATCCCGGCGCGGCCGATCAGCAGCACCCAGAAGCTTTTGGCGAGGCCGCACAGGATGATCGCCGCGCTCCAGACCGTAGCGGCAATCGCGACGATCTTGCGCTTGGACCAGCGATCGGCGAGGCGCGCCAGCGGGATGATCGCCAGGATGTAGACGATGGCGATGATCATATCCTTGACCATGCCGATCGCAGCGTCCGAAAGGCCGAGTTCGCGGCGGATCGGCTCGACCATGACGACCATCAGATAGCGTTCGCCCTGCACCGAGGCCGACACCAGCACCATGATGAAGAGGAACCAGGACCGATAGGCCATGCTCGGCAAGGCCTCCGTCGGCGCTGGCGGGCGCAGTTCGATGTCGGCCATGGGGTCTGCTCGCCTCTCTCATTGCTTTGGCGCCGTTCGTTGCGGGCGGCGCCTTGCGCCGCGCAATGGCGGTCGGACATGCGGGATGTGCGGCACGTTCGCCGGTGCGGGCAATGGCGGGGCGCGAAGGATCGCTTGCGCGATGACGACGGGCTGGATGGTGCCGTTCTGCGCCCCCTTCACGCGATAGCGCCGGGGCGATTTGCGCCGTGTCAGCGGACATGGCAGCCAGGCACCGCCGCCTCCGCTTCCAAAGCGGCAGGCCATAAGAGTGCAGGAGGCGAGGATGGGATCGGCCTATTGGGGTGAGTTTCGGACGCATTGGCGACCGTTGCTTGCCGCGACCATGGGACTGGGCTTTGGCATCGGCCTGTCGGCCTATACGATGAGCCTGTTCGCGCCCAAGCTGATCGCCGAGTTCGGTTGGCCAAGATCGCAATTCGCGTTGCTGGGCAGCATGGGGCTGTTAATGCTGATCGCGCAGCCCATTACTGGACGACTGACCGATCGCTTCGGGGTGCGGGTGGTGTCGATGGTGGGCGTGCTGGCCGGGCCAAGCGCCTATATCGCCTTTGCGATGCAGCCGGGCAGCATCCGCGCTTTCTTCGCCATTGCGGTGTTGCAGATCGTCGTCGGCACGCTGACCACCTCGCCAGTCTATACCCGCATCGTGGCCGAGCGGTTCGAACGGGCGCGGGGGTTGGCTTTCTCCATCGTCATGACCGGGCCACCGCTGGTGGGGGCTGTCCTCGCGCCGTTGCTGGGCCGGTTCATCGAAAGCGAGGGATGGCGCAACGGCTATCTGCTGATGGGCGGGATCACCATGGCGTTCGGCCTGATCGCCGTGGCCATGACGCCGCCGCATATCGGCACCCGCCCGGACGAGGATGTGCCGGTCGAACCCAAGGCGGGCTATGGCGTGATCGTGCGCAACCCGGCCTTCTGGGTGCTGATCATCGGCATGGTTTTGGTGAATTTTCCGCAAGGATTGGTGTCGGCGCAGATGAAGCTGATGCTGATGGACAGCGGGGCGCAGTCGCAGACCGCGACCTGGTTGATTTCCATCTATGCCGTGGGCGTCATGGTTGGCCGCTTTGCCTGTGGCCTTTCGCTCGACCGGATGCAGCCGCATCATGTCGCCGCGCTCACCCTGTCGATGCCGGCGATCGGCATGATGCTGATGGCATCGCCCTTCGATGCGACCATCGTGCTGGCGCTGTCGGTGGCGATGATGGGGCTTGCGCAGGGGGCGGAGGGCGACATTGCCGCTTATCTGGTGTCGCGGCGCTTTGGCCTCAATGTTTTCAGCCTGGTGATGGGGCTGGTTGGCGCGTCAATTGCGGGGGGTGCGGCGCTGGGGGCGGTGACGCTCAGCTATACGCTGGGGCTGTGGGGCAGCTATGCACCGTTTCTGGTTATCGGTGCCTGCGTCACATTGGTCGGGGCGCTGCTGTTCCTGACGCTAGGCCATGGTGCCCGCAAGATGGAGATCGCGCGCGCATGACGGATCGGCAGAAGATAGCGGTCGTGACCGGCGCGAGTGCGGGCATTGGCAGGGCGGCGGCGAGTGCGTTGCTGCAACAGGGGTGGCGGGTGATCGGCGTCGGGCGCGACGCGGGGCGATGCGCAGAGGCGGCGGCGGCCTTATCCGCCCTGCCCGGCGCGGATTTCACCATGATCCGGGCGAACATGGCGCTGCTGGGCGAGACGGCGCGAGCGGCGGCGGAGATTGCCGCGCTGGCCCCGGCGATCGACGTGCTGCTCAACAATGCGGGCGGGGTGATGGCGGAACGGGTTATCACCGAGGAGGGACATGAGGCGACCTTTGCGTCCAATCATCTCGCGCCCTTTTTGCTGACGCGGACATTGCTGCCCCATCTGATGGCGGCCGCCGCGCAGTCGGAACCTGGCAGCGTGCGCGTGGTAGCGGTATCGTCCACGGGCCATGAACATTGCGACGGCATACGCTGGGACGATCTGAACTTTGCCGAGGGTTTCGTCGGGGGTGCAGCCTATTGCCATGCCAAGCTCGCCAATATCCTGTTCATCCGCGAACTGGCGCGGCGGCTGGCGGGCAGCGGGATCGTGGCGCATGCGATGCATCCGGGCGTTGTGGCGAGCAATTTCGCCAGTCACTGCGACGCGCCGATGCGTGCCTATATGGAGTCGATCGCAGAGCAGGCGCTGACGCCGGAGCAAGCCGCCGATACGCTGGTGTGGCTGGCGAGCGCGCCGGCACCGGGGCGGTCGAGCGGCGGCTATTTCCATAAGCGCGAGGCCGTGCCCTGTTCGGCAGCGGCGCAGGATGATGCGGCCGCCGCCCGGCTGTGGCGGGAGAGTGAGGCGCTGGTCGCCGGCTACTGAAAGCGGGAGATGACCTGCGGCAGATCGGCGGTGGTGCGGATGCCGGGCGGTGCTTGGCAAAGGGCAGCGACGGCATTGACTGCACGATGGGCGGTGAGGCCGGGGGTGAAGGCGGCATAATCCTCCGGCGCGACCGGGAAGCTGATCGCGACATCGAGTGGGGTGTCGCCTTCTACGCGAATGCGCCAGCCCGACGGGCGCAGTTCCCAGTCGGTGCGGTCAACTTCCCCGCTGCAATACCAGTTGGCGCGGAAGCGTAGCACCGGCTTGCCATGGCGCAGGCCCGATATGGTGATGCGCTGGGCAGCGACCGTGCCCGCAGCGATGGTTCCGGCGGCGATGGTGATGGCCTGGGTCGCCACGCCCATTTCGCCCGCAGCATCCCATTGGTCGATGGCGATTCCGGCAGCGTCGGCCAGTTGGGCGAGCGACCCGGCGAAATCACCCTTCACATGCTCGATCTGGCGCGGGTCGAAAGCGCGCGGGGCGCGACCAAAGCCCATCACGCCGAACAAGAGGTCGGGCGAGGCGCGGCTCGACAGGTCAGCATATTCGTCAATCGTCAGGCGATCGAGCCGTCGCGAGAGCGAGAGGAGCGGAATGGGCAGCGCTTCGGTGATGAAACCGGGGCTGGAGCCGGTGCTGTAGATCGACGTGCCGCCCGCTTGGCAGGAGGCTTCGATCCGGTGGAATGTGGCGGGGTCCATGGAGGGCGGATGGTGGAAGTCGCCGCGCGTCGTCACGACATTCTTGCCGGATGCCAGCAGGCGGCATAATTCGTCGATGTCGGTGCCTTGCCGCATGTAGAGGACGCAGTCGGCGTCGATCGCGACCAGATCATCGACCGACCCGGTGGCGATGACGCCGCAGGGGTCCAGCCCGGCGATCACGCCTGCATCCTGGCCCCGCTTGGCATTGGAGCTGACCCACAGGCCGACAAGATCAAGCGCGGGATGTTCGATCAAAGTGCGCAGCGCGCGGGTGCCGACATTGCCGGTCGCCCATTGGATCACCCGATATCGTCTGTCGTTCATCGCCTCTCCTCCGGGCATCATGGCCCGATATAATTGATCATCCCCTGTTGTGGGTCGGGCGTGTCGGGGCGAAATCGCACCGATCCGAACGGCCGTTCCAGCCGCCGCCGCACGCGCAAAACGCCCGGACTGTTATGGAAGGAACTGGCGTGGAATTGGATATCCTTGTCCGCCTGGGTAAAGCGCTCGCGCATGTGCAGATAATCGCCCCAGGTCGGGCATTGATAGCGTTCGGTCCATCGGGCGGGATCGGCAATGTCGCGCGCTATCGACCAGTTGAACCCGCCATTGCGCAGTCGGGTGCGCTGGACCTGCAACATCGCGCCATAAAATTCGCGCGCACGGGCGGGATCGACATCATAATCGATCTCGATGATGATCGGGCCGGATCGGCGGGTGAGGGCCATGCCGACCTCCGGCTCATTATTGAGCAGGAAGGGTTCGACATCGGCTTCGCTCGTGTCAGGCAAAGGCAGGAACATGCCGATGAGCGGCAAGGCGGCGAGCGCGAGGCCCGACAGATAGAGCGCGCCTTCGACCGAAATCTGCCCCGCGACCCAGCCCCAAAAGGCTGCGCCGATCGCAATGCCGCCGGTTAGCGCCGAGGAGAAGAGCGAGAGCGCGCGCGCCGTGACCCAGCGCGGCGCGGCCAGTTGCACCGCGACGTTGAACAGCGCGATGGTCAGGATATTCGCCCCGCCCGCGATGAAAAGGGCAAAGCAGGTGAGCGGCACTGATCGGCTAAAGCCCACCAGCACTAACGCTGCGCCGCTGATGACGGCCAGCAGCGTGACGGTGCGATGGGTGCCGAACCTCTCGCGACAGGGACCGACGAGCAGCGCGCCGCCGACCGCACCCACACCGCTGGCGCCGAGCAACAGGCCGAACGTGCTGGCGTTGCCACCCAGCAATTGTTTCGCGATCAGGGGCGCGAGCGCGGCGGCCGATGCCCCCGCCAGTCCGAAGAAAAAGGCGCGCGCCAGGACGGTGCGGATCGGCGCGGCGTGCAGGGCGTAGCGCGCGCCCGACACGATCGCGCGGTGGATCTGTTCAGGCGGCAGGCGCGAGGAGACATGGCGGCGCTGCCACAAGAAGAAGGCGATGAACAAGGGCAGATAGCCGATCGCGTTGACGGCGAAGGCGGCATGGGCACCGGCCGCCAGCACGATGATGCCACCGATCGCCGGGCCGAAGCTGCGCGCGACATTATAGCTGATCGTGCCGAGCGCGATGGCGGCAGGCAAGTGATGCGGACCGACCTGCTCACTGATCGAGGATTGCCAGGCGGGCGAATAAAGCGCGACCCCTGCCCCGATCAGGAAGCAGAAGGTCAGCAGCATCCAGGGCGAACTATAGCCCGCCCAGGCCAGCACCGTAAGAATGCAGGCGCAGACCATCGAGAAAGCAAGGCCGGCCATGGCAATCCGCCGTCGGTCGAACATGTCGGCCAAAGCGCCCGCAGGCAGCGCGACCAGCATCAGGGGCAGCATCAGCGCGCTTTGCACCAGCGCGACCATGCCGGGAGACGGGGTGAGCCGCGTCATTTCCCAGGCCGCGCCGACGCCCAGGATCAACTGGCCGAAATTGGAGAGGAGGCTAGCGGTCCAGATGCGGCGGAAGACCGGTTCGCGCAGGGGCGCAAAGCTACCGCCATCCTTGGCCATTCCGAAGCTCTCCCTGTTGCTTGTCCTTTGGCCGACCACCCTGCGCGCGGCCCGGCCGCAGCGTCCATCCCGGCCCACGATCAATCGCCCATGCGATTGGGGATGCGCGTGCATCCATGCGATAGCGCGAGCAACAATATCGTAGGAGACGCGCCTTGGCAGAGGCCTTTATCATCGACGCGGTCCGCACGCCGCGCAGCATCGGCAAGTTGGGCAAGGGTGCCCTGTCGCATCTGCATCCCCAGCATGTCGCGGCCACGGTGCTGCGCGCGATCCGCGACCGCAATGGCATCGACACGGCCGATGTCGACGATGTGATCTGGGGCACCAGCGCGCAGATGGGATTGCAGGGCGGCGACATGGGGCGAATGGCAGCGTTGGACGCGGGCTATGATGTGCGCGCGTCGGGCGTGACGCTCGACCGCTTCTGCGGCAGCGGGTTGACCGCCACCAATTTGGCCGCCGCGCAGATCATGGCCGGGATGGAAGATCTGGTCGTGGCGGGCGGGACAGAGATGATGTCGCACGTCATGTCCTATGGCCAGTCATTGCGCGAAGCAGGGGTGCCGTCGGTCGGCGGCCTTGGCACCGGCAATCTGCGCCTGCAGGCCAAGCATCCCCAGTCGAACCAGGGCGTCGCCGCCGATGCCATTGCGGCAATGGAGGGCATTACGCGCGAACAGCTTGATGCCTTTGGCGCGGAGAGCCAGCGGCGGGCGGGGATCGCGATCAAGGAAGGGCGGTTTGCCCGATCGACCGTGCCGGTGGTGGATGATGATGGCGCGGTGATATTGGACCATGAGGAATATCCCCGGCCTGATACCACGGCGGAACAGCTGGCGCAGTTGAAGCCCGCCTTTGCGGCCTTTCTCGACATGCCCTCGCGCGCCGATGGCCCGACCTTCCGCCAGTTGATCAATCAGACATATCCTGACCTGGCGATCACGCCGCTGCACCATGCGGGCACATCGTCCGGCGTGGTCGATGGCGCGGCCGCCCTATTGCTGGCGTCGGCCGATTATGCGCAGCGCCATGGCCTGACACCGCGCGCGCGGGTCGTTGCGACCGCCAATATGGGGGATTGCCCGACATTGATGTTGAACGGCCCGGTCCCGGCCGCGCGCAAGGTGCTGGCGAAAGCGGGATTGCGGGTCGAGGATATCGACGTGTTTGAGGTCAACGAAGCCTTTGCGGTCGTGACCGAGAAGTTCATCCGCGATCTGGGAATCAACCGGGCAAAGCTCAATCCCAATGGCGGCGCGATTGCACTTGGCCATCCGATCGGCGCGACCGGCGCGGTGCTGATCGGCACGGCGCTGGACGAGCTGGAACGGACGGGTGGGCGCTATGGCCTGATCACCATGTGCGCGGCGGGTGGCATGGCCCCAGCGATCATCATCGAACGTGTCTGAGACACAGGATATGGTGCCGACCTGTGCATTGCAGGATGAGCTTTCTTTCGTTTCGCCACGGTGGCGCTATGGTGGCCAGGTGATGGCGAAACCGATCGATCAATTGCTGGCCGAAGACCCGACCGCGCTCAAGCGCAACGCATCGTTGAAGCTGACGGTGATTGCGCGGCAGTTGCGCGCGCATTTCGACCAGAGCGTGGTGCGGCTGGGCGTAACCCGGTCGCAATGGACGGTCATCGCTGTCGTCGCGCGGCATCCGGGTGCGACGCAACGGACGATCGCCAATATGCTGGAGATTGCCGAGGCGTCGGCCGGACGATTGATCGACCGGCTCTGCGCCGACGGGCTGTTGGAACGGCGGGCCAAGGATGACGACCGGCGCGCGCATGCCGTGTTCCTGACCGAGGCAGGCCAGACGATCACGACTCAATTGGCGGGCATTGCCCGCGCCAACGAGGATGTCGCCTTTGCGCGCTTCGATGTCGACGACCTCAACCGGCTCAACATGCTGCTGGACATGATTTCCGAGAATATCGCCAAACCCTGATCACGGGACAGGCGACAGACGCAAAAAGGCCCGCCTTCCGCGTTAGGAAGGCGGGCCTTTTTGATGGGTCATGCCTTTAGCGTGCGGTCAGCAGATCACGCTTGGACAGGTTAGTGACGAGCTTGCCATCGGCGGCAGCAAGGCTGGCGGCGGGGACGACGACCATCTTGCCATTGAGGATGATTTGCGCGGCACCATCGGGCGCGACGCGGTAGACGGCAGCGAGCCGGTCGCCCGACGCGGTGTAGAGCATCTTGCCCTTATAGTCGGCCGCGCTGACGGCGGTGGCGGACGACAGCTGCACGGCTTCGTCCGCGGCGGCGGCCTGCGGCAGGGCGGAAGCGGCAAGGGTGAAGGCAAGAGCGATCTGGGCAAAAGCAGTCATGGCGAACCTCTGGGTTAGAAAAGAGAGCGATTCATTTAATACTAAGCTTAGTTAGTAATTCGCCAAAAACATGTCAACCTAGCTTAGTATTATTTTTTGCAAGTGCGAACGAACAAGGGCGCGCCATTGCCCGACGCGCCCTTGTTCTTTGGTCATAATGCGCAGGAGAAGGCAGGTCAGCGCGGCGGGAAGCGGATCGCGCCGTCGATGCGGAAGGTTTGCGCATTGATATAGCTGTTGCGGGCCAATTCCATTGCGAGCGATGCGAACTCTTCCGGTAGCCCCAAGCGGCGGGGGAAGGGCACGGATTTTTCGAGATTGGCATACATGGGCGGGTTCATGTCCTTGAACCGCAGCATCGGCGGCGTCGCGAAGATGCCGGGCATGATCGCGTTGACGCGAATGCCCAAGTCCATCAGGTCGCGCGCCATGGGGAGGACCATGCCGTTCACGCCGGCCTTCAGCGAACCATAGGCGATCTGCCCCACCTGCCCGTCTTCGGCCGCCGCGCTGGATGTCAGGATGATGCTGCCGCGTTCATTGTCGGCCAATGGATCGAGCGCAGCCATGCCAAGCGCGGAGATGGAGGCCATGCGGTAGCTGGCGACCAGAATGCCTTGGGCGGACAGGGCATAGTCCTCGGTCGAGAGGCGCTTGAAGCCACCGGTTTCCTTGTCCTTCGACACGGTCTTGCCGCCCTTCGACACCATGGCGCAATGGACCAGCAGCCGTTCCTGCCCCTGAACGGCACGGGCCTGGTCGAAGCCTGCCAGTGCGCTGTCTTCCGAGAGGATGTCGACCTTGCAGAAGGTCGCGCCGACGTCTGCGGCGATCGCCTCGCCCTGATCCTGATTGATGTCGAAGATCGCAACCTTTGCGCCGGTGGCACGCAGCGCCTTCACCGTGGCAAGGCCAAGGCCTGACGCGCCGCCGGTGACGATGGCGGAGAGCGAGGAGTCGATCAGCATGGGAGTCCTTCCGGTGACGTTTCCGCTCCACCTTCGGCCCGTAGCCCCTACCGCTCAATCCCCCTGTTTTGCGCGGGTCCGTATATCGTGACGGCGTTGGTGGCCGCCAGGGCATCGTGCGAGCGATAGCCCGTACCCAACAGCCTGTCGGCTCTTGCGGCAATGGCCACAGCTTCTAGGCTTTGCGGCAAGATACAGCGCTGCATCGTGCGGCGCATGAGGGGATTGGGGTGAGTTTATGACCCAGGTGATGAAGGGTGTGCGCGTGCTGGAAGTCGCGCAATTCACCTATGTACCGGCGGCGGGCGCGATCCTGGCCGACTGGGGCGCGGATGTCATCAAGATCGAGCATCCGGTGCGCGGCGACACGCAGCGCGGATTCCTCAACATGGGCGGCGTGACGCTCGACCCGCTGCGCCATACGTTGTTCGAACATCCCAATCGCGGCAAGCGCAGCGTGGGGATCGACCTGTCGACGCCCGAAGGTCAGGAGGTTTTATATGAACTGGCCAAGACGGCCGATGTCTTCCTGACCAACTATCTGCCGCAGGTGCGCCAGAAAAACCGGTTCGACGTCGAGCATATCCGCGCGGTGAACCCCGATATCATCTATGCCCGTGGTAGCGCGCTGGGCGACAAGGGACCGGAGCGGCTGGTCGGCGGGTTTGACGGCACCTGCTTCTGGTCACGCAGCGGCGTCGCCTATGCGATGACGCCTGAAGCCCTGCCGGGTCCGTTGATGCAGGGCATTCCGGCCTTTGGCGATTCGATCGGCGGCATGTTCATTGCCGGGGGTATTTCGGGCGCGCTGCTGCATCGCGAGCGTACCGGCGAGGCGACGGAAGTCGACGTATCGCTGCTGAGCGCCGCCTGGTGGGCGTCGGGCGCGCTGATATCGCAGGTGATGGAGACCGACATCCAAACGCGCAATCCGATGCCCACGTCGGGGGGATCGCTGCGCAATCCGTTCATGGGCAATTTCCGCACATCCGATGGCGGCACGATCAACCTGTGCATGGTCAGCCCGACCGGCCTGATCCGCGACACGTTCGAGCATGTCGGCGTACCGGAAGCCGCGGACGATCCGCGCTTCAAGGATGTGTTGTCGCTGATCGAGAATGCGGGCGCGGCGAGCGACATATTGGTCAAGGCCTTTGCGCAGAAGCCCTTTGCCTATTGGCGCGCGCATCTAAAGACCATGAAAGGGCAATGGGCGCCGGTGCAGAGTTTCAGCGATTTGCTGACCGACGAACAGGCGCTGGCCAACGACATGATCATCGAGGTCGAGGGTGGCGATGGTAGCGGCAAGCCGTTGCGGTTGGTGCGCGGGCCGGTGCAGTTCGATGGTAAGCCGCTGGAAACCACCCGTGCGCCGCAGGCGTCGGAACATACCGAAACGGTGCTGATGGAAATGGGCATCGAGTGGGACAAGATCGAACAGTGGAAAGCCAGCGGCGCGATCGCGTGAGGCTTGGAACAAAGGCGACCAGTGCAATGAAACCGGGAACGAAATTGAAGAGCGCGGCCTGCGACACCGAAGTCATGGTGATCCGTTGCGGCGACGGGAGCATCGAATGCGGCGGCGCGGCGATGGGCGAGGCGAAGCCGGAAGCGGTCGGCACGCCGTCGGCCGACTTCGCCGCTGGCACGTTGATGGGCAAACGCTATGTCGATGCGGCAGGGACGTTCGAATTGCTGTGCGTCAAGCCCGGCAAGGGATCGCTTTCGGTCGATGGCGTGGCCTTGCAGGTCAAGGACGCCAAGCCCCTACCCGCGTCCGACTGAACGACAGACCGATGAACATTGCCCTCTTCCTGGAAATGGCGGCCGATGCCGCGCCCGACCGGATCGCTTTGGTGTGCGACGGCACGCGCTGGACCTATGCTGACCTGCTGGCGGGCGCGCGCGGCGCGGCGGCGCTGATCCGGCAGAGCGGGGTCGCGCATGTCGCGCTGCTCGATGAAAGCAGCGAGGCGGCGGTCATGGCGTTGTTCGGCGCGGCACTGGCAGGCGTACCTTATGTGCCGCTCAACTATCGGCTGGCGGATGCGGATCTGGGCGCGCTGCTGGCGCGGATCAGCCCGGCGTTGATCGTGGGCGATGGCGCGCGGGTGCGGCGGCTGTGCCCGGATGCCACCAATGTCATTGTGTCGCGCGCGGATTTCGTCGCGCAGGCCCAGGCGCTGACGGGCGATGCGCCGGTGGACGCGGATGCGGGCGACGATGTCGCGATCCAGCTGTTCACCAGCGGCACGACAGCCGCGCCCAAGGCGGCGATTTTGCGTCATGCCAATCTGGTGTCCTATATTCTTGGCACGGTAGAGTTTGCCGCTGCGCCGGAAGAGGATGCCGCGCTGGTCAGCGTGCCGCCCTATCACATTGCGGGGATCGCGGCGTTGCTGAGTTCCATCTACGCGATGCGGCGGATCCTGATGCTGCCCGCCTTTGCGCCCGACGCCTGGCTGAACCTGGCGGCGGGCGAGCGGGCGAGCAATGCGTTTGTCGTGCCGACCATGTTGGCGCGGATCATCGAGGCGATGGGCCAGATGGTGGCCAAGGGTGCGTCGCAGCCGGACCTGTCGGCGCTGCGG
The DNA here is from genome assembly GCF_031457465.1 of Sphingobium xenophagum. GTDB lineage: Bacteria > Pseudomonadota > Alphaproteobacteria > Sphingomonadales > Sphingomonadaceae > Sphingobium > Sphingobium xenophagum_A. The sequence continues at coordinate 80,423 of NZ_JAVDWV010000004.1, forward strand.
GCGATCGCCTATGGCGGTGGCAAGATGCCGACCGAGTTGATCCACGAGGCGCTCGACCTATTTCCGACAACCGGCTTTACCAACGCCTATGGCCTGACCGAGACAAGTTCGACCGTCGCGCTGCTGGGACCGGACGAGCATCGCGCGGCCCATGGGTCGGACGATCCGGTGGTGCGGGCGCGGCTGGGATCGGTGGGGCGGCCGCTGCCGACCGTCGAAATCGAGATACGCGACGAGGATGGCCGCGTCCTGCCGCCGGGTGTGCCGGGCGAAATCTATGTGCGCGGCGAGCAGGTGTCGGGCGAATATCGCGAACGCAGCGCGTTGGACGCCGATGGCTGGTTTCCGACCCGTGACGCGGGCTATATCGATGCGGACGGCTATCTGTTCCTATCGGGGCGCGCGGACGATGTGATCGTGCGCGGCGGCGAGAATATCTCGCCCGGCGAGATCGAGGATGTGGTGATGACCCATCCCGCCGTGGCCGAGGCGGCAGCAGTCGCCATCCCTTCGCACGAATGGGGCGAAGCGGTGGGCCTGATCGTGGTGCCGCGCGCAGGGCATAGCGCGCCGGACGAGGACGAGTTGAAGCAGATGGTGCGGGCACGGCTGCGATCGTCGCGGGTGCCAGAGCGGGTGCTGTTCGCCGATGCCCTACCCTATAATGAGATGGGCAAACTGTTGCGGCGGGAAATCAAGACGCTGTTTGCCCGCTGACGCGCGACAAGCGGACAGCGAATCGGACAAGGGTCGCGACTTTTTGCGCCGGAGTTGTCGCACATTTTCTTCGGGATCGAAGGGTGTCCGGCCGCTTCATTGCTCTGGAAACCTGTACGGAACGTCCATTTTTATGGCTACAATTCAAACGGTTGTAAGGATTTCTGGCTGCTCCCACCTGTCCAATTGGGCATAATAAACGAGAGTATCTCATTTTTAATTGACAGGCCGGTGCCGGTAGTGAACAACTATGTTCATAAACCGAAGGAGAGGACGATGGCTCAAATAGAGTCCAACAAGGCAAAGATCGCCAAGCGCGTCATCGAAGTGCTGGAATTCTTCGATGAGGATCATCCGCAGGCTACGGTGATGGACATCGTCCGTCGTTTCGACCGGCCCCAGTCCAGCACATCGGAATTGCTGTCCAGCCTGGTCGATCTCGGCCTGTTGCACAAAGATCCCTGCTCACGATCCTATTCGCCCACGCCTCGCGCCGCGATGCTGGGGGCTGCCGTGCAGCCCAAGCTGGTGCGCGATGGCGTGCTGACCGGGCTGATCGATCGCCTGTCGGCGCAGACGGGCCTGGGCGTTGCGGTGTTCGGCATGGTGGGCCTGAAGGTCCAGGTGTTCAACTGGCGGGCGGGCACCCGCACCTTCCGCACCGCCGGAGCCGCTGGTTTCTGCGGCGGCCAGCAGGATTATCTGTCGGATAGCGCGGCGGGATGGCTGATGCTGTCGACGGTGCCGCAGCCCCGGCGCGATGGCATGATCCGCCGCCTGAATGCGGAAGCCACGCCCGATCGCAAATTCATACCCGCCGACATGAGCGCACAGGTGCTGTCATGCCGGGAGCAGGGCTTTGCCAGCGGCAAGGTCGGCTTCGGGTCGATCGCCGATGTGACCGCCGTGCTGTTGCCCAACATGCCCGAAAGTCAGCCACTGGCCATTGGTTTCGTCTACGAGCCATCGGACCAGATCGTTGCGGACAGCCTGTTGCGTACACTTAATGAAGCGGTGCGTCGCTGCGTGGAGGAACCGGCGCCCGCGCCCGTCTCCCCGCTGTTCGAGGGCAACCGCCAGCCGATGGAGATGAAGCATGGCTGATGTGAAGGACAAGACTGACAGCGAAATGGCGCAGGCCGCCAAGAAATATTGGTCGGCCGAAGGCTATACCGCAGGCGGCGTGATCCGCGAGGTGGATTATGCCACGCAATCGGGCGGGCTGGACCCCTCGCTGGCGGGGATCAAGATCGTCGATACCGACACGCATATCACCGAAGCGCCCGACCTGTTCACATCGCGCGCGCCCGCCAAATACAAAGGCAAGGTGCCCTATGTGAAGCAGGACGCCGACGGCGTCGAACGCTGGTATGTCGGCGACCGCAATTTCGGATCGATGGGCGGCAACGTCATTCGTGCCGACAATAACAAGCTGCTGGGGCGGCTCGCCTTCCCCAAGCTGGAACAGGCGCATCCGGGTGGCCACCTGATCAAGGAACGGTTGCAGGCGATGGACGATATGGGCGTCTATGCCCAGATCGGCTTTCAGAATTCAGGCGTGACCCAGGCCGGGTCGCTGATGTCGCTCGGCGACCCAGACCTCGCGCTCGCCATCGTGCAGATGTATAATGACGCATCGGCCGAATATCAGCAGGTATCGGGAAACCGCATCTTCAACATGGGCCACCTGCCCTTCTGGGACCAGAAGGCGTTGGAGACCGAGGCACGGCGTTGTTATGACATGGGGATCAAGGGCTTCGTCCTGCCCGATACGCCCGAACGTGTCGGCGTGCCGAGCTTCATGCACGATTATTGGACGCCGTTTCTGGAGATGTGCGAAGCGACGGGCATGCCGCTCAATTTCCACCTCAACAGTGCGGTCGATCCCAATACGCTGACCTGGGACGGGTTCGGCTTCGAGCAGACGCTGTCCGTGGTCGCGACGATGTTCTCGATCGGCAATGCCGCGACGCTGGGCAACTGGATGGTGTCGGGCCGTCTCGATCGCCATCCCAAGCTGAAGATCGGCCTTATCGAAAGCGGCATGGGCTGGCTGCCCTTCGCGATCGAGGCGCTGGAGCATCAGTTCAACGAGATGCTGCCGAGCAAGGCCAATATGCTGCACAAGCGGCCGTGGGAATATTTCCGCGACCATTTCTGGGTCACTTTCTGGTTCGAGAAGGTCGGTCCCAAGCTGCTGCTGGAGACCATCGGCGTCGACAAGGTGATGTTCGAAACCGATTTCCCGCATCCCACCTCGCTCTATCCCGGCGTGCAGGCGCATGTCATCGACGTGCTGGGCGGCTATGATTTCGAGGTGAAGAAGAAGGTTCTGCAGACCAACGCGACAGGCCTCTACAACCTGCCCTTCTGATAGCGAAGGGACGATATGGGGCGCGCCTTCCCTCCCAGGCGCGCCCCTTTTTTTCGTCTATCGCGGGTGGAAGGCGTGACCATCGAAATGGTCGAGCGGGGTCGGCGACGCACCGCTGAAATCGATGACCTGGCCGACCCGCCGCGCGTGGACGGCATTGTCCGGCTGGAAGGTGAAGCAGTTGGGCGGCACCTTCGTCGCGGTGGATTGCCGCTCCATCGGAATCAGGCGGCCATTGGCGAGGATCGCACCCCATTGCAGCAGGCGGGCGGCTTCGCGCTGCGGGTCTTCGAGGCTGTCGATCCAGGGACGCAGTTTCAAGAGCGAGAGGCCAGAGATTGCGGCCGGGGCTTCCATGACATGCTGGCGGTGCTTTAGCCTTAGCAGTAGCGCGCCATCGCGCCGGATTTCCGCGACCGCCAGGCCATCGACGGGATCGCAAGCGACGATGTCATAGAGGATCGGTTCATCGTCCGCCGCATGAGCGGCGGCCAGCACGGCCAGATCGTGCAAATGGGTGCAATTGGCCTTTTTCTCGCCGCGCGCCGCGACGTCCGCTAGTGCGACACCAGTGAAAGTCGCGGCCAACACCGCGGGCGCGCCCGGACAAGTGGTCCAGGGGACGCGCTCCATGACGGACTCGACGTCAGTGACGCGCGTGCCATCATGGCGCAGGGTGACGGCCATGCAATGATAGTCATCCTCGACTACGGCGATGACCTGACTCTCAGAGGGCGTGACGCGGAAGCGCCGCCGGAAGCCTGGCAGCGCGTCGAGCGTAGCACTGTCCATGACGGCTAGTCCTTGGCCAGCAGCAGCGCCGCCGCCATGGGACCACCGCCCGACGTCGCGATGGCGACGCGGGGATCGCCGCCGATCTGGCGCGCGCCCCCTTCCCCACGCAATTGGACGACCGCTTCATAAGCGAAGCCGAAGCCATGGAGACGGCCCCAGCCAAGCTGGCCGCCCCCGGTGTTCATCGGCAGCGCACCATCGCGGGCGATACGGGTGCCGCCTTCGAGGAACTGGCCGCCTTCGCCGATGGGGCAAAAGCCCAGCCCTTCGAGCCAGGTGATGGGCTGGAAAGCGAAGCCGTCATAGAGCTGGACGGTATCGACATCGTCCACCGTGTAGTCCGTGTTCTTCCACAGGTCGCGGCCGGTGGGATAGGCGCCCGCCCATTCGGCCTGGTCCCAGCTATAGCGTTCGACCGAGCCCGCGCTGGCGGCGATGCGGATGGGTGTCGCCTTGACATCGCCAAGCGCGTCGCCTGCCGAGACGATCACCACGGTCGAGGCATCGGTGAAGCGATCGCAATCATAGAGGCAGAAGGGCGAACTGATCATCCGCGCGGACATATAATCGTCCATCGTCAGCGGCTTTTTGACCAGCGCGCGCGGGTTGAGCGCGGCATTGGCATGGTCGTTCAGCGCCACCTGCGCCAATTGCTCGCGGGTGAGGCCATAGCGTTTCATATGGCGCATCGCGAATTGCGCGGTCCAGTTGGCGGCGGAGAAGGCACCGAAGGGCGAGACCCATTGGGAATTGCCCGACACATCCTTGCGCCGTTCCATCGGCGGGAATTCCTCCGGCCGGGCAAGAGCAGCCGCTTCATAAACGGTGCGGAAGCAGAGGACGTGGCGGGCGAGGCCTGCCTTCACCGCATTGGCGGCTTCGATGATGGCCCCCAATTGCGCGGTCGATTCCGCCGCACCGATATGCCAGCGGGTTTTCAGCCCCAGCACCTCGATCAGGTCGTCCGAACTGACCGGGGAAAAGCCGAGGAAACTCGGCATCTTGCCGGGATAGGTGGCGACGCCGTCAATCTGATCGAGCGTAAGGCCGGCGTCGGCGATGGCTTCCTTCACGGCATCGACCGTGAGCAACAGCGGCGAGCGGGGCAGGCGCACCCCGACCTCCGACATGCCGATGCCGCTGATATAGGCTTCGCGTTGCGCCATGGTCAGGCGACCTTTTCGAACAGGGGGAACCAGACGCCGTCCTGTTCCTCGAACACGACCTGCACGCGATCATCGATATCGACCGCATCGACCGGGCTGCCGACGATATTGGTGGTGAGGTACACGCCGGGTGCATCGTCGAGCTTCACCCGCGCGATGACGAAGGGCACCTCCATATCCTTGGCCCAGGCCTGGTGATTGACCGTGTAAGTGTCGATGATGCCCGTGCCCGCCACCGCATGCGGCGCGACATTTTCCGACTGGCAATGGCGGCACAGTTCGCGCGGCGGATGGGTATAGTTGCCGCAATCACCGCATCGGGTGATGTGCAGCCTCCCCTCCGCCCCGCCAGTCCAGAAGGCGCGGTTGTCCCGGTCGAGACGCGGGCGCGAACGCTGCCATGCCATGGATTAGACGTCCCAGACCAGGTGCATGCTTTCGATGCCGATGACATGGCCGCCATGGAAGACCGGCGGATGATCGGGATCGAGCCGGAATTCGGGCATGCGTGCCAGCATTTCCTCGTAGAGAACCTGCAGCTCGACACGGGCGAGGTGGGAGCCGAGGCAGCGATGCGGGCCGACGCCAAAGGCGATGTGGACGTTGTTTTCGCGATCGAGATCATAGACGTCGGGCTGCGGAAATTCCTTGGCGTCGAGATCGGCGGCGGGCAGGAACAGTTTGACCATGTCGCCCGGCATCATCTTGGCCCCGGACAGTTCGACAGGGCGCTTCACCACCCGCATCGGCACGGTGAAGGTGTAGCGGCGCAGCATTTCTTCGGCGGCTTCGGCGATCAGCTTGGGTTCGGCGCGCAGCTTGCGCTGAAGATCGGTGTCCACGGCCAGACCGCGCATGGCAAGGCCCATGCCGTTCATCACCGTGTCGAGCCCCGCGATGAAGAGCAGCACGCCGTAATTTTCCATGTCGGCGAGCGTCGTCGGCTGGCCATCAATCTCCAGCTTCCAGAGCATGGAGATGATGTCGTCGCGCGGATTGTCGCGGCGGTCGAGCAATGTGTCGCGCATGGCCGCCGCGATCGTCTGAAGGCGACGCATCGAGCCTTCGCGATCGCCGTCGATCGCTTCCATATGCTCCTTCACGATGGCGCGATATTCGGGCAGCCGATCGAGCGGCAGGCCGAGCATCTTGAGGAACACCTGCACCGGCAAAGGTTCGGCGACCGCGCTCATGAATTCGCAGCGGCCATCGGGCTTGATCGCCTCGATCAGGTCGCCTGCCAGTTCGCGGATGCTGTCGCGCAGCGCCGAGATGGTCTTGGGCGAGAAGACTTTTTGCAGCGGCTGGCGATATTTGGTGTGTTCGGGCGGATCGAGCGTGATCGGGATCGGCTGGGGAATATGCGGCGCGCCGGGGGGCAGCGAGGCGAGCAGCGCCTTCATCTTGTCCTGCGGCACAAATTCGCTGGAGAAGGCTTCGGTATCGCGCGACGCCTCATAATTGGCGGCATGCGTCAACACCATCCAGCCGCCGCCGTTGCGCGGGGTCCAAAATACCGGCGGCGCGTTGCGCAGCAGGTCCATGATTCGGACATGCGGATCGTCGAGCAGGCCGGGATCGGCATGGATGTCGAAATCATAGACCAGTGCGTCGGGCACATGGGCGGGCTTCGGGGCGGCGGGGCTGAGGGCGTGATCCATGCAAGTCTCCGGCAATCTGTTTATCGTTTATCCCGGTTTCGCGCGCATGGCGCATAAAGGCAAATGCGTCGCGCAGCCGCGGTCCATATACCGCTCCGACGATTGCTGGCCGGAAGGCCCCATTTGCGTATCGTGGCAGCGATTGAGCGGGCGGAGATGTTGATCGGTCTCTCAATCTCCTCTCTAAGACGGGCTGAAAATCGCTGGAGTGGCTGCATGAAGATCCGCATCGAAAAGGCCGGTTGCGTGGGCAATGCCCGCTGCGCCGCCGTGTCCGCAACCCTCTATCCGCTGGACGATGACGGCTATATCCAAACCGAGGGCTTCACCGTCCCCGAAGGCATGGAAAAGGCGGCCAGAAATGGCGCGCGCGCCTGCCCCGAACGCATCATCTTCGTGGAAGAAGATGATGGCCGCATCAGCTGGCCCCCGGCGGCCAAAGCCTGACATTCCTATATAATCGGAGAGTATGATGAGCGACCTGTTGGGCTATAAGGGCAAATGCGTGATCGTGACCGGCTGCTTTTCGGGCATGGGGGAGGCGACCGCGAAACTGTTGCTGAGCCTGGGCGCGGAGGTGCATGGGCTGGACTATAAGGACAGCGCGCTGCCGCTGGCGTCCTTCCACAATGTCGACCTGCGCGATCCGGCGTCGATCGACGCGGCCGTGGCGGGCATTGGCGGCAAGGTGGACGCACTGTTCAACTGTGCCGGGCTGCCGCAGTCCTTTCCGGCGATGGACGTGATGAAGGTCAACTTCATCGGCCTGCGCCATTTGACCGAGCAGGTCTTGCCGCTGATGGGATCGGGCGGCGCGATCGTCAGTATCGCCTCCACCGGCGGGATGGGGTGGAGCCGCCGCATTCCGACCAATATGGAATTTGTCACCACCAAGGGGTTCGACGCGGCGATCGCCTGGTGCGAGGCCAATATGGACACGGTCAAGGAGGGTTACAGCTTCTCCAAGGAGAATGTGATCGTTTGGACCCAGTTTATGGGCGCGCATTTGATCAAAAAGGGCATCCGCATCAACTGCACCCTGCCCTCCCCCACCCAGACGCCGATGATGGCCGCGTTCGAGGCGACGTCGGGCAAGGATGTGGTCGCGGCCGCCGCCGAGCCGATGGGGCGCTATTCGACGCCGGAAGAGCAAGCCGCGGGGCTGGTGCTGATCAACAGCGATCTGGCGAGCATCGTCAATGGCGTCGTCTTCCCGGTCGATGGCGGTTTCATGGGCGGCGTCGCCACCGGACAAGTGGACCTGAGCGTCATGATGCGCCGGTCCGCGCCTGCGCAGGGTTAGTGGGCAGACACGCCCACCATGTTCTCCTCCCCTTATCGGAGAGGATTGAGAGTAACAGAGGCATAGTCCCATGAATTTCGACCTGACCGATGACCAGGAAATGATGCGTGACATGTTCGTGCGCTTTCTGGACGAACATAGCAGCATCGCGCGGGTGCGCGCGGCGGCACCTTGGGGTTTCGATCCGGCGCTGTGGGCGGGTCTGGCGGAATTGGGTGCCTTGTCGATCCGCGTGCCGGAGGAATCTGGCGGCCTGGGGCTTGGCCTGTTCGACGCCGTGATTTTGATGGAGGAAGCGGGGCGGACGTTGGTGTCGGGGCCGCTGGCCGAAACGTTGGTGGCGGCGCGGATGCTGGCTTTGCTGGGCGGCGACGCGGCGACCGACCTGCTCGGCCGGGTCATGGCGGGCGAAGCGGTCGCGAGCATCGCCTTCCATGATATCGCTACGCAGCCGGTGCAATGGATCGGTGGCGGGCAGGTGGCGCAGGCTGTCGTCGCGCGGCGGAGCGAGGATATCGTGCTGATCGACGTGCCTGACGGCGCGCGCGTGGCGGAGGAGAATTTGGCCGACACGCCGATGGCACAGATCGACCTTGGCGCCTTGCCGCAGGTCGTGCTGGCGTCCGGCGCGGACGCCGTTGCGACCTTCGCCAGCGGTGTCGAGGAATGGAAGCTGCTGATCGCAGCTGGGCTGGCCGGGATCGGGCGTGAGGCGTTGAAGCTGGCGGCGGCCTATGCGTGCGAGCGCAAGCAGTTCGACCAGTTTATCGGGCAGTTTCAGGGCATTTCCCACCCGCTCGCCGATTTGCTGTGCGACGTCGATGGCGGCAAGTTCCTGGTGTGGAAGGCGATCCGCGACATTGCCGATGGCGCGCCGGAGGCGGGGGCGGCGATCAGCATCGCGGCCTGGTGGAACAGCGATGCGGCGGGCCGCGCGGTGGCCCAGGCGCTGCACACTTTCGGCGGCTATGGCTTGACCACTGAATATGATATTTTCCTGTTCAACCTGCGCGCCAAGGCCTGGCCTTTGTTGCTGGGCGATCCGCAACGGTTGATCGGCGAGGCCGGGCGGCGGCTCTATGCAGGCGAGCAGGCGGCCTTGCCTGATGCGGGCGACATGCCGGTCGATTTCGATCTGGGCGAAGATGCCCGCGCCATCACCCAGGAGATAGAAGATTTCTTCGCGGTCCATGTGACGCCGGAAATGCGCGAGGCGTTTCACTATAGCTGGGAGGGCTATAACCCGGAACTCAACCGCAAATTGGCGGCGCAGAATCTGCTCTATGTGGGCTTGCCGCAGGATGTCGGCGGGCGCGGGCTTTCCGCCTATGAAAAGACTGCCGCGATGGATGCGTTCGAAGCGGAGGGTTATAATAATCCGGCTGCGAATGTTACGCAGATGGTCGCGCTGATCGTCCATCGCTTTGGCAGCGAGGAATTGAAGGCGGCGATCCTGCCCGAAATCATGCGCGGCGAAGTCATCTGCTCGCTGGGCTATTCCGAGCCGGGCGCTGGGTCCGACGTGTTTGCCGCGCAATGTCGCGCGACGCAGGAAGCCGATGGTAGCTGGCGGATCGATGGGACCAAGATGTTCACCAGCGGGGCGAACCTGTCGACCTATGTGCTGATGCTGTGCCGGACCAACCCGGACGTGGCCAAGCATAAGGGGCTGACCATGTTCATCGTGCCGCTGAAGGCCGAGGGCGTGACGATCCAGCCGGTCCATACTTTTCAGGATGAGCGGACCAACATCACCTTCTATGACGGGGTGAAGATACCCGATAGCTGGCGGCTGGGTGCGGTCGATGGCGGCGTGCGGACGATGAGCGCGAGCCTGGAACTGGAGCATGGCGGCGGTTTCGCCAAATATCAGCGGGCGATGCTGCATGCGGCCGAAACGCTGTGCCGGGAGATACAATGCGATGGCCAGCCGTTGATTGCCGACGCCGGGGCGCAGGCACGGCTGGCGCGGACGGCGGCTAATCTGTGGGCGTCCGAACTGATTGCATTCCGCGCCAATTGGGCAAGTATGGAGAAGAAGCCGAACCTGGCCTATGGACCGATGGCCAAGATGTTCAGTTCCGAGAAGTTCCAGAGCGACGCCCGCGACTTGCTGGACCTGACCGCGCCCTTGTCCCTGTCCAAGCGCAAGGGCGCGGCGGCGGAGATCAACATGTTCTACCGCCACGCGCAGGGCGCGACCATTTATGGCGGGACAAGCGAGGTCCATCGTTCCATGATCGCCGAGCGCGCGCTGGGCCTGCCGCGCACCCGCGCCTGAAGGATGACGATATGAGCGACGCCCCGCATCTGCTGACGCAGGACCAGGACGGCATCCTGATCGTAACTTTGAACCGGCCCGACAAGTTGAACGCCTTGTCGGCGCAGACGATGGCGCTGTTCGAGCAGGCGCTGTTGCGCTTTCGCGATACGCCGGAATTGCGGGTGATGCTGATCCGGGCGACCGGGCGTTATTTCTGTTCGGGCGCGGATTTGAAAAGCGGCGGCAACCCGGACTATCCGCGCACGCCGTCGGGCATTCGCGAAAATCATCGGCTCAACCTCAACGGCATGCAGCGCATCTATGATGAGATGGAGCATATCGAAAAGCCGATCGTCAGCGCCATTCATGCGACCTGCGTCGGTGGCGGGCTGGAAATGGCGCTGTCGTGCGATTTCCGGCTGGCGGCAAAATCCGCTGCCTTTTCCTTTCCCGAAGGCTTGTTCGGGGTATTACCCGCTTCCAATGGCGTCAGTCGCCTGACGCGCATGTGCGGGCCGCACTGGGCACGCTGGCTGATCATGGGCAATCAAAAGGCGGATGCCGACCGCGCGCTCATCATGGGTCTGGTGCATGATGTGCTGCCCGATGAAGGATTTGACGAAGCGGCGCTGGATTTCTGCCGCCACCTCACCAAGCAGAATGCCGAACAGATGGGCGCGGCCAAGATCGCGATCGAACTGGCAGCCGAGGTCGGCCCGTCCATGGGGCGGCATGTCGAGCGGATGGCGAATAGCGCCCTGATGCTCAACCCCGCCTATCTTGAGGGCATGGAACGCTATATGAAGGGCGTGGGCGGCAAAAAGGACTGACGCCCAGTGTGGTTTGGGGCGCAAAAAATGCGCCGCGGACGCCGCATCTCCACATCTCAACGCCATCCCGCTTTGGCAAACCAATCTATATCAATCAGATTCTGCATGGATCGGTGCGGCCAAGTCTGTGGTCGAAACGTTATCGGGGCTGAAACGAATAGGCAGTCGGGCGGTTAAGCCCCGTAATCCCGTCAAAAAAAGGGATGGTCCGACGCGCCTGAAACAGACAATGAAATGGAATGCCGCATGTTTCCCTGGACGCATAAGTCCCAAAGCCAACTTGAAACCGAGTTGCAGGACCATATTGTCGCGCCTGCTTTCCCCTGCGTCGGCGCGAAGGCCGCGCTAGCGCGGGGCAATCTGGTGACGCTGGCGTGCAATCGCATCGACAGCGCATGGGATGACCTGCGCGTGCATGATGCGTTGCTAGGCTTTACCAGCGCGTACAAGGATCAGCCGGGTCTGTTTCGCAGTTTTGCGGCGGTGTTCGAAGGGCCGGACGATCTGTCGGAGGAAGCGTTCGAGCGCGCCCTGTGGGACCGGGTGCAATCGCTGAGCGACAAGGATGCTTGGCGGGGCCAGGATTATGACAAGCGGGTCAGCGCCGATCCGACCAATCCGCATTTTTCGCTGAGTTTCGGGGGCGAAGCCTATTTCATCGTCGGCCTGCATCCCCGCGCCAGCCGACCGGCGCGCCGGTTCAAGCATCCCACGTTGATCTTCAACCTGCACGACCAGTTCGAGCAACTGCGCGCCGAAGGAAAATATGAGACGATGCGCGAGAAGATATTGGTGCGCGACGAAGCGCTTGCCGGGTCGCGCAACCCGATGCTGGAGCGGTTCGGCGAAAATAGCGAGGCGCGGCAATATTCCGGGCGTGCGGTCGGCGATCAGTGGGTCGCCCCCTTCGAATATCATGGAGAGAAAGCATGACCGATGGCGTGCAAGTCATCGCCGAGCGGAGCGGCACGGCGTTCCGGCTGCCGCGCGGGGCAATCCTGACGGTGACTGATCCCAAGGGCGAGCAGGTGGCGGACCTGTTGGCCTATAATGCCGCCGATGTGCGGGAGGTCATCTCGTCCGGGCGGACGCTGGATTATGCCGAGACAATCAGCCTGACCACCGGCCATGCGCTCTATTCCAACCGGTCGCAGGTGATGCTTACCATCATTGCCGATAGCGTGGGGCGACATGATTTCCTGCTGACGCCCTGCTCCATCGACACGTTCCACCATTTCTATCCCGACCTGAAGCCGCATCGCGGCTGTTTCGGCAATCTTGCCGAAGCGCTGGCCCCCTATGGGATCGAGCCTGATGCGATTCCGGTTGCGTTCAATTGCTTCATGAATGTGCCGGTTGCGGCGGACGGCAAGCTGCGCGTGCTGCCGCCCGTCAGCAAGGCGGGCGACCATATTCGCTTTCGGGCGGAGATGGACCTGATCATCGGGCTTACCGCCTGTTCAGCGCCCGATTCCAATGGCGGCAGTTTCAAGCCCATCCACTATGAGATTGAAACTGTCGCTGATCAGGCCGCCGTCCTCTGATCCACTTCGGCCTGGAGAAGAGCGCGGCTATCGGCGCTGACAGTCCAGCGATCGGCGAATAACCCCTGTTCGCCGAACAGGGCGGTGACGATGCCGTTGGTTCCCGCCGATTGCCATAGGGCGGCAAGCTGCGCGGCCATGGGATCGTCCACCGGCCGCGCGTCGCCGCGGATGTGGAGCATCCAGGCGGCCAGGGCTTTCAATGTTGCGGGGCAGGCGCGGCCTGCGGCAAGATTGATCGCGAGCGGTTCCAGCCAGCGTTGCGGGATTTTCTGCGACCCGTCGATCGCGATCTGGGCGAGGCGGTGCGGCAGCGCCGGATTAGCGAAGCGCGCGAGCAATTGCGCGGCATAGGCATCGACATCGAGGCCGGGATCGCTGCCGAGGCTTCCGCCTGCCTCGTCGCGCATGAGCCGTTCAATCAAGGGGCGCAGGGTCGGGTCGGCGATCGCCTGATGCACGAAGTCGTAGCCTTGGGCGAGGCCGAGATAGGCGAGCGCGGAGTGGGCACCGTTGAGCATCCGCAGCTTGGCGGCTTCATGCTGGCGCACATCGGATACCAGTTGCGCGCCGCCGACTTCCCACCGGGGGCGCGGTCCGGCGAACCGGTCCTCGATCACCCATTGGCGGAAGGGTTCGGTGATGACGGCGGCAGCATCGTCCATGCCGATGGTCTCGGCGATCTGCTGGCGGTCGGCATCGGTAACGGCAGGCACGATGCGATCGACCATGGTGGAGGGGCAAGCGCATTCGCGGCGGAACCATGCGGCGAGGCCCGGATCGACGCGATCGAGATAGGTGTTGAGTAGGCCCGACAGGACCGTGCCATTTTCCGCGAGATTGTCGCAGCTGACCAGCGTCAGGCCTGCAAGGCCGGCCGCGCGCCGATGGGCCAGCCCGGCAGCGAGAAAGCCGTAGATGCTGCTGGGGGTTGCGCCCTTGACCAGTTCCGGTTCGAGCAGGGACAGATCAAGCTGGCCAGCCGGTGTGCGGCAATAGCCCTTTTCCGTCACGGTGAAGCTGACGATGTGCGTGCTGTTGCTGGCCAGCGCCGCAACGGCGGCGGCGGGATCGCGCGGCGCGACGATCACCCGCTGCACTGCGCCGATCAGGCGGGTGCGCGGGCTGCCGCTGCCGCGTTCCGACACGGTGAACAGGCCATCCTGCGGCTCCATCTGATCCGCGACATCGCCCGAACGGAGCGATGCACCGGTGATGCCCCAATCGCGGTCGCCCGCCGCCATCGCATCATCGGTATAGACCGCCTGATGCGCGCGGTGAAAAGCGCCGATGCCGAAATGGACAATGCCGCAAGCCTGGGCAGCACGGTCATAGCCTGGCCGTTCGACGCCCGCGTTCAGCGCGGCGATATTCTCTTGCGACAGTCTCACAACTTATACGCCTTTTTGGCCAGCGTGTAGGATAGGTCGATGGCCAGTTCGGCTGCCTCCCATTCCTCCATTCGATGTTCTGCGACCCATTGGGCGAGGAAGCCGCAGTCGATACGGCGCGCGACGTCGTGGCGCGCCGGGATAGACAGGAAGGCGCGAGTATCGTCGTTGAAGCCGACCGTATTGTAGAAGCCCGCCGTCTCGGTCATCTGATTGCGGAAGCGGCGCATGCCTTCGGGACTGTCATGGAACCACCAGGCCGGGCCGAGCTTGAGCGCGGGATAATGGCCCGCCAGCGGCGCGAGTTCACGCGCATAACTGGTTTCATCCAGCGTGAAGAGGATGATGGTGAGGTTTGCTTCATTGCCATAGCGGCTGAGCAAGGGGCGCAGCGCATGAACATATTCAGTCGCCATCGGAATGTCGGCACCCTTGTCGCGGCCGAAGCGCGTAAAGAGCGACGCATTATGGTTGCGATAGGCACCGGGATGGATTTGCATGACCATGCCGTCCTCGACGCTCATCCCGGCCATGACGGTCAACATATGGGCGCGGAACAGTTCGGCGTCGGCATCGGACACACTATCGGCGGTCACGCGCGCGAAGAGCGCCTGCGCCTCTGCGTCGGTCAGATCGGCGGTCGCGGCGGTCGGATGACCGTGATCGGTCGAAGTCGCGCCCATGCTGGCGAAAAAGGCACGACGCTGACGGTGGGCGGCAAGATAGCCCTTATAGTCGAACGCATCTTCGCCCGTCAGGTCGGATAGCTTGCGCAGATTGTCGCGAAAGCCGTCGAACTGCGGGTCGATAACGGGATCGGGGCGGTAGGCGGTCAACACCCTGCCCTTCCAGCCATCGGTGCGATCATTTTCGGCAAGAATGGCGGCGTGATGGGCGAGGTCGTCCAACGGCGATTCCGTGGTAGTGATCACCTCGATATTGAAGCGATCATAGAGCGCGCGCGGGCGGAAGGCTTCGGTCGCCAGCGCATCTGTAATGGTGTCATAATAGAGATCGGCGCTGGCGGCTTCGAGCTGGACGGTCAGGCCGAAGGCTTCCGCGAAGACCCAGTCGAGCCACATGCGCGAGGGCGTGCCGCGGAACAGCGTGTAATTTTCTGCCAATATGCGCCAGGCCGCGCGGGGATCGACAGAGGTGCCGCCGCCGCCATTGGGCACCAGCCCGATCGCTTCGAGCGATATGCCCTGGCTGTAGAGCATCCGAAAGACATAATGGTCGGGCGTCAGCAGCAATTCGCTGGCATTGCCGAAGGGTTGATCCTGCGCGAACCAGCGCGGGTCGGTATGGCCATGCGGGCTGATGATCGGCAGGCCCGCGACGGCTTCGTAGAGACGGCGCGCAATCGGCCGGACGGACGGATCGGTCGGAAACAGACGGTCAGGATGCAGGATCAGCGGACGCATGAACAAAGCCTATAGAGTTGCGGCGCGGGCATAGCGCGCACGGGTGGAAGCGATGGTGCGGCGGGCGTCCTTGATCGCATCTTCCTCGATCGCGAACAGCAGATGGTCGATGACCGAGCCGAGATGCGCGCGCATGGCTGCCCTAGCAGCGGCGGGATCGCGGGCGTGCAGGGCGTCGCGCACGACGCTATGTTCCGCCACCACGGGCTGGACATTGGCGGTGCGCGCCTTTTCGAGCAGGAGCGCGCAGTCGGGCGAGGTCGAACGCAAGCGCCACATTTCCTCCACCTGATTGTGGATCACCGCGTTGCGCGTGGCCGAGGCGATGAGCAGATGGAAGGCGCGGTCGGCTTCGGTGCTGACGCCGGGCAGGAGATTTTCTTCCGACATTTGCTGCACCAGCCGGTCCAGCTCTTCGAGTTCATCGTCGCGGATGTTGACCGCCGCCAGCGCCGCGGCTTCGCCTTCGACCAGCAGCCGCGCTTCCATCAGTTCAAAGGCGGTGACGGTGAAGCCCGGCCGGTCCTGATCACCCGGTAGCGCACGGACATAGGCGCCCGACCCGATCCGCACTTCGATCAATCCCTGGACTTCCAGCGCGATCATCGCCTCGCGCACGGCAGGACGGCTGACGCCGTGCATGACGGACAGTTCGCGTTCGGCGGGCAAGCGGTCGCCAATAGCATAGCGACCCGCCGCCAGATCCTGGAACAATCGACGCGCCAGTTTTTGATATAGCCGTTCGGTCCCTTCCATAGGGGCCGATCCGCCAGCGCTTTTATCTGTCTCAATCATGTCTCAGCCCTCGCCTATAACAGGCCTTACCAATTCAGGAGAAATCGGCAAGGGTGATAGTAGCGGTGCAGGATGATCTTGGCCACAGTCGCTATCGGAAATTTCAATCGCTTGGGCAGGATCGCGCGTTTCGGCGACTGACTGGGTCAGCCACGAAGCTCAGCCGATTTCTGGATGCTTGTTCATCCTTTCATACTCCGCCGGGGCGATGATAGTGGTAAGGCCAGACCGACGATATTTTTGCAGGCTTCGACGGCGGCGCGCGCGCGATCCTCGTCATTCACGCCTTGGGCCTTGTCTGTCCACCTTGGCACTTCCACCTCAGCCAGCAGCGGCTGGTGCAGGACGGATAGAAGATCAGCGAGCGGGAAAGTCCCTTTGCCTGGCAGTTCGCGCGTCTTGACCGCTTCGTTCCAACGCTGGTCATCGGGGCAATGGTGCGGACCGTCCGACAATTGAACATAGCTGATGAGATCGGCGTTGGCGGCGACCTCCTCCACGCTACCGACTTCGCGAAACAGGTGAAGCGCGTCGCAAGCCAACATGCCGCGCTTTGCCTGCCGCACGATCTGCGCTGCTTCGCTGAGTGTGCGGATCGCGGAAAAGCGCATGAATTCGAGGCCAGCGACGATGTCGAACTGTTCCGCCTGCGCGGCAAAGGCGGCGAAACGATCAATCGCTTCGGTCGGGTCAGATATGGCATGGAGGTGCGCGGTCGCGCGCGTGGCGCCCAGGGACGCGCCGACGTCGAGCGCGCGCGCGAAAGCATCGGCATCCTCTTGCCCATCGAGAGAGAAAACCTCTATATTACCGATCGTTACACCGGCATCCTTCATATGGGCGCGCAATTGCGGCACGTCGGAGGGCGTCACCAGCGGGTAGCGTCCCTTTGCTGCGTCCGGCATGATGGTGAAGAGGCACACATGGGCGCAGCCCGTCATTGCCGCCAGATCCACCAGCCGAGCCGGCGCGGCGTCGAGTATCGTCAGTTGATGCAGCGACAATGCGATGTCGGCGGTGGCGTCCATGCCGGTCTCTCCCTGGTCTGTCCGCCTTTGACCTTACACACCATTTGGCAGAAAAAGACAATCATGGATGTCTTTTTCTATTTTCCGCGATAGGATGGTACCATAGAGTCAGGCCGCAAGCCTGACCGAGAAGGAGGAGAGGCACCATCGTGAAACGCACCGCCGTTGACGGGCCAACGCAGCAGGCGCTCAAAAGCCTGAATACGCGGGCGCGATTGATCGAGGCGACGATCCGGGTTCTCGTGCGCAACGGCTATGCCCGCACGACCACGCCGCAGGTCGCGCTGGAAGCCGGGCTGTCGCGCGGTGCGATGCTGCACCATTTCGACAATGGCGTTTCCCTTATCAAGGAAACAATCATCCACCTGCACGAAAGGCGGTTGCTTGCGTTCCGTCGAGCGGCGGAACGCAACGCCCTGGACCATCGCGCCATGGTGCGCACTTATTGGCGGCAGGTGCAGAAGCCCGCCTTCATCGCCTTTCACGAACTCGCCATTGCAGCGCGCACGAACAGCGATCTGGCCGCGATGCTGCACCCCTTGCAAGCGGAGTTCCGCGCCCGCTTCAACCAGCTAGCCGCCAGCCTCTATCCCGAATGGCAGAGTGAGCCGCATCGCTTCGCGCTCGCCATGGCCGTGTCGCAGGCGACTATGGAAGGTATGGCGATCAACCTGATGACCGGCGCCATGGACGAAGCCCTGGTGGAGCCTGTGCTGTGTTCGCTCGAAGCCCAGCTTCATGCGCTGCGGCCCGATCAACCGTCCCTGGCATTGGCCAGTCCCCAGCCAATGCCACGGCGCAAAAGCTCATGAAAAATCGGATAATTCCAGGCGCAGCGTTGTGGATGCGGCCAGAAGGACGTCAGCGGCCGAAGATCATAATGGCCCCGGCAATGACCCAGCGTGAGATACAATATCGCCCCCTTCCCCACCGACCGTTCGTAGAGCACGGGCACCTGCGGTTCGTCCCAGTCGGCATCGCGAAATTCGTCGCATGTTCCGGTGAAGCTGGTGTGGAGCAGCACGTCGATATCGGCGGTGCGATGCGTGAGATAAAGTTCATCCTCGACGCGGAAGTCGCGCAGTCCCTGCGTCATCATATGGTCGCCGCGCGTCACGAACACCTTGAACGGGGCGATCGGGGGATGGCCGGCAAAGCGGGTTCCGAGCAACTGGCTGAACGCCGGCACAAGATCGGGTGTGTCGACGACGCCGTCCGCACCGAAGCGCAGCACGGCATTGGTGCCATGCAGGGCGAGCCAGCGGCCGCCGCGTCGCAGGAATGTGTCGAGAGCCGCCACCTGCGCATCATCGGCGGGCATGAGATCGCATGTGTAAGTAATCAGCATATCCGCGCGCGCCAGATTGGCGAGATCGGCATAGTCGGACGCAACAGAGGTACGGATTTGCGGCTGTTCCGCCAGCAATTTAAGCAGTTCGAGCCGCGCAAAATCAATGTCGTGAAATTTTCCGGCGGCGATCAAATGAACGTTCATGACAGCAAACTTCCCTCTCCCGCATATGTGCGTGTGCGCGCGAGCTTAGGGCAGGCCAAGGAGATGGCAATGATCGAGACGGGCCAATGAGCGGCAAAGGACAAGGGCCGCTGGCGGGCGTGCGCATATTGGACCTGACCAGCGTGCTGATGGGCCCTTATGCAACGCAGATTTTTGCCGACTTGGGGGCCGATGTCATCAAGGTGGAAAGTCCGCAGGGGGACACCACCCGTTTCATTCCGCCCGGACCCGATGCGGCGCGCGGAGCGATGTTCCTGAACGTCAATCGCGGCAAGCGGTCGATCGTGATGGACCTGAAGCAACCTTCCGCGCGGTCCGCGCTGCTGCGGCTCGCGGAAAGCGCCGACGTCTTCATCCATTCGATGCGGGCCAGTGCCATCGGGCGCCTCGGCCTGGACTATGCGGCGCTGAGTGCTGTCAACGATCAGATCATCTACGCCAATCTCTATGGTTTCGCGCGAAACGGCCCCTATCGCGACTATCCGGCCTATGACGATATCGTACAGGCCGCATCGGGCATCGTCGATTTGCAGGCGCGTCTGTCGGGCGGTCAGCCGACCTATGCCGCCACCGTCATAGCGGACAAGGTCGCCGGGTTGACTGGCGCTTATTCGGTAATCGCAGCGCTCTATGCGCGCGAAAAAAGCGGCACTGGGCAGGAAATTGAAGTGCCCATGTTCGAAACGCTCGTATCCTTCACGATGGTCGAACATCTGTGCGGATCGCTATTCGTGCCGCCGCAGGGGCCGCCCGAATATCCCCGTGCGACATCCGAGGCGCGACGGCCCTATCGCACGGCCGACGGGCATATCGGCGTCATGATCTATAATGACAAACATTGGCGCGCCTTTTTCGAGGAACTGGGTCATCCCGAATGGTCGCGCGATCCGATCTTCGGGTCGATGCGGTCCCGCACCGAAAATATCGGGACCGTATTGGCACGGGTGGCGGACGTGATGGCGACGCGAACGACCGAGGAATGGATGACGCTGTTCCGACGGGCGCAGATTCCCGCGACGCCGATCGCAACGCTGACCGATCTGTTGACTGATCCCCATCTGGCCGAGACGGGCTTTTGGAACGAGCAGCAGACGGAACTGGGCACGATGCGCTTTCCCGGCATTCCCACCCGCTTTTCCGCGACGCCCGGTGCGATCGGCGACCCTGGACCCGTGCTGGGCGGCGATAGCGAACAGATCATGCGCGAAGCGGGATTTTCCGATGCCGAGATTATGGCGTTGCAGGCGACGGGCGCGCTGGGGGCGGCGGCATGAGCGGGCATGAGCAGCAATGGCGCGCGGCGCTGACAGAAGGACGCTTCCTGCTACAGCGCGCCCCCGATGGCCGGGTGGTTTTCCCACCGCGCGCGGCCGCACCCGGCACCGGCGAGCCGCTTGAATGGATCGAGGCGTCCGGGCGCGGCACCGTCTATAGCCTGTCCTGGATCCATCAACGTCCGCCCGCGCCGCCCTATCATGTGGCGCTCATTGATCTGGAAGAGGGCGCACGGCTGATGAGCCGGGTCGAGGGTACGACGCCCGAAACGCTGCACATTGGCCAGGCTGTTCGCGCCGTCATAGCGGGATCGGTAGACGCGCCGCTGCTGGTATTTCGGGCGGAGGATTGACCATGGCCGATCGCTTTCCGCGCGGCCGCGCCGCCATCGCCGGGCTTGCGACCTTTGGCGTGGGAGAAACGCCGGGCTATAGCGCGATGGAATTGACGGCGGCTGCAGCAACGCGCGCAGTGGCCGACGCCGGGCTGACCCTGGCCGATGTCGATGCGCTGTTCATTTGCCAGCCCGACGATTTTTTCGCGGGCCTTTCCTTTGCCGAGCATCTGGGGCTGCGGCCCGGCTATACCGACAATAATCGCACGGGCGGTTCCGCCTTCATGAGCCATATGGCGGTCGCTGCCCTGATGCTCGACGCCGGCTATATTGATTGCGCGCTTATCGCCTATGGCTCGAACCAGCGCAGCGCGGGCGGCAAGCTCGCGACGCGGATAACGCATAATCAATGGGATGCGCCCTATGCGCCGCTATTCCCGATCACATCCTACGCGCTGGCCGCAGCCCGACATATGCATGACTATGGCACGACGCGGGCGCAGTTGGCGGCGGTGGCCCTGTCAGCGCGCGGTTGGGCGCGGACCAATGAAGAGGCGTTTGCGCGTGGGCCACTGACGCTCGATGACTGCCTGTCGGCGCGCATCGTGAGTTCCCCGCTTTCGACGCGCGACTGCTGCCTGGTCACCGATGGGGCCGCCGCCATCGTCATGACCCGGACCGATCGAGCCCGCGATCTGGCCAAGCCGCCGGTGCCGTTGCTGGGGGCGGCGGCAGCGACATGGTGGAACGCGATTGCCCAAGCGCAGGATGTGACGGTCACCGCGGCAAAGGAATCGGGCGCGCGCGCGATGGCGATGGCGGGCATTGGCGCGTCAGACCTCAAGCTGGTGCAGCTTTATGATGCCTTCACGATCAGTACGATCCTGTTCCTGGAGGATTTGGGCTTTTGCGCGAAGGGCGAAGGCGGACCGTTCGTGGAAAGCGGCGCGATCGCACCGGGCGGATCGCTGGCGGTCAATACCAATGGCGGGGGCCTGTCCTGCTGCCATCCGGGCATGTACGGCCTCTTTGCCATTATCGAGGCCGCACGGCAGATCCGGGGCGAGGCCGCAAACCCGCAGCCAGGCATTGATGTTGCCCTGGCGCATGGCAATGGCGGTACCCTGTCCTCGCAAGCCACCGTCATCCTGGGGAGCATGGCCGCCTTATGACCGACGCCGGATTAATCATCGAGCGGCGGGGTGCGATCTGCCTGCTCACCATCGACCGTGAGCCAGTGCGCAACGCGCTTGACGCTGCGACTTCGCGCGCGCTGGACGCCGCAGTCACCCAGGCCGAGGGCGATCCCGATATCGGCGCGATCGTGCTGACGGGCGCGGGCCATCGCGCATTCTGTTCCGGCATGGACCTGAAGGAAGCAGCGGTGATAGGCGCAGGCCATGGCCTTATCCCCGACCGGGGCTTTGGCGGGCTGACCGAGCGGCGGCGCACCAAGCCGCTGATCGCCGCCGTCAATGGCACCGCGGTCGCCGGTGGATTCGAGATTATATTGGCGTGCGATCTGGTTTTTGCCGCCGACCATGTGCTGATGGGGCTGAGCGAAGTGAGGCGTGGCCTGTTCGCCTTTGCCGGCGGCGTGCAGCGGCTTGCCCGGCAACTTCCGCGCGGCACGGCGCTGGCGATGATCATGACCGGCGAATTGTTACCGGCGCGGCGGCTTTATGAACTGGGCGTCGTAACCGAGGTGCTGCCTGCGGCGCAGTTGCTGGACCGAACCCTGGCCGTCACGACGGCCATGCTGGGCAATAGCTGGGACGCGGTCAACAATGGCCGCCACCTTTATGAACTGGCCGCAGACATGGAGATCAATCAGGCGCTCGCCATGGGAAAAGCATGGGGCATGGCGACGCTGGAGAGCCCCGACAGCCGCGCCGGGATCGCAGCCTATGTTGGCGGAAGGAAGGCGGAAGACAGCGGGTCTTAACAATAAAAAAGACAATCATGGTTGACTGTTTTATTGTGACGCCTAGGATGCGGTAAGAGCTTTGCGGAGCCGGATTCGGATCGCCAGACTTCGCAAGACATAAGCCCATGCCCCGCATGACGGGTGCCATTGAGCCCTGGGAGAGAAGAGCGATGCTGGATCTGGTGACGGATCAGAGGCCCGAAAACGACTTCGCGCGCATGGATTATGAGCGTGATCGCAAGGCTCCGCCCGAAGGGTTCCCCAAATTGCCGGATATCCCCGGATCGCGATACACCGATGCCGAATTTCTGAAACTTGAGCGCGAAATGATGTGGGATCGCGCCTGGCTTTATGCCGGGCATACCGACCAGTTGCCCAATCCCGGCAGTTGGTTCCTCACGCGCAATTCAGGCGCGCCGATCATTGTCGCCCGCACATTGACGGGTGAAATCAAAGCTTTTTACAATACCTGCCAGCATCGCGGTGCGCCGCTCGTCACCGAAGAGGCCGGTGAAGGGCGCGGCTTTGTCTGCGGCTATCATGGCTGGAGCTACACGCTGGATGGCAAGCTGACGGCGGTTCGCGACAAGCGCGATTTCGTGGATCTGGATTTTTCCTGCCGCTCGCTGATGCAGGTGCGTTGCGAATTGCTGGGATCGCTGATCTTCATCAATCGCGATCCCGATGCGCAGCCCCTGCTTGCGCATATCGGGCCGATGGCCGAACAACTTGAACAGTTTGAACTGGAGAAACTGCGTCTGGTCGACAGCCGCAGCTATGAGGTAGACTGCAACGTCAAGGTGCTGCTCGACGCCTTCCTCGAAGTCTATCATCTAAAATCCATCCACGTTGATACGGTGGATCGCTTTCTGGACCATCGCGCCATGATCGTGACGCTTTGGCCCAATGGGCACAGCCGTATGGCGACACCCAACCGCCGTCCCGACTGGGTCGATCCCGGCACCGTCGGCATGCCCGCCATTCCGTCGATTACGGAATTTCCGGCCAAGAATAATGTAAGTTACCAGATTTTCCCCAATTTCGTGATGCCGCCTGCACCCACGGGCATTCCGATCCTGCAATTCTGGCCAATGGGGCCGAAAAAGTCGCGCGTCGTGTCAAGCTGGCTCGCGCCCGACCATGATCCGGCCAATCCGCACCCGCTCTGGCCCACCCGCCTCTCGAACTGGGAGCGCATCCTCTATGAGGATTTGCAATATGCGCCGCAAATCCAAGAATCTCTGGAAAGCCCCGGCTTCAAGGGCATGCCGCTCAACTATCAGGAACGCCGCATCTATCATTGGCATGAAGAACTGGACCGGCGCATCGGCCTCAATATCGTGCCCGAACATGCCCGTGTGCAGCAGGTGTTGAGCGATTGGGTCCAGAAGGACTGAGCAACGACAGATGGAGGAGCGCGGCATGGCCGATTTGACAGGCAAGGTTGCCATCGTGATGGGCGCCGCCAACCGCGACAATATGGCGCAGGTCATCGCTCGCCGTCTCCGTGCGGACGGCGCGCATATTGTGGTCGCGGGTCGCAAGCCGGAAGCGTTGGAGGAACTGGCGTCGGAGCTTGGGGGACTTGCGGTCAGTGGCTGCGACCTCAGCAATGAAGAGGATCTGGCCCGGCTCGCGCAAAGCGCCGTGGACAGCTATGGCGGCGTCGACATTGCCGTGAATGCGACCGGCTGGGGCTTGTTGAAACCCTTTCTGGAAACCACCAAGGCGGAAATAGAGAAGATTACCGCGCTCCAATTTACTGGCGCGATCCTCTTTTATCAGGCGATGCTACGGGTGATGCGGCCTGGCGGATCCTTGATCCAGATATCCTCGGCCACGGCCACCATCATGCTGGAGGATCATGCCGCCTATATGGGCACGAAGGCGGGCGCGGATCATGTGATCCGCTGCATCGCCAATGAATTTGGCCGACGCGGCATTCGCGCCAATTCCGTTGCACCGGGCTTTACCGCAACGCCCATGACCGCGCAGGCCGCGAAAAACGCTGCAATCGTCGAAACATTCGTCAAAGAATATCCATTGGGGCGGGTCGGGACCAGCGAGGATATTGCCGAGGCCGTGTCCTGGTTGGCAAGCGACGCCTGCTTCATGACCGGCCAGACTTTGCAGGTGAATGGCGGTCTGACGTTGCGCCGCAATCCGACCAATGCGGAAATCGTCCAGGCCGTGAAGGCGGCACGGGCATCATCATGATCCGCGGGGTTCATCACCTCGCCATATCCACACCCGACATCGACCGCTTCGTCGATCATTATCAGCGCTGGTTCGGCTTCGAGCCTGTGGGCGATGGCGGTTGGGAGCCTGGCAACGACCGGATAGATCAGATGGTCGGCCTGTCGGGCAGCGCCGCTCGCTATGCCTTCCTGCGGCTCGGCAATGTGCATGTCGAGGTGTTTGAATATCGGACCAACGATCCGGTCGATGTCCGGCCGCGCATGTGCGACCGCGGCATCACGCATCTTTGCCTATATTGCGACGATGTTTTCGAAGAATATGAGAGATTGAAAGCATTGGGAATGACCTTCAACGCCCCGCCGGGCGGCACAGCGGCGACCCGCGCCACTTATGGCCATGATTGCGACGGCAATGTCGTGGAATTGCTACAAATCGTCGATCCAGCCTGCAGTTTTAGTTTCGGAAATCTGCGTGCATCCTGCTAGGCGGGATGCGTAAACTGCACCGGATGACCTTGCGCTTGCCTTTATCCTCCGCCTTTCCCGACGATCCCGACCTTGAGCGGATACAGGCCTTTGCCTTTGACAGGATTGGGCCCGACCAGTTTCAGGTCGAGCCGGGTCATAGCGGTTTGTTGCGGCTGTTTGGCGGGGCCGTGCTCTCGCAAAGCCTTGCTGCGGCACAGCTTACCGTGCCGGAGGATAAAATCTGCCACAGCCTGCACGCCTATTTCCTCAAGCCGGGACTGACCGACCGGCCCGTCGAGTTCAGCGTGACGCGCGAAAGCGATGGCCGCAGCTTCGCCAACCGCATGGTACGCATGACACAGGGCGGCACCCCGATCGTCAATCTGATGGCTTCGTTCAAGACGGCGGAAGACGCACCGCAGTTTAGCCTGCCGATGCCCGACGTGCCGATGCCTGAAACACTGCCGAAGCTGGATGACCTGGTCGCCGCTTATGGTGACCGCTTGCCATCGCGCCATCGCCCTTTCTGGCAACGCCGCCAAATGTTCGAGTGGCGGCCGGTCGATGGATATCGTTTCGACGAGCGCGTGATAGGCCCGGCGACAAGAGCGCTGTGGTTTCGGCTGAACGGCACGGAAGATGGCCCTGCCGCCGTGCAGCAGCGGCTGCTGACCTATGCGTCGGACATGCATATCTTTCATACCGCGCTCAGTCCGCTGGGTCTTGGTTGGGCCAATGATTTCCTGCAAAGCAGCAGTCTGGACCATGGGATCTGGTTTCATGCCGATTTTCGCGTCGATGATTGGCTGCTCTATGTGCTGGAAGGTGCCGCCGCGTCCAATGCGGTGGCGCTGGGACGAGGGCATATTTTTCGCAGCGACGGACAAATCATAGCTACGGTGAGCCAGCAGGGCCTGGTCCGGATGCTGGCGGAAAAGCGGGAAGGGAAATTATGACGGGCGAATTTTCCGCGCGAAAACCCCATCGCCAGTTCGAGGATCTAGCCGTCGGCGAGTTTCGTCGCTCAAGCGAGCGGGTGGTGACGCAGGACGAGATATTGGCGTTCGCCCGCCGCTATGATCCGCAATGGTTCCATAGCGACCCGGAGGCCGCCACTCAATCAGTGTTCGGCGAGTTGGTGGCAAGCGGCATCCACGTTCTGGCCTTGTGGCGGCAGATGGATCATGAGATTAATTGGGACATTGACTGGGTGTGCGGCATCGGCTGGGACGAGTTGCGCCTACGCCGCGCGGTGCGGGCAGGCGATCATATTCATGTGACGAGCGAAATCGTGAGTCTGGAACCATCAAAGACACGAGACGACCGGGGCACCGCCATCACTCGCTACGCCGTCATGCTGGCGGATGGGACAGAGGCGGTGACGTTCAGCAGCATCAACCTGGTGTATACGCGCGCAGGCCGCGCGCGTATGACCGACTGATCCGCCTGCTTTACCGCCGCTGATCGAAGCGCCGTCCCAGCATCGCGCCTGCGATATTCACCTTCTGGATGTCGATGGCACCGCCCGCAATGCCCCACCCCCAACTGTCGCGCAGGCGGCGTTCCATCGGAAAATCCTTGGAATAGCCATAAGCCCCCATCAACTGCATAGCGTCGCCCGTCACCTCCCGCGCAATGGTGTTGGCGAAACATTTGCCCGTGGAGCTATGGAGCACGGAGGGCAGGCCGTCTTCCGCCAGAGAGGCAGCGCGCCAGATCAACAGTCGCGCCGCTTCCACCTTCATCTGCATTTCTGCGAGCTTCAATTGCACCGCCTGAAATTCAGCGATCGGCTTGCCGAACTGCTTGCGCTCCAGCACATAGGCGCTGACATCTTCCAGCGCGCCCGATGCCTGCGCCAGCGACATGGTCGCATTGCCGCACCGTTCCAGATCAAATGCTTCCATCAATTTCTTGAAGCCGCCATCGGCCGGGACGATGATATTGTCGATCGGCACTTCGCATTCGTCAAAATGGAGGTCGGACGAGGGTATGCCGCGAAAGCCCATCAATTGTTCATTGGGACCGAAACTAAGGCCCGGCGCGTCTTTCTCCACCAGCACGGCACCAATGCCCTTTGCGCCCGGCGCATCGGACAGGCGGCAATAGACGACATAGGCATCGGCATGGCCGCCGCCCGAACACCAGCGTTTGGTGCCGTTAATCACGACCCGGTCACCCCGGATCAGGCCGGTGGTCTTAAGGTCGGTGAGCGCGCTGCCTGCATCGGGTTCCGACATGGATACGGCGACCACCATTTCGCCCGCGCAGACGGCCGGGACAATGCGGCGGCGCAGGCTTTCCGAAGCGAAATGCTCGATCGCACGGACGGGGCCAACCGAGGATTCGAACACGGGAAAGCCGACCGCCGAGGAAATCTTGCCAAATTCCTCCAGCACGATCAGCGCTTCGATATTGCCAAGGCCAAGGCCGCCCAGATCACCGGCGATGTTGATGCCCAGAAAGCCGAGTTCGGCATAGCGCTTCACCAAAGCCCGGCTCGGCGGCTTATTGTCCCGCTCCAGTTCCGCCGCGATCGCAGGCAGTTCGGCGCGCGCAAAGGCGCGGGCGGCTTCCTGAAGCTGGCGCTGGTCTTCGGTCAGTTGAAAATGCATGTCGGTCGCCTTCAGAGCAAATGGGGCTGTTCGAGGAGGTTCGCGAGCGCCGCCATGAAGCGGCCACCATCCGCGCCGTCGATGGCGCGATGGTCGCAGGAGAGAGCAAGATGCAGGACCGGCACGATGCGGATCGCCCCGTCATCGTCGATCGGTTCCGGCCGGGCCACGCCGACCGCCAGGATGGCGCCCTGCGGCGGGTTGATGATCGCGTCGAACTGCTCGACGCCAAAGCTACCCAGGTTCGAGATAGAGAAGCTGCCGCCGGTAAATTCTTCCGGGCGCAGCTTGCCGCTGCGCGCGCGCTGGGCCAACGCCTTCATGCCCCTGTTGATCTCCGCCAGCGACAGGCCGTCTGCACCGAACAGGATGGGCGTCACCAATCCCCTGTCGGTCGCGACAGCGACGGCGATATCGGCCGCCGGGAAGTGATGAACATCATGGCCATGCACTTGAATGTTGAGTGCCGGGACTTCCATAAGCGCCAGGGCGCAGGCGCGCACGATATAGTCATTGACGCTGGGCCGGTCGCCCACCGCTGCCGCGCGGAGGGCGAGCAGTCGGTCGGCGCGCACTCGGCGGCGAACGTAGAAATGCGGGATCTGCTGCTTCGCTTCGGTGAGCCGCCGGGCGATGGTGCGGCGCATGGACGACATGGGGATCACGTCGGCACTGCGCGTCATGGTAGCCTGATCCTGGGGCGGCTGCGCGACGGGATCGGGATGGCGCGCGGGACGAGCCTGTTCCAGTACCGTTAGGACATCGTCGCGGCGTACTTTGCCGCGCGCGCCGGTGCCCTGTATGCCCGCAAGATCAAGCCCGTTGAGGCTGGCAAGACGCCGGGCGACGGGCGTCGACAATATGGCGCTGGGCGGCGTCGGCGGAAAAGCGCCAGTGAGCGTCACCGAAGGCGCCGGACGCGCGGACTGATGCACATCCTGCGCGAAAATACGACCATGCCGACCCGATCCTTCGACACCGGCGAGATCGACGCCAAGCCGTTGCGCTTCGGCAATCGCGACCGGACTGGCCGCTACACCATCGGGGAGAATCGGCGGCGTGGCGGCCTGGGCCATGAGCGGATCGGGTGCAGCGCTTGGCGACGAAATGTCTGGTTCGAAGCGGTTGTCCGATGGACTAAATGCTGCGATCAGCGCGTCAACCTCCGCAACGCTCGCTTCGCCGCCGTCGCTCAGCACGCCAAGCAGGGCACCCACGGGATAGGTCTGTCCCGCCTGCGCAATGATGCGTACGAAACGGCCATCCTTTTCCGCCTCGACCTCATTAGTGATCTTGTCGGTTTCAATGAGTGTGAGGACCGTGCCTTTGGCGAAGGGCGCATTTTCAGCGACCATCCATTCAGCGATGGTCCCTTCGGCCATTTCGATCCCCCATTTGGGCATCGTGAAGGCGGTGAGCTTCGTCATCTGCGCCTCCCTCTAGCGAAATGCGAGGGTACGGCGCACCGCATCCTCGATCTTCTGCGGCGAAGGCACCCAAGCGCGTTCGAGCGAACGGGCAAAGGGCAAAGGGCTGTGCGGGCCAGTCACCATCGCCGGGGGTGCCTTGAGGCTGGTGAAGGCACGTTCAGTGACCATGGCGGCAATGTCAGCCGCTAGGCTGCACCGCGGCGGGCTTTCATCCACGACCACCAAGCGGCCGGTCTGTTCGACCGATTCCAGAATCGCATCCTCGTCGAGCGGACTGGTGGTGCGCAGATCGAGCAAATCCATGCCGATGCCATCGGCGGCCAGCTTGTCCGCCGCTTTTTCCGAGAAGCTCACCATCCGCCCGCAGGCGACAATCGTGACATCGCCGCCTTCGCGCACCATGCGCGCCTCACCGAAGCGCTGGCGATGCTCGCCATCGGGCACTTCTCCCTTCACACCGTAGAGCGTCTTGTGTTCGAAGAACATGACCGGATCGTCCCCGCGCAACGCCTCCGTCAACAGGCCCTTGGCATCGGCCGGCGTGGTCGGGAGTACGACCTTGAGGCCCGGCATCGCGGTCAGCATGGCATAAACCGACTGGCTATGTTGCGCGGCCGTCTGCATCCCGGCGCCGTAAACGAGGCGAACCACCGCTGGACAGCGCGCCTTGCCACCGAACATATAGCGGAATTTAGCCATCTGATTCCATATCTGGTCGAGGCTGACGCCCACGAAATCAGCGAACATCAATTCCGCCACGGGCCGCTTGCCCGATAATGCTGCTCCTGCCGCCGCGCCAATGATCGCGCTTTCGCTGATCGGCGTGTCGATCACCCGATCCGGGCCGAATTTGGCCCAGAGGCCGGGGCTGGTGCCCCAGATGCCGCCAATAGCTTCGGGACCGCCAGCAGTACCGTTGCCGCCTACGACATCTTCCCCCAACAGGATGATATCGGAATCGCGCTCCATTTCCGCGTGCAGCGTTGCGACGATCGCCTCGCGGATGTTCATGATGGCCATGCGCCTCTTTCCCTTCCGTTCAGCAATATTCAGCGTAAACATCGTCGGCGACATGCGCCGGGTCCGGTTCCGCATCGGCCCGTGCTTCGGTCACCGCCACGTCGATCAGCGCGATTACCTCAGCGTCGATCGCGTCCATCTCCGCGTCGCTCAGCCATTGTTCGGCGCGCACGCGATCGCGAAAAGCCGTCAGGCAATCGCGTTCAGCGCGGATACGATCGAGTTCGCCCTTACCGCGATAGCGCTGAGGATCGCCTTCGAAATGGCCGAAATAGCGTTCGGTATCGAGTTCGATGGCAGCCGGACCATGACCTGCGCGCACATAGTCCAGCAGGTCGGCGAAGTTTTCATAGGTCGAGAAAAAGTCGCAGCCATCGGCTCGCCAGGCGCGCATGCCAAATCCCTCGGCACGGCTGGCGATATCCTTGGCCGTACCCACCGCATAGGCGTCGCCGGTATGTTCGGAATAATGGTTGTTTTCGAACACGAAGATGGCGGGTGCCTTGGTGACGACGGCCAGATTCATCGCTTCGAACGTCGTACCCTGATTGCAGGCTCCGTCACCTGAAAAGGCAATGCCCACCCGCCCCTTGCGATCAATCTTCGCAGCGAGCGCCGCGCCCACCGCCTGCGGCGCGCCGCCCCCGACTATGCCGTTGGCACCCAACATGCCGACCGCAAGATCGGCAATATGCATGGACCCCGCCCGCCCCTTGCAAAGGCCACCGACGCGCCCGTAAATTTCCTTCATCATGCCCTTCACGTCGCAACCCTTGGCGATGCAATGGCCATGGCCGCGATGGGTGGAGACAATTTTATCCTCGATGGTCAATTGCTCGCAAATGCCGACGGCTACCGCTTCCTGCCCGGCATAGAGATGGGTGAAACCGCCAATCTCGCCAGTCTTGATCTCATCATGCAGTCGTTCCTCGAAGACGCGGATGGTCTTCATGGTCCGGTAGGCCCGTAACAACTGATCGCTGGTGAACGGCATCGTCTGGTTTCCCTGTAAAGCCGGTGTCACAGGTCGCCCTGCTGTTTGCCGTGGGGGTAGATGTAATCGTCCAATACTTTGTGGAAATGGCGGATGCGCAGCTCCTGGTCGCCGATCCACAGGCCCGGATAAAAGTCCGACTGCATTCCCGTCTGCACAGTCGGCAGGTTGAAGGCGTCCTGGTCCAGCACCTGCCCGATCGTCTTGTCGCCGTGGCAAAAATGTTGGTGACGCGCGCGTTCGGGCCACGGCTCCCCATCCGGCACCAACTCGAACATCCAGATGTCATAATACATCTTGTTGGGATCGGTGGCGTGGGGGCGCTGGCGAAACAGCATGATGTCGTCGGCATGCACATTCACCGACACATTGGGAAAGATCGTATAATGATAATCGTCGGTCAGTTGCTCATCATTCAGTTCCGAATAATCCTTGCCCTGGGCCGCGCCATGCTGGCGCTTGAAGAGCTGGACATCGCGGCGGATATCGGACACCCGGCCATCATAGTCGGCCGGGTCCATGCCGGCATTGACCATGATTTCATGAATGGCAGGCGGAATCTGGCTGGGCAGCGCGACGCGCGGGCTGATCGCGGCGAAGGGGATCAGATAGCGATTATGCCGTTCGTAGCAGTCGATCTGCACATTGACATCGTCCAGATACCATTTGAGCTGGGGGTGGATGCCCTGCACATGATAGGTTTCGCTGAAAGCATCGACCGACGTTTTCCAGTTGCAGTCCCATTCAACCGTTATGTCCCGCGTCCAGGCCATGCGTTCGGGGTGATAGGGTTCGAGATGCTGGCGCAACGGATGGATGAAGTCGTCGAACGGCTCGACAGCGGGGTTGAGCGAGAACCACAGGAAACTGTTCCATTCGACGCAAGGCAACGGCGTCAGCGCCATGCCGGTCGGGCCGCCCTGATGAAATGTGCATAGGTCCGGGACATGCTCCAGCCGCCCGTCCAGGCCATAGGACCAGTGATGATACATGCAGCGAAACTGTTCGGCATTGCCGCGCCCTTCCGGACGCAACCGATTGCCGCGGTGCAGGCAGAGATTGGGGAAGGCCCGGATCGACCCGTCCGCCTGTCGCACGATCAGCACGGATTCCTTGCCAATGTCGGTGCAGATATAATCGCCAGCATTGGGGATGTCATCGGCGCGGCCGCCCAAAAGCCAGACCTTGGTCCAGATCCTGTCCCATTCGAGCTTCATGAATTCGGGAGAGAAATAGCGTGCCGCAGGGATGATGTCGGTGCCAAGCTCCGGGTCCGGTGCCTTTTCGACCGGCGTACCATTGCCGACCGTGTCCGGATCGACCCGATAGACATCGACGACGCGCTTTACGTCCATCGCCGCCCGGTCCCAACCCATGACATGTGGTTTCATCAGAACTGCGTCCTGTTGGTGAAGCCGCCATCGACGACCAGATGGGACCCGTTGCACCAGCTCGCCGCGTCGCTGGCGAGAAAGGCGATGGCCTTGGCAACCTCGTCGGGACGACCGAGCCGCCCCATCGGATGCTGGCGTAGCTGGGACTGATAGAATTTTTCCATCGTCCCCTTTATCATGTCCCAATTGCCGCCTTCGAACTCGATCGGACCGGGCGATACGACATTGACGCGAATGCCGTTCTTGCCATGCCAGAGCGCGAGTTGCTTGCCCCAGGTGACAAGACTGGCCTTCATCGCGTTATAGGGCTGTGGCCCGCCCATCGCCTCTGCGACTGATGTGGTGCCGATCAAGACGATCGATCCGCGCTGCTGCTGCGTCATCGTTTCGATCACGGCTTCGACCGCGCGAACGGGGCCCATCACATCGGTTTCAAAGGCGTTATACCAATATTTTTCGCTCCCCATGCCACCGCCTGCGGACGTGAAGGGGACGAGAATGTCGACACCGTCCAGTTCAGCGACAGCCCAGTCGATCCAGGCCTTATAATCTTCGGCCTGCTTGGCGTTGATCGGCTTGCCAATGATCCGCGTTCCATAGCGCGAGAGGCTGGCGATGGCGTCCTTCACGCTGTCCTCGCTGCGCGCAGTGAGAGCGATGTCGCATCCCTCGCGGGCCAGAACCTCGGCCACGGCATAGCCGATACCGCGCGCCGCACCGATCAGAATGGCTTTCCTGCCCGCCAGTCCCAGGTCCATATGATGATCCTCTTCCTTATGTCGGCTGTCGTTGCCTGCGCCTTTATCCATCTATCCTGGACGGTTTATCAGAGGCAAGAAAAAAGCAGTCGTGTCTGTCTTTTTTCTTGCCTGCTAGGCCGTCTGCAAATCAACGATCAAGGCGTCACGAAGCCGGAATTTCTGGATTTTCGATGTCGACATCGGCCATTCCGTCACGAAGCGAATGTGACGGGGCAGCTTGAAACTGGCAATTCTGCCGCGGCAATGGTCGATCAGTTCCTGCGGTGTCGCCTCAGTACCTTCCGCCAGTTCGATGAAGGCGGCCGGTATCTCGCAATAGCGGTCGTCCGGGATGCCCACGACCTGCGCCAGTTTGACCGCAGGGTGCGTCTGAAGCATCGCCTCTATCTCGGCCGCGGCAACATTCTCGCCGCCCACCTTGAGCATGTCCTTGGTGCGGCCATGGAACATGAGATTACCGTCGGCATCAATGGAGCCGATATCGCCGGTGTAGAACCAGCCGTCGCATATGGCCTCCGCGGTCTTTTCTGGCGCGTTATAATAGCCGATGAGGATATTGGGCCCGCCAAGGACGATTTCACCCTGCTGCGACGGGCCGCAGTCCACGCCGGTTTCCGGATCGACAATCCGCACCTGCCACTCCTCCAGCGGCACGCCACATCGTCCGGTGCGGACCTCATAGCTGTCCGACAAGCGGCTGGTGGACACGGTTCCCGCCGCCTCCGTCAGGCCATAGGTGCCGACCTGGATCGTATGCGGCATCGCTTCTGCCACGGCCAGCTTGATCCATTCGGGCTGAACCGCGAAATTGGAGTTCATCACGCGCAAGCGCGACAGGTCGGTTTGTGCAAAGGAGGGATGCGTGATGAGATCCTGCATGATGGTGACGAAGCTGGGATAGGCGACCGTCGCGCCTTCTCGTCCCAGCATCTGCAGCCCAACGCCCGGATCGAAGCGGGGGATCGTCATGTAGACGCCGCCCAGGTCCAGGATCATCGTCATCGGCAGGATACCCGCAATATGGAAGA
Source organism: Sphingobium xenophagum (assembly GCF_031457465.1). GTDB lineage: Bacteria > Pseudomonadota > Alphaproteobacteria > Sphingomonadales > Sphingomonadaceae > Sphingobium > Sphingobium xenophagum_A. The sequence continues at coordinate 114,674 of NZ_JAVDWV010000004.1, forward strand.
TGGGAAGCGGGGACCAGACCTTGTCATCCTGCGTACATTCATAACGGCGACCCAGGTTACGGCTGTTGGCGACCTGCGCCCGATTGCTGATCATCGCGCCCTTGGGATTGGCGGTCGTGCCGGACGTGTAGAGGATCATCGCAATATCGGCGGGCAATACAGCGGCGATACGGGCAGCTATCTCCCCGTCCGCAACCTGCGCGCCCGCAGCCATGGCATCGGCGGCGCGCAGCAGATAGGATGCGCAATGATCGTCAAGGCAGATGACGCTGCGCAAACGCGGTGATTCTGGCAAGGAAAGCCGCCAGGGATCAGCCGCCTGACGCAGCGAGGGCAGCGCTGTATCCAGCCGGGCGCTGAAGTCCAGACCGTCGGCGACCTTGCCGATCGTGATGACCGTAACAAGGTCGGCATTAGCCACCACATAGCCGAGTTCGCCGGCCTGATAGCGCGCGTTGATCGGCACGGCGACGGCGCCAGCCATGGCGATGCCATAGAAAGCGGTGATAAATTCAACGCATGTTGGTAGCAGGATGCCGACATGGTCTCCTGGCTGAACGCCCATCGCAACCAAGGCCTTGGCCCAATCGGTTGCCTGGCGATCAAGCTCGCTATAGGTCAGGCGGGTGTCAGGAAAGACGATCGCTTCCCTGTCGGCATAGCGTGCTGCCGATGCCCTGATCATGGCACCCATCGTCAGGATCGGTCCGTCTCCCATGCGTCGCTCTCCTCAATCTCCAGGGGTGCCTGTGCCGGACGGCACGCCCCCTTGTTTCGCGTGAGATTATCAACGACTGCGCAAAATACAATCAGTCATGTATGTTTTTATTATTTCTGCTTTTCTTTGCCTTCTGCCTGGTAGCCGCACCCTGGGCCATATTGTCATTGATCCGACATGCTTGCGTCGCCCGCCGTCATGGGCGTAAGCGAATCAGATCATAATATAGAGCAGCACAGTAACCAGGCGATTCAGATGGCCCTTTCCCGCACCCGCACAACCGCATCGACAAAGCCCGCCGCGACAAGAAGCAATGGCGGGACGCTGCAGGCGGCCAAGGCTGCGCAGACGCGTAGCCGGTTACTCGAAGCGACGGTGCGATGTATTGTAAAGCATGGCTATGCCAATACGACGACCCCCCGTGTCGCCAAGGAAGCTGGCCTCTCTCGCGGCGCGATGATGCATCATTTTGAAAATGGTGCCGCGCTGATCAAGGCGACGATCATCGAACTGCATGAAAAGCGCCTGCGCGCATTCAGACGGGCGGCCGAGCGGCCTGAAGAACATGATGTCGACACGCTGGTCGAAACCTATTGGGCGCAAGTACAGAAGCCCGCCTTCATTGCCTTTCATGAACTGGCGGTAGCAGCACGTACCGACAAGGAACTCGCCGACATTCTTTTGCCATTGCAGGAGGAGTTTCGCGATCGCTTCAACGCACAGGCGCACGCCCTATTCCCCGAATGGGGCGATTCGCCGACCCAGTTCGACCTGGCAATGAGCCTATCGCAAACCATCATGGAGGGGATGGCGATCGCAGTTCAGACCGGCGCGATGGATCGCGAAAAAGTCCCGATGATGCTGGCCCATCTTGAAAACCAGATACGTGCGATCATGCCTGCTACCGCACGGGCGACGGCGGGCAAATCATAAAACAATCTTGTTTGTCTTTTTGGTCTCGCAGCGCTACCCTTGCGTTAGGTTCGGGATCAACAGCGGCGGTTGCCGCCCGTGCCGCGATTCGCAAGGACATGGATTTGGACGCCTCAAAAATCTTCACCCCCCGGATATTCCGTCCCGAAGATGACGGAACCGACCGCCCGGCACGCGGGCTGGACGAGGATGCGCTGCAGGCGCAATCAACCATCTATCGCGATGACCTGCTGGCCGGACAGAGTATCCTGATTACAGGCGCAGGCAGCGGCATGGGCAAAGCGGCGGCCTATCTGGCGGCGAGACTTGGCGCGCAGGTGACGATCTGCGGGCGCGACCCGGAAAAATTGCAGGCGACGGTCGATTTCATTCGCACGGCGACGGATCGCGACGTGCTGGCCGTCCCCACAAATATCCGCGATGCCGATGCCGTGGAGGCGCTGATCACGCGGGTTCATGACCATTTCGGCAGCCTGGACACCATCGTCAACAATGCCGGCGGGCAGTTCCCCCAGGATGCCATTGATTTTTCGCGCAAAGGCTGGCTGGCGGTTATCGACACCAATCTCAACGGCACCTGGTGGATGATGCAGGAAGCCGCCAAGCGCTGGCGCGCCGACGGGAAGCCGGGGAACATCATCAATATCGTTGCCAATGTCGAGCGGGGCATGCCGCAGGCCGCCCATACCTGTGCCGCCCGTGCCGGTGTCATCTACTTGTCCAAAACGCTGGCGACGGAGTGGGCGCAGTGGAATATCCGTGTCAACTGCATCGGCCCCGGCGTCATTGAGACAGAAGGGTTCCGTATGTATCCCGAAGAGGCGCTGGCGCGGTTTCACAAGGCGAACCCCATGAAAATGCGCGGCAATGCGTGGGATGTCGCGGAGGCGATCGCTTATCTGTCGTCCCCCGCCGCGCGCTTCATCAACGGCGATCTGCTCGTCATCGACGGCGGGCAGGCGCAATGGGGCGTCATCTGGCCAGCGGGGATGCCGGACTATTTCCGGGATGACGGCGCAGCCTGAGCCTGACGCGCCGACACAGGCGCGTCATTGACTGAAGATGCAGGAGAACAGAATGGACCGGGTAAAGGACAAGGTCGCACTGGTGACTGGCGGTGGATCAGGGCTGGGCGCCGCCGATTGCGAAGCGCTGGCGCGCGAAGGTGCCAGGGTCGTCGTAACCGATGTCAAACTGGAGACGGCGCAGGCCGTTGCCGACCGGATTGGCAACGGTGCGGTCGCCATGACGCTCGACGTTGCCGATGAAGCGCAATGGATTGCCGTCATGGCGGAAATCGAACAGCGGATGGGGCGGCTGGACATATTGGTCAACAATGCCGGTGTGGTCCTGAGCGCGGACGTTGAAAATACCACGCTCGAACAGTTTCGCTGGGTCAACGCGATCATGACCGATGGCGTGTTCCTGGGCTGCAAATATGCTATTCCCCTGATGAACAAAGGCGATGGCGGATCAATCATCAACATGAGTTCGACGGGTGCGCTGCTTGGCTATCCCATTTTCTTTGCCTATTCGGCCGCGAAAGGCGCGGTCCGTTCGATGACCAAGTCGATCGCGGTGATGTGCCAGGAAAAGGGGTATAAGATCCGTTGTAATTCCGTCCATCCCGGCGCGATCGAGACGCCGATGGTGCAGACAGCGGAGGGGCGCGTCGATCAGCCCAAGGACATACCCGACGGTATATTGCCGCCCGGAACGCCGGGGCATCCCAAGGATGTGGGCGCGCTTATAGTATTCCTCGCCTCCGATGAATCGCGCTTCATCACGGGCGCCGAGTTGGTGATCGACAATGGGGTCACCATCCGCCCCTTCTGATGCCCGATAGGAGCAGGGGCGGAAAGGCCCCTGCCCGCCCCGTCATTTTCGTTCGAGCCAGCGGTCGAGTTCGGCATGGAAGTGGCGCAGTCGCGCCTCCTGTTCGCCCCATAAAGGCCCTTTGAAGCCACGCGATCGCGCCCCGGCCTGAACGATGGGGAGCAGGTCCGAATCCTGGTCGAGTACTTCCCCCATGCCGGGCGGTTCACCAAGGCCGGTGTGCACGATCTCCGGCCGGGTCGCCCCGGTCACGTCGACGTCAGCGCCAAGACCCATCCAGCCGGGCGCGCCATAGCCGGGCGCATCGACATGGCGGTAGAGGATCGTGGTTTCATAGGTGAACTGTTCAGGATCCGTCGCGTGCGGCTTGAAACGGTGAAGAAATACCGCCTCAGGATGGCAGCCGATCTGGGCGTTGGGGAAAATGCCAAAAATCGTGCTGTCGGTGAGCTGGGCATCTGAAAAATGTGAATAATCTAGACCAATGCGCGCGGCCCGCTCCCGCTTTGCATCTGCTACGGCAGCGCGACTATCCTGCGCGCTGCCCTCAAATTCCTCAGGATCAATGCCTGCATCTTTCAGCAGCGCGGCTATGCCCGGATTGATGCCGGTCTGATCAGCGAAATGAGAATTGGGCTGGGCCATGGGTACGAATTGACGCGACAGGCCGCCGGGAAACAGGTCGATATGCGTCCGATCGTCGATGACCCCCATCGTCTGCGGATGGATGGCATGAAGATGATAGCTTTCGTAAAAAGCATCAATGCCGCCCTTCCAGTTGGCGGCCCAATCTGACCGGCGATGCTGGACCACATGCATCCGGTCTATGCGATAGGTTTCCAGCATTGGCAGCACCGGCGCCAGATAATCAGCAAGCGGCGGGGCATCATCGCTCATGCAGATGAATATGAGGCCAACGGCTTCCTCGGCCCGTACGGAGCTGAGATCCGTGCCGTGGCAAAGCACTTCAGGCTGGAAGGTTTCGGCATCGGTCACATGCTGATTATGACCGTCAATGCCGAACCGCCAGCTATGAAACGGGCAGGTAAAGCTGTCCTGGCTGCCCATGTCTCCGCTGACAAGCTGACTGCCGCGATGCGGGCAGACATTATAGTGGGCCGCGACCGAGCCATCCTCCTGCCGCACGACGATAAAACTTTCCGGGCCGATGTCGAACTTCACCCAGTCGCCCGGTTCCGGCACATCGCTTGCCGGGGCGGCGAGCAGCCAGCTACGGGTGAAAACCCGGTCCCATTCCCGCTCGAAAAAGGCGCGCGCGGTATAGCGCGACGGGTCGGGCCGTTCAGTGCCATTATCAATCGGCGGCGCAGCTTGGTCGAACGGATGTTCGGACCCTTTATGGACAGCCCATCCGCGCGGATCATAATTCATGGCCGCTTTCCCATCCGACGATCAAGTTCAGCATGAAAATGACGCAGGCGCCCTTCCTGTTCGCTCCATAATGGCCCCTTGAACCCGCGCGATCTTGCCCCGGCCTGGACGATGGGCAAAAGTTCCGAATCCTGATCCAGCACTTCGCCAAGACAAGGCGGCTCGCCCAGCTTCGTGTGGATAATGTCTGGCCGGGTCGCGCCGCTCAGATCCACATCCTCGCCAAGTCCCATCCATGCTGGCGCGCCATAGCCGGGCGCATCGACATGCCGATATAATATGCAGGTGTCATAAGTGAACTGATTGGGATCAGTGGCATGGGGCACGAAGCGATGCAGGAAGATCGCTTCGGGATGGCAGCCGATCTGAACGTTGGGAAAGAGCGAATAGACAACGGAGTCACTCAACTGGCTGTCGCTGAACCGTTCATAGCCAAGACCGAGCTGGTCGGAGCGGCGGCGCTTGGCCTGCTGCACGGCATGTCGCGTTTCCGCTGCGGTTCCATTGAAGGTCGCTGGATCAATACCGGCGTCGCGCAGCATCATCTGAATACCGGGGTTGACTGTTTCCTGATCGGCATAACGCGCCGCCGGCTGCGCGAACGGAACGAACTGGCGCGAGAGGCCTCCGGACCACAGGTCGATCTGGGTGCGGTCATCCATGAGGCACTGGGTCTGCGGATGAACGGCATGGAGATGGTAGATTTCGGCAAAAGCGTCGACGCCGCCTTTCCAGTTGGAACCCCAGTCCGACCGTCGATGCTGAACGACATACATTTGGTCAATCTGATACAGCTCAAGCTGGGGCAAGATGGGCGCGAGCCAATCATGGAGCGGTTCAATCTCGCTATCCATGGAAAGGAAGATGAGGCCCACCGCCTCTTCGCAACGCACCGATGTCAGGTCATGCTTATGGCATAACACTTCCGGGCGGAACGTCTCCTCATCGGTGACGGCGATATTATGGCCTTCCAGGTCAAACTTCCACGAATGGAACGGACAGGTAAAGCGGTCGAGCGAGCCAAATTGGCTAGTCACCAGACGACTTCCCCGATGCGGGCAGACATTATAATGCGCGTGGATAGCCCCATCGTCGCCGCGCACGATGATGAAATTTTCCGGCCCAATCTCGAATGTGAAGAAGTCGCCGGGTTCGGGAATGTCCGATGCAGGCCCCGCCAACAGCCAGCTTCGCGCAAACACCTTATCCCATTCTTCCGCCATGAACGCGGGATCATGATAGCGCGCCGGGTCCGGCCGATCCGTGCCATTATCAATCGGCTTTACGCGATCGTTAAATGGATGGGGCTTGCCGACGTGGATGTTCCAGTCATCGAAATCGAGCTTCATCATGGCCATGCCTCTCCTCAACACCCCCTGGTCGGCTCGTGACGGCCGAATCCACATTAGGGGTGGACAATTTTAACAAAACAATCATGACTGTTTTTATTGGAAGTGCAAGAGGCGGCTTGTCAAACAAGGCGAATTGACGGCGCAAGGAGAGAGGATTGCCATGAGCCGATTTTATGGTCGCACGTTCCAGATCGCCTATGTCGTTCCCGATATCAATGTCGCGATAGAGTATTGGACGAAGAGGATGGGCGTCGGACCCTTTTTCGAATTTCCCCTGCCGCTGCCCTTGGAATCGCTGAGCGTCGATGGCGAAGCCGTCGCATTGGACCATCCTCTCTTCAGCGGCGTTGCCGTCAGTTATAGCGGCGACACGATGATCGAATTGATCCAGCCCGGTAGCGCGCCCTCAACCTACAGCGAATTTCTGGAAAGCGGCCGGAGCGGCGTCCATCATCTGGGCACATGGGTCGATGATTATGATGCCGCGATCGCGCATGCGCAGCATGCCGATGTGCCCATTGTGCTGGAGGGGAGCCTTCCCCTGTCGCGCTTTGCTTATCTGGATACCCGAATGGATGGCGACGGGCCGCTCATTGAACTGATCGCGCCGCTGCCGCCGATGATCGAGATGTTCGACATGATCCGCGCGGCAGCAGCGGCATGGGATGGCCAAGCGCCCCGTCGCGCGCTTTAGGGTTTGGGCAAGGCAAAAGCGACGAGATGATCGCCCGGCGTCGTGCCCATATAGGCGTGACCGCCAGCGGCTATGACGACATATTGGCGCCCGGTCTTGCGTGACACATAGCTGATCGGCGTTGCCTGACCGCCCGCAGGCAGACGGCCACTCCATAATAGTTTTCCGCTCGCCGTATCAAAGGCACGCAGTCGATTGTCCATCGCCGCCCCTATGAAGGTCAGGCGGCTCGCTGTATTGACCGATCCGCCGAGATTGAAGGAACCCGGCACGGCAATAGCAAGCGGAGCAGAATCGGCCGTCGTTCCTAAGGTCCTCTGCCAGGCAAGACGTCCAGTGGTGAGGTCCACGGCGGCGAGCTTCCCCCATGGCGGCGCTTCACAGGGAATGCCAAGCGGCGAGAGCATGGGCAGCAGGCTGACACCATAGTCCGTACCCGTCTGGGGCAGATAGCCCGGTGCGTGCGAGTCCTTTGCCTGCGCCGGGCGATCGCCGGCCGTGCCATGGCGAAACAGGCGCACTTCCTGTGGAATGGCCGAGGCATTGACGATCATCAATCGACGGTTCGGGTCAATGCTGACACTGCCCCAATTCAAGATGCCGAACGTCCCAGGCCATTGCAGCGCGCCACGCTCCGATGGTGGCGTGTAGAGGCCCTTATAATCCAGCGAGCGGAAACGGATGCGGCACCAGAGCTGATCGAGCGGCGTAGCACCCCACATGTCTGTCTCGGTCAGATCGGGCGGCGTGAAGCTGGCAAACCCCTTAACGCGCGGCTGGCTGGCAGCATAGGGTTCGCCCGCTATGGTGCCGCGCGGCACCGTCTGTTCGACCACCGGCGTCAAAGACCGCCCGGTCGCGCGGTCAAGGATGTAGATGTCGCCCTGTTTCGTCGGTGCAGCCAACGCCGCTATGGTCCGGCCATTTACGATATGATCGAACAGGACCGGCTGGGCGGGCACGTCATAATCCCACAGATCGTGGCGCACCGTCTGGAAATGCCAGCGTACCCGGCCGGTGCGCACGTCAAGCGCGACGATCGAACTGGCATAACGTTCCAGCATCGGCGATCGATGCGTGCCGACATGATCGGGGGTCGCATTGCCGGTTGGCAGATATACGAGACCGAGTGCCGGGTCGGCGCTGAACACGCTCCAGGCGTTGACGGACCCGCGTGTCCATTGCTCGCCGGGGGCCGACATGGGCGCATCGTCCGGACGCCCGCTGTCCCAGGCCCATAGCAAGGCCCCTGTCCTGACATCGAACGCCCGCACCACGCCGGAAGGATCATCCTTGCTGTAATTGTCCCGGACATAGGAACCAAGAATAGCAACGTCGCCGACAATGGCTGGCGGGGAGGATGTGTAGGAGCGCAGCGGGTCGGTGCTGCCCAGCCCCTCGTTCAAATTGACCGTCCCGTCCCGGCCGAAATCCACACAAGGGCGGCCGGTCGCCGCATCGCTCGCAAGCAATCGGCCATCCACGGTCATGCTGATGATGCGCTTTGCACAAAGGCCTACGGTGGCACGGTCTTCATGGTAGGAGACGCCACGGCAGTTGAGCATCTGGGCATTGCCGATCACGGTTTGGGGGTCGCGCATCCACAATTGCTGGCCGCTGTCGGCATCCAGCGCGAATATCTTTCCTGTCGGCGAACAGAAATAGACGCGATCATCCACCATGAGTGGCGTTGCCATGAAGCTGATGCTGTTGATCTCCGGGCGTTTCGCGCGGGTGTCGCCGGTTTCGAAAGACCATGCCGGTTCCAGTCGCGCGACATTGGCGGGGGTAATTTGCGCCGCGCCGGAATGGCGCAGGCCGCCTGCCGTGCCGCCATAATTGCGCCAGTCGGTCGCCATGCGGTCAGCCTGAGCAGCAACGCCGCCGGCATTGGCATTGGCATTAGCGGCCACAGGTCTGACATCAAAGGTCGGAACGAGGGCAAAACTGACGGCAAGCAACAGAAACGATACCCCGGCGGTGACGGTACAGGCGTAGCGCGTCACGCCGTCGGCCGTTGGCGTAAGCCAGCTACGCACAGGCGGCAGGGCAAGGAATAATCCAATGACGGTTGGTCCCGCCAGTCGTGGGAGCAATTGCCAGAACTGCCCACCCACTTCCCATATCGACCATAGCAGTGTGCAACCAAGCATCGCGCCATAGAGCCACAGGCCCCGCCTGTCGCCGCGCACCATAAGGATAGCCGCCGCCGCGCAGGCAAGGCCCGCGAGCAGATAATAAGCGGAGCCACCCAACATAATCAGATAGCCCCCACCCGCCAGCAGGGTGACGCCAATCAAGAAAATGATGGTGCCGATAATCCAGCGTGGCCAAGGCATGGATCGTTTGGGTGTTGTGCCCGCTTTCATCGTTCGCAGCGCTCAGGCGGTTTCGATGGCAGCAATGGGCGCACGGACATCCACCGTCTCTCCCTCTACCGCTATGATCCGTGTCAGCGTCCCACCGACGGGCGCTGGCACTTCGACCGTCGTCTTGGCCGCCTCGACCTCGACCAGCGTTTCGCCTTCGGCCACTAAGTCCCCTTCAGCCTTCAGCCAGCGTATGATTTCACCATCCTGCATGCCCATGCCATATTGGGGCAGCACCATTATATGCTCAGCCATGGTCTTTCTCCTCAAGCCGGTTGCGGGGCGACGGGCGCGCCGACAATGCGACGGGCCGCAGCGACGATGCGATCCACAGTCGGATAGAGCGGCTTTTCGATATGCGGACTGAAGGGGAGATGCGTGTCCGGTGTCGTGACGCGGATGACGGGCGCGCGCAGCGCGTCGAACGCCTGCTCCACGATCGTCGCCGCTATCTCGCTTGCGGCGCTACAGGTGCGATGGGCGGGATCGACGCAGATCGCCCGCCCCGTCTTGCGCACCGAATTGAGGATCATGTCCCGGTCGAGCGGCACCAGCGTGCGCGGATCGATAACTTCCGCTGAAATGCCGTCCGCTGCTAGCTGTCGCGCGGCCTTGAGCGCGGTGGGCACGCCGCCCGCAATAGCGATGATGGTGAGATCGGTGCCCTCCCGCTTTATATCGCCTTTACCGATCGGCACCAGGAAATCCGGGTCATCCGGCACATCAGCCTTTGCCATCCAGCATGTGCCGTCTTCAAAGCAGAGCACCGGGTCATCATCCCGTATCGCTGCCTTCAACAGCCCTTTCATGTCGGCGGGGTCCGATGGCGCGATGATTTTCAGCCCCGGCATGTTCATGAACATCGAATAAGGGCGATCGCTATGCTGCGCCGCATTGCTGTTGCCGTAGAACATGCAGGAACGGATAACGAGCGGCAGCTTGGCCTGACCGCCATAAATATAGCGAGACTTGGCGATGATGGAGCAGATCTGATCCATAGCGGGGTAGAGGAAGGAAGAGAGCGTCGCATCGACGATGGGGCGCATGCCGACCATCGCTGCGCCGCCCGCTGCGCCGATGAACCCGTTTTCCGAGATGGGGGTATCGCGGATGCGCTCTTCCCCGAACCGCTCGACGAAGCCGGTGGTCGTGCCAAAAACATTGCACCGGATATCTTCGCCCATCATGAACACGCGCGGGTCGCGTTCCAGTTCTTCGGCCTGCGCTTGCTGGATCGCTTCCAGAAATGTGATCTTTGCCATTTTCGTCTCCTGGTCAGGCGTGCGCGCGGACATCGTCGGGAATGGGCAGGCTATCGACAAAAACATGGTCGAACGCTTCTTCGAACACTGGATAGGCGCTGTCGCGGGCATATTGCAGCGCGTCAGCCACCTCATGCGCCACTGCTTCCTCAATGTCGGCCAACGCCGTTTCGGTCACCCCGTCTTGGAGCAGCCGCGTCCGATAGAGTTGGATGGGGTCGCGTCCCACCCACTCGTCATGTTCAGGCCCGCGCGGTGTCAGGTCACGGCCCATATTGACCGCATGATCGGCATAGCGATATGTCTTCGTTTCGATCAGCGTCGGTCCCTTGCCCGCACGCGCCCGGTCAACCGCTTCGCGCACCGCCTGCTCGACCGCATCGACATCCTGCCCATCAACAATAATGCCGGGAATGCCATAGCCATGCGCTCTATCCGCCACATGCGCGCCTGCGACGGCGGCGCTGGTTGGCGTCGACATGCCAAAGCGATTATTTTCGCACACGAAAATCGCAGGTAGTTTCCACACGGCGGCCAGGTTCATGCCTTCATGAATCGCGCCTTCGCTTGATGCGCCATCGCCAAAGAAGCAGAGGGCAACGCGATCCAATCCCTGAAGCTTAGCCCCCAATGCCGCGCCTGCAGCGACCGGACCGCCCGACCCGACGATGCTGGTTTCGCCCAAACTGCCAACCGAAAAGTCGGAAAGGTGCATCGACCCGCCCTTGCCCTTGCAAATGCCGGTCACCTTCCCCAGCAGTTCCGCCATCAGCGGGCGCAGCGCGGCACCCTTGGCAATGGGATGGCCGTGACTGCGATGGGTGCCGACCATATAATCGTCATTCCGCAAAGCCATGCATGCGCCCACACCCGACGCTTCCATTCCGGCATAAGTGTGCAGCGCGCCCGGTATCTCGCCAGCGGCGTGAATATTCTCCGCCTTGGTCTCGAACTGGCGGATACGCTGCATGCGCCGATATTTTTCGAGCCGACGGTCATTGTCGCCGATCTGTGCTTGCCCTTCATGCATCGGTCAGCTCCCGTGTTGCCGGGGCTTCGATCAGTTCCAGCGGCGCGGCATACATGGGTTCAGGACCCTTGGCCGTGATGGCATAGACATTTTCCATGTGGCATGGTCCGAGCTTTGCGCCGAAATACAGGCTGTCGAGCGAGATCAGCATATTTTCCTCCATGATGAAGCCCTGCTTGACCCCGGCGAGGCCAGCGGCGGGATAAGGCAAGGGAATTTCCAGCGGCATGAGGCCAATGCCATGCGCGACGACCAGCAACTTTTCAGGTGTCGCGACACCGTGCGCTTTCAAATAGTCATAGCCGATCTGCGGCAGGCTGGCGGTGGAAACGCCCGGCCGCAGATGGTCCACCATTTTCAGAAAGGCATCGCGCAATATGTCATGCTGGCGCCGATAGGCATCGCTGGGCGGTCCGATCATTGCCGTGCGGTTGATGTCCACCCAGAAGCCGTCATGAATGCCCTGCGTTTCAAGGATCACTATGTCGCCACGGCGCAGGGTCCGATTGCCGCGGGTACGGAACAGGTCGGGAATAAATTCATCCGCTTCATAGGCACCGCCGAACAGCATGGCACCTTCATCCACCGGGATGACCGCGTGCCGGACCATGAAATCACAGATGCGGGCCTGCACGTCATTCCAGTCGGCCCCTTCGTGCAACAGCGATCCGGCATAGGCGATGATCCGGTCGGCGAGCAGGCCGACCTGGCGATAGCGCGTCAGTTCCTCTGCGGTCTTGACCACGCGGGCGCGCATCATGAGGTCCAATATGTCGCGATAATCATGCGGCACGGCAGGCGCGATCCGCGCCGATACGCGATGTTCATCAAAGCCTATCGCCTTGCCCGCCATGCCGTGGTCGGCAAGCGCCGCCGCAATAGCCGCCGTCACATCGGGTTGGCAGCTACCCGCAATCGCAGGCATCAATTCACCGGCATCCCTGCCAAGCTGCGTTACAGGCCGGTCAGGGTCGATATAACGACTGACCTCGCAGAAATTCAGCATGTCAAATGTCCGGATTTCCCCGAACGTGCAGGCATCACCGTCGCGATTTAGCACCGCAACCAATCCCAGATTAGCCTCCGGGATCACCAATGTCAGCGGCTTGGCTGGATCGGCATAGACAATCGCCGCGGCCATGGCCTCCATCTGGCCCCAGCGTTCCAGAATGGAATGATAGCCTGTGGCATAGCGCACATCGTGCGGATGGCTGAGCACGACGGCATCCAGCCCCTCCTCCACCATGATCGCCCGCAATCTTTCGGCGCGGGGATTGCCGGTTGCCGTCATGCCGCCTGCTCCATCGCGTCGTTTGAAATGTCGGACGCCACATCCCCACGCGCAACGTCGCGCAGATATTCGTGGTTGAGAATGAAGCGGATGCCCCCTTCTTCATCGGTGAAGGCCACCGCACCATGGCCCATGAACAGATATTCTGTGACTTCCTCGCAGCGCGCTTCGCTGTGGCGTGATCCGATGGGCTCATAGCCATAGGTGCCCGCCGGAGCCGATCCGACATCGTAGATCAGTTCCCCCTTGGTCACGAAATATTGGCCATGGCCCAGATGCCAGTGCGGCGCGAAGGTTGCGCCCGGTTCCATCTGGACCCACAGCACCCAGTCACCTGTCTCTTCACTGTATCGCAACAGACGGATGGTCGTTCCCGCTCCCAGCATCACGGGTCGGCAATCGTGAATGTTGACGATGAGATCGCCGGTCTTTCCTGGATCGTGCGCGATTGTCATCAGCTTATCCTCTCTTGTCATTGCGTCATCACATGGTTGCGGTCAGGCCTTCGTCCGCAGGGATCACCGCACCGTGGACTGCACTCGACCGATCATCGAGCAGGAAGCAGACCAGATTGGCGATCTGCTCCGGGTCCATGAAGAAGGTCCGTCGTGGGCTGGGATGGCCATCCATCAAGGCGGCGATGGCCTGCTCGCCCTCCGGGGTGCGCAGACCAGCCGTTAAGGGTGTCGCAACCGCGCCGGGGCAGACGCAATTGATCCTGACCCCGCGCGGTCCAAGTTCGGTGGCCAGCGTACGGGCAAGCATGGCAACACCGGCCTTTGATGCGCTATAGGCGCTGTCGCCAGCGCGACCGGCGATGCCGCTGACCGATCCGATAAAGACGATGGCCCCGCCGCCAGCCCTGATCAAGCCGGGCAGCACCGCCTGGGTAACGTAAAAGCTGCCCTTGAGATTGACGTCGATATGGCGGTCGAACAGTGCGATCGGGCTTTCCGGGACCGGGTTGGACGCCCAGATAGCCGCGTTATTGACCAGAAGCCTGACGGCCCCAAGCTCCTGCTCGATCCGGCCCACGGCTTGCGCAACGGCCTCCGCGTCAGCAATATCCACTTGCTCACCCCAGGCGATGCAGCCCGAAGCCACTGCTTCGTCCAGTTCCTGACGCGGCGCATTGGATAGCACCGCGACGCGAGCGCCCGATACCGACAGTTGCGCCGACACCGCAGCGCCGATGCCGCTGGTGCCACCAGTGACCAGCGCCACTTTTCCAGCCAGGTTGCTCATTGGGCTGTGAACCCGCCGTCGACGATGAGTTCGGAGCCATGCATATAGCCTGCATCGTCTGACGCCAGAAAGCGCACGGTCTTGGCAATGTCGATGGGCTCTGCCATGCGTCCGATCGGATGCGCGGGGGCCAGTCCGGCCGCGGCTTCCTCAACGCTGGCGGCAAAACCATTGTCGACGATGCGCTGCAGGATATGATCGACCATGCCGGTTTTGACGCCGCTTGGATGAACCGAATTGACCCGGATCTTGTAGCCGAGGGCGGAAAATTCCATCGCGCAGGCTTTCACGAACAGCGTCGCGGCCCCTTTCGACGTGCAATAACCGACGTGAAGGGGAGAGCCTATCTTGCCGGCGACGGAGGATATCACGATCACCGACGCGCCATGCGGCAAATTTTCGCCGGACCGGCGCAAGAGCGCCGTCGCACTCTTGGTGCCAAGGAACACGCCGTCGACATTCACCGCCATTTGCTTGCGCCACTGGTCGATCGTCGTTGTCTCCATCTTTTCGACGACGACGATACCCGCGACATGGACCAGAATATCCAACCGTCCGAACTTCTGGTCGACAGCAGCGACAGCATCCTGCCACGAACCTTCGTCGGTAACATCGAGCTTCAGATAGTCGGCGCCGCTCCAGTCCGCAGGCCGGTCGGGCAGGTCAGCCCCAACAACCGTTGCGCCCGTGGCTGCAAGCTGGCGGGAAATTTCGCTGCCGATGCCGCCGGTGCATCCAGTGACCAGCGCGATGCGTCCATCAAGCGCGCCCATCATGCCGCGGCTCCCGTCAGGGCAAGTTTGCCCAGAGGATCAAAGCTGCGTATGTCCGGTTCGCCTTCCAAGCAGGCATAGCCTGCTGCCGACATGGCTACATGATAGGGTTGCCGGGCATGGGCTTTGCGCGCTTCCTCCGAAGTAAAAAGCTCCATAAAGGCAAAGCTGTTCGGATCGCCCTGCGACCGCAACACCTGAAACAGCAAGGTGTCCGGCTCATTGGCATGAACGTCCCGCTGCAACTGGGTCGTCAATGCTATAAATTCGTCTGTCTTGTCAGGCTTTGTGCGGACATGCATGATGACGCCAATCATAAAAAGGACCTTTCGCCATGTGGGGGGATTTGTTGAAAGAGGCGGCGCGCATCGCGCAGGGCCCCAGCCCTGCTGCCGCGAAGCCGCTGATTGATCGTCTTCTCGCCCAGCGGCATGACGACGCCGATGCCCTGACGCTGGCTGGCATCGTGGCGCAGCGGACAGGCGAGACCCGAACTGCCATCGCCATGTTCAGCCATGCCAGAGACGTTGATGTCGGCAATCCGGCGCGTCACCAGAATCTGGGCGTTGCCCTGAAAAATGACGGGCAGTTCGACGCCGCCTGCGCGGCATTCGAAACCGCTTTGCGACTGCGCCCAGGGCATCCCGCCACGCTGTCCAACCTTGGATCGTGCCTGATATCCGCGGGTCGTTGCGCGGACGCGCTGCCCATATTGGAGCAGGCCGGCGATCATCCCGACGCGCTGACCAATATGGGTGTCGCCTTGGCCGGGCTTAGCCGCTGGCAGGAGGCAACTGCTTGCTATCGCCAGTCCTTGCGGCTGCGGCCGGGGCATGGCGATAGTATGATCAACCTGGCTGGCGCGCTGGCCAATATCGGCGAACACAAGGAAGCTGAAACCTTGCTGAAAGCAATAGCGAAAGGCCAGCCAACCCATATTCGCGCGGCCAATCAACTGGGCCTGTTGCTGGAGAAGAGGGGCGATTATTCGTTGGCGCTGGCGGCGCTCAGGCCTGCACTCGACCTCGCGGCCCCCCATCATGCGCTCGGCGTCAATCTGGCCCGCATCCTGATCCGCGCCGATGAACCGAAGGCGGCGGTCGATATATGCAATCGGCTGATCGCCACGCAGCCAAGCATCACCACCCCCCTGGCCCTCAAAATGGCCGCGCTGACGCGCTTGGGCGATACCGCCGGTCGCGACGATCTGATGGGGCTGAAGCGCTTCGTTACGGTCCACGACATTCCATCGGCGCTGGGCTTTGCCGACATGCAGAGTTTCAATCATAGCCTCGTCGAAGAACTGACCATGCACCCGTCGCTCACTTATGAGCCTGCCGGGCTGGTCACGCGGAAGGGACGGCAAAGCAGCGAACTGGTCGGTGCGCCGACCCCTGCCCTCAGCATGTTGGCGAAGATCGCCACCGACAAGCTGGCCCAGGAATGGGCGAGACTGGCGCGACTGCCGGTCGATCACCCCTTTCTCGCGGCGATACCAAAGGAATGGACGTTGACTTTGTGGGGAACGATCCTGTCCCCTGGCGGCGAAGTCTCGGCCCATATTCACGCGCCCAACTGGCTTTCGGGGGTTTATTATCCGGCATTTGCCGAGGAAGACGATGAAGAGGCAGGTGCTTTCGGCATCGGCATGCTGCCTGCGGAACTGGGCGGCGGCGGGGATGTGACAGTCTTTCCGCCGCGTGCCGGTCGCATGATCCTGTTCCCCTCCTATCTCTGGCACGCCACCCTGCCGTTCGCGGGACAGCAGGATCGCATCAGCTTTGCCTTCGATCTGGTGCCCGCTGAGATTGGGCGGCCGCATCATTTGCACTGACCCCTTCCCCCGGCCCGAAGTCCGAGCCGGGAGAAGGGTGCGGGAGCGGTGTCGCCCACCTGCCCATTGAGAGAGCACCGCCACCATCGCCTCAGAACTTCACCGCGCCTTCGATGCCGAAGCTACGAGGGGGCGCGTAATTGGTGAAGTTGAACAGACCAGCAACCGAGTTAGCCGAGACGCGATACACTTCGTCGAGCAAATTGCGGCCGAAGATCGCTACGCGGTAGCGTTCCGACGGGTCGGTCCAGCCAATGCTTGCCCCCACCAGTGTCCGGGCCTGACCTTGAGAGAAATCGGCGTTCAACGTCGTCGATTCATATTCGGACTGGTAGTTGATATCGGCATTCATCGACACCGTGCCCCAGGATGTCGGCGGGAATTCGTAACGGGCATTGGCGCTGGCCGTCCAGTTGGGGGCATTGCGCAATTTCAGGAAAGAGGCGTCGTCATTGATGCCATCGCCATCAATATCCGTACTGAACTCCTTATATTTCGCCTTCTGCCAGCCAACCGCCGCACCGAGAGTCAGTCCGGCGACTGGTGCCGCCGAAATCTCAAGCTCAATGCCTTTGACCTCTGCCTTGCCAGCATTGGTGGTGCGTGTTTCCTGACCCGGCAGGCCGGTAATCGGATCAAGGAATGGCACGACCGCGTCACGCTGAAGGTCATTATATTTCACATAGAAAGCGGCGACATTCACGCGAAGGCGGCGATCGGCCGTCTCTGTCTTGAAACCCAATTCGAAACTGTCGGCCGTTTCTTCCGCGAAAGGCAAGGCTGAGGTCGCGGACATCGCCTGTTCATTATAGCCGCCGGATTTATAGCCTTGGCTATAGGTGAAGTAATTGTTGATGCCGGGCGATATTTCCCAGCGATATCCGCCGCGGAAGGTCGGTTTGCTGAAGCTGGCACTATCGCTATATTCGGGCCAGAAACCCGTTGCGATGGTCGACCGGCGAACCTGCGGCCGGACTGAGAAATCTTTGCTTTCCTTTGTGTATCGCCCACCCAGAAAGACCGAAAAGGGGTCTGCGACCTTATATTCCGCCTCGCCGAAAACGGCATAGGAATCGACCTTATAATTGGCGGTCGACTGGTTCGGGTCTGTCAGGGCCGTCGGGTCGCCCAGGAAACGCAGGAAGCCAAGGAAGCTCGTCGCATTGGCGTCAAGTGTCTGACCCCAATACATGGCCCCGACCGTGAATTTGAGAACGTCGGAGAAGTCGGAGCTGAAGCGGCCTTCCAGACTATATTGCTTACGGGTATCTTCGCGCGTTGACACGAACAGATAGGCATTTTCACCTGTATAGTCGGACGGCAATTCGGAACGAACCCGCCGCCATCCACCCACCAAAGTGATACCGCCCACGCCATCGATATTATGTTCGCCGCGCAAATAGATACCATCGACATCGACGCGGTGGCCATCCAGCGTTCCGACACAGGTTGGTGCCGAGGCGGAACCCGCGCACAGGGTGGTGCCGGTATCAAAGGGACTGGCACCAGTCGTCTGGATGCCAGGGAATCCCACCACATCGAACAGGAAGCCGGGTGGTGTCTCATTAACGGAAGGCGGGGAATCCCCACGATCCCGCAGCATCTCGTAAGTGAGCATGATGTCAGTGTCGGGCGATGGCTCCCACAATAATTTCGCGCGACCGCTGAAATAGCGTGTGCCTGGCCAACGCTGACCGCGCCCCGGCACACCCTGAATGCCATCGACGTCATTATTCTTCGTCAGCCGATAGAAGCCGTCACTTTCCTGGAAGGAGCCGGCAGCCCGGAGATAGAGATTGTCGGTGAAGGGAATGTTGACGGCGGCCTTCACATCCTTGGTGTTGAAACTGGAATAGCCAAGCCGGACCTCGCCGCTGAAACCGGGCTCTGGCCGTTTGGTGATGACGTTGACGACGCCACCGACCGTATTCTTGCCAAACAAGGTGCCCTGTGGCCCGCGCAGCACCTCGATCCGTTCAATGTCAAACAGGTCGAATAGTTGTGTCTGAACGTGCGCCAGCACGAAATCGTCAACCACCACCGCGACGGCGGGCTCGAAGGTCAGGATGATATCGCCGGTCGATTGCCCACGAATGCCGATCGACGCCGCGTTGAAGCCCGGCACGTTGGTGATGACGACATTGGGCACGTCGCCAGCCAGCGCACGAATATCGGTCGCGAATTTATTTTCGATGGCGGCGGACGTGAAGGCCGAAACCGCGACCGGCGTGTCCTGAAGCGATTCCGAAATGCGCCGGGCGGTGACGACAATATCTTCAAGGCCGACCGATTGCTGCGGCGCCGCTTGCGCCTGCGCAGGTGTGCCTTGAGCTAGAGCGGCCGGACTGGTGCTGACCAGCAGACCGGCAGCGAAAGATTTGAAGACGCAATTCAGATGTGTCCTGCTTATCATGTTCTTCCCCTCCAACCGACTGCCATCTCACCGGGCGGCAGTTCGAATCAGCGTCGGCATTTTCGCTCGACACCAACAAATGAGTACATATGTTCATTTTTGTGAAGAGATAAAAAACAGTCATGTATGATTTGTTTTTCTGCGGCGCAGCAAGGTCATGCGGAATTTGAGGGTTTCATGCCTGCTTGCGCCTATGAATATGCAGGAGGGGGCCAATATATGCGCTATGAGGAACATCGTGCGGTGCAAAAAGAGTCTGTGAAAAAAGAGTCGGCCCGCCGCCGCTACACGAGCCCGGCGATGACATTGCGGCGTGCACGAATCGTCGACACCGCCCATCGGCTGCTGGGCGAAGGGGGTGTGCCGGCCTTGACGATCCGGCGTCTGTCCGAAGATGCAGGCGTTGCGCAACGAACCGTCTATCGCCTGTTTGGGGACAAGGACGGGGTGGTCAGTGCCACGGTGATCGACCGGATGGTCGAAGTCCGAGCGCATATTGCCCGGCGCAACGCGACCTACACGCTCGATGTGGTTTTTGCCGAACTTGATTGGATGGTCAGCGAACTGGAACGCGACTGCCTTTATGCGCGGGTCGTCATCGATTTTGTATTTACGCCCGAACCGCGCGAGTTGGAGGTGCGCGAACTAACATCTGTCGCTCGCGCCCGCTTCCGGGCTTGGCTATTGCTGCAACAGGAAGTCGGCCATGTCCGCGACGATCTGGACCTGGAATATGTGATAGACACCCATGTCATGCATGAATTTCTGGTCTATCGCCGCTGGTCGCTCGGTCAGTGTGACGCAGCTTTGTGCCGCATGGAACTTCATGCCTGCTTTTTACAGTCGGCAACCCTGGTTCTTGTCGATGCCGTTCGCGAACAATATCTTTCGCACCTTGTGACATTGCAAAAGCAGATCATGAGCGCGCGAGGGTCTCATCCATGCTGAACGACAATCATTCTCCTGAAATGCTATAATCGCATCACTCGCCCGTCTTGTGCGCTGATCCGACCGATTCATCCTTTTTACCGCTTCGCAAGACCGCTGCCCGCGTCCGAATATAGTGACGCAAAGCCTCAATCTGGTCAGGCTTAAATTCGCCAAAGTCCGGCATACCGGCCGATACCAGTGCGCCATGGGCCACGATCTGGGTGAAGCTGTCCTTATCAGCGACGGCGGCGGAGCCACGTAGATCCGGGGCTGTGCCTCCCGCTATCACAGATGTCCCATGACAAACGGCACAGCGCCCGCCGAAAATGGCTTCACCCCGCGCTGCCATCGCCGCATCGGGCTTGAACTCCGGGTCATTGAACGCGGTCGCCTTATACGGCGTGCGGGGTGGCAATTGTTGTGTGCCGCCGATCGCGAAGGTCAACACGCGCCGAGCCTGTGTCCTGTAATCTATACCATATTGCGCGAACATCGGTCCAAAAAGGCCAACGCTGGTACCGATACCTGCTACGACCGTGACATATTGCCGCCCCTTGTGTCGATAGGAGATGGGCGGTGCCACCACGCCTGCCCGCGCATCGAAATTCCAGAGCCGCTTACCGTTTTCCGCGTCATACGCCGAAAATCCACCATCTGGCCGTCCCTGAAACACGAGCATGCCTGCGCTTGTCATGATGCCGCCATTGCCGTGCGTTTCCATCGGCAACTTCCAGCGTGGTTTCTGCGCCACTGGGTCCCAGGCAATCAGCCATCCGGTCACATCCTTGCCACCCGCATCAATTGAATAGCCGACCCCCGGCGAAAGCCCCATCCCTCCGGCGAATTTGAAATTTTCGCGGGTGATGCCGGTATCGTCGAACGACGCCTGAAGATCGATCGCAGGAATATAGGTGAGAGCGGCCTTTGGATTATAGGCCATCGGCATCCAGCTATGCGCACCGAGCGGTGTCGGCCGGAACGTGGTTTTCCCGCTTTCGTACCGGACGCCGGGATTTTCCATCGGTCGGCCGGTTTTGATGTCAATTCCCTTTGCCCAAGTAACCTCCACAAAGGGTTCGGCCGAAATCAACTTTCCATTCTGCCGGTCTATGACATAATAAAAACCGTTTTTGGGTGCGGTCATGACCACCTGTCGCGGCTTTCCATCAATCACCAGATCGGCCAGTTCCATGTCCATCGCGGCATTGAAATCCCAGCTTTCACCGGGATTTATCTGATAGTGCCATTTATATTTGCCGGTTTTCGCATCCAGCGCGACGATGGAACAGACGAAGAGATTATCGCCTTTTCCCATCGACCGGATCTTGTGATTCCACGGCGCGCCATTGCCCGTTCCGATCAAAATCTGGTCGTTCCCCTTGTCATAGGTCATCGCATTCCAGACAGACCCCCCGCCGCCATATGTCCACCAATCTCCATGCCAGGTTCTTGCTGCCATTTCCTGCGCGGCATCCTCAAAGCCATTGGCGGGATTGCCGGGGACAGTGTAGAATTTCCACAAAAAGCGCCCAGTGTCGGCGTCGAACGCCGTTACAAAACCGCGCACAGCGCTCTCGTCGGAGCCGGCGTTGCCAATGATCACCTTGCCGTCGAACACCCGTGGCGGCCCGGAAATAAACATTGGCGCGCCTTCGGGCAGAGTCTGGACCGTCCAGACTGGCTCGCCGGTGCGTTCATCAAGGGCAATCAGCCGTCCATCCTGCGTAGCGGTGATGACCTTATGATTCCAATAGGCGATCCCGCGACTGCCCCACCCCTGTCGTAAACGAATGCCGGATGCTTCGGGCGCTTTGGGATCATGAGTCCATTTGACTTTGCCGGTCGCAACATCAATGGCGCGCACAACCGAGTATCCACTCGCCAGATAAACGGTGCCATCCACTTCGATCGGCCCGGTTGCTGGATTGCCAGGGGGCAGGTCAACCGCCCAGACCAAGCCTAAATCCTTGACATTCTCTCTGTTTATTTGGTCGAGGGGGCTGTAATGTTGTTCGCCATAGGTGCGGCCGAAGGCAGGCCAGTCATCGCCATCGCTCGCATCGTCGAGCTGCAGTTCCCACTGTTCAATATTCTGCGCAACCGACTTGTTGTCGCTGGTCGCTGAGTTGCAGCCGATTAACAAGGCCACAAGGCTGACCGCCAGGGCGTGACCAAACGGCCTATTTTCCGCGTTCACCATGACTTCCCCAGGAAAAGGCGCGGCCAGTGCATGACTGGCCGCGTTTAAGATAGTTACCGCTTGCTGCCAAGTGCCACGCCCGCTTCGAGGCCAAAATAGCGCGGTGGTCCATATTGAGAGTTGAGCCACAGGCCAGCCACATTCTGAATGCCGACCCGGTAGCGCTTGTCCGTCAGGTTTCTGCCGACCAGACGCAGATAATATTTATTGTCAAACTGTGACAGGGTGATCGACCCGTTCACCAGCGTTCGCGCGTTGAGGAAGGTATTGCCGAGCGGATCATCGATCGCCTGGGTGTTGAGGTTCCGGCCGGTATAGGCGGCGTTGGCATTCAACGTCAGCTTATAATCGCCAATCGGAACAGAATAGACCCCGTCCAGCGTCCATTGCCATTTCGGCGCACGATCAAGCGGTGCGGACGCCAGATCATAGCCTGCATTGGCCGCCGTATAATTATTATATTTACCATCCTGATAACCAAGTACGCCGCGAAGGGTCAGACCTTCGACCGGATTGGCCGATAGTTCCGCCTCGATGCCCTTGACGGTCGCGCTGGCAGCATTGACGAACAATGTGACCTGATTGGGCTGGCCGTTGACCTCAATCGGCACATTCAACTGCTTTTGGAGGTCCTTATATTTGACATAGAAGCCCGTCAGATTGAACCTTATGCGATTGTCCAGAAATTGGGACTTCAGACCGACTTCGAAGCTGTCGGCCTTTTCCGGGTCAGTGGCGCGTGCGGCCTCCTGAAATGCGTTCAGATCGCTGCCAAATGCAGCAAAGCCGCCAATCTGGTCATTAAAGCCGCCACCTTTATAACCGCGCGAATAACCACCAAAGACGAATAGATCGTCCGTTGCCTGATAGCTGACACTGACCCGATAGGTCGGCTCCCGCCACTTGTCGGACACGGTGACCACGCCAGCGGGATAGTTGTAAACGCTGGCGTCGAGCGCTTGGCTGATGGTGATTGTCGGATCGAACCCGCCACCCAGTTCAGGAATGAAAGTCTGCTGGCGGCCGAGCCAGGTCTTGTCATCCCACGTATACCGTCCCCCAGCGGTGATCGTCAGACGGTCCGTGGCCTTGAACGTGCCTTCGAGGAAAAGCGCGCGGGATTTTGACCGCTGCGCGTTGCACAGAACATAAGGGGTATCGTTCCAATTGCCAAAGGGAAGCGGTCCCGATGTCAGATCCAGAAAGCCCAATATCTGGCCAACGCAGAAATCAACCTTGTCCCGTTGATAGAAACCGCCAGCAACAAAATTGAACGGCCCGGCGAAATCCGACGCGAAGCGCAATTCCTGCTGCCATGTCTTGCGATTATCATCGCGCGTCGCATCGAAGAAGGACAGATATTGGCCATCAGCCGCAACCGCAGTAGCACCGGCATAAGAGTTAGGAATGCGCGATCGTTGATTGCGATACCCCGAAACCGATGTGATCGTCCCTAGCCCCGTATCATATTCGATATTGGCATATAGGCCATCGACGGAGATGCGTTGGCCCTGACCCATGAACAGCAAGCCATCATTGCGCCCGGTATAGGCCGCACGGTCCAATGGGTCGCGGTTCTGGGCGTTGGGTTCGGTAAGACCCAGAAGATCGGTGAGGAATGGATTGTCGCCGGTATAGAGGTAATTTTCGTTCACTGACGGCACGACATCGGACGTATCGCGAATCCACTCATATTGGAACAGGGCGCTGAAATTCGAGGACGGTTCGATAAGCAGTTTGGCACGCGCCTGCCACACATCTTTGCCGCCCAGCGTTTCGCCGCCCAGGCAACCGCTGCGCCCCTGAAATTTATTGGGTACAAAACCAGTCACTGGCCCGTAGCAGGCACCATTGGTATAATAACCGTCGGACTTTTCATATCCGCCGACCAGCCGTAAGGCGGCGATCGACCCGATGGGAACATTGGCCGATGCCTGAAGCTTGCGCTGCCCGAAATCGCCATATTCGACCCGGCCCTCAACGCCGACATAGTCGAGTTCGGGCCGTTTCGTGCGGACCGTGACCACACCGCCGGTCGTATTCTTGCCAAACAACGTGCCCTGCGGCCCGCGCAGAACTTCCACCTGCGCCACATCGAAAGTGTCGAGCAATTGGGTCTGCACAGAAGGAACGACGAAATCATCCACCAGTACCGCAACCGGGGGCTCGAAATAGACAATGATCGACGTTTGCCCAACGCCGCGCATCGCGAAACTGGCGGCGTTGAAATTGGCAATCGTCGCCGCGGAAAAATTGGGAACAAAAGCAGCAATATCGCCAAGATCACGAGGCGATGTTTGCGCTATCAACGCACTATCGACGGCCGAAACGGATACGGGCGTCGATTGGAGGTCCGTCGAACGACGGGTGGCGGTGACGATGATGTCGGCCAGTCCGACATTTGATGTGGCGGTATCGGCGTTGCCCACCTGAGGCACGGTATCGGTGTTGGTGGACGTCTGCGCGCTTGCCAGCGCACTGCTTGTTGCGACGATCAACGCGAACAAACATGACGAGCGGTAAAGCTGCCTGTTCAACATGCCTCTCTCTCCTTGTTGCCCCGCCATTGCTGCGGGTTCGACATCAGGATTATCACGAATGGAGCGATTTGCAATCAGTCATGAATGTTTTTTATATGATCATTATCGACAGGGTATTTTGCCCGTGCCGGAGTGTCGCCAAACGCATTTGCCCAATCATTCATGTTTGTTTTTATTGCGATTGTGCCTAATGTGCCGCACAAGCTTTGACGCACTGACCATATGACGAGCAGAAGAGCATAAAAACCGTTAAAAGCGAGAGGATCAACGCGATGGCGTTTAGTTTCTTGTCACGATTTCGAATCCAGGAAAGTCGCGAGGCCGAGTTCCTATCTTTGGCGCGGGAAATGGAAGGGCTGGCGAAAGACGAGCCGGGAACCCTGCATTATCAGTTCTTCCGATTGGCTGAGCCGGGTATGTTCGCAGTGTTCGAGAGCTTCGTCGATGAATCGGCCGACGAGGCGCACATGGCTTATGACCATAATAAGCCACTGATCGACAAGATCGTCAGTTGCATGGATGGGTCGTACGAAAGAGAGATTCTCTATGATCTCTCCATGGTCAAAGGAGAGGATTGATGCCGGGGAAGAGTTTTATTGCGCAGTTGCGGGCAACGCCCGAGAAGCGGGACGAAATGATTGCCCTGCAATCGGAACTCAAACAATTAGTGTTCAAGCATGAGCCAGACGCACTCGTCTATGAATTATTCCAATCTGAATCCGATCCTGACCTGTTTCAGGTTGTTGCGACATTTCGGGACGATGCCGCTTTTGAAGCGCATATGTCGATTGATTTTCACGACAGGCTGGTTCCGCCGATACTTGACTGTTTGGCCGAAGAGATGTCTATCGAATTTTACCGATCGCTCTGATGATTTAGGGTCAGGACTCATTGATTGAGCCAGAAGATGATTGTTGCGGCGATACAGATGGCGGACATGAAGGTGTGGGCGCATCGATCGTAGCGGGTATGGATGCGTCGCCAGTCCTTTAGCCTGCCGAACATGATCTCGATCTTGTGGCGTTGGCGATAGAGCGTGGCGTCGTGCGGAATTGGTATCTTCCGGTTCGCCTTTGACGGGATGCAGGCGGCGATCTTACGGTCTGCCAGCGCGGCCCGGAACCAGTCGGCATCATATCTCTTGTCGCCGAGTAGGGCTTTGGCCTTGGGCAAGGCGTCGATCATGAGGGCTGCGCCTTTGTAGTCGCTCATCTGGCCTTCGCTCAGCAGCATGACCAACGGCCTGCCCTTGCCATCGCAGACAGCATGGAGTTTCGAGTTCAGGCCGCCCTTGGTGCGTCCGATACGTCGGGGAGCGAAGCGGAGCAGCCATTGATCCGGGGGATCAATGGCCCGCTGAGCCCCTTTTTGAGAAGGCTGGCCGCTGTTCGGTGCGCTTTGAGATGGGTCGCTTCGATCATCAACTGGTCCGGCTTCCCACCCTTAGCCGCGAGGCCTGCGAATATTGTGTTGAACACGCCAAGTCGGCTCCAACGGATGAAGCGGTTGTAGATCGTCTTGGGCGGCCCGTATTCCGCAGGCGCATCCCGCCACCGCAGACCGTTCCTTATCACGAAGATGATGCCGCTGATGACCCGGCGATCATCAACACGCGGAACCCCATGCGACAGAGGAAAATACGGCTCGATCCGGCGCATTTGCGCCTCTGATAGCCAGATCAGATCACTCATGGCAGCGCCTCCTTCACGCCGCCACTGAATCAAACGGTAACCCCCAATGCAAGTAATTTAATAGGTCCTGATCCTATATCCTGACCCTATATGAAGGGTCGTTTCGACACGTTCAGCGAAATTAGTCACTTACCCTATCGTTGAGGTTTTTGATCCTGCTAATTCGAGGTCGCCATAGCCCGCGATCCAGAAGAGTAGTACCTTGCATGTTGATGAAGCGGGATGTGGGCGAGATGTTCGGCAGGACATTGATCCGGAGTGTTGTCAATCAGCTTCTGAATAGTTTGGGTGTTCCAAACTATGACGACGTTCTCAGCAGAGTTAGCGCCTGAAATGGAACGGTAGCGGCCAAGCAATGAGTATCGCAGGCCAGCGCGCTGCGGTCGAATCCGCCTTGCTGCATCTGATGGTGCTGGCCTTACGCCACGACGCCTTGAGCCGGCAGGCGCAACCCGGCACCCCGCGCCAGGCCGCATTGGTCGCGCGCCTGCGGGAACGGATCGACCAGCGCTTCCGCCTGCGCGAGCCGGTATCCGCGCATGCCCGCGCGCTCGGCGTCAGCCTCACGGCCCTGCGCCAGGCCTGCGCGCGTGTGGCGAACAGTTAGCTCGCGCAGATGCTTGACGACCGCGCGTTATTGGAGGCGCGCCGGATGCTGCTTTATTCCCAGCTGTCGGTCACCGACATCGCCTATGCCGTCGGCTTCGAAGATCCCGCTTATTTTTCGCGCTTCTTTACCCGCCATGTCGGCCAGCCGCCGCGCAACTGGCGCGCCGCGCGCGAGAGTTGACGCACCCGCCCGCACCTTTAAGGGCTGGCGCATGACGGCCGACAAGCTCATCGACCTGATCGTGGCCAGACTGGTGCGCGACCATGGTAGCAGCAAGCATCACTGGCGCCGGGTGATCGGACCGCTGCGCGTGTATAGCCGCGCCACCCATCCCCATTGCAACTGGAACGCGACGCCGACCGGCACGATCGCGGATGTCGCGCTGATCGAAAACATGCTCGACGATCTGCGCATGGCGCATCCGCTGCTGACGGCCTGACGCAAAAGAGCGCTTCTCATATCATGCAGGTTGGATAGGGAATATCGGACGCGCCCTTGCGTTTGTCGGGCTTGATTGGTTGCGTCACAGTGTCAAAGAAGTGACCGATTGCCGCCAAGCAGCGCGACCAGACTCAAATCGTTATAGTTTCTGTTCCAAAGACGCCCAACGGATAATGGACGCCTGTCCTTCTCCATGCAGCCTTTCGAGTTGGTCAAGGGTTGCTAGCGCCATCGCGCTGTAGGGCGGCAGGAGTGTCGGACATTGTTGGCTAAGCGCTGCGAGATGTTTGGCGATCGTTTCGTCGTCGCCGCGCAGCAGCGGGCCGGAGAGGCCTGCCATGCCCTGATTGAGGCTGACGTCCAGCGCGGCGCGCACTAGGGGGGCGAGAAGCGCTGAGGGTTCGGCGACGCCGGCGGTGGCGAGTGCCTGGCAGGCGCCTGCGATCAGCGTGACCAGATGGTTGGCACCGTGGCATAAAGCGGCATGATATAGCGCGCGCTGCGCCTCTTCGATCGGCACCATGATGCCGCCTAGCAAGGCCACGAGCTTTTGTGCCGCAGCGCTGGCCTGTTCGGTCGATCCTGTGACGGCGAAACGGGCGTTGATCATATGTTTGACTTCACTCGTCGGCTTGCCGGTGAAGGTCATGGCGGGATGGATCGCGGCCGTCATCGACGTGGCGCTGCGAAGTGGGTCCAATATGGCCGCGCCGCTTCGCCCGCTGACGTGGAAGATGAAGCGTGGCTGGTAGCTGGGTTCCGTCTGTGCCAGAGCGGCGACGATGTGTGCGAGGGCATCGTCCGCGACGGCGAGCATGATGAGATCGCAGTCGCGGGCGAGGTGGGCCATATCTCCGGCCGTCTGTGCCCGTCCGATGACGGCGACAGCCTCGGCGCATTTCTTAGGGTTGCGGCCCCAGATGACGAGCGAGTCGTTGGAATGGGCGGCGAGCGCATGGCCGATCGCGGACGCGACGCGGCCGGTGCCGATGATGCCGATCCGGCGGTAGGGCGATGTGCTGACCATGATCGCCACCCTAACCCACGGAGGATGGCCCGTCATCGCATGGATGACGGGCCAATGCCGTTTTTCAGCCGACCGCCCGGCTCATCAATCGGTCAAGCCGATCCGAAAAGGCGCGCGCGTCGGTGGGCTGTTCACCATCGGCGATGCGGGCCTGGTCGAGCAGCAAATGGGCGAGGTCGGACTTGAGACCATCCGCATCGTCGCTCGACGCCAGTTTCTGGATCAGGGCATGACGCGGATTAATCTCCAGCACGGGGAGCGCCGCCGTCGGGAGCTGGCCTGCGCTGGCGAGCAGCTTTTCCAATTGCCGGTCCATACCGCTTTCGGGCGCGACCAGGCATACAGCGCTGGTCGTCAGCCGGTCCGACGCGCGCACATCGGATACGGCATCAGCGAGGGTCGTCTTGGCGAAGGCGAGGAAGTCGGCGACGGCTGCATTTTCGGGCTCGGTCGGCTTGTCCGCGCCTTCGACCAGCGGAATGAGGCCGAGGTCCGCGCCGCCCTGCGTCACTGACTTGAACGGCTTGCCTTCATAATCGACGCCCATGGTGGTCCAGAAATTATCGACCTGATCGGGCAGCAGCAGCACTTCGATGCCGCGCGCGCGGAAGCCTTCGAGCTGGGGCGAGGTGGACAACCGATCGAGATCACTGCCGGTCGCATAATAGATGGCGGTCTGGTTCTCCTTGAGCTGCGCGACATAGTCTTTGAGCGAGCGCCAGCCGTCCCCCGATGTCGTGCTTTTGAACCGGGCGAGGCCGAGCAGCGCCTCACGCCGTTCGAAATCCTCGTACAGCCCTTCCTTGAGGACGGGGCCGAAATTCTCCCAGATCCGCTGATAGGCTTCCGCATCATTGTCTGACAACTTCTGCAAGTCGCCGAGCAAACGGCCGGTCACGCCCTTCTGGATGGCGCCCAGCACCGGGCTGTCCTGAATCATCTCACGCGACATGTTGAGCGGCAGGTCGGCGGAGTCCACCAGCCCGCGGACGAAGCGCAGATAGCGGGGCAGGATCGGTGCTTCGTCGGTGATGAAGACGCGACGGACATAGAGTTTGATATGCCCCTTGCGATCCGGGTCGAACAGGTCGAACGGCTTGGTTTCGGGGATGAAGGTCAGGACCGAATATTCATAGCGACCTTCGGCGCGATAATGGACCGTGTGCGCGGGCTTGTCATATTGGCCAGCTACGCTGCGATAGAAGTCGGCATAATCCTCTTCGCTGATCTCGGACTTGGGCTTGAGCCACAATGCGGCACCATCGGCGATGTCGACGCCGTCGGCATCGGGCTTTTCGAACAGCATGATCGGGACCGGGACATGGCCCGACTGTGCCTTGATGATGCGCTCGACCGTATAGCGTTCAGCATAGGATTTGGCGTCTTCCATCAGGTGCAGGACGACGCGGGTGCCGCGCGTGGGCGCGTCGGCCAGGTCTACGGGGGCGATGGTGTAAGTGCCCTGCCCGTCCGAGGTCCAACTGGCGGCCTCGTCCGATCCGGCGCGGCGCGAAAACACCTCGACCTGGCTGGCGACCATGAAGGCGGAATAGAAGCCGACGCCGAATTGGCCGATCAGTTGCGAGCCTTCCTTGCCCGCTTCGGCGGCGAGGCGTTCCATGAACGCCTTGGTGCCCGACCGAGCGATCGTGCCCAGCGTCTCGCCCATTTCGGCGGCAGTCATGCCGATGCCATTATCTTCGATCGTCAGGCGGTTCTGGTCGGCGTCCAGCAGAACGCGGATGCACGGTTGCGGGTCATCGCCCAGCAGAGAGGGCGTGGCGATGCCTTCATAGCGCAGCTTCTCGCACGCATCGGCGGCGTTGGAAATGAGTTCGCGCAGGAAGACGTCACGGTCGGAATAGACCGAATGCACCATCATGCGCAGCAGCTTCGAAACATCCGCCTCGAAAGCATGGGTTTCGGGCGCGGTAGCAGTTTCAGTCGTCATGGCAGGTTTACCCTTTGAATGCGTCAACGGCGCGGCAAATGGCGGCTCGTCGTGCATTTTGCAAGATCGGTGCTTGGCCTTTCCTGACGAGAAACGGGGTGGCCTGGCCCCTTACTCTATCGATTGCACTTCATCGGTATGGACGTCGAACCGCACCAGATTGGCCGGGCCGAAAGCGGTGGTCAGGGCAACGTCGGTCGCATCGCGTCCGCGCGCCATGAGGATGCGGCCGATGCGGGGGCAATTGTGACGGGCATCATAGGTGTACCAGTTGCCGTCGATATAGACATCGAACCAAGCGCTGAAGTCCATCGGCGCATCGACCGGCGGGATGCCGATATCACCCAGATAGCCGGTGCAGTAGCGCGCAGGGATATTCATGCAGCGGCACAAGGTGACCGCGAGATGGGCAAAGTCGCGACATACGCCGCGCCGTTCCTGATAGCCGTTCCAGGCGGTCTTGTCCGACCGGGCATAATGATAGCCGAACTCGATATGGTTGTGGACGAAATCGACGATCGCATCGACCCGGTCGCGGGCCGAGGCATAATGGGCGAAATTGCCCCAGGCGACATCCATCAGCCGATCGGTTTCGCAATAGCGGCTGCCAAGCAGGAAGGGCATCACCGCGTCGGGCAGATCCTCGACAGGGATTTGCGGGCCATCGGGCGCGCGCGCATCGGGCTCGCCACTGTCTTCGATCACGAAATCGCAGGACAGGGTCACGCCGCCGGGCGGGATCGCGAAGCGGGTGGCGACATTGCGGAACCCGTCCTCGAACTGATAGAGCGGAATGTCGGGGCTGGCCATCAGCCGCTGAGGCGTGCGCAGATCCTGATGCCGCGAGGGATGCACGCTCAGCAGCGCGACCATGGCGGTCTTCGCATCGGTATTGAAGGCAATATCATATCCGCAGCGGATCAGCATGGACGGGTACTTTCCTTAAGCGCCGATATGTCGGCTGTTGATGGCACCATGGTTGGTTGAGGGAAACAGGCTGGGGTCTGCGCGCAGCACATCGACCGACACATCCATGTTCAGGAAGCTGCCGGGCGGGCCGAACCATGTGCCCGACAGGGGCAGCGCCTGATAGGGATCGCGCGCGACGGCGACGCGGATGAGGCCACGGTTGCCGATAATGCCGTTGGTGGGATCAAATTCGACCCAGCCTGAACCGGGCAGGAAGATCCGGACCCAGGCATGGGTGTTGCCGCCGCCCACCACATCTTCGGATCGGGAAGGATTATACACATAGCCAGAAACGAACCGCGCGGCGAAACCCAGCGCGCGCACCGCTTCGATCATCAAGACGGCAAAGTCGCGGCAGGTGCCCTGGCGCAGCTTGAGCGTTTCGATGGGGGACTGGGTGCCCTTTTCATGGCGCGGGACATAGGTGAACTCGCGCTGGATGCCCGTGGCGATCTCCGTCAGCAGCGCGATCGTGCTGGTATTGCCATGATTGCTGACGAAGCTGCGCGCCCAATTGTCGACGATGCGTTCGGGATCATGATATTCCCGTTCGATCGATCGGAGCAGGTCGGGCATGTCTTCCGACGAATAGGTGAAGGGAAAGAGGCGGGCATAGGGTTCGACGTCCACTTGCTTCTGCGCGAGCGGGGCGTGATCCAATGTGGCTTCGCTATTGATGACCAGTTGCGCGGCGCGCGCCTTGAACGTGGCGATGGCGACCGAATTCCCAAAGACATCATGCAGCCAGCGCAACTCGCTCGGCGTAGGATCGATGTCGAGGCGCGCCGACAGCAAGCGCTGGTCAAATGCCTCGCGAGGGCGCATCATGATGCGATGTTCACCCAGGGATACCGGCTGCTGATAGTGATACGTCGTACTGTGTCGGATGGTGAGCAACGGCATAGGGTCGTATCCTGATGGCCGGGCGCACGGCAGAAAATCTCTTGGGTCCGGGCGATCCGTTGCCGTTCGAGCTGTTCAACGCAGAAGGCGGCTCCCCGTTCCTGCTGATCGGCGATCATGCGGGGGCGGCGATTCCGGTGGCTATGGGCGATATGGGATTGAGCGCGGCCGATCGGGCGCGCCACATCGCGATCGATATCGGGGTTTACGGGCTGGGCCATGCGCTGGCGCGGCGGCTGGACGCGCCGTTCCTGCATCAGAGCTATTCGCGTCTGGTTATCGATTGCAATCGTGATCCGGCGCATGCCGAGGCGATACCCGCTTTATCCGATGGCACCGTGATTGGCGACAATGCCGACTTGGATATGGCGGAGAAGGCAGAGCGGGTGAGAGCGATCCACCGACCCTATCATCAGGCGATGGCGGACCTGATCGCGGCCCGGACGGCCGCAGGACGCGAGACGATCCTGTTGTCGTTGCACAGTTTTACCCCGGTGCTGAGCGGCGATGTTCGTCCCTGGGATATCGGCATATTGCATTGGCGGGGGCGGACGGATTTCGCGCTGTCGATACTCGATCAATTGCGGTCGATTGCGGGTGTCGTCGTCGGAGACAATGAACCTTATGCGATGGATGCCACCGACTATACGGTGCCATTGCACGCCTTTCCCAACGGGTTGCGTTATGCGGAAATCGAGGTGCGGCAAGACCTGATCGGGGATGACGGGGGACAGATGCTATGGGCCGAGCGCATTGCCAGCGCGGCACAAGGGTCCATCGCTTAGCGTTCCACGGGTCATGCCCGGTCATGGAAAAAGATTCCAAGGGAACGTCCGCACTTACCGCGCATTAGCCTCCCCGACAGGAGGCCTCATGACTTATAGTGACCGTATGACCCTATTCGCGCGCATTGGCTTTGCGGCGCGCGGGCTCGTCTATATCCTGATCGGCTGGTTCGCCCTGGATGTCGCGTCGACCGGCGGCGAGGTGAAGGATAATCAGGGTGCGCTAGGCAGCATGGTCGATGCGCCGCTGGGCCATGTGCTGCTGGCCATTTGCGCGCTGGGGTTTGCCGGTTACGCCATATGGCGACTGACCGAAGCGGCGATGGACCCGGAAAATTGCAGCCGGACGCTCAAGGGGAAATTCAAGCGGGTGGGCTATGCCATGAGCGGCATTTCCCATGTCATCCTGGCAGTCGCCGCAGCGCGCCTGGCCTTGCGCCAGACATCGGCGCAGCAAGGCAGTCCCGGCGACGCGAGCGCTGAAAGCTGGTCCGCCTGGGTCTTGTCACAGCCGGGCGGTGTGTTCCTTCTGGTCCTTGTAGGCCTCATTCTCTTTGCAGCTGCCGCGACGCAGGCGATCAAAGCCTATAAGGCGGAGTTCCACGAGCTGGATGGCGATACCCCCGCCCCCGATTATGTGCGCTGGATCGGAAGATGCGGTTATGCCGCGCGCGCATTGATATTCGCGCTCATCGGCTGGTTCATCATTTCGGCCGCGCTGAACCATGATCCCGATCAGGCGGGTGGTCTGGGCGAAGCGCTCAAACAGTTGCGGGCGCAGGAAGAAGGCACCATCATTTTGGGCGTCGTGGCCTTTGGCCTGGGGCTGTTCGGAGTCTTCAGCCTCATCGAAGCACGCTATCGCCGGATGCGCGTCGCCAAGCCGGATTCCCTGCGATGAAAAGCGCGATTTTTGGCCCACGCCCGGTCATGTGAACAGCCGTTCATGGACCAAAATCGCGATCAAATCGTTTCTGAAACAACCGGCTCCTAGTGAGCGCAAGCGTTTGAGGACGATATGACGGAACTGGCCACCGATGACCGCAAGGTGACGATTTCCACTGGCATTGCGGACCTGGACAATATTTTGGGCGGCGGCCTGACGGCCAATCGCGCCTATCTGCTGGAAGGAACGCCCGGCAGCGGCAAGACGACGATCGCCCTGCAATTCCTGCTGGAAGGCGCACGCCAGGGAGAGCGCGGCCTTTACATCACCCTGTCGGAAACGTCGGCGGAGTTGAAGGAAGTCGCGCGCAGCCATAATTGGGTGCTGGACGATATCGACCTGTTCGAACTGGTCAGCGGCGAAGGGCTGGACCCCGACGCGGAGCAATCCATTTTAGAGCCGTCCGAGGTGGAATTGGGCGAGACGATCCAGGGCGTGATGGAATGCGTCGATCGCATCCGGCCGGTCCGGGTGGTGTTCGATAGCCTGTCGGAAATGCGGTTGCTGGCACAGAATTCGCTGCGTTATCGCCGCCAGATCCTAGCGCTGAAGCAATATTTCTCGCAGCGCCATTGCACGGTGCTGATGCTCGATGATCGCAGTTCCGATCCCAACGACCTGCAATTGCACAGCATCGCCCATGGCGTCATCACGCTGGAACAGGCGGCGCAGGATTATGGCACCGAACGCCGCCGGCTGCGCGTCGTGAAAATGCGCGGCGTGAAATATCGCGGTGGCTATCATGACTTCGTGATCGAAACCGGCGGTGTGGCCGTCTTCCCTCGTCTGGTCGCGAATGAACATCATGGCGACTATGTCGCGCATCTTGTATCCACAGGGTTGGAGCGCATGGACCAGATGTTAGGCGGCGGCATTTCGGTCGGCACCAATTTGCTGTTCAACGGGCCTTCGGGCGTGGGCAAGACGACGACGGCGGTGCAGTTTGGCCTGAGCGCCATCGCGCGCGGTGAAAAGGCGGCCTATTTCCTGTTCGATGAAGGACGGCCGACAATGATCACCCGTGCCCGCGCGATGGGCATGGATTTGCAGCCACATCTCGACAGCGGCGCGCTGACCGTGACCCAGATAGACCCGGCTGAGATGTCGCCCGGCGAATTCGCAAGTTGGGTCCGGCGCGCCGTGGAGCAGGATGGTGTGCGGTTCGTCGTGATCGATAGCCTCAATGCCTTTTTGCAGGCCATGCCTGGCGAAAAATATCTGGTGCTGCAGATGCACGAGATGCTGAGCTATCTCAATCAGCAGGGGGTCATCACGGTACTGATCTTGGGACAGCATGGCATTATTGGCGACGTTCGCTCTGAAGTCGATTTGAGCTATTTGTCCGATACTATCATTCTCTTCCGATATTTCGAGGCGAAGGGCGAAATGCTCAAAGCTGTATCTGTCGTAAAGAGTCGGACGACGCCGCATGAAGCCACGATCAGGGAATATCGACTGGGCTCCAACAGCATTACAGTGGGCGAACCTTTAAAGGATTTCGAGGGTGTGCTGACCGGCGTACCAACCTATAGCGGGCAAACACCGCTTCTCGCAGCGGAGCCAGCGGTCAGCGAGACATGAAAATGGAAGACCGCATCCTTGT
This sequence comes from Sphingobium xenophagum, assembly GCF_031457465.1. Lineage (GTDB taxonomy): Bacteria > Pseudomonadota > Alphaproteobacteria > Sphingomonadales > Sphingomonadaceae > Sphingobium > Sphingobium xenophagum_A. Next base: position 150,412 of record NZ_JAVDWV010000004.1, read on the forward strand.
GCTTGCATTGCGGGGGCGAGATGCTGCTGTAATGGAAGTTCTGCTGGCCAAACAAAATTACGCCAGCGTAATTTGCGCAGACGCCTCTATGATGAGCCAAGAGCTTGAAAAAGGGGCGGCAACCGCGATCATTACGGAAGAGTCGCTTACTGGGGTGGATCGCACTGCCCTTGACATCTGGGTCGAGCAACAACCGCCTTGGTCCGATTTTCCGTTCATATTACTTGCCACGCGGCGCGCCGGCCATCGCCCTAGAGATGCAATGCGGGTGCTAGAGCGTCTCGGCAACGTCATCGTCTTAGAACGTCCGATCCATAGCGAAACGCTAGGTAGCGCTGTACGGTCGGCGATGCGGGTTCGACGACGACAATATGAAGCGCGTGAACGGCTGGCCGCTCTACAATTGGCTGAGGAACGGCTCACACATCTCAACGCCAATCTTGAAACCCGTATTGCCGAACGGACAAGCGAATTGTCTCGCGCCAACAATATGCTGATGGAGGAAGTAGCCGAACGCGAACGGGCCCAGACCGCGTTGGTCCAAGCGCAGAAAATGGAGGCGGTTGGCCAACTTACCGGAGGAATTGCGCATGATTTCAATAATCTGTTGACTGTCGTATCGGGTAATCTTGAAATGATCGAGCGACGGACGGATGATCAGAAAGTTTTGCGCCATACTCGTTTTGCCGCAGAAGCGACCGATCGCGCAGCGAAACTGACGCGGCAATTGCTTGCATTCTCAAGGACGCAGCAATTGGCCCTCGCGCCGCTCAGCCTCAATGCTCTGGTGGAGGGTATGGGCGATCTGCTCGCGAGAACCATAGGTCCACGTATCCGTCAAGAACGATCGCTCGCACCGAGCCAGCCCTGGGTGATGGCTGACGTTCATCAACTTGAATTAGCCGTGTTAAACCTAGCGATCAATGCGCGTGATGCTATGTCGGATGGCGGCATATTAACGATCGAGACGGACGCAGGGCTCCCAGCGCCGCAGGGCGTAAAACCAGGAAAATATGGCGTCGTGAGGGTACGGGACAATGGCATCGGCATTCCCCAACCGCTTCTCTCAAAAGTCTTTGATCCCTTTTATACAACCAAGCCGTTGGGAAAGGGCACTGGCCTTGGCTTGAGCCAGGTATTCGGTATCGCCAAGCAATCGGGCGGCGTCGCCCAAATAGAAAGCGTCGAGCATGAAGGAACATCGGTGAGCATTTGGTTGCCACTCGCCATGCGCCCCGTTGTTGATGCCGGACTGGCACCGCCGCTTTTCCACTCCGATCGGACCCGTCCGCCGCTCGACATTCTTGTGGTTGACGATGACGAAAGCGTGCGCCGCTTCGTCGCCGAAGGACTTGAAAGCTTTGGCTATCATATCAAGCAGGCGTCATCTGGAACGGATGCTGTCGCTCTGCTTGATATCGCCATTCCCGATATCATGATTGTGGACTTTGCGATGCCGGGCATGACCGGGATTGAACTGGCGGAACTTGTCCGAGGCCTGGTACCTGATCTGCCGATCATCATGGTGACAGGCTATGCCGAAGAAGGCGTTTCCGCCAACACCAGCCTCATTACGCATATTATACGCAAGCCCTTCAAGATCGATACCTTAGTCGATGCGGTGGAGATGGCGACTGGCAATATGGTGAAGCAGATCGATTGAAGAATGCGATATAGCTAAGCCACACTGTCCAAGGATCTGGACGTCAACAGTCGATCAATTGCCGCTAGCATTTCATCGATACGAAACGGCTTGCGCAACATCACGGCATTGCTCCCCATGACGCTATCGATGGCATCGGTATCGGCAAATCCGCTCGCGAACATGACAGGCACGCTCGGCCATTGCTTTGCGATCCGGTCGGCAAGTTCAGCGCCATTCATGCCGGGCATAGCAAAGTCGATTATCGCGATGTCGAAGGCTTGGTCAGCGAGTATGGCCAGAGCATTGGCCCCATCATTCGCCTCAACCACATGGTGGCCATGATTTTCCAACGCACCTGCGACGATTGTCCGGACGCTATCGTCGTCATCCACGAGCAATATTTTCAGCGCAGCAACATCTGCCACTAAGGAAGAGGCGGTAGCGGGCAAAGCGGCAAGCGGCTGCCGCGTCGTGCAGGGAAGCAGCACGCGGACCGTGGTGCCTTCGCCCAACATACTTTCGAGGCGAACCGTGCCCCCCGCCTGCCGTGCGCTACCATAAATTTGCGCCAGACCAAGGCCCGTGCCCTTGCCCACAGCCTTCGTCGTAAAAAACGGCTCCATGGCGCGGCGGCACGTAACCTCATCCATGCCCGTCCCGGAATCACGCACCATAATTTCCACATAATCACCATCGGCAATTTCTCTGTCGTCGGTGATCGTGCGGACTTGCGTCGAGATGACCAGCCTGCCGCCTTGCGGCATGGCATCCCGCGCGTTTATCGCCAGGTTCAGTACCATCATTTCCAACTGCGTGGCATCCGCTAGGACAGGCACGGGGTCCGGATTGAGCTGGAAGTCGAGCGCAATCATCGGCCCCAAGGTGCGCGAAAGCAGATTATGCAATGGCCGGATCACGTCACACACCAAAAGCGGCTGCAATTGGATACGCTGCGCGCGCGCGAAAGCCAGAAGTTGCGCGGTCAACTTGGCACCGCGCTCTGCCGCATCAAGGCCTCCCTGAGCATAGCGACGCACGCGCTCTAAATCGTCGGGACGCCGCAGTATCAAGTCATAGGCGCCCACAACCGCCGCAAGCACATTGTTGAAATCATGCGCCATGCCCGACACAAGCTGGCCTATAGCTTCGAGTTTCTGGCTATGCAGCAACGCTTCCTGCGCATCGCGCAACTCCTTCGTGCGCGCTTCAACTCGTCCTTCCAATGTTGCGTTGAGTTCGCGCAACTGCTCCTCCACAGCGGCGCGCTCGATCACCAGTCGGGTGCGTTCAGCGATTTCTTCCATGAAGGCCGTATCGTCGCTCTGCCAGGCACGCGGACGGCGATCATTGAGATAAACGATGGTTTGCAGGCGGCCGTCGCGGATGAAGGGCACAACGAGAATCGCTCGCGTATCGACCGATATGGCATCCGCGCGGAGCCTAATGTCATCACTCAAGTGTGAAAGATGCAGGTCGTCAATGACAATGGTCAGCCCGTTTTTCAGCGCTGCAACGATCTTGGAGCCGAAGGCCTTGGCCGGATATCGGCCGAGCAAGGGCGGTGCCGTTCCGTCAGTCCAGCAAATATCATAATGAAAGATATCCTCAACGGGATCGAGTTGCCCATAGCCAGTACGGGCCACTCCGAAATGTGCGCCCATGAGCGCGCCGACTTCCTGCAAGGCTTCCTCGGTATTGCGGCCGCGCAACACGTCGGCGATCTTGAGGCGCAGGGCGATACGCGCCTCCCGTCGGGTGATCTTGCGAAATAATCTTTCCAGTCCGGCCGCGCCGAGTGCCAACAGCAAAATGAGAACGGTCACGGCGCTGATCAACATGGCGAGATAGGTTTGGCCCAGATGGCCACCAACGCCGGTCATTGTCATGTCCGTCCTGGCGGTAAAAATCGCCGCACGCATGCCCGCATAATGCATGCCGGCGATCGCCACCCCCATGATGGCAGCGCCGAACAGCCGATGCGCAAGCGTATGATCGCGGGCGGCGAGCCACATTGCGGCGGTCGCCGCTCCAGTTGCGATCGCCACCGACAGCCATAGCCAGAATTGGTCATAGCTGAGCGTCGCGCCCATGTGCATCGCTGTCATGCCCAGATAATGCATGCCAAGCACGCCCGCACTAATCAACAGTCCGGCAATCCCTAAGCGCAAGGCGGACATAGCCGACCTGCTCATCACCCAGAAGCCGGCCCCAGTGAAAATCAACGCAAGCGCGAGCGACAATAACGTCAGCGGCAGATCATAGCGCATCGTCACGCCCGGTATCGTAAAAGCGAGCATCGCGACGAAATGCATAGACCAGATACCGCCGCCCAATGCGATAGCTGCGGCAGCTAGCCACATATTACGCATCCACCCGCTGGACGCCCGCATGCGCGTCGCCAGGCTGAGCGCTGTAAATGACGCAAACATAGCGATCAAAATCGACAGGATAACCAGAAGCGGGTCATGGGTGCCGTGCATCATCATGGGCGGTCTAGTCTCACAGCCCGTCAAGCAGCGCAATAACATGGATTTTTAGTCTGAACCAAAGCACATGCCTATATAAACAGTCAAAATCGCCGCAGTGAGCCATCATATCTCGGCAGATAGCGCATGAATGGGCAGCAGGGACGCGCCCAATGTGATCGGCGAACTGCCAAGGCTGGATACCTGCACGGGGGGGCGGCGATGGCCGAACATGGTGACCAGATCGGCGCGATGGAGGCGGTTGGCGAGGCCTTCCAAAATGGGTCGGGGCAAAGTACCCGCAAGCATGATTGCGCCCGGATCAAACCAGGCGAAGGCGGAATTGCATACGATTTCAAGCTGGCGCGCGGCGCGGTCCAACCAGATTTCGATGATTGGTGCCTGATCGACGGCAGCAAAATCAATCTCCGTGACCGACGAGATATCACAACCACCCGCGCGCAGCATGGCCAGCAGGTCAAGCGGACTGGGGCGTGGTCGATCGCCGGGAAATAGGGCACCAATCTCACCTGCGGCCCCAAATTGTCCCCGCACAAGACGCCCATCCACGATCACGCCAGCGCCAATACCGAACCCAAGCAGCAATATGACCATGGACGAAAAATCCCGGATCAGGCCTCCCAGATAATATTCAGCAATCGCCGCAGCATTCGCGTCATTCTCTATCCACAACGGCCAAGCCAGTTCGGCCGCGAATATGTCATGTAACGACACGTCCCGCCAGTCGGGCAGCACATCAACCACCGCCCACCGATCGCCCCCAAGCGACAGAGCCGGGCCAGGGACGGCAATGCCGATACCCAGCATTCTTTGTCCTAGCAGCCCATGATGATCGACCAGCATGTGAGTGATGCGGCGGACCTTTTTCGCGAACGCCTTGGGATTGACGGGTTCGGTCACCTCGTGATGCGTGGCAATCGTCGTGCCGGTAAAGTCCACCAGCGCGATCTCGATCAGGCCCTTATGCGCGGTCGCGCCAACGGCATATCCCCCTCGCGCGGCGAGACGGAGCGGAATGGCGGGTCTGCCCCGGCGCTGGATGCCGATGTCGGGCATTTCTTCAATCAAGCCCAGCGCTAGCAAATCGCGGGACAGCCGGGTCAGCGCCGTACCACTGATTTCGAGTGCCGCCGATAATAGCGACCGCGATAGCGGCCCCGACTTACGTAGCCGGTGAAGGATTCGGCGCTGATCCTTATCGACAGCGGGAAATTGCATTGCCTCCGCCTCCTCCCATCGGTCCTGACATAACGTCTGCACGCCGCTAGAGAGATTTATTTATTTTCACAACAATAATTAAAAATGTCACGTTCGTCGATCACGGGCCGCTCGACCACCACAGAGGGGCTTTCCATGATCAAGACCGTTTTGGCCACCGGCACCGCGCTTGTAGCGCTTTGCTCCACCTTCCTTACACCAGCCTTCGCGCAGGATACCGCTCCCGTCGAGCAGGCTGCCGAGATGGGCAGCGAACCAGGCGACATCGTCATCACAGGCTCAACCCGCGCCCAACGTCGCTTCGAAGTATCCTATGCGATCAACACGATTTCGGCCGAGGATGTCGAGAAGATCGCACCTGTCAATTTCGCCGATCTGATCGGGCAATTGCCCGGTTTCCAAACCGAAATCACCGGCGGCGAAGTGCAGAATATCTATCGCATCCGCGGCCTGCCCAATGATGGCGGTTTTGTGAGCTTTCAGCAGGACGGCCTGCCGCTCTTCCACGAGAACGACGGCGTCTTCTTCCGGGGCGACGCGATCTTGAAGCAAGACTTGATGACCGACCATGTCGAGGTCGTGCGCGGCGGCCCTGCGCCGGTCTATGCCAGCTATTCGGGCGCGATCATCAACGCGATCACCGTGACGGGCAGCGATACGCCGCGCGGCAAGGCGCAGGTGACGCTAGGCGACACCGGCCTTTATCGGCTGGATGCCTATCAGGCCGGACCGCTTGGCAAGAATACCTATTATGCGATCGGCGGCTTCCTGCGTCAGCATGACGGTTATCGCGACAATGGCTTCCCCAACGACAAGGGCGGCCAGATTCGTGCGAATATCAAGCATGATCTGGAGAATGGATCGATCAAGCTGAGCCTGAACTATGTTAACGACCATAACGTCTTCTACCTGCCGATCCCGATTGCAGACCCGCGCGATCCCAGTGTTTCCCTCAACCAATATATTGATTTTTTCACAGGGACGATGAACTCGCCCGCGCTGCGGAACGTCAATTTGAAATATCGTGATGGTGCAGGCGTGATCCAGAGCCGCACCAGCGACCTGGCTGACGGCCGCCACATGCAGATGATCAATATCGGCGCGCAATATGAAGCCGATTTCGACGGCTGGCTGGTGTCGGCCAAGGCTGGTTATACCCAGGGACAGCTTGATTTCACCGCTTTCTATTCGACCACAAACCCCACGACCCTGACCGCCTTCCTGGATGCCGGTGGAGCCACCAGCATCCGCAACAGGGCGAACAGCGCGTTCGGCACGGCTAGCCGCTTCGGCCTGACGCTGGCAGGAACCAACACCGTCTATGACCCCAACACTGCTTCTGGCCTCATCATGCAGGGTCAGTATCGCGACATTCATTCCAAATATTATTCGGCACAGGGCAATTTCTCGGTCGCCAAGAAGTTCGAGACCGGCATCGGCAGCCACGATATCAAGCTGGGCCTCTACACCAGCGCTTATGGCGAAAGCAGCCGTACCATCTTTCAGAATTATCTGATCGAAGTGGCGGGTCAGCCACGCACGCTCGACCTGGTTGCCTATAATGCAGCAGGGGCGGAGATCGGCCGCGTCACCGACAATGGCGTGCTGAACTATGCCGCAACGCTCAGCCAGGGCGATGCGGACGCGACGATGTTCGCGCTCTATGCCAACGACACCTGGGAGATCATTCCTGGCCTGCGCATCGACGCGGGCGTCCGTCACGAACGCTACAGCTATAAGGGCTGGGCGGCGCTGACCGAGCAGGTCAATCTGGGCGATGCCACGACATTGGCCGACGACGCCACGCGCGGTTTCACCGGCGTCATCGTCAATTCCAAGCGGAAGCCGAATGTCACCAACTGGACAGTCGGCGCCAATTACGACTTCAACCAGAATGTCGGTGTTTATGGCCGCGCGTCGCATCTTGAAACGCCGCCCAATGTGCAGACGGTGATGAGCATCAATCCCACGATCATTACGACGATTGCCGACCAATTCGAGGTCGGGCTGAAGCTCGCTTCGGGCCGTTCCTACCTCTATGTCACGGGCTTCTACACCAATTTCGATCCGCTGAACGCCTCGTTCCTCGCCTTTGACCCGACGACGGGCCGCAACGATGTGAACATTCCCTTCATCGGCGAAGCGCAGGTGAAGGGCGTGGAGTTCGACGCCTCGGTCGCGGTCACGCCCTGGTTCTCGCTCAACGGCGCGCTGACGATCAGCGATCCCAAATATAAGAATTTCCAGAGCGCGACCGGGGCCGACCCGGAACAGGCCGAGGGCAACCAGATTGTCCGCCAGCCCAAAATCTATGGCAATATCCGTCCGAGCTTCGACTTTCAGACGGGTGAGACGGACATCTCGGTCTATGGTCGCTACACCTATATGGGCAAACGCTTCGTCGATCTGTACAACAATACCGCCCTGCCCGCTTATGGCACAGTCGGCGCGGGCGTGACGGCGCGCCACGGCAGTTGGCAGATGCAGATTGTAGGCGACAATCTGTTCAATGCCCATGGCCTGACCGAAGGCAATACCCGCACTGACTCGCTGAGCGGCCAAGGCAGCGCGGAAGCCATTTACGGTCGGCCGATCTTTGGCCGTAACTTCCGCTTCGTCATCAGCAAGTCCTGGTAATGATGCGCACCGTGGCACGAATGGCGACCTTGGTCGCCACTATGGCTGCGGTTGCGATCGCGACGGTCCCGGCACAAGCCGGGGCCGTTCGCGACGTCGTGACCGAACGGCTTTCGCAGCGGCTCTTTCCGCTTTTCGACGGGATGGCGCGCGACCCGGCCGCCGTTCGGGCACTTGTTTCCAAGGCGGCCATCGCCACCCTGCTGGACAGTCGGCAGCGGCGCGTCGCTGGCTGCGCGCAGGATATGTTCTGCGTCGCCCAGGCGCTGATCTGGACGGAAACGGACATCGACGCCGTGTCCAAGTCGGTGGCCGCGCCTGCTGGCCTGACCGCCCCCGATGATGGGGTGGCAGCGCAGGCCCGGCGCGAGATGGAAGGCATCAACATCATCGTGCGCACCTATGGCCTGGGCGCGCCAGCCGCCTATGCGCAGATCGATGGGGCCGGAATGATCGACCCGCAAGAACGCCAGGCCCGGCTTCAGGCCGCCTATTGGCTGTCACGCACCCCACGCGACACCTCGGCGCAGGCGTTGGACCCCAGCATCGACTATGCACTGACCTTACTGGACGGCAGCGACCGGACCGATGCGATCGGCTTCGAACCGCTGACAGGGGGCGTGAATGCAGCCGCCATGGCGCGCGCGCGAACGCTCGACTGGCGTCGCTATCGCTATTCAGCGTTGATCGTTACGGGCGTCGGGCCAGAAGTGCCTGACATGGCGATCAGCCCCTTTGGCAAATATCATCTTCGGCTGGCCGCCAGCCGCTTTGCGCAAGGGGACGCGCCCTTCATCATCGTGACCGGGGGCAAGGCGCATCCCCGCGCGACCCGCTTTGCCGAGGCGGAGCAGATGCGCAACGCGCTGATCGACCGTTATGGCATACCGGCCGACGCGATCCTGATCGAACCCTATGCCCGGCACACGACCACCAATTTGCGCAATGCAACGCGCCTGTTGATGGCGATGGATGCGCCGATGGATCGCGATGCCGTGATCGTCTGCAACCCCGGCCAGAGCGCTTCGATCGAAAGTCCACAGTTGGTTACGCGCAACCAGCGGGAGCTTGGCTATCAGCCGGGGCAAGTCGGCCGCCGCCTGTCGCCCACCGAGTTGCTGTTCCGCCCTTCCCGCGCATCGGCGCGGATCGATCCGCGCGATCCCCTCGACCCCTGATTTCGGAGTTCAGACGATGCGAACCCTTTTCCTCGCCCTCACCACGATCAGCGCCTTGGCGCTGCATCCCACCGCCGCCCATGCCTGGGGCCAGACCGCCCATGCCGTGATCGACCGTGCGGCGATAGAGGCTATCCCGGAGGACGGGCCGATCTTCCTGCGCAAGCATGTCGACTATATTGCAGCCTCCGCCTCGCTGCCCGACAGTTGGCGGGGGGATGCGGAGAATTTCTCCAAGATGGAGGAAGACCCCAATCATGGCTGGTTTCGGGAACAGTTCACTTTCGTAAAGCCGATTCCGCGGTCACGCTATGAGTTTATCCTGGCGCTCTATAAACATTATGAGACGATAAAGGACAGCGACCCGTACACTGCACAGCGAACTAACGTGCGCTGGACCGGCACCCTGCCCTATGCGGCGATGGAAGCCTATGAACGGTTGATCACCTGCATGCGCTATGTCCGAAAGGCCCAGGCCGAAGGCGGCGATGCGTCGATCCCCGAACAGCATTGCGCCTTTCAGGTCATACGTTTGGGCCATTATATCGGTGATGGGGCGCAACCGCATCACGACTCTGTCCATTCCGATGGATGGCGCGGCGACAACCCCAAAGGCTACACCACCGATCGGTCTGTTCATGGCCGGTTCGAAAGCCAATTCGTCGACGGTATGGGCCTGACAGTAGCGGATATCGCGCCGCGCATCGGGGTGCCGCGCCGCCAAAGTGGCGACATGTTCGACGCGGTGCTGGGCTTTCTGAACGAAGCGGGCGACATGGTGGAGGATCTGTATAAGCTGGAAAAACGCAACGGCTTTGCCGATTTCGCCGACAACGACGTGCGCGCGTTCGTCTATGACCGGACAACGGCAGGTGCCGCGATGCTGCGCGATATGCTGTGCCGTGCCTGGGCCGAAAGCGCCACACCGCCCGCGAAAATCACGCCGTCGCCGCTCGACGCCAACAATCCCCGCTTCAACCCGGAAACCGGATCGGCACCGAGTTGAGCCGACGCTGTTGCCGTAAGGCGCGCTTGCTTCGGTAGACCAGGGCCGTGAGCAGGCGCGCATGGCGGGTATGGCTGATGTCGTTGGCGCGCATCAGTCCTATCGCGCAAAGGCTGCCGATGATCGGTACGCCCAATCCCATGACCAGCATCCCCGCCTGGACCGACGCAGGTTGGATGGTATCAGGCGCATAGCCGAGCCAGCCCAGCGCCCAGCCGATCAGTGCGGTGGAGGCTGCGCCGCTCGCCTTCACCACCACCAGATAGAAGGCGAAAAGTCCGGTTTCGAACCGGCGATGGTAACGCCAGGCGACGACGTCCACGGCATCGGCCAGCAAGCCCCAGGGCAGCATGAAGATGCTGGCGAACCCGAAGCCGATCAGCAGTGTGCAAGCGATCAGGGCATTGGGCCATGCCAGGCATAGGGCGAACAGCATTATGCTAATGATGCAGACGGCGTGACCCGCGGCCAACAGGGTCGCCTTGCTGAAACGGCCGGTGATCGACGTCCAGGCCAGAACGCCCAGAAATTGGCCGATGGTGAGGCCTAGCAGCAGCATCTTCACCAGATCGGGGCGCTCGATTACATAAGTGCCGATGTAGAGCAGCATCCGGCTGAACATCGGGATGGCAAAGCCGGTGATGAAGGCGAGCAGGGCTAGTGCCAGAATCAGGGGATCGCGCAATGGTATCGCGATGCCATCGTCCCCGCCCGTCACGTCGGCTGGGCCAGTCGTCCCGCTGTCAGATGCCAGCGCGCTCAGCACCATGGTCCCGGTAAACAGGATACACGCGATGCCGCCAGCCATGGCAAGTCGGCCGAAGTCCCCGGTCCGCCCGGCTGTCTGAACCATGGGCGTGAGGATGATAGCGATTGCCAGCGAACTTATCGTGCTGAAGAACAGGCGATAGCCCGATACGCGGCCGCGCGATCGGCTGTCCGAGGTGACACGTGCCATCAGCGCGTTGTGCGGCACGTCAACCACCGCATAGGCACCGCGAAACAGGAGCAGCCCTGTGGCCACAATCCACAGATCGCGTACGCCGAGCGCTGGCAGGGCATAAAGCAGCGCGAAAGCAGCGCCGCAGGGCATGGCGGCCGCTGCGACCATCCAGCGATAGCCCCGCCCGGTGCGACGCAGGCGGATGACCAGCTTTGCCGCCAACAGGTCGAAGACGAGGTCGCCCAGCACCGCGACCAGCATCAAGGAACCCGCGCTGGTCGGCGACTGGCCCAACAGGTCGGTCAGGAGAAACAGGATGGTGAGGTCAGCCCCGGAAAAGAGCAGCGCCTTGCCCATATTGCCCGAGGAATAAGCGAGCAGGCGACTTTCGCGCCCCGCCCGCTCGCGCAGCGGTGTTCGCCGGTGCAGGCTCTGCTTTGACGCTCGCGACGATGTCAGCACATGATGTCCGCTCAACCCATGCCTGCGATCCAGCGCGCCGACATTTCGGGGACGGCGCCTAGTGGCGCTCTCTTACAGTTTGGCGACACTGAGGCTTGAGTGCGTACGGCCAGCGACAGGCGGCAGGAAAGCGCCATTTGCGCCGATCCGACAAATCGCCTTATAGCGCAAACGTCTATAGCGGGACGACGACGCCCAGAAGCATGGGTGCGGTCGATTTGGGATATGTGGATGAAACGCCAAAAAGCCTCCAACCTTGCCGACCTTTCCGCGCTTGCCGGCGTGTCCATATCCACGGTTTCCCGCGCGCTGGCTGACAATCCGCTGGTCGCTGTCGCTACCCGCGACAAGATAAAACAGTTGGCGCGCGAGCATGACTTCCAGATCAATGTCGCCGCCCGCAATTTTCGGCTGCAGCGGACCGGCGCAGTGGGGGTGATATTGCCGCTGGGCCATGAAACCGAGCAGCATCTGACCGATCCCTTCTTCATGAGCCTGATCGCGTCGCTGGCCGATGCGCTGGCCGATCGCGGTTATGACCTGCTGCTCTCGCGCGTCATTCCCTCGAACGACCAGTGGCTCAAGGCCTTTGTCGAATCCGGCAAAGTCGATGGCGTCATCATCGTCGGGCAATCGGACCAGATCGACGTGATCGAAACAGTGTCCGCCAGCTATGCCCCGCTGATCGTGTGGGGGGCGTCGATACCCGGTTACAGCCAACTGACCGTGGGGTCGGACAATTTCGAGGGCGGACGGCTGGCCGCGCAGCATCTTCTGTTGCAAGGCCGGAAAAAGCTGACCTTCGTCGGCAATCCTGCGGTGCCGGAATTCGCAGCCCGCTTTGCCGGGTTCAACGCGGCGATCGCGCAGGCTGGGGTGCCGCAAGGCGCTGTCCTGCCCTCGCATGTCACGGCTGAAGCCGCCTATGCGACGGTACGGACATATCTGAAGGAGGATGGGGCGCCGGATGGCATCGTCGCTGCGTCGGACGTGATTGCGCTCAATGCGCTGCGGGCAATTGCCGACCATGGATTGCGCGTGCCCGAAGACGTCGCCGTGGTTGGCTATGACGATGTGTTCATCGCCGAACAGACCACGCCACCGCTGACGACGATTCGGCAGAATTTCGTGCTGGGCGCGCAGATGATGGTCGACCTGCTGTTCCGGCGGATCGCGGGCGAGGAGGCCGCCTCTATCTCCCTTCAGCCAACGCTCGTGTTGCGCGCGTCGGCCTAAACCGCTTCAAAACCAGGCGATTACCTTAATGTGCAAAAAGTTTTGCAAACGTTTGCATTTGATATTGCAAACGTTTGTTTTTCGAAATATCAAAGCATCGACAAGATAGTTACGTGTAGGGGATGATCGGTGAGGGCTAACGCAAAGATTGTGCCGGGTTCGGCACGTCGATTTAGCCATGACGACCATCCTGCCCTGCGCTCTTTTTCAGCGCCTTCTCCGGCCGTTCGTGCCGCCGGGGCGAAGTCGGACCTCCGCCAAGGACTGCACGCTTTGGCGGGGGTCATGACATGGGCGGGCGTTGCCGCATGAGCGAAATGCCCGCCACGAGTCATTGGACTGCAGAGGACGTCGAGCGCATCGATTGCTCTACAGCGCCTTGCGCCCCGGTCATCCCGGCGCAGCGTCGCGTGATCGAGGCGCTGGACCTGTGGGATTATTGGCCCGTACAGAATGTGGATGGCCATCCGGCCGATATTGCAGGCGGCACGCTGTTCATCGCGCTGTCGGCACCCATTCTGCCCGACCCCGACGCCAGACATGCCGTGGCGCGGATGCGGCTGCTGCATCGCGTGGATAGTGAATGGCGCGATCTGGGGCCGGTGTTGCCGGACGGTTTTTCGCCGGGCAGCCGGGAATGGTCCGGGTCAGCCATCCTCTCGCCCGAAGGCGGGACGATCACGCTTTATTACACTGTGGCCGGCGTTCGGGGCGAGGTGGAAACCAGCTTTGCCCAGCGGCTATTCTATAGCTGCGCCGCCTTGGCTGTGCAGGGTGACACCATCACCCTCTCTCCTTGGTCGGAGCCTGTCGAGTTTCTGACGCCGGACGATGTTCATTATAGCCGCGACATGGCAGGCGGCGGTGCGGTCGGCACGATCAAGGCATTTCGCGATCCGGCCTTTTTCCACGATCCGGCCGACAATCAAGACTATATTCTGTTTGCCGGATCGATAGCCAGGTCGCGGTCTGCATGGAATGGGGCGGTCGGCATTGCGCGCCGGGGCGTTGACCAGGAGTGGCAGATCCTGCCCCCGCTGGTCGAGGCGGATGGGCTGAACAATGAGCTGGAACGGCCGCATGTCATCATGCGGGACGGGCGCTATTATCTGTTCTGGTCGACGCAGACCAAGGTGTTCGCGGCCGATGGTCCAGCTGGACCGACCGGGCTTTATGGCATGGTGGCGGGCAGGCTGTTTGGCCCGTGGCGACCGCTCAACGGGTCGGGGCTGGTGTTCGGCAATCCACCGTCCGCCCCGTTCCAGGCCTATAGCTGGCTGGTCCTGCCGGATTTATGCGTGCAGAGCTTCGCCGATCTGGTCGGGTTGGCGGAGCCGCCGCGCGATGTCGTGCAGGCGCGGGCGCATTTCGGCGGCACCCCTGCCCCCGAATTGCGGCTTATAATCGATGGCCACAAAGCATGGCTGGCATGATGGCACCGGAAACTTTGATCACGGGCGTCGAATTGGGCGGCACCAAATGTATTGCGACGCTGGCGCAGGGCAAAAATATTCTGCGGCAGGAGCGCTGGGCGACCGAGGGGCCGGAGACGCTCGATCGGATTTCGGCGACCTTGGCGGCATGGCAAGACGAAGTGCCGTTCGCGGCTATCGGGATCGGCAGTTTCGGGCCGCTATGCCTGGACGCCAGCAGTCCGCGTTTTGGCCACATGGAGAATACGCCTAAGCCCGGCTGGGCCGGGGCGGATGTGTATGGCCATTTTGCGCGCCGCTTCGCCCTGCCCGTCGGCATCGACACCGATGTCGGGGGCGCGGCCCTGGCCGAGGGGCAATGGGGCGCGGCGATGGGATGTACGGTGCACGGCTATGCAACGATCGGGACGGGCGTTGGCCTTGGCCTGGTGGTCGATGGCAAGGCGGTGCATGGCCGCCTTCACCCTGAAGCGGGGCATATGCGTATCCGGCGGACGGCGGGCGACATGTTCGAAGGCGCCTGCCCTGCCCATGGCGATTGCCTGGAGGGGCTGGTCGGTGGTCCGGCGCTTGCGGCGCGGGCGAATGGTGCATTGGCCGATGTGGCGGATGACGATCTGCTTTGGGATCGGGTGGCGCGCGAACTGGGCGAATGGGTGGCGATGCTGATCCTGTGCGTGTCGCCCCAGCGACTGGTGATTGGCGGCGGGGTGCTGGATTACCGTCCGACCCTGCTTGCGAAGATACGGGTGGCGGTCGCCGCCAATCTGGGCGGTTATCTGGCGGGGCTGGATCTCACTGCGCTGGAGATGCTGATCGTGCCGCCTGCCCTGGGACGCGACGCCGGGCCATTGGGTGCGATCATCGTGGGGCAGAATGCGTTGAGGGGGAGCCAAGCATGAAGGGATGGCGGTATTCCGGCATAGCCGCAGCGATCGTGGCGCTGAGCGGCTGCACATCCTTGACAGATGTCGCGCCGACCGCAGCGGTCGGCGATCGATGCGCCGCCTTTGCATCGACCTTGCAAGGCCATTGGCCCGACGCATCGACGCGGGTGACCAGCGCAACATTCGTACCGGAAGGGCCAGCACCTGCGCCCGATCCGCGCGGTTTTCAATATGACAGCACGGTCCCCTTGAAGGCGCATTGCGATGTTCAGGCCGTGATGGCCGAACGGCAGGGCGCGGACGGTCAGAGCTATGCGATCAAATTCCATTTGCGCCTACCGATGGAGTGGAATGGGCGTTTCCTGTTCCAGGGCGGCGGTGGCACCAATGGCGACGTTGGCAGTGCCCTGGGCGCGCTGGCCGGTGTCGGTCTGGTCACGCCAGCGCTTGCGCAGGGCTATGCAGTGGTCAGCCAGGATTCGGGCCATGACAATGCGGTCAACAGCGATCCGGCCAAGGGCGGTGCGGTAGCGTTCGGCTTCGACCCCGACGCGCGGCGCAACTATGCCTATGCGTCATTGGCGGCGGTGACCGATGCGGCCAAGGCGGCGATCGCGACCTTTTATGGCAGCGCGCCGCGCTATTCCTATTTCGCGGGCTGTTCCAAGGGGGGGCAGGAAGGGTTGGCGCTGGCCCATCGCTATCCTGACGCCTTTGACGGTATCATTGCGGCGGCGCCGGGCATGTCGCTGCCACGGGCGGCGCTGGCGCAGGCCTGGGACGTGCAGACATTTGGACGCCTCGTGCCGCCCGGCTCCGATGGCGTACGGCCGTTCGGGCAATTGGCAAACGCATTTTCGACCAGTGAATTGGGGATCGTGCGGCAGGCCATTCTGAAGGCGTGCGACGCCAAGGATGGCGTGGCTGATGGTTTGGTCGCGCATTATGGCCAGTGCGGCAATGAAGATGTGCTGCCGGTCCTGCGCAGTTTTGCCTGTACCGGACAGCGAAACGGACAATGTTTGTCCAATTTGCAGATCGATGCGCTTGTTCGATCCATGGCCGGTCCGCGCAAGAGCGATGGCTCGCCCCTCTATGTCCGTTTCCCCTGGGACGGGGGCGTCGGCGAGCCGGGCTGGGCTGTGTGGAAATTGGGACTGGCCAAGGAGGGCGTTCCGGCGCTCAGCATCGTCGTCGGCGGATCGGCCCTGTCCGCGATCTTCCAGACGCCGCCCAAGCTGGTCGCGGCCGATCCGCAGGGCATGATGCAATGGCAGATGGCTTATGATTTCGATCGGGATGCGGACGCCATCTATCGCGTGGCGGCCCCCTTCCCAGCTTCGGGCTGGGACATGATGTCGGCGCGGTCGCCCGATATCGATGGTTTCCGGGCGGCTGGCGGCAAGCTGATCGTGCCGCATGGCGCGGCCGATCCGGTCTTCTCGCTGGACGACACGCTGCAATGGTATCGGGAGGTCGACGCCCGTTATGCGGGCAAAGGCGCGGACACCGTGCGCGTCTTCCCTGTGCCCGGCATGAACCATTGCGAGGGTGGGCCATCGACCGATCGCTATGACGCCTTTGCCGCGATGGTCGATTGGGTCGAGCAGGGCCGTGCGCCCGAACAGCTCAATGCCGTGGCTGCGGCGGCCAGTCCCTGGCCGGGACGCACCCGCCCGATCTGCCGATACCCCGCTTATGCCCGGTACAAGGGTCAGGGCGATGTCGAGAAAAAGGAAAGCTTCGAATGCGTAAGAGGATGATAGGCCGGCTGGCCCTTGGGGTCATCGCGATGCAGGCGGCGCTGCTGCCCATGCAGGCGGTGGCGGCGGACGATGGCCGGTGGGTGGCGAGTTGGGCGTCCAGCCCGTCTTTGCCGGTCGCCAAGCTACCGTTCGATTTCTGGGAACCGGCACCGGAGGTTCAGGGGACCATCCGCTATCATCTGCGCCTGAGCGCGGGCGGGACGAAGGTTCAGGTGCGCCTGTCGGGCGACACCCAGCCAGCCGATGTCGCGATCGGCAGCGCGACCATTGCCCTGGCCGATGCGCAGGGCCGGATCGATGCGGCCACCATCCGTCCTTTGACCTTTTCGGGCGCGCGATCGGTACGGCTGCCCGCAGGGGCGCCCCTCTTGTCCGACCCGCTAGCCTTGCAGGTGAAGCCGGGCGCGGTGGCGGTGGTCAGCGTCTATCTGCCCGCCAAGGTGATTTTGCCGCAGGCCGACCCCAATCATCGCGCCGAATGGGCGATCGGGGGCGACCAGACCGGATCGGCGACGTTGCGCGGCGCCAAGCCGGTATCGAGCCGGGAAATCGTCACGTCGGTCCTGGTGCAGTCGGACAAGGACGCCCGGACCATTGTCGCTTTTGGCGATTCCATTACCGATGGCTTTGGGGCCAAGGATCCGCTGCTGCGCGGTTGGCCGGGGCAGTTGGCCAAGATGCTGAACGCCAAGGGGATCGCCAATATCGGCATCGCCAATGCGGGCATCGGCGGCAATCGGGTGTTGCGCGAAGAAGTGGGGCCGAGCGGCCTTGCGCGGTTCGACCGCGACGCGCTGGCCGTGCCGGGCGTTACCGACATCGTCCTGCTGGAAGGGATCAACGATCTGGGGCTGAGCGGCCTGGACAATCCGCGCACCGACGGGCTGCATGACACGATCACCGCCGATGACCTGATCGCGGGCTATCGCCAGATGATCGCGCGGGCGCGGGCGCAGGGCATTCGGGTCCATGGCGCGACGCTGACGCCGTTCCTGGGTTCGACCTTTCCGGGCTATGCGACGCCTGCCAAAGAAGAGATCCGCCAGGCCATCAACCAGTGGATCCGCACCAGCGGCGAATTTGACGGCGTGATCGATTTCGACGCCGCCGTCCGCGATCCCGCCGCGCCCGACCAGATCCTCGCCCTGTATGATTGCGGCGACAAACTCCACCCGTCGGACGAGGGCTATGCCGCCATGGCCAAGGCCGCGTGGGACCATTTCAACTTCTAAATCACAGCATGAAAACAGGGACTCGGATCGAAACAGGGTGACGATCCAAGCCTCTATAAAAAGGGAGAGTATCGTGAAGCATTTCTCATTTCTGTTCGTCGGCGCCAGTGTCGCCGCTTTGTCCTTCCCCGCGCTGGCGCAGAACGTAGCGCAGCCGCAGGCTGAAACGGACATGGCCGATAATTATGGCGGCGACATTATCGTCACCGCGCAAAAGACCTCCGAAAAATTGTCCAAGGCGCCGGTCGCGATCAGCGTCGTGTCGCAGGATAGCCTGACCCGCCAAGGCATTGATTCCGCCGCCGCGCTGACCAGCACGGTGCCGGGCCTGCAATCGAGCCAGAACGGCTTTGCCATTCGCGGCATCGGCAGCAACAACAGCTTCAGCGGCTATTCCACGGTCGCGACGCAGATCGACGGCATCTATGATCCGTCCGCCGCCGTGCTGACGCTGGGCCTGTTCGATCTTGGTTCCGTCGAAGTGCTGCGCGGGCCGCAGGGCACCGTCTATGGGCGCAATGCTACCGCAGGCGTCGTCAATATCAACACCGCCGATCCGGGCAAGGATTTGGGCTTCAATGCCGATATCCAATATGGCCGGTTCAACGAAGTCCGCGCCCGCGCCGCCGTCGACCTGCCGATCAGTGACGCTTTTGCCCTGCGCATCGCCGCCTATCGTCAGGTCGATGACGGGTTCGAGGGCAAATATGGCGCCCGGCAGAATTACAACAAGACCGACCAGGCGGGCTTGCGCGTCAACAGCATCCTGCGTCTGGGCGACAGCCTGACCTGGCGCCTTTCGCTCAACTATGGGGAAAATAAGGGCACGATCCCGCTGACCTATATGCGCAGCCGCAACGTCTATCCCGATGCGGATATCGCGGCGGGGGTCTTCGGCCCGATCCAGACCATCTATGATGAAGTCGTCAATCCGGGTCAGGATCTGGTCACCGATAATCAGATGGACCTGAAATATTATGCCGCCCGGTCGCGCCTGACCTGGCAGGCGACGGATGCGCTGTCGCTCACCTATCTGGCAGGCTATTCGGTGCTGAAGAATAATGGCGTGGATGCCGCGACGGGCGTGTTTACGCAGCAGAATATCAACCGCCGTACCGAAACCCAGTCGCATGAATTGAACGTCAATTTTAATTCCGGCCGGTTCGACCTGGTGCTGGGCGGCTTCCTCTATCAGGACAAGCAGCCGTCGGGCACGCGCCTGCTGCATGCCGGCGATACCGCGCCCGCGCCGTTCGGCAGCATCCTCACTGCCGCGGGACTCGCCAAAGTCGCAGGCACGGGCAATAACATCACGACCATCAGCGGCGTCGATGTCGTGACCTCCTATCGCGGTCAGGGCACCAAGTCGCAGGCGGTGTTCGGCCAGGGCACCTATGAACTGGCACCGGGCCTGAAAATCCTGGGTGGTGTGCGGTCGACCTGGGAGCAGGTCAACCAACGCAATATCGAGCTTGTCTGTCCCGGCGACACGATCACGCTGGAGAATATCACGCCAACGACCTGTCCCGGCATTCCCTTCGTCTATGCCCTGACCGATGACACCAACCGGCCGGAAGCGAAATTTTCCAACGTCAGTTGGAAGGCCGGCGTGAATTACGAACTGACGCCCGAAACGCTGGCCTATGCCAGCGTCGGCACCGGTTTTCGTGGCGGTGGCCTCGAAGCCACAGGCAACGCGCCGCAGTTCCGGGAATATCAGCCCGAAACCGTGACCAATTACGAAATCGGCGTGCGCAGTTCGTTGATGGGGGGCAAGCTCTATCTTGCCGCCACGGCGTTCAACATGGACTATAAGGATCTGCAGGTGTCGAGCATCGTGCTCAATCCGCTGACCAACCAGGTGTCGGCAGTGACGACCAATGCCGCGACGGCGCGGCTGCGCGGCATCGAGCTGGAAACGATCATCCGGCCGACGAGCAATGACCGGATCAGCGGCTTCGTCTCCTATCTCGACGCGAAGATCCGGTCCTTCCCGACGGCATCGGACAATCTCAATTCGGGCAGCGGCAATTATAACGGCGTTACCGGTGCGTTCGGCAACCTGCCGCTGCCCACCAACGTCGTGCGCGATGTGTCGGGCAATGAACTGCCCAATGCGCCGAAGTGGAGCGCGCGGGTGAGCTATGCGCATATCTTCGACCTGGGCGGCGCAGGCAGCCTGACGCCGAGCGTGGATTTCTACGTCCAGTCGCGGACGTTCAGCGACATCCAAAATTATGCGCAGAGCCGCCGGCCATCCTATACCAAGACCGACCTCAACCTGCGGTATGAAACCGAAGATGGGCAGTTGTCGATCACCGGCTTCGTCAACAATCTGGAGGATGAGCGCGTGGCGAATAATCTGGTGACGGTGTGGAGTTCCACCACCGCCAATTATGATCCGCCGCGCACCTATGGCGTGCGCCTCGGCATGCAATTCTAAGCTAAGGTGGGGCGTCCCAGAGGGACGTCCCATTTTTTCGGAAAGGGTAGCATCATGGCCGATAGGCAATTCCCGAACGACCCGCAGACGCGCCGTAGCCTGCTGCTCGCCGCTGGCGGACTGGCGGCCGTTCCCGTCATGGCGAAAGCGGCCGCGCCTGCGCCCGTGGCAGAGGATATCCCCAAAGCGGAATTCGTCTATGAGGCGATCGTGACATTGGGCCCGCCCGAAGAGATTGGCGAGACGCCGCATGGCAAGCGTGTCCGCATTCCGATCACTGGCGGCACGTTCAAGGGGCCACGGATCAGCGGCACCATCTTTCCCGAAGGCATGGACTGGCAATTGATCCGCCCGGACGGCATGACCGAATTGGAGGCCGCCTATCTGATGCGGGAGGCCGACGGCACCGTCATCCACATCCGCAACAAGGGGGTTGCGGGCAAGGGCTATGCGCGGACGAGTGCCGTGTTCGAAGTGCCCAATGGACCGCATGCCTGGCTGAACGAAGCCGTGTTTGCAGGCACGGTCGGCCCCGTGCCGGAGATGGACACCCCCGCCGTGCGCATTCGCATGTACAAGCTGGTTTAGGACCGCAGGCAAATGGCACGCATTCGTTGGCTCACCTATTTGATGTTCCTGATGTTCGCGATGACATCGGAGTCGGTTGGGGTGATCATTCCGTCGGTGATCCGGCAATTTGGCCTGGGCATGACGGCGGGCGGTGCCTTTCACTATGCGACGATGAGCGGCATTGCGCTGGGCGGCGTGTTGCTGGGATCGCTGGCAGATCGGTTCGGGCGCAAGCCGACGATTTTGGTGGGCCTGGCGCTGTTCGGCTTGAGCGCCTCCCTGTTTGCCTGGGTCAGCAGTTTCGGCCTGTTCCTGGTCCTGCTGTTCGTCGGCGGGCTCGCGGTCGGCATTTTCAAGACGGCAGCGCTGGCGTTGATCGGCGACATATCGACTTCGACGCGCGCGCATACGGCGACCATGAATGTGGTCGAGGGGTTTTTCGGCATCGGCGCGATCATCGGGCCAGCGATCGTCGCCTATCTGCTGTCGCATGATGCGTCGTGGAAATGGCTCTATCTGATCGCCGCCGCTCTGTGCGGGTTGCTCATGATCCTCGCCTGGCGCGTCCCCTACCCACCCGTGCAAGCGAAGACAGAGGGCGCGCCTATGGCCGATATGCTGGCGATGATGCGCAATCGCTATGCGCTGGCCTTCAGCAGCGGAATCATGCTCTATGTGGGCGTGGAGACCGCCATCTATGTATGGATGCCGACATTGTTGGCGGGCTATGCGGGTCCGGCCTGGCAATGGGCGGCCTATGCGCTGTCGATCTTCTTCATCTTGCGCGTGGTCGGCCGTTTTGCCGGTTTCTGGCTGCTGGAGCGGTTCAACTGGACCGCGGTGCTGGCCTTTTGCGGCGTCGCGATCCTGCTCTGCTTTGCGCTGGCCATTTTTGGCGGGCGGCCGATGGCGGTGATGACGCTGCCCTTGTCGGGCCTGTTCATGTCGGTGCTGTATCCGACGCTCAATTCCAAAGGCATTAGCTGCTTTCCCAAGCCGCAGCATGGTGCGATTTCGGGTGTCATCCTCTTCTTTACCTGCGTCAGTGCGGTGATCGCGCCGCTGGCCATGGGGTTGATCGGCGATTATTTCGGCGATGCCATTTATGGCTTCTACCTCGCGACACTGTTTGCGGCGGTGCTGGCGGTGGGGCTGGTGCTCAACATGCTCTTTGATCCGGCGAGCGGGGAGTTGGCGCGGCGCGGCGCGCTCGACTATCAGGCTTGATCGCGCACCGCATAAAGCTGCTGACAGGCGGGCTGATTTGAAGGATAGACGTTCCTTTATTTGGGACGCATGGCGAACATGATATGAGCGATAGCGAAGACAGCAAGGAACCGGGCGTCAAGGGCACGCAGACACTGATGCGCGCGCTCGACATCATGGACGAGGTGATCGACGGCCCCATTCGCGCCGCCGACCTGGCCCGAAAGCTCGGCATGAGCAAGACCACGGCCCACCGGCTGGTGCAGGCGCTCAAGTCACGCAATTATCTGGCCGTGACGCGAGATGGCTTTGCTCTGGGGCCGAAGCTGCTGCAGCTCGGCGTGCTGGCGACCGAGCAGATCGACTTTGTGCGGATTGCCCGGCCTTTCATGGAATTATTGTCCGAACGCAGCGGTTTTTGCGTGTTCGTGGGCAAGCGCGAGGGGGATTTTTCCCGCCATCTCGACCGGGTGACAGGAACGCAGCGGTTGCGCGTAGCCACGGCACCGGGCGATCGTCGGCCGATCGCGGAAACGGGCCTGGGCAAGGCGCTGTTGCTGGACGAGGATGCGGCGACCTGGGAGCGGCTGTATGTTGCGGCCAAGGGCGGCAAGCCGTCGCGCGCGGCGATCAACGCTTTCATCGCCGAAATGCAGGGCCACAAGGCGCGGGGCGAAGTGCTGCATGACAGCGAATTGGGCGACGGTGTCCGTTCGATCGCGACACCGATCCGCGACGCGAAGGGCAATATCTGCATCGCCATCTCGATTGCCAGCGCGGCCCATTATCTGACCGATGAATTGCGCACGACACTGGCGCTGCAGGTGATGCGGTCGGCCGAGCAGATCAGCGCCGCAGTGGGGTATAGCGGGCCACGCTGAACGGGCGGCAGTCCCCAAAAACAATAAGGGCGCGATCATCGCAATGATCGCGCCCTTTAGGTTGTGGGAGGAGGGTGTCTTTACATCCGGTAGGTCACGCCGAAGGTGAAGGTGCGGCCGATGCGCGTTTCGAACAAGGTGTCCTGCCGCACGCTGTCGGTATAGAGGCGGTTCTGTTCATCGGTCAGGTTCTGGGCCTCGACGATGAGCTTGAGGCGATCGGTCACGGCGAAGGAGGCCGATGCGTCCATGTAGAAGGTCTTGGCATTGCCGACCAGATCACTGCCCGGCGAAGCGGGGATGCCGCGGATGAACTTATCGCGGAAATTGCCCGTGGTGCGGATGCTGAACTTCTCATCCTCATAATAGAGCGTGCCCGACGCCGTGTTCTTCGACAGGCCGACAAGGTCCGCCGTGGTGGTCACCGTCGGCACGCCGTTCACGCTGGCGAGGATATAGTCAATCTTCGACGTGACATGGGTGAAGTTGGCCAGCATGCCGAAATTGCCCAGGAACCCATCGAAGAAGGTGAAGGGGATCTGCGCATTGAGTTCGATGCCCTTCAGCGGGCCGCCCGGCGTATTGAACGGCTGCGACACGTTGAAGGGTTCGCTGGGGTCGGTGTTGCTGTTTTCGAGCAGACCATTGGGCAGGCCCAACTGGTTGAACGGAATGAGGCTGTTCACATTCTGGACGAAGCTCTTGATGTCCTTGTAGAAGAAGGCGGCGGACAGCAGCGAGCCGGGACGGAAATACCATTCCACCGCGACGTCGAACGTGTTGGCACGGATCGGGTCGAGGAAGGGATTGTTGATATTGCCGACGCGGGTGACCGGGTTGACGCCGCTGGTGGGGGTCAGCAGGCCCAGTTCCGGGCGCGCCAGCACCTTGGCACCGGAGAAGCGCACCAACAGATTTTGCATCGGCTCGATCACGACGTTGGCCGATGGCAACCAGTCGTCATAGACATTCCGGGCGGCGGCGAACCGTCCCGCAAGGCCGGTCGGCGTCGTGGTGCTGGCGACCTGGATATAGCCCGACGAGAGCATGTCGGTCTTGACGTAGCGCACGCCCGCGTCGCCGCGCACGCTGAAGCCGATGGCATCCTCAAGGTCGAAATTGGCCATCACATAGCCGCTCGTGACCTCTTCGCGGACCCGGCTGCGGCCACCGCCACATTCGACGCCGCAATAGCGTACCGCGTCAAAGCCGAACGTATCCGCCCATTTTTCGGCATCTATCGCTGCCCAGCCACTGGGCGCACCATTGCCCCACAGCTTGTCGACGCCGCCGATGGTGGTCGTGATGTCCGCCAGCGTCGTGCCGGCGGGCAGGTCGCGGACCACCGTGTCGGCATTGAAGGGCCGCAGGAAGGTGGAGAGGAAGTCGCTGCGCCGATACTGGCCACCCGCCCGGATCGAGAAGGCCTCGCTCGCTTTCCATGTGAGGTTCGCGCCAGCGGTGAGATTATCGGTCTTGTTGCGCGACGGCTTGCCCTGGAAGCTGAAGCCGCCGCGCACGGTGCCATCGGCGAGCGGCGGCGCATAGGCGAAGCTGCCGGGGTTGCCGACATCCGTGCCAAAGCCCAGAACCGGCGTACTGCCGCCATCCCGGAAGTCGATCGAGAAACCATCGACATCGACGGCATCCATGAAGGTTTGCAGGCGCTTCTTGCCATTCCAGATCGAGCGGTTGAAGCCGACGATCGCATCGACGGTCAGGCTGTCGTTCAGCTCGCGCTTGAAGTTGACATTGGCCTGTTTGAAGGTTGAGACGAAATTATCGACCAGTCCTTCAGAGCGGACATCGACGCCATCGAACACGCCATGGACCAATGATCCATTCTCGTCGAATTCAATTTCGCGCACCGAGGTCATCGGCTGACCCAGGTTCGACGCATTACGTGCAAAGGAGACGGCGGCGATATAATTGTCGCGCCGCGTCACTTCGAACCGCGAATAGAGGAAATCGACGGAGATATCGGTCTGGTCGTCCGGCTGATATTGCAGAGTCAACGATCCGCCGATCCGCTCCTGCTTCTGTTCGCTATTGAGATAGCGCGGCAGGCGGGGGAAGAAGGCACCGCTACCCGGCGTCCCTTCCGCGCCTTCGCGACGCAGATTCTGGATCGTGTCATAGGCTGCCTGCGAGCCAGTGCGGGGATTGCCGGTGCTGCAATTTTCGGCGGTCACGCCGCGCGTCGCCAGCTGCGCGGGCGTCTGGCCCGCCGTATTGATTGGTGCGCCGAGCGGCGAACAGAAGCCACCATTGATGTTCGCTGGCAACAGATCGACCGCAGAATAGCCGACTTCACGCAGGTTGCGCTGCTGATAGGCGACCGACCCCAATATGCCGAAACCGCTATCGCCGAACTGTTTGGAAACCAGCAGCGAGGCGCGCGGATCGACCTTTTTCGATAGTTCGTTGTAGACGCCGCGCGCCGTCATGGAGAGGACGAAGTCCTCCTTCTGATCGAAGGGCTTGGGTGCCGACAGATCGACGGTCGCACCGAGCGAGCCTTCCTCGATATCGGCCGAGGGTGTCTTGCGCACCGAGAGGGCCGAGAAGATTTCGGTGGGGAAGACGTTGAAGTCGAAGCTGCGGCCATTATTGCCCGCGCCATAAATGTCCGAGCCGCCGGTTTGCGCCGTGCCTTCCATGCCGTTGATGCGGACGCGGGTGAAACCGGCGCCGAGGCCACGGACCGAGATATTACGGCCTTCGCCACCATCGCCACGCGCAAGCGCCACGCCCGGCACGCGCTGCATCGATTCAGCGAGGTTCGAGTCAGGGAATTTGCCGATATCTTCCGCCACGATCGAATCGATCGCGGCAGCTTCACGGCGTTTCATGCCCAATGCGCTGTCGAGCGAGGCGCGGAAGCCGGTGACGACGATATCGGCGGTTTCGGATTGATCCGCGACGGGCTGGTCCTGGGCAATGGCGGGAACCGCCACAAGCAGCGTGGTGGCGATCGCGATGGCCGAGCTGCGGCGCGCAAATGCGGAACGGGTGTGCAACATGACTTCCTCCCCTATTGACCGGTTGCCATCACCCCGACGACATCCGAATGTCCCACTATGTGGATTACGATATCATCTTATATTGGGAGTCGCGGAATGGAAAGAAAAATCATCATGTGATTTTAATACCCACATTGTGGGATGTTTCTGTCAACCCCGGGAGATGATGCGAGAGGAAAGGCCATTGACCCTGCTATTATCCCTATATATGGGTTAACAACCTATTTAGCGGGATTTGTATTGGCCTCTGCACGGGCCGATATTCTGGGGGGAGCGTGGCGGCCTTCGTGGCGCTCCCCCGCTCTTGCACCTCTGCAAAGGCTCATATCATGCCATCCAGCGCTGCGCTCTTCCTGCTGCTGGCGGCGGCTGCCGGGGGGCAGACCATCGTCCTTAACCGCGACTCGTTGCAACCCTATCAGGCGGCAAGCCACGGCGTCGAACCGGGCGGCAATGCGCAGGGTTTTGCCTATTCCATCGCGCTGCCCGAAGGCCGCTATCGCGTGATCGTGCGATTGGGGGACCGGACGCGCGCGGGCGATACGACGGTAAAAGCCGAGGCGCGCCGCCTGATGCTGCGCTCTGTACGCACCCGCAAAGGCGAGGAAGTCGAACGGCATTTCCTGGTGGATGTCCGCACGCCCGCTCTGCCGCCGCCACCGCCCACGGCGCCGGGTGGCGACAGGGTGCGCATCGACGCGCGCGATGCGCAGGAATTTACCTGGGACGATAAGCTGACGCTGGAGTTCCTCGGCCAACCGTCGGTCCGGTCGATCCGCGTCGAGCCGGTCACGGCCCCCGCCATCTTTCTGGCGGGTGATTCCACCGTCACCGATCAATATGCGGAACCCGCGGCAAGTTGGGGCCAGATGCTGCCCGCGATGCTGGATGACCGGATCGTCGTCGCCAATCACGCCAAGTCGGGCGAGACGCTCAAATCCTTTCTGACCAGCTTGCGCTTCGACAAGCTGCTGTCGGCGATGCGGCCGGGCGACTGGCTGTTCATCCAGTTCGGCCATAATGACCAGAAGCAGCAATGGCCGCAGACCTGGGTTGCGGCGGATTCGACCTACCCCGCCTATCTGCGCGCCTATATCGCCGAAGCGCGACGGCGCGGCGCGCATCCCGTGCTGGTGACATCGCCCGAACGGCGCAATTTCGATGCGCAGGGCAAGATCGTCGATACGCTGGGTGACTATGCGGCGGCGGTGCGGAAGGTCGCGGCGGAGGATGGCGTGCCGCTGATCGACCTGAACGCGGATAGCCGCGCCATCTATGAGGCGCTTGGCCCCGATGTCGCGCCCACCGCCTTCAACGACGGCGGCAAGGACAAGACCCATCATAATAGCTATGGCGCATGGTTGCTGGCGAGTGCCGTCGCGCAGCGTATCCGCGATACGATCCCAGCGCTTGCCCCGCATGTGACCACCGCGACCTTCGCCCCGGCAAAGCCACCAACGGCAACGCAGGTCGCCATTGCCCCCAGCCTGATCCATAGCGATCAGCGCCCGGCCGGGAACTGAGATGGACATGACTCGCCGCGATCTGGCGCTGGGGCTGGCCAGTCTCCCTCTGGCGGCCCTGCCCTTCCCCGCCCATGCCGCGCGGCGCTTCGACGTGCGGGACCATGGTGCGCGCGGCGACGGCATCGCGATCGACAGCGATGCGATCAACGCGGCGATCGAGGCGGCATCGTGCAACGGCGGCGGCACCGTCCTCCTGACGCGCGGGCGCTATCTCTGCTTCTCGATCCGGCTGCGGAGTCGCGTCACGTTGCTGTTGGCCGAAGGCGCGGTGATCGAAGCGGCCGATCCGGCGCGCCATGGCGGGCGCTATGACCTGCCCGAAGAGGGAATCGACCAGCTGTATCAGGATTTTGGCCATAGCCATTGGCACAACAGCCTGATTTGGGGCGATGATGTGTGGGAGGTCGCTATCCTTGGCCCCGGCATGATCGATGGCGCTGGCCTGACCCGCGATGGTCCCGGCGCGCGCTGGAAGCGACAGGCGGGCGAGCGACCGCTGTCGATGCGGGCGATGACGCAGGCGCAGATTGCCGACCTGGAACCGGCCGCCGCCGCCATGGCTGGCAACGGGAACAAGGCGATCGCGTTCAAAAATGGCCGCGACATTCGCCTGTCGGGTTTCACCATTCACAAGGGCGGCCATTTCGCCATATTGGCCACGGGGACGCAAAAGCTGCGCATCGACGGGCTGGCGATAGATACCGACCGCGACGGCATCGACCTGGATTGCGTGCGCGACGTGGTGGTGGAACGCTGCCGCGTCAATTCGCCCAATGACGATGCGATCGTGATCAAGAGCAGCCATGCGCTGGGCCGGGCGATCGCGGCGCAGGACATAGTGATCCGCGATTGCGACGTGTCGGGCTATGATATGGGATCGCTGATCAATGGCACCCGGACGACCCGCCAGCAGATCGCGCCCGATCAGGATCGCGTCACCGGCCGGATCAAACTGGGGACCGAGAGCAATGGCGGTTATCGCAATATCCGTATCGAGGATTGCCGCTTCACCCGTTGTCGGGGGCTGGCGCTGGAGACGGTCGATGGCGGGGTGATGGAGCATATCGTTGCGCGTCGGCTGACCATGCGGGACGTGACCACCGCGCCCATCTTCCTGCGCCTTGGCGATCGACGGCGCGGGCCGGAGGGGACGGGGATCGGCGTGATCCGCCATGTCGAGATAAGCGAGGTCGATGCGCGCGGGATCGATCATCGCTTCCCGGCCGCGATCGCAGGTCTGCCCGGCCATCCGATCCGCGACGTGATGTTGCGCGACGTCCATCTGGAATATGATGGTGGCGGGACGGCGGAGGATGCTGCTCGCCAGCCCGCCGAACTGGCCGATGCCTATCCCGAACCCAGCATGTTTGGCGTTCTGCCCGCTTGGGCACTGTGGGCGCGCCATGCGGAGCGGCTGACGATCGAGCGGTTCACGGCGGAAACGCGCACGCCCGATCAACGTCCGCCCTTGCTGTTCGACGATGTGCGGCATCTGACGGTGCGAAACACGCCACTGTGGCGTTGACGAACAATTGGGACAATGTTACCAAATATAGGTCACATGTTCCATAATGTGGTTTATAGGGGAAGAGCCGAGATGTCGATCCACGCCTTCAAGATGCAGTTGAAGCCCGGCGTCGTGGACGAATATCGTCGCCGCCATGACGAAATATGGCCCGAACTCGCCGACGTGCTGCGCCAGTCGGGTATTTCCGATTATTCCATCTTTCTGGATGAAGATACACTCAGCCTGTTCGCGGTGCTGACGCTGGCGGCGGAGAATCAGCGCGAGACGCTGCCCGATCATCCGGTGATGCAGAAATGGTGGGCCTATATGGCGCCGCTGATGGAGGTCGAGCCGGACAACCGACCCAAGGAATGGCCGCTCCCCCTGCTGTTCCACATGGATTGATCCGACCGATGCGCTCCTTCATTGCCGTCCTGCTGCTGGGCTCGGCCCTGGCGATCCCTGCGATGGCGCAGGTTGCCAAGCCGACCGCCAACCTGTCCGCCCCGGTCAAGAGCTTCGGCCGCGTCTCCTATGATGCGCGCTCGCTGATGATCGATGGCGAGCGCAAGATCATCTGGGGCGGGGAATTTCACCCCTTCCGCCTGCCCTCGCCCGACCTGTGGCGCGACATATTGCAGAAGATGAAGGCGAGTGGGTTCAACACCGTCGCCCTCTATTTCGACTGGGGCTATCACAGCCCCAAACAGGGCGTGTACGACTTTACCGGCATCCGCGACCTCGACCGGCTGCTCACGATGGCGGAAGAGGAAGGTCTCTACGTTATCACGCGCGCCGGTCCTTATGTGAATGCGGAACTGTCGCGCGGCGGTTTTCCTGGCTGGCTGGTCAACCAGCGCGCGCGTGCGCGCACCGACGATCCGGATTATCTCAAAGCGGTCGATGAATGGCTGGACCAGATCAACCCGATCATCGCGCGGCACCAGATCAATGCGGACAAGCGGCGCAAGGGCGGCGTCATCCTGCACCAGATCGAAAACGAACTGGCGCTGACGACGCCTGCGCAGCGGCGCTATATGGATCACCTCTATACCAAGGCGCGCGCCGACGGCATCACCGTGCCGATTTTCCACAATGACCAGGGCCGCAATGGCTATTGGACGCCGGAATCCTCGACAGTCGACAAGGTCGTCACTGGTCCCAACGACATGTATGCGTTCGATGGCTATCCCGGCGGCACCTGCACCGTTGCGGGCCAGCCGACCCGCGATGTCGCTGCACCTGATTGGGGCTATTATGGCACCGGCGGGGCAAAGGGCGGCGCGTCGGCATCGCCCGATACGCCGGGATTTGCGGCTGAGTTCGGTGGCGGATGGTTCGATTATTGGGGGTCGAACGGCGGATACGACTGCAACGCGATCCAGCGCGGCAAGCGGTTCCAGCGAGTCTTCTATGGCACGAACCTGGCCAACGGCATTGGTATCCAGAGCTTTTACATGACCTATGGCGGCACCAGCTGGGGCTGGCTGCCTGGTCCGGTGGTGTTCACCAGCTATGATTATGGTGCGGCGATTTCCGAACCCCGTGCGCTGCGCGAAAAGGCGCAGGAGATGAAGCAACTGGGCGGCCTGATCGCGTCCGTCCCCGATCTGGCGGGCATGACCCCGGCCGGGCCGGTCGAGATCACATCACCCAATATCCAGATTTATCATAATAAAAGCCCGGAAACCGACGCCCGTTTCCTGATGGTGACGCACAAGCCGTCCAACGGGCAGACGAACGACAGCTTCACCTTCACCGCCGACCTGCCCGATGGGCGTTACACCGTGCCGATGCGCCTCAACGGCTTTGATGCCAAATGGCTGGTGGCGGGCGTGACGCTGGGCGGGCAACGACTGGTTTACTCCACCTCGGAACTGCAATCAGCGCAGCGGCAGGATAAGGGCGACCTGATGCTGCTCTATGGCCGGGCCGGAGAGCCGGGCGAAACCGTGCTGCGCTATAGCGCCGCGCCGACAGTGACGGTGATCGAGGGGGAGGCCACCAGCCGCTTCGACACGGCGAAGGGCGATTTGAACCTCAGCTACAGTCATCGGGGGCGCGCGATCGTGCGGGTCGAGGGGGGCGGGCGGCCGCCGCTGACGGTGATCCTGGGCGACGAGGCAGAGGCCGTCCGCTATTGGCGGCAGGGCGACATGCTGATCCGTGGCCCGGAACTGGTGCGCCATGCGACGGTGAAGGACGGCACGCTGGCCCTGACCGGTGATACCGCGACGCAAAGCCCGCTCGAAATCTGGGCACCGGGCGCGATCCGTAGCGTGACGTGGAACGGCGGAAAGATCGCCACCCGCGCTACGCCTGCTGGTAGCCTTGCGGCCACGCAGCCGCTTGCCGGTCCTGCCGCCGTTGCACTGCCCGCGCTGACCGACTGGCGCATGGCCAAGGGTTCGCCGGAAGCGGACCCGGCCTTCGACGATAGCAATTGGCAGGCGATCGACAATCGCTCATCGGCCAGCATTACCGCGCGACCCGATGGGCAGCCGAATATGGGCATGGACGCCTATGGCTTCCATGATGGCGATGTCTGGTATCGCGGTCGCTTCACCGGCACGCCCGATGCCAAGGCGCTGTCGCTCTATTATGGCGCGGGCGGTTCTGGCCTCGTCCAGGCGTGGATCGACGGGCAATTTATCGGCGAGGCGGAAACGCCGGGCGGTCTGCCGCGACCGATCACCACCGGCACGGCGCGCTTTGCCTTGCCCGCCAGTGCGCAGAGCGGCGAGCATATCCTGTCCATCATGGTCCGCAACAATGGCCATAATTGGGATCTGGACAGCGACGATTTCCACAAGGAAGCGCGCGGGCTGATCTCGGCATCGCTGGAAGGTGGCCCCAGCGGGCGCAGCTTTACCGTGCCGATCGCCTGGAAGATTCAGGGCAAGCGGGGCGGCGAGATGCTGGCCGATCCTGTACGCGGTCCGGCCAATAATGGCGGCCTCTATGGTGAGCGCATGGGATGGCATCTGCCAGGCTTCGATGACAAACGCTGGGCGAAGGCAACCGTCCCTGCCACGCAGGCAGAAGCGGGAACCAGCTGGTATCGCACCAGCTTCGACCTCGCCGTGCCCAAGGGGCAAGACGCGACCATCGCGCTGAGCTTCGGTGACGCGGCCAAGCCGCGTTCGCCGGTCCGCTATCGCGTGCTGATGTTCGTCAATGGCTGGAACATGGGGCAGTTCATCGCCCATGTCGGGCCGCAACGCACTTTCCCCATTCCCGAAGGCATATTGAACCACCGGGGCAAGAACCGTGTCGCGCTGGCCGTCACATCCGACGGACAGCCCGGCGATGCGCTCGAAGCCGTGCGCCTCGTCACCCTTCATTCCGTGAAAGGCGGTCTGCCAGTGCAGATGGTTACCGCGCCAAACGCACCTTCAGACCTTAAGGAGTAAGAATAAGTGGCCGCACTCAATCATGATGTCCCGCGCGCCCAAGTGGTCGACGCCATCGACCGGCTGATGGACAATCTCGTCAATATCAAGGACGAGACGGGCGAGTTCCTTCTGCATCTGGACGATGGCCGCATCATCGACACCAAGGGTTGGGCCGGGTGGGAATGGACCCATGGCATCGGCCTGTTCGGCATGTGGCGTTATTATGAGCAGACCGGCGACCAAAAGGCGTTGGGCATCATCAAACAATGGTTCGAGGATCGCTTTGCCGAAGGCACGCCGACCAAGAATATCAATACGATGGCACCCTTCATCACGCTCGCGTACCTGTATGAGCATGAGCCGGACCCGCGCTACATCCCCTATCTCGACACTTGGGCAGAATGGTTGATGGCGCCCGATGGCCTGCCCAAGACCGAAGAGGGCGGGTTTCAGCATATCGTCTATAATGACGAAAATCCGGGCGAAATGTGGGACGACACGCTGATGATGTCGGTGCTGCCGCTGGCCAAGATCGGCCTGCTGCTGAACCGCGCCCATTACGTCGAGGAAGCCAAGCGCCAGTTCCTCATCCACATCAAATATCTGTTCGATACCAAGACGGGCCTGTGGTTCCATGGGTGGGATTTCAACGGTCGTCATAATTTTGCCGAAGCATTGTGGGCGCGCGGCAATTGCTGGGTGACGATCGCCATCCCTGAAATCATCGAGATTCTGGATCTGCCGCAGGGCGATGCGTTCCGGACCTTCCTGATCGACACGCTGGCCGCGCAGGTTAAGACATTGGCGCAGACGCAGGACGCCGATACGGGCCTGTGGCACACGCTGATCGTCGATCCGACAAGCTATCTGGAAGCGTCGGCCACGGCAGGGTTCGCCTATGGCATCCTTAAGGCGGTGCGGAAGGGTTACTTGCCGCGCCACTATGAGGCTGTCGGCATCAAGGCGGTGCGCGGCGTGCTGGCCAATATCGACGCGGCGGGCGAGTTGCAGCAGGTGAGCTTTGGCACCGCGATGGGCGACACCCAGCAATTCTACAAGGATATTGCGCTGACCTCCATGCCCTATGGCCAGAGCCTCGCGATCTGCGCACTGGGCGAGTTTCTGCGCAGCTATATCTGACAAAGCGGGCAGCGGCGGGAGAGCGGGAAATGGAAGGACCGATCAACCGCCAATGTCCGCCAAGGGATACCGCCAGCGTTGCGACGCTGGCGGTATTTCATATGCTGCGATGATCGCGCGTATTTTGCTCCTGATTGCGCTGATCGGTGTCGCGCCGATGGCGACGGCGCAACATTGGATACGCGAAAACGCCCGCCCCGGCGATCTCACGCTGGCGGCACAGGGGCGCGTCGCGCCGGTCGTCATCGATCCTGCCGATCATGCTGTCGTCGCCATCGCCGCGGCCGACCTGCGCCGCGACCTTGCCACCGTCACACGGGCAACACCGGGCGGCGACACGCAAATCTGGATCGGCACGTTGGGCAAGAATGCCGCGATCGACCGGTTGATCGCTGACCGCCGCATCGCCATCGGCACGTTGAAGGGTGCCTGGGAAAGTTTCCTGATCGCCAGCGTCGACAAGCCGCGCGCCGGCGTTGCGCGCGCGCTGGTGATTATCGGGTCGGATCGGCGCGGGACAGCTTATGGTGCCTATGAACTGTCGCGTGCGATCGGCGTTTCGCCTTGGCACTGGTGGGCTGATGTCACCCCCCGGCAGCAGGCCAGCCTCCATGTCGCCAAGGGGTTGCGGCGCTTTGGCCCGCCTTCGGTCAAATATCGCGGTATCTTCTTCAATGACGAGGATTGGGGGCTAGTCCCCTGGGCTGCCGCGACCCATGCGCTACAGGAAAAACCGCTCGGCCCCAAGACCTACGCCAAGGTCTTCGAGCTAATGCTGCGGCTGAAAGCCAATCTGCTCTGGCCCGCCATGCACAAGGTGACGCAGCCGTTTAACGCCGATCCCGCGAATGCAGCACTGGCCGACCGCTACGCTATCGTGATGGGATCGAGCCATGCCGAACCGATGTTGCGCAACAATGTCGGCGAATGGACCGCGCCGCCGGACGATTTCGACTATGTGAAGAACGCGCCCGGCGTGCAACGTTACTGGGCCGATCGTGTTGCGACTAATGCGCGTTATGAAAGCATATGGACGCTCGGTATGCGCGGCATTCATGACAGCGGCATGGTTGGCCCGTCCACCATCGCGGATCGCCGCGCCACGCTGGAGCGCATCATCACCGACCAGCGCGGCATGTTGGATCGTGCAGGCATAGCCGATGCGCCGCAGGTATTTACCCCCTATAAGGAGGTGCTCGACATTTACCGCGCGGGGCTCAAGGTGCCCGATGATGTCACGCTGATGTGGCCCGACGATAATTTTGGCTATATCCGTCATTTTCCGGACCAGGCGGAGCGCGCGCGGTCGGGTGGTTCGGGTATTTATTATCATCTTTCCTATCTTGGCGCGCCGCTCTCCTATCTCTGGCTGTCCACCACGCCGCCCGCTTTGATCCGCGAGGAAATGGGCAGGGCTTTCGACCGGGGTGCGCGGCAGATGTGGGTTGCTAATGTGGGTGACCTCAAGCCCGCCGAACTGGCGACGGACTATTTCCTGAGCCTGGCCTGGGACATGGAGGCCACGCGCGCCCAGCCGATCGACAGCTTCGTCGAGGGCTGGGCGGCGGAGAATATCGACGCGGCGCAGGCCCGGCCGATCGCTGATATCCTGCGCGTTTATCACCGTCTGAATTTCGACCGTCGGCCTGAACATCTCCAATGGCATTTGCCCGGTGAAAAGGCGCGGCAAAGTCCGCTGTCGATTGCGCAGGCCGATGCCCGGCTCGCCGACTTCGCCGCCATGGAACAGGCGGTCACCGCGCTGGAACCGCATGTCCCCGGCGATCGGCAGGACGCCCTGTTCGAACTGCTGGCCTATCCGGTCGCGGCATCCGCCGCGGCCAACCGCCGCTTCTTCGCGGCCGAAGCGCATGACCGGCTGCGGGACAGCGACCTGGCTGAAGCGGTCCGACGCGGCACGATCGCCCATGCCGCCGATGCGACTCTGCGCGCACTTACGCACCATTATAATCGGGAGATTGCCGACGGCAAATGGCGTGGCATGATGGCGGTGGAACCTGCTGATGGCCAATGGCGCAGCTATCGCCTGACTCCGCCGATCTTGCCAGCGCCCGACGCTTTATCGGCCCCTGCATCGGTGCCGACGATCGCGCCTCTGCACATAGATCCCGTGCTGGCGCCACGGCAATTCGCTGTCACCAAAGGATGGCGGCTGGGCGACGGTCTGGGACGGCACGGCGCCATCTTGGCCGCTACCGGCGCTGGAAGCAGCGTCACCGCGACCATCACACTCCCCGCCGGGCAATGGCGCGCCGTCGTCGATATCCTGCCGACCTATGCCGACCGGGATAGCGATCCGCTGCGCCTGACCATCGCGATAGATGGTGTCGCGCACCGCCTAGCAGTTCCACGCCAGACCGGGGATAGGGATTGGGCGCAAGCTGTTCTCGATAACCGGATTGCGCTTGCCGTGCCGGTAGATTTGCCAGCGGGCACGCATCGCGTCACCTTGCAGTCCGCCGATCCGGGCGTGTTGATCGAGGCGATCCGCTTCGAGCCGGTTAACACAACGGGCCGCTTGCATTGATTTCAAATAGCGTGATAGACATTCACTATATGGTATTAAACCATGTGCCCGCATGACTATCGTGGCACGATCCAAGGCTGAGGATAGACAAGCAGTGCTCCCAGAAACCCGCCCCGTCCGCCTGCGCAATTATCTCGCTTATGGTTCCAACGACGTACTTGGTGCCGGGTCGATGGCGGTCATTTCTGGCTGGGTATTGATCTTCTACACCCAATTTTGCGGGCTGTCGGCGGGACAGGCGGCGACGATTTTCGCGGTCGCGCGCATCCTCGACGCCGTTGCCTCGCCGATGATCGGCTATATTTCCGACCATTTCGGCAGCACCCGGCTTGGCCAGCGTTTCGGGCGTCGGCGCTTCTTCATCCTCGCCGCGATCCCGCTATTGCCCAGCTTCGCGCTGATGTGGCTGCCGGGCCAGACCTTCTGGTATTATCTCGTCAGCTATGTGCTGTTC
The DNA here is from genome assembly GCF_031457465.1 of Sphingobium xenophagum. Lineage (GTDB taxonomy): Bacteria > Pseudomonadota > Alphaproteobacteria > Sphingomonadales > Sphingomonadaceae > Sphingobium > Sphingobium xenophagum_A. The sequence goes on from NZ_JAVDWV010000004.1 coordinate 187,234, forward strand.
GAACTTGTCTATGCGATGGAGATCATTCCGTTCGAGACGTTGGCCGCCGAAATGTCGAGCGACTATAAGACCAAGGCGAAGTTCGCGGGCGCGCGCATCCTGTTCGGGCAGGCGTCGGCCATTTTGGCGGGCTTCCTGCCGCTGTGGCTGATCACGACGCTGGGCCGCGACAGTGCCGACACGTTTTTTTACATGGGCATCATTTTCGCCGCGCTCTTCATGCTGACGGCTGGGCTGCTTTATCTGTTCAGCTGGGAACGGCATATGCCGGGCGGGGTGCCGCTGGCGCCGGCCGCGCCGACGGCTGGCATGGGGCAGGCGTTCAAGGCGCTGTATCGCAATCTTTTTTCCACCATGCGTATTCGGGCTTTCCGGCTGCATCTGGGCATGTATCTGGGTGGCTATATCAGTCAGGATATTTTCAACGCGGCCTTCACTTTCTTCGTCATCTTTGCGCTGACGGGGTCGATGGCGATCGCATCGGGGCTGCTCGGCACCATGTATATCGTCCAGTTCGTGGCGGTCATTATTGCGATCAACCTGGCGCTGCGGGCGTCGCCGTCGCGCGCCTATCAGATTGCGGCCGCCAGTTTCGCGGCGGGTGCGCTGACGCTCATCGGTCTGTGGGTGCTGGACATTCCGGCGAGCAGCCCGATGATCTGGCTGCCGATCATCCTGGCGGGCCTTGGCCGCGGCGCGCTCAACTATATCCCCTGGGCAACCTATAATTATATGGCGGACGTGGACGAGATCGTCACCGGACAACGCCGTGAAGGCAGTTTTGCTGGCGTCATGACCTTCGTGCGCAAGGCGACGCAGGCCGCGGCTGTCGCTGGTGTAGGGTTCATCATGCAGGCAGGCGGCTTCGTTTCCGGCGCGCCGGTGCAAAGCTATGACGCCATCCTGACGATCGCCCTGCTGCTGGGCATCGGCACGGTGGGGATGCTGGGCTTTGGCATATTGGTGTCGACCCGCTTCCGCCTCAGCCCCGCCACGCATGATGTGCTGATGGCCGAGATCGAGCATCTACGCGGCGGCGCACAGGCCCCGACCAGCCCGGAGGCGGGCCGGATCGTCGAGGATCTGTCGGGCTGGCGCTATGACCAGCTATGGGGCAGAAACCCGGTCGCCCGCTGACAAAGGATCGATCATGCGCCCCGTCCTGTTTCTTGCCGCCCTTGCCCTTTCAGCCTCGCCCGCTGCGGCCCAGCACTGGTCGCGTAGCTGGATGGCCGCGCCACTCGTCTGGACCGCTCCGGCCGACAAGCGCCCGGACCTGACCGACCGCACGGTGCGGCAGGTCGTTCGCCTGTCCAGTGGCGGCGCGCGCATCCGCCTGCGCCTGTCCAACGAAATGGCGGTTGCGCCGCTGACGATCGGCGCGGTCCATGTCGCACTCGCCGGTGAGGATGGCGCAATCCTGCCCGGCACAGACCGCGTCGTCGCGTTCAACCGCGTGCAGGGGGCCACGCTTTCCCCGCGCGCGCCGTTGCTGAGCGATCCGATCGACCTGCCGGTCAAGCCGCTTACCCGGCTGACGATCAGCATCCATCTGCCCCAGGGCGCAGCCGCGCCCACCGTCCATGCCTATGCTGCCGCCACCAACTGGATCGCGCCGGGCGACCAGACCGCCGCGATCAACCTGACCGGGGCGACGACCATCGGGCCGCGGCTCGTCCTGTCCGCCGTGGAAGTAGAAACCGACCGGCCTGCGCCTACTATCGTCACGCTCGGCGACTCGATCACTGACGGCGTGCGTGCGACGAATGACAGCAACCGGCGCTGGCCTGACCTGCTGGCCGAACGGTTCCAGCAGGCGGGGCGGAGGAATGTCGCGATCGCCAATGCCGGGATCAGCGCAAACCGCCTCTTGTCCGAAGGCGAGGGCTATAATGCGCTCGCGCGCTTCGATGGCGATGTGCTGGCGGTGCCGGGCGTCAGCCATGTGGTGATATTGGAAGGGGTCAACGATATCGGCGCGGCGACGGCGCAGAAACGCCCTTTGCCGAGCGCCGATGACCTGATCGGTGCCTATCGCCAGATGATCGCACGGGCGCGGGGTAATGGGGTCAAGGTCATCCTCGCCACCATCCTGCCCTATAAGGGTGCTGGCTATTGGAGCGAAGAGGGCGAGGCCGTCCGCGTCGCCGTCAATGAGTGGATCCGCACGACCGACGAAGCCGATGGCATGGTCGATCTCGCCAAGGCGATCGCCGACCCCGCCGATCCGGCGCGGATGGCAAAGCCCTATGATGTGGGCGACGCGCTGCACCCCAATGATGCTGGATTTGCGGCGATGGCGGCTGCGTTCGATCTGCGCCTGTTTCGATGATCACTGCGCTGCTTCTGCTCGCGGCCGCCAGCGCACCGATCGCGCCCAAGCCGCTCTATCGCGACCCCATCCATGATGGCGCTGCGGATGCCTCCACCGTCTATGACCGGGCCAGCGGCGAATGGGTGATGTTCTACACCAATCGCCGCGCGAACCTGCCAACGGAGGATGCCAAGGATGTCCGCTGGATTCATGGCACCGCTATCGGCACTGCCCGATCGAAGGATGGCGCGCACTGGCGTTACAGCGGGACGGCCGCCATCCCCCAAAACTGCACTGGCGAGACGCTCTGGGCACCCGAAGTCCAGTTTCTCGACGGACAATGGCATATGTGGCTGACCGTTGTGCCGGGGGTCTTTCGCGACTGGAACGCGCCACGCTTCATCGTCCATTTGACCAGTCCCGACCTTGCGACATGGACCTGTGGCGAGCGGCTCGATCTTGGCTCCGACCGGGTGATTGATGCCAGCGTCATAACGCTGCCGGACGGGGGCTATCGCCTCTTCTTCAACGACGAGCGCGAGAATAAGGCGATCCGCACGGCGGACAGCAAAGACTTGGTCCACTGGACGGTGGGCAAACGCCTGACCGACACGCCGGGGGAAGGCCCCAAGGCATTCCGCTGGAAGGGGCGCTGGTGGCTGATCTCCGACGCCTGGAAGGGGCTGCTGATCATGCGGTCCGACGATGCGGAAACATGGACGCGGCAGGAGGACTATATTCTTGGCGTCCCCGGCATCCATCCCACCGATCGCGCCAAGGGCCAGCATCCCGACATCATCGTCGCGGGCGAGAGGGCCTATATCCTCTATTTCGTCCATCAGGATGGCGAGGATGAAGCGCGCACCAATCCCGACTGGAAACGCCGCAGCGTCCTCCAGATCGCGGAACTGATCGAACGCGATGGGACCATTTCGGTTGATCGCAATGCGCCGGTTTCGGTCGCGCTGAAACCCTGATCGGCCGTTACAGGAACCCGACCTGCCGCAGCCAGGCTTCGCATAGCGTTGGCCAGATCGACGCCGGCATGTCCGCCGTGTCGAGCGCAAAGCCGTGCGGCGCATCGGCAAAGATATGGAGTTCGGCTGATCCTCCAGCGGCGCGCAATGCCGCATGCAGGCGGTGGGCATTCTCCACCGGGACAACGGGATCATTGCCGGCATAGACGATGAAGGTCGGCGGCGGTTCAGACAGCAGTTGCGCGTCGGGCTGCAGCGCATCGTAGAGCGCCTGCTTTTCGACTGGCGGCAAGGGCGGTTTGTCGGCGACGACCGTCCGGCCCTTTGCATTGGTTGAGATGGGGGCATAGCCGATGACCAGGATATCGGGCCGTTGTGGATCGGCCTTGCCCCAGGCCGCCGGATAGTCCGCGACGAGGCAGGCGGCGAGATGACCGCCCGACGAGAGGCCCAGGACACCTAGCCCTTCCCTTGCAAATCCACTGGAGCGGGCAAGCGCCATCGCCGCATGCGCGTCGTCGAGCGGGGCGGATGGACCGTTGTTTGCATCGGGAAAACGATGGATTAGCAGGAAGACATGATAGCCCAGCCGAGTGAGCCAGCGTGCGACCTGGACGCCCTCCCGCCCTGCCATCAGCGCGACATAGCCGCCCCCGCCCAGCACCAGCATCGCCCGGCCATTGGGGCGATCGGGCGCATAGCCTAGCAGGACGGAGCGTTCGACTGCCGTAACCACGGCTTGCTCTGGCGGAGCAGTTTTGTCCTCTAGCGTGAAGGTGCCTGTTGCTGCGCCATGCAGCGGCCAGACCTGATCAGCACCCAGCATCTTGCACTCCCATCGGGCAGCCATGGGTGGGATAGGCTTCCCCATCCAGTTCCACCGCTTCGCGCACCACTTCAACCCGATCGCCAGTGTCGCGCATTTCGTAGAATTTGGCCAAGGCGCGCTTGAAGGGCCGATGCACCACCATCATGAGCCGCCCGTCGAACGTGCGGAAGAGCATGCCGTGGCCGCTGTCACGCTCGACCAATGGCCCCAATTGTTCCCAGGGGCCAGTTACCGTGCCGGATGTCGAGCGGGCCAGCGCCTGGACATAGCCATCCTTGCCATAGCTCGACCAGAGCATGAGCAGCGTGCCGGTGGCCGTGCGGAACAGTTCGGGGCCATCGGTGACATGAACGATGTCGCCTTCGGGCTGTTTTTGCCCGACCACCCAGTCGGCCTCGTCGGCGCGGAACAGCAGGCGCGGCGGTCCGGCTGCCGACAGGTCCTCCTTGAGCGGCATCGCCTCGATCGTGCCGGTGCCCACCTGCATCCATTCATGGGCATAGACGAGCCAGGGCTTGCCCGCCGCATCGACATGCAGTGTCCCATCGAGCGTCATGGCATCGGCCGGAGCAATCGGATTGCCGCCGCGCACCAGGGCAAAGGGACCATCGAGCCGATCGGATACCGCCAGCAAGGTGGTGCGTCGATAGGTCGGGCGGTTAGCCTTTGCCTGGATGGCGGCAGCTTCGTTATGAAAGGTCGCCAGCAGATACCAGCGCCCCTTCCAGCGGTGGACTTCGGGTGCCCAGGCACCTTCATTCGCCCACGTCCCTTCCGGCAGGGTAAACACGACGCGCGGCTTTTCCCAATGCGCAAGGTCGCGGCTGGCATAGGCCATGATGCCCAGCCGTTTGTCGCCGGTGACGGCAGGATCGTTGCGGCTGAACAGCCAATAAGTCTGGCTGTCGGTATCCGCGGCCACCCATGGATCATGGATACGCAGGTGCGATGTCAGCAGCGGCGCTTGTGCCGCCAGCGGGGTAGCGAACGCCACCAGCAGCAGGGCGAGCAAGCCTCGCATCAGCCCGCCATCCGGTTGCCATAGCCGATGATCAGCGTGGCGAAGACCAGCAGACCCACGCCGCTCCATACCATGCACCGAACGGCGGGGGCTGCATCCTTCCATTCGCGGAAGGCGAAGCCCCAGCAGGTGCCGAAGATGATGATCGACGCCATGTGCAGGGTCCAGCTGGAAAAGCCGAAGCGGCCCATCTGGCTTTCGCCCATGGTGTAGAAGAAGAATTGGAAATACCAGGCCGTGCCCGCCAGCGCGCAGAGCAGGATATTGGGCAGCAGCGCGGGGCGCTTGCCATCTGCGTCGGGCGCGCCGAGCCACTGGCCCGCCGACTTGTTTTTCGCGATCAGCCATCCGCACCAGACGGCATTGGTGATAAGACCGCCGAACATGACGATGCACAGTGTCGGCAGGCCGGTCCAGAGCGGCCCCGTCCCGGCGGCGGCCGACAGCGCCTTGACGGGTTCGCCCGCCGCAAGGCCAAAGGCGAAGCAGGAGGACATGATGCCGGAGAAGATGGCGACGGCAATGCCCTTCTTGAAATCGAACTCGGCAACGGCGGCGGCCTTTTGTTCAGGCGAAAGCGCCGCGTCCTTGCGCGCGCCTGCCATGGCGACGACGATGATGCCCAGCACGGTCACGGCCAGCCCCAGCAGCACGATCTGCCCATGCAGCGTGCCTGCAATCTCCGTCATGAAGCTGCCATCGACGATCGGCGGGATCAGGGTACCGAACACGGTGCAAAGGCCCAGCACGACCGCCATGCCGAGCGAAAGGCCGAGATAACGCATGGTGAGGCCGTAGGTTAGCCCGCCAAAGCCCCATAGGAAACCGAAGAACATGCACCAGCCGACCACAGAGCCAGGCACCTGGGCCATCACGCCCATCAGGTCGTTGGTCTGGATGGAGGCGAAGAACCAGGGCGCGATGACCCAAGAGAAGATGCCGCCGGTCAGCCAGAAAATCTCCCAGTTCCAGCGCTTCACCCCGCGATAGGGGACATAGAAGCTGGCCGATGCAAGACCGCCCAGCCAGTGAAACAGGACGCCGAGCAGTGGATTGCCGATCATATATCAAGTCCCAGGCGATAGAGGCGATTGGCGTTGCCGCCGAACATCGCGCGGCGGTCTGCTTCGGGCAGATCCGCGACGATGGCGTGATAGGCTTCCATATATCGGTCGATTGGCCCAAACAGCTTGTCGGTCGGTGTGTCGCTGGCGAACATGCAGCGATCGACCCCGAACATGTCGATCGTTTCGCGGATGAAGGACGCGATGGTCTCGCGGATCCAGTCGCGGCGGATGAAGCCCATGCCCGATAGCTTGACGGAGACATGCGGCAGCGCTGCGAGCGCCTGCATCCCCCGCCGCCAATCGCCGACACCGTCCGCGTCGGTCAGCACCGGCATGCCGATATGGTTGATGATGACGGGGATGTCGGGGTGGCGCTCGATCAGCGGGACAAGTCCCGGCATCTGAGCCGGATAGCATTGCAGGTCGAAGGACAGTTTGTGCTTTGCCAGCAAGCCATAGCCCGCCTGCCATTGCGGATCGACGGTCAGGTCGGTGGACGTATAGCTGCGCCGGGGATCGGGGTGCCAGTTGACGATATGGCGGATGCCCTTGACGCGGCTGTGTGCAGCTTGCACGGACAATAGTGCATCGACGTGCGGGCCGTTGAGCGCGGCGAAGGCGACGATGCCCGTGGGCAGCCCCTCGATCGCAGCAAGGCCATCTAGCCATTGGGTTTCCCGCAGCGCGCTGTCCGCCGCCGCGCCCGCATCGACATGCACGGCGCCAATGACATTCCAGCGTGCGAGGTCTGCGCGATAATTCGCGACGCCATAATCATGCGCGATCGGTTCGACGCTGCCGTTCGGCCCATCCTCGGCGAAGGGCGGGCTGAGCCAATCGTAGCGGATATGCGCCAGATCCCATAAATGGATATGCGCATCGACAAAGGGGATCATGGCCGTCCTCTCCTTATCCCATCTCTCCGTTCGCGCTGAGCTTGTCGAAGGGTCTTGCTTCTTCAGAAGAAGGCTTCGACAGGCTCAGCCCGAACGGAACTGGAGGCTTGTTCCAACGCGGCGCCCTGGCTCTTGTCGGCCAGTCGCGCCGCGCGACTTGTGTCAGAAAGTGGTGCGACCGCCCGACGTGTCGAAGGTCGACGCGGTGGTGAAGCTGCATTCCTCGCTCGCCATGAAGCAGACCATCGCGGCGGATTCGCTGACTTCACCCAGGCGCCCCATGGGGATTTTGGAACGCATATAATCGACCTGGCTTTGGGGCAGCTGTGCGAGAATGGGGCTTTCGAAGGTCGCGGGAGTCAAGGCGTTGGCGATGACGCCCTTGCCGGCCAGTTCCTTGCCCAGGCTCTTGGTCAGCCCGATCACGCCCGCCTTGCTTGCGGAATAGGCGCTGGCATTGGGATTGCCTTCCTTACCCGCAACCGAGGCCAAGTTGACGATGCGGCCATAGCCATTGTCGAGCATGAACGGCACCACTGCGCGGTTGCAGTAGAAAAGGCCGTTCAAGTTAATGTCGATCACGCTGCGCCAGCTGTCGAGCGGATAGTCCCATAGGGTCGCGGTCGCGCCGGTAATGCCCGCAGAGCAAACCAGCACGTCGACTTTGCCCAGTGCTTCCGCGCTGGACTTGGCTGCCGCCTCCACTGCCGCCTGATCAGAGACGTCGAGCGCGACCACATGGGTCGCGCCGATTTCTGCTTTGGTTTCCGCCAGCGCATCGGCGTTCACGTCCCACAAGGCAACCTTACCGCCTTCGGCCACGATCCGCGCGGCGACCTGTTTGCCCAGACCCGACGCGCCGCCGGTGACGATGGCGCAGCGTCCTTCATATCGACCAGCAAAGACGCTCATCCGAGCACCTCATCGCCCAGATGCCGCCATTCGACGACATTTTGCGTCTGTGTCCCCAACTTGGCTATGCCCAGTTCCATCACGTCACCGGCCTTGAGGTAGATGGCGGTCGGCTTCTTACCCTCACCCACGCCGGGCGGTGTGCCGGTGATCATCAGGTCGCCGGGATAGAGGGTGATATATTCGCTGACATAGGAGATGAGCTGCGCGACGTTGAAGATCATCGTGCGGGTATTGCCGGTCTGCATCCGGTCGCCGTTCAGGTCCAGATACATGTCGAGATCCTGCGGATCACCCACTTCATCAGGCGTCACCAGCCAGGGGCCGGTCGGGCAGAAAGTGTCATGCCCCTTGCCCTTGCTCCACTGAGTGCCGCGCTGCTTCTGGTTGAAGCGTTCCGACACGTCGTTGACCAGCGTGTAGCCCGCGACCTTCGACAGCGCCTCTTCCTCGCTCACGAAGCGGCAGGTTTCGCCGATGATGACGCCCAGCTCGACTTCCCAGTCGCCATGGGTCGCGCCCTTGGGCAGCATCACTTCATCGTTTGGCCCATTGAGCGACGACAGCGCCTTCATGAACATCATCGGTTCGGTCGGGATCGGCAGGTTGGATTCGATCGCATGATCCTCATAATTGAGGCCGATCGCGACGATCTTGCCCACGCCCTTCAAGGGCACGCCATAGCGCGGCGTCCCCTCCACGATCGGCAGCGACGCGATGTCGGCGGCCTTGGCGGCGGCCAGCGTCTCGATCGTCAGCTCGGAGACCACGCCTGACAAGTCGCGGATATTGCCATCGGCATCGACGATACCGGGCTTTTCCTGGCCACGCGGGCCAAAACGGCAGAATTTCATGGCAATCTCGCTTCTTGCTTAGTGAGTATAGGGGCGGTGCATCGCGATATCGCGGTTCAGTTCGACGCCGAAGCCGGGCGCGTCGAGCGCGCTGGCCTTGAGCCGACCATTTTCGGGCACTGGCTCGCCGATCAACTGTGGGTGGAACATCGGCACCACTTCGGTTGGTCCTGGATGCATCATCAGGAATTCGGCGAAGGGCGAATTGTGGCGGGTAATGACGAAATGGTAGCTGTAGACCGAGGAGCCGTGCGGCACGACCATCTTACCATGGGCGTCGGCCAGCGCGCTGATCTTGAGCAATTCGGTCACGCCGCCGCACCAGCCGACATCGGGCTGGATGATGTCGCAGCAATCCATTTCCAACAACATGCGGAAGCCCCAGCGGGTCGCCTCATGCTCGCCGGTCGTCACCAGCATCCCCTTGGGGACGTTGCGCTTCAACTGCTGATAACCCCAATAATCGTCGGGGCTGATCGCTTCCTCAATCCATTTGAGGCCATGTTCATGCGCGGCGATGGCTAGGCGCGTGGCATAATCGACGTCGAGCGCCATCCAGCAATCCCACATAAGCCAGAAGTCGGGACCGCATTTTGCGCGCATATCGGCCAGCTCGGCGATGTTCTTCTTAAGACCCTCGATCCCCTCAGCCGGGCCATGGTGCAGCGGCATCTTGCCGCCGATGAAGCCCAGTTCCTTGGCGACATCGGGCCGCGCGCCGGTAGCGTAAAATTGCAGCTCGTCGCGCACCGCGCCGCCCAGCAGATGATAGACCGGCTCCTGGCGCAACTTGCCCAGCAAGTCCCACAGCGCAAGGTCGACACCGGAAATGGCGTTCACGACCAGACCCTTGCGCCCATAATATTGGGTCGAGAAATACATCTGGTCCCAGATTTTCTCATAATCGGTGGGCGAGCGGCCTTCCAGAAAACGGGCCAGATGCTTTTCGACAATGAACGCTGCCGGCTCGCCGCCGGTCGTCACGGCAAAGCCGATCGTGCCATCTTCCGCCTCGATCTCAACGACCAAAGTACCCAGCACGTTGATGCCGAAGCTCTGGCGCGACTGGCGATATTCGGGATAGCGCGACATCGGCGTCGCAATATGGTCGTCGATCCAGTGGCCTTCGCCCTGGTCATGATAGTCGGCACCGCCACCGCGCACGGTGAAGGCCCGGACATGCTTGATTTTCGGCAAGGTCACGATCGGCACGCACACACTCCCTGAACCATGCCGACGTCCAATATATGGGACAAGACGGCAGAAACTTCCAAAATCTGAGCAAAATGGCGATAAAGGTCGGGCGTCAGACGGGGAGCATGATCGAAAGAATCAGGCTTAGTCCTCGCCTTCACCCTTGTTTTTCTCATTTTGTGGGATAGAGTGTTATTAGATGAGACAGAAAACGTCAAATCCAGAATCGGGCGAGCAAGAGGAAAAGTCGAAGGTGTCGGGTTCACAGACCCTGCAGCGCGGACTGGACCTGCTCGACCAGGTGATCGACGGGCCGATAAAGCTCGCCGACCTGTCCGAACGCATGGGTCTCACCCGGTCGACCACCCACCGCCTGGCCAATGCGATGGTGGATCGGGGATTCCTCACCTTCCTGCCGCGCGAAGGCTATCAGTTGGGGCCAAAACTGCTGCAACTGGGTTTCCTGGCGCAAGCGCAGGCCGATGTGGTGCAGATCGCCCGGCCCCATCTGGAAGCCCTGGCCTCCGCCAGCGAAGATACGGTGCATCTGGGTCGGCTCGATGGCGATCAGGCGCTTTATCTCGACAAGATAGCCGGGCGTCGCCGCGTCGAAATATCCAGTCGCATCGGCGATCGGCATCCCTTGACCTCGACCGGGCTTGGCAAGGCGCTGCTGTTGGACGACAGTGAAGCGGTCTGGACCCGGCTGTTCGACGCTGAGCGCGAAGATGGCACCCATGATGCCGATGCGGCCCTCTGGTTCGACCGGATGCGCACCTATGTCGCGCAGGGGCGCACCTTCGATCTCGAAGAAAATGAGGACCAGATACGCTGCGTCGCAGCCCCGGTGCGCGATGCAGCGGGCGCGATCGTCGCCGCCATCAGCCTGTCGAGCGCGGCCCAATATATGGACGACGAGCGGATGCAGGCGCTGAGCGCCGAAGTGCGCGCCGCGGCCCACGCCATCAGCGCCGATCTGGGCTGGACCCCCGGCGTCAAACCACCCAACCGCCCTGCACGGCGGTAATTAGCCAAAGGAAGGCCCGATCCCATGAAACTGCTTGAAGGCAAGACCGTCCTCGTCACCGGCGCATCGACCGGCATCGGCCGCGCCGCCGCCATTGGCGCCGCGCAACATGGTGCCGATGTCGCGATCAACTATGCCAATAGCGATGGGCCTGCCGCAAGCTGCGTGGCGGAGATCGAGGCACTGGGCCAGCGTGCCATCGCGGTGAAGGGCGACGTTGCCGATCCGCAGACCGCACAGGATTTCGTGACCCGCGCCGTGGACGCCTTCGGGAAGGTCGATGTGATGGTTAGCAATGCGGGCATATGCCCCTTTCACGCCTTTCTCGACATGCCGGTCGATGTGGTCGAGCGCACCTTCAAGGTGAACCTGCACGGCGCCTATTTCATGGTGCAGGCTGCCGCGCAGCAGATGGTAAAACAGGGCCATGGCGGTTCTATCGTTGCCGTTTCCTCCATCTCCGCTCTGGTGGGTGGCGAGTTTCAGACCCATTATACGCCGACCAAGGCGGGCGTTCATTCGCTGATGCAGTCCACCGCCATTGCGCTCGGCAAACATGGCATCCGCTGCAACAGCGTCTTGCCTGGCACCATCCTGACCGAGATCAACAAGGATGACCTCGCCGACGTCGAAAAGCGGACCTATATGGAGCGGCGCACGCCGCTGGGTCGGCTGGGCGCGCCGGAAGATCTGGCGGGGCCGATCGTGTTCCTAGCGTCGGACATGGCCGCCTATGTCACCGGCGCGGCGCTGCTGGTGGATGGCGGCATGTATGTGAACTTGCAGTAAAGCGTGATGCGCGCCCTCGCCTCCGTTCGCCCTGAGCCTGTCGAAGGGTTTTCTTTCTCACTTGGCGAAATCTGGGCTTCGACAAGCTCAGCCCGAACGGGGGGAGAGCAGAATGCGTAAGTTCGCTGGTCATGCTGTAAGGATGGTACAAATTGTCCTGTTCGGCGTCATCCTCACCGCCCCCGCAAACGCCACCGCGCCCGGCAACACCATATTGATCGCGGGCGATTCCACCGCGGCCGACTATGCGTCGGCGCGCTATCCGCAGACGGGATGGGGGACGATGCTACGCTGCGCCGTGGCCCCAAATGTCCGCATTCTCAACCATGCCATGGGCGGCCGTTCGACCCGCAGCTTCCTGGCGGAGGGGCGCTGGGACCGGCTGCGTGCCGATATCCTGCCCGGCGACACGGTGCTGATCCAGTTCGGCCATAATGATGCGACGCGGGCCAAGCCGGAACGCTGGGCACCTGCGCAGACCGACTATCGTGACAATCTGCTGCGCTTCATCCGCGACGTGGGGATGGCGGGCGGCGTGCCCGTCCTCGTTACCCCTGTTGCGCGGCTCAATTTCGGGCCGGACGGCCGCGCTGTCGCGGATTTTGCCCTATGGTCAGACGTGATGCGCGACCTGGCGATCAAGACGGGCACGCCGTTGATCGACTTGGAAGCCCGCTCGCGGGCATGGCTTGATCGCGCCGGGCCGAATGGTTCGAAAGCGCTCTATCTCCACTATAGCGCGCAGGACAATGTGGCGGCCTTCCCCAAGGGCATCAGCGATAATACGCACTTCAGCGAATTGGGCGCGCGGCAGGTGGCCGATCTGGTCGCAGGCGGCCTGAAATTGCTCGCACTGCCCATTTCCGAGACAATAGCGGCCCCGCGCCCGGCCCTCACTCGCACTACCCCGCTTGGAAGGACGGATTGCCAATGACACCGCCGATCGACCGCCGCACCCTCCTTGCCGGAACCTTGGCCTCCGCCACGCTCACAACGCCTGCTATAGCGCAGAGCTTCCCTCTGCCCCAAGGGTTCGAGCGATTTCCGATCTGGCCCGGCAAAGCACCGGGCGGCGAACGGGTCACGGTGCAGGAAGTCGAAAGCCTCCGCCGCCCCGATAGTGGGCCGGATGACGGCGTGTTTGCGCATGTGGTGACACCGACACTCACCTTGCTGCGCCCAGCCAAGCCCAATGGCGCGGCAATCCTGCTCATACCCGGCGGCGGCTATACCCGCGTGGCGATCGGCCATGAAGGCTATAATATCGCCCGCCATTTCGCGCAGGCGGGCTATGCCTGCTTCTCGCTGCTCTATCGCCTGCCCGCCGATGGCTGGGCGGCAGGCGCAGAGGCACCGTTGCAGGATGCCCAGCGCGCCCTGCGCCTGATCCGCGCACTGGCCCCGCGGGAGAAGTTCGACGCGAACCGGATCGGTGTGATGGGCTTTTCGGCGGGGGGGCATCTTGCGGCCTGGCTGACCAGTCGCACGCCCCAGGAAAGCTATACGCCGGTCGATGCCGCCGACCGCGAACCGATAAGGGCCGCCATTGCGGCCTATATGTATCCGGTGATCCAGATGGAGGGCGCGTTCGTCCATAGCGGATCGCGCACGCAATTGCTTGGCCCTGATCCCACCGCCGAACGGATGCGCGCCTATTCGCTCGATCATGACGTGAGCGCCGAGACCCCGCCCGTCTTCCTCGCCCATGCGCTGGACGACAAGGCGGTGCCGCCCGAAAACAGCCTGGCCATGCTCGCTGCTCTGCGCGCCAAAGGCATAGCGGCGGAGTGTCATCTGTTCGAGAATGGCGGCCATGGCTTTGGCCTTGTCGCCGCACCGGCAGCACCAGCGCCCTGGCCCGACCTGTTCCTGAATTTCGCGAGACGCCACGGCCTATGACTGCAAATGTCGCCCTGTTCGTCACCTGCCTGGTCGATGTCATGCGGCCGCGCATCGGCTTTGCCGCGATCCGTGCGCTTGAAGCGGCGGGCTGTACCGTCGTGGTGCCGCCGGGACAGACCTGTTGCGGTCAGCCTGCGCTCAACAGCGGCGACCGGCCCCATGCCGTGGCGCTGGCCAAGCAGACAATCGAGACGCTCGAACCCTATGAGGCGATTGTCGTGCCCTCCGGCTCCTGCGCCGGGACGATCCGTTGCCACTATCCCGAACTGTTCGACGATGATGCAGCATGGCAATCGCGCGCACGGGCCGTTGCCGCCAAGACGTTCGAGGTGATGGCCTATCTGGATGAGGTCTGTGGCTGGAAACCGGAGGGCGTCACCCTGCCTGCCACCGCCACCTATCATGATAGTTGTTCGGGACTTCGCGAGTTGGGGATCAAGGCGCAGCCCCGTCGCCTGCTCAAAGCGATCGACGGGCTGTCGATGACACCGTTGCCGGGCGCGGAAACCTGCTGCGGCTTTGGTGGCACGTTCTGCGTCAAATATCCCGCCATCTCCAACGCCATCGTTGGGGAGAAGGCGGACTCTATCGATGCTACCGGCGCGGACCTGCTGCTGGCGGGCGACCTTGGCTGCTTGATGAACATGGCAGGCAAGCTGCACCGTAATGGCAGCAAGGTCCGTGCTTTTCACGCGATCGAACTGATCGCGGGCATGGGCGACGGCCCGGCGATCGGCGAGGAAGCATGAGCGGCTTTACCGATCGCGCCGATGCCGCGCTGGCCGATCCGATCCTCAAGATCGCGGTCGAGCGCACGGCCGGCACGGCGGAGGCCAAGCGTGCCATCGCGGTCGACGCCTTCCCCGATTTTGAGGCTGCCCGTACCCGTGCCGCCGCGATCAAGGATCATGTGATCGCGCATCTTGGCCCCTATCTCAAACAATTCGAAGCCAGCGCCATAGCGGCCCGGGCCCAGGTCCATTGGGCACAGACGGCGGACGAGGCCTGCCGGATCGTCATCGACATTTGCAAGGTGGCAGGGGCACGGACGGTCGCCCGTTCCAAATCCATGCTGGGCGAGGAAATCGGCTTGCCCCATGCGCTGGAGGAGGCTGGGATCGTCCGGGTCGAAACGGATTTGGCCGAACATATCATCCAACTGGCCGACGAACGGCCGTCCCACATCATCTGGCCCGCCATGCACAAGACCCGCGAACAGGTGTCCGCCCTGTTCCGCGCGAAACATGCCAATCCACATGAAGAGGAAACGATCGCCGCCATGGCCCAGAGCGCACGGCGCGAACTGCGCGGGGCGATGCTGGGCGCGGATGTCGGCATATCGGGCGCTAACTTCCTGATCGCGGACACGGGCGCAGTCTGCACCGTCACTAATGAAGGCAATGCCGAACTTTCGCTCGTCCCCCCGCGCGTCCATATCGTGACGGCGGGCATCGAGAAGATCGTGCCAAGCATGCCGCACGCCATCCATATGCTGCGAATGCTGGCCCGCTCTGCCACCGGCGCGGCGCTGACCCAATATACGACTTTCTACACTGGCCCCAAACGTCCCGGCGACCGCGATGGGCCGGAGGAGATGCACATCGTCCTGGTCGATAATGGTCGCACCAAGATGCGCGAGGAAGGTCTGGCGGAGATGCTGCGCTGTATCCGCTGCGGCGCGTGCATGAATCATTGCGTGGTGTTTCGCCAGATTGGCGGCCATGCCTATGGCGGCACTTATCCGGGGCCGATGGGGGCGGTGCTAACGCCTGCGCTCGACGGCTTGGCGCCCAATCGCGACCTTGCCCATGCCTGCACTTTGAATGGCAAATGTCAGGAGGTCTGCCCGGTCAAGATCCCGCTACCCACGCTGCTCAAGGGCTGGCGCGAGAAAAGCTGGCGCGAAGGGCTGGAGCCGACCTCGATGCGCTGGGGGTTGGGTGTCTGGGCTTGGTTTGCGCGCCGTCCCGCGCTCTATCGCCTGGGCACCGCCTTAGCGATCCGGGCGATGCGGCTGATCGGCCGCAATGGCTGGATCGCCAACCTGCCGCTGGCGGGCGGCTGGACCAAGCATCGCGATCTGCCCAAACCGGCGGCGCGCAGCTTCATGGCGCAATATCAGCAGGAGCAGCGTAAATGAGCGCCCGCAACGCCATCCTCGCCCGCCTAGAAGGCCCCACGCCATTCGCGGCCGAAGCCGCTGCCTTGCTCGGCACGCCTGAACGCCCGGCCGTCGAAGCTAGCAACCTCGAAGCCGAATTTCTCGCCCGTCTCGCTTTGCCCAGCGTTAATGCCAGCCATGACCGTATCGCCAGCCTGGCCGACCTGCCCGCCGCCATTGCGCGCTACCTGATCGCACAGAAGGAACCCTTGACCCTCTGTTGCCCGCCCGACCCGCGCCTGACGGCGTGCGATTGGTCCGCCTTCACCCTGCACGCCGATGCCGCGCCGGATGAAGGCGCCACCCTTGCCATTGCACGCAAGGGCATAGCGGAAACCGGATCGCTCATCTTCGAAACCAGCCCGGTCGCGCCGATGCTGCCCAATTTCCTGACGTTGCATCATATCGTGTTGCTGGCGACCCGCGACATCGACGCCCACCTCGAGGACGCGCCTTTGCCGGGACCGCAACCGCGCGCCCATTACTGGATCACCGGCGTATCCGGCACCACGGATATCGAGGGCACTTATGTTCGCGGCGCGCACGGCCCGCGCTTCCTGCACGTCATCCTGCTGCAAGAATAATGACCGCATATCGGATCATCATTCCACATTAAGGGATAAATACTTTCTTTCGTGTCGCTGGACGCTATAAGGCTTGGCAAAGTCATTCAGGAGACAGCCGATGTTCGACAAGACCTATTACGCGACGCACCCCGACATGATGGAATGCGTGTCGAACGAGGAATTGCGTGATCGCTATCTGATCGGCGGGCTGTTCCGCGATGGCGAGTGCGTGTTGAACTATACCCATGCCGACCGCTTCGTGATCGGCGGGGTCGCGGTGGTGGATGCGCCGGTCGCGCTGCCTGCGCAGAGCGAGCCGGCTTCGGCGGCGGGCCATCCGTTCCTCGAACGGCGCGAAATGGCGGTGGTGAATGTTTCCAACGTCGAGGGCACCGTAACCGTCGATGGCGAGAGCTTCACGCTCGGCAACAAGGATTGCCTCTATGTCACCATGGGCGCGAAGGACGTGCAGTTTGCTGGTGCAGGCGCGCGCTTCTATCTCGCGTCTTGCCCGGCGCATAAGGGGTTCACCACCCGCAAGCTCGGCATCGCCGATGCCAATGCGCTCGAACGCGGTAGCCTCGAAGAATCCAACGAGCGCACCATCTTCCAGCTCGTCATTCCCGGCATCTGCGACAGCGCGCAGTTGGTCATGGGGTTGACCGTGCTGAAGCCTGGCTCGGTGTGGAACACCATGCCCCCGCATATCCACGAGCGGCGCAGCGAAATTTATTTCTATTTCGAACTGGATGGGCCATCGGATCGCGTCTTCCACTATATGGGTGAAGGCGATGCGATGCGGCATATCGTCATGGCCAATGAGGAAGCGGTGATCTCGCCGCCCTGGTCGGTGCATATGGGGTCGGGCACCAAAGCTTATGCCTTCATCTGGGCAATGGCGGGCGAGAACCAGGATTATACCGACATGAATGTGTTGGATATCTGCCAGCTCGCCTGAACCAAAGTGAGAGAGCCGTTCGTGTCGAGCGAAGTCGAGACACGCTCGCACGGCGCCTCGACAGGTTTCTCGACCCCGGCTTGTCCTGAGCGCCTGCCTTGGCAGGCAGTCGAAGGGCTCGAAACGAACGGATTTAGCATGACCAACCCCTTCGATCTTAGCGGCCAAGTCGCCATCGTCACCGGCGCGAATACCGGCATTGGGCAAGCGATCGCCTTGTCTTTAGCCGCGGCCGGTGCGGATATCGCCGCGGTGGGCCGTACCCCGGCACAGGAGACCGTCGAAAAGGTCCGCGCGCTGGGTCGTAAGGCGGAGATCATCTCCGCCGACCTGTCGACCATCGAGCCAGTCCAGCGCGTGGTGGACGAGACGCTGGAAAAGCTCGGTGGCCTTGACATCCTGGTCAACAATGCCGGGATCATCCGCCGCGCCGACAGCGTGGACTTTACCGAGGCGGATTGGGACGCCGTGATCGACACCAATCTCAAAGTGTTGTTCTTCCTGTGTCAGGCGGCGGGTCGCCACATGATCGGCCGGGGCGCGGGCAAGATCATCAACATCGCCTCATTGCTGTCCTTTCAAGGCGGCATCCGCGTGCCAAGCTACACCGCGTCCAAGAGCGGCGTCTCTGGTCTGACCAAGCTGCTGGCGAACGAATGGGCGGCCAAGGGTGTCAACGTCAACGCCATAGCGCCGGGCTATATCGCCACCAACAACACCGCCGCGCTGCAGGCCGACGAGACCCGCAACCGCCAGATCCAAGAACGCATCCCGGCAGGCCGCTGGGGTGAAGCCAGCGACATTGGCGGGGCTGCCGTATTCCTCGCGTCCAACGCGGCGGGTTATATCCACGGGCACACCCTGGCGGTCGATGGCGGGTGGCTCGCGCGCTGATCGCCTGACCTGCGCGAAGACACGCCCTTCGACAGGCTCAGGGCGAACGGACGATCAAACAGAGGAGGGATAACCCTCCCAACCCACAGACAGGAGGATGGATGCCCGATATCGACAGGCGTGCCGCGCTTACCGCCACTGGTCTGGTTGCGCTGGGGACCGCCCTCCCCGCGCCCGCCTTCGCGCAAGCGCCGCTGGCGCTCGGTCCCAGAAAGGTCGGTCCGCCGCTCAAAACGGGCCATCTGCGCATGGGCACGGGCACCAGCCCCAATGGCACGATCGGCCTAAACAACCTGACCCTGCTTCGGGATGGGCAGCCCTGGCTGCCGGTGATGGGCGAATTTCATTTCACCCGCTTCCCGGCGCGCTATTGGGCGGAAGAATTGCGCAAGATGAAGGCGGCGGGCATCACCATCGTCGCCAGCTATATATTGTGGAACCATGTCGAGCTTGCACCGGGCCAGATCGACTGGACGGGGAACCGCAACATTCGACGCTTCATTCAGCTCTGCGACGCCGAAGGCCTGCTCTTTTTCCTGCGGCCCGGACCCTGGGGCCATGCCGAGGCGCGCTTTGGCGGCATCCCCGACTGGATCGTGGCAGGCAGCCATCCGCGCAGCAACGATCCCGCCTATCTGACGCAGGTGGAACGCTTCTGGCGTAGCCTCCACGACCAGGTGAAGGGCCTCTTCTGGAAGGATGGAGGCCCGATTATCGGGATGCAGATCGAGAATGAATATAATCTCGATGGTCCGGGCCAGGGCCGCGCCCATATCGCGACGCTCAAAACCATGGCGCAGAAGATCGGCTATGACGTGCCGCTGTACACGGTCACCGGCTGGGACCAGACACTTTATCCCAAGGGCGAGGTCGTTCCCGTCCATGGCGGCTATCCCGACGAACCCTGGTCGGCCAAGACCACGAAATTGTCGCCCAAGGAAAATTACCTGTTCCGCTTCGATAGCCGGGTGAGCGGTGACCTAGGTGCGCAGACCCGGAGCAATCGCCGGGGCGACGCCGATAGCGATATGGCGGACACGCCCTTCCTGGGCGCGGAATATGGCGGTGGCGTGCCCGTCATGTATCGCCGCCGACCGCTGCTCGACCCCAAGGATGTGGCCGCCGCCGTCACCACGCAGGTCGGGTCGGGCGTCAATCTGCTGGGCTATTATATGTTCCACGGCGGCGCGAACCCGCTCGCGCATGGCCGCACCCTCGAAGAAACCCAGCGGTCGGGCGGCTATAATGACTGTCCGATCATCGGCTATGATTTTCAGGCGCCGATCGGCCAATATGGCGAGGTGAACCCGGTCAACGCTGCGCTGCGACCGCTGCATTATTTCCTTGGGCAATATGGCGACTGGCTTGCGCCCATGGCCGTTCAGGCCCCTGCCAGGCTACCCAGCGACAAAGACGACCTGCAAACGCTGCGTTGGTCGGTCCGGTCGCAGGGCGACAGCGGCTTCCTGTTCGTCAACAACCATGTCCGCCAATATGCGACCCCGGCCCATCGCGGCGTGCAGTTCACCGTCCAACTGACCAGTGGCCCAGTCACCATGCCGTCGCGGCCGGTCACGATTGCGACGGGTGACTATTTTTTCTGGCCGATCGGTCTGGACTTGGACGGCGTGTTGCTTAGTTGGGCCACGGCCCAACCCGTCACTCGACTGACCGATGCGGATGGCCCGATCCATGTGTTGATCGCCACTGCGCCGGGGCCGGTCGAACTCGTCTTCCCTGCGGGCACGCGCTTGTCCGCGCCTGCGCGGGTGGACGGAAGGCATGTCATCGCCGATGTTCCGCCTGCCCCGGACCGGCTGCTGACCGTGACCGGAGCCGATGGCCGCAAGGTTCGGTTGCTTCTGCTCGATCAGATGTCGGCGCGCAGCCTGTGGGTTGGCGATCTGTCCGGCCAGCGCCGCCTCGTCCTGACACCCGCCGACACGATGTTCGGGACGGACCGCCTGACTCTGCGCCAGCGGGGCGATCCCGCCTTCCGCTATCGCATGATGCCCGGTCGCGAGGGCACGGCAATAGCGAAAGGCCCGGCCTCCAGGGCCATTCCGTTTACCCGCAGCCGCGCCGCGGGCACGGCACCGCCCATCGTCATCGGCGGCCCCGCCAACGCAGCGATGCAGCCCCTGCCAGAAGCGCATCGGACGGCCGCCGCCTTCACCTTCACGCCGCCCAAGGATGCGCTGGAGACCGGCGACGCCTTTCTGGAGCTTGACTGGCGCGGCGACATAGGTCGCCTGTTCGACGGCATGGACATGCTGGACGACGCCTTCTGGGACGGCCGCATCTGGCGCATCGGCCTCAAGCGCTTCGCCGATCGGCTGGGGCGACCATGGACGCTGACCATCCTGCCGCTGCGCGCCGACACCCCCATCTATCTAGACGACAGCGCCCGCGCGAAACTGCCCAAAGCGGACCAGGTCGCGGACCTGCTCACCCTTCGCATCGTCCCCGAATATCAGCTGGAGATCCGCGCATGACCGCCCTCACCCGCCGCTCCACACTCGGCCTCGCCGCACTGCCGTTACTGACCACGCCTGCACTGGCCGCGCCCAAGAAGACCGGCGCACGCCCCCGCCCCTTCCTGATCGGCGCGGACATCAGTTGGATTCCCGAAGATGAGGCCGCAGGGGCTCGCTATTTCGTCAAGGATCAGCAGAAGGAGCCCATCCTCCTGCTGCGCGACGCAGGGTTCAACGCCGTTCGCCTGCGCATCTTCGTCGATCCGGCGAATGGCTATTCGAAGCGGGAGCCAGACAAGGCGTGGGCCGGGCTGGAGCAGACCGTTAAACTCGGCCGCCGCGTCCGCGATGCAGGCATGTATCTGGTTCTGAGCTTTCATTATAGCGACACTTGGGCAGACCCGGAGCATCAGGGCGTGCCCGCTGCCTGGTCAGGCTATGACCTGCCGAAGCTCGCCAAGGCGGTCGATACCCATACGCATGACACGCTCGTCGCGATGCGCGCGGGCGGCGCGCCCGTCGACATGGCGGTGATCGGCAACGAAACAACCTTCGGCATCTTATGGCCCCATGGTCGGGTGAAGCTGTCCACGCCTACCGGCAACCCGATCACCGACGCCAACCATGCCAAGGTCGGCCAGGTCGGGGGCTTCGATGCTTTCGCCGCCTTGTTGCGCGCTGGCATAGCCGGCGCGCGCCGCGCCGAACCGGACATCGCCATCCAGTTGCATAATCATCTGGGGCGTCATTGGGGCATCGTGCGTGAATGGACCGACGCGCTGGTGGCACGCAATGTCGATTTCGACGTCATCGGCTTTTCCGCCTATCAGCAGCAGCGACAGGGCGACTGGGCCAACAGCTTCGACCAGTTCCTCAAACGCTATCCGGGCAAGGGGCTGCTGGTCGCCGAATATTCCAGCCGCAAACGCTATATCAACGATCTGGTCCACGCCCTGCCGGACAAGCGTGGCTGGGGCACGTTCATCTGGGAACCGACCCGCCATCAGGAAGCGATTTTCGATCGCAATGGCGAGAATGCGGGCGAAGGCCCCAAACCCGACCTGCTGAGCCAAGGCATCAACAGCGCCGAAGCCCCCGGCGGCCTTGCCACCGCTGCGCCAGCACCCAAGCCGGAACCGTCAGGGCCGATGGGCGTCGGCGGCGACTATATCGCCAACCCCCTGCTCGATCTCTATGGCAGGATGGCGAAGGATTATCGACCGTGAACCGCCGCGACTTCACGCTGGGCGCTGGGGCGCTGGCGCTCACCGCCTGCGCCACGCACCCGGTGGTCGGCGCCGATCCACTGGTCTTCGCCTATTTTACGACCGGCAAGGGCGAGGCGGATGGCCTGAAACTGGCTACCAGCGACGATGGCTTCACCTTTCGTCCGTTGGCGGGCGAGCGCAGCCTTCTGGTGCCGCAAGTCGGCGAGAAGAAGCTGTTGCGCGATCCCTTCCTGTTTCGGGACGGTGCCCTCTATCATCTGCTGTGGACCACCGCCTGGGAGGGCGTGACGATCGGCCATGCCACCAGCCGCGACCTCGTCCACTGGTCGCCGCAACAGGCTATTCCGGTCATGGCGAACATAAGCGGCACGCGCAATTGCTGGGCACCCGAAGCCATCTATGATCCGCGCGCGCGGCACTGGCTGCTCTTCTGGTCCAGCACGGTAACCGGCCGCTACCGCGAAACCGAAGGCACGTCGGAATCAGGGTACAACCATCGCCTCTGGTCCACCACTACGCGCGATTTCACGACCTTTTCCCCGCCGCAACCGCTTTATGATCCCGGTTTCAGCGTCATCGACGGCAGTTTTGCGCACGCGCCGGACGGTAGCCTGCACCTGATCGTCAAGGATGAGACGGTGTCGCCACCGCGCAAATGGCTGCGCAGCGCGTCCGCCCACAGTCCGTCCGGCCCCTTTGGCGCGCTGTCCGCCCCATTCTCGCCTGCCTGGGTCGAAGGGCCAATGACCGCGCGCATCGGCGATGCCCTTATCTGCTATTACGACATTTACAAGGAGGGTCGCTGGGGCGCAGCGATGACGCGCGACATGGTGACGTGGCAGGATGTCAGCGATCGCCTGATCCTGCCGGCCGGCGCCCGTCATGGCTCCCTCCTCGCTGTGCCGCGCAGGGTGATCGAGGCTATTTGAACGTAGCGAACGATGCGCATTTGCCCGTGATAGTATCGCCTTTTTAGCACACTTGGCGCTTCCACCGTTCAACGCAGTCGTAGGATTGTGTTAAGATTTATACTGCCATGATGGCGTATGGAGAGACGCGCCAAGACAGGAACGGATCACCGATCTTTACCATCCAGAATGGTCAGCGATGCCATGCTGCCCGACGCTGTCTATCGCGATTTGGTAACCACATTGTTTGCGATGACCATGCCGATTATCGGTTTTGGGATATTATATGTCCTGGTTGGCGCATTGATTTACTTCAAATGGCACGATCCGCTGATCGCAGCGCTAACGGGCAGTGCAGCGATAGTTACCGTTGGCCGTGTTTGGCTTATAAAAGCTTATGATAGTGCGGGCAGGACCAATCAGGACATAGCAAGTCTAAGAATTTGGGAAAGGCGCTATGCATGTCTGACCTATATGGTCGCGCTGCTCTTGGCCGCGCTCCACATACGCGCTTTATCGGCCCATGAACCGCTGGCACATATCGGCACGATAAGTCTTATTTTCACCTTTGGTGCCGGGATTGTATCCCGTAACGCTTCGCGTCCACGGCTATGCGTCATAAGTTTGTCGCTCGTGGTTGGGCCAACGGCCATTGCCATGTTGCTACATGCTGCAAGTGGTAGCGACAAAGTGTCGCACCCGGAGTTTTTTGTCTTGCAGGCGCTTCTGCTCGTGGCGGTCACCTTGATGAGTTTGCAGTCGGTACGGCATCTCTACATTTCTTCGGTCGAACATCTGACCACCAAACATGATCTGGCCACGCTCGCACGATACGATCCGCTGACAGGCCTGCCCAATCGCCTGCTTCTGCGCGAAACATTTCAGGCCAACATCCAGCCATCGGCGGCGGACGAGCAGATGGCCATTCATTATCTTGATCTTGACGGCTTCAAGGCGGTGAACGATCGACATGGCCATCCCGCCGGAGACGCGATGTTGCGCGAAGTGGCGCGCCGCCTGCAAGTCACGATCCGTGCGGAGGATGTCGCGTGCCGCTTGGGGGGCGACGAGTTTCTTTTGCTGCAATGCCAGGTGCGGCATCAGGATCAGGCCGACCTGCTCGCCCGGCGCATCATCAAGCAGTTGAGCGAGCCCTATCTGATCAATGGTGTCGAGATGCGTATTACCGCGAGCGTCGGGATTGCCATGGCCCCCGAATTCGGCCTGGAACTGGAGCGGCTAATGGCATTTGCCGATACGGCACTGTATCGATCAAAGGCCAAAGGCAAGGCGCAGGTGCATTTTTGCACGACAGAGGATTTGCACCAGTCCGGGCTGGCCGTCGCCTGAGCGAGGCGTTCACCGCGAGCGGCGGACCGGTTTGATCGCGAAAGCGCCAAGCAAGGCGAACAGACAGCCGACGATATAGATGGCGGCGTAGTTCTTGCCGCTTGCGCTACCCACCGCCAGAATGATGGGCGCGATTGCCGGGGCCAAGGATTGCGGCAGGGAGTTGGCGATCTGAAACACGCCCATATCCTTGGCCCTGTCTTCGTCACTGGGCAGGATAGCCGCGAGCAGCGCCAGATCGACCGCGAAATACAGACCCTTGCCGATCCCCGCCAAGGCGACGCCGACCAGGAATTGCGACACGGACGGCGCAAGTGCAATGACCAAAAAGCCGGAGGCTTCCAGCGCGGCGGCGACGAAGATCAGCGGCTTGCGACGGCCCGTCCAGTCGGTGATGAAGCCGCCGACCAGCGAAATGGCGATGGTGGCCGACGCGATGATCGCCATCGATTTGACCATGACCTGCGTCGCATCCGACCGGCTGAGCGCCAACTGGTCGGTCAGGAAGAAGAGCTGATAGGTCAGGAGGAACGACCAGGCCATCATGATGAGAAAGCGACTGCCGAAAGCCCAACTGAAATCCCAATCGCGAAAAGGCGCAAAGATGGAGCGCAGCATGATGAGCGGATTCATTTTGCTGTCGCTGCTGACCGCAGGCCGATCAGGCAGGATGACGCATAATGTCAGGATGCTGGCGACCGTAATGGCAAAGGGCGCCATGAACATCATCAGGTCCGACGATTGGGTATATTGCGTTATCCAACTGCCAGCAAAGGTTCCTGCGGTCGATGTCATACCCAACATGCCAGCAACGCGACCCTGCATATGATAGGGAATGACATCGGGCAGGATGGGCAGGCAGGCCGCCTGCATGGCATTGAAGCCCGCCTGACAGATGACCCAGCCAATGCCCAGCAGCAGCAGATTGGGCGCGGTGCCAAGGATGGCCAGACCCACTCCGCTGACCAACAGGCCGCCCAGCAGCCAGGGACGGCGACGGCCGAAGCGGCTGCGCGTGCGGTCCGACAGCGCGCCGCAGATCGGCGTGATCACGAGCGCGACGAAGCCGCCGATGGCGAGGATGATGCCGAGCCAGCGGCCCTTTTCGGCTTCCCCTGCAATTTCGCTGACGCGCAGCGCGATGGTGATGACGACCGGGGTCAGCAGGGCGATCCAGATGCCGAACTGCGCCAGCACATAGACGGCGATGAAGCCGAGCGATACTGGCGGCCGCCCCTGATCCGCGGTCGGCTGGCCGATCATGGCCGGTAAGCCTTGCCTTCTGAATCCGCCTTCAACTTGGCAGGCGTATCCGCGAACAGGTCGTTCATCTTCGATGGCAGGTTGGGCTGAACATACCAGTCGGCCGGGAAGTCGGCCGCGCGCGCGCCGTCGATCTTGCGATGGACCAGCCCCGAACTCGTCTTGCGGGTGTAGGGCACGACATGCTCGCCCTGCTTGTTGCCAAGTTGGTCGAACAAGGACTTGCGCAAGCTGATCTTGGTTTCGAGCCAGGCCGGGTCCGCGATCAGATTGTGCATTTCATCGGGGTCGGTCTTGAGGTCATACAGCTCCTCTAGATCCCACACCCCATGATATTGGATATATTTGACCCGGTCGCGCTGGATGGCAAAGGTCGTGGGGGTCTGCGGGAAGCTCCATTCCCAATAATATTCATAGACGAAATCACCCGGATTCCAGGCTTTCTCGTCGATCTTGCCTTCGACCACCGGCAGGAAGCTCTTGCCCTCCATCTGCTGCGGCTTGGCGATATGGGCGATATCGAGGAAGGTGGGAGCAAGGTCGAGGTTGCGCACGACCGCCGGGTTGGTCACCCCCTTGGGCACCATGCCCGGTGCCCAGACGATCATCGGCACGCGGACCGAGGGTTCATAGGCATTGCGCTTGTCGATCAGGCCATGTTCGCCGATCATGAAACCATTGTCGGAATAGAAGACGACCATGGTATTCTTGTCGAGCTTGTTCTTCTTCAGATAGGCCATGATCCGGCCCAGACTGTCATCGACGGGGCTGAGCGTGCGATAATAGTCGCGGACCTGCTCGGTCATCGGATTGTCGGTATGATAGGGGAAATCCGCGCCATGCCAGCTATTGCGCTGGTTCTGGACCCATAAAGGCTTGCCGGCATTATTTTCCGGCGTGTTCGCCATGCTGGCGGGCAGCTTGATATCGAGATTGCTATACTGGGTCTTGTAGCGTTCGGGCGGCAGCGGATCGCTATGGACGGCTTTATGGCTTAGATAGAGAAAGAAAGGCTTGGACGTATCGCGTCCCTTTTCCAGCCAGTTCATGGCATAATCGGTCAGTTCGTCGGTGATGTAGCCGGTGCGCTTGACCACGTCACCATCGACATTGAGCGTTTGCCGCTTGCCCGCAGCCAACCGTTCGGGCGAGAGCAATTCGGTCGGGAAATAGGTGCCCTGCCCCTTGAAGCTGACCCATTTGTCGAAGCCTTCGCGCGGCGCGTCGGTGTCGAAACCCATATGCCATTTGCCGAAGAAGCCGGTCTGATAGCCTGCCTGCTGAAGATATTTGGGGAAGAAGGTCAGCCCTTCCTCCGAACTGTTATTATTGTCGATCACGCCATGGTTGCGCGCGGTCTGGCCGGTCAGGATCGTTGCGCGGCTGGGCGAGCAAAGCGACGAGGTCACCACGGCATTGGGGAAATAGACGCCATTCTTGGCCAGGGCATCAATGTTCGGGGTTTGAAGGCCCGGCGTCAGAAAGCCCATCGCGTCATAGCGCAGGTCATCGACCAGCACGAAGATCATATTGGTCGGCTTTTGCGGCGCATTGACGGGCTTGGCCAGCACGCCCGGTCCCAGCAGGGTGCAAGCGGCAAGCGCAGCGGCGCGCATCGCGCGGCGGGCGTTCTTCATGAGCGATGGTCCTTCTTGTCACGAATGATGCAGCGAAAGCCGATATGGCTGGTCGAACTGTCCACCGCCTGTGGGTGGCGGGCCGCGGGGCGATAGCGCTGGCAATAATTGGGGGCGCACAGATGCGATCCCCCCTTGAGCACCTTGCGCGGGATCGGCGTATCGGGATTGGCGGGGTCAAGACTTTCGCGCTTCGTGCCACCGCGCGGATTGGCGGGGACGCAGCAGCTACCCTTCGCCTTGCGCTCGATCCGGGGCTGGGCGAACCAGTCGACGGTCCATTCCCAGACATTGCCGATCATGTCGAACAGGCCATGGCCGTTGGCGGAATAGGTACGGACCGGCGATGTCCGTTCATAGCCATCGTCCAGCGTGTTGGCGAAGGGGAAGGCACCTTGCCAATAATTCGCCAACATCGCGCCGCCGGGTGCCAGTTCGTCACCCCAGGAGAAGTCTGCGCCGTCCAGACCGCCGCGCGCGGCATATTCCCATTCCGCTTCGGTCGGCAGCGATTTTCCTGCCCATTTTGCATAGGCTTCGGCATCCTCGAACGCGACATGGACGACCGGATGATCCTCTAGCCCGTCGAGGCTGCTGTCGGGGCCATGGGGGTGCCGCCAGTCGGTGCCGAAGCTGAACTGCCACCATTGGCCGTAATCGGCCAGATCAACGGGGCCGCGCGTGCGTTGGAACAACAAAGATCCAGGCAGCGCCAGCGACGGGTCCATGCCCGGATAATCCTTCGGATCGGGCGCGATCTCGGCGAGCGTGACATGGCCTGTCGCCGCCACGAAGCGCGCGAAATCGCGGTTTGTCACCGGCACCTCGTCGATCCAGAAGCCATCGACCTGAACGCGACGGACAGGCGCTTCTTCGGAATAGAAATTGTCCGATCCCATCTGGAACGCTCCGCCGGGCAGGTGGTGCATGCCCTCCGTCATTAGCCGCCGCCGAGCATGATGCCTGCACCGCGCGGATAGGCGGGCGTTGGGCCATCATCAGACAGGTCGGGGCGCTGTGCCTCGACATCGGCCATCGACCGGGGCAGCGAGAAGGGCAAGCGACCCTGTGCCTTGGCATGGCCTGCAACCACGTCGAGCACGGCGGCGTCGCTCGCGCCGAAAGTGACGATCAGGGCGCTGGCCATGGATTCGATTGCGGTCAGGATAGCCGGGCGGTCCATCTCCACGGCAATGATGGTGGGGACATGGGCGGACGCGCGCGCGATCGCCTGCACATCCTTGTCATCGGCACGGAAATCCAGCCGCCCTTCATGCTGGCGGGAGCCGAAGAAATGATGGGGGTGCAAGGTTTCGAACGGCGTCGCTGTGCGCACCAGCGCGACCTGCGCCTTGGCAGGATCGTCCACCACGACGAAGCCAGCGGCGCTGGCCGCAGCCGGATCGACGCCGTGCAGCCAGATGCGCTGGCCCGGTGCCACTGGCAGGGTTGCGCGATCATTGCGCAGCAGCACCTGGCTGGCGCGCTGGACAACATCGGCTTGGCGCTGGGCCTGCACGTTGCCGACGATCTGCGCCGCGGCCTGCTCGTCGACATAAGGGTTGTCGAACAATCCCTGTTCGAACTTTAAGCGCAGGATGCGGCGGGCGGACTCGTCGATCCGCTGGACGCTGACCAGTCCCTTGGCAACGGCATCAAGGATCGGCGCGGCATCGTCGGTGCCGCCGAACTGGTCAATGCCAGCTTCTATACCCTTGGCGAAGCGCGTTGTCGTGTCCGCCTGCTCCATTCCCCAGGGCATGCCGATCGACGCGGGTGATTGCGGATTGGCGGCATCGGGCGCGACGCAATCCTTGGGGCAATCACGAGTTATCGACCAATCCGATACGATCAGGCCGGTAAAACCCTTGTCGCCGCGCAGCAGGCCGGACAGCAATTGCTTGTTGAAGCCGCCGCCGACTGGCTCTATCGGCTGCCCCGCGACCTTTGGCCCCTGCACGATGACATAGGTGGGCATGACGCCAGCGCTGCGAGCCGCCAAAGCCCCGTCAAAGGCGCGGACATGGTGGGCGAAGGAAGCGTCGGTCAGGGCAGCATGGCGACCATAGAAATTATGCCCGTCAAACCCGCCCGGCTGCGCGCCATAGCCGACCCAATGTTTGACGACGGTGGCGACCCCTTGCGCGGTAACGCCCTTAGTCCCCTGCTGAAACCCTTCGACATAGGCACCAGCCAGGCGGGACACGGTGTCCGGGTCAGACCCGAAGGTCGCCGAAAAGCGCGCCCAGCGTGGTTCGGTGGCCAGATCAGCCTGGGGCGACAAGGCCATATGGATGCCGACGGCGCGATATTCGGCGCGGGCGATGTCGCCGAAACGACGCATCACGACGGGATCGTTCAGCGCTGCGAAGCCGAGCATGTCGGGCCATAACGAAAAGTCGCCGCC
This sequence comes from Sphingobium xenophagum, assembly GCF_031457465.1. Classification (GTDB taxonomy): domain Bacteria; phylum Pseudomonadota; class Alphaproteobacteria; order Sphingomonadales; family Sphingomonadaceae; genus Sphingobium; species Sphingobium xenophagum_A. Next base: position 216,866 of record NZ_JAVDWV010000004.1, read on the forward strand.
CGTCGTGCTGGCCCCCAAGGTTGCCTGGAAATGGTGGCGCGGGTCAGTGCTGATCGTCGCTGGAATGCCGAGGCGTCCGGCCTCCGCCAGTTTTTGGATCGCATTATTCTGTGCCGCCAGTTGCGCAGGTGGCACGACGAGGCGGGTGATGAAGCTGGATATGCGGCGATCCCGCATCAAGCGGGTCGTCGCCGCCTGATCATAGACTACCCCACCAAAGCCGATCGGCGATCCGGGCGTCGGCAACGTGCCGTGGAGCATCAGTCCGGCCTTTTCCGCCAAAGTCATGCGAGCCAGCAAGTCCTCGACCCGCCGATCGACGGAGACTCTTTTATCCTCATATGGGTCAAGACGGCCATTATGATTGAGATCGCGCCAACCCGATGGCGGCGCAGCGGCCGCACCCAAAGTGAAAAAGGCGACGGTCGCCACCAGCAATTTGCCAAACCCTACCATCGTAACTGCCCTTTCCCGCAAAATGCATCGACCGGGCTTACCCCGGTGAAAGGCGCATCGCCGACTAGCCGATCAACCAGTGCCGTCTGAATATCAGACAGCGAGGCGTAGGCATTGATATAGGTGGAGAAGTTCGGCGCGTCATAAAGATAATAAGGCTGGCCGAAGGAGATGAGCAGCGTCGGGATTTCCCGGTTAAACTGGATCATCGCATTGCGCGGGCCAGCGTGCAGCTTGGCGAAGTCAAGGAAGATGTGGCTGAGTCCCGGCGTGGCTTCCTGACCAATCAGATAGAGGACGAGGTCGGTGTCTTCCCGCGTGGGCATGGCATCGGGATCGAACGGGCGGACTTCGAACCCCCGTTCCTGCAAATCTTGCATCATCGGGGTGAAGTCGCGGTCCGGTGCGCCCGCAAAGAAGCTCGTTCCCTCGTCCGATATCACCACGATGCGCTGATGGCGCGCAGGGCTGATCGGCAGAAGCGCATCGCGATCTTTGACGAGGGTGAGGCTGCCCGCGACAGCCCGTTTTGCGATCGTCAGATGATCGGGGCGACGCAAGGCGTCGCGCACCTGCGGCAAGGGTGCGATCCGTTCGTCCAGCGTCATGCGGTGCAGACCGAGATTCGCCTTGAGCGATAGGCAGCGGGTGACCGCTTCATGCAGGCGGCGCTCCGACAGGCGACCTTCGCGCAGGCCCTTGAGCATCAGTGCCATATCCTGCGCCGGGTCGCGGCTGAACAGGAACATGTCGCAGCCATTTTCGATGATGGCGGGCACGGCTTCGGCGCGGCCCATCCAACTGGTGAGCCCGCCCATGACAGTGGCATCGGACAGGATCAGCCCGTCAAAGCCAAGCTGGCCGCGCAACAATTCCTCGTTCAGCAGGCGGGATACTGATGCGGGCTCAAAGGCCTGTGCGCCCGCGCGCGGCAATTTGTCGCGTATATAGGCGGGCAGCGCGATATGCGCGGACATGATCGTCATCACGCCATCGTCGATCAGCGCGCGGAAGATGCGGCCGAAAGTCGCCTCCCATTCACCCATTTCCATGTCGTTGACGCTGGTGACCAGATGCTGGTCGCGATCGTCCAGCCCGTCGCCCGGCCAATGTTTGGCGCAGGCGGCAACGCCCTGCGCCTGCAGCGCGCGGATATAGGCCTTGGCCTGATCGAGAATGCGGTCCGGGTCGGACCCATAGGAGCGGGTGCCGACGATCGGGTTGCGGAAGGCACGGTTGATATCGACGACCGGGGTGAAGGACCAGTTATAGCCAAGCGCGCGGCTTTCTTGGCCCACGATCGTCGCGAGTTGGGTGCTCAGCGCAATATCGTCGCAGGCGGCAATGCCCATCTGGTTGGGAATGGCGGTGGTGAAGGGATAGCTGACAGTGCCGCCTTCAATATCGCCCGACAGAATGATCGGCACCTCGGATCGCTCAACCGCATCGCGCGCCGCAGTCCAGGCCGCATCTAGGTCGCGCGTCGGGAAGCGGTGAATGCCGCCAGGCGCACGGGCGATCAGTTCGTCGGTTTCCGCCGCGCTGTCATGGCGCGAGGACAGGATGAACAGTTGCGCGATCTGCGCCTCGACGCTCAGGGCGTCGCGCGTGCGTTCGACCCAGCGCATATCCTCTGGCGACAGGGCCAGGGGACTGATGCGTTGGAAGGAACCGGGCGGCAAAACTTCGACGCTCGGATTCATTTGGGCGCTTCGGGAAAAGCGTCGACATAGCGCCCACGCTTTGCGAATATTTCAGGCGGTTCGGCGAGCGGCGGCGTGCTATATTTCCGCGCCTCACGCCACCATAGCGCCTTCATCTCTTCAAGCTTGGCAGGATAGCGCGCGGCAAGGTCCGTGCTTTCGGAATAATCCTTCGAAATATCGAACAATTCCCACTTATCCTTGGCGAAATCAGTGCCGTGTTGGTGCATCGCGACCGCGCGCCAGTTGCCCGACGTAATTGCACGTTGGCCACGCAGTTCGAAATATTGGACCGAGCGCGTTTTTGCGGTTGCGTCCCTAAAGGTCTTGCGGATCGACTGACCCGCGACAGGAATTTGCGCGTCGCCATCGACCGTCCGCGCGAAACTGGCTCCGGCCGCATCCAGCAAGGTGGGGGCAAGGTCGATCGTGTCGACAAATTGCGTTCGTATGGCACCGCTATCGCGAATGACGGAAGGCCAGGAAACGATCATGGGCGTGCGGACGCCCCCGGCATAGGGCCAGGACTTGTAGCGCCGAAAGGGCGTGCCGCCCGCCCAGGCCCATGGCTGAGGATATTCCGGGTGCAGCTTGACAGTCCCGATATCGTCGATCCGTTCCCGCTGCTGCGCGAAGCTGAATTTGCTCGGCCGATACATGGTTTCGAAGCCGCCATTTTGTCCGGCTTCAGCCGCGGCACCATTGTCGGAGATCAGCATGATGATCGTATTGTCGTACTGGCCCTTGTCCTTGAGCCGCTGGATCACCCGGCCAATCTGTTCGTCGGCATGGTCGATAAATCCGGCATAGGTTGCCATATGGCGCGCAAAGACCGCTTTTTCGTCGTCGCTAAGCGCATCCCAGGCCCGATCACCGGCCGCGCGCGGGGTCATGATGGTGTCGTCAGGAATGATGCCGATCTTCTTCATGCGCGCGAAGCGTTCGGCGCGGATCGCATCCCATCCCTTTTCATAAACGTCGCGATAGCGGTCGATATAGGCGCGTGGCACCTGCAGCGGCGCGTGGGCCGCGCCCATGGCGAAATAGAGGAAAAAGGGTTTGTCCGCCGCATCGTCGATATTGGCGATGGCCTGATCCGCCATATCGGTAGAGAAATGATAGCCGGGCTTTTCAGGCTTAGGCAGCTTTTCATTCCCTTCGATCAGGTCAGGACGATATTGATCCGTCCAGCCCAGATAAAAGCCATGGAAACGGTCAAACCCGCGCTGGAGCGGCCAAGACGCATTGTTGCCAGGCTTGCCATCCTCATATTCAGGGCCAAGATGCCATTTTCCTACGCCATAGGTGCGATAGCCCGCCGCTTTCAGCGCCTGGGGCAGCATCTGTGCATTGTGGGCGACTTCCCCGCGATCACGGGTCATGTCGTCAGTGCGCTGATTGGTCGGTAGGTCCGCCATTCGCACCGTCTGGTTGTTGCGGCCGGTCAGCAAGGCCGCGCGGGTCGGCGTGCAGACCGCCTTGCTGTCAAATCGATTATAGCGCAGCCCGGTAGCGGCCAGCGCATCAATATTGGGGGTGCGGATTTCCGAACCGAAGGCACCCAGATCGGAAAAGCCGACATCATCCAGGACGATGAGGACGATATTGGGCTTGGCGACCGGCGTCGCCTTGGGCGCGGCGCTAGCACCCGACCAGCCCAATCCCACAACGAGCATGGATGCCGCCAGCAACAAGGGTTTCTTCATCGGACCCGCTCCCACTCAAATTAGTGGCGCGGCAACATTGTGCCGCCGCGCCCTTCGATCAGAACTTCACGCCGAGGGTGGCGCCGAAGTAGCGGTCCGCATCCTTATTGAAGGTGCCGACCAGATCGGTATTGCCACCCAGGAACGACGTATGGCCGATGCTGGTGAGATAGTTTTCGTCAAACAGATTCTTGACGAACAGGGTCAGGCTGTAGCGGCCGTCAATCTGCTTCACGCCGATGCTGGCATCAACCAGCGTGTAGGCGGGCTGTTCCAGCAGCGGGTCCTGCTCGACCGAGAAGTTCATCGTGCTCTGGAAGTTGACGCCAACCTGCGCAAAACCCGCCAGGTTGGTACCGGCAATATCCGCTTCATACCGAGGGGCGAAGCTGATCTTCCAACGCGGGCTGACCGGCAACGTCGCGCCGCGCAAATTCTGGATGGGCGTGACACCTGCTGCCGGGCGGTAGCAGATGTTGGTGGGCATACCCGACAGAACCGGCGCGCTGGCGTTAAATTGCTGCGGGCAGTTGAGGCCATCGATGTTCATTGTGGCATCCGAATAGGTGACAGCGCCGGTCAGGCTGAAATTATCATCGGGGCGCACGGTCGCCTCGACCTCAAAGCCCTTGGTCCGCGACTTGCCCGCATTGGTTGGCGCGAACTGGACCACGCCTGCGGCGATATCCGACCGGTTGGCCTGCACCTGAAGATTGGAATAGTCCGCCAGGAACAGCGCGGTGCTGAAGCTCAATACGCCGTCTAACGTGCGCCCCTTGAAGCCGATTTCATAGGCATTGACATGCTCCGGCTCCAACACGCTCTGATCGGCCAGGTTGGCGCCGATCTCCATTTCGTAACCCAGCCCCTTATAACCGCGCGTGTAGCTGGCATAAACCTGGGCATCGCGGCTGAACTCATATTGCAGGCCCGCCTTGCCAGTGACCGCCGTATCGTCCGCTGTGATCGATCCGCTCACTGGCGCATTACCCGGCAGCACCGCATCACCGGAAACCAGCGGCGAAATGCGGCTGCCGCTATTGGTGCCCTTTTCATATTGCAGGCGCAGGCCGCCAATGGCTTTCAGGCCGCCGACGATGCGATATTCAACCTGACCGAAGGCTGCGAGACTGTCCTGCTTCAGACGGATATTGCTCGCCGAAGACTGGTAGATCGTATTGGCAGGCGCGCAGGGCTGCCCAAAGGTGCCAGCCGTACAGCGCGCCCGACGCCGGTCGAACGGCCGCTTGATGTCGGAATGCATATAGAAAACACCAGCGACATAGTTGAAGTCGCCGCTGTCATTGTTGGCGATCCGCAATTCCTGGCTGAACGCGCTCAGGTCGACGATGCCGCTGTTACGGCTCCAGTCGGCATAGGCGGCCGATGCACCGACGAAGAGCGGAACGCTGCTGTTGATGCGCTCGATCGGCTGGTTCACTTCCAGATAATAGTCCTGGTAGGCCGTGATGGACGTGATCGTCGCAGCGCCCAGATCCCAATCCGCCTGCAACGAATAGGTCTGCTGGTTGCTGTTGGAATAGGTCACCGTCTCATCATTGAGTGTCCGGTTTTCGCGCGTGGCATTGATCGGGCCGACCAACGCCTGAAGATTGGGATTGTTGATCGCGATCCAGGTCGAAGCACAGCAATCGGCATCGGTCTTGCGATATTCGCCGGTGAACAGAAGGTTCAGATTCTCCGTCGCGTCCCATTCCAGCTTGCCGCGCACACCCCAGGATTTGGAGCCATTGTCCCAGCTATCGGTAGCGATATTGCGCGCAATGCCGCGTACATCGTTATAAAAGCCAGTGACGCGGGCGCGCAGCGTGTCGCTGATCGGGCCGGACACAGTGCCACGGGCGCGATATTCGCCATGCTCGGCAATGGTGACTTCGCCCCGGCCTTCAAAATCGCGCGACGGGCGCGCGGTCGTGACGCTGATGACGCCCGCGGTGGCATTCTTGCCGAACAGCGTTCCTTGAGGGCCGCGCAGCACTTCGACACGCTCGATATCGGCGAGATCGGTGAAGCCCTGCGTCTGGCGCACGGCAACGACGCCATCGACAACGGTGGAGACGGAGGCCTCGACGCCCTGCCCGAACAGGGCAGTACCGATGCCGCGGATGCGGAAGCTGCTGTTGGTAGGTGTTGCCCCCTGCTGGAAGGTCAGCGACGGCACGGCCTGAACCAGCGAGGCGCTGTCATTGATCTGGCGGTTGGCCAGCGTATCGGCCGAAACAGCAGTGACGGCCAGCGGCACGTCCTGCAGCCGCTCTGCGCGCTTTTGGGCAGTTACGACGATGTCGGTGCTGGCGTTATTGGGTTCTGCGGCGAGGGCCGCTGCGTCCTGCGCAAAGGCGGGGGTCATGTTGGCGGCGGCGAGCGTCGCGATCAGCCCAATCATGGATGAGCCGGACAGACGCTGCGTGAGTTTAGAAGCTTTCATACTACCTCCCCTTTATGCCAGCCGGATTGATTTCCGACGTTTGCAAACAAACAAAATGGGCTATGCGACCCGAAGCGCCCATTGATCTTGTAGCGCTACATGTTGCCTTCCAGCCCTTGAGTCAAACAAATATGTAGCGCTACATGTTTTTCCGGGCGGGGTTGTCGCTTTTCCGACACAGGGTGCGCCCGTGCAGGCAATTCATGGATTGAAGCGCGGGCGCGTTAAGCTATGGAAGAGTATGGGTTTGGGAAAAAGATGACAAGACGGCCGAGCAAGACGATCACCATCAAGACCGTCGCCGAACTCGCAGGCGTGTCGCCCATGAGCGTGTCGAATGTGCTCAACAACCGGCACAAAGTGCGCGAAAGCACGCGGCAGGCAGTGATGGACGCCGTCAAGACGCTTAACTATTCTCTCAACCCCGCGGCCAAGTCGCTGGCGGGGTCCGGCATGACCCGAATCGGTCTGATGTATCGCAACATCGAAAATGCGTTTCTCAGTTCGATTTTGATCGGCAGTCTGGAAACGACCAACCGCATGGGTGCGCAACTCTTGTTGCAGCCGCTTGAAGTGGGCGACGCCGGGGAAGTGGCGGCGGGTATTCAGACCCTTATCAGCAATGGTGCGAATGCCATCCTGATCGCCCCGCCCTATTGCGAGATCGCCAATAGCCGTGGCCTGACCAAGGATGCGCCGGTGCCGATCGTGGCGCTTTCCCCCGGCGACGATCTGACTGACGAATATTGCATCCGCATCGACGACTTCGCGGCGGCGCGCGACATGACGCGCTATCTTATCAGCCTGGGCCATAAGGATATCGGCTTCATTCGCGGCGCCGAGCATCATCTGATCAGCAGGACGCGCCGGGATGGCTATATCGCCGCGTTGCAAGAGGCCGGTATCGCCATACGCCCCGAACTGATCGCTGATGGCGATATGAGTTTCGAATCCGGGCTGGATGCCGCGCACACGCTGTTGAGCCTTGCCCCCCGGCCCACCGCCATTTTCGCCAGCAACGACGATGTGGCAGCGGCCGTTACGTCACTGGCGCATCGGCAGGGGCTGGATGTCCCGCACGACCTATCGGTCGCGGGTTTCGATGATACCCCCATTGCGGTGAAGATCTGGCCTGCCCTCACGACCGTTCGCCATCCGGGGGCAAGGATAGCGTCGGAGGCGGCGACGCTGGGTATCATGCTGGCGCGTGGAGGAGATGCCCCAGCAAAAAGCGCGACCCACCTCGACTATATGCTCGCCATCCGCGAATCGACCGCACCACCTTCGGGATGAACGGGCGCGACGATCACGCCTAACCGCCGCGCCACGTCGCTCATTATCGGCACTCAGCCCGCAGCGGCGATGCCGATGCTTTGTAGGTCAGCACGAATTCACAATGTCCCAGCGCTTCGGATTTGGTTTGCGCTCCATTAGCGACGGCGATGATCAGATCGACGATTTCTGCGCCGACGTCGTCCAACGTGCCGCGGCCCTCCAATATACGACCGGCATCGACGTCCATGTCGCCTTCCATCCGACGATAAGTGTCAGGATTCGCGCTAATCTTGATAACCGGCGAAATCGCGGACCCCACGACCGACCCCCGCCCTGTCACGAACAGGTTGATGTGCGCGCCGCTGGCGATCAGCTCACCGATTTCGGCATTGTCAACGATGTTGGGGAAGCCGAATTTGGGGTCTCCCGGTGGAACGACGTCGAGCAGATATAGGCCAGGTCCAGGAACCGGCTCCGCCGGGTTAATCACGCCGTCGATCGGGCGGCTGCCCGACTTGGCATAGGCGCCTGCCGATTTTTCTTCCTGGCTCGACAACCCACCCTCGGCATTGCCCGGCGCAAAGCTGCCATAGCCCATAGCGCGATAATAGACCTCAGCCTTGTGAACGGAAGCGATCAAAGCGTCTGCCACTTCGGGCGACGCGGCACGACTGGCCATATGGCCTTCACACCCGATCATTTCGCCGGTTTCTTCAAACACGCAGGACGCCCCCGCGTCGATCAGCGTGTCGAATGCGCGTCCTACCGCTGGATTGCCGGTAATACCGCTCGTCCCATCGGACCCGCCGCAGATAGTACCGATCACCAGTTCGGACATCGCCATCGGCACGCGCTGCGCTTGGGCGTCCGCCGCCGCGCGCACACGCTCGACAGCAGCAATTCCCGTGGCGATTGCCGGGCCAGTTCCGCCCGCTTGTTGGATGACGACTGTCTCGACCGGGCGACCATGTTCGCGCGCATTGGCGGCCAGTGCCTCACGATTGAAGCTTTCGCAGCCAAGCGACATCAGCACCACGCCTCCGACATTGGGATGCGTCGTCAGCGATTTCATCATCGCCAGCGCATAATCATTAGGGTAGCAACCGGGGAAGCCGATCAACTGGATACGCGGATCATCCATCTTATCAACGATGCGCCGAGCCACATGATGGGCACATTCAACCAGGTAAACTACCACGATCGCATCCCGAATGCCCTTGCGTCCATCGGGTCGCAGCCAGCCGGTCATCGCTACGTCGTTCATGAATGATCTCCTGCCGCGTCACGCTGGTGCGCCGGGATATAGTCGCTCTGCATATTATGGATGTGTACCCAACCCCCGGCAGGGACATCCGCCGTCGCGGATCCGATCGGCATACCATATTTGATGATCCTGTTGGCGACTTTCAAGGGTAGGACAGCGATCTTATGGCCGAGACTGATATGCTCAGTGATCGGGAGCACCGCCCCCTCCAGATCGATGGTTTCGCCTGCCGCCAGGTCGCGACATGCGACGGCGACATTGTCGCTAGGCGACAATCGGATCGCAGCGGCGATCATGCGGCTGTCTCGGGTGCGGGTACGGGCGCGTCCAGACGCAACAGACCTTCGCTGCGCAATTCACTCCAGAATGCGGCCGGAATCGCCTCGCCGTAAAGATCGACGGTTTGCGCGACCCGATCTGCACTGCCGATACCGGGAATGACGCTGGCTACCAGCGGATGCGCCAACACGAAAGCCAGCGCAGCGGCGGGAAGCCTGACGCCATGCCGGTCTGCGACAGATTCGATCCCTCGAACGTGAATCAGCACATCCTCAGGCGCGGGGCCGTAATCATAATGGATCGTCCCTCCGCGCCGAGTCCCGGTGGCAAGGATGCCGCTATTATACGGGCCGCCGATGACAATCGACGTGCCCGCCGCCATGCACACGGGGAACAGCGCGTCGAGCGCGTCCTGTTCGAGCAACGTGTAGCGGCCGGCGAGCAGGATCGCATCGAGCCGTGCCTCCTGCATTACGTCGAGGCAAACCTGGATCTCGTTGACGCCAACGCCAAAACCGGCGATCGCCCCTTCATCACGTAGCTTTTCCAGCGCCTTCAGGCCGCCGCCTGAGGTTAGCTGCTGCCAATAGCCATCGGCTGCGTCGCCATGGGTGTAGCGACCGATGTCATGGATGTAGAGCAGGTCGACCTTGCCCAGTCCCAGCCGTTGCAAACTATGTTCGTGGCTACGCAAAATGCCATCATAGCTATAATCGTAGCGCATCCGGAACGGCATCGGCGAGCGAAAGCCGTCTCGCTCTCGATCGTCGATGATCGACGGATCGGGGTCCATCAACCGCCCGACCTTGGTGGAAATGACGGTGTCGCCCCGTCCCCGTAGTGCATCGCCCACGCGCCGCTCGGACAGTCCACGACCATAATGCGGCGCGGTATCGACATAGCCCAGGCCTGCATCCAGCGCCGCGTCAATCGCGGCGCGCGCGTCTGCGTCGGGCACAGGGTGGTAGAGATTGCCGAGTGAGGCAGCGCCAAAGCCGAGTTCGGGAACGCTGAGGCCAGTGCGGCCGATCGGGCGGTGGGGAATGAGGGTCACAGCTTCAGATCCAGTCGATAGATGCGGTTGGCGTTGCGACCCCACAGGTCCGCGCTGTCGTCGTCAGAAAGATCGACCAACAGTGCCTCATAGGCAGACAACGTCTCGTCCAATGTGGCGAACAGCCGGTCGGTGGGGAAATTGGTGGCGACCATCACGCGCTGCGTGCCGAACAGGGCGATCACTTCGTGGACGATATCGGCAAAGGCCGCCGGATCGAAGGGCGATTGAACGAAACCGGCGCCCGACAGCTTGATCGCTACCTGCGGCATCGCCGCCAGGGCCGTGAGGCCTGCGCGCCACTGGGCAAGGCCGTCGGCCAGGATCGGCAGCCCCAGATGGTTGATGATCACCGGCACGCGCGGATGCAACGCAGCGGTTTCCGCGAGGCCGGCAAGCTGTGGCGGAAAGCCGTGAAAATCATAACTTAACCCATGACCGGCCAGCATCCCGAACCCGCGCCGCCAGGCGCTATCCATCGTCAGGTCGCGTGGATAGGCCTGCCGGTCGGCGTCGGGATGCCAGTTTATGAGGTGGCGGACGCCGCGGACGCGCGGCCGCGCGGCCTGCCGTTCGAGTATCGCCGCAGCATCGGGCGCATCGAGTGCGACACGCGCGATAATCGCGTTGGGCAGCGCATGCTCGTCAGCCACCGCGTTCAGCCAGTCGGTTTCCCGCTCGCCGTCATCGGGATGCGCGCCCGCTTCGACATGCACCGCGCTGACCAGATTCCACGCCGCCGTCAGCGCGCGATGATCCGCAACGCTGTAGCTGGCGGCGATCGGCGCGTTATCCGGCGCGTCGAGCCAAGGATAACGCAAAAGATCCCGATCCCACAGGTGCAGATGCGCGTCAATGAACGGCGGACGGGTCATGTCAGCCGCGCGGTGCCCAGGCAACGAAGTCCTGCCGCTGTTCGCCCAGCTTCTCGATGCCCAAAGTCACGACATCACCGGCCTTGAGATACCAGGGTTCAGGCTTCTGGCCAAAGCCAACGCCCGGCGGCGTTCCGGTGGTGATAATGTCGCCCGGCTCCAGCGTCATGAATTGCGAACAATAAGCGATGATCTGCGCGACGGTGAAAATCATCGTTTTCGTGCTGCCGTCCTGGACGCGCTTGCCATTGACGTCGAGCCATAGGGTCAGCGCCTGCGGGTCGCCCACCTCGTCGGCGGTCACCAGCCACGGGCCGACGGGGCCAAAGGTCGGGAACCCCTTGCCCTTGTCCCATGTCGCGCCACGCTCCATCTGCCACGCGCGCTCGGACACGTCGTTGATCACGCAATATCCCGCCACATGGGCCAGCGCATCGGCTTCCGCGACATATTCTGCGCGCGTTCCGATCACGACGCCCAGTTCGACTTCCCAGTCGGTCTTGATCGAATCGCGCGGGATGACCACCGGATCGTTCGGCCCTTGCAGGCAACTGACCCATTTGTTGAACACCACGGGCTCTTGCGGGATCGGCAGGTTCGATTCCGCAGCATGATCGGCATAGTTGAGGCCGATCGCGATGAATTGGCGCGTGCCCGACACCGGCACGCCATAGCGCACATCGCCTTCGACCAGCGGCAACGTGGCGGGGTCGATTGCGGCGAGCCTGGCCAGCGCATCGGGGGCCAGCATGTCGGGCGTGATGTCGGCATGGCCCGCGAGCGCGCGCAGGCGGCCCTGTGCGTCGATCAGGCCGGGCTGTTCCTGCCCGGACGGGCCAAAGCGGCAAAGTTTCATAGGATATCCTTTGTGGAAGCGAGGATGGAACGGTCGATCTTCGACACGGCATTGACGCCGGTCAGCGTCATGGCGACGCGCATTTCCTTTTCGATCAGGTCGAGCAGCAAGGCGACGCCCGCCTCCCCGCGCGCCGCCATGGCATAGAGCCAGGCGCGCCCCAGCAGCACGCCCTGCGCGCCCAGCGCCAGCATCCGCACAACGTCCAGGCCCGAACGCACGCCGGAATCGGCCAGCACGGTCAGCCGGTCACCCACCGCATCGGCGATCGCGGGCAAGGCGCGGGCGCTCGACAGCACACCGTCAAGCTGCCGACCACCATGGTTGGACACGACGATCCCCTGCGCCCCGACATCAGCCGCCGCGCGCGCATCTTCGGGATCCAATATGCCCTTGATGATCAGCGGGCGGTCCCAGGCGGAGCGGATCCAGTCCAGGTCACGCCACTGAATCGACGCATCAAAATTGGCGCCAAGCCAGCCCATATAGTCGTTCATGCCGCTGGCATTGCCGAGCACCGGCTCTAGATTGCCGAGTTTGTGCGGTCGGCCGCGCAGCCCCACATCCCATGCCCATCCCGGCTTACCCATCGCCTGCAACACGCGGCGCAGCGGTGCGCGTGGACCCGACATGCCCGAATGCGCATCGCGATAGCGCGCGCCCGGCACCGGCATGTCCACCGTGAACACCAGTGCCTCGGCACCCACCGCCTTCGCCTTGGCGATCAATTCCCGCATAAAGCCGCGGTCGCGCAGGACATAAAGCTGGAACCAAAGTGGTCCCGGCGTCGCCTGGCGCACTTCGTCCATCCCGCACAGCGCGACGGTGGACAGTGTAAAAGGCAGGCCGCGTGCATGGGCCGCACGCGCGGCCTGCGTTTCGCCACGTCGCCGATACATGCCGCCAATCCCGATCGGTGCGAGCGCCACCGGCAGCGGCATTTTGCGCCCGAACAGGGTTGTCGACAGGTCGACCTCCGCCACGTCCTGCAACACTCGCTGGCGCAGTGCGATATCGCCCAGATCGGCGACATTGCGATGCAAAGTCCGTTCAGCATAGGCACCCCCGTCCGCATAATCGAACAGGAAACGCGGCAGCCGCGCCCGCGCCGCGTCGCGAAAATCGAGGGTGGAGGCGATCGTCACCATGGATCAGGCCATGCACCAGCCGCCGTCGATGACGTGCAACTGCCCGGTGGTGTAGGCGCTTTCGTCCGACGCCAGATACAACGCCAGCGCAGCGACTTCCTCGGCGCTGCCCAAGCGACCCATCGGTTGACGCGCGATGAACGCCGCGCGCGCCGCTGCCTCATCGCCCGTCGCGGCCAAACGCTCGTCGAGCGAGGGCGATTGCACCGTGCCGGGGCAAATCGCGTTGCAGCGAATACCCTGGCCGACATAATCGAGCGCGACCGAGCGTGTGATCCCCGCCACTGCCGCCTTTGACGCGCAATAGGCGTAGCGGTTGCCGACACCGATAACTGCGCCCGCGACCGACGACATGTTGATGATCGACCCGCCACCGCCCGCGATCATCGCGGGCAGCAGCGCGGTCAGCATATGGGTAATGGAATGAACGTTGAGGTCGAACGACAGAGCATAACCGCTGTCCTTCGTATCGAGCAGCGTCCCGGCATCGACATAGCCTGCGCAGTTGAACAATATGTCCACGCCGCCTGCTTCCACACCGAACGCCGCAATCGCCTGCGGGTCGGTCAGGTCGATGATATGGGGCGTGCAGCCTGCCAGCCCGGCCAACGCATCCCCGTTGCGATCCAGCGCCAGAACCTCCGCGCCCTCCGCCGCGAACAATTCCGCCGCAGCCCGGCCAATGCCCTGGCCCGCGCCCGTCACGATGGCGCGCTTGCCGTCCAATCTGTTCACTTCAACATAGTCCTTTCAACAGTTCAGTGCGCCCGAACGCTTGACCCGCGAGCATAAAGAGCAAAGAAGAATACCGCAGCAAAACAGGCCGCAGGCACAAGCATGGCATGGGTGATGCTGGCGCGGTCCGAGACCCAGCCCATCAGCGCAGTCAGCGCGGCGCCACCGATGATCGCCATGACGATCAGGGACGATCCGGCTTTGCGTAAGGGACCCAGCCCCTCCACGCCCAGCGCGAAAATGGTCGGAAACTGGATCGACATGAACAGGCTGGACACAACCAGCGCATAGAGGCCAATTGTACCGCCGACCGTTCCTGCAATAGCGGCGAGCGCTACCGAAAAGGCAGAGAAGATAGCGAGCAACATGACCGGTGCCAGCCGCGACATCAATGCGGTGCCCAGGAAACGCCCGGCCGCGAACAATATCAAAGAGACGAACAGCGCATCGGCGCCGCCCCGCTCGCCCATGCCTGCATTCTCTTGCGCATACCGAATGGTATAGCTCCACAGGCCGACTTGCGCGCCGACGTAGAAGAATTGTGCCACAACCGCGAACATCAATCGCGGACGACGGAAAACATCTGTGAAGCGCCCGCTCGGCACATCCGGTCCATCATTTTCAGCATTGCCGCGCGGGAACTGCACAAGCGCCGCCGCGACAGCAAACAGCAGCACAACGACCGCGATCGCCACATAGGGCAAGACGACCGCCTGCACTTCAGCGCGATAGAAAGCGTCGCGCGCTGCGGGCGCCATTGTCGCCAGGCTGCGCTCGTCATGTTCGATGCCGGACAGGATAAAGTTGCGTCCGACCAGAATGCCCGTGATCGCGCCCAGCGGGTTGGCGGCCTGCGCCCAGTTAAGCCGACGGGCGGCGCTGCGTGGGTCGCCTAATTCGGTCATCAAGGGATTAGCCGAGGTTTCCAGAAAGGCCAGTCCACACGCGATGACGAACAATGCGAGCAGGAATAACTGATATACCCCGACCATCGCCGCCGGATAGAAAAGGAGGGCCCCACAACCATATAAGGTCAGGCCCAGGACAATGGCCGCCTTATAGCCATACCGGCGCATCACCGCCGCCGCGGGGATGGCGACCAGAAAATAACCGAAATAGAAAACCTGTTGCACAAAGCTGGTGCCGAAATCCGACAGCGCAAACGCCTTCCGGAACTGCGCGATTAGGATGTCGTTCAGATTATTGGCCATGCCCCAGAGAAAGAACAGGCACACGGTGATGATCAGCGCGGCGACGTAGCGATTTCCGTCCGTGTCCTTGACGGGGCGAGCTATGCTGTCGCTATTAATCATGGGCGATAAAGCCATCACATTCTCTCCGCTTTAGGCACTTAAGATATTCGCCGCGACTGTTGTTAGATCCATCACCTATCGAGGCGCGTCACCGGGCAGCAATGCCATCTTAAATCAGTAATCAGGCAAATTCGAACATCGCTCTAGAGTATTGTTGTGAACAGGCGGGGAAACCGGCAGCATACCGTCGGCGTCCCCGCCTGCCGGGGAGATTTAGCGCTCCCTATAGTTGGAAGCGAACACCTGCCGTAAAGCGACGTCCATAGTCTTCAAAACCTCGGTTGATACCAAAACGGTTCACGTTGACCTGCGATTCACCGAGCAGATTGAGCGCCTCCGCGTGAACCTGAATGTTTTCGGTCACTTTAAGGCTGGTCGTCAGGTCCAATTGGCGGAAGGCATTGGTGAATTGGCCATCGCCAAAGAAGCTTGCGGGATCGACGACAAACTTGTCGCGATAATTATACGCCCCACGAATGCTGAACGGACCCTTTTCGTAATAAAGCACGATATTATAATTATTCTTCGAGACGCCTGGCAGGGGCAGTAGTGGACCACCCTCCGCATAGGGCAGATCATCAGCCGACACATAGGTGTAGTTCAGTATCGTGCCAAAACCGTCAAACGGCGATGGCAAGAAGGTGAACGGCTGCTGGTACGACACCTCAAAGCCTTTGACCTTCGATTTGCCGCCATTGGCCGGTTGGAATGTCGTGAACGCCGTCGGTGTCGTGACATTGCCCTGTACAGTCGTCAGATTAATCGTTCGCGTACCTGTCGAGCTGACGACAAAGTTTTTGAGGTCCTTGTAAAAACCAGCGACAGATATCAGGCCGCCACCCGACAAATAATATTCGAGCGACAGGTCAAGCTGGTCCGAGGTATAAGGCTTCAACAGCGGGTTGCCGCCACTGATCGTCCTGACGTTGGCGTTGATCGAAATCGCCGGTGCCAGATTGGACAGCGACGGACGCGACAGAACCCGCGCTGCCGCAAAACGGACGAGGAAATTGTCGCTGACACTAAAAGACGCGTTCAGGCTCGGCAGGACATATTGATAGTCGTTCTTGACCGTCACAGGCGCGGTGCGACCCACGATCGTGCGCGAACCGGCCAGATCAATGGACACCGTATCAAGATCAGCCGAGAAACCGCTCGATGCCGATACCGTATTAATATAACGGACGCCGACATTGCCCCTGAACCTTTCATTCGCATCGGCAAAGTCCGCACGAACATAGGCTGCCATCGACTTCTCTTTGACGCTATATGTCGATGCCAGATCGGTCTGCGTGCCGAAACGGCTCAGGAGCGTGTCGAGGGGAACCTTGTCATATAGTTTGCTGAGATCAGAGTTGAGAAACTGTGTCGGAAAGGTCGATGCGCCGTCATAGTTACGCAGCATGTCGGGGTAGTTGAACGCGGTCATAAACTGGGCCGCATTGAAAGAGCCACCCTCCACGCCTGCCGAATAGGGCACACCGGCCAAAGGCGCCAGTTGCTCGGCGTTTACCGACAGCACAACTTGGGTAAATGCACGGGTGCGGTTTTGATAATAGAGACCGCTACTCAGTGACCTCAAAAAGCCGCGCTCCACGTTCCACGTTCCATCGACCTTTGCTTCCCAAACCGTATCGCGGGTCGGCGAATTATACAGGCCGTTTACGCCCAACGCATTGAAGTTGCTGGCGTTCAACGGATCATAGCCTCGCATGATCGTCAGATTGGCGGGACCGTCGGGGTCCGTGGCCAGATTTTGCGCCGCACTCGCCCGGCCAATCACTTCCAACGACAAGGCGGTGATCTTGCTGACCGACTTGCCATAGGAACCCTCGAAATGGATTTTGGCGGTGTCCGTCTTGATGTCGCCACCGGCGGCAAAGGATTGCAATTGATCACGCTGGTTCGTGCCGCGCGAGTTGTTGCGATTATCTACGCCGTCCATGTCGAGCAGCGTGACGATGCCATTGTCGTCGATCGTCGAATTTCGGACGGAATTGTTGATCGAGTTATTGGTGAACCGGAAGGAATTGAGCGCCAGCGCGGTGTCGTTACGGAACTCCGAATACAGCCCCTCGCCCCAAATTGTGAAAGTAGGCGTTACGTCGAATGACAAAGAAACCAAGCCCGTCTTGCGGGTGCGGTCACCATAATCGACGCCGTAATTGGCAGCGTGGTTTATCAGAAAAGAGTCGTTATTGTCGCCGTCGCGGTTGTAATCTTGGAATTGGGCCGGCGCACGGGCATTTTCCGTTGCTGGCTCCAAACCGAAGGCTTCATACCGGTAAACCTGCAACTTACGCTTCGAATAGTCGCCACCAATGACCAGGCCGACGCGATCATCGAACAGCCGCGTGGCAAACAAACCGGAAACGTGCGGCCCAAACTTGTCGGCATTCTGTTCGTAGATACCCTCGGCATCAATAACGAAGCGCGTTTCACGCACGTCCTGTCCGCGCAGCGATCGCACGTTGATCGAACCGGCCAAGCCGCCTTCGGTCAGGTCGGCAGTTGGCGACTTGTAGACATCGATACCGTTGACCAGGTCGCTGGACAGGATCGTAAAGTCGAACGACCGATTACCCGATGAGGCTGACGGGACGGTGCGCCCGTTCATGTTGACCTGATTGAACGCAGGATCGAGACCACGGATGCTGGCCTGCGAGCCTTCGCCACGGCTACGCGTGATCTGCACGCCAGTGATGCGCTGCAGGGATTCGGCGAGATTAGCATCGGGGAAATCGCCGATATCTTCTGCGGAAATCGAGTCGACAATGGCACTGGCGTTGCGCTTGATGCTGACCGCAGATGCCAGGCTCGCGCGAATGCCCGTGACGACGATATCACCCTCACTCGTCGCACCTACTTCACCGCCCTGCTGCGCGGCACCAGCGGTCGGCATCGCCGCCTGATCTGACGCCTGCGCAAGCGCGTTAACCGGACCCATTCCGACCAACGAGCAAGCGGAAATCAGTAACCAACCCTTCTTCACAACATTCTCCCCTTAGATGCATCAATCACGCATTTTGGCACGCGATCTTCATGTGTCGCATACGATATCTAGATATCATATGCGACACTGTCAATAGATGTTTATATGCGCAACTCAACTCTCATTTGGCTGATCGCTTTGTTCTGAAAGCGAAAATATCCGCTTCATTGGGGCCCATTTTTGCCCTCTGTCACTGGATTGCAGCGGAACTTGGAACCGGTCCATTTCCGATTCCCAACGCGCATCAATCTCCCGCTCGGCTGCACTTATCATGCGTGGGAAGTCATCAGCTACGGTAGCAACCATGAATAAACGATCGGCCACGCGCCAGATTTCCATATCGAGGAAGCCCTTTGCCCTGATCCCCTGCATGACCTCCGGCCACGCAGCGCCTGGCGCGTGCGCGCGCTCATAGGCTGCGATCAATTCGGCATCATCGACCAGATCAAGCGCGAAGCAAACGCGTTGCGGCATTGTTTCTTCCCCTCCCATTTGCACGCGATTTGATGACCGACATCGCCCGCCATTGCACGCATGATATTGCATTATCATTAAGTGCAAAGCGCGCCAACTCTTTTGCGACGGGCGAGGACGTGAGATTGATGCACCCCGCCCAAGCCATCGTCGGCGCCGTAAAGGGTAAGGCCGAACAGATTGCCGAATTAATGAAGTAATCGTGATGTTGGGACGTATTTCAGGGCTCTGCTATGCACGGCCCTCGCTGAAACAACCTTCAATCGCGCTCAGACAGTGCCAGCCCTATCCCACTTTTGGCGCAAGCCCATTGGGCGACGGAGGTGCCCAGACCCTTGACATATGCATATATGCGATCAACTCTCACCAGCGCGATAGATAACAGTCAATGGAGGCGGATATGACATCGACGACGGAGTGTAATAATGGCCTGCAATCATGCGCACGCTACGGGATGGCGCTAGCATTGATGGCTGGACTTGGCACGGCGTTACACGCCAAAGAGCGGGCGGGGCCAATTGCAACGGCCGACGCTGGAAAGACAACCGCGCCGGATAAACAGCAGCCGCGCACGATGAACGACTTGTGGGGCAGTCGCGCCGCCGCCGCCCAAAAGGCCAGCGATCCACGTACCGCCTGGTTCACCCAAGACCGCTATGCCATGTTCATCCATTGGGGCCTGTTCTCGCAGGCGGCGAGCACATGGAACGGCAAGAAATATTACGGCATCGCCGAATGGCTGATGCACCCGGCCATGGCTGGTGTCAGCAAGAACGATTACGCCACCCTTGCGAACCAGTTCGATCCCCAATCCTTCGATGCAGACGCGTGGGTCGCGTTCTTCAAGCGCGCTGGTGTGAAGAATATCGTCATCACGGCCAAGCATCATGACGGCTTTGCCATGTTCAAGTCGAAGGTCGATACATTTAACATCGTCGATGGCACGCCCTACAAGCGCGACCCGCTCAAGGAACTGGCCCAAGCGTGTTACAAAGCAGGCATCCGCTTCGGCTTCTATTATTCGCAATATCAAGATTGGCGCGAACAGGGCTCGGCCGCGGTCGCGTGGGACGATCCCGCACAAAAAAACTCGTTCGACGCCTATTTTCAGCACAAGGCATTGCCACAGGTTCGCGAACTTCTGCGCAATTACGGTCCGATTTCGGTCGTTTGGTTCGACACGCCCGGCACGATGGGCGAAAAATATTCCCGTCAACTGGTCGATCTTGTCAAAAAATACCAGCCACAGGCATTGATTAACAGCCGAATCGGCAACGGCGTTGGCGACTATTCCACCTATGGCGATAACGAAGTGCCGCGCGTCAGTCCCCCCGGCGTCTGGGAAGCGGTCGATACGACCAACGATTCCTGGGGCTATTCGGTTACCGATTATAATTGGAAGTCGCCCCAGGAACTGCTGCATCGCCTGATATTGACCACGGCGCGCGGCGGCACTTACATGATTAACATGGGGCCGCGGGCAGACGGCAGCTTCCCGGATATTCCTCAGGCTGCCCTGACCGAAGTCGGCGACTGGCTCAAACGGAATGGCGAAACAATCTATGGCGCGCAACGGTCGCCCTGGAGCATCGCTCAGCCATGGGGCGACGTGACAACCGGCCAGAATGGCCTGTACCTGCACGTTTTCGATTGGCCGGTTGGCGGTACGCATTCGGTGGCCCTCTATGGCCTCCAGGGCAAAGTGCGCAGCGCACGCCTGCTCGACGGTGGAGCGAGTCTTGCCGTCACGCAGGACGGCGACTGGACGCGCATCACCCTGCCTGACCGTCGGCCGGATGCGCTTGTGCCGGTTGTCGCGCTCGACATGGATGGCGACTATAGGGTGAAGGACGCCGATATCATCGCCGCCGAAACGCCATCGACGCTGATCGCTGAGCGCGCCAAGTGCAACGGGTGCACGTTCACGCCGGTCGGCTGGATGGAACGCTTCGGCGAGTGGAAGGCCGCAAACAGTCTGACAGGGTGGACGCCTGGATCCTTGGCGACATGGACCGCGCAGGTGCAACAGCCCGGCATCTACAAGCTACGTGTCGAATATTCCGTCAACTCGACCGCAGATTTTAGCGAATGGGAAATTGGTGTCGGCGACGCGCGCTATTCGTTCGAGGCGCACTATACCGGCGAACGCGAAGTGAAGGGCCGTACCGATCGCCGCCAGTTCTGGGGCGCACTCGACCCCCGTTATCGCCGGCAGGACATTGGCACGATCATATTGGGCGGCGGCGCGCAGGCGATCACTGTCCGACCGCTCACTGGCAACGGCACCGCCGCTAGCGTCAAGATCACCGCGCTGCGATTGGAACCGATGCCGATTGCCGGTCTGGAAAACACTGCAAGGCAGTGAATGCCTGAACGCCAATAAGGGTCTTATCTGTGGCGAAGCGGCGCGCGGCAACCGCGCGCGCCGCCACCCGACCGATCCGCCTTTGGTTGGCGATCAGCACAGTGCCAAGCGGCCCTAATTCCACCACCTCCTGATCAGCCGGCAGCGCCAGACTCGCTGCCAGAGACCTGCTTTGGGCGCCCAAAGTGACGGGAACCTAGGGTCAGGACTCATTGATTGATACCAACCGCATCTTCACGTCCCACGACAACATCGTCGATCTTTGCTGCGAAGCCTGGAACAGGCTGATCGATCAGCCCTGGCGCATCATGACAATCGGACGCCGCAAATGGGCGCGTGGGTCGCGATCAATGCAGGTTGGTATTAATCAGTAGGCATTGGGCAGGGTTCGACGATGGCTCAAGCCCTTGCGCAACGCGGCAAAATATTCGGGCAACCGCTGCCTGAGCCGAACGCGCTGTATCTGGTCATCGGTGATCGCCTGGATCTTCCCGACAAGGGCGCGCAGAACGAGCGCAGCACTCAGTGCATGTCGTGCAAAGCGCGATTACCTGAAACGATAAATCGTGTATGCGCTCGTGCTAGCTCGCGTTACATATTGTCCATTTCTGGAGGCCAACAGTTTGATTGAACAAAATGAGGCGATCGAAGAGATCGAGATCGTCAAGGTGCGGCGACGGCAGGGGCGCGCCAAGGATACCCGACATAAAATTCTGCAGGCTGCCACGACTGAGTTTGCGTCCGCCGGCTTTGACGGCGTGACCACACGGTCGATCGCGCAACGTGCAGAGGTGCAGCATGGCCTGGTAATCTACCACTTCCAGACAAAGCTCGGTGTCTGGGAAGCCGTTATTGAGAACGCCGCCGATATTTTCCACGAAGGGTTCCAAAAGAAGCTCGACGAATTAAAAGGCTGTGATGCTGTCACCACATTACGCGGACTGCATCGCAATTTCATAGAAATGTGTGCAACGCGCCCCGAACTCCACTGGTTGACATCGCATGAAGTCGGCCATCCATCGACACGGCTGGTCTGGCTCATTGATCGCGTGTTTGGTGCCGACATGAAAATCACGACTGACCTGATCCGAATAGCGCAGAGTGAAAAGAGATATGTCGAAGGCGATCCATATCACCTTCATTTTCTTTTCATGGGAGCCGCTGCTCGAGCCTTCATGCACGGTGCTGATGTCGAGCATACAATGGGTGAATCCCCGTTCGATCCGGCGTTTGTAGAAAGGCACGTTATATATTGCGAACGGCTTTTTTTCCGAGAGCCCTGAATATCGTTGCCCACGGATGGATAATTACGGGCGGGTGCAGCAATCCCCCGGTTTCCAGCTTCTTAATAGATAGTGTTGTTCAAATGATCAATATAGATGTTGACGTGCTCCCCTGATTGTTACCACTCAGAGGTAGAGTCCGGCTCCTTCATGATGGCTGTTTGATGGGATGGCAACGTGTCTGGGGGCATGCCCCCAGACACGTTGGCCGGCGATCTCGGCGGGGGTCTTCCCGCCCAGTTTCGAGTGTGGCCTGACGTTATTGTAATTGTGCCGCCAGGCATCGAGCACGAACCGGGCATGCGCCAGCGATGTGAATGAGGCATTCGTCGCGCAAGCGACCGTTGAAGCTCTCGACGAAGCCGTTCTGCATCGGCTTGCCCGGCGCGATGTAGTGCCACTCGACCCGCCGCTCCTGCGACCAGCGCAGGATTGCTGACGAGGTCAACTCGGTCCCGTTGTCGCTGACCACCGTATGCGGCTTGCCGCGCATCCCGATCAGCAGCGTCAGTTCGCGCGCGACCCGCACGCCCGACAGCGACGTGTCGGCCACCAACGCCAGGCATTCCCGCGTGTAGTCATCGACCACGCACAGGATGCGGAAGCGACGGTTGCACGTCAGCGTGTCAGAGACGAAGTCCAGCGACCCGCGCTGGTTTGGTCCATCCGGCAGCACCATCGGCGACCTGGTGCCTAGCGCCCGCTTGCGGCCGCCGCGGCGCCGGACCCGCAGGTTCTCCTCGCGATAGATCCGCAGCAGCTTCTTGTGGTTGGGCGTCATGCCCTCGCGCGCCAGCAGATAACCGAGGCGCCGATAGCCGAACCGGCGGCGCTCCGCCGCCAGCTCACGCAGACGCGCCCGCAAGGGCGCATCATCAACCCTGCCGGCTGATAGCGGATCACCCGCCGGCTCACGCCAACCAGACTGCACGCCCGACGCTCGCTCAGCCCGTGATGCTCACGGGCATGGGCGACGGCTTCCCGCTTCGCGCCGGGCGTTACCATTTTTTTGATGCCAGATCCTTCAGCACCACATTGTCGAGCATCGCTTCGGCCAGAAGCTTCTTCAGCTTCGCATTCTCGTCCTCGAGCGCGCGTAACCGCCGCGCTTCCGACACCTCAAGGCCGCCGAACTTGGCTTTGTACTTGTAGAATGTCGCTGAGCTGATCCCATGGCGGCGGCACACGTCCGCCGTCACCATCCCGGCTTCCTGCTCCTTCAAAATCGCGATGATCTGCTCTTCGCTGAACCTGCTGCGCTTCATTATCGTCCGACTCCTTCGAGGCGGACTCTACTCAAAATCGGTCACATTTCAGGGGAGCACGTCAGTCGCTGTTCCTGAAGAGTGAGGATTTCCGCGCGGCGATAAAGGCGTAACAATGAGCGATATGAGCGCGATTGAAAGACAGACCCTCCGGGGCGAGGACGTTGACCTGGCCGCCGACGTGACCGGGCCGGCGGATGGCCAGCCCCTCCTGTTCCTGCATGGCAGCGGGCAGACGCGGCAAAGCTGGGGCAAGGCGCTGGTCGAGGCGGCGCGCCATGGGTTTCGCGCGTTATCCATGGATTTGCGCGGGCATGGCGACAGCTGATGGTCGCCCGATGGACGCTATGACCTGACCGTCTTTGCCGATGATCTGCGATCGGTGCTGGCGCAACTGGAGCGGCCGCCGGTCGTGGTGGGTGCGTCGCTGGGCGGGATCGTGGGCATGATCGTCGCCGCCGCCGATCCTGCCGCGATCCGCGCGCTGGTGCTGGTGCTGGTGCTGGTGCTGGTGCTGGTGGATATCACCGCGACGGTGAACATGGAAGGCGCGAACGAGGTGATCGCTTTCATGAACGCCGGGTCGGATGGCTTTGCCTCGATCGAGGAGACGGCAGCGGCGATTTCGCCCTATTTGCCGCATCGTGACAAGCCGCGGAGCAGCCGGGGACTGGCGAAGAATTTGCGGCAACGCCGCGCGCGCTGGTATTGGTATTGGTATTGGTATTGGGACCCGGCCTTCATGACAATGGGCGTGGATGCCAAGCAGGAGGCGGAAGGACCGACCGTGCTGGAGACGGCCGCGCGCGGGCTAACCATTCCCACCTTGCTGATCCGGGGCGGGCGCAGCCAGATCATGACCGAGGAAGGGGCGCGCACTTTCTTGGAGATGGTGCCGCATGCCGGCTATGTCCATATCGACGGTGCGCATCATATGATGGCAGGCGACGCCAGAGCGTCGCCTTTATCTGGTGCAGACTAGCTGCTCGTTAGCCGCCAGAACGCGATCTCTGCGAATTCAAGCTCACACAAGGACTGACCGTCGTCAATAGTGGCAATGATCGACAGGCCCATTTCGGCGCAGAATTCGCCTTGACCTTAGCCAAGTAACTTGGCCAATTGGGTTTTCTCTTCTGGGGGTTGATGGTCATGACAGGCAACAGGCATAGTTATTGGCGCTTGGGCGCTGACCTTGTGGTCAATTCGCTGGGTTGGGCGGCGATCGAACTCGATGCACCAACCGATTGCAAGCCGATCGGCATCCCGGCGTGGGCCAGCTCCAACCCACACTGATATTCACAGGGTTAGGCAAGATCGACTTCAACGGGAAGCGAGCGCAAGGCGAATAGAGTGTTGTTTAATCGACGCTCGGATACGCCCGCCGCGCGGAATGACGCAAAACGACTGCTGAGCGCTTCAAGCAGGATTTCGCTTTCCTGACGCGCGATCATCTGACCCAGGCATTGATGGATCCCATATCCGAAACCAACATGGCCGCTTGTCTGCCGAGTAATATCGAACCGCTCTGCATCCGGCCAATGGCGGGGATCGCGATTAGCGGCTGCCAGGAATGCAATGATCTTGGCACCTTCGGGCAAGCGGACACCTGAAAGCTCCGTTTCGCGCGTGGTGGTGCGGAAGAAAGACTGTGCAGTACCTTGCCAGCGCAGCCCCTCTTCAAAAGCTCTCTTGATCAACGATCGATCGGATCGGAGCTTCTGCCATTCGGTCGGATGCAGCGTAAATGCGTGGAGCAGGTTGCCAATTCCATTGATTGTCGTATCGATACCGGCCGACAGGAATGAGCGTACGAGAAGCTCGCGCTCGCCTTCGGAAATGCCAGCTTCGGCAGCAGCGTCGTGGACATCCCGACCCCATCCGCCCGGCGCAAGATTTTCATAGCGGCACGCTTCGGCGATCCACGCTTGCGCTGCGTCCAACCCGACTTGGCTTTCAAGAAACACATCATTGCGCGGACCGAATGCATTGAAGGTCGAGGTTGCATAAGCGAGGAGGTTTTCGCGCCCTTCCTTCAACAGACCGAGCGTGTCAGGAAAGATGCGCAGTGGAAACTGCTCGGCCAGATCCTGCACCGCGTCAAATCGACGTCGGCCTGCAAGACTCTCGACCAGTTCGGCGGCGACTTGTTTCCAATGCGGTGCCAGCGATTTGAGCCGAGGAAGGGCGACGACCTTGTTCATCACACCACGGGTCGCGGCATGCAACGGAGGGTCGCGCTCAAGCTGCAAGGATGGGGTCCGCCACGGTATTTCACGAGCGAAGTCAGCAAGACCGACACCACGGCTCGAACAATATGTCTGCCAGTCGCTGAGCACGGTCTTGACCTCGCCATAGCGGGCAACACCGAAAACACCATATTTGGGAAACCACACCACTGGTCCAGCGTCGCGCAGTTGCGGGTGAAAGGCGTAAGGGTCGGCCAGAACATCCCGGCTGAAGGGATCGATTTCAACTATCGCCGCCCCTCCATCGTCGGTTCTGCTTTCGATGCCCTGTATCTTCACGCTTCCGGCCCTCCGCCTACATCAACTGATGCAACGATAACCAATCGGGCTTTATAAGTTTACTAGAGACCTTGGATAACCCATATCAAGAAAATGGATATCTCTTCCCTTGACCTGAACTTGCTTCATGTACTCGACGCCATGTTTGTCGAGCAGCGCACAACTCGGGTGGCCAAGCGGCTTGGGATGAGTCAGCCTATGGTGAGTTACGCCTTGGCGAAACTACGCCATGCCTTCAGCGATGAGCTATTCGTCCGTGTAGGCAATTTGATGCTGCCTACCCCGCTAGCGGTGAACCTGCGTGATCCGGTGAGCAGAGTTCTGGATACGATCGCGGGAGAGATTCTTCGGACCGCCGTCTTCAATCCGGCATCTTGTTCGGACAGCTTCACCTTTTGCCTTTCGGACATCGGCGAACTGGTTTTTCTGCCTGCACTGCTCGAAACCTTTAGGGAAGAGGCGCCACAAGCAACAATTCGCTGCGTCTCGCTGTCGCCGCATGAATTGGAAGCACGATTGGCAGACGGCACGGTGGACCTCGCACTTGGCTATTTTCCCGATCTCGATGGGCACGCGATCTACCAGCAACGGCTTTTCGACCACTCTTTCGCAGTGCTTTTGCGTAAGGATCACCCGACCATCGGCGCCTCGATCAATCTCGATTGCTTCCTCGCGGCCGAACACGCAGTCGTGCTGCAGGAAGGTCGCAGCCAAGAGCTTTTCGAACGACGAATGCAAGAGCTTAGCCTTCGCCGGAAGGTCATTATCCAGTCCCCCCACTTCATGACGATTCCGCAGATTGTTGCATATACAGACATCATCACGACAGTACCGCTCGCGGTAGCAAAGGCTTACGCGAAATTGGCTCCGCTTCGCTGGGTTACGCCTCCATTGATGCTGCCACCAATCGAGATCAAGCAGTTCTGGCACTTGCGCACCCGGTCAGACAAGAAGGCAATCTGGCTGCGCAGTCTGATAGCGAGGCGCTTTCTTGGATCCGATCCCACTGAAGGCTCTGACAATCCGATTTTCACGGTGCGGCAAGACGAATCCGCAGATTGAGGATGCGGATGGAAGCGGTTAGCGTCCATGCTGTCGATGAGGCGATGGATGTTTCCCAGCCATTGCCGGACGCATCACCACTTTCGGCAGTTTTGACCGACTGGCTGTCGATCACACCGCGCTGGGTGAAGCTCGACGTCACCCGATTTCGCGCAGATTCATGACCAGCGCCATGTTGATCGCGTCGCAAAGTCCTACATGCGCCAAGCGTAAAAATAGCGCCGCGCCGTTGATACCGGTGGACGGCTTTGCGGAGAAGATCGGCTGGGCGCCGCAGACGCTGCATGAGTGGGTGAAGGCGCTAGACCGCGAGGTCCGAGAGCTGCCGCAGGCCAACGAGATTTTGCGCAAGGCGTCTGCATATTTTGCGCAGGCGGAGCGAGCAGAGATCGCGCGCGTATTCGTCGCGCCCCAAGATATGGTGTAGCTGGGGCTGGCCCCCGCAACCACGCTGCATCGCCGCTTTTGGAAGTGTGAGCACTATTCAGTGCAAACGTCCTGGGTGGCAACCCAAAGCATCAAATGAGAATGTATAGGCCTATTATTTGGCATTATCATGCGTGATAATGATTTATGGACGCATTTCATGCTAATAACGCAACCCATATTGACGAACTTTGCAAGGACATGTCTCCGCATTGGACCTATGCTGCTTTCCGAATTCGGAGCAAACTCATGGCCACAATCTCAACCCAGACTGAAACCCGCGCGGAAAGGATCTCGGCGCTCGAAGCGATAGATGCCCGGCTGCGCTGGCTATCAGCTTGGACTGTACACAACGCGAACCATATCCGCCCCAAGCGCGACGGCCTAAAGGTCGGGGGACATCAGGCAAGCTGCGCCTCAATGACGACAATCATGTCGGCGTTGTATTTCGATGCTCTGCGGCCGCAAGACAAGGTTGCAGTCAAGCCCCATGCAGGACCGCTGCTACAGGCTATTCATTACATGCTTGGAAATCAGTCGCTCGAACAATTGCAGCAGTTTCGAGCGCTGGGCGGCGCGCAGAGCTATCCTTCCCGCACTAAGGACAAGATTCCAGTCGACTTTTCGACCGGTTCGGTCGGCCTAGGCGTCGCGATCACGGCGTTCTCCAGCCTTGTGCAGGATTACCTGATTGCGCATGGCAAGATGGCTGAGGCCGATGCCGGCCGCATGATCGCGCTGATGGGAGATGCGGAACTCGACGAAGGAAATATCTACGAATGCCTGATCGAAGGCTATAAACATGACATTCGAAACTGCTGGTGGGTGGTCGACTATAATCGTCAATCGCTCGACAGCACGACAGCCGACCGCATGTTTCGACGGTTCGACGATATTTTCGAAACATGCGGGTGGCGTGTCATCACCCTCAAACATGGCAAACTGCAGAAGGCGGCTTTCAAGCGCGCTGGCGGCAAAGCGTTGGAGGAGTGGATCGACCAATGCCCGAACGCCGAATTCGCCGCTTTGACTTACCAGGGTGGAAGCGCGTGGCGTGACCGTCTGCTAAACGACATCGGCAACGACGTAAAAGTCAAGGCGCTGATCGAAAGCTACGATGATGAGGGCCTTGCCGCCCTGATGACCAATCTCGGCGGTCACTGTATCGAAAGCCTCATGGATGCGTTCGACAGCGCGCAGGATGAACGTCCTACGCTGTTTATCGCCTATACCATCAAGGGGTATGGTCTACCGTTGGCCGGCCACAAGGATAACCATTCCGGCATGATGAACCCGGCGCAGATCGAACAGCTGCGCACCAGCATGGGCATCGCACCCGGTCAGGAATGGGAGCCGTTCGGAGGGCTTGGAGACAATCACGCAACGCGCCTCAAGGCGTTCGTCGACAGGAGTGTGATGGCAGCAAAGCCGCCTGAGCCCGTCGCGCCGTCGATCCCTGTTCCCGCGCGGCTCCCCGTTCCGCGCGGAGACGCACAGTCGACGCAAGCGGCATTTGGCAATGTCTTACTGGATCTTGCCAAATCGCGAGAGGCGCTGGCCGACCACATTGTTTCCACCGCCCCCGACGTGACGCAGACCACCAATCTCGGCGCGTTCGTCAACCAGCGGGGACTATTCCGCCGCTCCGAGATGGCCGACGTATTCCGCGCGGCCAACATCCCTTCAGCGCAGCGCTGGGCCGCCCATGCCGCCGGTCAGCACGTGGAACTGGGTATTGCCGAAAATAATTTCTTTCTCGCGCTGACTTCGCTCGGCCTTGCCGCGCCGCACTTCGGGACGCGGCTAATACCGGTCGGGACGGTCTACGACCCGTTCATCGCACGGGGCCTCGATGCTTTGAACTACGGATGTTACTCGGACTCTCGGTTCTTGCTCGTAGGCACGCCATCCGGCCTCACACTGGGGCCAGAAGGTGGCGCTCACCAATCGATCAACACGCCATTGATCGGGATGGGCCAGCCCAACCTTGCCTATTTCGAGCCTGTATGGGCGGATGAAGTCGCATTGATGATGCGGTGGGCGTTCGATTATATGCAGCAACCAGATGGCAGCTCGGTCTACCTCCGCCTTAGTACGCGAGTCATCCCGCAGATCGAGCGCGGCGACGATAGCTGGGAAGCTGACGCTCTCAAGGGTGCATATTGGCTGCGCAAACCCGCGCGCAATGCCGAGGCAGCGATCGCTTTTACTGGCGCCATAGCGCCGGAGGTGCTGGACGCCTGGGAGAATCTGGTAGAAGATATTCCGGGCCTCGGACTGCTCAATGTAACCTCCCCCGACCTGTTGCACCGTGACTGGTCGGCACGCCGCGCCGCGAGATGGACCGGCAGCAATGCTGCGCTCAGCCATATCGAAGATCTGCTGTCGGAACTTGCACCGAACGCCGGACTGGTGACTGCCATTGATGGATCGCCGGGTGTTCTTTCGTGGCTGGGCGGTGTCAAAGGGATGCGTGTGAGCCCGCTGGGCATCGACCGTTTTGGCCAGACCGGCGACCTTCCCGATCTCTACCGCACATATCGGCTCGACGCAGAGGCGATCATCGACGCTGCCGCCGAACTTTTCATGGGGAATTAATCCATGGCCTTGGAACTGAAAATGCCCGCCCTGTCGCCGACTATGGAAAAGGGGAATCTGGCAAAATGGCTCGTCAACGTCGGCGATCTGGTCAAGCCCGGCGATCTCCTGGCGGAGATCGAAACGGACAAGGCGACCATGGAGTTTGAAGCCATTGAAGAAGGGCGCATTGCCGAATTGCGTGTACCAGAGGGAAGCGAAAATGTCGCTGTCGGTACAGTTATAGCGGTGCTTGGCGAAGCCACTGAAATGGGGCTGGCCGAGCAGACACCGTCGAAACAGCCGTTGCCGTCACCTCCAGATGCCAAGCAAGCATCACCGGCCGTGGACGCCTCCCCGCATTCGGGGCCGCTATTTTCTACAGTTGGCGAGGTCACGGTCGCCGTGACACCCGCAAAAATCCAAAGCAAGGCAGAACCGGTTGCGACACCTCTGGCACGCCGGATTGCAAGCGCCATGGGACTTGATCTTGCAAAGATCATGGGCACTGGCGCGCGCGGCAGGATCGTCAAAGCCGATCTTGGATTGCAGGCGAAAGCGCCCCCTCTCGCAGCAGTAGCTGCTGGTGCGGAGACGGCAGTCCTCTCTGTCGCGCCTCCAGCAGGGATACCCGTTGAAAGCATCAAACTCTCCGCTATGCGCAAGACCATCGCTCGGCGGCTTACGCAATCGAAACAGACAGTTCCGCACTTCTATCTAACGGTTCGGTGCCAGCTGGACGCTTTGCTAAAGCTTAGAGGCGAACTCAATGCTGGCCTTGCGTCGCAAGGCATCAAGCTTTCGGTCAACGACCTGCTCATCAAGGCAATGGCCAAGGCAATGGAGAGGGTGCCAGATGCCAATGTTCAGTTTGGAGGCGACGAGCTGCATCGCTTCAAGCGCGTGGACATCGCGATGGCGGTGGCAATCGATGGCGGCCTTGTCACGCCAGTCATCCAGGACGCAGGCGCGCTGTCGCTTTCGGCAATAGCCAACCTGAGCAAAAATCTTGCTGCAAAGGCTCGCGACGGCAAGTTGACTCCAGAGGAGTATCAAGGCGGAACCGCATCGATCTCAAACCTCGGAATGTTTGGTATCGACGAAATGTTTCCTGTCATAAACCCTCCGCAGGCACTTATATTGGGCGTGGCCGCGGGAATTGAGCAGCCCTGGAAGGTCGATGGGGATATTGGTCTTGCCACAATCATGGCCGCAACCGCGAGTTTCGATCATCGCGCGATCGACGGAGCCATAGCGGCACAGTTTATGGGAGCTCTGCGTGACTTGATCGAAAGTCCGATACTTCTCGTCTGTTAAACCTCATAAAGCGATGCAATGACGCTCCGATGGTTATCCATCGGAGCGCAGTACCCGTTTGATTTTGCGGGGCGATGCTCTGGCCTATCGCCCCGAACTCCGATCGCCCCTTACGCTTGGCAGCCTATGCCAAACTCAGCTATGTCATTCGCAGAAATTGCCGAGGCGAGAAATAAGCGTGCCCGATCTGCCAAGCCATAACATCGACGATATCGACCGCAGAATTCTTGCTGAATTGCAGAACGACGGACGGATGACAAACCAGGATCTATCGGAAAGAGTAGGACTATCACCGTCTCCGTGCCTGCGTCGTCTACGCACCCTTGAAACAACTGGCCGGATTTTTCGGTATGTCGCCTTGGTTGATCCAAACGCGGTGGGACTTACCGTCACGGCGTTTGTTCGCATCCGGCTGGATCAACAGGATGATCGGCATCTTGCGCTGTTCGAAGAGGCAGTAGCGGGATTTCCTGAAGTGATGGAATGCTATTTGATGACCGGTGATGCCGACTATCAATTACGGATCCTCGTGCGTTCGCTCGGTGCCTTCGAAGATTTTCTGCGCCAGAAACTTACGCGCATTGAGGGTGTATCTCAAGTCACTACCAGTTTTGCGCTCAGACCGGTCGTCTACAAAACGTCCATTCCCATATAGGAATTGTCTCAAAAATTAAGAAACTGATTTATTTCCAGTAAATTTTAAAAGTCCTTGAACGAACCAATTTAGCGCCAAATCATTGCGGCGCGCCGTATGAAACTGAATGACTTCTTGCAGGTCTGGAATTTGGTAAGGCAATTCATAGATGGTGAGTGGCAATATCTTAGCATAGTAATTTGCCTGCCGACGCAACATAGTGGCGATCCTCTCTGTACCCAGCAGTAACGCAGGCACCGCCGCAAAGAACGGCACCGTGATTGCAATATTGCGCGACACCCGTAGCTGATCAAAGTGTCGTTCCACATGCGCAGTCGTCCGCGAGTTTCCGAAGTGAACTGTGACATGTGGCAATTCCAGGAAAAGCTCCTGCGTCAGCCCGCTGCGCAAGCGGGTGTTTTCTTCCCACGCGACGACCACGTGATCATCGCTGAGAAACGGTAGAGTAGGATGGCGATTGTCCAACATGTCCCCTACCGAGATAATCAGGTCGATTTCACCCCGATGCAATTTGTCGCTCATGTCGAATGTTGGCAAAGTGACGGACGTCGAGATACCAGGCGCCTCGTTCTGTATCATGGCCATATACGGACCAAGCGCGACATCCAGTACATAATCGGATGTGGCCGTATGAAAGGTTCTGATGGTCGTCATGGGATCGAACGCTGGTGGCCGCGCGATGCGATGACGGATAAACATCAGCGCTTCGCGAACTGGTTCGCGCAACTCTTCAGCACGAGCAGTCCGAATCATGCGCGATCCACTGCTCGCGAGCAACTCATCTTGGAAATATTCGCGCAAGCGCAAAAGGGCGCCGCTGGTGGCTGATTGGCTAAGGTTCAATCGCCGGGCGGCTGCAGAAACGCTACATTCGTCAAAGAGAGCGTCGAGCGCCACAAGCAAATTGAGGTCGAGCCTTTCAAAGCGCATCACCCACTCCCTGTTTATGTTTTGATGCCAATCGCATATGCCATTTATGCGGTGCCGGGACGGCCTCCCGACTGACCGTCCGTCCATAGATGCAAGCTGCACGATCTTGGTGCGCTTGCCGCTTAAACGCTCCTATTCGCTGCCCTCTAAACTGCAAATCATGTCTCCTGGCCAGCGTTCTGCCCAATCGGTTTTACGGATAGGCTGTAGCACTTCAAGCGATTTCACAGATTACGCGAAGTTTGGTAATTCAAACGGGCAAAGAGCAGGGATTTGCCAGGGGTCTGTAAAGGAGTGGGTACAACTAGCTGTCACGTGCCATTCCCGAAATGCAGCAGCGGCAATAAGTTCATGATGCCAGCTTGGGGGATATCAGCAAGCTCTAAGTCCAGAAAAATAAAATTATGGGGAGAGGTAATATGAGAAAAGATCTAAAACTATTCCTAAAAACGAACACTGTGCTCCTGTCGGCGATGGTGACTTCGCCGCTATATGCCCAGACTACTGAAAGCGACCAAGCCGGGCTGGAAGAGATTATCGTCACAGCACAGAGGCGCGTGGAATCCTCCCAAAGAGCGGCCGTGGCGATTGACGTTGCCACACCCAGCGACCTCGAACGTGTGGGTGCGGGCACGGCGAACGGGCTCAACGCGGTTGCACCCTCGCTCTACGTGACCCGCGCAGGCGGTGCTTCGACCAGCTACTTCATCCGTGGCGTTGGAAACTTTACCAACAATTCCTTCAGTGATCCGGCGGTAGCATTCAGCCTCAATGGCGTCTATCTTGGCAGGCCAACATCGACCACCGGCACGTTCTTTGATCTTGAGCGGGTCGAAGTCCTCAAAGGGCCACAAGGTACGCTTTACGGCCGCAACGCCACCGGCGGCGCGATCAATGTCTTGTATCAAAAACCGAAAATCGGTGAGGTCAGTGGATATGCGAGCGCTGGTTACGGCAATTATGACAGCGTCGATCTGGAGGGCGCAATCAATCTCCCGATCGGCACTGAAGGCGCTGTCCGCCTTTCGGGCAAGCTCGTCGATCAGGACGGGTTCAATCAGGACGGTACCTACGACGAAAAGGGTGAGGCCCTTCGTGGGCAGATGTTTGCCCAACTGACCGACGGTCTGTCGATGAATATCGTCGCGGACTGGGCCCACACAGGTGGCGTCGGTCCTGGTGCCTCCTATAATGGGACATTGCGCTTTGCGCCCGGCACTCCTGCATCGGCCAACGCTCCGGCGAACTATGTATTTTCAGCCGCGCCCTCAAATCTCGGTCCGCGCACGGGACTCTACTCGCCTGAAGCCGGCGCATATCGCTCGACCATCGTGATTGGAGGCGGATTCATCAACCCCGGCACGCCAGACAGGTCCTACCAAGACACTACCAACTGGGGCGTGAGTTCGGAGATCAAGGCCGATCTAGGCGCTGCGGAGCTGACCCTGATTCCGGCTTATCGCGAGACGAAACTCGATTTCGCGTCGCCGGGGCCGGGGTTCAAGTCGTTTGTGGTCAAGGAGCAGAACCGCCAATTCAGCATCGAAGCGCGGCTGGCAGGCTCAGTCGGGCCGGTCGACTGGCTGCTTGGTGGTTATCATTTCGACGAAGATATTTCGGCCGGACAGACGATAAACCAGTATTTCGTACAGTCGATCCAGGCTTTCGATACGGGCACCACTTCCAACGCCGCCTTCGGCCGCCTGACCTTCAATGTCAGTGACGCTTTCCGCCTTGTTGGCGGACTGCGCTACACGCAAGACAAGAAGTATTTTGACGCTGTGGTGCAGACTATTGTTGTCCCGTGCACCAATGCCGCGCCTCCTGGTGGCGCGGGCTGCTTCGGCGGGCCATCGATGCCGACAGGCATGACTTTGGCCGAAGTCGCCGCGCAGATTCCTGCCGCGCAATTGCCCTTCGGCTTCCCAACCGCACCAGGACCGGCCAATGCGCGGCCTTACGGCAGCAATGGCAACATCCTGTTCTACCTCCCGACGGTGATCGACTCGCGTGTCACCAACAGCCGCGCCACATATCGGCTCTCAGCCGAATATGATATCACGCCCAGCTCGCTTCTCTATGCCAGCTATGAGACCGGCTATCGTTCAGGTGGCTTCAACGTAGCGCTTGGACGCGAAAGCTACGCCCCCGAATATATCGAAGCGTTCACGATCGGGAGCAAGAACCGGTTCTTTGGCAATCGTCTGCAGTTAAATCTCGAAGCGTTTCACTGGACCTCTCTGACTTGGGAGAAATCCGCACGAGTTTCATGTCTTTCGGTGACAGCGTGGAAATGGAAGCGCGGACTGCCGATGGGCAGATGCTGTTCGGCAGGATTTCGCAGAAAGTCTCGAAAGGCTGAACATGCAGCTTAAAAGCAGGAAGGGGCCGATTTTCACCGGCCCCTTCCTGTTACACACGCCGAATTCAGGCCGGAACGGGCTCCCTTATGCACGTCAGGCGCTGAGTGCCCAAACCGGTAATCGTCCCTTCGACAACGTCTCCCGGCTGCAAAAAACGCTGATAATGCGTACCATTGCCAGCTGGCGATCCGGTGCAGATGATATCACCGGGCAGCAATCTTACGAGTGACGAGAGATATTCAATCTGGCGGGCAACATCGAAGATCATGTCTGCCGTCGATTCGTCCTGCATGATCTTTCCGTTGAGCTTCAGCGTAATTTGCAGATTCTGCGGATCGGGCACAAAGCGCGCCGGTTTGATCCAAGGGCCAGTTGGCAAGAAAGATTCCTGGCATTTGGACGAAAGCCAGTCCGTACCGATGGCCTTCATGTCGGATCGGTAGATCCGATCGCGGCTAGAAATATCGTTGGTGACCAAAAAGCCTGCGACCACTGACAGGGCATCTTCGCGCGAAATGTGCCGTGCGCTGCGGCCGATCACCACGCCAAGCTCAAGTTCCCAGTCCGGTTCTTCCACGCCATTTGGCAAGATAATATGATCGTAAGGCCCTGTCACTGCCGAAGGAAGTTTGACGAAGGCATAGGGCGTACCATTCCGGGCACGTCCTTCCATCATCTTGTAGGCCATCTCGACGCGCTCTTCAGGGGTCATCCCGGCGGTGCTTGGGTCGGACTGTTTTGCTGTTAGTTCGGCAACATGCTTGCGATAATTGGCTCCGGTGCAAAATATCTGGCGCGGGCGCAAAGGGGCCTCAAGCCGAACATCCGCGAGCGCGATTGCGCATTCGACGGGCGGTGCCTGCATCACTACAGCAAGCTGTTGATCAACATAGTGCCAGACTTCAAAGACCGCGAGAGTATCACGAAACCCTGCCATGCCCGGAAGTCGCGCGAGTTCCCATACTCTCTCGCCCTGAATGACACAGGCGAATGTGCGCTGCCCGTGCGAGGCCGTACCGATGGCATATTCCTGCGTCACAATATTTCTCCCATATCGATACTGGTTTAGCTGGTTTGCCTGACCGCATGAAAACTAGAGGTTTTCCAAGCACCGTCACGCTTGACCCACACTTGAGTCACGAATGCGTGCACCTCAATCTTCTCGTTTTCGGCGCGACGCCCTACAATATTGGTCATCGGTCCGGTCACCACGGCAACATCGTCAGCCAACATGCGAATGTTAAGATCGCCCCGTCGTACTTCAAAAAAGCGCAGGAATTGGCCTGCATGTTCAAGCAACTGCAGCTTGTTATGAACTATGCCTGTGGTGTGAACATGGACGAGATCATCGTTCATGAGTTCTGCCAGTGTAACCAGGTCATCGGCAGCAAGCGCTGCGCAACGACGGGTCTCCTGGACCCGGATTTCATCTTCCGCCGTACGAAGACTATCATGCTCGGACATTGGAGTTCCTCAACTACCGTCAGTGATGATCGTGCCGCCATCAATGACGAGATTATGACCGGTAATGAACCCGCCCGCCGGACTTGCGAGAAACACCGCCGCGCCTCCGACTTCAGCAGGAGTGCCGGCGCGACGAAGAGGAGTCATCGCCATGCGGCGCGCCTTCACCGTTTCATTTTCGAGCAAGGGTCGGGAAAGTTCGGTATCTATTACGCCCGGCGAAATCGCATTTGCCCTGACCCCTTGCGGACCCAATTGCACGGCAAGATTGCGCGCCAGTTGCGCTAGTCCCGCTTTGGCAAGTGCATAGGCATTTATCCCAGCATTGCCGCGCAGCCCGGATAGGCTTGATATCAAGATCACGTTGCCTTTGCTCTCGACAAGGTGAGGTAGCACGAGCTTCACCAAGCGCACTTGCGCCGTCAAGTTGATGGCGGTGACGCGATCAAATTCGTCCATATCCATATCGAGAAACGTGCCAAAGCGTTCGGGCACGCCTGCATTGCAGACAAGCACGTCAATCCGTCCAAGCGCATTCGTCGTGCCTTCGACGAGTGCTGCGAGTTGGGCCGGATCAGAGATATCGCAAGCAATGCCGGTCTGATTGAGTTCGGCTGCGACTTCGGCCGTTTCCAGCGCGTTCTCGCTCGAAATGACCACCTTGGCGCCTGCGGCGATCATCGCCTCAGCAATCCCTCGCCCGATCCCACGGGTCGATCCCGTTACAATCGCTACCTTGTCGGTAAGCTCAAACATCATCTCTTCCTTAATGGGGCTTATCTTCAGGGAGCGGTTGGCCGTCGTGAACATAAGCCGGTGCCTCGATGAGCACGAAGACGATGCGGCAAACCTTGTCGGTTCTGTTGCGCCACAGGTGATTGGTACCGCGCTGAATGATGATACCGCCTTCGTGAACGGTCTTCTTCGCGCCATCGTCAAGCTCTAGCTCAATTTCACCGCTGAGGACGATGCCATAGTCAATGCTGTTGGTGCGATGCATCGGGCTCTGAGCGCCCGGATGCATATCGACCACACGTATGACGGAACCGGAATTGAGTGTAAGACCCGCGTCACGCTCGCGCCCGTCGATTTCATCATTATTGTCTGCAGGGACTGTGGCGGTCGTCCAAATCAGCAGAAAATCGGCATCGCCCGACGCGATCAGCTGAGGCTGTGTGAAATCCTCGGAACGGAACACCGCCCGACCGTTCGCGTCATGCCCAGTCACCACGCGTTGAACAGGCGGCATGAGAGTTTTGACGTCAGACACCGCGGCTTACTCCTCATGCCCAGAGGTTGCCGGATCACCTCCATGGTGCGTACTCGGCGCATAGGTCGGCGTCGTGCCCTCCACGTACCGGACCTCCCATGGCGCTTCGTCGAGCAGCCAGGGTTGGAGATTGTGCATGAAGCTCATCGTTCCAAAGCGCGCATTCCAATGACGCGGCACCCAGCTATCGTCGTGCATATCGCTGTCACAGCCGTATTCGGCCTCACCCCCCGCCGGGCATGGCAAGTAAAAGAAAACGGCGCTTGCAATGCGGTGGCGTCCAATACCCCAAATCGACTTGTCCCAGCCGCGTCGCTCCATGAAATTGGCACCGACCATGACCTCGTCGATGTCCTCGACCCCGAAGTTCGCGTGGTTGAACCGCACTTGGCCGTCGCAGCCGGCAAACGGCAGATCCGCTTTGAGCCAGTAGAGCGTGTGATGGTCATGCGTGCCCGGAGCCCTTGCAAAAATGCCAAAGCCTTCCTGCACGTCAGACAAGCGGAAGTTGAGGTTATCACGATACCATTCCCAGCTCGCCTGTGGGTCTGGTGTCATGTAGACCACATGTTGGATGGTCTTGGGATTGGCTTTAAGCCGCCATTTCCTGTGTTGGTTCAACCGATTGATATTGCCGTAGCTGTTTACAGGGTCTGGCGCACCGAATACGCGTTGCTTGGCAAAAATGCGCAAGCCCGCCGCTATGCCGTCACAATCGAAGAAATGGGCTGTATTCTCGTCGTCGATCGTTACCTCGGTGACCTTGCGCAGTTGCGCGACCGTGCGGTCGAACGTCTTCTGGTCGCGAACACCCCAGATGACTTTCTGCACGCCATAGCCGACAAGTTTCTGCCCTTCTGTCCGCGCCGCATCGAGTGCACGAATGATCACCGTCGAGCCTTCTTCCAGTTCGAACAATGCTTCGCTTTCACTCGCTTCGAGCAGCGGAAGACCGAAATCGACGAAGTATCGCGTGCAGAGGGCGACGTCTTCGACACCATAGATGATCGTTTCAAAACCGTTGATACCAGACACCATGTGCCTCCAAGTCATAGTAGATGCAGTCTCAATATTCAGCGGAAAGTGCCGAAAGCGGTGCCTTCATTAGTGGGCCGAGCCTATCCATCGGGCCACGTTGCAACTGGTGCTGGCCAATCGCCACGCTCCCTTCGACGACAATGCGGCAGCGCTCATAACGCCGCTCGGTATAGGCATGGAGCGCGCCGAGTACGTCTTGGCCCGCGCGCTGAAGCTCTTCACCCAGGACGAGAGCATCCTCCACCGCAGCGCCTGCGCCTGATGCTAGATGGGGGGTCGTCGCATGGACGGCATCGCCAATCAGCACGACCCGTCCGACGCTCCAAGGTGCAGGCTGGAGCGCAGCCTCCAAGGGCCTATAGACGATTGAGCTTGCCTCCGAAACGCTGTCCCGGATCACTGCCACGTCTCCGCCGAAATCTGCCAGCAAGGAACGAACCATTGCAGGCTGGTCTTCCGGCGCAATCCATTTTCTGTCTGGATCGGGATTGAGGATGAACAGATAGATCGTGTCGCTCGACACCGCCGACATGCCGACCAGATTTTCATGGCCAACATAAAACTGAGCATGCGTCATTCCTTCCGGTCGTGGCGCGACAATGCGCCAACTGCCTTGCCCGGTCGGTTTGGGCTCGATCGCGTCGGGGAGAATGGCCGTACGAGTTTTGGAATAGATGCCGTCCGCACCAACCACGAGATCGAACGACTGCTGGGTTCCGTCTGAAAACGTCACTTCCACGCAATTTTCATGATTGATGATCTGCTGTGCGGTAACGCCGAGTACCACTTCGACGCCAAGGCGCCTGACTTCGGTGGACATGATGGTGTGCAGTACTGGTCGCATGATGCCTCCCGAAGCCGGGAGGCCCGGCTCAACAGGCTCAGCGTCCGACTCGTGAAGAAAGGCTCCGCTGTAATGGAAGGTCTTGATCCCCTTCACGCAACCGCCATTTGCGACAATCTGATCGAGCAGACCAAGGCGCTTAAATGCGCGGAATGTTGGCCCCGTGACAGTGATGCCCGCGCCATAGACTCGCCAATTCGGATCGCTGTCGATCAGCTTCACTTTCTGGCCAAGC
The DNA here is from genome assembly GCF_031457465.1 of Sphingobium xenophagum. Classification (GTDB taxonomy): domain Bacteria; phylum Pseudomonadota; class Alphaproteobacteria; order Sphingomonadales; family Sphingomonadaceae; genus Sphingobium; species Sphingobium xenophagum_A. The sequence goes on from NZ_JAVDWV010000004.1 coordinate 257,064, forward strand.
TGGCTCAGGCGAATAGCCGCAGCCATTCCCCCGATACCGCCGCCAATGATGAGTACCGATTGCACTTCAGGCTCTCCCATTCTCTTATGATTAGTCGGCCAAGCCGAGCAAAGCTGCGGCATTCAAGCCAAGAATCTTTGCGCGCGTCGGCCCGTCCAGATCGTCGTGGAATCCAACCGGATCGGGTTCGGACATGTCGAATGGATAGTCCGTGCCGAGACACAGCCGATCGGCACCATGGGTGCGGACCAAAGCGTTCAACTGCTCCCGATCGAACACCAGGGTATCGACCCATATCTGCCGCAGATAGTGTGAAGGCTGGTGCGCACAGGTAACGCGGCATTCTGGACGAACACGCCATGCATGGTCCATCCGCCCCCAGTACGACGGCAGGTAACCCCCTCCGTGGGCGACGCACAGCTTCAGACCGGGAAGGGCATCAAGCACACCACCGAAGATCAGATGCGAAAGTGCCAGGGTTGATTCCAGCGGATTGCCGATGATATTATTTAGGTAATGTTCGGTCAGCCGCTCACCATGAGTGAAGCCAAGCGGGTGAACGAAGATCAGCGCTCCCAATTCTTGGGCTGCAGCAAAGAATGGACGGAAAGCTGGATCAGCCAACTCGCGCCCGTTGACGTTGGTATTGATCTCAACCCCGCGAAATCCGAGTTCCTTTATGCAACGCCGTAACTCTGCAACCGCCATCTCTGTGTTCTGCAGCGGCACGTTGCCCAATCCAACCAGCCGATCAGGGTGCGATGCAACCGCCTCGGCAATGCCGTCGTTGACCATATGGCTCAACTCGCGACCAAGCTCCGGTTCGGTAAAGTAGAAATATTGCCCAGGCGACGGACTGATGGCCTGCACATCGATACCGAGTCGGTCCATGTCCTCCAAACGTTCCTGCACGCCATTAAGGCGTGATCCGATCGCAGCGAACTGTGCGATATTGACCTGTTGCGACGCTGCAGACGTATACGGCATGGACAATGGCATATCGCTAACCGCTTCGCGGACGCGCGCCTCCGCTGTCCCGACCGCGAAGTGGCAATGAATGTCGACAACAAGGCTCTTGCCGCGGCTATGAACTATCGTTCCGCTTTCCGCGTGTCCGCAATTCTGAATGCTCCCTGTCAACGTCTGCTCCATCAATCCAAAGGCTGGACCTTTTTCAACAGGACGAGGTTTAGCTGGCAGGAAGCAATCGCAAAAACCGTTCCTTCGGATATTGCCTATCTGTAAAAACGATGGGCCAATTCTGGCGGCAGACGTTGGAGTTTGGAAAGCGAGATTACCGGCGCTAGGGCAATTCAGATTGGATGGGACAATTTCACTGCGGTTTCTCGCATGATGGCTGGTACATCCAGGTCAGTGCGATGCTCAACTTCGGCCCGAGCAAGTCGCAAGCTCGCTTCGACCACATGTTTGGCACGATCGAAACGACGCTCCATGAAGCGCAAAAGCACGGCAGGAATATCTGTTGGAGTCGCTGACGCTTCCTGGGCCAAAACCACCGCGTCTTCGATCCCCATTGCCGCACCCTGTGCGAGAACGGGTGGATTGGCATGGGCAGCATCACCAATCAGGATGATTCTGCCACGCCCCCATGGCTTTGGAGCGATGAGTGCTGGCAATGGGCTAAAGCTCACGCGGGCTGGATCGGTCACCTGTGGTAGAAGTTGTGCGATGAAGCCACCATAGCCCTCCGCCTCTTCTGCGAAAATGAGATGTAGGCGTTCTGGGTTTTGCCTCTCCCCGTCATGAGCTTGTACGATGTACATATAAGCAAGGTCTTCAGAAACCGGGCAAACCCCGGCAACACCGTGCTTTCCTCCAAGATAGAGGTGGGTGCAGTCTAACCCTTCGGGCCGCGGTACGGCCACGCGCCAGCACGCCTGACCTGAGGAAGCAGCCTTCACGTCTGGAAGCAACACGGCGCGGGTCGATGAATTCAGTCCATCAGCTCCGATTACCAGATCATAAAGGGCATGCGACCCATCGCTGAACGTCACACGGATGCCGTCCTCTTCTTCGAACCACTCGCTTGCGGTCAGACCGCATCGCAACGAATTCGTGACGGGAATCGCGGCGTCCAGCAAGATGGAATGAAACGTCGCGCGCCGAATGCCGGTGCCGCCCGGCCATTGGGGGCCGCCAAGGCGCGGTAGCGGATTTTCCACCAACAGCGCGCCGTCGGCCCGCATCATATTGATGCAATCAGCTGGAACCCCTGCTTCAACGCACCGCTCTGCCACCCCGATATCATCAAGTGCGCGCATCGCATTGCCAACAAGTGTCAGCCCCACACCGCCACCATCATCGATTACAGGCTTTCGCTCGATCACATCGACCCGCCAGCCGCGCTGACCGAAGGCTGCTGCTGCGGTCAGCCCTGATATGCCAGCACCGATGACAAGAACCCTGCCAAGGTCTGCAGAAATCTCTGTCATCATGCTGGCGCCTTGGCCGACCGTTCCGCGGCAATTTGGGCAGCGATCAGGCGGCGTGTGCGGATTGCCCCCTCGTCAGACCGAACCGAAACCTCTGGAGCGCGGTCTTGCCCAAGCTGATCGAACAATATTTGGACGTCGTCCAACGCAACCACGTCTTCCATCAGAAGATGCCGAAGATCGTCAAAAAGTCCGGGATATGTGTTTTCATAATCATTGACGGCTGCAACGAACTGGATGCAGCTACGCGGTCCCGTAGGAGTGATGCCGACCACCAACCGGCTGTCTCGCCGCATTTTGCTGTCACTGCCGGCTTCCACAAAATGCTGACGCACTACACATAAACTTGGCGCATAGCTCGTTAGCTCAAGAGTGCGATCGGCTCGCTCACCTTGCAAAGCCATTGTTCGCTTGACCATAGGCGCGATGACCTCGTCTTTGAACTCGCGCACCATGGAAACTCGCACACCATCCTGCACACATTGGTAGGGATGAGCCGCGACATTTCCATCGTCGATCAACCCGTGATGGAGAAACGAGATATGAGTAGCATCCACCAGGTTTTCTAAAGAAAACAGATAGTTGGAATTTGCCTCAAGTGCTAGGCCAAAGCGTGGATAAAAACCTTCCGCCGTCAGGCCTAGGTCGTCGTGATCGGGTATAAGGCTTTCGTCGGCAGAATCTGCATCGCCTGCCCAAATCCATATCCACCCGGAGATCTCCTTCAATTGGTAACGCTTTACCGAAAGCGACGAGGTGGGCACCCCCCCGGAAGGTATCAGACAGGCCCGGCCCTTCTCGTTAAAACGAATCCCATGATAGTGGCACTGGATGGTGTCTTGAAACAGTAAGCCTCCGTTAGATAAGCGCATGCCACGGTGCGGGCAGCGGTCGAACAGCGCGACAGGTTCCCCAGCTTCGGTGCGGTAGAAAACGATCGGATCGCCAAACAAAATACGGTGCATCGGCTCTCGCGTCACCTCTGTACCGAAGGCGGCTACGTACCATTGATTGCGCGGAAATTCCGCAGCGCCGGGTTGTATGTTGACACCGTCGATGAGCATTTTCCAGTTTCTCTCCTGTTCGTAAGACCGCCAACTTGCTTTGGGCAGTCATCGTTATGGGTAGAGATTACCGGATAAATACAGCAATTCGAGTAAGGTTCGGTCCAATTTCGTGCTAGATTCGTCCCACATTTACGACGAGGGCACAAGAATGGACAGTTTAAGCAGGGCACTCGCTGACAAGCGCCTAAAAGGTTCGCTGTTGGCGATGCTTGATTTCGTGTCCCCCTGGAAGGTCGATTTCGAGAACGCTCCATCTGGCGCGCCGATGCACTTCATACTCGAAGGCACGGCATGGCTTGATCGGCCGGGCATGCCGAGTTTGCGCCTCAATGCGGGTGAACTGGTGATGTTCCCGCGATGGGACCGCCACTGGTTGCGCAGCGACGATGGGCATCTGAGAGACATAACAATACGCGAAGCCGTTCGCATGAACGAAGGGGATGTCTGGCAACCGGGACAATGGCTAGACCGGCCTCTACGCGTTTCACTAGCTGGAATTGGAGGCAGCGCGGGACAAAGAACGCGCATCCTGTCACTCGTTTTTGAGTTGGACGAAACGACACCCCACCCACTATTATTGGGCCTGCCCCGCTTCATTCACTTAAATGCGCACGCAACAGGTATGGAATCCTGGCTTCGGATAACCCTCGATTTCCTGTCGGCGGAGTCCGAACAACAGCATGGCGGCTATGCCGTCGTGTCGAGCCGTCTTGCCGATCTCGTATTCATGCAGATCGTGCGTTTCGAGCTATTGCGGCACCCAGAAAACGTGGCCGGGTGGTTGCGAGCACTTGTTGATCCTGGAATCGGCGCTTCCCTGGCTGCCATTCACGACCGGCCCGAGGAGGACTGGTCGGTCGACCGCCTCGCCCGAAACTGCGGAATGTCACGCAGTACTTTCTGTCTCAGGTTCAAAAAACTGGTGGGACAGACGCCATATCAATATTTGCGAACCGTTCGGCTGGAGCGTGCGCGAGAACGACTTTTGGCGGGCGCGCGCATCAAGGCCGTCGTAGGCGAAGCTGGATATGCCACTTATTATGCCTTTGGCCAGGCTTTCCGAGATCATTTCGACATGTCACCCCAAGACATGCGGCGAACGCAGAAGCGAGGCTGACCGCCGTGCTATCGCCCAGCCCTAGCATGCTGTTTCCCTCTGCAAAAGGATTAGACAAGTGCAACCTCGACGCGAGGCGAGCGCAAGGCAAACCATGCGTTTTTTAATCGACGCTCGGATGCGCCAGCTACGTGCTTGGCGGTGCCGCATCGTTGCGGATCATCTGGATAATCCGCAATCGAGCGCGTATGGCCCCAAGATCCGAGGACATGGAAATTTCCTGCGGCAACTTCGTACCAGAGGCGAAAGCCGCCTCGATCGCCTCAAGGGCATCCTTATCCTGAGCAACAACCGCCTCGTTCTGGGCAGCCAATGCCTGACTTAACCTTTGTCATCCAGTCGGACGAGGTGGGGGCTTCCACGCACTTTCCGCTCATGTCGAACGCAAGCCTGTGATAACCGCAAACGATACGGTCCTCTTTTAGGGTGCCCAGTCACATGGGCATTATGCGATGTAGGCAAACGCCGGCGCAGCTTCGCCGTTGGGCGCGGTCGCACGCACCCGAACGGTTATGACACCCCGAATGGCGAAATCCGCCTGCAAGATCGACATTATAATGCCCCTGGTCTTAATGGGGCACCTATTGGCGATACCGATAGGTACAACCAGCACCATGGCTTTGACAGTTCCACTACCATCCCCGAAGTAGCCTGCAAGGTCGCAACATCGCGCCAACAGGGGTGAGGACATGCCCAACGGCACTCGACGCAACGTTATCGTAACCGGTGCCAGCGGCTTTATAGGCAGAAAATTGACTTGCGCCCTGCTCGCGTCTCCCGACTATGCCGATTGCAACCTGACGCTGATTGACATTCTGCCGCCTCCTTTCGAAGCCGACGACCGAACCAGAATTATCGTCGGCGATCTGGCTGATGCGGCGGTACTGGACCGTGTGTTCGATACTCCCGCAGACCTTGTGTTTCACCTCGGCGGCATTCTTGGTGGCGCGGCCGAAGCGAATCCCGCGCTGGCACGCAGAGTGAACGTCGATGCCACGCTTGATATGCTCGATCGACTGCGTCTCGCGGGCAACCGGCCGCGTGTAGTATTTGCCAGTTCGATAGCCGTGTTCGGCCTCGGCCAGACCGATCCCGTCGATGATCACACGATCCCCTATCCAGCGATGGTCTATGGCGCCCACAAGCGCATGGTAGAAATCGCCATCGAACAGATGAGCGCGCGGGGCTGGATCGACGGAATGGCACTCCGTCTTCCCGGCATCGTCGCCCGCCGGGACGCCGACCAGAAGCTGAAATCGGCATTCATCAACAGCCTGTTCCATGACTATGCCGCCAGCCGGGCAATCGAATTGCCGGTGTCACCCCAAGGGACCACTTGGTTGATCTCTACCGAGGCCTGCGTCGACGCTTTCCTCCACGCCGGACGGGTGCCTGCGGACCTGCTAGGCAAGCAGCGGGCCTTCACGCTGCCGGCGCAGTGGGTCTGTTTCAGCGATCTCATCACCGGTCTAGCGCGGCACTTTCCCGAAAGTAGGGCCACAGTGACATTCAGCCCGAACGAGGATCTGGATCGTCAATTTGCCCGCCAACCCATGCTGGCAACCCCGCTCGCAGACGGCCTGGGGTTCCGCCACGACGGGGACATAGCGACGTTGATCAGCCAAGCTCTCAAGAGCTGAACCTTCTTCTTGAAGAAGATGCTAAACGCCGAAGCCAACACTTAGAGCACATGGAAGAGAGCGCTTAAGATGAAGACAAACTCACTTTTCGCAGCGTGCGCCGCAGGTCTGTTTTTGAGCCCTGTGTCGGCGATAGCCCAGCAGAATATTTGTCCTGACTTTCGCTGGACGACCTTGGGAACCGCTGGCGGACCTGTACCGACCCCCGAACGGTCCGAACCGGCAAACCTGCTTGAAGCGGGAAAGCAAATCATCATGGTCGATGCTGGCGACGGGGCCGCAGATCAATTTGCCCGGCTTGGCGGGAATGTTGCCGCAATTGATGCTGTGTTCCTGAGCCATCATCACCAAGATCATACGGCCGGCCTAGCTGGCGTTATCGGCTTGCGCTGGGCAACCAACTCACCTGGCGTGCTTCGTATCTACGGACCGCCTGGAACCAAGACCATGGTAGACGGCATCCTTTCCTCCATGACTGCATCGGCCGTGGTTGGCTACGGCCTTGGCCAGAAGAGTATTCCGCCCGCCGACGGTGTGGAGGTGTTCGAACTCGTTGGAGGCAGCACCATGACAATGGGTGAACTGACCGTTCGCGCTGCCGAAAACAGCCACTTTAGCGAAACGCCCGCGCTGGCAGATGGTCGTCCATCCGCCTCGCTCAGCTATCGCTTCACTCTGGACAAGCGCAGCATCACCTACACCGGTGACACGGGCCCGAGTGCGGCAGTGGTACAACTGGCAAAGGGCAGCGACATTCTTGTCAGCGAGGTGATCCTCGTTCAGCAGATCCTGGATTCCATGCGTGCCAATTCTTTCATCCAGCCGTCGATGATTGCGGGCATGAAGGCGCATTTCGAGAAGCACCATCTCACCCCGGAAGCGGCAGGACAGCTTGCCGCTGACGCCAAGGTCGGCGAACTTGTGCTTACGCATTACGCGATCTCGCCAGGGCCGTTGCGCAATGCCGAGCCTGCTTTGCGTGGTGGTGTGAGAATGAACTTCACAGGCGCAACCGCACTCGCCAGGGATTTGTCGAGCTTTGACGTGGGATGCTCTTCTGCCAACTAATCCGGAGCCGCTGCACGGGCCGGGGAGTGGCCGCCCCGGACCGACTTCTAGCTATGGGACTTGCCATCCAACCACCCAACGGCGCAGCTGCGTCGCTCACTCATGCAAGACGATAGGAGTATCAATTCGGACGGCAACATCCTTTTCCCATGTCCGGTGATTTGCCATTCTGCAGCGCAATGATGGTGCCCGCCCCCGACCAATGGCTGCAGCATGGGTTACACAGGCAAGGAGAGAGACATGTATCCTTTTTCGGGAGAAAAGAGCTTTTTACGCAACTGCTGGTATGTTGCCGCCTTTGCCGATGAGCTTGATGCCGGCCCTATCGAGCGCGTCATTATGGATGAGCCTGTTGCGTTATTCCGGATGGAGGATGGGCTGCCTGCAGCCATGTGGGGCATTTGCCCGCACCGATACTATCCTCTGGCCCAGGGTAAGGTGATTGGCCATGCGATCCAATGCGCCTATCACGGTTTTGAATTCGATGGCCGCACCGGTGCCTGCTCGCGCATTCCTTCGCAAGGCACCCCACCTGCACGCTTTCGTCAGAAGACCTACCCGCTGGTGGAGCATGGCCCGTGGCTTTGGATATGGCCGGGCGATGCTCAAAAGGCTGATCCTGCCTTGCTGCCTCCCATCGAAGAATTAGGCGTGAGCGCGCCGGAATGGCGGGTCGATCATGTCGATTTGCTGCCAACTGCAGGCCGGGCGCAACTTATGGTAGAAAATCTGATGGACCTCACCCACGTCGCCTTTTTGCATGGCGTACTGATAAGACGGCACCGGGTTTCTCTCGGTGCCGCTGGCGGTCGAGGATGAGGGACATTGCCTAAGGGCAAGCCGCGTTATGGAAACCCCCTGGGTTTCGGGCTTTTACGATCTGCTGTTTGGATCACAGAACCGCTTTGATGGCCTTCATGCCACCGAAATCCAGACCTATTATTATTCCCCTGCCTATATCCGCACCAATTCCGGCAATATTCTGAAGATCGACGGCAAGGATAGCGTTGACCCGGCCATCTTTGGTGAGGTCCGTTTCTATCATGCGCTGACGCCGGAGACTGCGAGCAGTACGCATTACTTCTCATCATTCTCGCGCAATTATCGACTGAGAGATGATGATTTCAGCGCCGCGCTCAAACAAATGGACCGCAATGTGCGCATGCAGGATGTGGTGGCCGCAGGCGAAATTGAAGAGAGGCTACACCGTTTCCCCGCTCAGGGGCCGGAATTGCTCGCCAAAAGCGATGTGGCCGCAATGCGCGTCCGCCGCATCATCCAGGCCAAGCTCGATGCCGAAGCGGCGGTGGCGGAATGACGGGCGACTGGCTGGAACTGCGCGTTGCCGCAAGGCGCGAGGAAGCCTTGGATATTATCAGCCTGAGGCTAGTGGATGCGCAAGGGCGGGAACTGCCGTCCTTTGCGGCCGGTGCGCATATCGATCTTGAACTACCGGGTGGCTTGGTACGGCAATATTCGCTGTGCAGCGCCGCCGGGCGGGATGGCTATGAGATCGCAATCCTGCGCGATCCGGCTTCGCGCGGCGGCTCCGTGGCGGCTCATGCGCTGACGGTGGGGCAGATGGTACGCGCGTCCTCCCCGCGCAACCACTTTCCAGTAGCGCCAGGGGCCACACACTCGATCCTGCTGGCCGGCGGCATCGGAATTACGCCTTTGCTGTGCATGGCCGAAACACTGGCGCTGGCAGGCGATTCCTTCGTGATGCATTATTGTACGCGCAGCGCGGACCGTACCGCCTTCCGAACACGCATCGCCCAAGCCCACTTTGCCGACAGCGTTCACTTCCATTATGACGATGGGCCGGAAGACCAGCGATTTTCCACAGCGCAAATTCTGGTAGAGCCGCAGCCTGGCGCACATCTCTATATTTGCGGACCGGCTGGCTTCATCGATCATGTTCTCAACACGGCGCACCTTGCCGGCTGGCCGCCGACACAAGTCCACCGCGAATATTTTGCAACCGGGGCTAGTACTGACACCGCCAATGGCGCCTTTATGCTGAAACTGGCGAGCAACGGCCAGACCATCCATGTGCCCGCACACATGAGCGCCGCGCAAGCTCTGGAGGCGTCGGGCATTGTAATTCCACTTTCCTGCGAACAAGGTATCTGCGGGGCTTGCCTCACGCGCGTCATTGAAGGTGAACCAGACCACCGCGATCTGTTTTTGACCGATGCTGAACATGCCGCCAACAATCAATTCACTCCCTGCTGCTCACGCGCGAAAAGCGCGGCACTGGTGATCGACCTGTAAGAATACGAAACCAATGAAAATCCTCGTCAGCGCCGCCAATGGGAAGACGGGCCGCTCTCCGTTCAGGATATCTGCGTGGTGATCAGCAAGGCTTCAGGAAAGCCAGTCGATACCTTCGCCATGGATCCGGCCGCCTTGATCGACATCATCCGGGACCATTGGCCAGTGAGGAAAGCAAAGTTGGCAATGCGGTTTGACTTGAGAGTTGTGCGGCGGCTATTTAGCGCCGCTGGCGTCCAAAGTGGCCGGGGCTTTGGCCGTGCTGTCGCTTGAAGGCCTTTGCGAAAGCATAGCTCGTGGCATAGCCTAACTCTCCGGCGAGCGTCTTGACCATTGCACCTTGTGACAGCCGTTCCGCGGCAATCTGCATGCGGTGGCGCGTAAGGTGCTCCAGAGGGGATACGCCCATCTTGGCGGAAAAGAGCTTGGCAAAGTTGGACCGCGAAACGCCGGCCACTTTTGCAAGATCGTCCACCCGCCAGCGCCGTCCAGGGTCTTCTCCAATTGCAGCCAGCGTACGCCCGATAGCAGGATCGGAAAGACCCTTCAGCCAACCTGTGACTTCATCTGGGCGCGAGAGCAGCTGGGCGCGGATGATCTGCATGAACAAGAGATCGGCCAACCGACTGGATACCATGGCATAGCCGGCCTGTTGAGCCTGCGTTTCCTCACGGATGAATTCGAGCACCGGTTGGAGCCAGCGCTGCATCCGAGCATCGTCGGCGCGGATATGAATCATGGCTGGAAGCCCAAGCAGAAGCGGGCTGCGCTCTGGCTGCTCCAACCGAAAACACATGCTAAGGATGCGTGTCGGCCGGCCGGCCCCGCCCCAACTCAGTTCGGTTGGCCGCTCCAGCAGATCCCGCGGCATCCATGGCGTGACGCCGGTGTGCGCAACCACCTTCATGATTGTTTTGCATGGTTCCTTGGGCGAGGAGGAAAGAATATGTGCGTCCCAGCGCCGAAACATGACAAGATCGCCCGCCGTCAGGCGAACCTGGCTCCCCACTGCCTCGATCCAAGCGTCACCTTCGACGATGTAATAGGCGGGGGAGCCTGAGCCATGCATGAAATCAATTGACCACGGCTAGGTCAGATCGAGCTTGGCCAGCAGGGAGCTTCCAGTCTGGTCGATGCAAATGTCGTACTCAGCAGGTCCAATGCGGGCTTTCTCTCGTGGTTTTTGCTGGGTGCGCGGCATGGCCGTGCGACAAGAGCGCCAGAGGATAATAGCTGTTTTTGGGCTTATCATATCTTCATTTTCAAAGAAACCATGTTCACATGCGCTGGAAGCAAGTTTCCGGGCTGCAGGTGAGATTTGTTTGGAGATCAATAAAAACAAGCGTAATTTATCGGGCGGGATCGTGTGCCCAAGCTTAACTCGGTAGAAAACATCTGACAGTTCGTAAGCGATGACCGGCTATCCAACCGGATGTTGGCTACGCCGCCCGTTGGTTCACATCCACGCCAAAATCTTCGACCTCTGCTGCAAAGCTTGGAACAGGCTGATCGGTCAATCGTGGCGCATCTTGACAATCGCACGACGCAAATCGGCATGTGGGTCGTGATCAATGCAATTGATATCAGTCCGCTTCCAGAAGCGTTCGGCAAGCGACGGTAGATCGTGGCGCGCCATTGTGCCTGTCCAGTTCGTCCAGGGTTGTCAGCGCCATTGCCTTATAGGGCGGCAGGAGTGTCGGGCATTGTTGGCTAAGCGCTGCGAGATGTTTGGCGATCGTTTCGTCGTCGCCGCGCAGCAGCGGGCCGGAGAGGCCTGCCATGCCGTGATCGAGACTGACGTCCAGCGCGGCGCGCACTAGGGGGGCGAGAAGCGCTAAGGGTTCGGCGACGCCGGCGGTGGCGAGTGCCTGGCAGGCGCCTGCGATCAGCGTGACCAGATGGTTGGCGCCGTGGCATAAAGCGGCATGATATAGCGCGCGCTGTGCTTCTTCGATCGGCACCATGATGCCGCCCAGCAAAGTCACGAGCTTTTGGGCTGCCGCGTTGGCTTGCTCAGTCGATCCGGTGACGGCGAAGCGGGCTTTGATCATATGTTGGACTTCACTCGTCGGCTTGCCGGTGAAGGTCATGGCGGGATGGATCGCCGCCGTCATCGACGTGGCGCTGCGCAGTGGGTCCAATATGGCCGCGCCGCTTCGCCCGCTGACGTGGAAGATGAAGCGTGGCTGGTCGGTGGCTTCGGCCTGTGCCAGAGAGGCGACGATGTGCGGCAGTGCGTCGTCCGCGACGGTGAGCATGATGAGATCGCAGTCGCGCGCGATCTGGGCCATATCTCCGGCCGTCTGTGCCCGTCCGATGACGGCGACAGCCTCGGCGCATTTCTTAGGGTTGCGGCCCCAGATGACGAGCGAGTCGTTGGAATGGGCGGCGAGCGCATGGCCGATCGCGGACGCGACGCGGCCGGTGCCGATGATGCCGATCCGGCGGTAGGGCGATGTGCTGACCATGATCGCCACCCTAACCCACGGAGGATGGCCCGTCATCGCATGGATGACGGGCCAATGCCGTTTTTCAGCCGACCGCCCGGCTCATCAATCGGTCAAGCCGATCCGAAAAGGCGCGCGCGTCGGTGGGCTGTTCACCATCGGCGATGCGGGCCTGGTCGAGCAGCAAATGGGCGAGGTCGGACTTGAGACCATCCGCATCGTCGCTCGACGCCAGTTTCTGGATCAGGGCATGACGCGGATTAATCTCCAGCACGGGGAGCGCCGCCGTCGGGAGCTGGCCTGCGCTGGCGAGCAGCTTTTCCAATTGCCGGTCCATACCGCTTTCGGGCGCGACCAGGCATACAGCGCTGATCGTCAGCCGGTCCGACGCGCGCACATCGGATACGGCATCAGCGAGGGTCGTCTTGGCGAAGGCGAGGAAGTCGGCGACGGCTGCATTTTCCGGCTCGGTCGGCTTGTCCGCGCCTTCGACCAGCGGAATGAGGCCCAGGTCCGCGCCGCCCTGCGTCACCGACTTGAAGGGCTTGCCTTCATAATCGACGCCCATGGTGGTCCAGAAATTATCGACCTGGTCGGGCAGCAGCAGCACTTATACCAACCTCCATTGATGCTGACTCACGAGTGGGATTCCCAAGGCGCTGAATTTCTGAATCTATGGCTTCCTGTTGGAGGGCATGACGATGGGTGCAGCGATTGGATTGCGGGACGACTTTGATGCAGTGGGCTCGACACGCATGGCTCGTGCGACAAGGAGCGCGAACCAGGGACGACGGTTGCTGGCATTGGCGGAAATTTATGATGGCGCAAGCCGCAGCGATGCCGCGCGCATCGGCGGAGTGACGTTGCAGATCGTGCGCGACTGGGTGGTGCGGTTCAATGCCCAAGGTCCAGACGGTCTCCTCGACGGGAAGGCGCCGGGCAAGCCCCCGTTGTTGAACGATGCCCAGCGCCAGGCTCTTGCAGAGGTCGTTGAAAGCGGCCCGATCCCAGCGATTCACGGGGTTGTCCGCTGGCGGCTGATGGACCTGGCGCGGTGGCTTCATGACGAGTTTGGCGTGTCCCTGACGGAAACGACCGTAGGGCGAGAGTTGAAAAGCTGGGCTATGTCAAACTGACGGCACGCCCATAGAGGTATGGTTCCAGGACGAGGCCCGTATCGGCCAGAAAAACAAGATCACCCGCCGCTGGGCTAAGCGCGGCACCCGGCCGTCGGCGCCCAAGGATCAGAGGACGAAATCGGCCTACATCTTCGGCACCATCTGCCCCGAACGTGGTAAGGGGGCTGGCCTGGTCCTCCCGTTCTGCAACACCCAGACCATGTCGCTGCACCTGGCGGAGATATCGCTCGCCATCGAACTCGGCGCCCACTGCGTACTGCTGATGGATCAAGCCGGGTGGCACGTGACCGGAAAGCTGGAAGTGCCCAAGAACATCAGCATCGTTCCCCTGCCGCCGAAATGCCCGGAGCTCAACCCGGTCGAGAACATCTGGCAGTTCATGCGCGATAACTGGCTGTCCAACCGGATCTTCACGTCCCACGACAACATCATCTACCTTTGCTGCGAAACCTGAAACAGGCTCGTCGATCAGCCGTGGCGTATCGGGGAAGTGATGGCATCCATGGTGAGTTCCTTTCCGTTGAAGGAACTCCACGGTCGCAAGGCGACATCGCCGCTCACAAAGCCTGAACAATACTACGCTACGTCACCCCAAGCGACCCTCCCGCGGAGCGGGTTCGTGCTCTGGTCGCGACCTGCTGGAACCGGACGGTCCGCATCTAGGCCGCATTGACAAAAGACTTCAGCCACAGCCGTGTAGCGGCGAGGTTGAGGAAGCTTTCGAACGACAGGACGGTTTTGTCATAGCGGGTGGCGATGCGGCGTTGTTGCTTCAACTTGCCGAACATTCGCT